>JBEQCG010000009.1:0-171867 GCA_041639395.1 Thiobacillus sp. | reverse complement strand
CGCCAAATGGACAATGCCAATCCGGGACTGGAAAGCCGCCCTGAACCGATTTACGATCCAGTTCGGGGACAGAATGCCTCAGCACTAACCGAAACGCCGTTTACACAAAATTCAGGACACGCTCCGGTTCTCAACAGCAAAGAGCACTCGACAGGTTGTCCCTCGGCTTCCTGACGTAGACCGACTTCGGTGACCCACCGTCTACCCGAGATTTTTTCGTCCCGATGGCTGAGCTGCGCGCAGAACCAGAACGGAAAGGCTTTCCCCTTGTCGTCAGTCAACGTAGCGCGTGAACTCAACATACTACCGTCCTTGAGTTTCAGCTCACGGATACCCTCGGTAAGCCGCGCGGCATCGACATAACTCTTAGCGCGTTGCCCCACCCATTTGGCCACGAGCTGAATGATCTGGTCTCGTCCCTGCGCCGGTTCAAACAGAAAACTGTTCACATACACGAGCATGACGCCCCTCTCCTTCGCGACTTATCCAAATTATTCTTCCGCAAGGTCGGCTCGCGTGCATTGCGCGTTCCGTGATCTGGCTCGACTCTATTCGAGCTTTGTTGGCTCCGTCAATCTTGCAAAAATTTGGTGCTTACGCGCCGCGCCGCATAAGCATTCAATCTCAATTTGAATCGGTAAGCACTATGTGGGGCATAGCTGACTTGGCTTACTCTGAATGCCAATCGTAGCAATGGCCGACAAACAACCATCTGCCCCACCCTTCTCTGCCGTTACCCCATCCCGGCAACCCTGCATCTTTTCCAGCCGGGGGTTTTTGATGCAGCGCGGGTGAATCGACGCGGGTGCAACGCACCGCACCAAGCAGCTACAGCTTCAAGCCAGCCAGGTCACCCGTTGCAAGCGCGTGCAGACGGGCGTCGGCACCTTCGGGGTCGCGCGCCATGTCCATCAGGTGCTGCGCTGCGTTCAGCCAGTGTGCCTCGCCCTGTTTTGCCAATTCGCGGAGGGCGGTGGCATCCCCCGTCGCCAGCCAGCGCTCGTACGCCAGCGGCAAAGACGGAAACAACGCGCGGCGCTGCCCCGACAGGTTGGCCAGATAAAAATGCAGCGAGCCGGCGGCGTCGCGTTCGATCAGGGTGGGCAGGGTCACGAGACAATCGGCGAGGTGGTCGCGCACGGCGCGCGCCAGCAGTTCGGCATGGCGCGCATTGAGCCGCCCGAGCATCTCGGGCCAGTCGGGGCCGAGCAGTTTTTCGGCGCGGGCTTCGCCCACTTCGTGCAGGATCATCGCTTCGGCCTCGGCCTCTGACATACGATCCAGGCCGCGCTCCACATCGCGCTCAAAGTCATAGTGCGCAAAGGCCCGGCCCAGCGCGGTGTCGCGCTCCTTGTACGACCATTCTTCGTATTTGTTCCAGAGAAAGCGCCGCACGGCGTCCATGCGCAAAAAGATGGCCCCGTCGCGCATGGCGGCGGGCGGCGCGATCAGGTCGCGGGCGTATTCGCAGCCGGCCACCAGCACCTGCACGCCTTCGCGGACTTCGGCGCGCTTGAGTTCGGCCAGCACGAAATGCGGTTTGCGGAAGCGGCCGAGGCCGCTGCTATAGACCAGGCCCTGCGGCATGAGTGCACGGTTGATGTCGCCAGCTTCAAAGGGGTCGATCCCCGACTCGTTGAGCGGCAGCGGGGCAAAGTCGGATGCTTCCAGCGCGTCCCATTCGCTTTCGCGGGCGTTCAGCCAGTCGCCGAGTTCGTCCTTGGGCAGGCGTGCGCTGTAGGGCAGTTCCATTTCCCAGCGGAAGTACTCGCGCATTTCGAGCAAAAACGTGCACATGGTCATGTCGCGCGCGTGCCGCGCGTCGGCGATCATGCAGTTCTTCTGCACGGTGTCGATCAGGTCGGAGAGATTGCCGGTCATGCTGCGCTCCTGATGGGAAAGTGATTTCAGTGTACGAATAAAACCGGGGCGCTCCAACCGTTCTGGAGCACGGCAGGGCCTCCATTCCGACCAGAAAAACGCGGCGAGGTTTCAGTACTGCACCACCACCGGATCGAGGCTGCGCCAGAGATACCAGGTGGCGACCGTGCGCCAGGGCGCGTGGCGCTCGCCGGCTTTCAGCAAGGCTTGGGGCGTGGGCCGTTCTCCGTCGAGGTAATGCACGGCCACCGCCTTCTGCAGGCCAATGTCGTCCACCGGCCAGATGTCGGGCCGGCGCAGGTTGAAGATGAGGAACATCTCGGCGGTCCAGCGGCCGATGCCGCGCACGTCGGTGAGTTCGGCGATGACGGTTGGGTCATCCTGATCCACCCAGCGTGTCGGGTCGATCCGGCCATCGACAAAATGCCCCGCCAGATCCTGGAGGTATTCCACCTTGCGACGGGACAGCCCGCAGGCGGCGAGCGCTTCGGCTTCCAGCATGGCGATCTGCTGCGGCACGACGCGGCCGGCCCGGCTCTCAAACCGCGACCAGATGCTGTCCGCCGCCTTCACTGATATCTGCTGCCCGACGATGGCACGGGCCAAAGTCTGGAAAGGATCGCCGCGTGTGCCCAGCACGCAATCGGGGTAACGCGCGATGAGCGCGGCCATTACCGGGTCGGCAGCGGCGAGTTCGAGGCAGGCGGTTTTCCAGTACGCGGGCGCACGGGGCTTCATGTCAGACCCTGCGAGTTGCACGAATCACGATTCAAAGCCCCTCCGCTCACAACAGGATGATGTCGTACTGCTCCTGCGGATAGGCCGTTTCCACCTGCATCGACACCGGCTTACCGATGAACTCGATGAGTTGCGCGAGGCTGCCGGATTCTTCGTCGAGGAAGAGATCGATCACGCTTTGCGCGGCGACGATGCGGAATTCGCGCGCGTCGAACTGGCGGGCTTCGCGCAGGATTTCGCGCAGCACGTCGTAGCACACGGTTTGCGCGGTCTTGATTTCGCCGCGCCCCTGGCAGGTGGGGCAGGATTCACACAGGATGTGGGCCAGTGATTCGCGCGTGCGCTTGCGCGTCATTTCCACCAGCCCCAACGCGGAAAAACCGCTGACGGTGGTGCGGGTGGGGTCGCGCGCCAGGGCTTTTTTCAGTTCGGCGAGCACGGCTTCCTGGTGCGCCGGGTTGTCCATGTCGATGAAGTCGATGATGACGATGCCGCCCAGGTTGCGCAGGCGCAGCTGCCGGGCAATGGCCTGCGCGGCTTCGAGATTGGTCTTGAAGATGGTGTCGTCAAAGTTGCGCGCGCCGACGAAGCCGCCGGTGTTCACATCCACCGTGGTCAGCGCTTCGGTCTGGTCGATGATGAGATAGCCGCCGGATTTGAGATCGACGCGCCGGCCCAGCGCTTTTTCGATTTCGCCTTCGATGCCGTAGACGTCGAACAGCGGGCGGTCGGCCCCGTAATGCTGGAGTTTGTCGGCGACGGTCTGGGTGTAGTTGAGCGCAAAGTCGAGCATGCGCTGGTAGGTTTCGCGCGAGTCGATCTGGATGCGGCCGGTGTCGCGGTTGACGAAATCGCGCAGCACGCGCAGCGACAGGTCGAGATCCTGGTACAAGAGGCAGGGCACGACGCAGTTGCCGCGCTCTTTGATGCTTTTCCACAGCCGTTGCAGGTAGGCGATGTCGGCTTCGATTTCCGTGTCTTCTGCGGTTTCGGCCATGGTGCGCACGATGAACCCGCCGCTGGCGTCGGCGGGCATCAGGTCGTGCAGTTTCTGCCGCAGGTGTTCGCGTTCTTCCTCGCCTTCGATTTTTTGCGAGATGCCGATGTGCGTTTCCTGCGGCAGGTAGACGAGATAACGCCCGGCAAAACTGATCTGGGTGGACAGCCGCGCGCCCTTGGTGCCAATGGGATCCTTGATGACCTGCACCATGAGCGACTGGCCTTCGTGCAGGATTTGCTCGATGGGACGCTCGGGCTCGCCCGCGTGGCGGTCTTCCCAGATGTCGGCCACGTGCAGGAAGGCGGCGCGCTCTAGCCCCACGTCGATGAACGCCGACTGCATCCCGGGCAGCACGCGCACCACGCGGCCCATGTAGATGTTGGACACCAGCCCGCGGCATTGCGCGCGCTCGATGTGGAGTTCCTGCACCGCACCCAGATGCATCACCGCCACGCGCGTTTCCTGCGGCGTGACGTTGACGAGGATTTCTTCGCTCATGGCAAAGCCCGATGGATTTTCAAATCGGGGCAGACGGTTTATCCATCTGCCCGGATTTGAAAACTGCGTTCAGGCTGTAAGGCCAAAATGCCGGAGCAACGCCGCTGTCTCGTATAACGGCAGGCCCACGATGCCGCTGTAGCTGCCGTCGATATGTTCGACAAACGCCCCGGCGCGGCCCTGGATGCCATACGCGCCGGCCTTGCCGAGGTATTCGCCCGTATCCAGATAGCGTGCGATGGCCCCGGCGTCGAGCCGCGCAAACCGCACGGTCGACGACGACAGGCGGATTTCCAGCCGGTCTTCGTGCTGCACGGCCACGCCGGTGTGCACCCGGTGCACGCCGCCGGACAAACGGGCGAGCATGGCTTCGGCCTCGGCGCGATCCGCCGGCTTGCCCAGAATCGCACCGTCGAGTTCCACCACGGTATCGGCCCCCAGCACCGGAAAGCGCAGCAGCCGCCGCGCATCGACCGCGCGCCAGCCGCAGGCCGCTTTTTCGGTGGCCATACGCTCGGCAAACGCCACGGCAGATTCTCCTGCCCCGGGCACTTCGATCACGTCGAGCCGGCCCGGCACGGCACGCAGCGGCAACACATCGAAGGCCACGCCGATCTGCTTCAATAGTTCGCGACGGCGCGGCGATTGCGAAGCCAGATAAATGCGTTTGTCGACCAGCATGGATTCAGTCCCGATGGTATGGATGGTTCTTCAAAATACAGCTCGCGCGGTACAACTGCTCAACCAGCATGACCCTGGCCAGCGCGTGCGGCAGCGTCAGCTTCGACAAACCGAGTAGTTTGCCGGCGCGCGCCTTGACGCTGGCATCCAGCCCGTCGGCCCCGCCAATGATAAAGGCAGGCGACACGCCTTCGTGCATCCAGCCGCGCAACCAGTCTGCCAGTTCGCGCGTGGTGACCTGGGTGCCGCGTTCGTCCAGCACCACCGGCACGCTGCCCGGCGGCAGCGCCGCCAGAATGCGTTCGGCTTCGAGTTTGCGCGCTTTATCGCCGTCTTCGCCCGCCACCCGGTGGCCGGGTTTGAGTTCGATCAGCGAAAGCGGCAGGTCGGGCGGCATGCGCCGCGCGTAGTCTTCCACGCCAGCGGCAATCCAGCCCGGCATTTTGTGGCCGACGGCGATGAGGCTGAGTTTCACGCCTTATTTGGCTGCACTGCGCGCGCGTGCGGCCTGACCTGCGCCCCACAATTCTTCGAGGTTGTAATGCGCGCGCGCGGCGGGCTGCATCACGTGGACGATGACCTCGCCCAGGTCGAGCAACACCCAGTCGCCGGTGTCTTCGCCTTCGGTATTGCCGACGTATTCGCCGGCTTCCTTCACCTTGTCGTGCACGTTGGCGGCGAGCGCCCGGGTCTGCCGGTTCGATTCGCCGGTGGCGATCACCATGCACTCGAACAGCGAGGTGAGTTTGTGCGTGTCGAGCACGACGATGTCGCGCCCCTTGATGTCTTCCAGCGCGTTGACGATGAGTTGGATCTTGTCTTTGAGTTTCATGCGTAAAGGTGATTTTCCTGTATGTAATCGAGTACGGAATCGGGCAGCAGGTAGCGTGCGCTTTTTCCCTGGGCGAGCGCGTCGCGGATGGCGGTGGCCGAAATGGCGAGCGGCGTCATGCGGAGAAAACGCACGCCCCCTGCCGGGGCATCCGCGCTGCCCACCCGACGATCTGCGATCTCCCGACGCAGCGCTTCCGGCAGGACGCTGGGCTGGAGCGCTGGGGCTTCTGCCCGCTCGGCCACGGCAATGTTCGCCAGCGCGAACAATCGCGTCCAGTCGTGCCACCCCGGCAAGCCCAGAAACGCGTCTGCCCCCAACAACAGCCAGACCGGACGCACCGCGCCCAGTTCGGTGCGCAACGCGGTCAGCGATTCGACGGTATAGCTCGGCGCGTCGCGGCGGATTTCACGGTCGTCGACGCCAAAACGCGAGTTGCCGGCGACGGCGCGGCGCGTCATTTCCAGCCGGTGGCGCGCGTCGGTGCGCGGCGCGCCGCGATGCGGCGGCTGGCCCGCCGGCATGAAGCGCACCTCGGCCAGCCCGAGGGCATCCGCCATTTCCTCGGCCAGGCGCAAATGACCGAGATGAACCGGGTCGAAGGTTCCGCCAAAGACACCGACGGGCGCGGCCTCAGGCGCGGACGTGGCCGTCTCCCAGCACGACCCATTTCTGGCTGGTGAGCCCTTCGAGGCCCACCGGGCCGCGCGCGTGGATCTTGTCGGTGGAAATGCCGATTTCCGCACCCAGGCCGTATTCGAAACCATCGGCGAAGCGGGTCGAGGCGTTGATCATGACACTGGCGGAATCCACCTCACGCAGGAACCGCATGGCGTTGGGATGGTTCGTCGTGAGGATGGCGTCGGTGTGGTGTGAGCTGTAGCGATTGATATGCGCGATGGCTTCGTCCAGATGCCCGACGATTTTGACGCTGATGATCGGTGCCAGGTATTCCATCGACCAGTCGGCTTCCGTGGCATCGGCCAGGTTCGCATCGGGCACGGCAGCGAGCAGGGTTCTGGACGCGGCATCGCAACGCATCTCCACCCCCTTGGCGGCGAAAATGGCTCCGATGCGCGGCAGGAAGGTGGCGGCGGCCTGCGCGTGCACCAGCAAGGATTCCGTGGCGTTGCAGGGGCTGTATTTCTGCGTTTTGGCGTTTTCGGTCACCCGCAGGGCCATGTCCAGATCGAACTCCGCGTCGATGTAGGTGTGGCAGTTGCCATCGAGGTGCTTGATGACGGGAATGGTGGCTTCGTTCGTGATGCGCTCGATCAGGCCTTTTCCGCCACGCGGGATGATCACGTCGACGAAGCCGGGCATGGTGATGAGTTCGCCCACGGCAGCACGGTCTGTCGTTTCCACCAGTTGCACGGCGGCGGCCGGCAGGCCGGCCTCGGTCAGGGCGTGTTGCACAAGCTTCCAGAGCGCCAGGTTGGAATGCAGGGCTTCCGACCCCCCGCGCAGGATGCAGGCGTTGCCGCTTTTGATGGCCAGCGAAGCGGCTTCGATGGTGACGTTGGGGCGGCTTTCGTAAATCATGCCGAACACGCCCAGCGGCACGCGCATCTGGCCCACGCTGATGCCGGTGGGGCGACGTTTGACGCCGGTGATTTCGCCAACCGGATCGGGCATGGCGGCGAGCTGTTCGCAGCCTTCGGCCATGGTGTCGATCACCTTCTCCGTGAAGCGCAGGCGGTCGACCATGGGCGCGGCGAGACTGGCAGCTTCGGCCTGGGTGATGTCCTGCGCATTGGCTGCGGCCAGCGCCGGGCCGGCACTGCGCAGCAAACGGGCCAGGGTGGCAAGCGCCTCGTTCTTGGCACGGGTTTCCGCGCGCGCCATGGCACGGCTGGCGGAACGGGCCTGCTGGCCCAGGGTCTGCATGTAGGCTTTAACGTCCATGTTTGGTTCCGGTTCTTGGTGGGGCAGACAGCACCCGCCCCATTTCCAGCAAGGTATCCCAGGGGTCGCCGAGCCGGTCCAGCCCTTTGGCCTGACGGTCGGTTTTGGCGAGCAGGGCAAGCGCGGTTTCGATACAACCGAGTTCCAGCCGCTTCACCGCACGTTCTATCTGCGGCGCGCGTTGCTTGTCGCGGCCCCACAGCGCGCGCGTCAGCACTGCCAGACTGTCGCCCCGCGTAACGGCTAATTTTAGCCTGAGCAGCAATTGAACCGCCGACGCCACCTGCCACAGCATGGCCGGCACGGCTTCGCCGCTGTCCCTGAGGTCGATCACAATCTGCGCAAAGCGTGCGGCGTCGCCCGCATACAGCGCGTCGGCCAACGCATCGGCTTCGAGCCGGCTGACGTCCACGACCGCCCGCTCCACATCCGCCCGCGTCACCTTGCCCGGCGGCAGCAACAGGGCGAGCTTGTCGATTTCCTGCTGCGCGGCGAGCAGATTGCCTTCGACCTGATCGGCCAGCAACGCCAGCGCATCGCGCTCGGCGGCGAGGCCCTGCTTGGCCAGCCGGCGCTCGATCCAGCCCGGTAGCGCGGCGCGCTCGACCGGCCTGGCCTCGACCACCACGCCGGCTTTGGCCAGCGCGGCGAACCAGCGGCTCTGCTGGGTTTTCCAGTCGAGGCCGGGCAGGCTGATGAGCGTGAGCGTGTCGGGCGGCAGCTTGCCGGCGTAGGTTTCCAGCGCTTTGGCGCCGTCCACGCCAGGCTTGCCGGACGGAATGCGGATTTCGCTGAGGCGGCGCTCGGCAAACAGCGAGAGATTGTCGCCGCTGGCGAAGATCGCCTGCCAGTTGGTTTTGCCCTGCACCGTATGCACGCTGCGCTCGGTGTGCCCGGCTGCGCGCGCCGCCGCGCGAATGGCGTCGCCCGCTTCCTGCGCGGCCAGCGGCTCGTCGCCCGTCACCACGTATAGCGCAGCCAGCCCGCGCGCAAGCTGCTCGGGCAGACGGTCGGCCGCAATAGTCATCAGGATCGGCCGTTGGCCGGTTGCAGCGCCTGCAAGCGGCGCAGGATGCGCATGGCGGCGCTTTCGTCCATGTCGCGGTAAAGCAGGCTTTCTTCCGCGCCCTTGGCCAAGAGCTGCGAATCGTCGTAGGTGAGGTCGCGCGTGAGTTCGATGGTTTCGCTTTCCGCCAGCACCCGCGCGTCGCGCCCGATCACGCTATAGCTCACCAGCAGACCCAGCCGGTATTCCGTCACCCGGCCGGCACCCGACAGCGACAGGATGTTCTTGCGGCGCTCGTCGCGAGTGAGCTTCAACACCGCCTCGGCTTCGGCGGCCGTGGCCGCCAGTTTCGTCCTGCCCCCCGCCGTGAGCAGGGTGCGCAGCCTTTGCGCCACCGCATTGCCGGGCTCAGCGTCGACAAAAACCGTGGCAAACGGCACGCCGTCGTAGCGACGCAGCTCGAAACCGCATCCCGCAAGGAGCAGGGCGGGCGTCAGGGCAAGGAAAGCGCGGCGCTTCATACGACGATATTAACCAAACGCCCCGGCACCACCACCACTTTCTTCGGCGGTTTGCCTTCGCTGTGCTTCTGCACGGTGTCGCTCGCCAGCGCGGCGGCTTCGATGGCGGCCTTGTCCGCGCTGGCGGGAACCTTGATCTGCCCGCGCAGCTTGCCGTTCACCTGAATCATCAGCTCGATTTCGTCCTGCACCAGCGCGGCTTCGTCCACCGCCGGCCACGCCAGCGGCGCGCCGGGCTTGAGTTCGGCCTGCAAGGCTTCGCAGATATGCGGCACGATGGGCGCGAGCATGGCGACGACGGCTTCGAGCACTTCCTGCCGCACCGCGCGCTGGGGCGCATCCATGCCATCGAACTTCGCCAGCGCGTTCATCAGCTCCATGTTCGCGGCAATCGCGGTGTTGAACTGCTTGCGGCGCTCGATGTCGTCGGCGACTTTCTGCAGGGTTTGATGCAGCTGGCGGCGCAGCGCTTTTGCCGTATCGTCGAGTTCGCCGCCCGTGTACGCAGCCACGACGCCCGTCTGCACGTGCTCGAAGCTCGCCTTCCACAACTTGCGCAAAAACCGGTTCGCGCCTTCCACGCCGGAATCCGACCATTCCAGACTCTGCTCGGGCGGCGCGGCAAACATGGTGAAGAGCCGCGCCGTGTCGGCACCGTACTGGTCAATCAGCGCCTGCGGATCGACGCCATTGTTCTTCGACTTCGACATCTTTTCGGTGCCGCCGTGGGTCACGGGCACGCCGTCGGTCTTGCAAATGTGCGCACCGTCGCGCAGTTCGATATCCGCCGGGTTGAACCAGGTTTTTTTGCCGCTGGCGTCTTCGCGGTAGAAGGTTTCGGCGATGACCATGCCCTGCGTGAGCAGGTTTTTGAAGGGTTCGTCAGACGACACCAGCCCTTCGTCGCGCATCAATTTGTGGAAAAAGCGCGCGTACAGCAAATGCAGGATCGCGTGCTCAATGCCGCCGATGTACTGATCGACCGGCAGCCAGGTATTCGCCCGATCATCCAGCATTTGATTGGCGTCGGGGCAGGCATAGCGCGCGTAATACCAGCTCGATTCGACGAAGGTGTCCATCGTGTCGGTTTCACGGCGCGCGGGTTGGCCACACTGGGGGCAGGCGCAATTCACGAAATCCGCGCGTTTGTTGAGCGGGTTGCCGGAGCCGTCGGGCACCACGTCTTCCGGCAGCACCACCGGTAATTGTTCGGCGGGCACGGGCACGTCGCCGCAGTGGTCGCAATGCACGATGGGAATCGGGCAGCCCCAGTAACGCTGGCGCGAAATGCCCCAGTCGCGGAGCCGAAACTGGGTTTTCTTTTCGCCGAGGCCAAGTTTTTCCAGATCAGCGGCGATGGCGTCCACCGCTTGTTCGTAATTCAGGCCGTCGTATTTTCCCGAATTCACGCACACGCCGCGCTGCTTGTCGCCATACCACTCGGCCCATGCGTCAAGCGAGAACGCTTCGCCCTCGACGCCGATGACCTGCTTGATCGGCAAGCCGTACTTCTGCGCAAATCCAAAATCCCGCTCATCGTGCGCCGGCACGGCCATCACCGCACCTTCGCCGTAGCTCATCAAGACGTAGTTGCCGACCCACACCGGGACTGCTTCTCCGGAAAGCGGATGGATCACCTTCAAGCCGGTGTCCATGCCCTTCTTTTCCATCGTCGCCATGTCGGCCTCGGCGACCGAACCCTGCTTGCATTCATTGATGAAGCCGGCGAGCGCGGGATTGCTCTCGGCGGCGCGCGTGGCGAGCGGATGTTCGGCGGCGACCGCGACGAAGGTCACGCCCATCAGCGTGTCGGCGCGGGTGGTGAAGACCCACAGCAGTTCCTCGCTGCCGGGCACCTTGAACGCCAGCCGCACGCCGGTGCTCTTGCCGACCCAGTTGGCCTGCATGGTTTTCACGCGCTCGGGCCAGCCCGGCAGCGTGTCGAGGCCGGTCAGCAGTTCATCCGCGTACTGCGTGATGCGGAAGAAATACATGGGAATCTCGCGCTTTTCGACCAGCGCGCCCGAGCGCCAGCCGCGCCCGTCGATCACCTGTTCGTTGGCCAGAACCGTCTGATCGACCGGATCCCAGTTCACGCTCGCCATCTTCTTGTAGATCACGCCCTTCTCGAACAGGCGGGTAAACAGCCACTGCTCCCAGCGGTAGTAATCCGGCTTGCAGGTGGCGAGCTCGCGGTCCCAGTCGATCGCCAGACCCAACGCTTTCAGCTGCGTGCGCATGTGGTCGATGTTCGAATAGGTCCACGCCGCCGGCGGCACGTTGTTGGCAATCGCGGCGTTTTCGGCGGGCAAGCCGAACGCGTCCCAGCCCATGGGCTGCATCACGTTGAACCCGCGCATGGCGTGGTAGCGCGCGAGCACGTCGCCGATGGTGTAGTTGCGCACATGCCCCATGTGCAGCTTGCCCGACGGATACGGGAACATCGACAGGCAGTAATAGCGCGGCTTGTCGGAGGCGTCCAGGGCACGGTGCGCGCCGGCTTCGGCCCAGCGGGCCTGCGCGGCAGATTCGATGTCCTGGGGGAGATACTTTTCTTGCATTGCTGGCAGCGCTCAAAATAAGGCGGCTGATTATACCGCCCAGCCCCGGCCCCGCCTGCGGGAACACCGGCCCTGCGGACGGGTCGCATTCTTTCCCGAACAACCAAGGAGACCCCATGAAATCCCTGCTCTCTGCCACCGCCCTCGCCTTTGCCCTGCCCGCCCACGCCACCGACATGGTGTCCGTCAAACAGATCGGCCTGGAACTCGCCCGCGACATTGCCATGGGCTCGGTCGAAGCCTGCCGCCAGGACGGCTACAACGTCTCGGCCGTGGTGCTCGATCGCGCCGGCAACGTGCAGGTCGCGCTGCGTGACACCCTGGCCGCACGCCACACGCTGGAAATTGCCGAGCGCAAGGCCGGCATGACCATCATGTCCGGCATCGACTCCGGGGCTTTTCGTGCCGCGCGTGGCGATATCCGTCCTGAACTCAACCACATGGACGGCCTCATCGTCATGGACGGCGCACTGCCGATCCGCGCGGCGGGCAGTCTGATCGGTGCAGTCGGGATATCCGGCGCGCCGGGCGGCGAGAAGGATGCAGCCTGTGCCCTGGCCGCCCTGAAAAAAGTAGAGGAGCGGCTGGAGTTTTCGATGTAAGTACACGCCAACCTGAAGACTGACCCGTGGCTGACACGCCTCCACCCGCGCAAAGACTATGTGGATGTGGGCGCTTTTGCACCTTACTACCGCGGCCTGCCCCTTGCGGGTAGAATGCGGGGGTTTCGCTTTTGTTTCCAGCCATCCTTCAGGGAGTCTCCACATGTCCAAAAAGCACCCCGTCATCGCGGTCACGGGTTCGTCCGGTGCCGGCACCACCACCGTCAAGCGTGCGTTCGAACACATCTTTTTCCGCGAAAAAATCAACGCTGCCGTCATCGAAGGTGACAGCTTTCACGCCCTGTCGCGTGTGGATTTCAAGTCCGCCGTGAAAAAGGCCGAAGCCGAAGGCAATTTTTCCTTCAGCCACTTCGGCCCCCAGGCCAACCACTTTGACAAGCTGGCCGAACTGTTCAAGACCTATGGCGAAACCGGCAGCGGCAAAAAGCGCTACTACATCCACAGCGACGAAGAAGCGGCCGAACACAACAAGCGCCTGAACACCAGCCTCAACCCCGGTGAATTTACCCCCTGGGAAGACGTGCCCGGCGGCTCCGATGTGCTGTTCTACGAAGGCCTGCATGGCCTCGTCAAAACCGACGACGTGGATGTGTCCAAGCACGTCGACCTCGGCATTGGCGTGGTGCCCATCGTCAACCTCGAATGGATCCAGAAAATCCACCGCGACGGTGCCGAGCGCGGCTACTCCGCCGACGTGATCGTCGACACCATCCTGCGCCGCATGCCGGACTACGTGAACTACATCACCCCGCAGTTCTCGCGTACCGACATCAACTTCCAGCGCGTGTCCACCGTCGACACCTCCAACCCCTTCATCACCCGCGACATCCCCACGCCGGACGAAAGCTTCATCGTCATCCGCTTCCGCGAGCCCAAGGGCGTCGACTTCCCCTACCTGCTGAACTTGATCCCGAACTCGTTCATGTCACGCCGCAACACCATCGTGGTGCCGGGTGCCAAAATGGGCTTTGCCATGGAACTGATCCTGGCCCCGATCATCCAGGACATGATCGCCAACAAGAACAAGTAAGCCTCTGGCCTCATCCGAAAAACGGAGCCTCCGGGCTCCGTTTTTCATTTAAGCCTTAATCGGCACCCCTACATGCTGGCGCTTCTATAATCTTCCCTCGCCTTCCTTTTCCCGACATGAGCGCCCTACTCGACACCCTCAACCCCGAACAGCGCGCAGCCGTCACGCTGCCGCACGAGTCCGCGCTGATTCTGGCGGGCGCGGGCTCCGGCAAGACGCGTGTGCTCACCACGCGCATCGTGTGGCTGATCCAGTCGCAGCAGGTGTCGCCGCACGGCATCCTGGCGGTGACCTTCACCAACAAGGCGGCGAAGGAAATGCTCACGCGCATTTCGGCGATGCTGCCGATCAACACGCGCGGCATGTGGGTGGGCACCTTCCACGGCCTGGCCAACCGGCTCCTCAGAACCCATTGGCGCGAGTCCGGGTTGCCGCAGTCGTTCCAGATTCTCGATTCGGCCGACCAGCTCTCGGCGATCAAGCGGCTGATGAAGGCGATGAACGTGGATACCGAGAAATACGAACCCAAGAAGGTGCAGTGGTTCATCAACGGCCACAAGGAGGCGGGTCGGCGGGCGCGCGACGCCGAAGCCTTCGACGAATACTCGATGCGCATGGCCGAGCTGTTCGAGGCCTACGACGCGCAATGCCAGCGCGAGGGCGTGGCGGATTTTCCGGAACTGCTGCTGCGTTCGTACGAACTGCTGTATCGCAACGAACCGCTGCGCGAACACTATCGCGACCGCTTCAAACACATCCTGGTCGACGAATTCCAGGACACCAACGTCCTGCAGTACCGCTGGCTCAAGCTCTTTGCCGGCCCGCACGCCGCGCTCTTTGCGGTGGGCGACGACGACCAGTCGATCTACGCCTTTCGCGGTGCCGACACCGCCAACATGGCCGCGTTCGAGCGCGAATTCGCGCACGGCAACGTGATCAAGCTGGAGCAGAACTATCGCAGCCATGGCCATATCCTCACCGCCGCCAACACGCTCATCGCGCAAAACGCGCACCGGCTCGGCAAGAATTTGTGGACGGCCGAAGGCGACGGTGAACCGATCCGCATCTATGTGGCGTATTCCGACCAGGACGAGGCCAGCTTCGTGGTTGACGAGGCCAAGACGCTCAACCGCGAAGGCGTGGCGTTTTCGGACATGGCGCTGCTCTACCGCTCCAACGCGCAATCCCGGGTGCTGGAACACGCGCTGTTTTCCGCAGGTGTGGCCTACCGCGTATACGGCGGATTGCGATTTTTCGAGCGGCAGGAGATCAAGCACGCGCTCGCCTATCTTCGTTTGATGACCAACCCGGAAGACGACGGCGCATTTTTACGCGTGGTGAACTTCCCCGCGCGCGGCATGGGCGCGCGCACGCTGGAACAGCTCGCCAACACCGCCGCGCGCTCCGGCACCAGCCTGTGGCAGGCGGCGTGCACCGGGGGCGGCAAGGTGGCGGGTTTTGCCAAATTGATCGAGGACATCAAACAGGCCACCTCGGGCCTGACACTCGCCGAAACTATCGACCACGTGATCGAAGCGTCAGGGCTGGCCGACTACTACCGCGCCGACAAGGACGGGGCTGACCGGCTGGAAAACCTGCAAGAACTGGTCAACGCTGCAACGCTGTTTTCGGAAGAGGCCAGCGACATTCTGAGCGCCGAACCCGCACCCGATGCACCCACGGAAACCCCGCCGCCCGAGCTGGAGCGCTTTCTCGCCCACGCTGCGCTCGAAGCCGGCGAACACCAGGCCGGTGCCGGCCACGACGCGCTGCAACTGATGACCGTGCACGCCGCCAAGGGCCTGGAATTCCATACCGTGTTCATCACCGGGCTGGAAGAAAGCCTGTTTCCGCACGAACAGAGCGCGCACGAGGAAGGTGGCCTGGAAGAGGAACGGCGGCTGATGTACGTGGCGATCACGCGCGCACGCCGGCGCTTGGTTCTGTCGCACGCGCAGTCGCGCATGTTGCACGGGCAGATCCGCTACGGCCTGCCTTCACGCTTTCTGGATGAATTGCCGGAGCAGGTGCTGCTGCATTTGAACCGGCGGGCAGAAAGTCCGGCTGCCACTTACGCCGCCCCGGCCCCGCGCACGGCAGCCACCAACGACACCGGCTACCGCGTCGGCCAAAGCGTGGCCCACGCCAAGTTCGGCACCGGCATCATCATCGACTTTGAAGGACGCGGCAGCGACGCCCGCGTACAGGTGAAATTCCGCGACGCCGGCACCAAGTGGCTGGCGCTGGCTTACGCCAACTTGTCGGCGTCCTGAGGTGTCGGCGCGCTGTCCTCGGCCCACACGGCAAAGATGGCCTGATACGACGCGTACAGCGAACCGAACAGGATAGGCATCGCCACCAGCAGGCCCAGCAGGAAAGGCACCAGCGCGGACACGAACAGCAGCAGACCCAGCGCCAGGCTGTTCACCAGCATGGCTGGCCAGTTGCGGGCAACGGCCTTGAGGCTGACGCCCAGCGCGGTCATGGGCCGCGCGCCGCCAAAGAGTATCAGCGCAGGCGCAAACCAGGTCGCCATCATCAGCGGCGTGAAAAGCGCCAAGCCGGTGAGCACCGCCGGCATAGCCTGATTGAGCACAGCCTGCATGTCCTGCGGCGTGGCGTCACCTTTCTGCGCCACGGCCATCAGGGCCTGCGGGTCGAAGCCCATGCCGAGCATGATCTTGCCGATGACAAGCATGGCCAGCAATTGCACCGCGCCGATGGTCATGAGCGGCAGGGCCGGCCCGCGCGCGCCCGACAGGAAATCGGGCAGTTCGAGTTCGCGGCCGGCGTCGAGCGCGCGAAACGCCGCCATGAAGCCCGCCACCGCCAGCGGCCAGACCAGATCCGACAGTGCGCCGCCCACGCTGGGAATGAGCCCCAAGGCCATGACGACGCCGAAGATCACGCCGAACGCGGCAGACAGCAGCAGCGGGTTCTTGCGGTAAAAACGGAAGCCGGCGTTGACCCACTGAAAGCCCTGGGCGGCCGGTACTTTGCGGGGGATGTCCTGATTGTCGGGCGGGTTCATGCTGCGGATTCTAACCGAGCCGCGCGCGGCCCTGCGCGCCGGCCCGCCTTAAAACTCTTTCACCACCCACATCGGCGGACGCATGCCGGAATCGAGGCTGTCCTGGCGCGCAAACTGGCCGTCGCCCTTGCCGTCGATGAGGTAATACGGCTTGCCGACCTTGGGGATGACTTTCAGCATGTAGAGCTTGCCGTTGGCGCGGTATTCGATGACGCGGCCCTGATTGGTGGGCTTGATGGTGACCGCCGGCGCATCGTCCGGGCCGGGTGCGCCGTCGGGCACGGGTTTCAGTTCCGGCGGGCGATCAGAAGGCGCGGCGGCAAGCGCCAGGCTGGAGAACAGAAACAGCGTAAGCAGGACAGGGGTGCGCATGACAGGCTCCAGAGTGTTCTTATCAATGTAGTGCAACTTGTGCGTTACAGGTTGAGCTGAATTTCGCGTTCGGCAATCGACGGCATGAAGCCGCGTTTTTCGTAATGACTGAAGATCGCATCGACCACGTCGGCGGGCTCGTCGATGATGTGCATGAGGTCGAGATCCTCGGGTGAGATCATGCCCTCGTCGACCAGCGTGGTCTTCACCCACTCCACAAACCCGGCCCAGAATTTCGACCCGACGAGAATGATGGGGATGCGCGGAATCTTGCCGGTCTGCACCAGGGTGAGCGCTTCAGTCAGCTCGTCGAGTGTGCCGAAGCCGCCAGGCATCACCACGTACGCGGCGGCAAATTTCACGAACATCACCTTGCGCGCGAAGAAATGCTGGAAGGTCTGGCTGATGTCCTGGTAGGCGTTGGCGCTCTGCTCGTGCGGCAGCTGGATGTTGAGGCCGACGCTGGGCGATTTGCCGAAATACGCGCCCTTGTTGGCGGCCTCCATGATGCCCGGGCCGCCGCCGGAAATCACCGAAAAGCCGGCGTCCGACAATTTGCGCGCGATGTCTTCGGTGAGCATGTAGTAGGCGTGATCGGCCGGTGTGCGCGCGCTGCCGAAGATCGACACCGCCGGGCGGATGGTCGCCAGACGCTCGGTCGCCTCGACGAACTCTGCCATAATCCCCAGCATCCGCCACGACTCGCGCGCCGAGTAGTTGATCTCGGCGGCGCGCGTCGGATCGGCGCTTTCCGGCAATTTATCCAAGTGCATTTTTCGAGCGCCTCGTGAACGATTCCAAAAATAATCCGACCGGGAAAACCCTGCTGCTGGTCGACGGTTCGTCGTATCTGTACCGCGCTTTCCACGCGCTGCCCGACCTGCGCAACTCGAAGGGCGAGCCCACCAACGCGCTACGCGGCGTGGTCTCCATGCTGCGCAAGCTGCGTCGCGAATACCCGGCCGATTATATCGCCTGCGTGTTCGACGCGAAGGGCAAGACCTTCCGCGACGATCTCTATCCTGAGTACAAGGCCAACCGCCCGCCCATGCCGGACGACCTGCGTAGCCAGATCGAACCACTGCACGAAGCCGTGCGCGCCGAAGGCTGGCCGCTGGTGATGATCGACGGCGTGGAAGCCGACGACGTGATCGGCACGCTGGTGGTCGATGCCACACGCGCCGGGATCAAAAGCATCGTCTCCACCGGCGACAAGGACATGGCGCAGTTGGTCAACGAGCACGTCACGCTGGTCAACACCATGAGCGAGGAAACGCTCGACATCCCCGGCGTGGCCGCCAAGTTCGGCGTGCCGCCCGAGCGCATCGTCGATTACCTCACGCTCATCGGCGACACCGTGGACAACGTGCCCGGTGTCGCCAAGGTCGGCCCCAAGACCGCCGTGAAATGGCTCACCGAATACGGCACGCTGGATAATTTAACGGCGCAGGCCGACAGCGTAAAAGGCGTGGTCGGCGACAACCTGCGCGCCGCGCGCGACTGGCTGCCGCAGGCGCGCGTGCTGATCACAATCAAGACCGACGTGGCGCTGCCCTTTGCGCTCGACGCACTGACGCCGGCCGAGCCCGACGCCGAGGCGCTGCGCGCGCTCTACACCCGCTACGAATTCCGCACCTGGCTGCGCGAGCTCGACGCCGCCGCTGGAGGTGAATCCGCGCCGGCGGGACAGGATGCGGACACCTCGCTGCCCGAACGAAACGACAGCGGCGAGCACCGGGCGCACTATGAAACGATCCTCGACGACGCGGCGCTTGATCGCTGGATCGCCAAACTCGCGGCCGCGCCCCGCTTTGCACTCGACACCGAAACCACCGGTCTCAACGCGATGCAGGCCGAACTGGTGGGCATTTCATTTGCCGTTGCCGATGGCGAAGCCGCCTACCTGCCGCTGGCGCATCGCTACGCCGGCGCGCCCGCCCAGCTCGACCGCGATGCCGCGCTGGAAAAACTACGGCCCGTTCTTGAAAGGGCTACCCCCAAAATCGTCGGCCAGCATCTCAAGTACGACCGCCATATTTTCGCCAACCACGGCATCCGTTTGCAGGGCATCGTCGACGACACGCTGTTGCAATCCTACGTGCTCGAAGCGCACCAGTCGCATGAACTCGGCAACCTCGCCATGCGTCATCTCGGGCTCACCACGATCAGCTACGACGACGTGACCGGCAAGGGTGCGGCGCGCATCGGCTTTGAAGAAGTCGCCGTCGAACGGGCCGGCGAATACGCGGCGGAAGACGCCGACGTGACGCTGCGCGTACGCGACGCGCTCGCGCCCGCGATTGCGGCCTCCGACAAGCTCGATTTCGTCTACCGGCAAATCGAGCTGCCCGTCGCTGAAATCCTCTTCCGCATGGAAAGGAACGGCATCCTGCTCGACCGCCAGCTGCTCGCGGTGCAAAGCGGCGAACTCGGGAAAAAAATGCTGGAACTGGAACAGCGCGCGTATCAAGAAGCCGGCCAGCCCTTCAACCTGGGGTCGCCCAAGCAGATCGGCGACATCCTGTTCACGCAAAAAGGTCTGCCGGTCGTCAAGAAAACCCCGGGCGGCGCACCCTCGACCGACGAAGAAACGCTCGAACAGCTCGCGCTTGACCACCCGCTGCCGCGCGCGATTCTCGACTACCGCAGCCTCGCCAAGCTGAAGTCGACCTACACCGACAAGCTGCCGCAGATGATCCACCCGCAAACCGGGCGCGTGCACACCAGTTATTCGCAGGCCACGGCGGTCACCGGCCGGCTCGCCAGTTCCGACCCCAACCTGCAGAATATCCCCGCGCGCACCGCCGAGGGCCGCCGTATCCGCGAAGCCTTCATCGCGCCGCCCGGCCACGTGCTGGTGTCGGCGGATTATTCGCAGATCGAATTGCGCATCATGGCGCATCTTTCCGGCGACGCGGGTCTCCTGACCGCGTTTGCCGAAGACCGCGACATCCACACCGCCACCGCCGCCGAGGTGTTCGGCGTGCCGCTCGCCGACGTGATCGCCGACCAGCGGCGCATGGCCAAGGTCATCAACTTCGGGCTCATCTACGGTATGTCGGCGTTTGGGCTGGCGTCGCAATTGAACCTGGAACGCAGCGCCGCGCAGGCCTACATCGACCGCTACTTCGCGCGCTATCCCGGCGTGGCCGACTACATGCAGCGCACCCGCGAAGCCGCGCGCACCCAGGGCTACGTCGAAACCGTGTTCGGCCGCCGGCTGTATCTGCCCGAAATCAACGCCAAAAATCCGCAACGCCGCCAGGGGGCTGAGCGCGCCGCGATCAACGCGCCGATGCAGGGCACCGCCGCCGACCTCATCAAGCTGGCGATGATTGCCGTGCAAGGCTGGCTGGACGAAGAAAAACTCGCCAGCAAGCTCTTGCTCCAGGTACACGACGAACTCATCCTCGAAGTGCCGGAAGCCGAGCTCGACCGCGTGCGTGCCGAACTGCCGGCGCGCATGTGCAACGTGGCGCAGCTGAACGTGCCGCTGCGGGTGGGTGTGGGGGTGGGGGCGAACTGGGAGGCTGCGCATTGAGAGCGCAGTCCCGCGTGATCAGGGTTCACGCCGGGCGCGTCACAGGCGGGCAGCCACAGGAAATGGCCAAGCCAGACGGTGGCCCCGGATGGGCCGGCCGCTGCACGACGCAAGGGCTTTCATCCCATTGGACAATGCAGGCTGGCCTCCTGCTTCGGCAGTAGCATACTGTCTGCTCTCCCCACGGAATCAGCAGTCGAAAGAGGCATCATGACGGCAACACTCATCCAGAAACATCCGCTCAAAGGCACCCGCGAGTTCAGGCTTGAAGGTGACGAGCTTCACTACACCATCCAGTCGGTGCTGAAGTCGGAATCGCTGAGCGTGGTGCTCTGCGTCCTCGATGCCGATCCCGTGGTATCGGGATCGATGTTGTCGTTCGTCAGCCGGGTGAATCGTGAGCCGCTGGTCGAGTTGTTCATCGACCGGCCAGACAAGGCAAGCTTCGATGCGTTTGTCGGAACGATGCAGTCCCGCATCACCGAAGAAAACTTCAGCCGCCTGCATATCACGGAGAAACCGGTGGACGTTGCAGGGCTGCGAGAATCCATCGACATGCTGCTCACCTACGTTGATCCGGAAGAGATCAAGCCCCTGCTGGCCGCCATGCGCGCGCTGGCCGACAGCCCCGCTGACCGCGACTGCCTGATCGCGGTTGCTGACACCTTCAACCAGTTGGGGTTCGTGCAGGGCCAGGTGATCACCTACGCGCCCTACCTCAATTTTCTGTTGTCCACCGCCAGCCTCGACGACAGCGACAAGGATCAGGGCTTCTGATAAAAGGGCGCGTGTATCCTGGCCCTCTCCCCACAGCCGAATCCCGATCAACATGACCGCGAAAGTCGAAATCTACGGCACGACCAACTGCAAGAAATGCGTCAACGTGCGCGCGCTGCTCGACAGCAAGAACGTGCGCCACATCGACTACCTGATCGACCTGATGCCGCTTGAGAAAGATGAAATGGTGCGCCGCACCGGACTCCAGTACTACCCCCAGATTTTCATCAACGGCCAGCATATCGGCGGCGAAGAAGAGATCATGATGCTTGAACTCGAAGGCAAACTGGACGCGCTGCTGGGTTCGATTGATCCGGCCTGATTATTGGCTTTCTACAACTCAAAACGCAGGCGGCGCGGGTAGGTCGGCAACGTATTGCCGACCTACCTGATGCCTTCACTACATTGCCCCCCAAGCCTCAGGTCTGCTCCCAGGGCAATCCGTCAAAGCGCCAGCCGTTTTTTGTGCAGCGATGCCGCGACGCATCCAGATCGCCCTCGAAACCGTGTTCCACGTTGTACACCTCGGGGAAACCATACTTTTCCAGATAACGCCCCGCTTCCGCCGAGCGCCGGCCCGAGCGGCAGATCAACACCACCGGCCGGTTCACTGACGCCGCCTTGCGCGCGTGGCCGAGAAAATCCGGGTTCACATCCCAGTCCGGCCCGTCCTGCCAGGCAATGTGCATCGCCCCGGCAGGGTGGCCGACGAACAGGTACTCGATCTCCGACCGACAGTCGATGAACACCGCTTCGGGATGTGCCTGCAAATAGGCGTGGGCTTCGGTGGGGGTGAGCGTATGCATGGCCTGCCTTTACGGAGAACAGAGTGTCACCCTAGCAGCCCACCCGCCTCACACCAAGCCCTCACCCGCAACAAAAAACCCGCCGAAGCGGGTTTTTTGTTGCGGCCGTAAGGCGCAGCCAGGCCCTGGCTTACTTGGATGGGCGACGCACCATCCGGGTCATCCCAACCAGGCCGGCACCCAGCAGCAACAGTGTGCCGGGTTCGGGGACGCCGTTGTTAGGGGGCGGCGTGTTGGTACAACCGGTGGGAATCGTGCCAGTCGTTGGGCATTTATTACCAGTCACGCTCGCGACTTTGAAGTAATCGTCACCCGTTTGTTTGTCTGCCCCTGAACCTAAACCGTTGTAGGCACCAATCAGCCAGTGGCTGGAGTAGGTAGTATTCGAAAAATTGAAATTGCCAGAACCCGTTCCTGCGTAGTGGCCAATCAACGCCCAGCCGCTGTTGGTGAGGTTTCCATAGGAAGTGCCTACGGGCGTGGGCGCAGCGCTGGAGCCGGTATAGGCATACACGCTGTAATCGGTATCGCCGTAGGACCAGCCCACGTTCATGCTGGTCAAATTGACTTTGTCTGCCGGCGTAATACCGCTCACCCCGTTCGAAAACGAGAACATCAAGGTCTCGATCGTGCCATCGTTGTCCAGTGCGTGCCCGGGATAGCTACTGGTGGTTTCCCCTCCGCTGAGCGCCCCCAGACCGTTGCCCGAGTAATACGCTGTGGTTGCGGTAATGAGGGCGGTTCCCGTGTTGGTAGCCGAAAAGCTGGATACGCTGGCAGTAAGCCCGGCAGTCGATACAGGATTAACGCTGCTGTAAGTCCAAGTGGCAGCCTGGGCTGCACCTGCGGCCAAACCGGCCACCAGGGCCACCATTGCGCTGGATAGTTTTGTTTTCATGGGTAGTGCCTCCACAACAAATTATTTGAAAGTTCTGACAGAGAGTTCAAAGCAAACAAAATGCCAGATAAAAAACCTTTTAATTTCATCAAACTAAAACGAGCGCCTGATTTTTAATGCGCAAGATGTAAACATTTCCGACACAACTTACGGTTGCGATTGCGCCAAAGCCGCCTTCAAATGCCGCTGAATGTCTGGGTCGTCTGGCGCGCGAAGTGCGGCCTCCCGCAAATAGCGCAACCCCTTTTCCCGCTGCCCTTGCTGAACCAGTACCCAACCGAGGGTGTCATTGACTTGCGGTTGCGTGGGGGCCAACGCCCGCGCGCGCTCAGCATGAGCGAGCGCCGACGGGTCGCCCAGTTCCAGCAGGACTGTCGCCAGATTGTTGTGCGCGCGGGCATCATTTGCGTCCTGCGCCACCAGGGTCTGGTAGAGGATTTTGGCACGCGCAGGCGCGCGCATCGCCATTAAACTTTCGGCCAGAGCGTGTGTCACCATGCGGTCGCTGGGGTGCTGCTTGTGCCAGCCTTCCAGCGCTTTGGCGGCGGATTCTGGTTGCCCGGCGGCGAGGTGGGCGCGGCTCAGCCCCAGTACACTGTCCGTTCCCGGCCGGGCTGCGTGGGCTGCCCTGAAGGCAGCAATGGCGTCAGCGTAGCGCCGCTGAGCCATACGGATATCCCCTGTCAGACGCTGGCTATCCGCTTGCCCCAAACTGGCGGCCATCTGATTGACACGGCGTTCAGCTTCGCCGAGGTTACCCGACTGGAGCTCCAGCCGCGCGCGCAATGCTTGCGCTGGCGGATAGGCCTTCCCGCCGAGCAACGCCTTGTCTAGGGTGTAACGGGCAGCATTCAGATCGTTAGACTGAATCTGCAAGATCGCCGCCTGTACCAGCAAGGCCGGGTTGAAGGCCGCCGATTTGACGGCCTGATGCAGCACGCTTCTGGCGGCATCACCATTGCCCACCGCAAGTTGACTGCGCGCCAGTAGCAGTAGCGCCCGCGCATTGTCAGGCGCGCGCGCTTGCGCATCCTTGGCTGCATCCAAAGCCAGTTTGCCCTGCTCAGTGCGCAGATAGAGCTCGGCCAGCGCCAAACGTGGGCGAATATCCCGCTCCCGCGCCACTTTGGCTTTTTCGAGCCATTTCAGGGCTTCTCCCACGCGCCCTTGTGTTTCGTCCAGGCGTGCGAGCTCAAGCATGGCTTCGAGATTGGCTGGCGCAACCCGATGTATCCCGAGATATCGCTGGCGCGCCTGGCTTGTGCGGCCCTCTTGTTCATCGAGCTGGGCCAGATTCAGGTGAGCCGGGTAATAGCTGCGGCGGATCTGAGTGGCTGCGATGTAAGCAGTGCGTGCCCCTACCCGGTCGCCTGCCGCCAATTTAGCCAGGCCAAGTAAATTGCGCACCGCCACGTTGGACGGCTCACGTTTCAATATTCCATTAAACACCTTTATGGCCTGTGGCGCGTCCCCCCGTTTAAGCAGGGCAAGGGCATACGGCAAGGCAGACTGTGTGGAGGCGGGGGCCTGCGCGTGAGCGCGCGCCAGGGATTGAAAGCCCGCGTCCACCTCGCCCGAGCCAAGCAAACTGACGCCTAATCCAGTCAGGGTGCCCGCATCGTTCTGGATAGTGCCTGCCTCGCGAAACAAACTGGCTGCTTTTCCCGGGTTGCCCTGCCCCAATGCTGCATCTGCCAGCATGGACAGCACGCGCGCATCACCCGGGGCTACGCGCTGCGCCGGCTGTAACATCGCAACGGCGCGGTTGAATTGACGGCGCGTCAGATAAATACTGCCGATCAGCTTGCGCGCTGCCACATCTCGCGGTCTTTTTTCGAGATAGGCCAATAAATAGGTCAGCGCGCGTTCCTGTTCCCCAAGCGCGTGATGCGCCAGCCCACCCAGAAACTGGAGCTGCTCGCTCGCGACCAGCAATTCTGGAGACAACGCATCAAGCGTAAGCGTGGTGTCCCTTAGCGCATTCTGGGTTGCAGCCATATCGCCCCGACGCTCCGCCGCTAGCGCACGCAAATACGCGCCACGCGGATCGTGCGAGAAATGACGTTTCAAATAATCCAGATCAACCCCGGCTTCGCGCACCCGGTTCAAATCCAGCAAGAGCCCGGCACGCGCCAGGCGCGCATCCACATTATGCGGCTGCGCCACCAGGGCCTGGCCATACTCATTCACCGCGTCGCTTAACCGACCACGCAGGTGACTGATTGAGGCACGCATGGTCAGTGCGTCGCTGTCATTCGGGCTTGCACGCAACGCCTCATTAACCAGAGCGAGTGCTTCGGCATCACGTCCGGCATTCATGTGGATGCGCGCTTGCAGTGCGAGGGCACGCGCTCGCGCGGCAGGCAAGGCTGTCAATGATTCTGCGCTGCTCATGGCCGCGTCTAGCTGGCCTAAAAACAATTGAGCCCGTGACCGCATCATTAACATATCGATCCGCGCCGCCTCGGGTAAACCATCTGCGCCATAGCGCTCTAGTAAAACGCGCCATTTTCCTTGCGCCATAAGCGACTGCGCTTGGTAGACCGCAATGTTGGAGCGTGCTGCTCCCAGTTTCTCTGCGTCGGCGAACACTCGCTCGGCTGCCGCAGGTTCCCCTTTGCGCAGGTGTGCCTGCCCCAATAAAACCAGGGCGGGCAACATGCGCGAATCCTCCTTCAGCGCATTTTTGAGCTGGATAATTGCCCCGGCATCGTCATTGCGTTCGTAGCGTTTGAGCGCATCTTCGTAGTAACGCGAAGCCTGCTCGGCCGAATCGGCCCAAACGGGCGGCGCAAGCATCAGGCTGGCCAGCACCAAGGCTGGAAGAATAGTGGAACGCATGGCATCTCCGGTTTCAACGGTAGTACCACAGGCAAATTCCATACCCACCTGTCAGACCGCTTTATGGCGCACCTTGGGCGACAGCCCCGCTCTGCCTGTCGAAATCCCGCCCCTGTTGTCAGCCAACCGACCAGGAACAAGGTGCGGACGATGCGCCTTATATAATTCAGATTTGCCTCACCAGCCCCCATCCCATGTCTGCCGCACCCGCCACCCGTGAAGCGCTTTTGCGCACGCTCCTCGCCCAACGCATCCTCGTGCTCGACGGCGCGATGGGGACGATGATCCAGCGGTTTAAATTGACCGAAGCCGACTATCGCGGCGAACGTTTCAAAGATTTCCCGCACGACGTGAAAGGCAATAACGACCTGCTCTGCCTGACCGCGCCGCACATCATCAAGGACATCCACGCGCAGTATCTGGCCGCCGGCGCAGACATTCTGGAAACCAACAGCTTCAACGCGACCAGCATTTCCATGGCCGATTACCACATGGAGCATCTGGTTCACGAGTTGAATTTCGCCGCCGCCCGGCTCGCGCGCGAGGCTTGCGACGAGGCGACCGCAGCAAACCCGGCCAAGCCGCGTTTCGTCGCCGGGGTGCTGGGGCCGACGTCGCGCACGGCGACGATCTCGCCCGACGTGAACGACCCGGGTTTCCGCAATGTCACCTTCGACCAGTTGCGCGTGGCCTACCTCGAAGCGATCGACGGCCTGGTGAAAGGCGGCGCGGACATTCTGATGGTCGAAACCATCTTCGACACGCTCAACGCCAAAGCTGCGCTGTTTGCCATCGAAGAATATTTCGACCGCGAAGCGATGCGCCTGCCGATCATGATTTCCGGCACGATCACCGACGCCTCGGGGCGCACGCTCTCGGGCCAGACCGGCGAGGCGTTCTGGAATTCGGTTCGTCACGCCCAGCCCTTGTCCATCGGGCTCAACTGCGCGCTCGGCCCGGATTTGCTGCGCCAGTATGTCAACGAACTCTCGAACAAGGCCGACTGTTTCGTCTCGGCGCACCCCAACGCGGGCTTGCCGAATGCGTTTGGCGAGTACGACATGGGCGGCCCGGAGATGGCCGGACACATCGCCGAATGGTCGCGCTCGGGGCTCTTGAATATCGTCGGCGGCTGCTGCGGCTCGTCGCCCGCGCACATCGCTGAAATCGCCAAGGCCGTCGCAGGCGTCGCGCCGCGCGTGCCGCCGGTGCTCGAACCGGCGATGCGCCTGTCCGGCCTGGAGCCGTTCAACGTCGGCAAAGACTCGCTGTTTGTGAACGTCGGCGAGCGCACCAACGTCACCGGCTCGCGCGCGTTCGCCAGGATGATCCTCGAAGGCCGTTACGACGATGCGCTGTCGGTCGCGCGCCAGCAGGTCGAAAACGGCGCGCAAGTGATCGACATCAACATGGACGAGGGGATGCTCGACGCGGAAGCCGCGATGGTGCGGTTCCTCCATCTCATCGCCAGCGAACCCGACATCGCGCGCGTGCCGATCATGATCGACTCGAGCAAGTGGAGCGTGATCGAGGCAGGACTGAAATGCATCCAGGGCAAGGGCATCGTCAACTCGATTTCCATGAAGGAAGGCGAGGCCGAGTTTCTGGAAAAAGCGCGGCTCTGCCGCCGTTACGGCGCGGCGGTGATCGTGATGGCCTTCGACGAAGTCGGCCAGGCCGACACCTACGCGCGCAAGACCGAAATCTGCACCCGCGCGTACAGGCTCCTCACCGAAACCGTCGGTTTCCCGGCCGAAGACATCATCTTCGACCCCAACATTTTCGCGGTCGCCACCGGCATTGAAGAGCACGCGAACTACGCGGTGGACTTCATCGAAGCCACCCGCTGGATCCGCCAGAACCTGCCGCACGCGCACATCTCGGGCGGCGTATCGAACGTGAGTTTCTCGTTTCGCGGCAACGACGGCGTGCGCGAAGCGATCCACACCGCCTTCCTCTACCACGCAATTTCGGCGGGCATGGACATGGGCATCGTCAACGCCGGGCAATTGGGTGTGTACGCCAATCTCGACCCGGAATTGCGCGAGCGGGTCGAAGACGTGTTGCTCAATCGCCGCGAAGATTCAACGGAACGGCTCGTCACCTTCGCCGAAGGCGTGAAGTCCGGCGCGAAAGAAAAGGTCGTCGATCTGGCGTGGCGCGCTTTGCCGGTGAACGAACGGCTCTCGCACGCGCTGGTGCAAGGCATCACCGAATTCATCGTCGAAGACACCGAGGCCGCGCGGCTCGAATCCGAGCGCCCGCTGCACGTCATCGAAGGCCCGCTGATGGCCGGGATGAACGTCGTCGGCGACCTCTTCGGCGCGGGCAAAATGTTCCTGCCGCAGGTCGTCAAATCGGCGCGTGTGATGAAGCAGGCGGTCGCCCACCTGCTGCCCTTCATCGAAGCCGACAAACAGGCCGGCGACAACCAGTCTGCCGGCAAAATCATCATGGCCACGGTCAAGGGCGACGTGCACGACATCGGCAAAAACATCGTCGGCGTCGTGCTCGGCTGCAACGGCTACGAGATCGTCGATCTCGGCGTGATGGTCCCCGCGCAGAAAATTCTCGACGCCGCGCGTGAACATCACGCCGACATCATCGGGCTGTCCGGCCTGATTACGCCGTCGCTCGAAGAAATGGCTTTCGTCGCCAGCGAAATGCAGCGGCAAGGCTTCGATATTCCGCTGCTCATCGGCGGCGCGACCACCTCGCTCGCGCACACGGCGGTGAAAATCGAGCCGAATTATTCGCACCCGGTCGTCTACGTCAAAGACGCGTCGCGCGCCGTCGGCGTGTGCACCCAGCTGTTATCCGCTGAACTCAAGCCCGCCTTCGTCGCCGAAGTCAAAGCCGACTACGCCGCCACGCGCGAGCGCCACCTCAAGCACAAAACCGACACCGTGCGGCTCTCGCTGGCCGAGGCGCGCGCGCACAAATTCACGATCGACTGGGCGAGCACCACGCCACCGGTTCCCGCGCAGCCCGGCGTCCACGTCCTCAAAGCCTACGATCTGGCGAAGCTCGTCGATGTCATCGACTGGACGCCGTTCTTCGCTTCGTGGGAACTGCACGGCAAATTCCCAAAAATCCTCACCGACGAAGTCGTCGGGGTGGAGGCGACCAAGCTCTATCAAGACGCCCGCGCCATGCTCGACAAAATGGTGAGCGAGAACTGGATCGAAGCGCGCGCCGTGTTCGGCCTCTTCCCCGCCAACACCGTGAACGACGACGACATCGCCGTCTACACGGACGAATCGCGCACCGACACGCGCATGACCTGGCACAACCTGCGCCAGCAAATGAAAAAGCCCGAAGGCCGCGCCAACCTGTGCCTCGCCGACTTCGTCGCGCCACGCGAATCCGGCGTGGCGGACTACCTCGGTGCCTTCGTCGTCACCGCCGGCATCGGCGAAGACGAACGCGCGAAAGCCTTCGAAGCCGCCCACGACGACTATTCCGCCATCCTCTTCAAATCGCTGTGCGACCGACTGGCCGAAGCCTTCGCCGAGCATTTGCATTTACGCGTGCGCCGCGAATTCTGGGGCTACGCGCCGGACGAAGCCCTGCCGAACGACGACCTCATCGCCGAAAAATACCGGGGCATCCGCCCCGCGCCCGGCTACCCCGCCTGCCCCGAACACAGCGAAAAAGCCGCGCTGTTTGAAGTCTTGAACGCCACCGAAACCATCGGCGTGGTGCTGACCGAAAACTACGCCATGTGGCCCGGCGCGGCGGTGTCGGGCTTCTACCTCTCGCACCCCGAAAGCCAGTATTTCGCCGTCGCCAAGCTGGAAAAAGACCAGGTGGAAAGCTATGCCGAGCGCAAGGGCTGGGATTTGAAAACGGCGGAGCGGTGGCTCGCGCCGAATCTGGGGTATCAGCCGGGATGAGCTTCGTTCCCGGTGCAGTCGATATTGCTCGCGCAGCCATGCTCGAAATCGAACCTGCGCTGGCGGAGTGCTATGCCAGCCTGATCGGTTTTCTGGCGAAACAGCCTGGAATGGCTACTGCCTTGCGCGGTAAAAACGTGCCCGAGGTCGGAACGGCGGATACATCACGCGGCAAGCAAAGACTTTTGCAGAGGCCCGCGCGCCGAAAAGACCGGACACGATCCCGGATGAAATGGTGTCGATCATTCTGGGCGAATATTTTGGCCTGGATAAGACCCGACTGGCGCAAATCAAAGACGAGCACGCCCTTTCCATGGCCGCCGAGAACGTCATCGGCGATTTACTGGAACGCTATCTGGCGAGTGTGCTGGACCCACACGGCTGGATCTGGTGCTCGGGGACGATGGTGAAAGCGGTCGATTTCGTGAAACCGCCGACGACAGCACGAGGACGCTGGCGCTTGTTGCAGGTCAAGAACCGCGACAACTCGGAAAACTCGTCGTCGAGCGCGATTCGTGACGGCACGACCATCGAGAAATGGCATCGTACTTTCGCCAAAAAAACGGGGGCAAACTGGGCTGCGTTCCCCGATACGCAACATTGCCAACACTTGTCCGAACCTGCGTTTGTGGCCTTCGTGCGGGCTTACCTCCAAGCCTTGCCCAGGTAGTGCGTTCACTCTTCCAGGGCGAACAAGGGGATTTGCGCATCGTTGACCGGTTTGGGCGTTTTTGTCGCGGGCATCGCCTTGGGACTTTCGCCTGCAAGCCTTCCCATCGCGGCACGCGTGCGCGCCTCCCACGTCGTTTCATCGTTGTCCCGATAACGACTGAACCGAAACCCCTGCTGCGCAGGCTCGGCGTTGCCCGCCCGATGCGCCAGCAACGCACGCCCCACTGCTTCGCCCAGCCCCACCGGAACCGCGTTGCCGATTTGTTTGTACTGATCCGTGAGCGAACCGCAGATCACCCAGTCGTCAGGGAACTGCTGCACCCGCATGTATTCCTGCACCGACAGCGGGCGGTGTTCCTCGGGGTGGCAGATGTCGGTGGCGGGCATGGTCGGCGAGGTCACCAGCGTACACGCGGGTTTGTCCCACGCCAGCCGGCGCAGGAAGCCGGTTTTGCCGCCGCCGGAATCGAGTGAGTTGCCCAGTGCTTCGCGGTGCAACGCTTCGGGCAGGTGCTTCCAGTATTGGCCGGGGCCGAGCATCCGGTAAAAGCGCAGGCGGTCTTCGGGGAAGTTTTCGTGGTCGCAGGTGTCGGGGGCCAGCCCTTGCAAGGCGTCGCGCAGGGTGCGCCACGCGGGCAGGCCGAATGCCGCGTCTTGCGAGTGCGTGGGCTGCAAATGCGGCAGCCGCTCGCCGTCGCGCGAGCACAACAAAATCACCCGTTCGCGCGATTGCGGCACGCCGAAATTCGCGGCGTTATACAGGTTGAACGACACGCCGTAACCGCCCGCGCGCAGCGCATCGAGCACATGCATGAGCGCCCCACCCGGCAGTTCGTCGCGGTCGGGCCGCCAGTCTGTGCCGCGTTGGACGTGCGGGGTGTGCTTCAACGGCGCGGACAGCAGGCCGCGCACGTTTTCCAGTACGGCGTAGCGCGGGCGCAGCGCAAGAATCAGCTCGACGTAGCGCAGCAAGGCATTGCCGCGTTCGTCGCCGAACCCGCCCCGTGCGCCCGCTGTTGAAAACGCCTGGCGGCGGGCCGCCGACCATCACGTCGATGTCGTCGTCCGGGCCCAGTCCTGCTGCGGCGCGGATTGCGTCGCCGTCGTAGTTCCAGATGTCGCCCAGCAGCGCGATGTCCGGGCGGTTGGCGCTGATCGTGCGTCGGCAGGTTTTGTCGGATTCGCACGCGAGCAGAAAATGGATGCCAGCCTTTTCCAGCCCCAAATCCAGCCCCATCGCGCCCGAGAAAAACGACAGCGCCTTGATCGCGGGTAGCGGTGCAGGTTTGCGCGGACGGTCTTCGGGTGGCTGAGTCGCGCCCGCCACGAGATAGCGCTCGATCGCGGCGACGCTGGTCAGCCATTGTTTGCCGAACTGGCGACCTTCCAGCGCACCGGAACGCAGGAGTGTGCGCACCCGCTGCTCGGAAACCGCCAGACGGGTAGCGGCTTCTTTGGTGGTGACGGCCTCGGGTATTTTCATTGTTTCGCCCTCGAAACAAAATCAATACCAAGAGTTTCTCGGCTATCAAGCAGGTTGGCAAGCGGGAAAACAATCACCCATGCATTGCATGGGTGACAAAGTAAGGCCAACACTTACGCCGGGGGTATCAGCCGTAACCCGGCTTTCATCTCAGGCGCGCCGCCGTCTCAGCCACACCAGCCAGCCGACGACCGCGCCCAGCGCCGCGCCACCGGGGCCGGTGATGAACAGGCCCAGCAGCGGGCCCTGATTGGCCTCGGGCGCAAAAATCATCGGGCCGAAAAAACCGCCGATGAAACCCAAGCCGCCCAGCACCAGCGCGCCGGTACCCACGAATACCGGCAGCCCATCCGTTTCGGGGTGTTCCAGTTGCCGCCACACCCGGCGCGCACCCCAGGCGGCAAAGCCCAGCGCGACCAGCGGCTGCGCCCAGGCGAGCGATTCGGGCAGCAGCACGGTGGTGAGCAGGAACATGGCGAGCCAGGCACCGAAGAACGCGGCGACGGCGAAAGCCAGGCGCACGGGTGTGCTCACGCGGGGCTCACCATTGTGCGTTGCGCAGTTTTTCCAGCCAGAACAGGCCGATCACCGTCTTCGTCTCGCAAATCCGGCCGTCTCGCACCCACTGCATCGCCTCATCGAACGGCAGGCGGAACACTTCCAGGAATTCGTCGTGGTCGCGGCCGTGGTCGCCTTCGGTGAGCCCGCGCGCGAGATAAAACGCCAGGCGCTCGTTCGAGTAGCCGATGCACGGGTAGATGGTGGTGACTTCGCGCCACTCGACTGCGGTGTAGCCGGTTTCTTCCTGCAATTCGCGCTGCGCGCAGGCAAGGTCGGATTCTTTGAGGTCGATCTTGCCGGCGGGAAATTCGATGAAATCTCGGTGCAGCGGGTAGCGGTGCTGGCGCTCCAGCAGCACGTCGCCGTTGTCGAACACGGGGAGGACGACGACGGCACCGGGATGAATGAGATATTCGCGGGTCGATTCGCCGCCGTTGGGCAGGCGCACACGATCGCGTTTGACGTGCATGAGCCGGCCCTGAAACACGGTTTCGGAGTCGAGTTGCGTTTCGGTAAGGTCGGGGGCATCGGTTTTCATGCCTGGGATGATAGCCGCGCCTGAAAATCAGGACAAAAAAATGCCGGGTTCTTGCGAACCCGGCTGAATGGAGGGGGGATGCCCCTCGTTGCGGAGAACTTCCTGCTTGCGGAACAGGCAGCAAGCGTTGTAATCCTACGAATCACAGGTTGGCTTGTCTCTACAACTTTAGTTGTAGATGTAATTTATCTTAATGTTTTTATTGAATATTTATTTTTCTCTGGCAAGAAAAAAAACACTCACGAGCTGAAATAACGGCCATTTTCCGCAGTTACCCGCCTAGTATCGTCATTGGCGGAGCATGTCGCGCAGGGACGAATACTGACGCCGGCTGACAGCAAGTTTGTCGTCCAATCCGTCGAGACGAAGAAAATGACCTTCCTCATCGCCCGGCAGTTTGCCTATTTCACGGATGCGATGCCGTGCAACGAGGCAGTTGCGATGGATGCGCAAAAACGTCTGCTCAAATTCTTGTTCAAGCCGGGTCAGCGATTCTTCAAGCAGGAATTCACGCTCTGCCGTACGCACGGTGACGTACTTGAGTTCGGCCTTGAGATACAGGATGTCAGCGACAGGAATGAGGACGATGCGCCCTTTTTCGCTGACCGACAGGTGGGTGCGCGCGCGGGGATAGGCTTCCCGCAGTTGTTCGAGCGCCTGGGTGTTGAGCCGGTGCGCACGCGACAGTGCCCTCACCAGCCGGTCAGCGCGTACCGGTTTCAGCAGGTAGTCCACGGCGTTCAACTCAAAGGCCTGGCAGGCATAGGCGTCGTACGCGGTGCTGAAAATGATGGCCGGGGGCGCGGCAAGCCGGTTGAGGTGGGCGGCGCATTCGAGGCCGTCCATGCCGGGCATGCGGATGTCGAGCAGCACGGCATCGGTCGTCTGGCGTTGCACCTGGGTGATGGCGTCGAGCCCGTTTTCGGCCTCGCCCACCACATCCACGGGCAACTCAGCGGCGCAGTCGGCCAGCACGTCGCGCAGGCGGCGACGCGCGGGGGCTTCGTCATCGACGATCAGGACGCGCAGGGGCGGGTTGGGTGCGTTCACGGGTGTAGGGCATCACGATATGCACCTGATAAACGGCCCCCATGGGCTCGGACTTGAGCTGCGCATCCAGGTCAAAGTGCAGCATCAGCCGCTCGCGGATATTGGCCAGCGCAATACGGTTGCCCTTGTGATGATTGCCCTCGGCCGCGATCGGGTTGCGCACGACGATATGCACCTTGTCGCCGCTGCGGTAGACATTGAGGCTGATTTCGCCGCCGCCCGGCTGCGGCTCGATACCGTGATACACCGCGTTTTCCACCAGCGGCTGGATCACCAGCGGCGGAATCAGCGCGTCGGCCGGCATTTTCTGGATGTGCCACACAAGCTGGAGGCGGTCGCCCAGCCGCAACTGTTCCAGTTCCAGATAGGCGCGCGTGAGCGCCACTTCGTCTTCCAGCGGGGCCAGCTGGCGGGCATCGCTCATCAGCGCGCGGAAGAGATCGGCCATGTTTTCCAGCGCGTGCTCGGCACGGCGCGGGTCGCTGCGCACCAGCGACAGCACGGCGTTGAGACTGTTGAACAGGAAATGCGGGCGGATGCGTGCCTGCAAGGCCTGCAAGCGGGCTTCAGTGATGGCGGGCGACAGCGCCCGGGCGCGCAGATTGAAATACCCCAACAGACCGCCGCCCAGTACAAGCGCAAACACGCCCACGCCCAACAGCGGATAAGGCTGCGACCCTGTCGTCAGCGGCGTAATCCACCAGGCCACGCCCACGGGCACGATCACAGCCAGACCCAGCGTGGCAACCACGCCTTTTATATAGGGCAAACCCCGCAATCCACGACTCGCTGCACACAGCGTCATCAAACACAGCAGCAACGCCGGTTGCGCCAGCGCCGACAAGCCGATGAACTCGGCCCAGAAGGCGTCGCTATCGGCAACCCGTGCGATCACCCCGGCGGCAAGCGCGACTTCCACCGTCAGCGCAATGCGCAGACTGACCCCGTGGTGGCAGAAGTTCGGCAATTCGACCGGCCGGTTGTTATGATTCTTTCTTTTCATCCCTGTTTCCGCCCCATGAGCACGTCTCCGACGCCGCCTGCCGGTGCCTGGTCCGGCCGTTTTTCCGAGCCGGTTTCCGAAATCGTCAAACGCTACACCGCGTCAATTCCTTTCGATTATCGGCTGGCCGAATTCGATATTCAGGGCTCACTTGCCCACGCCGCCATGTTGCACCACGTCGGCGTGCTGTCCAAGGACGATCTGGACGCCATCCGGGGCGGCATGGCCGAACTGCTGGCCGAGATCGGGGCGGGCAAATTTGTCTGGTCGCTGGATAAAGAAGACGTGCATCTCAATATCGAGGCCGCGCTCACCGCCAAGATCGGCGACGCGGGTAAGCGCCTGCACACCGGGCGCAGCCGCAACGACCAGGTGGCGACCGACATTCGCCTGTATCTGCGCGACGCCATCGACCGCATTGTGGCGGGCCTCAAAGCCTGCCAGACCTCACTGGTCGACTTGGCCGAGCAGCACGCCGACACGGTGATGCCCGGCTTCACCCACCTGCAAGTCGCGCAGCCGGTGACCTTTGGCCACCACCTGCTCGCCTACTTTGAAATGCTGGCGCGCGACGCCGAGCGCATGATCGACTGCCGCCGCCGGGTGAACCGTCTGCCCTTGGGCGCTGCCGCACTGGCCGGTACCAGTTACCCCATCGACCGCCACTTCGTCGCCGAGCAGCTGGGCTTTGAGGGCGTCTGCGAAAACTCGCTCGACGCGGTGTCGGATCGCGACTTCGCCATCGAATTTTCCGCCGCCGCCGCGCTGGTGATGACGCACCTGTCGCGCCTGTCCGAGGAACTGATCCTGTGGATGAGCCCGCGCTTCGGCTTCATCGACCTGGCCGACCGCTTCTGCACCGGTTCGTCGATCATGCCGCAAAAGAAAAACCCCGACGTGCCCGAGCTGGTGCGCGGCAAAACCGGCCGCGTCAACGGCCATCTCGTCGCCCTGCTCACTTTGATGAAAGGCCAGCCGCTGGCGTACAACAAGGACAACCAGGAAGACAAGGAACCGCTGTTCGACTCCGTTGACACCCTGATCGACACGCTGACGATCTACGCTGACATGCTGCGCGGGGTGACGGTCAAGCCCGACGCCATGCGCGCGGCGGTGATGCAGGGCTTCGCCACCGCGACCGATCTGGCCGACTACCTGGTGAAAAAAGGCGTGCCCTTCCGCGACGCCCACGAAGTGGTGGCCCGCGCCGTGCGCGCCGCTGACCAGTCCGGGCGCGATCTGGCCGACCTGCCGCTTGCCGAGTTGCAGGCGTTCAGCCCGATGATTACTGACGACGTTTATGCCGTGCTGACGCTGGAAGGCTCGCTCGCCGCCCGCGACCACTTCGGCGGCACCGCGCCGAACCAGGTGCGGGCGGCCGTCGCTCGGGCACGGATGCGGATATAGATAGACAGGGAGGTAAGGGAGGGTTCAGGGCTTCCCTCCCGTTCCTCCCGTTCCTCCCGTACCTCCCTGTTGATAGCCCTTGATGACTTGCCCCGCTCACCCCGCCGGCGGTGCCGACACCGGCATCGCGTGCTCGCGGCAAATCCGCCGCGTCTCCGGGCTCGACAGCTTCTCCTGCATCAACCCGCAAAAATAGCTGCGCGGCCCCAGCCGCTGGAGGTGTCGGCAACTGGCGCACACGCCAAAGCTGCGCTTGCCGCTCTGCACCTGCACCTGTGCCAGCACCTGGCGCAGCACCACGATGGCCGAGGTCACGCGCGCCTGGCTCGCGGTCTGCACGATGTCGCGCCAGGCACTGCCGGCGGACAGCGTTTTCAGCAACGTCGTCCCGCCCTCGGTGAGGATCAGCCGCACCACCCGCCCGTCGCGCGGGTCGGCGTAGCGGGAGATCAGCCGCCGCCGCGCCAGCACGATCACGGTCTGCGACACCGTGCCCTTGGTCAGACCAAGGTATTCGGTGAGCGCCTGCGGCGTATTGGAAAAACGGTTGGCCTGGTTGAGGTAAAACAGCACTTGCAGATGCACGGGCTGCAAGCCCTGCGCAGCGCCGGCCTGGCGCAAGTCTGCGCGCGTGAGTAGCGACAGCCGCTCGACCAGATCGAAGAGGGTGAGCGCCTGGCTTTTCAAGCGGACGTCAGAAGCGCACCGGCCCGCCGCCCTGGGCGGCGATCAGCGCGGCGAGCTTGTCGAAGAGCGGGGTGCCGTCCTTGGTGTCCACCCAGTCGCCGTCCTGCGGCTTGAAGTGAAAGCCGCCCGAACGCGCCGCCACCCAGATTTCGCGCGCCACGCCGTGGCGGTTGACGATGATCTTGCCGCCGTCGTCGAATTCGATTTCAAGGATGCCGTCGGCCGGCGTCTCGAACTCCAGATCGGCGTCTTCGATCGCGGCCTCGATGCGCGCCAGCGTCGCGGTGCTGGCCTGGTTGAAGTCGGCTTCGGTCATTCCATTCGGGTTCATCGTGCGTGCTACCATTTCGCGCATGAAACTGCGCACCATATATATAGTGTCGTTGCTGCTTGTCGGCCTGGGCCTCGCGGGCTGCGGCTCCAAGGGCGACCTGTATCTTCCCGAAAAACCCGCCGCCCCGCAACGGACTTCAAATTGAATACCCTGCATACACTCGACGGCACCCTTCATGTTGAGGGCGTGTCGCTGGAAACGCTCGCCGAACGTTTCGGCACCCCGCTCTATGTCTACTCGCGCGCCGCGCTCGAAGCCGCTTGGCTTGGCTATGCCGAAGCCTTCGCCGGCACGCCGCATCTCGTCTGCTACGCGGTCAAGGCCAATTCCAGCCTGGCCATCCTCAATCTCTTCGCCCGCATGGGCAGCGGGTTCGACATCGTCTCGGGCGGCGAACTCGCGCGCGTCCTCGCCGCCGGCGGCGACCCCGGCAAGGTGGTGTTCTCCGGCGTCGGCAAAACCGCCGACGAAATGCGGGCCGCGCTCGACGCTGGCATCCTCTGCTTCAACGTCGAATCCGAAAGCGAACTGCATCGCCTCAATCGCGTGGCCGGCGAACTCGGCAAGCGCGCACCGGTATCGTTCCGCGTCAACCCGGACGTCGATCCCAAAACCCACCCCTATATTTCCACCGGCCTCAAGGAAAACAAGTTCGGAGTCGCTATCAACGAAGCGCCTCGCCTATACAGGCTGGCCGCCAACCTGCCGCATCTCGAAGTCGTCGGCATCGACTGCCACATCGGCTCGCAGCTGACTGACCTCACGCCGCTGGCGGACGCCGCTGACCGCGTACTGGCGCTGGTCGATGCGCTCGCGGCCGAAGGTATAAGCCTGCACCACATCGACCTGGGCGGGGGCGTCGGCATCCGCTATCGCGACGAGACGCCGCCTGACCTCGCCGCCTACGGCCGCGTGCTGGCGCAGAAATTTGCCGGCCGCCGCGAAACGCTGCTGCTCGAACCGGGCCGCTCACTGGTCGGCAACGCCGGCCTTTTGCTCACCCGCGTCGAGTTTCTGAAACCCGGCGAGGACAAAAACTTTGCCATCGTCGACGCCGCGATGAACGACCTGATGCGCCCCGCTCTCTACGAGGCCTACCACGCCATCGTTTCCATTCGCGCCCGCGAAACGCCCGCCCGCCGCTACGACATCGTCGGCCCCATCTGCGAAACCGGCGATTTTCTTGGCTCGGCGAGGGATCTGGCGATCGAGGAAGGCGATCTTCTGGCCCTGCTTTCGGCCGGTGCCTACGGCATGAGCATGGCCTCCAACTACAATTCCCGCCCGCGCGCCGCCGAAGTACTCGTTGACAAGAATGAAATTCACGTCATCAGGTCACGCGAAACCATAGCCAGCCTGATAGCCGGAGAACGGCTTATATCCTAGCTTTCAGCCAAAATAGAAAATCCGGCACTAGCCGGATTTTTTGTATCGGCACGATACATTTTGTTGCACTGCTACATTTTTTTGCGGCTTCGCCATCTGCCGGCTTGACTATTGATTGAACGCCGAAAAAAAGCAACTAGAATGAGGCTCACCAAGCGGAGCCTCGGTATCGCCCGTTTCTAGCGGGTTTCGGGCAAATGGGTCGCCTGTCGATACCACGCTTTGGAAGTGCAAGAATGAGCTGCACGTAGCGTTTAGCTGTTTGTTGTAGTGAATGTGTTCAACTTTCAAGGAGTGTTAGATGGCAACAGTGAAGAAACCCGCCGCCAAGAAACCGGCGGTCAAGAAGGCCGCTGCGAAGCCGGCCGCCAAACCCGCCGCCAAGAAAGCCGCTCCGGCCAAAAAGGCAGCGCCCGCCAAAAAACCGGTGGTGAAAAAAGCCGCCGCCAAGCCGGCAGTCAAGAAAGCCGTTCCGGCCAAAAAGGCAGCCCCGGCCAAAAAACCGGTCGTGAAAAAAGCCGCCGCCAAGCCGGCAGTCAAAAAAGCCGCTCCGGCCAAAAAGGCAGCCCCGGCCAAAAAACCGGTCGTGAAAAAAGCCGCCGCCAAGCCGGCAGTCAAGAAAGCCGCTCCGGCCGCGAAAAAAGTGGCTGCCAAACCGGCTGCGAAGAAGGCCGCTCCGGCGAAAAAACCGGCTGCCAAACCGGCGGTCAAAAAAGTAGCGGCCAAACCGGCCGCCAAGCCTGCTGCGAAGAAGGCCGCGCCGGCGAAAAAACCGGCGGCCAAAAAAGCCGCTCCTGCCAAGCCTGCCCCGGCATCCGCCCCGGCAGCTGCACCCGCACCGGCGGTACCGGTCATCAAGCCGTTCGGGCTATAAACAGGTCGGGCATTGCCCAATCTGAAACGGGGGCCTTGAGCCCCCGTTTTTTATGCTTGTCGATCCTGCCAAGCCTCGCCCGCGCGGCCCGCGGGCCGGCGTGGGATCAACAGCGGAAGCAACGCCACCACGCCGGGCAGGCGCATCAGCAACAAGAGCGCGAGCACGCCGCCGTAGATCAGCGGCTGGGTGAGATCCAGCTTCACCAGCCACAAGTAGTGCAGCACAGCCAGAATCGCGATCCCGTACACCAGTCTGTGCAGTTGCTGCCAGCGTCTCCCCAGCCGTCGCATCATGGCCTGGGTCGAGGTCAGCGCAAGGGGAATCAGGAGAACAAAGGCTGCAAACCCCAGTGTGATGAACGGGCGCTTGACGATATCGCGCGCTACCGATGACGGGTCGAAGAACTGATCCAGCCAGATGTAGGTAACAAAGTGCAGGCTGGCGTAGAAGAAGGCAAACAGCCCCAGTGTGCGGCGATGGCGGATCAGGGCAGTCCAGCCCGTAACACGCCGCAGAGGGGTGATGGAGAGTGTCAGCAGCAAACCCACCAGGGTCCAGGTGCCGGTTGAGCGCGTAATGAACTCGATGGGGTTGGCACCGAGTCCGGCCGTTGCGCCCAGCCCGACCAGCCGCGCCAGCGGAAACAGGCACAGGATGAAGAGGCCGATTTTGAACGCGCGCGACGCGATGAGACGCTGTGCATCCATCAGAAGAATTTCTGCAGATCCATGCCGCGATACAGCCGGGCAACCTGCGCGCCGTAGCCGTTGTACATGAGGGTGTCGCGCTTGAAGAATTCGCCGATGCGACGTTCGCGGGCCTGGCTCCAGCGCGGGTGGTCCACCTGCGGGTTCACATTGGAATAGAAGCCATATTCGCTGGGCGCGGCCGCCATCCACGCTGTGACCGGCTGCTTTTCCACGAAGCGGATACTGACGATGGACTTGGCACTCTTGAAACCGTATTTCCAGGGCACCACCAGCCGGATCGGCGCGCCGTTCTGGTTGGGCAGCACTTCGCCGTAGAGCCCCACGGCCAGTATCGTCAGCGGGTGCAGGGCTTCGTCCATGCGCAGGCCTTCGGTATAGGGCCAGTCGAGTATGCGGGAACGCACGCCGGGCATCTGCTTCGGGTCGGCCAGGGTGACGAATTCCACGTACTTGGCGTTGCCGGTGGGCTCGGCACGGCGGATCAGTTCGGCCAGCGGGAAGCCCACCCAGGGAATCACCATCGACCAGCCTTCCACGCAGCGCATCCGGTACACCCGTTCTTCCAGCGGCGCGAGTTTCAGCAGGGCATCGATATCCCAGGTTCGGGCCTGCTTCACCTCGCCTTCGACGCGCACCGTCCACGGCCGCGTACGCAAGGTATGGGCGTTGGCTGCCGGGTCGTCCTTGCCGGTGCCAAATTCGTAGAAGTTGTTATAGGTAGTGATGTCTTTGTAGGGCGTTTTCTCCTCATCCAGTTTGTAGGCGCTGGCACGCACGCCGGCGAGTTTGGCCCCGGCAAGCGACTCGCCGGCGGTGGCGAGCGCAGCGCCGCCGAGCAGCGCGATCGAGCCCTGCATGAAACGGCGGCGCGCCCGGTAAATCTCCGGCGGGGTGATCTCGGAAGCGGGAATATCGCAGTGGGGGCGGATGAGCATGGCGGCGTCCTGAGGGGGTGACAGACAGTGGTCGGGCGGCACGGGCAAACCTTACACCCGACTCTTTACCTGACCTGCGTGCGCGATTTTTGTTTCCGTCTGGAACTGTTAAGGTTTGGAGCCCTCGTATTTTTTCCTTTGCCCGCCTCACGACCATGCGCGCACTCGCCGTCCTGCTGATCCTTCCCAGCCTGGCCCTGGCCCAGGTTGGCGGCCCGCCCTTCATCCCGGTCAACATGATGAAAGTGGTCGCCACCCCGGTTTCCAACAGCGTGAACGCGGTGGGTGCGCTGATCGCCGAAGACACCGTGACGCTGCGCCCGGAAATCGACGGCCGCATCGACAGCCTGCCGTTCCGTGAGGGCCAGCCGGTGAAAAAAGGCGCAGTACTGGTGCGGCTCGATTCTGCCGAACAGCGCGCCCGCGTCGCGGCAGCAGAGGCCGATCTCAAGCTCGCCGACAGCCGTTTCAGGCGCAGCGAGGAACTGGTGGCGCAGAACTTCATTTCGCGGCAGGCGCTCGACGAAGCCCGCGCCAATCTCGACATCCTGCGGGCGCGCCTGCGCCAGGAGCAGGTCGCACTCGACAAGACCATCCTGCGCGCGCCTTTCGACGGGGTGGTGGGTCTGCGCCAGGTCAGCCCCGGCGCTTACGTCGCCAAGGGCAGCGACATCGTGCGGCTGGATGCGCTTGCCACGCTCAAGCTCGAAGTGCCGGTACCGGAAACCTACCTGCCCCTGGTCAGGCTCAACCAGCCCATTTCGCTCACCGTCGATGCGCTTCCCGGACAACGTTTCTCCGGCAAGGTGAACGCCATCGACCCGGCGGTCGACACCGTCAGCCGCAATGTCCGGGTGCGCGCGCGCATCGCCAATCCCAGGGGCGTGCTGAAGCCGGGCATGTTCGCCCGCGCCACGGCCGACCTGGGTGGCCGGCAGACCACCATCCAGCTGCCCGAACAGGCGCTGGTGCCGCGCGCGGATGGCAATTACGTCTTCCTCGCCGTCAACGGCAAGGCCGAGCTGCGCAAGGTGGCGCTCGGCAAGCGTGAACCCGGTCGGGTCGAGATTCTCTCCGGCATTTCGGTCGGCGACACCGTGGTGCTCGACGGCCAGATCAAGCTGCGGCCCGGCGTGCCGGTCGTCTCGCTGGAAGAAGCGGCAAAGCGGATGCAGCAGATGCGGGCCGCACCCGCCAGCAAAAAATAATCCGGACGCCACCTGATCCCCCATGATCCTGTCCGAGATTTCCATCCGCCGTCCCGTGTTCGCCACGGTGATGAGCCTCATGATCCTCCTCATCGGCCTGGTCACCTTCGACCGCCTGCCAGTGCGCGAATACCCCAACATCGACGCGCCGGTGGTGTCGGTCCGCACCGTTTACCCCGGCGCGTCGGCCGAGGTCATGGAATCCCAGGTCACCAAGCCGCTGGAGGACGCGCTGTCCGGTATCGAGGGCATCCGTACCATTAAATCGGTGTCGCGCGAGGAAGTCAGCCAGATCACCGTCGAGTTCGTGCAATCGCGCGACCCCGAAGCCGCCGCCAACGACGTGCGCGATCGCGTGGCGCGCACGCGCGGCCTGCTGCCGGAAGAAACCGACGACCCAGTGGTGGCCAAGATCGAAGCCGACGCACAGGCCATCATCTGGCTGGCGTTTTCCAGCGACCGCATGAACCCGCTGGAGATCACCGACTACGCCGACCGCATCGTCGCCGACCAGCTCAAAACCCTGCCCGGCGTGGCCTCGGTCATCATCGGCGGACAGCGGCGCTACGCCATGCGCATCTGGCTCGACCCCGACCGCATGGCCGCGCTCGGCGTCACCGTGCAGGATGTCGAATCCGCCCTGCGCAGCCAGAACGCCGAACTGCCATCCGGCCGCATCGAGAGCCAGACGCGGGAATTCACGGTGCTGGCCGAAACCGACCTGAAGACCCCGGCCGAATTCGACCGCCTGATCCTGCGCGACAGCGGCGGCACGCTGATCCGCCTGGCCGACGTGGGCCGCGCCGAAATCGGGGCCGAGGACGACCGCAACATCGTGCGGGTGAACGGCCGGCCGGCGGTGGGCCTGGGCATCGTCAAGCAATCCACGGCCAACACCCTGGCGGTGGCGCGCGCGATCAAGGCCGAGCTGCCCCGGATCGAGGCCGAGCTACCGGAAGGCATGGCCTTGCGGGTGGGTTTCGACAGTTCGATCTTCATCGAAAAATCCATCGACGCCGTCTACCAGACCATGATCGAAGCCATGGTGCTGGTGGTGGCGGTGATCTTCCTGTTTCTGCGCAACTGGCGCGCCACGCTCATTCCCTTCGTCACCATTCCGGTCTCGCTCATCGGCGCGTTCATCTTCCTCTACGCCATGGGCTTCACCATCAACGTGCTCACCCTGCTGGGCCTGGTGCTCGCCATCGGCCTGGTGGTGGACGACGCCATCGTGATGCTGGAAAACATCTACCGCCACATCGAAGCCGGCATGAAGCCGTTTGAGGCGGCAATGAAAGGCGCAAAGGAAATCGGCTTTGCGGTGGTGGCGATGACGCTCACGCTGGCCGCCGTGTTCGCGCCGCTGGCGTTTGCCGAAGGCAACACCGGCAAGCTCTTCACCGAATTTGCCCTCACCGTGGCGGCGGCCGTGCTGGTGTCGGGCTTCGTCGCGCTCACGCTCACGCCGATGATGGCGAGCAAACTCTTGCGCCACGAAACGCGGCACAACGCCTTCTTCAACTTCGGTGAGCGTGTGTTGAATGGCTTGAACGCCGCCTACACGCGCGGCCTCACCCGCACCCTGCGCCACCCGATCCTGGTTGCGCTGGTGTTCGCCCTGGTCGCCGGTGCGGCCTGGGGCCTGCTGAAATCGCTGAAATCCGAACTCGCGCCCACCGAAGACCGGGGCTTCTTCATCGGCTTCATGCTCGCGCCCGAAGGTGCGACGCTGCAATACACCGACGGCTACGCCCGCCAGCTGGAAGCGCTGTACCAGAATGTGCCCGAGGTGAACACGGCGTTTGTCGTCGTCGCCCCCGGCCTCGAACGCCCCAACCCGGTCAACACCGCACTGTCGTTCGTGATGCTGAAACCCTGGGGAGAACGCACCCGCAGCCAGATGGACATCACCGCCGAACTCGGGCCGAAGATGTTCATGGGCATGCCTGGCGTGCTCGCCTTCCCGATCAACCCGCCCTCGCTCGGCCAGAGTTTCCGCAACCCGCCGCTTCAGTTCGTGGTGCAGGCCCCGAGTTATGCCGAACTCAACACGGCTGTCGAGGCGCTGATGGCCAGGGTGCGCGAGTACCCCGGCCTTGCCAACCCGGATACCGACCTCAAGCTCAACAAGCCGCAGCTCCGTGTCGCGATCAACCGCGACAAGGCCGCGCAGATGGGCGTGGGCGTGGACACCATCGGCCGCACGCTGGAAACCCTGCTGGGCGGCCGCGAAGTCACGCGCTACAAACAGGCGGGCGAACAGTACAACGTGAAAGTGCAGCTCGACCCTGCCGCACGCGCCACGCCGGACGATCTCACCGCCTTGTACGTGCGCGGCCGCGACGGCAGCCTGACAGCGCTGGCCAATCTGGTCGCGGTGAATGAAGCGGTGGCCCCCAAGGAGCTCAACCACTTCAACCGCCAGCGCGCCGCGATCATCTCGGCCAACATCGCGCCCGGCTACACGCTTGGCGAGGCGCTCGCCTTCATGGACCAGGCGGCAAAAGACACCCTGCCGAAGAACACCCGCACCGCGCTCGACGGCCAGTCGCGCGAATTCGCCGAATCCGGGGCCACGCTGGCCATGGTCTTTGCGCTGGCGCTGGTCATCATCTATCTGGTGCTGGCCGCCCAGTTCGAAAGCTTCGTCTCGCCCTTCATCATCCTGCTCACCGTGCCGCTTGCGGCCACCGGCGCGCTGCTGGCGCTGAAACTCACCGGGGCCACGCTCAATGTATATAGCCAGATCGGCCTGGTGATGCTGGTCGGCCTCATCACCAAGCACGGCATTCTCATCGTCGAATTCGCCAATCAGTTGCGGGAACGCGGCAAGCGCAAGGCCGAGGCGGTGATCGAAGCCGCCAGCCTGCGCCTGCGCCCCATCCTCATGACCACCGCCGCCATGGTGCTGGGGGCGGTGCCGCTGGCGATCGCCACCGGGGCCGGAGCCGAATCGCGCTCGCCCATCGGCTGGGTCATCGTCGGCGGGCTGCTGCTGGGCACCCTGCTCACACTGTTCGTGATTCCCGTCGCCTACACCCTGCTCACCCGCGAGCGCTCCCCGGCCGCCGCCGCCCAACCGGCGGCCTGACTGTCGAACCTGACCGTGCACTGACGAGGCTTCGTCAGCATCTGCCCGCCGCCAGCTTCATCAAGCCTTCATCCAAGCCTGATTTACTGCGGTTTTTCATTGTTTTACCGGGCACGGAGGCTTTGGCATGGACGCTGCATATACCCTTGCACACGCAACGCAAGGAGACCTCAACATGATCGAACTCGACACTGGCGACAGCCTCAACATCCAACTCAAGGAAGATGCCCAGGGCCGCGACCGCGTGGAGCTTGTGCTGCAACAATGTACGCTCGCCCTCACACCACACCAGGCGCGTGTGCTCGCCACCGAGCTCATCATGGCGGTGAACCGGGCCGAAGTCCGCAACAATCTCAAGAACAGCCAGAACATGGTGCGCGGCGCACAGGGCGGCGGCGAGCACAAGCGCGGGCTGTTTGCGCAGGCATTCGCCCGCTAGGCATTGATCCGTTTTCTGGCCGGTCGGCTTCGACCGGACCCCCGGGACGCACGCGGTCAGGCGGCTTCCCGATTATGAGCCCCGCATTGGCGGCGGCCCGCCATCCGTGATAGGGTGGCATCAGGCGCGAGGCGTTCGTCCTCGCGCCTTTTTTATTCATCTGCTTGCGAGAACCCCATGGCTGTCATCGAACTCACCAAGGACAATTTCGAATCCACCATCCTCGGCAACGACGTCGTCATCGTCGACTTCTGGGCCCCCTGGTGCGGCCCCTGCCGTGGCTTTGCGCCCATTTTTGAAGCCGCTGCCGAAAAACACACCGGCGTGACCTTTACCAAGGTCAATACCGAAGTCGAGCAGGAACTCGCCGCCTCGTTCCAGATCCGCTCGATTCCCACCCTGATGGTGTTCCGCGAAAACGTGATCCTCTACTCCGAAGCCGGTTCGCTGCCCGCACAGGCACTCGACTCGCTGATCGAACAGGTGATGGGTCTGGACATGGCCCAGGTCCACAAGGACATCGCCGAGCAGCAGCAACAGCAGGGCTGATCAGCCGCCGGCCAGCAGTTGCCGCGCCAGCGGCAGCGTGATCGGCCGGCGCGCCTCCAGACTGGCGCGATCGAGCGCCTCCAGCGTGGCGAGCAGGCTTTGCATATCGCGCGCGCCACGCGTCAGCAGGTAATCCGCCACCGCCGGCTCCAGCCGGAACCCCAGCGATTCGGCGTGTTGGGCCAGCGCCGCCTGTTTTTCGGCGTCGGACAGCGGGGCGAGCTGAAACACCAAGCCCCAGCCCAGCCGCGTGCGCAATTCCGGCATCAGCGGCAGATCGGCCGGGGCCGCACGCCCCGACGCCAGCCACAGTCCGCCGGCTTCGCGTACCCGGTTGTAGACCGCAAACGCGGCGGCCTGCTGCGCCGCGTCCCAGTCATCCACGCCGTCTGCCACCACCACCGGTGCCGCTTCCAGCCCGCCGCGCGCCACCCGGTGGCCGGCCGACTCGCAGGCATGGGCCCAGGCTTCCAGCAGATAGCTCTTGCCGCAGCCGGGCGCGCCCCAGACGTAAACCGCCCGTTCGCTTGCCGCGCCGGCGAGCATGGCCGACAGCTGCGCCATGAGTTCGTCGTTGCGGCCCACGACAAAACGCGCCAGGTCGGGGCGCGCGGGGGGCCGAATATCCAGGAGCAGTTGCCGCATAGGGCGGGAAGGATACGCAAAAGCCCACGCCCTCGCCATGCGAAACGCCCGCCGCGCCCGGATATACTGCCGGCTGTTCGACCCGTTTGCCCTGCCCCGCGATGAGCCCTGCCTTCCCTGTTCCTGTCAAACCCGTGATCGTGGCCCCGCCCATGGTCGAGGAAGTACTGTCCCCCGACGAACGCGCCGCGCTCAAAACCCGCATCAAGGCGCTGATGCAGCAGCAGGACGCCGTACTGGTGGCGCACTACTACACCAGCGCCGATCTTCAGGACCTGGCCGAGGAAACCGGCGGCTGCGTCTCCGACTCGCTCGAAATGGCGCGCTTCGCCCACGCCCACCCGGCCAAAACACTCATCGTCGCCGGCGTGAAGTTCATGGGTGAAACGTCCAAGATTCTCAACCCGGAAAAGCGTGTGCTGATGCCCGATCTCAAGGCCGACTGCTCGCTGGATCTGGCCTGCCCGGCGGACGAATTTGCCGCTTTCTGCGACGCGCACCCGGATCGTCTTTCGGTCGTGTATGCCAACACCAGCGCAGCCGTCAAAGCCCGTGCCGACTGGGTCGTCACCTCGGGCATCGCGGTCAAGATCGTCAAATACCTGCACCAGCAGGGCCACAAACTCTTGTGGGCACCGGATCGCCATCTGGGCGATTACGTGCAGCGCGTGTCGGGGGCCGACATGCTGCTGTGGCAGGGTTCGTGCGTGGTGCACGAAGCGTTCAAGGCCGACGCGCTGAAAAAGCTGCGCGCCGAGCACCCGGCCGCCGCCGTGCTGGTTCACCCCGAATCGCCCGAGGCGGTGATCGCGCAGGCCGACGTGGTCGGCTCGACCACCCAGCTCATCCACGCCGTCAAAGACCTGCCGAATCCCGAATTCATCGTCGCCACCGACAACGGCATCTTCCACAAGATGCGCGCCGCCGCACCCGGCAAGCTCCTGCTCGAAGCCCCCACGGCGGGCGAAGGCGCCACCTGTCAGTCGTGCGCACACTGCCCGTGGATGGCGATGAACGGGCTGCGTAACCTGGCGCGCGTACTGGAGACGGGCGAGAACGAAATCCATATCGACGAAGGCATCCGGGCGAAAGCGCGGCTGTCGATCCAGCGCATGCTCGACTTTGCCGCCGCCGAAAAGGCGGGGCGCATCCAGTTGGGCGATTGATGCGAACGGGCTTACAGAAACCCACAGGGAGGTAAGGAAGGCATGGGAGGAAACCCGTGTTCTCCTTGTCCTCTCTTTCCTCCCTTACCTCCCTGTTCAACAACCCGTTATTAAGGACTTCCCATGGCCGGAGCCAGCCTTCTCGCCCTCCTCGACGACATCGCGACCATCCTCGACGATGTCTCCGTGCTCTCCAAGGTCGCTGCCAAAAAAACCGCCGGCGTGCTCGGTGACGACCTCGCGCTGAACGCGCAGCAGGTCGCCGGCGTCAAGGCCGACCGCGAACTGCCGGTGGTGTGGGCCGTGGCCAAGGGGTCGATGATCAACAAGCTCATCCTGGTGCCCGCCGCGCTGGCGATCAGCGCCGTCGCGCCGTGGCTGGTCACGCCGCTGTTGATGCTGGGCGGTGCCTTCCTCTGCTACGAAGGTTTCGAGAAACTCGCACACAAGTTCCTGCACAGCCCGCTTGATGACGACGCGCACCACGCCGAACTCACCCACGCGCTGGCAGACCCGGCCGTCGATCTCGTCGCGCTGGAAAAGGACAAAATCAAGGGCGCGGTGCGCACCGACTTTATTCTGTCTGCCGAAATCATCGTCATCACGCTCGGCACCGTCGCTGCCGCGCCTTTTCTCACCCGGGTGTCGGTGCTGGCCGCCATCGCCGTCGTCATGACTGTGGGCGTATACGGACTGGTCGCCGGCATCGTCAAGCTCGACGACGCCGGCTTGGTTCTTTCGCAAAAGGCCAACGCCGCCGCCCGCGCCTTCGGTCGCTTTCTGCTCGCCGCCGCGCCCTGGCTAATGAAGGCGCTGTCGGTGCTGGGCACCGCCGCGATGTTCCTCGTCGGCGGCGGCATCCTCGTGCACGGCCTGCCGTGGCTGCATCACCTCATCGAAGCTGTCATCCCGGCTGGCGGCGCGCTGGGCCTGCTGACAGGGCTCGTCGCCGACACGGCGGTCGGCATCGTCGCGGGGGCCCTGGTGCTGGCGGGGGTGATGCTCGCCAGGCGACTCCTCGGGAAATAAGCGAAAGGCGGTTTTCACAGGGAGGCAGGGGAGGAAATCACCCGGAACCCTCCCTTGCCTCCCCTGCCTCCCTGTCCAATTTTTCTGCCGCTCAGATGGGTGCGACATTTCGTCGCATTGCGCCTGAAATATTAGAAATGTCTAATACACACCTTCCCACTTGAATCGGACAGGCCCCCATGAACGCCCTTCGCACCCTTGCCCTCTCGCTGGCTCTCGTTTCCACCGCTGCCTTTGCCGGCGAGCGTCAAACCCTGGAAACCTATACGTCCCCCGCGCCTTCGCTCATGCCCATTCTGGTCAAGCAGGCCGACGCGCTGGCGCTGACGGCCGAACAGCAAACCAAACTCGCCGATTGGCGCCGCGTTGCCCAGCCTGGCCGCGAAAAACTGGAAAAAGAAATCGCCGCCGGCCGCCTGGCCATCAACCAGGCCATGCTCGACGGCAAGAACAACAACGACGTGCAAAAACTGGTACGCGAAGTGCAGCGCAAGGAAATCAAGCTCGTCGTCGGCAAACTCGCCTGCCGCGACAATGCCAAAAAAGTGCTCACACCTGAGCAGTGGACCAAACTGATCGCGCTCTACCAGGCGCAGTAAACCGTCAGAACCGTGCGACCGCCAGCTGGCGGTCGTGCATCCGCGCCAGCAACAGCTGCGCGATCATCGCGCCGACGAGCGCGAGGAACATGTCCCACTGCGTGTCCCACACGTCGCCCTGAGTGGCGAGGAAGGCATCGGCATCCGCGCCGATGGCCAGCGCCGCCCACCACTCGATGAATTCGTAGCAGGCGGAAAACGCCAGAATCACCGAGGTCGTCAGCAGGAACAGCCAGCCGCCGGGCTGGAGTGGCGTCTGCTTCAACAGGATTTCGCGCGCCAGCATCGCCGGGATGAAACCCTGCGCCAGATGCCCCAGCCGGTCGTAATGGTTGCGCGCCAGATCGAACGTCTCTTGCGCCCAGAACCCCACTGGTACCCGCGCATAGGTGTAATGCCCGCCCAGCATCAGGATCAGGCCGTGCACGAACAGCAGGCGCACCACCAGCGGCGTCAACGGAAAGCGGTGGTGGGTGAGCAACAGCAGCGGCAACCCGATCATCACCGGCGCGGTTTCCAGCCACCAGGTCAGGCGGTCGTAAGGCGCGATACCGGAGGCCAGCAGCGCCGCCAGTGTCAGCCCCACCAGCACTCGCGCCTCGACCCGGCCCATTTTCATTCCCACGCCACTGCCTTCTTTTCCTCGCTGCATTGCGCTTCGAGTGCGGCAAAGCGCGCCTCCAGCGCCTGCATCGTCGTCACCCGGCCGCCCTGCCACATCAACGGCTCGCCCACCCAGCCGTCGGCAAAAAACGGAATCGGCAGCCAATCGCCCTTGGGCAGCGCCTTGCCCAGTCCGCGCAAATAAATCGGGATCACCGGCACCGTCGGCGCGTCTTCCATCAGGTGCGCAATGCCGGATTTGAGCGCGCTGCGCTTTTCCGGCTCGCCACGCGAGCCCTCGGGGAACAAGATCAGGATGTCGCCCGCCGCCAGCGCCGCTTCGATATGCGCCAACGGGGACTCACCTGCTTTGGGCCGGCGCGACAGCGGCAGAATGCGCATGATGTTGAGCGCGAACCACGCAACAAACGGATTCTTCAGAAAGTAATCCGCCGCCGCCACCGGTCGCACGCGGTGCAGTGTCGCCAGCGGATACAGGCTCATCAACAGCAGCGTATCGAGATGGCTGTTGTGGTTGGCCGCGAGGATCGCCGGGCCGGCCTGCGGCAGGCGCTCGGCGTGGCGCAGGTTCACCCCCAGCACGAGGGCGAGGAAGGGGCGGACGATCAGCAGGAAGAAGAGGGTCTGGAACGCGCGCGACACGGCAGACGCGAGTGGGCGGCTTACGCCGCTACCTCGAACGACATGTCCCAACCCGGGAAAATCAGCGCCGCCGGGTGATACTTCAACGCGCGCGCCAGCACCTTGTCACGCTCCACGCCAGAATTTACCCTGCCGCTCTCAATCGCGGAAATCGTCGCCTGGGGGATTCCGGTTAGTCCAGCCAACTGGCACCGACTCAATTCCTGAAGCTCACGCAGAATGCGTACCGACTCGCCGACGGAGACTTCAACGTGCTGTTTGGCAGGACGATGGTTATTCATTTCACGCTTCCAGTATTGCGGGTGATCGGCTGAATCAATAACACATCGGCCACCACCTGATAAATCACGCGCACCTACTGTCCCAGCAGTGAGGATCGGTATCGCCCCATTCGTCATCCCCCACCCAGTCATGACGGCAGAAATTCCTGCTCCGGCGACGGCGAGTTGGGGTAAATCAGCAGGATTTGCGCCCAGACGACGCCGGGCAGCAGGAAAGTGTGGCGGGGCGAAGAATTCCAGACAGCTTCACATTCAAAGTCACGGCTGATTTCCCAGCCGCCTTCCGACAGGGCGACGACAGTATCAAAGGTGGTCTGATCGGCAGGCGTCAACGCATAATAATGCTCGTACCAGCCGGGAAATTTCCAGTACGGTTCCGGTGCCTCGATGGGGTGAGGCGCGAACGCGGCCAGCGCAGCCAGCAGGGCCCGTTCATTGTCATTCGCCCCGGCGGGGTTGGCTGCGGGCATGAAGATGCGCACCCGCAGGCTCAGCGGGAAAGCAGGCCGGGTGACGGGTGACGTGCAGGATTCATCGCACACTTCGTAGCCGGCAGATGCCAGTTCGTGCCGGAGTCGAGTGACGCCTTCTTGTGCCGCCTGCTGAAAACGCGCCTGTTCTTCTGCAGACCAAAGACTATCTCCAGCTGGATCATCCCAGTTCAACGAGGTGTCGTACCAGGCGATCAGATGGTGCAGCCAGCGTTGGGTATATGCCGACAACGGCAGATCGGCAGCATCAATGGCAAAGCCGTGGCGCGCATTCGTCGCATCGTCGCCCGACCACAGGCAGACGCCGCTGCCCGCATCGAAGAAATAGCGAATGCTCCCGGAGAACCTGCTACCCATCACGATTGAATGCCTTTTTGTGTTTTCCCAGGATATGAAGGCAGAACAGCGCCATCGCGACGATGCCATACACGGGCATGGCGACTAGCAGTGAGGCCCCGGAAACCAGTCCATCCATGGCGGCAAACGGATTGATGAGGCCAATGGGCAATACGATGACCACCAGCCAGAGCAGCAGCACCGCCACCTTGCGGGCCAGGGGATGCAATTGCCACAAGCCCCAGGCGAGCGGCCCCCACAGCAGGATGGCAAAAATCAGCGGCAGATACTTGCCTGACAGTGCATGGCGCAGGGCCAGCGCAACCAGGATGCCGCAGCCGACGACCAGAGCAATCAATACCGCTTTCAGTACGGGTGGGTGCGCTACCTTCATGGCCGGAATTCTGGCATACCACGGGATACTGCGCGTCAGAATATTTGTTGCCCCGATGTAAATCTGGATTGAGAGAATAAGGATGAAAAGCAGCATGGCGTACAGCGGTATTCCAGCGCCGAATAGCGAAACGCGCATGTCAGCTGCAACGCTTGCCAAGCCCGTTTTTACCGGTATCTTTGCCGGGCACAAATAATTTGCGGGACACCGCCAACAGCCCGGGAAATCATCCCCGAGCTGCCCGGTTCCCGTTCGGGAAATCAGTCCACCCATTCCGCGCAGCACAAAGGCTACATTTGTGAAAATCATCCCCTTTTTTGTTCTGGTTCTTTTCAGTTTGCCTGCTGTGGCCGCGCCTGCCGCCAGTCCGGCGGTGCATCCCACTTGCATCACCGCCTATGAAGACGCGCGCGCAGGCAAGTTGAACGAGGCCGCCGCCAAGATGGCTGAATGCGGGGCTTCGGTGGAGAAGCCCACCCTGGCGCATACCGTGGTGCTCTATGACCGGGTAAAAGTGCTCGACCGTTTGGGGCATCATGACGAGGCGTTGGAACAGATGGTTGCATTGACCGCCAAGGCCCACTTCGAAACCGGGCTGGCGGATGAGTTCAGCGGCCCCGGCGCCTGGTCGCGCGACCCGGAGAAGGTCAAGCAACGCCAAGCCACCGGGATCAGCCGGTTTGATCTACTGCTCGATATTGCCTGGCGTCATCATCGCGCCAAGCACTATTCGATGGCCATGGACTGGGCCGAACGCGCAGCCCGCCATGCGCTCACGCGTTATCGCCCCGAAGCGTCGTTTTATCCTATGGAGCGGGAGGCCGGTTGCGCGATTGGCCTGCGCGGCATGGCGCGGTTTGAACTGGATCCGCAATCCGGCAAACAATCCTGGCCCGATCTGTCGCGGGGCTATATCCGGGGGTGCACCAAGCTGCCCTTGGCCGGCGATATTGCCACCCTGCCCGAGGCCACCCGCAAGCGGTTTGATGATCTGAAGGCCCGGTTTGATGCCTTTCAGACCGAAGTGGCCAAGGTGAGTGACGCAATCCGCCAGAAGGAAAATGCCGCTTCGCCCGAGCCAGTGAATGGGTCATACGGGGATCTGGGGTTCTCGCTTACGGTCAAAGCACTCGAACGCAATCAAGCTCTGGAGCCGGTACTCAAGCTGCGTGCGGATTATCTGGCGGCTGAGACTGCGACGCTGGGGCTTGAGCCGTTGTTTGAGCAAGAGGCCAAGCCATGAAACTGCTGCGGGTGTTTTTTGCTGCGGCGCTGGCGGCATGCAGTTTGGGGGGGATATCGGCCCAGGCCGACAGTACGGTTGATCGCCACACCATCGTGCGTGCAGACCTGCCCGCCGATGCCCCGCGTTTCAAGGACTACGCCGTGCCGGTCTACGCCGGAAAACCCGCCCGGCCTGCGGTACAGACTGACAAGCGTTCCTGGTTGTTTCGCACCGAATTGCGTGAGCAAGCGGCACTGGGGCCCAATTTCGCCGGGCATTACCGCTTGGCCAGTTGGGGCTGCGGCACGGCCTGCTTTCAGTGGGCAATCATCGGCCTGAAATCGGGCCAGGTTTTTCACCCCCCCAATCTCGCCTCTACCGACCACGTCAACGTCGAAGAATCACTCTACGAAGGCGGCATCCAGGCCGTGCATGTCCGTCCCGACAGTCGGCTGCTGGTGGTGGTCGGCGGCATCAACGAAGCCCCGAAATTGCGCGGTATTTCCTGGTTCGTCTGGGACGGCCGGCAACTCAAACGCATCCGCTTCGTCGCCAAACCCTATGGCAAGGAATAAGCACATCCCCTCACCCTGCCTCCTCACGTAAAGGAACTCTCATGGCCAAGCTCTTCCTGCATTACACCCTGCAATCCGGCGTTGACCAAGACGCCTACGAAGCCTGGACCCGCACCACCGACTACCCAGCCATGCGCGGTCTCAAGCGGGTTTCCAGCTTCACCGTCAATCGCGTGCGTGGCCTGTTGATGGGCGAAGGCGCTGTGGGTATCGATTACATCGAAGTGTTCGATATTCCCGATCTCGACGGCTTCATTGCCGAAGACATGGGCGGTTCAGTAGTGCAATCGGTGATGAGCCAGTTCATGGGCTATGTCGACAACCCCCGCTTCATCATTGCCGACGAGGTGGTCTGATGGTCTGGTCGTTGCCGCATGGCCGTCGCGTCATTGCCTGGCTGGCCGCCAGCATGATGCTGCCCTTGAGCGCTGCTGGCGCGGACAGCCCGTCCATCACGCCGGATGCCGGATCAATGGCGTCGGCGGACTGGTTGACCTATTGGACCGCCGGCACCAAGTCCTATGCCTTCGACCGAAAGAGCGTGCAACAACAGCCGGGCAAACTGGAGTTGCTGCTCCGCCTTGAAAACAAGGACAGCAAGTCACTGAATCTCGCCCGCATCGCAGTGGACTGCGCTGCCGACACCTTCACGCTGCTCGGCGAACAGGTGGGACAGGGCGGACGTTTCGTACCGCTGAAAACCTCCGTCGGCAAACCGTTACCCGTTGGCAGCGGCTTCATGCGGCCGTTACGCAACGAATTGTGCGTGGCCTGGGCGGAACCTGATGGCGTGATGTGGGAGCGGCTTGGGCAATCGGTGGATAACCCCAAGCTCTATGTAGACCGGGCCGTGGAACGCAATATGCCGTCCGGGGGCGAAACCGGGGTGTTCAAGGCGCAGGTCAAGATTGTTGCGGGAGACCTTTACCGGACTTACCAGACGCGCATCGATTGCCGTAATTCAACGCAGGAATTTCTGGGGGGACTGGAACGCCACAACTACACGGTCAAGCTCCCGCCCGAAGCCGCTGCCCCGATTGCCACGAATTCGGCGGAAAACATCCTGAAGCACCGTTACTGCCGCGACGAGATCGCCAAACGCCAGCGCATCCAGGAAGTGCAACGTGGTGCACAAATCGAGCGTGAAGAAAGCGACCAACGCTCGAAGGAGGCGTACTGCAACCAGATTTCGGAAAAGGCCGTCGTCATCATCAACCAATTCACTCGAATGATGGAAAACATGGATACCCCGCCGCGCTGCATAGATATTCGTTTGGATCTCATGAATCTGCACTCACTCGGGCGGGATGCAAACCATGCCGGCTGCACGAACGGCTATACGATGTTTTCCGTCGCTGACAAGACTGGCTCCTGGTGCCGATGACACCCCGATTTCTCATGCCACCAACCCGCGCCACCGATTACCCGGCGATGCGCCGCCTGCTGAAGGGCCAAGGCGCGGTCGGCATCGACTACATCGAGGTGTTCGACATTCCCGATCTGGACAGCTTCATCGCCGGAATATGGGCGGTGCAGCGGTGCAGTCGGTGATGCAGCAATTCATGGGCCGTGTGCACAACCCGCGTTTCATCATTGCCGACGAAGTGGTCTGATCCCTCTCCCGGTCGTCGCCGGCACGGGCTTGCCCTTGTCATTGCTTTGCTGTGGGCGGGTCTGGGCGGGCTGATCTGGCACCTTCAGCCGGTATTTGCCGTGGCGTCGGTTCTGGATCAGCTGCAACGCGGCAATCGCGCCGAATGGCTGGCCGACCGCGCTGCGTTGGCGGAGGGTCTCGCCCCCCAGATTCAACAGCTGCTGGACGACGAGCAAGCCAGCGCCCGGCGCTGGGCGGCAGCGGGAACGGCCTTGCGCGGCACGGCTGCGGCGTTCCATCTGGTGGCCAGTCTGCCGGTGTTGGTGCTTGAACCGTTGGCACCCAAGGCAGCGGCCAGCGTCAAACAAACCCAGGCGGCCTTGCTGCCCGAGCCCGCGCCACCCCCGCCGGATACGGCCACGCTGGCGTCTGTGCAGGCGCGCAGCCTGGCCGAACTCCACGCCACCGCCGCGCTGATCCGGGCCGCGCTTGAACGCGCGCCGGAAACCTGGCCGGACGGGCGTTTCAGCCAGATGCGCTTCGTGCAATCGCGTCTGCAACACACCGGCGACGACATGCTGGAACTGCCCCTGGAACCTTCCGGGATTGCGTTGGGTTGGCGCAATCGTCTGACCGTGCTGCAATTCCGGCGCAGCGGGCCGGGGCAGTGGGTCTTGCACGGCATCCGCCTGCCGCCTTCGCCGGGTCACGCCCGCGCCCTGCTAAACGCTGTGATGCCAGTCGAGATGAAACCAAACGCACCATGAACCCCGAAATTCCGCCGGACGAATTCAGCAACGCCGCCCTGTTCCCCGAACTGACCGAGGCGCAACGCCTGGGCTTCTACACAGCATCCCGGCTCGACCTGGGCGCGACCTACGCGGAAGCGGTGGCCATGCTCAACCAGTTGCTCGCAGACACGGACTCCCATCTCGATGACGAGGGCTATGACTGGCGCATCGCCCACAGCCAACTGGACGATGCACGGCAACGGCTCGCCTGGGTGGAATGGCGCTACCGTGAGCGCGGCAGTTACGAGGATCACGCCTATTTTCTCAAGGCGCGCGACAGTGCCGGACGCTTGCGGGTGTGGGAGATCGAAACCGTCAATCCCCACTTCGGCTGCACGGTGGAATCGCTGACCCGGGAGGGCGACGACGTGGTGCTGGTCTACGCCGACAAGCACACCACCCGGGAAGCCCGGCTCGGCCCCGACGGCCCGGCCCGCCGGCAGGAAACAGCTAAGACGGAAGTCGCCTGCCAGCTCACGCCGGCCGACATCCGTGCCGTCCACGAAGCGCTCTACCGCCCGGCCTGGGGCGCCCGTCACTGGGGGCGGCACGAAGGGTTGCGGCGGGTGCTGGCCGGTATGGCGCTGACCACCTTCGTCGTGCTGTTAATCAAGCTGTTCGCCCGCAACAAGCTGGGCGCCGACGTCATCGGCTGGGACGCAGTGGCCGGCGCGATGCTCGGCGGTGCGTTCATCGGCCTCTGGTGGGCGCGCCAGAACACCACCGTGCCGCCGGCCGACAGTCCGGTCTACCGGCCGTTCACGCTGTCGCTGGAGGCCAACGGCTTCCGCGTCCGGGGCGAGGGTTTCGACAACCTTACCGACTGGAACCAGGTCACCGCCCTGCGCGAGGCCGGCGGCCGCCTGCTCATCGAAACCCGTGTCAACGGGACGCATATCGTGCCGCGCCTGGCGTTCGCCAGTCCCGAAGCCGCCAACGCCTTCATGGCCAAGGCCAAGGCCCTGCACGCCAGCGTGCACTGAACAGCGCCGTGGAACTCACCGTTTTCAAGAAGACCGTCCACGAAGCCGCCCGCCTGGCCGGCGGGCGGGTGGCCGACATCATCGAACCCGGCATCACCCCCAACTTCCTCGCCGCCCGCATCGAGATCGGACCGGCGCCTTGTTACGTCCTCTGCTCCCACGCCGGCGACTGGGCATTCGCCGAAGCCATCGAGCCCCCTCTCGCGCCGCTGCGCTTCATCGACTGCCCGGCCATCGCCGACGCCCTGCATTCGCTGTTCGGCCTGACGCCATTCACCCAGGCCGCGTTGCAGGCACCGTTCACCACCCGGCCCGGCCTGTCCGAAAGCGACATCCAGTACTGGAAGCCGCCCACCCTGGGCGACGCGCTGTTCAACTGGTGGGACTGATCCATGAAACACGCCAACCCGATGAAAATCCGCGTCATGGCCGACTACGGCAGCTCCGGCATCTGGGCCTTTTCCGACCCGCCGTCGAAGGGGTTTCGCCATGGCATGCTGGAACATCACCGCCTGAAATTGCCGAAGCCGCTCAGCGACGCGTTCGATTTATGGATTCAGCGTTACGAAGATGAAAACCCGAAAGACCGGCTCGATGCCGAGTCCTTCAACGCCGAAGGCCTGCGCCTTGCCACTCTGCTCAAGCAGCACCTGGGACCCAACCGGCATGTGGAATACCAGGGCGAGGAGCGCGATGGCAGCGCTTCGGCTGCGGTAGTGATCGAATAGGCTGGCACGAATCGCTATTCGATCAACAGCGAGCATTTTTCAATTTCACCGGCACGCGCAATGTGCTGCAGCGCGCGCTCGATGGTGTCTTGGGTCAGCCGTTCAGCGACCACAATCATGTGGGGCGCGCCATAGTAGATCCGGATTTGTGTGCCGTCGATCCAGTCGCCGCAGGCTGTCAGGGAGGCTGGGGTCATGAAAAAGCACCAGCGGCGAGTGCCGTCACGCATGTGCAACTCGACTTCGATGGCACCGGTATCCTGGGTTGCCAGGTCGTCGCAGAGGGTGAAATTCTGGAGCATAGGGTGGGCCGCTTCAGTGCCTATTTATCGCGCTTGCCGGCGTCGCGCAGGGCCGCCAGGCTGGTGCGTATTCGCGTGGCCTGGTTCTTTGCGGTTGACGATTTCTCGGCCTTGGCCAGAGCTTCCATCAGCACGGCTTCCGCTTCGCCAGCACGCTTGAGCTTGATCAGGGCTTCGGCCTTTTTCTCCAGCGCCAGGGTCGATAAATCAGGGGTCTGATGCCGCTCGGCCATTCGCATGGCGTCATCGCAGGCGATCAACGCTAGCTCGTACTTTCCGGCGTAAAGGCGTTCGTTGATGGTGTTGATGGCCCGGTATTCGGCAACCGCTTGTTCCCCGGCCGCTTGCTGCTTTTGCGCTTCCCGGTCGGTTTTCAAGTTATTTACCGCTGCAGCAGGGGGTGTTGGCGCGGCTGCCGGCGCTGGTTTTTCAAGTGCGGCCTGCCGCTTCGCTTCAAATGCTTCTTCATCCGAAGCGGTCCAAAGTCCATACCGCTGCTTGATGGCTTTGGCCTCCTCTTCTCGCTGGTGGATCGCGTACACGGCCCACAAGGTCCGGACGAAATCGTGTGTTCTGGGGTTTTGGCTGCCGTACTGGTTTTCGGTGGCAAGTAGCGCGGCTTTCAGTTTGGATTCGCCCAGAGCAAATTCTTGATTCCGATAGCGGGCATCCCCTTTGGTTTCATTGCCGTGGTTCTGTAAATGACAAAGCCCGGAAATGCGCAAAGCCACTGCGCGAAGGTCGGTGACCGCCACTTCGGCCATTTGATCCGCCACGCTAATGCATTCGTCTGATTTTCTTGCATTCATCAGCGCGGTGGCACTGGCTTCCATTCGATCCAGATTTTGAGTGATGGCGCGGGCGCGACGCAGATTTTCTTCACGCTCCTGTTCCAGGCGATCGAGACGGTTTTGTTCGGCCTGGCGGAGCTGCTCAGCTTTTTCATTGCGCTTCAGGCTTTCCAGGTAGCGTTGCGCCTCTTGATCGACTGCCGAATTGCCACGGCGAAAATCCCGCTCAGATTTGAAATTGCAGTCCTGCTGCTCATACGTGGTGGACGGCCGGTTGCAGTCGGCCCAGGCCAAGGGCATACACAGCATGCCCGTTCCCAGAACGGCCAGATGGATTTTTTTGTACATGTCGGCTCGAAAATATGGGTCAGTTCGTCATGGGTGCAGTCGCTTACTGGCTCAAGCCATATTGCCCCAGCAGCGCCTGGGCTTCTCCGACACGATTGGCGATCTTGTAGACCATTGCCAACTGGCGCACAACCTTCTGCGTCCAGGGGCTGCTGCGGCCTTCAGCTTGCTCCACGACCTGCACGGCTTTCAGCAGTTTGGATTCGCCTTGTGCAAACTGGCCCATGAGCACGTGACACAGGCCAGCTGCACTGAGTGCCTGGGCCATGCGCGCAGGACTGTGGCCGGAGGCTTCGTAGGCGTGATTGGCAACCCGGACACATTCGCCGGGATTGTCTTCCTTGCCCAGCGCCTGAGCACGCCGAATCTGCTCGTCGATGTCCAGGTTGATTTGCTGCAGTCGTCGTTCAGCCTCGTAGGCCTGCTGCTGCTCGGCCTGGCGGCGCCGCGCCTCTTCCTCGGCGTCACGTTTCAGGTTTTCCTGATAGCGCCGTGCGGCCTGATCAACTTCCGTATTGCCACGGCGAAAATCCCGATCCGCCCTGAAGGCGCAATCCTGCCGCTCGTAATCGGTCGATGGCCGGTTGCAATCGGCCTGTGCTCCGGTCGCGAACACCGCGCTGGCCAGAGCCAGTACGATCAGAGGAAATGTTGTGTGCATGCTTGGCTCTTATTCATGGCGGTAGTTGGGGCAGGTTCCGGGTGCCATGCTGCGACGTGCTCAAACCGGGAATCGCCCCTTTGTTCATGGGGTTGTAGCTCAGGTCAAGTCGGCGCAAGGCGGTGAAACTTGCGGTATCGAAGGGAAACTCCGTCAGCCGATTGTCGCGCAGATCGAGTTCTTCGAGGCGGATGAGTTTGTCCAGGCTGGCGGGCAGGCGCTCGATGCGACAGGCGAACAAGCGCAGCACGCGCAGCTGTACAAGTTGGCCGATGGCTTCCGGCAAGGTGTTGATGGGGTTCTGGTAGAGCGACAGTTTTTCCAGCCGGTTCAGCCGGGTGATCAGCGGCCAGACCGGGGTGAAATCCAGCTGCGGAAGGTTGGCCAGATTGAGTTCGCGCAGGCCAGTGCATGTGGCCAGATCATCGGGTAGCCGACACAGTGGATTGCTGCCTAGTGTCATGCTTTCCAGTCGTGGCAAACGCGACAGGCCGGGAGGTAGCTCTGTCAGCAAGTTGTTGAACAGGTTGAGCACGCGCAGCTTTGGCAGTTCGCACACGGCTTCGGGCAGCGTTGCCAGGCCATTTCCGTTGAGGGTGAGGATTTCCAGATTGCGCAGGTCACGAATGTCCCCGGGCAGCACGGGAACCGGCGAGCCGACGACGCTGAGCCGTATCACGCCGGTCGGGTTGGCCAGCGCGTCGGCAAGACTGGAGGCTTTGCTGTATTCCACTACAGCCAGGCCGCCCGGAAGTAAGTTACTTGTGCCATCCAATCCAGGCCCGGGATTCAGTAATGCAAGTAAAAAACAAAGTGGAAAAACAGCGGTGCCGTGTACGTCAAGCTATCCACCCGATCCAGTATCCCGCCGTGTCCCGGAATCAGTGAGCCGCTGTCCTTGATGCCCAGATCGCGCTTCAACGCAGAAATCGTCACGTCGCCGACGAAGCCGCCGATGCCGATGATGAGGCCGGCCGCGATGGGCTGCCAGCCGACCAGCGGGGTGAGGTAAGGCGCGGCGAGCCAGGCGACGAGGGTGGTGGTGGCGACACCGCCGACGAAGCCGGCGACGGTTTTGCCAGGGCTGACTTTGGGGATGACTTTGCGGCGGCCGGCGAGCTTGCCCCAGACGAACTGCATGACGTCGTTGAACTGGGTGAGGAAGACGAGGAAGAGCAGCAGCCCGGCGCTGCCGGCGGCGGGGTTTTTCGCGTCCGGCAGCGCCAGCAGGAAGGCGGCGTGCGACAGGGAAAACACGGTGGTCATGAGACCCCAGTGGATCGTGCCGGCGGCGCGCAGAAAGCCCTGCGTCTCGCCGACGATGACCATCTTCAACGGGATGAAGAGGAACAGATACACCGGGATGAAGATGATGAACATGCCGAACCAGGCCTCAAACACCCAGAAGTACTGCACGGGAATGGCAAGGTAGGCCCAGAACAGCACGCGCCGGTCGGCCCGGCGGGTGGGAATGATGCTGAAGTATTCCTTGAGCGCGAGGAAGCTCACCAGCGCGAAGAAGACGATGGAGAGCGCGCGGTCGACCGCGATGGCCAGAATGAAGAGCCCGGCCATGATCCACCACGAACGCATGCGCAGCCAGAGTTCGTGGTCGCCCGGGCCGGGTTTCAGCCATTTTTTGAGCCCGATGATGACGGTGCCCAGCACCAGCAGGGCGAGGATGCCGTAGAGCGCGATTTGCAGGTTAGGCGGCATGGGGGTTCCCGGTGGTTGCGCTCATATCGGCCCCGCAGGCGTGGCAGTAGTGCGCAAAGGCGTTGGCGCGCACGCCGCAGGCCGGGCAGGGCCGGAACAGGCCGATGCCGCAGTGCATGCAGAAATTGCGCGTGGTGTCTTTCAGATCGACGGGGCGCTCGCAGCCCGGGCAGATGCCCTTGTTGAGCCGTTCGTGCGCGGCGTCGTAGCTGATGGCCTGACGGCGTTCGGCTTCGGAGCGCGCTTCGGCGGCTTTCTGCCGTTCCAGATAACGCTGGAGCGCACCGATGGCGTAGTGGCCGCCCACCAGCGTGAGCACGATGCCGACGAGGTAGCGCACATAGCCGCCGTAGCTCGGCAGGTAGGGCACGAGTTCGATAAAGAACGCGAACAGCGCAAAGAAAATGAAGCCCCAGACAAACGGCCAGTACTGGCCGCGCCGATGCCGTACGAACAGCCAGCCGGCCAGCGCGAGCAGCGGCAGGGTAAATGCCAGCCGCACCCCAAACACCCGCAGTTCAACCTGCTGCTGCGCCTCGCGCCATTGTTGATCTGCAGCGCGCTCCAGTTCGGCCAGCCGCGTCTGCGCCTGTTCCTGCGCCTGCCGCGCGGCGAGGTTGGCCTGGTCGAGTTTTTCCACCGCCATCTCGGCGCGGCGCTCGGTCGCCTTCAGCGCATCCAGCGCCTGGGTGCGTTTGACCAGTTCGGCGTCCTGCGCCGCCTGCGCGGTGACCTTGCGGGTGGCGAGCCAGTTGGCGAAGGTGTCGCGCTCGCTTTGCGTCTGGTTGCGCGCGGCCTCAAAAACCAGCTGCGCCCGCGCCCGCGCGTCTTCGCCTTCTTTCAGGCGCTGGGTTTGCTGCCGGATCGTGGCGCGTGCGGCTTCGGCCTGCTTGGCGTCGATAAAATCTTCGATACGCGCGGGCGATTCCACCCTGGGCAGATCGCCCACCACCAATCCACCCAGACCGATGAGAAAGTTGGCAAACACCACGGCGATGAGCCACAGCCCGCGCCGGAACCATTTTTCAGAAAACCGCAGCGACTTGCTCATGGCGACTCCGTTAGATTAAGCGCGGCTTCCCGCAACGCGGAACGGGCACGGTTAACCACCGTGAGCACCAGCAGTACGAGCATCACGCCGAACAGTGCGTTGATCCAGTCGCCGGGTGCTACGCCCAGCCCCAGCAAGAGGCCCAGCGCGCCCAACCAGAACGCGCGGTCACTCTTGCCCATCGGGCCCTGATACTGGCGTTTTGCGCCGATCTGCACCGCAACCACGCCGGTCATTTCGGCAATCACCGCGAGCACCACGACGCCTTCGACCAGCGGTACCCAGACGAAGGGCACCCAGGCCAGCGGCAGGTAGAGCGCGGCGTCCGACACCACGTCGCCGAGTTCATTCAGGATCGCGCCGAGCTTCGACTGCTGGCCGAATTCGCGCGCCAACATGCCGTCGATGGCGTTGAGCCCCATGCGCAGAAAGAGTATCAACGGCAGCAGCAACAGCGGCCAGGTCTCGAACGGCCGCCAGGCGATGAGCCCGCCACCGATGACGGACAGCACCACGGCAGCCAGCGTCACCTGGTTGGCGGTCACGCCGGCGGCAGCGAGGCGGGCGACCAGCGGACGCAGCAGCGCCTGGAAGCGGGGTTTCAGGTCGTAGATTGAGGCCACGCGGGGCTCCCTGGTCGTTGTGTGGTTTTGCGCGATTGTAGCCTTGGGGCGGTTGCGGGACGCGCAAAATACGGTATATATTTGGTATATATCAGCGCAAGGAGCCGCCATGCAAACCGCCAAACTCTTTATCAATGGACGCAGCCAGGCAGTACGCCTGCCCAAGGCGTTTCGCTTCGAGGGTGTGAGCGAAGTGCTGATCGAACGGGACGGCGATGCGGTCATCCTGCGCCCGTCCACGCGGCCTTCCATCGAAAAACTGATCGCGTCGCTCGACGAATTCGAGTCATTCCCGGATCGCGAGCAGCCGTCGCACCCCGACGCGCGCGACGCCTGGTAAGCCCCCGTGCGCTACATGCTCGACACCAATATCTGCATCTACGCCATCAAGAACCGGCCGCCGCACGTGATCGAGCGCCTGCGCGCTCACGCGGCGGCCGGCCTCGGCATTTCCAGTGTGAGTGTGGCCGAGCTGTTCTTCGGCGCAGAAAAAAGCGGCTCGAAAAAAAATCTCGATGCACTGATGCAGTTTCTGGGGCCGCTGGAAATCGCCGATTTCGACCTGCAAGCCGCCCAATCGTATGGCCGTGTGCGCCGGGCGCTGGAACAGGCCGGCACCCCCATCGGGCCGCTCGACACGCAAATCGCCGCGCACGCGCTTGCGCTTGGGGTGGTGCTCGTCACCCACAACACACGGGAGTTTTCTCGTGTTGCAGGGCTACCCCTGAACAACTGGGCCGAGTAATCCTTCATGCTGCGGCATGAGCCTGCCGCATATCCCGTAAAATACGGCTTTTGCTGCACCGCCTCACCATGAATTCCCGTCTGCGCGAAATCCCCTACAACTACACCTCGTTCTCCGACCGCGAGATCGTCATCCGCCTGTTGGGCAATGACGCCTGGAGTGTGCTCAACACCCTGCGCGGCGAACGCAAAACCGGCCGCTCGGCACGCATGTTGTTCGAGGTGCTGGGCGACATCTGGGTGGTGCGGCGCAATCCCTATCTGGAAGACGACCTGCTCGCCAACCCCAAGCGGCGCGCGCTGCTGGTCGAAGCGCTGCGCCACCGCCTGCACGAAATCGACCTGCGCCGCCAGGGCAATGATCTGGTCGGCCAGTTGTTGCAGGCGGCGGAGCGCGCCGTGCGCGAGTTTGAAGCCTGGTTTGCCGACACCGCCGATCTGCGTGCGCGCATACAACGACGGCTGGCGGGCGTCACCCGCCGCGACAACGTCGCGTTCGATGGCCTCGCGCGGGTGTCGCACGTCACCGACGCCACCGACTGGCGTGTGGAATATCCCTTCGTGGTGCTGACGCCGGACAGCGAAGCCGAAATGGCCGCGCTGATCGCCGGCCTGATCGAGCTTGACCTCACCGTGATTCCGCGCGGCGGCGGCACCGGCTACACCGGCGGCGCAGTGCCGCTCACCAACCGCGCGGCGGTGGTCAACACCGAAAAGCTCGAAGCCCTCTCCGCGGTGGAAATGCAGCATCTGCCGGGCTGCGAATTCGAAGTGCCCACCCTCCACTGCGGCGCGGGCGTCGTCACCAAACGGGTGATGGAAGCGGCCGATGCTGCGGGTCTGGTGTTCGCGGTCGACCCCACCTCGGCCGACGCGTCGACCATAGGCGGCAACGTGTCGATGAACGCGGGCGGCAAAAAAGCCGTGCTGTGGGGCACGGCGCTCGACAACCTGGTGTCGTGGAAGATGGTGACGCCGGACGCCGACTGGATCGAAGTGGTCCGCCTCGACCACAACCTCGGCAAGATTCATGACGCGCCGTCGGCCACCTTCGAAATCCGCCGTTTCGGGCCCGACGGCAAAACGCCCAAAGGCTCGCATGACATCCTCACCATTCCCGGCAGCCGCTTCCGCAAGACGGGGCTCGGCAAGGACGTCACCGACAAATTCCTGGCGGGGCTTCCCGGCATCCAGAAGGAGGGCTGCGACGGCCTCATCACCTCGGCGCGTTTCATCCTGCACCGGCTGCCGGCGCACGGCCGCACGGTGTGTCTGGAATTCTTTGGCTCCGCGCGCGAGGCCACGCCCGCCATTGTGGAAATCAAGGACTACTGCGACGCCCACGCCGACGTGCTGCTTGCCGGTCTGGAACACCTCGACGCGCGCTATGTGAAGGCGGTCGGCTACGCGACCAAGTCGCCGAAGAACGCGCGGCCGAATATGGTGCTGCTGATCGACGTGGCCTCCGACAACGAAGTCGCTGTCGGCGAAGCCGCCTCGCGCATCGTGCAGCTGGCCAACGCGCGCGGCGGCGAAGGCTTCATCGCGGTGAACCCCGACACGCGCAAGAAATTTTGGCTCGACCGCGCCCGCACGGCGGCGATTGCCGCGCACACCAACGCGTTCAAGATCAACGAAGACGTGGTGATTCCGCTGCCGCGCCTGGGCGACTACACCGACGGTATCGAGCGCATCAACATCGAGCTCTCGCTCGCCAACAAGCTCAAACTCGCCGGCGCGCTGGGCGAATTTTTCGCCGGCACGCTGCCGCTGCTGGAAGACGACGACACCGTCGCCGACCCCGAGAAGGTCACCGAGAAGCAGGCGCAGGCGCAGCAATTGATCGCCGCCGTGCGCGAACGCTGGGCGGGGTATCTCGCCGATCTCGACGCTGCACTCCCTTCCCCCGCAAGCGGGGGAGGGGCTGGGGGAGAGGGAAACAACCGTATCGCGGGTGCTGACAGCCCTCTCCCCAACCCTCCCCCGCTTGCGGGGGAGGGAGCTGTTTCCCCTACCGTTTTCGAAGCCCTGCGCGACAAGGCGATCCGCGCCTCGTGGAAGCGCGACCTCCGCCGCGAACTGCACACGCTCTTCGTCGGCCGCGAATACACCCGCATCCTCGAATCCTGCGACCGCCTGCACAAAGACGTGCTGAAGAGCCGCGTGTTCGTCGCGCTGCACATGCACGCCGGCGACGGCAACGTGCACACCAATATCCCGGTCAACTCCGACGACTACGCCATGCTGCAAAGTGCGAACGCTGCGGTCGCGCGCATCATGCAACTCGCCACCGATCTGGGCGGCGTGATTTCCGGCGAGCACGGCATCGGGCTCACCAAGCTGGAGTTCCTCGACGACGCGACGCTGGCGCACTTTGCCGACTACAAGAAAAAGGTCGATCCGCAGGGGCGTTTCAACAAGGGCAAGCTCCTCGCCGGGGCTGATCTTTCCAACGCCTACACGCCGTCGTTCAGCCTGCTGGAAGCCGAATCGATCATTCTCGAAGCCTCCGAAACCAAGGACATCGCCGATTCGATCAAGGATTGTCTGCGCTGCGGCAAGTGCAAGCCGGTGTGTAACACCCACATTCCACGCGCCAATCTTTTGTATTCGCCGCGCAATAAAATCCTCGCCACGTCGCTGCTGATCGAGGCGTTTCTGTACGAAGAGCAGACACGGCGCGGCGTGTCGCTGAAGCACTTCGACGAATTCGGCGACGTGGCCGACCACTGCACCGTCTGCCACAAGTGCAAGAACCCCTGCCCGGTCGATATCGACTTTGGCGACGTGTCGATCGCCATGCGCAACCTGCTGCGCAAACAGGGCAAGAAAAAATTCAACCCCGGCACCTGGGCGTCGATGGCCTTCCTCAACGCCACCGACCCCACCACCATCAAGGCGTTGCGCAAACCGCTGATCGAGTGGGGCTACGCCGGCCAGCGCCTGGGCAACCAGCTCTTCAAACGCATGGGGCTGATTCAGGATCAGACCCAAAACCCGCCTGCTTCGCTGGGCAAGCCCAAGCTCGTCGCGCAGGTGATCCATCTGGTCAACAAGCCCATGCCCGGCGGCTTGCCGAAGAAAACCTCACGCGCCCTGCTCGGGCTGGAAGACCCGACCATCGTGCCGGTGATCCGTAACCCCGCCAAGCTCTCGGACGACGCCGACGCGGTGTTCTATTTCCCGGGGTGCGGCTCGGAGCGCCTGTTTTCCCAAGTGGGCCTCGCCACCCAGGCGATGCTGTTCGAACTCGGCGCGCAGACCGTGCTGCCGCCCGGCTACCTGTGCTGCGGCTACCCGCAAACCGCCGGCGGCCAGGCCGACAAGGGCGAGGCGATCACGGCGGCCAATCGCGTGCTGTTCCACCGCGTCGCCAACACGCTCAACTACCTCGACATCAAGACCGTGATCGTGTCCTGCGGCACCTGCATGGATCAGCTGCTGAAATACGAATTCGAAAAAATCTTCCCCGGCTGCCGCCTGCTCGACATCCACGAATACCTCATGGAAAAAGGCGTGAAGCTGGACAACGTCAGCGGCGAAAAATACCTCTACCACGACCCCTGCCACACACCGATGAAGACCTACGCGCCGATGAAGGTCGCCAACGCCCTGCTCGGCGGATCGCCCGACAGCGGCGCGGTGAAACTCTCCGACCGCTGCTGCGGCGAATCCGGCACGCTCGCCGTCACCCGCCCGGATATTTCCACGCAAATCCGCTTCCGCAAGGAAGAGGAAATCCGCGCCGGGGTGGCCACACTCGGGCAGTCGCAGACCAAGCTCCTCACCAGCTGCCCATCCTGCCTGCAAGGGCTGGCGCGCTACAGCGACGACACCGGCACCACGCCGGATTACATCGTCGTCGAACTGGCGAAGCAGCTGCTGGGCGAAAACTGGATGAGTGCCTACCTCGCCAAAGCGGGCAACGGCGGTATCGAGCGGGTGCTGCTGTGAGTTGCCCGCTTTGCGACGCCCCCGGCGGGGAAATTCTCTGGCAGGACGATTTCTGCCGCGTGGTTCGGGTCACCGACACGCACGACTACCCGGGGTTCTGTCGCGTGATTCTCAATCGCCACGTGGCGGAGATGACCGACCTGGCACCGCAGGAACGCTCGCGCTTGATGATGACGGTGATGAAAGTCGAGCAGGCGCTGCGTGAGCTGATGCAGCCGGACAAGATCAATCTGGCGTCACTGGGCAACGTGGTGCCGCATCTGCACTGGCACGTGATTCCGCGCTTTGCAAGCGATCCGCATTTCCCCAACCCTATCTGGGGCGCACGCGTGCGGAACACAGCGCATGCGACGCCAGCCGATTTCGACATGCAACTGGCCCGGGCCCTCACCCAGGCCTTGCAGGCCTAACCCACGGCCTGCTCGCGCGCGGGGAAGGGAATGACCTGCGCGCCTACGTCCGTCGGCACGGTCAACCTGACTGCGGGGAACACAGCGGAAAAGGTGCTGCCCTTGCCCGGAACAGACTGGACGTCGAGCCGCGCAGCGTGCCGGGTGAGCACGTGTTTGACGATGGCCAGCCCCAGGCCGGTACCGCCGGTTTCGCGCGAGCGGCTGCGGTCGACACGGTAAAAACGTTCGGTGAGGCGGGGAATGTGTTCGGCGGCGATGCCTTCGCCAGTATCGGTGACGGCAAACACGCCTTCACCCTCCCGCAGGAACCAGCACAGCGTAATGTTGCCGCCTTCGGGCGTGTAGCGCACTGCGTTGGAAACCAGATTGCCAAGCGCGCTGCGGATTTCCTGCAGGCTGCCCTTGAGGCCGGCCTCGCTGGCAATATCGATATGAATGCGATGACGGTTCCGCGACAGCGATTCGGCCTCGGCAGCCAGCGCACGCGCCATGTCCGGCACGTTGACCTCTTCTTCCTTGAGTTGGTGCTCTTCACTTTCCAGCCGCGACAGGGTGAGCAGATCGTCGAGCAGACGCTGCATGCGCCGGGTATGGTCGAGCATCAGTTCGTAGTAGCGGTGCGATTCGCTGAACGGCAGCTCTGGCGCGTCGGCCAGGGTTTCGACGAAGCCACCGACCACGGTCAGCGGGGTACGCAATTCATGCGATACGTTGGCGATGAAATCGCGCCGCATCGCGTCCACACGTTCAAGCTCCGTGATGTCGCGGGCGACCAGCAGTTTTTTGCCTTCGCCAAACGGCACCAGTTGCAACGACAGGGAAATCTCGCGGTTGATAGGCGATTTGCACACCAGCGGCCGCGAGAAATCCTCGGCGTCCAGAAACTCCAGAAAATGCGCCTGCCGCATCAGATAACGGATGAACTGGCCGCGATCCCGCTCGCAATCGAATCCCATGTATTTGCGCGAGGCGGGGTTGCACCACTCGATCTGCTCGCTGCCGTTGAGGATGATCATCGCGTCCGGCACGGCCTGGGCGGCGTGCTCAAACTGTTCGAGGGCGCTGGTGAGTTGGCTGCGGCTGGCTTTCTGGCGTTTCTGGAGTTTTTGCAGGCGGTAGAAGATATCGCCCCAGGTGCCGGTGGCGTCCGGCGGCTCGACTTCGTCGGGTTGTTCGAGCCAGCGCGCAAGGCGGAATTCCTGCCACAGTCGGCGCAACATGACAAAAGCCTGGATGCCGGCCAGAAAGCCCAGCGCCGCCACTGCGCCGGACACCCCCCACAGGATGAGCGCCACAAACAGCACCCCCGCCAGCACACTCAACGGCCGCCACCAGAATCCCATCGTCTTGTCATCCGCCAGTTGGAAAACTGGCGGCATTATCAACCCACCTCGGCCGAAAAGCGATAACCCGCGCCGCGTACGGTCTGGATCAGCTCGGAATGGCCCGAAGGCTCCAGCGCCAGGCGCAGGCGGCGGATATGCACATCGACCGTGCGTTCTTCCACGAACACGTCGTCGCCCCACACCTGGTCGAGCAGCTGGGTGCGCGAATACACACGCTCGGCGTGGGTCATGAAGAAATGCAGCAAGCGGAATTCGGTCGGCCCCAGGTCGAGCGGCTGGCCGTTGCCCTGCACCCGGTGACTGGTGGGATCAAGGCGCAGCCCCTTGATTTCCACCGGCTCGTCGGTCATCTGCGGCGCGCGGCGGCGCAGCACGGCCTTGATGCGCGACACCAGCTCGCGCGGCGAGAACGGCTTGGTGATGTAGTCGTCCGCCCCGGTATCCAGCCCCAGCACCTTGTCGCGCTCTTCACCCCGCGCCGTCAGCATGATGATGGGAATCGGCTGGTAGCGTTCGTCGGCGCGCAGGCGACGGCACAGGTCGATGCCGGACATGCCGGGCAGCATCCAGTCGAGCAGGATCACGTCGGGCAGGGTGTTTTTCAGGAATTTGAGCGCGTGCTCGGCGTCACCGGCGGCCGTGACCGAGTGACCGGCCTGCGCCAGATTGAATTTCAGCAGTTCCTGGATTCCGGGTTCGTCTTCGACCAGCAAAATGTTGGCAGCCATGGCACGTCCAAGCGAATTTGAGTGGTGGCCATACTATGACAGCAATATGAATGATTTATGACACCGGGCGGCTTCGTCCAAACCCGCGCCAGCCGGGCCGCTGGTAGAATCCAGCCAGATCAATCCTCCCGCCACCGTCATGGATAAAACCACGCATTTCGGCTACCAGCAGGTGGCCGAATCCGAAAAGGCCGCCAAGGTGGCCGACGTCTTCCATTCGGTCGCCGCCAAGTACGACGTGATGAACGACCTCATGTCGGCCGGCCTGCACCGCCTGTGGAAGCGCTTTACCGTGGCCCAGGCCGGTTTGCGTCCCGGCATGAAGGTGCTCGACGTGGCCGGCGGCACCGCCGACCTGACGCGCTTGTTTCTCAAGGAGGTGGGCGACACCGGCACCGTGGTGCTGACCGACATCAACCATTCCATGCTCTCCGAAGGCCGCGACCGCATGCTGAACGAGGGCAAAACCCCGCCCACCGTGCAGTGCGACGGCGAAAAACTGCCCTTCCCCGACAACTATTTCGACGCGGTCTGCGTCGCCTTTGGCCTGCGCAACATGACGCACAAGGATCAGGCGCTGGCTGAGATGAACCGGGTGCTGAAACCCGGTGGACGCCTCTTGGTGCTGGAGTTTTCCAAGGTGTGGAAGCCACTGGAACCGGCTTACGACCTGTATTCCTTCAAGCTCCTGCCGTTCATGGGCAAGCTCGTCGCCAACGATCCCGGCAGCTACCAGTACCTGGCCGAATCGATCCGCATGCACCCGGGGCAGGAAGAACTGAAAACCATGATGGAAACCGCCGGCTTCGCCAAGGTGCGTTACCACAACCTCACCGCCGGCGTGGTGGCGCTGCACCGAGGCTTCAAATTGTGATTCGGGGCTACAAGGTTTGATCGCGGAAGGCTTGGCCGAGAAGGGCCTCAACCATCTGCTGCGCCAGTCGCCCGGCGCGGCCGAGGCGCTGGTTCGGCATAGCGGGCAGAGCGTGCGTCTGGACCTGGGCGTGCGTCAGCTCGATTTCCGCATCGCCGCCGATGGGTATTTTTCCGAAGCCGCCATTGACGTGCCCGACGCCACGATCCGCCCCACCACCAGACTGTTCACCCGCCTGCCGTTTTTTGGCAAGTCCGCGCTGCGAGACGCGGACTACCAGGGCGACCCGGCTCTGCTCGCCACGCTGGATCGCGTATTCAAGCAGCTTGCCTGGGATGTCGAAGCCGACCTGGCCCAGTGGGTGGGCGACGCGGCGGCACACCGCCTGCATGATTTCGGCCAGACCGCGCTTGCGCAACTGGGCGGTGCTTGGCGCGCGCTTGGCCGCAACGCCAGCGAATACATGGTCGAAGAAGCGGACATGATGGCGCGTCGCGTGGACGTGGCGCGCTTCAATGCCGAAGTCGACGAACTCGCTGACGCCGCCGCCCGGCTCGAAGCACGGCTCAACCGGCTCGGCCTGTAAGCGCCGCACGCCATGAAACTGCTGCGCCTTGTCCGCATTGTTCACGTTGCACTGAAATATGGGCTGGAAGAATTCTTTCTCGGCCACGAGCGGGTGCGCCCGCTGCGCTGGGTCGTTCGCGCCCTGCTGTTCTGGCGTCCCGTTCGCGACCCCCGCGCGGTGCGTCTGCGGCGCGCGCTGGAAGACCTGGGGCCGATTTTCGTCAAGTTCGGTCAGCTGCTCTCCACCCGTCGCGACCTCGTGCCGCTCGACATCGCCGATGAACTGGCGCGCTTGCAGGATCGCGTGCCGCCGTTTGATTCGGCAAGCGCCGTTGCGGTAATTGAAGCCGCGCTTAGCAAGCCGATCGATCAAGCGTATGCCGAATTCGACCGCACGCCTGTTGCATCGGCCTCGGTCGCGCAGGTGCACTTTGCCCGCCTGCCCGATGGCCGTCCGGTGGCGGTCAAGGTGCTGCGCCCCGGCATCGGCCGCGTCATCGCGCACGATGTGAGCCTCTTGCGCGCCCTCGCGCTCATCGTCGAAAAAGGCTTTTCCGACGGCCGCCGCCTGCGCCCGCGCGAAGTGGTCGACGAATTCGAAAAGCATCTGGCAGACGAGCTCGACCTGATGCGCGAAGCCGCCAACTGCTCGCAACTGCGGCGCAATTTCAAGGATTCGCCGCTGCTTGCCGTGCCCGAGGTGGTTTGGGATTTCTGCGCCCGCGACGTGATGACGATGGACCGCATGGACGGCATCCCGGTGAGCCAGATCGACCGCCTGCGCGAATCGGGCGTGGATGTGCCCAAACTTGCCGCCACCGGGGTGGAAATTTTCTTTACCCAGGTGTTCCGCGACGGGTTTTTTCACGCGGACATGCACCCGGGCAATATCCTCGTGCGGCCGGGTTCCGAGCAATACATCGCGCTCGACTTCGGCATCATGGGCACGCTCACCGAAGTTGACAAACAATACCTTGCGCGCAATTTTCTGGCGTTCTTCCGCCGCGACTACAAGGGCGTGGCGCAGGCGCACGTCGAATCCGGCTGGGTGCCAGCCGATACCCGCATCGACGAGCTCGAAGCGGCGGTGCGCGCGGTGTGCGAGCCGGTGTTCGACCGGCCCCTCAAGGAAATTTCGTTCGGCCGCGTGCTGTTGCAGCTGTTCCAGGCGTCGCGCCGCTTCAACGTGGAAATCCAGCCGCAACTGGTGTTGTTGCAGAAAACCCTGCTCAACATCGAAGGCCTCGGTCGGCAACTCGACCCCGACCTTGACCTGTGGAAAACCGCCAAACCGTTTCTGGAACGCTGGATGATCGAACAGATCGGCTGGCGCGCGCTGGTAAAAAACCTCAAGGACGAAGCACCCAGATGGGCACAACTGCTGCCGCAGCTCCCCCGCCTGGCGCACCACGCGCTCAACGAAAACCGTCTCACCCAGCTGGAAGCCGGCCTCGTGCTGATGCTGCGCCAGCAGCAATCGCGCAACCGCTGGCTGGGTGCCATCGCCGGCCTGCTGGCCGTGCTGGCAATACTCACGCTCTATTTCAATCTGCGATAGGACGCCCGCCATGCTCATCGGCTTCGTCATCCTCTATCTGGTGCTGTCGATCGGGATCGGTCTCTACGCCGCCACCCGGGTGCACAGTGCCGCCGATTACATTACCGCCGGCCGCAGCCTGCCGATGGTCGTGGTGGTGGCGATGGTGTTCGCCACCTGGTTCGGGGCCGAAACCGTACTCGGCATACCCGCCACCTTCCTCGACGAAAACCTGGGCGGCACGATTTCCGACCCCTTTGGCGCGGCGCTGGCGCTGATCCTGTTTGGCCTGTTTTTCGCGCGCAAGCTGTACCGGATGAATCTCTTGACGTTGGGCGACTACTTCCGCCAGCGTTACAACCGCCCGGTAGAAATCGTCATCTCCGGGGCCATCGCGCTGTCCTACCTGGGCTGGGTATCGGCGCAGGTGGTGGCGCTGGGGCTGGTGTTCAACGTGCTGTCCGACGGCGTCATCCCCCAGTCCACGGGCATCCTCATCGGTGCGGCGGTGGTGCTGCTCTACACCTTATTCGGCGGCATGTGGTCGGTGGCGCTGACCACACTGGTGCAGATGACCGTGATCGTCGCCGGCCTGCTGTGGATCAGCTATCTGGTGGGCACCATGCCCGAAGTCAACGGCGTCGCGCCGGTGATCGAACACGCGGCGGCCGCCGGCAAGTTTGAATTCTGGCCGCCGCTGGAATGGGCTGCCGTCGTCACGTTCATCGCCGGTCTCCTCACCATGGGTCTGGGCTCGATTCCGCAGCAGGACGTATTCCAGCGTTCCAACGCCGGCAAAAACGAAACCATCGCCGTGTGGGGTACGGTCATCGGCGGCGTGCTGTATTTCGTGTTTGCCGCCGTGCCGATCTACCTCACCTATTCCGCCACCCTGGTCGACCCGGCGATGACCACGCAGCTGCTCGCCGATGACGCCCAGCTGGTGCTGCCCACCTTCATCAAAACCCACCTGCCGCTGGTTGCGCAGATCGTGTTCTACGGTGCGCTGCTGTCGGTCATCATGTCCACCGCCTCCGGCACCCTGCTCGCGCCGTCGGTCACCATTTCCGAAAACATCCTCAAGGAATTCATGCCGCACCACCGCATGAGCCAGAAGAAGCTGCTGTGGGTTACCCGCACCGTCGTCGTCGCGTTCACGCTGCTGGTGGTGGTGTATTCGCTGTGGTCGCTGCAAAGCGAAACCAGCATCCACGACATGGTCGCCAATGCCTACAAGGTCACGCTCGCCTGCGCGTTTGTGCCGCTGGTGGCGGGGCTGTACTGGAAGCGCGCCAATAACCTGGGAGCCGGGCTCGCCATCGTGCTGGGGCTGGTGGTGTGGATCGCCATGGAAATCATCGCGCCGGAGGCGGCGTTGCCGCCACAGTTTGGGGGGTTGATGGCCAGCGCTGCGGGAATGGCGCTGGGGGCATTCAGCCAATCATTCCGCAACGCGAGAAGCTGACTCAAGCGGGCTTCGTTCGCGGGGATTAATGTTTTCGTGCGAATTGCAGCGTCGGAATTATTTACAGTCTTGATTGATTCGAATGCGCAACAATATCGCGAACATAGTTATCTATATGTAATTTATGCGTTTTTTTGCGCGCCGCAACAATTGGCACAAAGCCTGCTAAGTATCTGCCAACTGAACGGCCATCTGAATCAAGGTTGTTTTTTCAGTGAATTTGGAGGGGCCGGCCATGACAGTCCCACCCGAAACCCAACCCAAGGAGCCTCATTATGAAAAAAACTGCAATCGCCAGCGCACTGATCGCTACGGCCATGTTTGCCGCCAGCGCCAGCGCCGCCCCCGTTATCGTCAACACTGCACTGTCCAACATCGGTTCTGCGTTTGACAGCATCATTACCGGTACCGGCTCGACTGTCGTCACCGCGCAAGTTGTCAGCGGTGTCAACACCTACAACTACACCGACAAAAACGGTAATCCCGCCACGGTGACGGTTGCTCGCCCCAACGGGTCGGCACCTTCTTCTGGCGGCCCTTATTCCAGCAATGGCATTTCCCTGTCTGGTGCCACCTGGAACATCAACCCCAGCGCTTCGGGTGCCGATCCGGTGCCCGGTTTTAACTCGGGTTTGACCTTTACGTTCAGCTCGCCGGTAAACGCTTTCGGCTTTGAGATCGGCGACTGGGCCACCTGCTGTACTAGCGTGGTTCGTCCCGCCAGCGTTGTTTCGACCTATAGCGTACCTGCAACCGGTTCCGGCCTCTGGATCGGTTTTGACGGGGGTGCCTTGACCCTCCCGGCCAACGCCACCTCGGCCAACGACAACCCTGGCGTTGCAGCTGCCGGGAGCTTCACCAACTTCATCGGCGCGATCGATTCGTCGGGATTCTTCTCCAAGGTCACCTTCTTTGGCGATGGTTTCGGTGAATTCCTGGTTGCCGGTGGCACCCTGCGCTTCGCTTCGGTTCCGCAAGGTTCCGTGGGTGTACCCGAGCCGGCTTCCCTTGCCCTGCTGGGCATCGGCATGGCGGGCCTGCTTGCCATGCGCCGTCGCAAGACTGCCTGATAGCAGCTTCAAGCTCCAACAAAAACGGCAGCCATCGGCTGCCGTTTTTGTTTGCCTGCCTTGAAGAAATCAGCGCAGATAGCCCTCGTGTTCCAGCTTCAGCAAAATACGCTGCACCGCCTCGTCAATACCCAGGCCAGTGGTATCGATGGCCAGTTCAGGGGTTTCGGGGATTTCATACGGATCCGACACGCCGGTAAATTCCGGGATGAGCCCCGCTCGCGCCTTGGCGTACAAGCCTTTTCGATCACGCGACTCGCAGGTTTCGATGGGTGTGGCGACGTGGATTTCGATAAAGCCGCCGACCGCTTCGATCATGGCGCGCACGTCGCGCCGGGTCTGGCGATACGGCGCGATCGGGGCGCAGATGGCGATGCCGCGATTCTTGGTGATTTCGCTCGCGACAAAACCGATGCGGCGCACGTTGATGTCGCGGTGGGCCTTATTGAAACCCAGCTCGGAAGAAAGATTACGCCGCACGATGTCGCCATCCAGGAGGGTGACGCTGCGTCCGCCCATTTCCATCAGGCGTGCGGCGAGCGATCGGGCCAGGGTGGATTTTCCCGCACCCGACAAGCCGGTGAAAAATACGGTGAGGCCCTGGCGGTCGCGCGGCGGCGTTTGCCGGTGGAGTTCGGCCAGCACTTCGGGAAAGCTGTACCAGTCGGGGATTTTCAGGCCGGCTTGCATGCGTCGCTGGAATTCCTGGCCCGACAAGGTCAGCGTGCGCGCGCCGGTCGGGGCGTCCGCTTCAGGCAGGTGCTCGGCGCGGTCTTCCACATACACCATGCGCGGATAGGCGATGAGGCGCACGCCGATTTTTTCGGCCAGTTCAAACAAGGACAGGTCGGCGTGGTCGTGCTTGAGGTCTTCGCCCCGGCGACATTCACCGTCGGGCTGGTGTTCGCCGCCGGCGATCAACAGGCCGCAGCCGTAGTTGCGGGCGACGATGGCGCGCAGCAACAGCGCCGGGGCACTGGCTTCACGCGGTGGGGCTGGCAACAGGGTGAGCTGGGTGGACGCCGCCGGAAAGCGGTCACGGATGGCGATGAAGCTGCGCACCAGACCGAAATACGTCGGGGCTTCGGTGATGTCGCCGCCCGCTTGCGGATGCAGGAGCAGGTTGGCTTCGTGTTCCACCGCCGTTTTCAAACAGAATTCGAACTGCGCCCGATGCATGGGCTGGCGCGCTTGCCAGGCCACCACGCGCCGCCAGCCGCGCTTGTGAAACAGCGCGCGCAGTTCGGCCGGGGTGTGGCGCAGGGCAGAAAAATCGGGGTGCGGCGGCAGCGCGGTGCCCTCGATACTGCCGCCTAAACACCCGACGCCGTCGGCTTCCCATGCGTCGGCCACCGTCAGCACAGCGAGCATGTAACCTTCACCGTCGCGTAGTGCAACACGATCCCCTGCCTTGAAGGCGGCTGCGGCTTTGGACGCGGTTTGCAGTGGGATGGGCACGGGCCAGAAGCTGCCGTCGTCGAGTTGCTGGTCGGCCGCGACGCGCATGCACTGCGCCCGGGTCATGAATCCGGTGAGTGGCGAGTAGGCACCGCTCATCAGCAGTTCGAGTTCGCATTGCTGACGCCAGTCGAGATCAAGCGAGGGCAGGCTCAGCGCTTCCTGTTTGAGCAGGTCTACCCGCTCGGGGTCGATCAAATTGACGAGTGCGCCGCCGTAGGGTGCGATGAGTGCATGGGTATCGTGGCTAGGCATGGGATGGGCGTGCAGGTGGGCCGTCGGTTAGGAATAAGTTTCAAAAAACGCAGCAGTAAAACTACCAAGTTCAGATTCAGGCAGATGATTGATCCCCGCCGCGCCTTTGCGCCCGCCGCCGGTTGCAAACCGGCTGCACAGGGTATCGGCATCGCGTTTGCTGAGCAGGGGCGCACGCACACTGACCACATAGCCTCCGTCGGGTTTGGCGGTGAGTACGGCATGGGCCTGTGCGGGGGACTCGATCGCCAGCCTGTTACCGAATACGCCGGAGATGCGCCGCGCCCATTTTTCGGCGGGCAAGATAAAAACACGCCCGGCGGCGGAAATGTCTGATGCCGCTATGCTGATCGCGCGCGCCATATCGGATTCATACCCCGACTTTAATACCCGGTAGGCGGGCGATTCAGCGGCAAACGCCAAGGGGTCGGCATAGGGTTGCATCTGCCGGAACAGCGCGGCGGGGTCAAAGTGCAGATCGTCGAGCGATTCACCGTAGCCGTTGTAGTTGAGGCATTCGCCCAGCGATTGCAGTTGGGCAAGCTCGGCTTCGGTCAGCTTAAGTGGCGCGGCGGCGGCACGAGCAGCGTCTGCAAGATTGTCGCCAAATGCGGCGGTCACGGCCCAGGCCCGATGCGCGTGCTGGAGATAACGGTCGACCAGCAGACTGGTGCACACGTTGGCATCGGTGTCGATATGCGGCTCAAAATGGGGGTGGGTCGGCATGTCGCCAGGCTGGTGGTGATCAAAGTAAATCACCTGTGCCCCGGCGGCCAGCACCCGGTCGAGCGCTTCGCGGTTCTTGGACAGGGCGATATCCAGTACGGTGATCTGGTCACCTTCATGTGCCTCGACCCGCTTCAGCAAGTCGATGTCACGTTTGGGGCCGGTAACCAGTGTGGAGGCACAGGGATGGACGAGCCGCAACTGCTGCAGGGCGCACAAGCCGTCGGCGTCGCCGTTGAAGACATCGATGATTTGCTGGCGCATGGGTGTTCGTTGAAATCAGCGTTCGTTAGAATCGTTACATGACCCGCCCTGCCTCGCCCCGCCAGCCCCCGCGCTCGCCAGCCATGTTGTGGCTGGCACTGGGCTACGCGGCGTTGATTATCTACGGCACACTGTTTCCGCTTGATGAATGGCAGACGCCGGTGCTGGGCTGGATGAATCCTATCACGCTGGCAATGCCGGCCCAGGTGTCGCGCGCGGATCTCATCGTCAATCTCGTGGCCTATCTGCCGCTCGGTCTTTTTCTGGTGTTATGGCTCCGCCATCGCATGGCCTGGGTTGTCGCCATTCTGGTGGCCTGCGCAGTCGGCAGTGGTTTGAGCCTGGCGCTCGAAATTCTGCAATCGGCTTTGCCCAGCCGGGTGCCGTCTCACCTGGACTGGCTTGCCAATAGTCTCGGCATGGCTGCGGGCGCGCTGTTCGGGCTGGTCTTCGATCCGCGCATTCCGGTCAGCCGCCGTCTCGCCAGCGCGCGGGAAGACTGGTTTGCCGCAGGCACGCTGGGCAATCTTGCGCTGATTATTCTGGGACTCTGGGCGCTGACGCAGCTCGCGCCGTTTGTGCCTTCATTCGATTGGGGCAATCTCAAGTCAGGACTCAAACCCCTGGGAAACACCTTGCGCCACCCATCAAGCCTGAACCTCATCCTGTTCATGGAGACCGGGCTCACCCTGATCGCCCTCGGCCTGCTCGCGCAGCTCGCCGCGCGTCGCGCCATTCTCTGGCCGTTTGTGCTGTTCGGCTTGACGGTGCTGCTGTTGAAAGTCCCCGTCGTCGGTCGCCAGCTCACGCTAGAGGCGCTGCTGGGCTGGAGTGTCGCCGCAGCCACGCTGATGCTGTTGCCCCTTCGCCACGCCAGCGCCCGGGCAGTGGGTATTGGCGCGTGCCTGATTACGGCGTACGCACTCGCGCAATTCGAGCCCGGGCCCACGCCGACCACGCTCGCGATCAACTGGGTGCCGTTCAAGGGCCAGGTGGGCTCGGTTGCCGGCATGGGCGATCTGCTTGAAACGCTGTGGCCCTTCATGGCGATTGCTTTGGCGTGTCGCTGGCTCACCCCCTGGCGGCTGCGCAGAGTGGTCTGGGGGCTCGGTGCCGCGATGATCGCCAGCCTCACGTTCGGGCTTGAATGGGTACAGCAAACGATCCCGGGACGTTACCCCGACATCACCGATGTACTCATCGCCACCCTGGGGTGGACGATCCCCTGGCTGTTGACGGACACACGCGGCCAGCCCGTGACCCTCCGCAGCGATGCACTGCCGCGCCAGGCACGCTGGGCATTGCCGGCGCTGGCCACGGCCATGCTGTCGCTGGTCACGGTGGGCTGGAGCATCGGCAGCGCGGTTCAGGTCGAAACCGATGAACGGGGGCGCGCGGTCTTTCCCGCCCCCGAGAACCTGGCCCCGATTACCCTTCCCGGCTTCAAACTGGATCACCCCCGGCTGCCGCACCCCAGCCAAGCGGACATTGCCCGCCTGCGCATCGAAAACCCGGAATGGATCAACCAGATGCGGGGACACGCCCGGCGCGGCGAAGGCGACTTGTATGCGATTACCGTGCTGGCTTTCATCGAGCCCGGCAGCCAGGACTTGGCTGCGCTGCACCGGCGCCTCATGCAGCAAACCTACACCTACCGGGGCGAACAGGCCAAACCGGTCGCGCTTGCCTACGACTGGCTATTCCAACAGTGGACAGAAGAACAACGCAGCCAGCTCCGGGAAAAACTCGCGGAAGGCGTGGGCTTTCTGGTGAATTTCATCCGCCGCGACCGCCTTTCGCCTTACAACGTCTATCTCTACAACAGCCCCTTCCAGACGCTGATGGCGGCCAACCTTGCCCTCTACGGCGACGACCCGCGCGGCGAACTCAACATGCGTTTCACCTACGACTTGTGGAAGCATCGCGTGCTGCCCGCATGGCGTCAGGTCATGGGGCAGAACGGCGGCTGGCACGAAGGCGGCGAATACGTCGGCATCGGTATCGGCCAGGCGGTTTATCAAGTGCCCGCCATGTGGCGTGCCGCCACCGGCGAAGATCTATTCCAGAGCGAACCGGGCATACGCGGTTTTCTCGATTTCATCGTCTACCGCAAGCAGCCCGACGGCACCGACTTCCGCTGGGGCGATGCCAGCTACTTTGACAGGATCGTGCCCGACCTCAATGCGCTGGCACTGGAATATCGCCATGCCGCCGCGTACAACCTGCGCCCGCCGCGCCCCGAACCCGCCCCCACCAGCTGGCCGTGGGGGCCGCTCAGCGATGCCTCGCTGCTCGACCCGAACGCCCGTGCAGCCCTACCCCTCGCCAGGCGTTTTGATGGTATCGGGTTGGTGGTGGCGCGCAGCGACTGGTCGTCCGATGCCACCTACGTGAGCTTCAAGGCGGGCGACAATTTCTGGTCGCACTCGCACCTGGATCAGGGGGCGTTCACCCTACACAAGCGGGGGGGGCTCGCGCTCGACAGCGGTTTGTATGGGCCCCAATACGGCTCGGATCACCACATGAACTACACCTACCAGAGCATTGCGCACAATCTGGTGACCGTCACCGATCCTGACGACACGGCCGAATCTGACGGCAAAGTCGTCAGGCAGATCGCCAATGATGGCGGCCAACGCCGCATCGGATCGGGGTGGGGATTGGCCTCCGCGCCGATAGACCTCACCGACTGGCTGGATCAGCGCACCCTGTACCACACCGGCCGGATTGCGGGCTATGCTGAAAGCCCGGGACATGTGGTCGCCATTGCCGACCTCACCCCGGCCTACACCAACAGCGAATCGGGTTCCGGCGAGTTTTCTCACCGCACCCGTCGGATCGAACGCTACTGGCGAACGTTTGTCTACGACCGCGTAGCCGATGTGATTATTCTCTTCGACGTTGTCGCAGCCACCCGCCCCGATTTCGAGAAGCGCTGGCTGCTCCACACCACAGGCCAGCCGGTCATTTCAGGCTCGCGCTTCACAGCCGATACCGGGCAGGTCGGCGGCGGCGTGCTCCATGGCGAAGTGGTGTACCCCCCGGTACCGCGCATCGCGACGATCGGCGGCCCCGGGTTTGAATTCTGGGTAGACGGTAAAAACTACGACGAAGGTGGCACCCTCGATAAAACAATCAGCCAGCGCAATCAGCCCGTCGAACCCGGTCGCTGGCGAATCGAAGTCATGCCCGAGGCAGCGCGCGAACAGGATCAGTTCCTGGTGGTTCTGGCCCCGCGTACGCGCACGGCAGGGGCACTACCGAATTTCAGGCCGCTCCAGCAAGGCCACCTCAAAGGGGTGGAGATTCTGGGATCCAGTGGCCCCAGGCGCTGGTGGTTCGACTCTGAAAACGGCAGCGTCAGACTGGAAAGCGCGCAAGGTACATCCAGCATAGAAGCCGGCCTCGCTCAGCAGACACCCAGCTGGATACCCGCATGGGCTACCTCGATGTGGCAACGCTGGATCGCCAACTGAGCCGCATCACCTAACCCGTAATCGAATCCATGCGCAGCAAATCGATCTTTCCCATGAGCATGCGTGTCATGCCCGAAACACTCTGCCTGCCTGTATCCACCACAATATCCGCGATCTCCCGATAGAGCGGATCCCTCACCCGATACAGCTCACGCAGCTTCTCCAATGGATTGTCCGTTTGCAGTAGCGGACGACTGCGATCGTGCCGTGTGCGCTCATAGAGATGCTCGGGCGTGCCGCGCAAATAAATCACCAAACCCTTTTCAGCCAGGTTCCTGCGGTTGAGTGCAGACAGGATTGCCCCGCCGCCCGTCCCCAGCACAATCCCGTTCAGTGCCGTCAGATCGGCAATCACGCCTTCTTCACGCTTGCGGAAACCCGCCTCGCCCTCGATCTCGAAAATGACAGGGATTTTGACCCCGGTTCGGGCCTCGATTTCGTGATCGGAATCATGAAAAGCACAGCCGTAATGCTTGGCCAGCAGGCGCCCGACGGTGGTTTTGCCTGCGCCCATCAGGCCGACGAGATAAAGATTGTTGTTTTTGCCCATACCCGCATTCTAAGCGGTGCAATGCGCAGAAAAAATACGCGGGCAAGCCCGCGTATTTCTGGTGAGGGCTAACCCTGCCTCAGAGTGCCAGACGCTCGTCGAGAATGCGTGGCGTAAGGAAGATGATGAGTTCCGTCTTTTTGTTGGTCTTGTTTGTAGTTTTGAACAGGTTACCCAAAAGCGGGACGTCACCCAACAAGGGAACTTTGTCATCAGATTGGTTCTCGTCCCCATCAAAAATACCACCCAGCACCAAGGTTTCTCCATTATTTACTCGCACCTGGGTCTTGATCCGTTTCGTCGCGATCGAGGGCACCACGAAACCACTGGAGGTAACGCTATTAGCAGCATCCTGGCTGTCTTTCTGAACCTCAACGCTCAATATCAACGAATCATTATTGAGAATCTGAGGGTCAACCAAGAGACACAAGAAGACATCCTTGAATTCAACCGTTGCGGGCGAGTTTGCGCTCCCCGGCGAAACGAACGGGATCTGCGATCCGTTCAGAATAACCGCCGGCTTCTGGTTGCTAGTCAGAACTCTGGGATTAGAAATGATTTTCCCGCGCTTTTCAGCTTCTAGTGCACGAAGTTCGAGTCCCAGAAGATTGCCGTTGGCAGGATCCAGGAGCGACATGGCCAATCTTGGCAAAGTACCGCCTGGCAGGTTTTGCCCAGATCCATTGAATACTCGCGTGCCAGAGGAATTTTGAGCGGAGAAATTCAGCTTCACGCCCAGATCCCGATTCCAGCTACTGTCAGCCACCACCACCCTGGCCTCGATCATGACCTGACGGGCAGGCACATCCAGACGGGTGAGCAGCTCACGGATTTCCTGAATTTTTCTCGCCGTATCCGTAATGATCAAGGTGTTGGTTTTCAGCTCGAAAGAAGCACGCCCCCGCTTGGTCAATACCTTCTGGTCGTCATTCCCTTGTCCTTGCTGCGTCGACAGGGCGGCGGCAGCACTGGTGAGGCCTTGAGCCTGGGCAGAACAGCTTACGGAATCATTGGAACCTGAACTCCGTGCGCCACCACCCACAGCCCCGTAGAGCATGGTTCTGGCCTCGTCGGCACGCATGTAATTCAGTGAAATGTATTCGGTGGTGAGCGGTTCGAGGTCGGCCACCTGATTTTTGGCCTCAAACTCGAGTTTTTCCTTGGTCAGGAGCTCATCCTTCGGCGCAATCCAGATCACATTGCCATTGGAGCGCTTGTCCAGCCCCTTGGTCTGCATGATGAGGTCGAGTGCCTGATCCCAGGGCACGTCTTTCAGACGCAGGGTGAGGTTGCCGGTAACGGTATCGCTGGCGACGATGTTGAGGCCGGTGAAATCGGCGATCACCTGGAGGACGGAGCGCACTTCGACGTTCTGGAAATTGAGCGAGAGTTTTTCGCCGGCGTATTTGACTTTGCCGTCCGCCGTTTTCTTCTGACCGTCGCTGGAAGGTTTGACTTCGACGATGAAGTTTTTATCGGTCTGGTAAGCCGAGTATTCCCAAGGCCCTTTGGGGGTGATGACCATGCGGGTGTTATCACCCAGCGCGTAGGTTTCGACGGTTTGCACCGGTGTGCCGAAATCGGCCACATCGAGCCTGCGCTGCAAGGCTTTGGGCAGATCCGTTCCGATGAAATCGATGACGACGCCCCCCGCCTGCTGGCGGATGTTGATGCCGGTTTGTGCGTCGGACAGGGTGGTCACGATGCGGGCTTCGCCGACGGCACCACGACGGAAATCGACGTCACGAATGCTGTGGCTGGCGTTACCCGGCGCGGCTTCGGCGAATCGGGGTGCCACGTTGACCGGTGCGACGCCGGAGCCGACGTCTCCCAAGGCGACCAGCAGCGCTTTGCCTTCGATCTTGGCTTCGTACTCCACGGATTTGTTGAGATTCAGCACCAGGCGGGTGCGGGTGCCGGCCTGCACCACGTTGACGCTGGTCAACGCACCCTGATTCGCATCAAACGTGTTCTTTCCGGCCGCGTTGCCGGTATCCGGCAGATCGAGTGCGATGCGCGGCGGATTACCGACGGTGAACCCGGCCGGCGTGGCCTGCAAGGGATTTTTGAGGTTGACGCGAACGACCACTTTGCCACCCGGGAGCGTCACGGTATCGACACTCTGCACGGCGTTGGCGGTCGGCGGCGCGTCAGCGGCCCGGAGACCCAGCGGTAACAGCAAGCCAGACAGCAGGACAAGCCCGGTCAGGGGACGAATAGCTTGCAGGGCAATTTTAGGCAGTGCGTTCATGTCAGCCTCGTTGAATTCTGTGCGTCGGGTCATTCTTGCAAAATCAGGGTGCTGGTGCGTTCAGACCAGTCACCCGCGCTATCCTGGACAATCTCGCGCAGCGTGACTTCGCTGTCGCCGATCTGGGTGATCAGCCCAAAGTTCTGGCCAACGTAATTGCCTTTGCGGACGTGGTAAATCGCGTTGTCGGGCGTTTTGATCACTGCATGCATAACCCCCTTCTTGGCCAGCACCCCTACCATCTTGAGTGTCTCCAGAGAGAAGGCTTCCAGGGGTTCTTTGGGCCGCGACAGATCGGGTTGCAGTCCACCGCCCCCACCCAGGGAGAGCTTTCTGGGTTTGAAAGGGTCGGGCAAATCGAAAGCGGCATAGGAAAAAGGTTCGTACAGCTTGACCTCGGGTAGCGGCTCGATTTTGCCCTGCATCTCTTTGCCGGTCTCATCGACAAAACGTTGGAGATCATCCAGATCTCCATTGCCGCAGCCAGCAAGCAGGAGGGGGGCAGCCATCAGCAGAAAGGCGGTTCTCATTTCTTCTGCTCCTTGCCGCCCTGTTTGTTTGCAATCAGCTCTTCATCATCGAGATAACGATAGGTCTTGACGATGGCATCCATGTTGAGGGTTCCCTCCTTGGCAGGCACCAGCGCAATTTCATGCAGCGTCACAATCCGCGAGAGCTTTGAGACGTCACTCACAAATGACGCAATATCGTGATAGCCCCCGGATACCTTCACTTCGATTGGCGTCTCTGCGTAGAACTCCGAGATCACCTCGGCTCCCGGCTTGAACAGGTCGAACTGCAACCCTCGCCCCAGGCCCGCCTGGTTCACGTCCGTGATCAAGGCGTCCATACCCTGTTTGTTGGGCAACTGCTTCAAGAGCGCACCAAAAGCCTGCTCGATATCGTCCAGCTGCTTTTTGTAGGCATCCAGGTTGATCGCCTGACCTTTTTTGATGGTAAAGGTCTGGCGCAGGTCGGCTTCCTTCTGCTGCGTTTGCGCCAGGGTTTCCATGCCCCCGCGCCAGTCGAACCACCAACCGGCGGCCACAATCAGCACAAACAGCAGCGCCAGCGCGACCAGTTTGGTCGGCATGGGCCAATCGGCTGCGGTCTTCAGATCCAGTTTATTGAGTTCGTCGAGCGTCATGGCTGAGCTCCCTTGCCGTCGGTGTTTTCCGGCTGCTGGCGCGTCATTTTTACGGTTAATACAAATTCGTTGGCCCGCAGATTGTTGACAGTGGCTGCTTTGATTTCCACCAGCGAGGCGGACTCAAACCAGGGCGAATCGTCCAGATTGCGCATCAGCGAAGATACGCGTGCGCTGGACTGGGTGTACCCACTGATCGTGATGACGTCACCTGCCTGCTTGAACGACTTGAGATACAGGCCGTCGGGGAGCAGCCGTATCATTTGATCGAACAGGTGCACGACCTCGGTCCGGTTCGATTGCAGGGTTTCAACCACCTGCTTGCGCGCCAGCAAAGCCTGGGTCTGTTCCTTGATTTTCTTGATTTCGCCTATCTGGGCATCCAGCTTGGCAATTTCCTGTTCAAGAAAGGTATTGCGGGCTTCCTGGCTGGATTGACGGGTGGCAATCAGGGTATGCCCCAGCACCACGGTTACCACGGCAGCGGCCAGTGCCACCCCGAGCAGGACGCCGAACTGACGCCGCCGTGCGGCACGCGCCAGTTCGCGATGGGGGAGAAGGTTAATGCGGATCATTGGGGGTCGAACCTCCGCATGGCAAGCCCGCAGGCGACAAAAAGCGAGGGCGCATCCGCAGTGAGTGTCTGCGGGCGAATCTTCGGCCCGACTGCCATGTTGGCAAAGGGATTGACGACCAGTGTCGGGGTACCGGTGCGCTGGGCGACCACTTCGTCGATACCCGGAATCATGGCCCCGCCGCCAGCCAGCAATATCTGGTCGACTTTGCGGTACTGCGTCGAAGTGGTGAAGAGCTGCAATGCACGCCCGATTTCCATGGCCAGGGTTTCGCTGTAGGGCTGCAACACTTCCATGTCGTAGCTTTCCGGCAGCGTGCCTTTGCGTTTTGCGTTTTCCGCTTCCTCGCCACTCATGCCGTAGCGACGCGAAATTTCATTGTTGAGCTGATTGCCGCCGAATCCGTGCTCACGCAGATAGACCGATTCGTTGTCATGCAGGATATTGATGTGCATGTTCTGCGCACCGACATCGATGATCGCAACGGTCTGCCCGGCCCCGCTGCCGGGTAACAGATGGGCAATCTGTTCGTAGGCGGTCTGCGTGGCGTAAGACTCGACATCCATGATCAACGCCTTGAGGCCGGCGGCTTCAACCGCCGCCACGCGGTCTTCGACCTTTTCCTTGCGCGCGGCGGCAAGCAGGATTTGCACATCATCCGGGCTGCCGGGCGAGGGACCCAGCACCTGAAAATCGAGATTGACTTCGTCCAGCGAAAACGGGATTACCTGGTTGGCCTCGGTTTCCACCTGGTTTTCCAGGTCAACCCCCTTGAGGCTGGCCGGAGCGAGGATCTTTTTGGTGATCACGGCCGAAGAAGGCAGCGCCAGCGCCACGTTTTTCACACGTGTGCCGAGACTTTTCCATGCCGTTCTGAGCGTTTCGGCCACCTGGTCGAGGTTGGCAATATTGCCATCGGCCACGGCGTCTTTAGGCAGTGACTCTATGACGTAACGCTCGACTCTGAGCCTGCCCTTGCCGGCGTCGGACAATTCCACCAGCTTGACCGCAGTCGTACTGATATCCAACCCGATGATCGGTAAGGTCTTGGCGGACAACCAGTCCAGATTGATATTCAGGTGCAAGAGTTTTCCTTTACTCTTCTGTGGGTTGGCGCTTTTTCTTATTGTGGTTTTTAGATGCTAGCAACAACACACGGTTTTTAACAGTTATTTCCTTGCGGGTTTCCGGGGCTTACACAACTGTGTCCAATTTCCAACACCACTAACGCCTATAATCGTCGGAATCTTTAGGCATGATTTTGAAGGAAGCGGATGTTTTCCAAATGGTGGCATTACCTGCTGGCACTCGTTGTCAGCCTGGGCGTGGTGGGCACCGCGCTGGCCGGCCTGGCGGCGGCACTGATCTATCCCAACCTGCCGCCACTCGAAGCACTCACCGACTACAAACCCAAACTCCCTCTCCGGGTTTACACGCAGGACGGTGCGCTGATCGGTGAATTCGGCGAGGAGCGCCGCGCCTTCATTGCCATCGACAAAGTGCCGGCCTACATGAAGCAAGCCATCATCGCGGCCGAGGACGAGCGCTTCTATACCCACGGCGGTGTCGATACGCTGGGCATATTGCGTGCAGCCAGCGCCAACCTGCTGTCGGGCGGTGCCAAAGAGGGTGCGTCGACCATCACCATGCAGGTCGCGCGCAATTTCTTCCTGTCCAACGAAAAAACGCTCACTCGAAAATTGTCCGAGGCCATGCTGGCAATGAAGATCGAGCACAACTTGTCGAAGGACAAGATTCTTGAGCTCTACATCAACCAGATTTACCTGGGACAGCGCGCATACGGCTTTGAAGCCGCAGCACGCACTTACTTCGGCAAGCCGATGCAAGCGCTGAACCTGGCCGAATTCGCCATGCTTGCAGGCCTGCCCAAAGCCCCTTCGCGCTACAACCCGGTGGTGAATTTTCCCCGCGCCAAGGCGCGCCAGGAATACGTACTGAAGCGCATGCTGACGCTCAAGTTCATCGACAAACCCACCTGGGAAGCCGCCCGTACACAAAAACTGGTGATACACCAGGCCCGTCAGCAAACGGATGTGGTCGCCGACTTTGCCGCCGAGATGGTGCGACAGACCCTGTTCGAAAAATATGGTGAAACGATCTACAGCTCGGGCTACAAGGCGGTCACCACGCTGCTGCGGGCGCAACAATCGGCCGCCAACCGGGCTGTCTGGCAGGGCGTGGCGGATTACGACCTGCGGCACGGTTACCGTGGCCCCGAAAAGCAGCTTGCCCTGCCTGCCGACAAGGCCGCACGCGACACGGCCATTGCCGACGCGCTGGCCGACCTTGCCCCGGTGAGCGACATGCAACCTGCCGTGGTGATCTCGGCGACACCCAAATTGATCCGCGCCCAGATCCAGGACGGCACGGTCGTCGAGATCACCGGAAATTCAGTCAAATGGGTCGCCAACTGGGTGGCCGGCAAAAAAGGGCGTCAGTTGCTACCCGGCGCGCTGGTGCGTGTTCAGGCCACCAGCGCCCGAGCCTGGCGACTGGCGCAACTGCCCGAGGTGGAAGCCGCCCTGGTCGCCGTGAACCCGAAAAATGGTGCAATCACGGCGCTGGTCGGTGGTTTCGATTTCAACCGCAACAAGTTCAACCACGTGACCCAGGCCTGGCGCCAGCCGGGTTCCAGCTTCAAGCCTTTTGTGTACTCGGCGGCGCTGGAAAAGGGCTACACCCCGGCGACGATGATCGACAATGCGCCGATCACCCTGGCCGCAGAAGAAGCCGGCGGCACCGCGTGGGAGCCCAAGAATTACGACGGCAGCACGAGTGGCCCCGTGCGCCTGCGCAGTGCGCTGACCAAGTCGCTGAACCTGGTATCGGTTCGCATCCTCCAGGGCGTGGGGCCTTACTATGCGCGCGATTACATTCGCCGCTTCGGGTTCGACCCGGCGCGCCATCCGCCCTATCTCACCATGGCACTCGGGGCTGGCAGCGTCACCCCCCTGCAACTCGCGTCGGCCTATGGGGTGTTTGCCAACGGCGGGTTTGGCGTCAAGCCCTACCTGATCGAAAAAGTCACCGACAAGGAAGGCCGCGTGCTGATGCAGGCTGCGCCGCAGGTCGTGGGGGGAAACGCCCCACGGGTAATCGACCCGCGCAACGCCTGGCTGATGACGAGCATGATGCAGGACGTGACGCGCTACGGAACCGCCGCACGGGCAGGGCAGTTGGGGCGCAGCGATATTGCGGGAAAAACCGGCACCACCAATGACGCCCGCGACACCTGGTTCGCCGGATTCACCCCCGACCTGGTCGCAGTCGCCTGGATGGGCTACGACCAGCCGCGTTCACTGGGCCGGGGGGAAACCGGCGCACAAACCGCCCTGCCCATCTGGATGCAGTTTATGGGCCGCAGCTTGCAAGGCGCGCCGCAAAAAAGCTGGCCCATGCCTAGCGGCATCGTCAGTCTTCGTATCGACCCTGCCACCGGCAGACGGATCACGGAATCCGACAGCGTGATCGGCGACCTGCTCGGCGACCTGCTCGGTGCCGGGCCCACCGGCATGATCGAACATTTCTACCAGGAATTTCCGCCTCCCGAGGCAGCGGCTACAAGCGGGGGGGCAGAAGAACCTGCGCCCGCCGAGACCGCGCCCGGCACGCCGATATGAAAAATCAAGACATGCGCCGCCGCATTGCCCATGCGGCGGCCCGACTGCTGGCCGAGGATGGCAGCCTTGACTACGGCAGCGCCAAGCGCAAGGCCGCGCGCCAACTGGGCGCGCCCGACAGCGGCAGCCTGCCGGATAACCAACAGATCGAAGAAGCCTTGCGGGCCTACCAGGCGCTTTACCTTGCAGATGAAACCCGCGAACGCTTGACGACACTTCGTCAGACCGCCATTGAATACATGGAGCAGCTCGCCGCATTTGATCCGCACCTTACCGGCTCCGTGCTGAACGGCACTGCCAGCCCCCATGCCGACATCAACCTGCAACTCTTCACCGACAACCAGAAAGACGTGGAATTCATGCTGATGCGCCTGGGCACGCCCTATCAGGTGGGTGAATACCGCCCGCCCGAAACAGGCGCCCACAGCTACCCGCGCTTTGTGATCGACGATCCCCGTGCATCAGTCGATCTGGTGGTCTACCCTGCCACCGAATTGCGCGGCATGAAGCGCCTGCAGGCCGACGGCAGCCCGCGCCGCGCACGACTGCCACAGGTGCGCGCGTTGACCTGACCCTACCCATGCCGGGTTTGGCATGGAAGATGCTGAACCCCCTGCACCCTGCTGCGACCCGACGTTCCGACCCCACTGCCGTGATCCGCTTTTTCCGCCATTACGTTCCGCTCAACCTGCTCCTGCTGGTCATGCTCGAAGCATTGATCCTGGGCAGCGCAATGTATCTTGGGGTGAGCGCCCGTTTCATCGACAGCGGCGGGCTGCCCAGCGAACTGCACCCCCTGCTGCCGAAAGCCCTCACGTTTACCCTGGTGATGATGGGTCTGATGACCGCCAGCGGCCTGTATGACCTGGAATCGCAACGGGGTGTTCGCGCCCTTTTGCACCGGCTCGGGCTCAGCTTCGGGCTGGGACTGGTGGCCATGAGCCTGCTGTTCTATTTTTTCCCCGTTTTGCTGGTTGGGCGTGGTGCCTTCCTGCTGACGTTTGGTCTGGCCCTGCTCGGCATCCTGCTTTCCCGGGCGCTGTTCATCCGCTGGGCACGCGCCGGCGCGCTCAAAACCCGCGCGCTCGTCATCGGCACCGGTAGCCGAGCCGCGCACATCGAAGCGCTGATTGCCAAGCGCGGCCATACCAGCAATACCCAGATCGTGGGTTACCTGCCCATGGGCGGCAGTCATCATTTCGTCGACCATGCCCGGATTCTCGACACCCAGGAATCGCTGACCGACCTGGCCAGTCGCCTGCAAGTCGGCGAAATCATCCTCGCCGTACGTGACCGGCGGGGCGGCGGCATGCCGGTACAGGCCCTGCTCGAATGCAAGCTGCGCGGCATCAACATCCTAGAACTGTCGAGTTTTTTCGAGCGAGAAAACGGCCATCTGCAGCTCGATTCGATGAACGCCAGCTGGATGATTCTGGCCGAAGGGTTCACGCAAGGCATGTTGCGCGACACGGTCAAGCGCCTGTTCGACCTGCTGGTCAGCGCCACCCTGCTGTTTTTCACGCTGCCGATCATGGCGCTGGCCGCATTGCTGATCAAGCTGGAGAGCCCCGGCCCCATGCTCTACCGCCAGGAGCGCGTGGGGCAGGGCGGGCGCAGTTTCACCATTTTCAAGTTCCGCAGCATGTGCGTGGACGCCGAAAAAGACGGCAAACCCCGCTGGGCCGGCCAGAACGACAGCCGCGTCACGCTGGTCGGCCGCTTCATCCGGCGCACCCGCATCGACGAACTGCCGCAGATCTTCAACGTATTCTTTGGCGAGATGAGCTTCGTCGGGCCACGCCCCGAGCGCCCGTATTTCGTGCAAGACCTGACGCAGAAAATCCCGTATTACGGTGTTCGCCACACCGTCAAGCCGGGCATCACCGGCTGGGCCCAGGTACGCTACCCTTATGGCGCAACCGACGAAGACGCCATGCACAAACTGCAATACGACCTCTATTACGTGAAGAACCACAGCCTCTTTCTGGATCTGATGATCCTGTTCCAGACGGCCCAGGTCGTGCTGTGGGGCAAAGGCGTGCGTTGAACCTGAAGACCGCCGGCCATGGCTGACACCCTGCTTCTGCTCGCCACCGGCGGCTACACGCTGGCCGCGTTTGCCTTTCTGGCGCTGGCGGGGCTCATCGTCGCCAGCTGGCGCGCCCGTCCCCACGGCCGCCTGCTGGCGGCAGCGGCGGCGCTCACCGCGCTGTGGAGTGCCTCGCTGGTTGTGGGCGGCCTGCTCGGGCTGAGTGCCGGCACCGCCATTGCATTGGAAGCTGCGCGTAACGGTGCGTGGCTCGCCCTGCTCTTCCATATCCTGCAATTGCGGCTGCCTGCCGGGGTGAAACTGCCAGTCCCGTTGCGCATATTGCGGGGACTTGCCACCCTGCTCGCGGGCGGCATCGTGCTGGCCGGTCTGCTGGCCCCCGATCTGCTCGAAGCGCTGGAATGGGCCATCAGGCAGGGCTTTGTCGTGCTCACCGTGATGGGGCTGGTGCTGGTCGAACAGGTATATCGCGGCAGCCGCCAGGAAGACCGCTGGGCCATCAAATTCCTGTGTCTGGGGCTGGGCGCACTTTTCCTCTACGACTTTTATCTCTACGCCCACGCCGCGCTGTTCCAGGCGCTGGACGCGCATGTGTGGGCGGCACGCGGCTACGCGCTGGCACTGGTTGCACCGCTGATCGCGGTCTCCGCCGCACGCAATCCCGACTGGGCCGCCCCGGTCAATCTGTCGCGCAGCATGGCCTTCCACACCGCCAGTCTGCTGGGGGCGGGGGTCTATCTATTGCTGATGGCAGGGGCCGGCTACTACCTCAAGCTCTTTGGCGGCGAGTGGGGCGATGTGGTTCGCACGATTTTCATTTTCGCCGCTGCGCTGCTGTTGATCCTGCTGATGGTGTCCGGCACGCTGCGCGCCCGTCTGCGGGTTTTCATGTCGAAGCATTTTTTCAACTACCGCTACGACTACCGCGAGGAATGGCTGAAATTCACCCGCACCCTCACCGAAGGCCAAGCTGGTGAACAGCTGTGCGAACGCGCGGTCGAGGCACTCGCCCGCCTGCTCGAAAGCCCGAGCGGTGCCCTCTGGATGCGCGAGGGCCATGCCGTCTATCAGCGTGCCAGCCACTGGAACTGGGCCGACATTCAGGGCACCGAAGCGGCCGACTCGCCCTTCCTGAAATGGCTGGCCGAAAAGCAATGGGTCGTGGATCTGGATGAAATGCAGACCCGGCGTGACCTGTACGGCAACCTGGCTGCGCCGGACTGGATCCGCCAGGCACAAGACGCCTGGCTGATCGTGCCGCTGATGCTGCATGACGAACTGCTCGGATTCGTGGTGCTGAAGCATTCGCTCGCCAAAGTCACCTTCAACTGGGAAGTCAGCGATCTACTCAAGGTGGCCGCCCGTCAGGCCGCTGCACATCTCTCCCAGATGCGCGCCTCCAACCAGCTGATCGTGGCGCGCCAGTTCGAATCGTTCAACCGCACCACGACCTTCGTCATCCACGACCTCAAGAACCTGATTGCCCAGCTTTCCCTGCTGCTCGCCAATGCCGAAAAGCACAAGCACAACCCGGCGTTCCAGGCCGACATGCTGGAGACGGTGGAAAACGCCGTTACCCGCATGAACAAGGTGCTCACCCAGCTGCGGCGCACCGGCAGTGAATCGCAGGAATCCGTTGGGCTCGCCGAGATTCTCCGCGACGCGGTGGCCAGCAAGCACGCCTTCAAGCTGCGCCCCGAGCTGACCCTTCCGCCGCCCGATCTGCGGGTGCGTGCGGAACGCGAACGGCTGACGCGCGCCATCGGCCATCTCGTACAAAATGCCCTGGAAGCCACGCCCCCCGACGGCAGCGTATCGATCAGCGCGCGGGCAGAAAACGGAGAGGCCATCATCGACATCACCGACACCGGCAGCGGCATGGACGACGAATTCATCCGGACACGCCTGTTTGCCCCGTTTGATTCCACCAAGGGTGCCGGGATGGGCATCGGCGCGTACGAATGCCGCGAAACCCTGCGCGCACTGGGCGGCAGCATCGAGGTCAACAGCCAGCCCGGGCAGGGCACACGATTCCAGCTCAGCCTGCCGCTGGACGATAATGCGCAACGAGGACACAGTGCATGAGCGACACCAAACAAAAAATCCTGCTCGTTGAAGACGACCCGGGTCTACAGAAGCAGCTCAAATGGAGTCTGGCGGATTATGAACTCGTGGTTGCCGCCGACCGCGACAGCGCCATCGCCCAGCTGCGCCGGCACGAGCCCCCGGTTGTGCTGCTTGACTTGGGACTACCGCCCGACGTGGACGGTGCCACCGAAGGGCTTGCCGCGCTGCAACAGATCCTCTCGCTTGCACCCGCCACCAAGGTCATCGTCGTCACCGGCAATCTCGACCGAGCCAACGCCGTACAGGCGATTCGTCTGGGTGCCTACGATTTCTTCCAGAAACCTTTCGACCCCGACGTACTTGCACTGATGATCGCGCGCGCACTGCACGTTCACGCGCTGGAAATCGAAAACCGCCAGCTCATCGCCAAACAGGGCGGCTCGCCACTGGCCGGGCTCATCACCGCCAGCGACAGCATGCTCAAGGTATGCCGCACCGTGGAAAAAGTCGCGCCGGCCAACGCCACCGTGCTGCTGCTCGGCGAATCGGGCACCGGCAAGGAAGTGCTCGCGCGCGGCGTTCACGAGCTATCGCCACGCGCCAACAAAAAATTTGTCGCCATCAACTGCGCAGCGATTCCCGACACCCTGCTCGAATCCGAACTCTTCGGCTACGAAAAAGGCGCGTTCACCGGCGCAGCCAAGCAAACCATCGGCCGTATCGAATACGCCAACGACGGCACGCTGTTCCTCGACGAAATCGGCGACCTGCCGATGCCGCTCCAGGCCAAGCTGCTGCGCTTTCTGCAGGAACGCGTCATCGAACGGCTGGGCGGACGCGGTGAAATTCCCGTCGACGTACGCGTCGTCTGCGCCACCCACCGCGATCTGGCGAGCATGATCCGCGAAGGCAGTTTCCGCGAAGACCTGTACTACCGCCTGTCTGAAATCACCGTGAAGATTCCGCCGCTGCGTGAACGGCCCGGCGACGCCGTGCTGCTTGCGCAAGCTCTTCTGAAGCGCTACGCGCGTGAGCTCGGTCGCAGCATCAAGGGCTTCACCGCCGACGCGCTTGCCGCGCTGGAATCGCACGCCTGGCCCGGCAACGTGCGCGAAATGGAAAACCTCATCAAGCGTTCGGCCATCATGGCCGACGGCACCCAGATCACCGCAGCCGACCTGGGCCTGGACATAACCGACGTGGAAGCCCAACCCTTCAATCTGCGCCATGCACGAGAAAACGCCGAACGCCTTGCCATCAGTCGCGCACTTGCCCACACCGACGGCAGCATCGCACAGGCGGCCGAACTACTCGGCGTTACCCGGCCGACTTTGTATGATCTGATGGCGAAGATCGGGCTGAAGTAAGGCCGTGCCGCCAGCTGAGTAACGCCGGCATCAGCAATAGCTCGAAAATTTGCCCTGCAAACAGACCCACGGCACACAACATGCCAAAGTGGGCAGTCGGTCGAAAATCCGACAGCCCCAGCAGGCTGAATTGCGCAATCAGCACCACCGAGATGGCAATGACCGCACGGCCGGAGCTTTCTACGCTGCGAATAATGGCAAATGTTGGGCTGACACCCCGCTTCAAACGATCCAGATAGCCGTGATACAGATGGATGGTGTCATCGACCGTGATTCCCAGAATCACGCCGGCAATCAACACCGTTGCCATATCGAGCCAGATATCGAAAGCCCCCATGATGACAAAGATAAAAAACAGCGGCGCAAGGTTGGGGATGAGGCAAATAAAGGCCCCACGAAGTGAGCGAAACAAGATCGCCAGCAGAATCAGTATCTGTAAAAACGCAGAGGCAAAACTTTTGATTTGCCCGTCAACAATCCGGTCTTCCTGATCGGAGAACAAGCGGCCGAAGCCCGCCACCTCTACATTGACGCCGTCGATGCCCTGCTGACCGACCCGGGCCCGGATGCGCTCGATCACCTGACCAATTTCGTTTGCGCCATGCACGTTCAGGCTCAGCGTCATGCGGGCACGCTGGAAGTCCCGGTTGACCAGTTCGTACATGTCGGTACCGTCGTAAATCAGCACAAGTTGCTCGACCAATTTTCGAGTCGACGGCAGGGCACCTTCTCCCATCGGCCCACCGTGAAACGCCCGGTTCATTTCTTCCAGCATATCTACCAGGGAAATGGCTCGATCGATTTCGGGTTGCTGTTCGACCCAGCTCTGCAAGGCGCGAATCTGAGCAAGTCGCGCTGGATCTTTGAGGCTGTCACGTTCAGCGCCGGTCATCACAATTTCCAGACTGGTCACACCTGACAATTTTTTCTCGATCTCGTCAGTGCTCACACTGATGCTGTGTGCAGGTGAAAAAAATTCGATCAGATTGGTTTCAACTTTAACCTGCGTCACCAGCGGGATCGTCAGCAGGATCAAAGCCACCGTGCCACCCAGCACCCATTTGGCATGACGCAAGCTGAAAACTGCAACGGCTGCTGCAATGTATCGTGCGTGCGCCAGCCCCGAGCGCCGACGTGGCCAGCGCGGGGTGTCCCATTTCAAGAGAATGGGCGGCACCAGCAAAAACACCACCAGAAATACCACCAGTGTGCCAATGGCACCGGATAAGCCAAATGACTGCACGGGGGGAATGTCCACCCACAGCAAGCTCAACAGGCCCGCACCCGTTGTGAGCACATTGAACATGCCTGGCTTGAATGTTTCTGCCAGCGCACGTCGAATCCGCAGGGGGCGCGGAAGCTGGGCCACGCGCGCGCGCTGTATGGCTGCGTAAAAATGGAGCAGCGTGGCGGTGGTGTAAGCCGCCATCAAAGTGGGGATCATGGCGGTGATCGGCGTGTAGGGCTGGCCGGCAATCACGAGTCCGGCCACGCTGGCCGACACCACCGCCCCCATCGCCAGCCCGCCGATCACCACCGGGCGAATACGTCCCACCACCCACGCGAGCAAAGCCAGACCGATGACCACGGTCAGGGGAATGAAAATAGCGCTGTCTCGCCACAGCGAGCGGAGCTCTTCGACCGTTTGCGCAACAGTTCCTGCCATCGCCCGCTGGTTTTTTTGTAGAGCTTGATCCGTAATCGCTTGTTCGAGGGACAGCTGGACATCGCGTCGCGCAAGGCTTTCCTTGAGGATTTTTGGCCTGACAACCAGAGCGACCGCACGCCCGTCACTCGATGCCAGCAGCCCGGGTGCAAAGGCATCGCCCAACACGCGTGCCCGCCATTCGGCGGGTGTGCGCGAATCCAGCGCGTCCGGGTCGATCAGCGGCGAAACCCCAAAGCCATCGTCCGTTGCCTCGACATGCTCAACCGTGGTCAGGGTCAATACGCGATCAACCGCCGGGTGGCGCTCGATCGTTTCGGCTACCCGGTGAAGCGCCGCCAGGAAGCTGGGGGAATACACCTCGTCACCCTCGAACAGCGCAATCAGCGCCTCGTCCCCCGGGAATTCCTGGAACAGAGACTCACGCAGCTGGATGATCGGTGCATCGGCGGGCGAATAGATATCCGCCGCATTGTTGAAATGAATCTTGAACAGAAACGGCAGCGAAGCCAGCTGTATGCCCAACAACAGCACCAATGCGAGCCAGGGCGGCAACATCCGCCGCCCCTCTATCCAAGCGTTCAACATGGCAAATGCAATTTCAGAACCGGGTACGCAGTCCCAGCGTGATCAGCGAGTGGTCTTCGTGAAATCCGCCCAGGGTCCGCGCCTCGCCGTCAAAATAATGGGCCGCCACATAGAGTTCGTGCGGCTCCCACCCCACGTAAGCCAATCGGGGGCTGATATAGATATCTTCAACGTTCAGCCCGGCCGAAAATCGCACGCCGGCCTTCCAGCGCCCATTGGCAAAACGGGTTTCGATTTCTCCATTGGCCCCGTAATACTCGTTGAGTTCGAGCGAACCGCGATCTGTTTGAAAGGTGTGGGCAAGCAGTTGCAAATTGACCCGGGTATCGCCGCCTCCCGGAAAGAATTCGACTGCCCCGACCCAGTCGATGGCACTTGTGGTGTCCATCGAAAAATCAGGCTGCGTGTAAGGCACGCCGTCAGTGTAGGCAATTTCCATGCGCCAGGTGAAGCCGCCACGCACGGCTTCCACATCCGCACCCACAAAGTTATTGTAGGGATGTACAGCGCTCAGCCGAGAGGCCAGCAGGTCGGCCTGGTAGTAAGGCAGGGATTGCCGGGTGCGCGCAAGGGTCACACCCAAATCGAATGGTTCACCGGTGCGGGTCAAGCGTAAAGCCCCGCCACCACTACCGTGTTCATCCTCATCGACACGCGCACCCGAGATAAAGCCGGAGAGGACTGGTGTTGGCGTAATGCCAATAATCTTCCCCGTAGTTCGGTTGACCGGGCTCCATATGCTTTCCACGTCCGGCAAGCGGGCCGCACGAAACACCGGCAGCCAGACCAGATCGAGCTTGTACTCCCCTAGCGTCTGCTCCCAGCGCGCGGCAAGCTGCGCACGCCGCCGATCCGGCAAGTCATCGAGCACAAAACGGGTGAGATCGGCACGACTGACGCGATCAGCCAACGGGATCTCGTCCACGCGCCCCCAGACGATGGTTTGTGCCCCCAGCGTAAAGCGGGTATCGCCGCTGCGGTAACGCACATACGTGTCGGTGACATCCGCGAGCAACTCGCGATGCCTGGCTGCCCCGCCACTTTGCAACATGGCATCCGCACGCGCTCCCAACCGGAATTCCCAATCGCGGCTGGGTTGCCACATCACATAGGCACTGCCGCGCAGCGTGGAATAGGTATCGGCTTCTGGCGCGTCGGGCAAGGCCCCAAATTCAATCAGCAAATCGTCCACGCCGGCTTTTACGCCCGGGGTAAATCCTTTTGCACGCGCAACACGCGGCGCGGGCAGGGGCAGATCAGCGCCCGCTTCGACCATCCCCCCACTCTGCGGCTCAACCGGAAGAGGACGCGACTTGCGTGCACTGGCACGGGGAGGGGGAAGGTCGTCAGGCGCAGTCTGGGCTCCCGACTGCGCAGGTTGTAGGGAATCGGCATGCAGCAGGGCAGGCGTCAGGGCAAGCAACCCCAAGGCCAGAACGGTGATTTTCATGGGCGATAGTCCATTTCCAGGCTCTCGTCGGCGAGGGTCTGCGGGGTAAACAATTTGGCGGGGAGTTTTTGATCATACAGTGCCACGTCAACAACCATGCGAGTCTCGTGGCCGCTTTCCAGGTCGATCATCCGGCTGTCGGTCAACGTCCAATAGCCCTGGTTGCGTTTTTTGCTGCGCAACAGCCAGCGCTTGCTCGGCTCAGCACCTTTTTCGTAGTAGTCAATCCGCACTGGAATCCAGGTAGCGGGGTCGATCCAGCTGATCCGTTTGCGGTACACCGAATCCCCGGCGTCGATGGAAATGCTCTCGAGAACTTCACACAACACGCCAGCCTCGGTCTGTCTGCCCAGCAAGCGATGGTTGTCTCGAGAAGGTTTGCGCTCCTGCAAATCCTCGAAATACAGATCCGATCCGACAAAACGCCCCCCTTTTCTGTCGCCCGAAATCCGCCTGACACGATCCAGCGCAGGCAGATACAGCCACTGATCGGTACTGGCATCTGCCTTGTCGATGCTCAACAGGCCCGTGCCCGCGATGTCTTCCGGTTCCAGAAACCGGATCAGATTAGCGGTTTCCCCGCCGGCCCGATCCTGTCGGTAAGTAACCAGTTCACGAATCCGGGGCGCGCGCCCCTTTTCTGTTAGCACCATGCGCCCAAGGGTCGTTAGGTCGCGACCATTGGGGCGATCAAACACTTTCTGAGCGAGCGCGAGCCCCTCATCTGCCCAAACCGCAAAAACCGGCATTGTCAGAAATGTGGTGATGACGCATCGCACGAGTAGGTTTGAAAGCCCGCCTGGGCGCAAATTTTGCATGTTCATCGTTCTAACTGTACTGGAAAGCCTTGGCGAATCACATAAGCGGAGAAGTTTCGTAAATCTTGACGAGCTTTCGACACGCTGCCGCGCATTCATTGCGCACAGTGCTCAATTACAATCCAGACATATATAGCGATAAGAGGAGTTTCCCAACATCATGCGCCCACCCCGCCCCCTTGTCCGCGCCTCGCTGGCGACGCTCGTGCTCGCGCTCAACCTCACGGGTTGCAGCGGGGAATCCAGCGAAACGCTGGTTCAGGAAGCCCAACACCATCTCAAGGCGGGCGACCAGAAATCTGCTCTGATTCAACTGAAAAGCGCCGTACAGGCCGACGCCGAGAATCCCTCTGCCCGGTTCGAGCTCGGGCAACTACAACTGACATTGGGTGATTTTGCCAGCGCTGAAAAAGAACTGCGGCTGGCCCGTCAGCTTGGCCTGGCTGCGGACAAAATCAACCCGCTGCTGGCACGTGCGCTTATCGGCCAAGGTGAATTCAAACGTGTCATAGATGAAATTCCAGCCCCGGCAGCAGGCACTGCAGACGAAATTCCACTATTGATTGCCATTGCCAACGCACAACTGGGTTTAAACGACGCAGAAGCCGCCCGCACAACCTTGGCACGAGCCATTGCCACATCGCCAAAAGACCCTGAAGTGCGCCTGCTAGAGGCGCGCTTGTCACTGATTGATTCGAACATCCCTGCTGCGACAAAGATCATTGATGAATCTCTCGCGCAGAGCCCAAAACATCGCGACACCTGGCTATTGAAAGCCGACCTGCTTTTTGCAACGGGCAAGCCAGAAGAAGCCCGTCCGGCATATCTCAAGGCGTTAGAAATCGACCCTAAGTTGCATGTTGCCCGGCTTGCGCTCGCCAATATTTCCTTGGCTGCCAACCAACTCGCGGATGCCCGCCGCGAAGTGAGCACTGTTCTCAAAACCTCCCCCAACCACCTGCAAGCCAGATACACCCAAGCATTCGTCGATTATCAGGATAAAAAGTTTGAAAACGCGCGCGATCAACTCGCCACCGTCTTGAAATTTGCCCCGGACTATCCACCGGCCGTTTTATTGGCAGGCATGAACGAATATGCGCTGGGCAATATGCAAACCGCCGAGACCTATCTCAACAAGGCACTCAAAGCCAACCCCAAGAACGTTTACGCCACCCGGATGCTTGCCGCCGCAAAACTTCACCAGGGGCAGGCTTCGGAAGCAGCCCGTGTTCTCGCCACTGTGCCCAGCGAGAGCCAGGACGGCGCGTATCACATTGTCGCAGGTGAGACGGCACTTGCACTCAAGGCGTATGACAAGGCGTCAACCCATTTTGAGAAAGCCGCCCAGATCAACCCCAATAGCGCGGCCATTCGTACCCAGCTTGGAATCACACGGCTCGCCCAAGGCGATACGCGCGCAGTGTCGGATCTGCAAACCGCATCCAAGTTGGATGCCAACAGCAGTCGTGCAGATACCGTCCTGGTACTCAGTCAATTAGAGCAAGGGACTTTCGACGCAGCACTGGATAGCATTGCCCGTCTGGAGAAAAAAGACGGTCTCACTCCCTTGGCCTGGAATTACCGGGGTGCCGCCTACCTGGGCAAAGGTGACTCGCAAAAAGCACGCGAAAGTTTCACGCAAGCGCTCAAGCTGGACCCGGCCTTTTTCCCGGCAGCAGCCAATCTGGCCCAACTCGACATTCAGACAAAACAGCTGATTCAGGCCCAAAAACGCTTTGAAGCCGTTCTCAAGGCGGATCCGAAAAATCTCAATGCCATGATGGCATTAGCCGATCTCGGGCTAAGGAACAATGACGGGGCTGCACATTTGCGCTGGCTAGAAAAAGCCGCAGCAACTCACCCTGGTGCCCTTACGCCCCGCATTGCCCTGGCACGCTTCCTGTTGGCCAAGGGGGACAAGTCCAAAGCACTCAATATCGCCAATGAAGCGTATAACGCGCAGCCCGATAATGGGGCTGCGATCGACCTGCTGGGAACTGTGCAACTTGCCCTGGGCGACACCACCAACGCGCTCGGCAGCTACCGCAAATTAGTCGAGCGCCAACCCAATCAAACCACACCGCTCGTCAAACTCGCCACTGTCCAAATCGTCTCCAAGAATTTTGATGCCGCACGCACCACCTTGCGATCCGCGCTCAAAATTCGCCCCGATCTTCTGGCCGCCCAACAGATGTTAGGCGGAGTAGAAATCCAGAGCGGGCGCTACGACGATGCCCTAGTCATCGCCCGGACAATACAGCAACAGCAACCCGATGCGGCAGAAGGCCATCTGCTCGAAGCCCAGATTCATTTTGCGCGCAAAGCCCATGATGAATCGCTGTCTTCCTACGAACGCGCTTTCAAGGTGGCCCCGTCGGGGGCCATCCTCATTCAGCAACTGCAAGTTTTCGGTGCGATGGGCAAACCCGAAGAAGGTGAAAAACGCATCGAGGCCTGGCTCACGCGCAAGCCAGACGACACCAGTGCACGAGGAGCGCTGGCAGAAGGCCTGCTCAAACGCCAGCAATTCAGCCCGGCTATTGATCAATACCTTCTTCTGAACAAGCGCGTTCCCGGCAACCTCGTGGTGCTCAACAACCTCACCTGGGCACTCGCTGAAAATCAGGATAAACGTGCTCTGGCCTATGCAGATCAGGTTTTAAAACTGGCACCGGACAACCCCTCGGTACTCGACACCTACGGCTGGGCTCAAGTCCGACTGGGCAATTTGAACAAAGGCCTGGAGTTCCTCAAGCGCGCACAAGCCAAAACTCCCGATTCCGCCGATGTGCAGTGGCATTTGGCCTATGCCCTCAATGCTTCGGGAGACACAGCTCGCGCACGGCAAGAGCTGAAGGCCCTGCTCGACCGTCGCGTTTCATTCAGCGCTGAAGCACAAGCCAAAGCCCTTTATCAAAAGCTGTCTTCCCGTTGAGGCTCACCATGCATCCTGTCAATCTCAAACTTGCACCTATCGTCTTGGCGCTCAGTCTTGCAATCAGTAATCTGGTCAGCGGGTGCGACTCCACAGCCAATCTGAGTGCGGAAGAGCATATTCAACGTGCAAAAGACTCCCAGAGTCAGAACGACCTCAAGACAGCCATCATCGAGCTCAAGAATGCGGTGTCCAAGTCCCCGGACAACGCCCAAGCACGCCTCCTACTCGCAGAATCCTATGTCAAGACCGGACAGGGCGAATCAGCCGAAAAGGAGTTACAACGGGCGCAAGCCTTGGGGGTGAATAAGGAAATCATCGTTCCGCTGCTAGGGGAGGCACTAATTCAGCAGAGGGCTTATCAGCCCGTACTGGACCAGATCAACGGCGAGCCACAGTTTTCTGCAGCCAACCGCGCGCGCATCGATAGTTTGCGTGCTGACGCCCTGCATGGTTTGGGGAAAATCGAAGCCGGCTGCGAACTTTATTCGCAGGCTCACAATCTGGATCGCGAAAACCTGATTGCCTATCACGGCCTCGCTGCGTGCGCCTGGGTAAAAGGCGATCAGGCCGCGTCGCAGCAGTGGCTGGAAGAAGCGCTCAAACTGGCTCCCAATGATGACCCCACCCTGCGCTTGCTGGCGCAGCGCAAACTTGAGAAAGGCCAACTCGATGAGGCAGCCGCCTATCTTGATCGCGCCATTAAAACAGGTAATCCCTCGATTTCCACACGTACTCGCCTTGGCATCGTGCGCTTGATGCAGAATCAAAGTGCAGAGGCACGCCAACAAGCCGAGGCCATCAGAAAACAGACCCCAAAGCATCCTGATGCCGATTATCTCGATGCATTTGCCAGCTATCTTGACGGCAAAAAACCCGAAGCCTTGTCTTCCATTCAGACCGCCATCAAAAAAGGCGGCGATGTGCCCGACTATCTTATGCTGCTGGCCACGCTACAGGTAGAAACAGGCGCGCTTGAGCAAGCCCAGCAAACGCTGGCCCGCGTATTGTTACAACAACCGGGGCACGTCGCCGCACGCAAACTTCGCGCATTGGCAGCTCTAAAACTTGACCAACCTATCGAATCCAGAAAATTGCTCCAGCCTCTGCTACACGCAGCCGCTGCGGATACCGGCACCTACTTGCTCGCGGGGAAAACCGAGGCCGTGCAGCGTAACTGGGGCGAGGCTGAGCGACTCCAGCGCGTGGCCCTTCAGCACCAACCGGACAACAGCACAGCCTTACTTGATCTTGGCGAAGCGCTGGCCAATCAGGGAAAAACAGACGAAGCCATCCAGGCAATTGAGCAAGCCCGCCAGCACGGTGCCAAAACCGACCATGCCGAGCTGGCTGTCATTGCCAGCCTCTTGCAATCTGGCAAAGCAGACGCCGCGCTAACGCGCGCCCAATCCCTGATGCGAAACACCCCGGGCGCAGCCCCTGCCATCCTCGCCGCACGTGCTCAATTGGTGCTGGGCCGCAAGGACGATGCGATCAAAACACTCGAATCCGCCGCAGCGAAGTTGCCCGATCTCACCCCACTGCACCCCATGCTCGCGGCCTTGTACATACAGCAAAAACGCTTCAAAGACGCCGAATCGCTGTGGCAAGGCGTACTGAAGCGGCATCCCAAACGGATCGAGCCCCTGCTGGCACTGTCCGACCTTGCCGCCGCACAAAACCGGCGGATCGACGCAGAAAACTGGCTTGACCGTGCCGCCGCAACCTCGGCAGACACCCCTGCTGTTGCCATTCGGCTCGCCACACGCCACCTCAGGCAAGGCGCACCCGCCAAAGCCATCAACGTACTGCGCAGTGCCTTGCAAAGCCACCCTGAAAGTGGCGTTCTACTCGGCAATCTCGGTACAGCCCAGCTCGCATCGGGCGATCCGATCAACGCACGCTCGACGCTGGAGCGCGCCGCACGGCTTGAACCCGCCAATCCAGCCTGGAAGCTGGCGCTTGCCCAGGTAGAACTCGCCGAATCCCGGCCGGCGCAAGCGCGCACCCAACTCGAAAAGCTTATCGCGACCCACGCTGATTTTTTTCCGGCTTATGACAATCTGGTCACCACACTGATGCGCATGAACCAAGCCGCTGAAGCCAGAAAAGTTGCCCAGCGGGCGCAAGGGATTTTCCCCGGGCAAGCAGAAACCTATCTACTGGAAGGCGATATTCTGCTGGCGCTCAAAGCATGGGACGAGGCAGCCATTCCCCTGGCGCGCGCACAGCAAATTACCCCTTCGGGGCAAACGCTGGTCAAACTGCACAAAGCACGTTCGCGAAACGGCACGACCGCTACGGCTGATGCACTCCTGAATGATTGGCTGGAGCGCTTCCCCACCGATATGGGTGTCAGACTTGCCCGAGCCGAATTGAATCTAGCCCGGCTTAGGTTCGACGCCGCCATCAATGACTATATAGCCGTCCTCAAAACCAGCCCCAGACAAACGGATGCGTTGAACAACCTGGCCTTCTTACTGCAAGATCGTGAGCCAGACAGGGCACTGAAGTATGCGCAACAAGCCTACGAGGTGGCGACGGACAACCCGAATGTCCAGGATACCTATGGCTGGCTTCTGGCCCGACACAAACGTGACTTTGCACGCGCCCTGCCGCTGCTCAAGAGCGCCGCCGAACGTGTTCCGGGTGAGTTTGGCTATCGCGTTCATTACATAGAAGCGCTCATCCTTGCCGGCCAACGGAACGAGGCGCGTAAAGAATTACAAACGCTGCTCACGCAAAAATCTCCTGTTGCTCAGCGAGAAGCGGAACGCCTCAAAAAATTGATCGAATCACGGCCCTAAAGGGGCGCGTTGACCAGGCAATGCTGAACCCGAAAAAGGGTTTTTTGCATTGCCTGAGCCAAGCGGTTCGCACGACTGCCTCCCAGAACGCCGCTTTGTCGCATGTGGACTCGCCTTCCAGAGCTGCCCGCATAGCTACCCCAGTACACCAGCCCCTGTTTGCAGCCCTGCCGTGATGCTTATCCGCGCGCCATGTTCGCGAAGCGGACGGCAGTCATAACCTTGAGACGACTCGCAGAAGCTGGGAGCCCATCAGGTTTTCAAGGGGTTTCGGGCCAGTCAGGTTAGTTGTGCTGTTTTATCCATGACACCCTATCAAGCGACAACATAGTGAAGGCGTCAGTTATTGATCCGGCATCATTTATTCGTGAGTGCGCGTAGGTCGGGAATACCTTCCCGACGGCTCTCTGGCACGCAGGCACGTCGGCAAAGTGGCCCCCGTAAAGGGGAGGCCGTGGTGGTAAGCCACTGAAGTGGCAACAACCACGCACTGCCGACCTACCCGCGCCGCCTGCGTCGTGAGTTACGGAAAGCTCAATAATCCTAAAAACCGCAGTTGGCCGCTCATCATCCTCGGAAATCCCGCATGAAACCTGACGATTTCCGTTCCGATCACGTTCACCGCTTGGGTGAGACCGCTACGCACCCGGGGGTGCCTTGGATCGGGTGACTGCCGCATACGATTCCAGCTGGACTTTAGCCCATAGTGCATCGGAATCCTTCAGGTCACCGTCGGCTTGTGCGCGTGGGGATCTGCGGCCTGACAACGGCTTCCCCATGCCAAACCACACCACGCACCCGGTCAGACGAAACACCTCAAGTGATCCAATCGCCGTATTTCTCCCGGCCACACGCCATTCCGGGGAAGTAGAACGCGCTTGTGACTGGCACCCACCTCACCCCGGGCCCTTTACTTCATATCGGAATAAAACGAGAACGTAAAAAAATCGGGGCACCGAAGTGCCCCGATTTCACAGATCAAACTGTAGGTGTCAGGCTGCTTTGCGACGGCGAGCAACCCAGCCCATACCAACCAGACCCAGACCAACCAGTGCCAGCGAGGCGGGTTCGGGAATGAAGGCTTTTTCGATCGAACCGTCAGTGCGGGTGTAGAAGGCAGTTGCCCCACCCACCGCACCAGCAAAGCCCAGACCCTGGAAGAAGGTAGCAATCGCACCTTCAGTTCCTGCACAGGTCTGCGTGCCACCGGTTTCCGAACTACACAGCGCATTGTTGCCGTTGGTCAGGGCTGCCACCAGTTTGGTGAACGGGCTGCCGTTCGTATCAACCTCGAAATCACCGCCTGCAAGCACGTCGGTCAGCTGAACGTTGAGGTTCACAGCACCATCGGGAACGGTAACACCGGTAACACCACCGCTACCCGGCAGCAGCGTACCCTGTTCGACCAGGGTGCCGTCGACGAACGAAGAAAGATTGGCGAAGTTCCCGTAGGTGTAGGGCACGGCACCGCCCAATCCGGTGTTACCTGCATCGTAATACAGGTTGAACATCGACAGGCCATTAATCACCGCGTTCTGGTTCGAGACAAAAACACCCGAGGCCACTACGATCGCGGTCAGATTGCGATCCAGCGAGGAATTGTAGATGTCCAGGTTGTTGCCACCCAAGGCGAACAATTGATCAACGCGAACAGCGATGTAGTCGGTGAATGTAGAACCCGCAGCAAACGGCGTACCGGAATTGAAGACCAGCAGGGATTCTGCGGTGAACTTCATTTCGTCGGTGGTGTTCGACAGTGGGGCATTGAAGGGGGCTGCGGCAGGCGCATATCCTTCGGCAGCATTAGCCAATGCGTAGTTGAATTTGAAATCGATGCCGGCGTGGGCAGCGGTGCTGACGCCTGCCATCAGTGCCAGTGCGAGTACAGTTTTTTTCATGGTGTGCTCCTGTTGAGGATTGGTTGTGGGAAAACCCTGTGCTCAACTACAAGCACAGCCCATACCAACCCAGATGAAAAAAACACAACGTCATGATTTTTATACGATTTATAAATTCTGGCGCGCAACTGAGCGACGGCGCAACGAGTGTCTTGTAAAAAAAATCGACGCGTAGCGAGACGAGCTACCGGGTCTGCGGGACAGCAATCAGGCTAGCGAGCGGTTTGCGTAGTGATCGCGCTTCTGGCGCGCACCCCCAGCCAAGGCGTCCCATGAATACGCCCTGCTGCCATGCCCCCTCCCCCCAGTAAGCGGAAACTGCTTGGTCTAGAGTCCGCAGGCTATTTTCGATATCTCGTTTGCACGTAAAACTAAGACCTGTCCTCAGGTAGCGCCCGAATACACAAGCTGCCATTTCAGGCTGGAATTGGAGCCCTTGCCGGGTTGCCGCCAGCCAGAAGCGCTGCATGGCACGACCATGCGCCAGCCGTGCATGGAGAGTATCAACTGGCTCAGGGGCGACCAGCAGGAAATGCGCAGCGCACGCGCGTGCAGGCAGATAGTCCATCTCGAACCGGGGCAACCAGTGCCCCAGCATCCGGTTCAGACTTGCCACACGGCGGGGGGAACGCATGGCCCAGGCCATGATGCGGCGCGTGAGGGGGTCGGCGTTGATGGCATGAACCGGTATCTTGTCCTCGCTGAATCGCGCCTGCCAATCGACGGTGTCCCGATGGACGGGGTACGTTTCGGGCATAAGCAATCTGGCCCGCCCTATACCCGACAAGTACCCTGCCAAACGCCGCCGATCTTCTGATGATTCACGCCAGACGACCCGGTATCCTTCTGGCAAAGCGGCTTCCAGTGCGCGCCTGTCCGGCAGAGCCAACGGGCGCGTGGAGAGTAATCGGCGCTGCGTGGTTCGGGCTTCGATCTGCTCGGCCAGATCATCGGTGAGGCGCTGTTGGGGCGTGAGTTCAACTTCCAGTACCAGAGAGTCGCCGCTTCCTTGTAGGTGGGTATGTATGCCATGCCCGAGCGTGCCGGCAACCAGGTCGATGGTTTCCAACAGCCCCCCGAGCGCAAGATGCCCTGTGTAATGGTCTAGGCAGAACACACCCATGTCATGCCCAGGGTGGTAATGCACATGAAGAGTTGGCTCGTCATCGCGCAGGGCAAAGCGCCAGGGCTGGGTGTTGTCTGCAGAAGGGGCCCATCGCGCCCGCTCAAGCACACGTTGCCAAATGGCTTGCATCAGGGTGACTAAGCCTTGCCTGCCTGCTTGAGCCGCCGGTAGATGTACCCGATTGCGAGTTTCTGGAGGGGATTCCGATTCCCGCCGGGACGCCAGACATGACTGAAACGGCCCGTGTAGGCATCAAACTGGAATGATCGGGGTACGCCGTTCACCGGGCCGCGGCCCAGCAAGATTTTAAGGACGGAGGAGGCTGCCATGCCCGAACATATCTGGCATGCCGCCCCAGTCGAGGGCACGCGCTGGGCCGCAAAATCGACAATGTCGGGATACGCCAGATAGTGCCGATGCAGAAGCGCGGGCGCTACGCCCGCCAGGAAACGAATCGGCCAACTTTCACGCGGCCCATCTTGCAGCCGGAAATAACTTTCAAAATCAGGCCCGTGCGGCAAAAAATGCAGGAGTGATGCCCCCATACCGAGCGGCACGGCAATCACGACGGGTATCCCTCGCGCCCGGCAGGCGTCATACACCTGCTGGCGCGTCTCGAATACAAAATAGTCCAGGCCATCGACATAGACATCCACGCCGCTCAGGAATCGATCCAAGTTATCCGGCTGCACCCCCTCCCGGAAAATATCGATTTTCAACTCAGGGTTGATGTCGAGCGCCATCTTTGCCATGACATCGACTTTTTCCTGGTCGAGTGCCGATAAGCTGGCACCGGCCTGGCGGTTGAAATTGACCAGCGCAAAGCGATCCAGATCAGCGATGCGGAAATGCCCAATGCCAAGGCGGGACAGCGTCAACAGATGTACGCCTCCCACGCCCCCCATGCCTGCGATCGCCACACGGGCACCGCGTAACGCATTTTGCTCGGCAGGTGTGACCCAGCCTATATTCCGGGAAAAGGCTTCGTGATAGTTAAACCGGCTCACTCGGACTCGCCCATCAGTCGCCGCATAATGCCGTCTTGCTCATAAGGAGAGAAAAAATAGGGGTAAAGGCTGGGATCATCGACGCTTCCTGCCTTTCCACCCAGTTCGTTGATTTTTTCTGCCATATGATCAAGTGACAAATGCATCAGCAAGGCGGGGGCGTTATCCGCTTTGGGATTGGGCCTTTCGGGGCCCAATTGCTGAAACCCGAGCATGCGTTCGTAAAACTGCCGATGGCGCGGAACAACCTCAATGACCGCATCAGTGCATTGATATATACGCCCATATATAAAGGCAATATGAATAATGCCGCCGAGGACATGTTTGCTGCCCAAGGTACTGTCTATGGCGAGCTTGTTCAGTTCTCCCACCCGACGACCTTCGGCACGTAACCCATCAATCTCGGCCCGGTATAGCTCGTCAGCAAAGAGCCCCTCCCCCGAGTCATAGCCTATGGTCACCGTTCCCACGATGCGCTCGCCAACTTGCGTGAGCAAAGTAACACGGTTGGTGTAGCGCTTGAGCTCGTGTGCAGGATAGCCTCTCCATGCATAGCGTTTTTGTACCAGTAAAGACGCGCCATGTAACGCTTCTTGCGTGGTGGCGAACCGGAACTTGAAGTTTTGCTCTGTCAGAGTTTGTACTTCACCATCTGCGTGAGTGAGACATAAATCCCGGAGTTGATGCGGGCTGGGCAAATCAATGATCGTGCGATCAAAATCTTCAGGGTGTCCGCGATCCTTGCGGTGCATCAAATTATCCAATAGTGCCATCATGGTCACCTCCGCCAAGTTCAAATGCAGGCATCAGACATACCTGTCGTTATGTTCTATTTAGCGGCTAATGCATCCGCAAATTTAATGTCCACTTCCTGCATTGACCCACCGCGCTGCGTCCCGCGCAAAATAAGTCAGCACCCCGTCAGCCCCGGCCCGCTTGAACGCGAGCAAGGCTTCCAGCACGCAGGCCCGTTCATCGAGCCAGCCATTCTGCGCAGCGGCTTTCAGCATGGCGTATTCGCCGCTCACCTGGTAGGCGTAAGTCGGCGCGCCGTAGGCGTCCTTCACGCGGCGGATCACGTCTAGGTAAGGCATCCCGGGCTTGACCATGACCATGTCCGCACCTTCCTGCAAGTCCATGCCCACTTCCCAGAGCGCTTCGTCGCTGTTGGCGGGATCCATCTGGTAGGTGTATTTGTTGCCTGCCCCCAGATTGGCGGCCGAGCCGACCGCATCGCGGAAAGGGCCATAAAAGCTGGAGGCGTATTTGGCGGCATAGGCCAGAATCCGGGTGTGGATATGTCCGGCGGATTCGAGCGCACCACGCAGGGCAGCCACCCGGCCGTCCATCATGTCAGAAGGAGCGACAACGTCAGCGCCGGCCTGCGCGTGTACCACGGCCTGCCTGGCCAGCACGGCGACGGTTTCGTCGTTCATCACGTAGCCGCCGGCATCGATGAGGCCGTCCTGGCCGTGGCTGGTGTAGGGGTCGAGCGCGATGTCGGTGATGATGCCAAGTTCGGGGAAGCGTTTCTTGAGCGCGGACACGGTACGCGGCACCAGCCCGTCCGGGTTGAGCGCTTCTTCGGCACCCAGGGATTTCAGGCTGCTGTCGATGACCGGAAACAGGGCCAGGGCCGGGATGCCCAGCGCCGCGCACTCTTCAGCGACGGGCAGCAGCAAATCCAGCGACAGCCGCTCCACGCCGGGCATCGAGGCCACAACTTCACGACGATTCCTTCCATCGAGAACAAAAACCGGATAAATCAGGTCGTTTGACGTAAGTGTGTGCTCACGCATCAGACGACGGGAAAAGTCATCGCGCCGCATCCGCCGCATCCGGCGGGCGGGAAACTGGCCAAACGGCAGGGTCACAGCCTTCTCCAAAAACAAATTCAAACGCGCGGAACTAATTTTTCGGTCTCGCGCTCCATGCTGCAGACGATCTTGCATCGTCTCCCGCTTCTCCTCCCTGAGCGGGATGCCTTAATCCCCTTAAGGCATTTTTGGCCCCGACTCCTCCCTTGGTCGGGGCTTTTTTATTGTGTTGCCGCCACCTCGGCCGGACCGGGCGGGGTCAATAACTGTTCGATTCGTTCAATGGCTTCGTCCGCCCCCAGGCGGGACAGGCTGGAAAACAACTGAACGCTCACACAGGGATGCGCTGCCACGGCCTGCTTTACCTGGCGCAGCGTCTGCGCCCGCTCGTTGCCGGAGAGTTTGTCGGCTTTCGACAACAGGATGTGCACCGGTTTCCCGCGTGGCAGAAACCAGTCGAGCATCCGCTGATCCAGCGGTGTAAGGGGGTGACGCGCGTCCATGATCAACACCATGCCAGCCAGCGCGGTGCGCTCCTGAAGATAGCGCGACAGCAGTTCTTCCCACTGCGCCTTGATTTCCGGCGGCACCTTGGCATAACCGTAGCCCGGCAAATCGACCAGATAGACATTGGCATCGAGCTCGAAAAAATTGATGAGCTGGGTGCGGCCGGGCGTTTTGGATGTATACGCCAAACGGTTTTTACGCGTCAACAGGTTGATTGCACTCGATTTTCCGGCGTTGGAGCGCCCGGCAAACGCAATTTCGGCGCGGCTGGCAGGCAAATCGCGCAACCGGGCAACCGAGGTGTGGAATTGGGCACGATTGAGCACAGGCTTGGCAGTCATATTAGTTGACGCTAAACTACCTGCTTCCCAAAATTTTGCAATCCCCGCGTTTCGCAAGCTTCAGGAGCTTTCATGAAATTCGTCGTCACCCTGGCCGCCGCTCTGGTTGCCACTTCCGCTTACGCCAATCCGAGCATGGTCAAGGGCGACCCCAAGGCTGCGGAGACCATCGTCAACCAGGTCTGCGCGGGCTGCCACGCCGTGGACGGCAACAGCGCTGCTGCGGCCAACCCCAAGCTCGCCGGCCTCAACGCCGAATACATCTACAAGCAACTCTCCGAGTTCAAATCCGGCGCACGCAAGAACGCGATCATGTCCGGCATGGTGGCCAGCCTGTCCGATCAGGACATGAAGAACCTGGCGCTTTATTTCAGCGCCCAGCAGCCCAAACCCGCCACCTCCAAGGATCAGGCACTTGCCCTCCTCGGCCAGAAAATCTATCGCGGCGGCGTGCAGGGTGCCGGCGTTCCAGCCTGCGCTTCGTGCCACGGCCCGCAGGGCAAGGGCATCCCCACCCAGTTCCCGCGTCTGGCCGGACAACACAGTGACTACATTTATACGCAGCTAAATGCATTCCGCGTGGGTGCCCGCGCTAACGACGCCGCAAAAATGATGCGCAACATCGCCGCCAAGATGACCGATGCCGACATGAAAGCGGTCGCCTCGTACATTCAGGGCCTGCGTTAAAGCAATAAACGCCGTGTCGTTAAACTTTAGGGCCTCGCCCGAGTCGATGAAAGGGTGACGCGAGTCACCCTTTTTTCATTCCCCCCCGTACATGAAACCAGCCAACACCACCTTCGGGAAATCCCTGTTCGAGCTTTTGAGCTCGATGCGCTTCGCCATCAGCCTGCTGTCGATTCTGGCGGTTGCCTCGATTGTGGGGACGGTGCTGAAACAGGCTGAGCCCTATAACAACTACGTCATCCAGTTTGGCCCTTACTGGTTCCAGGTCTTTGAAAAACTCGGCTTGTACGACGTGTATCACGCCGGGTGGTTTCTGGTCATTCTGACCTTTCTGGTCGCCTCCACCAGCGTATGCATCTGGCGCAATGCGCCCAATTTTGTGCGCGAGATGAAAAGTTTTCGCGAACAGGTCAGCGAGCAATCGCTGGCTGCCTTCAAACACAAACATGAGGCCACCACCGCGCATACGCCCGAAATCTTCGCCGATCAGGCCGAGGCCTACCTCACGGGCCAGGGTTACCAGGTCAAGCGCGTGCCGCGCGAGGACGGCCTGCTGCTCGCCGCCAAAGCCGGCAAGTGGAATCGCCTCGGCTATTTCCTGGCGCACTCTGCCATCGTGCTGATCTGCATAGGCGGCCTGATGGACGGCAATCTGGTGTTCAAGGCGCAGCAGTTGCTGGGCATGAAGAAAATCGAGACGCGCGACATCCCGCAGAGCCAGGTGCCGGCCATTTCCCGACTGACGCCCGACAATCCCTCGTTTCGCGGCAGCGTGCAGATTCCCGAAGGTTCCAGCGCAGACGTCGCTTTCCTCAACGTAGCCGATGGTTACCTGGTACAGGATCTGCCGTTTACCGTTGCGCTGAAAAAGTTCCGTATCGAGCACTATTCGACAGGGCAGCCAAAGAGCTTTGAATCCGATCTGGAGCTATTCGACCGTTCGGGCAAGAAAATCCGCGAGGCAACCATCGCGGTCAACCACCCGCTGATCCATGACGGCATCGCGATCTACCAGGCCAGCTTTGCTGATGGCGGCACCAAGCTCAGCCTGCGTGGCTGGAACCTGTTTGCCGCGCAAGCCGCCACCTTCGAGGTGGAAGGTGTTGTGCACCAGGACACCACGCTGACCAGCGCAGCGGGCGATTACACGCTGGAATTCACCGATTTCCGTCCTTTCAACATTGAAAACATGGGCGGTGAAATCGACACTCCGCGCGATGCGATGGCGGTGCTTGGCGGCAGCCCGGTTTCCGACAACAAGCATCTGCGCAATGTCGGCCCCAGCTTTCAGTACAAACTGCGCGATGCGCGGGGACAGGCGCGCGAATACTCCAACTACATGCTGCCGATGCAGCTGGATGACCGCTGGTACCTGATGTCGGGCGTGCGCGAATCGCCGAACGAATCGTTCCGTTACCTGCGGATGCCGCTGGACGCCAGCGGCAGCATCGACAGTTTCATGCGCCTGCGCGGTGCCTTGCTGAATCCGGATTTACGGCCGGAAATCGCCGCCCGTTTCGCGCGCCAGGCACTGCCGGAAAACGCCTGGAATACCGAGATCGAAGACAAACTCAAATTCAGTGCCACGCAAGTGCTTGCCTTGTTTGCCACCGGCGGTTTTCAGGCCTTGAGCGGTTTCATCGAAGAGCGCGTACCCAAGGCCGAGCGCGAAAAAGCGGCCGCAACCTATTTGCGCATTCTGGAACTGTCGGCCTTTGAGGCTTTGCAAATTGCCAACCGCATGGACAAGCTGCCGCCCCCGCCAGCCAACGACGCGACGGGGTGGCTGGTGCGCGACACGCTCAACAGTCTGTCTGACCTGTTCGTGTATGGCGCACCCGTCTATTTCCAACTGATGCAATACGACGAAGTGAAAGCCAGCGGTCTCCAGCTCACGCGCTCTCCGGGCAAGAACGTGGTCTACTTCGGCTCGCTGCTGTTGACGCTGGGTGTGTTTTTCATGTTCTATGTGCGCGAACGGCGCATCTGGATCCGGCTCAAACCCGGTCACGCCCTGCTGGCCATGTCGGCAGCCAAGCACACCCTGGATTTTGACAAAGAGTTCGCGCAACACGCCCAGGCACTCGATACGCTGGCGAAGTAAGCGCACAAACGGAGAGAGTCCCATCATGGAAATTGCCCTCAACCAACCCGCCCCGATGTGGAAACGCCTGACCTGGTTCGACTGGCTCTACGCCGCCGTCGTCGCCGGCGGGCTGCTGTTTGCCCTGTCCCGCTACGGCGAGTTCATGGATATTTACGAAAAAGCCATCCTGCTCGCCGCGATCCCCGCACTGGCCGTCTTCGGCTGGTTCTGGAAACCCTTCCGGGTGCTGTTCATCGTGGTCGGCGCACTGAGTCTGGTCGCACTCGGCCAGTACGACGGCGATCTGGGACGCATGGAGCAGGCCTTCCTGCTCAAGTACCTGATCTCCAGCCAGGCCGCCATCATGTGGATGTGCGCGCTGTTCCTGTTCGCCACCGTCACGTACTGGGCGGGCCTCTTGGCACGCTCGGACTTCCTCAACCGCACCGGCACCGCCATGGTGTGGGTGGCCGTCGCCATGGGCTTCATCGGCCTCATGGTGCGCTGGTACGAGTCCTATCTCATCGGCCCCGACGTGGGCCACATTCCGGTGTCGAACCTGTACGAAGTGTTCGTGCTGTTCTGCCTGATTACCGCGATGATGTATCTGTATTACGAGGCGCGTTACCAGACTCGCCAGCTCGGCGGTTTTGTGCTGCTCATCATCTCCGCTGCGGTCGGTTTCATCCTCTGGTACACCTTTGACCGCGGCGCGCACGAAATCCAGCCGCTGGTGCCCGCGCTGAAATCCTGGTGGATGAAACTGCACGTGCCGGCCAACTTTGTGGGGTACGGGGCGTTCTCCATTGCCGCCATGCTGGGCGCAGCCTATCTGCTGTCGGCGCGCGGCATCCTCACCAGCCGCCTGCCCAGGCTGGAAGTCATCGACGACATCATGTACAAGGCCATCGCCATCGGCTTTGCCTTTTTCACCATTGCCACCATTCTGGGCGCGATGTGGGCGGCCGAAGCCTGGGGCGGCTACTGGTCGTGGGATCCGAAGGAAACCTGGGCGCTGATCGTGTGGCTGAACTACGCGGCCTGGCTGCACATCCGCCTGGTGAAAGGCCTGCGCGGCCCGATGCTGGCGTGGTGGGCGGTGGTGGGGCTGTTCGTCACCACCTTTGCCTTCATCGGTGTGAACATGTTCCTGTCCGGGTTGCATTCTTACGGCGAGCTGTAAGCGGGGCACGCCGTGCCGGGCAAAAGCAAATTCGTGCAAAGCCTGGTGGACGCCCACCCGGAGCCCTTTGCGCTGATCGACCGCGACTTCAACATTGTCGCGTGCAACCAGCACTACGCCGACGCCTACACCCGGCTGGCCCCGGCCGACATCGTCGGCATGAAATGCCACGAGGTGTCGCACAAGTCTGCGGCAACCTGCGAGCTCAACGGCGAGGAATGCCCGCTCAAACGGGTGTTCGACAGCGACCAGCCGGTGCAGGTCATCCACCGGCACATGGACCGCGACCACAAGCCGGAATACGTCGCCGTGCACGGCTCGCCCGTGTACGACGATTACGGTCGGGTGCTCTACATGGGCGAGGGCATGCGCTCGATCACCAAGGAGCAGGAGCTGGCGTTCGACGAAGAAAAGATGGTCGGCTGTTGCCCCTCGTTCATGCGCGTGCTCGACAATCTCTGCCTGGTGGCCGAAAGCGATTCGCCGGCACTGATCCGGGGTGAGACCGGCACCGGCAAGGAAATGGCCGCGCAGTTATTGCACCGTAAATCCCCCCGCGCGCAGGCGGCCTTCGTCACCATCGACAGCACCAGCTTCACCGAAGACCTACTGGTGAACGAACTCTTCGGCCACGAACCCGGCGCGTTCACCGGCTGCGTGGGAGCCAAGAAAGGCCTGGTCGAACTCGCCGACAAGGGCACGCTGTTCATGGACGAGATCGGTGAAATTCCGCTTTCGCTGCAAGCCAAGCTGCTGCGCGTGCTGGAAACCGGCAGCTTTCGCCGGCTGGGCGGCACCGAAGAGCGGCGCGTCGATTTCCGCTTCATCTGCGCCACCCACCGCGACCTGAAAGCCATGGTCGATGCGGGAGATTTTCGGGCCGACCTGTACTACCGCATCAACGTGATGCAGGTTGAACTGCCGCCCTTGCGGCATCGCACCGACGACATTCCGCATCTGGTCGCGCATTTCCTGTCGCGCCGCATGTTGGGCAAACTCACCATCCCCATCAGCGACAGCGCGCTGGCCTGTCTGCGCGAATACCCCTTTCCGGGCAACATGCGCGAGTTGAAGAATATCGTCGAACGCGCGGCCCTGCTGGCACGCGGCGGCACCATCCAGCCCGAGCATCTGCCCGACGAAATCCGCCACGCGCAGACGCTGCGTACCGAACTACATCAGGCGGATCTGGCGACCATGCAGCACCAGTGCCACCACGACGACGTTTCGCTGGCCACGATCCAGACGACCCTCGCGCGCTTTGCTGGCAACCGGCGTAAAACGGCGGCGTTTCTCAAGATCAGCGAGCGCACGCTGTATCGCCGCCTGAAAGAACTCGACGAACCCGTTCCCCGCTTCTGACATGGTCTGCCACGGTCTGCCAGTGGCAGACCTGGCAGACTGCCTGGCAGGGAAACAGCTCGCCAGGCAAAAACCTAATTCAATGTAAATCAAGGGCTTATCTTCACAGGCCGATCTGGCACGTCTCCTGCTAAACACATAGCGTCGCATACAGCGACACACAACGATACGTTTTGTCTGGAGGGAAGCCATGATTCGCACCACCGCCATGCTGGCGACGCTATTGCTCGCCAGCCCCGCCCTATCCAATCCCGGCACCGCCCCCATGCCCACCCGGATGCCGTCCGGCCCCGTTTCGCTCGATGCCTTCAAGGGCTGGGTGGCCGTGCCCGTGGCCGTGATGATCAACGGGCAGATCACTACCCAGTGGATGCTGGTTCCGGCGCAAGCCGTGGCCGGCGTTGCTGCCAACGTCCCCACGGCTGCGCCACCCGCATTCGAGGCCGCCACCCCCGCCACCCCAGCGGGCAATCCCTCGGCCACGCACGGCCGCGTGATCGCGGCCACCTGCGCGGCCTGTCATGGCACCAACGGCATCAGCCACAGCCCGAATCCGTCGCTGGCCGGGCTCGACCAGGCGTATTTCATCAAGCAGATGAAAGCCTTCAAGGACGGTTCGCGCCATGCCACGGTGATGCACCAGCACGCCAAGGCTTACACCGACGACGAAATCGAACAGATGGCCGCGATCTTTGCCGCCGTGAAACCCTGAGGAGCCGACCATGACGATGCAAAGACGCGATTTCCTGAAAGCCTCGGCAGCGGGTCTGGCGGTGGCCGGGTTTCCGCTGCGTGCCCGTGCCGGCGCGACAAAAGCCAAAGTCGTGATTGTTGGCGCGGGGTTTGGCGGCGCAACAGCCGCGAAATACATCCGCATGTGGGATCCCGCCATCGAGGTGACGCTGATCGACCGCGAGCCCAGATTCGTCTCCTGCCCGCTGTCGAATCTGGTGCTGGCCGGGCTGAAAACGCTGGACGACATCACTAAAACTTACGACGCGCTGAAAACGAAATACGGCGTAAACGTGGTCGTAGATAGCGTCACCGCCATCGACACCGACAAACGTGTGGTGAAAACCGAAAACGGCAGTTTCCCCTACGACCGGCTGGTTCTCTCGCCCGGCATCGACTTCCGCTTCGACCAGATAGAAGGCTACGACGCGAAGGCGCAGCAAACCATCCTGCACGCCTGGAAGGCCGGCGAACAAACACTCAAACTGCGCCAGCAGGTGGAATCCATGCGCGACGGCGGACTGATCGTCATCGGCATGCCGCTCGCACCCTACCGCTGCCCGCCCGGCCCCTACGAGCGCGTGTGCCTGATCGCCAATTACCTCAAGCGCGCCAAGCCCAAATCCAAAATCATCATGCTTGACGCCAACCCGGACGTGGCATCGAAAAAACCCCTGTTCATGAAGGCCTGGAACACGCTGTACCCGGACTGGGTGGAATACCGCCCGAACAGCAAGGTGGTGAAGGTCGACGCCGACGGCATGATCGCCAGCACCGAATTCGAAGACCTCAAGGCCGACGTCATCAACATCATCCCGCCGCAGCGCGCGGGGCAGGTGGCGGAACTCGCCGGCGTGCGTACCGACTCCAACGGTGTGTGGTGCCCGGCGAGTTTTGTCACCTACGAATCGCTGGCCAAGCCCAACGTGCACGTCATCGGCGACGCGCTGTTGTCCAACTTTCCCAAATCGGGCCACATGGCCAACAACATGGGCAAGGTGTGCGCCAACGCCGTGGTGGAACTGCTCAATGGCCGCCAGCCCGACCCGGTACCGGTGGTCTCCAACACCTGCTATAGCGCCGTGAGCGAAGACCGCGCCATCCACATTGCCACCGTGTTCCGCTACAACGCCGAAAAGAACGAAATGACCGCCCAGCCGGGCGGCGGCATCTCCAGTGACCTGTCCGAAGAAGAGGCGGTATACGCCGAAGCCTGGGCCGAAGGCATCTGGAGCGACACTTTCCTGTGATCCTCCTCTTAGCAGGGAACCGGCAGGGCCTGCCTGCCGGATTTTTTACAACCATTCCAAACCGGAGCGCCTGATGAAACACCTCATTTCCCTGATCGCCCTGACGCCGGCGCTGGCACTGGCCAACCCGCCCGCCGGCCCCGCCACCCCCACCAGCGCAGAAGGCTGGGTCGCCAAAATGACCAACCCCGCGCAGAACGCCTCGGCGTTCAAGGATCCCGCCGCCTTCGTGCAGTGGAGCGGCGCGATGATGAACCCGGCCATGATGCCGGCCATGGGCAACGCCATGATGAACCCGCAAACCTCGATGAACATGATGAGCGGCATGATGAACCCGGCCGCCATGGGCAACTACATGCAGTTCATGGATCCGAACGTGTCGATGAAATGGATGGCCGCCGGCATGGATCCCAACTTCTATACCGCGCTCATGACGCAAATGATGAACCCCGCCAACATGATGGGCTGGATGATGGCCCCGATGGATCCGCGCATGATGAACATGGGCATGCAGATGATGAACCCGTCCATGTATACCAACTGGATGATGGCCCCCATGAGCCCGCAGATGATGAACACCATGATGGCCCCGATGAATCCCGCCACCTACGGCTCCATGATGGGCACCATGCCCGGCATGGCCCCTGCTCAACCCACCCCCGCCAAGTAACCAAGGAGACTCAAACCATGAATACCCAGCGCAGACACTTTATCCAGGGAGCCGCTTCGGCCAGCCTGGTTGCCACGGCGATTGCCGCCGGCTTGCTGAAACCCGGCCAGGTACTCGCCGACTGGAACACCGCGGGTTTCACGGCCACCAAAGCGGCTGACGCGCTTGCCGCCATTGGCGCTACCAGTGCAACAGAATCAAAAGACATCATCGTCAAGGCCCCGGACATCGCCGAAAACGGCTCGGTCGTCCCGGTCGAAGTCGTCACCACCCTGCCCAACGTCGAATCCATCGCCATCCTCGGCGAGAAAAACGCCAATCCCCTGATTGCGCAATATCAGCTCACCGATTTCGACGGCATGCTCTCCACCCGCATGAAACTCGGCCAGACCGCCAACGTGCGCGCCGTAGTGAAGGCAGGCGGCAAGATCTACACCGCTGCCAAGGAAGTGAAAGTCACCGTCGGCGGCTGCGGCGGCTAATTCATACTGATCTGAAAGGAATCCAACATGGCTATTGCAATGCGAGTGCGCGCCGGCAGCGGCGAAATCAAGGTACTGATGACCCACCCCTCGGAAAACGGTCTGCGCAAGGATGCCAAGACCGGACAAGTCGTCCCAGCACATTTCGTGAAGAACGTCAGCGTCGCCGTCAACGGCAAAACCGTGATGGCGGGCGAATGGGGCGGCGGCGTTTCAAAGGATCCTTACCTGTCCTTCAAAGTGAAGGGGCTCAAGGCAGGCGACAAGATCACGGTCAACGCCGAAGACAACACGGGCGACAAGGGCAGCGTCGAAGCCACAGCCAGCTGACCCGAAAAGATCAGGCCGAGTAGACCCCACGGAGAGCCATCATGTTCAAACCCCTCATTGCCGCCGCTTTGGCGGCCTTTGCCACCTCAAGCTGGGCCGACGATACCAAGTTCAGCACGCATCTTCATGCCAAGTTTCATCACGGATCCTGCCTCACCTGCCACCAGTTCTTCACCAAGAACATTGCAGGCACTGGCAAAAAGGGCCTGGCATGGAATACCCACTTTGCCCGCAAGCAGCAGGCCTGTACCGAATGCCACACCAGCGCAGTCACCAGCATGGAAAAAGCAGAAGACTGGTTCGCTGACAAGGATCTCGACTACACCGGTCTGGGCCCCAAGGAAACCTGCGAATTCGTCAAGACTTCGCACCACGGCAAAACCGGCACGCCGGCTGCCATGCTGTCACACCTGATGACCGACCCCCGCATCCTGTGGGCCATCAAGGGCGGCCTGCCCAACGCCGGCGCGCTGCCCATGGGCAAAAAAGCCGAGCTGATTCCCGGTGATATCGACGAGTGGCGCACCCAGGTCGCCGCCTGGATCAACGGCGGCATGAAGTGTGAGTAAGGCCATCGTCCGCGCGCTGGGCGTCGTGGCTGCATTCGCTGTCTTCGCCACCGGCTCGCCACGCGCTGAGGAGGCTGCGGGCCGCGAGGTTCGCATCACGCCCGAGCTTCCGAACCTGACCGTGTTGCATCGCGGCAAGCCGGTTGTGATCGAGCGCAATCCGGATACCGAAAACACGATCGAGCCGGATTTTGCGCTGACCTCGCGGCCCTGTCCGCCGTTTTGCATCCTGCCGATGACAATCGCCCCGGGCGTGGAAACCCTGGGGGAACTGGAACTGATCGACTATCTGACGCAGATCGGCAAAAACTCGGGGCTACTGGTGATCGACTCCCGCGACGGCACTTGGCCGCAACGCTCCGGCGTCATCCCCGGCGCGGTGCTGCTGCCCTGGCAAAAGCTGCACCCGGCCCATGCCAGTGCCACCGAAATCGCCGACACCCTGCAATTCCAGTTTGGCGCGGTGCGCCAGGAAGGCCTGTGGAATTTTTCCAACGCCAAAACCCTGGTGTTCTATTGCAATGGCCCCTGGTGCGGGCAATCGCCCACCAATATCAAGCAGTTACTGTCGCTGGGTTACCCGCCTCACAAGCTCAAATGGTATCGCGGCGGCATTCAGGACTGGAAAGCCCTGGGACTGACAACTGTGCCATACGACAACGCGCCCTAATCCGCTATTATCCCCCGCATAAATCCGCCTGATTCACAGGCTTACCGAAACGTCCCGGAGAAATTGCCCATGTCCAAACTGCTGTCCACCCTCGTCTTTGCGCTCGGCGCAAGTTTCTCGTTTGCCGCCCAGGCCCAGGCTCCGGCCTACCCCGGCACGACCAACCCCTACCTCAAGAACGTTCCGGCACCTGCGCCGAACCCCATGTCGCTCATGCCCAAAGGTAGCGGTTCCATGAAAAACTCGACGCCTTGGGCCATGTCCGCCATGCCCACGGCCGAGGAAAAGAAACAACTGATGAAAGCCATGATCCCCATGATGGCGAACATGGGTCTGAACATCCGCGATGTCATGAACTACATGACGACCAAATACCAGGCCAAGGCCGGCGTGTCCTTCGACGATGTGGTCGAGTCGATGAAACTGCGCGCCAACCAGCTCAATCTCAAGCTGGTCGGCCATTCGCCCATGATCAAGGACATGCAGGCCGTGCTGGGTGACACCACCAGCCCGCGCATGGAAGTCTTCCACTTCTGCGACATTGCCGCCGGTCGCGAAATCATGAAGCTGGTGCCCGAAGCCATTGTCTATCTACCCTGCCGCATCGCGGTCATGGAAGACGACAAGAAAAACGTCTGGGTGCTGACACTGGATTGGGACATGGCCTGGCTCGACAGCATCAACGGCTCGATGGGCATTTCCCCCGAAATCGCCAAAATGGCGCTCGACATCCGCGACAAGATGGACAACGTCATGCGCGCCGGTGCCAACGGCGACCTGTAATGCACGACCGGCCAGGGCGGACACCGCCTTGGCCTTTGTCTGTATTGACACTAGACTGCAACGGCAACACCAACAAGCACTTACTGCTGGCTTTCAGCGACCCACGCCGGGGTTCGGCATGATCGGAGATTTACCATGAAAACACGTCACACCCTGCTTGTCGCCGCCCTGCTCGCCAGCCCCCTGGCCCACGCCCAGTTCGGCATGGAACAGATGATGAACCCCATGGCCATGATGGGCCCCATGATGGCACCGATGGGCATGATGGGCCCGATGATGGGCGGCATGATGGCCCCGATGAACATGATGGGCCCGATGATGGCTCCCATGGGCCCGATGATGGGCTCGATGATGGCTCCCATGAACATGATGGGGCCGATGATGGGCGGCATGACCCCGATGATGGGGTCGATGATGCAACCCATGAACATGATGGGCCCGATGATGGCCCCCATGGGCCCGATGATGGGCTCGATGATGCAACCCATGGGCGGCATGATGCAGCCGATGGGTAACATGATGCAGCCGATGAACCAGATGACGATGCCCATGGGCAACATGATGCAACCCATGACGCAGATGACCGCGCCGATGGGTGCCATGATGGCCCCCATGGGCCCGATGATGGCACCGATGGCACCGATGATGATGCCCATGGCACCCATGATGCCGCCGGCCGCCGCCGAGCCCGCCCCCGCCAAGTAAGCCTGCTTTCCTCCCGAGCCCGCCTGTTGCGGGCTCGATTTGTTTCAGCCCCCGCCAGTCGATCTGGCTTGATCCGGAGTTTCAAACCATGCACGCCCGCAAATTTGCCCTCGCCCTGCTCTTCATCGGCTCCACCAGCGCCCATGCGCAGTTTGGCGGCATGATGAATCCCATGACCATGATGAATCCGATGGGCATGATGAACCCCATGACCATGATGGCCCCGATGGGCATGATGGCCGCCCCGATGATGATGCCGATGGGGGCCGGCATGATGTCGAGCCAGATGTACAACCCGCAGTCGATGATGAACCCCTACCTCAACCCCATGGCGGCGAACAACCCCTACATGAACCAGGGGGCCAACATGATGAACCCCTTCGCCATGATGCAGCCTGCCCCGGCTTATGGCGGCTATGGCGCGCCCGCCGCCCCGGCCATGCCGTTCTTCCCCGGCATGCCGGCAGCGCCCGCGCCGGCGCAGATGGCCCCCATGCCCTACTTCCCGGCCATGCCCGCCGCTGCACCTGCCCCCGCACCGGCCTATGGTTATGCCGCCCCGGCCGCCGCGCCCATGCCCTACTTCCCCATGATGCCGATGGCCCCCGCCCCGGTTGAGGCCGCGCCCGCTGCCGCACCGCAGGCTGCTGCGCCGGCCGGCAACCCCTTCGATCCGGCCATGTGGATGCAGATGATGGGGGGCATGGCACCCGCCCAAACCCCGGCACCCGACGCCAAGTAAGCCCCGCCCCCGCACATATCGCCCCGTACCCGGGGCGATGTGCTTTTGTGGTGACCCCATGACCCGGATCCGGTTGCTGGCCTTCCCCCTCGCACTGGCGGCACTGGCCGCCGGCGTCTGGCTGGCGCGCACTCATTACGCGCCGCAGGCGGCAGACGCCGCCGCGCTCGCCGCCCTGCACCAGACGGTGTATCCCGACGCGTCCGGCCAGCCCCGGGCGATGGCCCAGTGGGACGGCACACTCCGGGTGGTGAACTTCTGGGCCAGCTGGTGCACCCCCTGCCGCGAGGAAATGCCGGATTTCGACGCACTGGCCCGCCAGTACCGCACGCAAGGCGTGGTTTTCGTCGGCATTGCCGTCGATACGCCGGCCAACGTGCAGGCTTTTCTCCAGAAACAGCCGGTCAGTTATCCGATTCTCATCGGTGAAGGCGGTGCCCATGCACTGGCGCGGCAATTGGGCAATTCCAGCGGCGCGCTCCCCTACACCCTCGTCATCCGTCGCGACGGACGCGTATTGATGCGACATCTGGGACGCCTGCCGCGCGCCACGCTGGACACACTCATACAGCAAAACGCCCGCAACGCCAGCAAATGACGCATGGAAGCGATTTAGCGTCAATATCTGGACAATTTACATACATTTACGGCAAACTCGCCGCCATGACGCTCAAGCGAACCGGTCGTTCCACGACCAAATCCGTGCCGAGTCTGCACCCGCACATACTGGTGCTGCACGGCCCCAACCTCAATCTGCTCGGCAGCCGCGAGCCCAAGCATTACGGCCTGGTCACACTCGACGACATCAATCGCGTGCTGACCGCCCGGGGCGACGCCGCCGGTGCGCTCGTCGAAACCTTTCAGCACAACCACGAAGGCGCATTGGTCGACCGCATCCAGCAGGCTGCGCGCGACCGCGTCGATTTCATCCTCATCAACCCTGCCGCCTACACCCACACCAGCGTGGCCATGCGCGACGCGCTGGCGGCAGTCGCCATCCCCTTCATCGAAGTGCACCTCTCGAACGTTCACGCCCGCGAAGCCTTCCGCCACCGCTCGTATTTCTCCGACCTCGCCGTCGGCGTGATTGCGGGCCTGGGCGCGCACGGCTACGAACTCGCGCTGGAACACGCACTGCGACATCATCAAAACAGGACCACCCATGGATCTCAGAAAACTGAAAAAGCTCATTGACCTGGTACAGGAATCCGGCATCGCCGAACTGGAAATCACCGAAGGCGAGGAAAAAGTCCGCATCGCCAAGAGCATTGCCGGGACCCCCATGATGATGGCCCCGCAAGCGCATTACCTGCCCGCAGCCGCCCCGGTGGCGGCATCGGCTGCCCCGGCCGCCGCTACGGCAGAAGACGCCCTCCCCGAAGGCCACGTGGTGCGCTCCCCCATGGTGGGCACGTTCTACCGCGCCCCGGCACCGGGAGCAAAGAATTTCACCGAAGTCGGCCAGAACATAGGCGCAGGCGACACCCTCTGCATCATCGAAGCCATGAAGCTGCTCAACGAAATCGAAGCCGACCAGGGCGGCGTCATCAAGGCCATCCTGGTCGAAAACGGCCAGCCGGTGGAATACGGCGAACCGTTGTTTATTATCGGCTGACGCCGGTGAGGCGTGAGGCGTAAGGTGTGTCCACCACACCCGCTCGCCTCCTTCCCTCGCTCCTCACCCTTTACCCCAGAGCCATGTTCGAAAAAATCCTGATTGCAAACCGTGGCGAGATCGCCCTGCGCATCCAGCGCGCCTGCCGCGAAATGGGCATCAAGACGGTGGCCGTCTATTCCGAAGCCGACCGCGACGCCAAATACGTGAAGCTCGCCGACGAATCGGTGTGCATCGGCCCCGCGCCGTCCTCCCAAAGCTATCTGCACGTCCCGGCGATCATCGCGGCGGCCGAGGTGACCGACGCCGAAGCTATCCACCCCGGCTACGGCTTTTTGTCGGAAAACGCCGATTTCGCCGAGCGCGTGGAATCGTCCGGCTTCACCTTCATCGGCCCGCGCCCGGACAACATCCGCCTCATGGGCGACAAGGTCGCCGCCAAGCAGGCCATGCTGGCCGCCAAGGTGCCGTGCGTGCCGGGTTCCGACGGTGCGCTGCCCGACGACGGCGACGAAATCCTGAAAATCGCGCGCAAGATCGGCTACCCGGTCATCATCAAGGCCGCCGGCGGCGGCGGCGGACGCGGCATGCGGGTGGTGCACACCGAAGCCGCGCTGCTCAACGCCGTGACCATGACCCGCACCGAAGCCGGCGCGGCCTTCGGCAACCCCATGGTCTACATGGAAAAATTCCTGCAAACGCCGCGTCATATCGAAATCCAGATTCTGGCCGACGAACACGGCAACGCCGTGCACCTGGGCGAACGCGAATGCTCGATGCAGCGCCGCCACCAGAAAGTGCTCGAAGAAGCCCCCGCATTCGGACTCGACCCCAAACTGCGCGACAAGATCGGCGAACGCTGCGCCGAGGCCTGCCGCAAAATCGGCTATCGCGGCGCGGGTACCTTCGAATTCCTGTACGAAAACGGCGAGTTCTATTTCATCGAGATGAACACCCGCGTGCAGGTCGAACACCCGGTCACCGAGCTCGTCACCGGCATCGACATCGTGCAGACGCAGATCCGCGTCGCCGCCGGCGAAAAACTGCCCTTCCGCCAGAAGGACATCCAGTTGAGCGGCCACGCCATCGAATGCCGCATCAACGCCGAACATCCCACCACCTTCGTGCCCAGCCCCGGCAAGCTCACCAACTACCACGCCCCCGGCGGCCCCGGCATCCGCGTCGATTCGCACGTCTACCACGGTTACTACGTGCCGCCGCACTACGATTCGATGATCGGCAAGCTCATCGCCTACGGCGACACCCGCGACCAGGCCATCGCCCGCATGCGCGGCGCGCTGATGGAAATGGTCGTCGAAGGCATCCAGACCAATATCCCGCTGCATCAGGACCTGATGCACGACGCGGCCTTCATCGCCGGCGGCACCAGCATTCATTATCTGGAGCACAAACTGGCGGCGGAGAAAGCGTGATGCACCCGGCGTAAGGCCTTCCCGCTCACGCCGCCCGCCCCAGCCCTCACCCCCATGCCCTGGCAATCTCTCCGCCTCCTCGTCGATTCAAAAACCGCCGAACCGCTGTCCGACGCGCTGATGGAAGCGGGCGCATTGTCGGTTGCGCTGGAAGACGCCGACGCCGGCACGGTGGACGAAACCCCGCTGTTCGGCGAGCCCGATTACCCGTCCGCCGAATTGTGGCAACGCTCGGTCGCGGTGGTGCTGTTCGAAATCGACGCCGACGTGGCCGCGATTCTGGCCGAAGCCGCTGCCGCCATTGGCGCGCCCGCCCCTGCGGGCTACACCATCGAAACCGTCGCCGACGAAGACTGGGTGCGGCTCACCCAATCGCAGTTCGACCCCATCCCGATTTCACCGCGCCTATGGATCGTGCCCACCTGGCACGACGCGCCGGATGCGGCGGCCATCAACCTCAAGCTCGACCCCGGCCTGGCCTTTGGCACCGGCAGCCACCCCACCACGCGGCTGTGTCTCGCCTGGCTCGACGCCCACCTTGCGGGCGGCGAAACCCTGCTGGATTACGGCTGCGGCTCCGGCATCCTCGCGATTGCGGCGGCCAAGCTCGGCTCAGGCACGGTGGACGGCATCGACATCGACCCGCAGGCCGTCACCGCATCCCGCGACAACGCCACGCTCAATGCGGTCACCGCACGTTTCGGTCTGCCGGGGGAATTGCCCGAATGCACCTACGATGTGGTGGTGGCCAACATCCTCACCAATCCGCTCAAGGCCATGGCTCCGCTCCTCGCCGGCCGCGTGCGCATGGGCGGACGCCTGGTGCTCTCGGGGATACTGGCCGAACAGGCCGACGAGGTGATGGCGATCTACCAGCAATGGTTTGTTTTTGACCCGCCCGCCAGCGACGAAGGCTGGGTGCGGCTGGCCGGCACCAGAAAATGAACTACCGCGCCGCCTGCCCGCACTGCGCCAGCGTGTTCCGGCTGGGCGATGACCAGCTCGCCGCCGCCGCAGGCTGGGTGCAATGCGGGGTGTGCGGCGCAGCCTTCGATGCGCGCCGCTCGCTGCTCATGGAAGACGGCACCTCGTTGCCCCGGGCAGTCGAAGCCGAACCCCCGCTGCCAGCGCCTCCCGCACAACCCGAGCCAGAACACGCTGATTCCGCCTCGCTCGAACCGGTTCCCGACAGCCCGTCCCCCACCACTTTCGTCGACACACACAGCGGCGACCAGGCAATCGAAGCCCCGCCCGCTTCCGTCCCCGCCAGCGGCGAGACCCCGTCCCCGGCCGGCGACGACGCCATTGCGCCCGCTGAAACCGGCCTGCCCCGGGGTATCCGCGAACGCGAAGACCTGCTCGACCTGCCGTCGATCATCCTCATCGACCCCAACCTGCCGAGCTACGACGAGCCGGGGCCAATGCCGGTGATTCGTGCCGCACCGCCACCGCAGAGCGCGGCCCTCGCCCCGGCCAACCCGCCCGCCGCAGCGACGATCACGCTCGCCCCGCCGGCGGCCCCCGCAGCCCGCATCGAATACGCGCAACCCGCGCCAACCCACAGCGCACCCCCAGCCCGCCGCAAACCCGGGCTTCGCGTGTCGCCCTGGCTCGGCGGCGTCGCCGCCGGGGTGCTTCTGTTGACGCTGCTGGCACAGATCGCCTGGTTTCAGCGCGACACCCTGGCCACGCAGTTTCCGCCGCTGCGGCCCGCGCTTGAACTAGCCTGTGCGCAACTCGGCTGCACCTTGTCCCTGCCCAAACAACTCGACCAGATTCGTATCATTGGCTCGGATCTCAGCACCGAGGCCAGCGGACAACTGCGCCTCTCGCTCACCCTGGGCAATCAGGCCGGCCACGCCATGGCCTGGCCGGTGCTCGTGCTCACGCTCACCGACCAGGCCGGCAAACCCCTGGCCCGCCGCAGTTTTGCGCCCAGCGAATACCTCGCCGACGCCGACCGCATTACCGCCGGCATGCCCCCGCTGACCGAACAACCGCTCACCCTGCCGTTGGCCGTGCGCGATCTGGCCCCCATGGGTTTCGATCTGCGCCTGGCTTACTGAACGCTGCGGGGAGTGGTTTGCGCCCCGCTTCTTCGGTATAGTTCGCCTTCCCGTTGCGGGAGAGCGCGGCAACTGCCGCCGCCGAAGGCGCAATTCACCCGGAATCGCTCAGGCAAAAGGACCGCAACAACAGGAACACTCTGGAGAGCGCGGCGAGTTCACCCTTGCCGCCACCGAAGGGGCAGCGGCTGCACGCAGCCGTAATCTCTCAGGTACCAAGGACAGAGGGGTGAAGCGCAGCCCGCGCTTCACCCCTCTTTCATTTTCCGGTACCGCATATGTCACTCAAAACCACGCCGCTCAACGCCACCCACCGCGAACTCGGTGCCAAGATGGTCGATTTCGGCGGCTGGGACATGCCGGTCAACTACGGCTCACAGATCGAAGAGCACCACGCGGTGCGCACCGGTTGCGGACTGTTCGACGTGTCGCACATGCTGCCGCTGGATATCCGTGGCGACAACGTGCGCGGATTTTTGAAGCGCCTGGTCGCCAACAACGTCGATAAATTGCAGGTGTCGGGCAAGGCTTTGTACTCGTGCATGCTGAACGAGGCGGGCGGCGTGATCGACGACCTCATCATTTATTTCATGGACGAGTCGTGGTTCCGCCTCGTGGTCAACGCCGGCACGGCCGAGAAAGACCTCGCGTGGATGGAAAAGCAGAATGCCGAATGGGGCATGAACCTCACCCTCACACCGCGCCGCGACCTGGCGATGGTTGCCATCCAGGGCCCCAAGGCCGCTGACGTCCTCAATAACGCGCTGCCCGGCGTGGACAGCATCACCGGCACGCTCAAACCCTTCAACGCCGCCGCCATGGGCGAAATGTTCGTCGCGCGTACCGGGTATACCGGCGAAGATGGGTTTGAAGTGATGATCCTCGCCAAGTCCGCGCCGATGTTCTGGCGCGCGCTGGTCGAGGCCGGCGGCCAGCCCATTGGTCTGGGCGCACGCGATACGCTGCGTCTGGAAGCCGGCATGAACCTCTACGGCCAGGACATGGACGAGACGACCAGCCCGCTCGAATCCGGTCTCGCGTGGACCGTCGATCTCAAGACCGAACGCGACTTCGTCGGCCGCCGCGCGCTGGAATCCGGCGAGATCACGAAGCAACTGGTCGGCCTGGTGTTGCTGGACAAAGGCGTGCTGCGCGGCCACCAGAAAGTGCACACCCAAAACGGCGACGGTGAAATTACCTCCGGCACGTTTTCGCCTACGATGCAGCAATCGATTGCACTCGCGCGCATTCCCATGGGCATCGCGCCGGGTGCCGAAGTCGAAGTCGAAATCCGCGACAAGACACTGCGCGCGAAGGTGGTGAAATATCCGTTCGTGCGCAACGGCAAAGTTTTGATATGACAGAGAGGCGGGGGAGGCAAGAGAGGTTTTGCTTCTCCTCCCCTTCCTCCCTTACCTCCCTGTTACATTTAATTGGAGTCTCAACATGAGCATCCCCGCCAACCTGAAATACACCCCCTCCCACGAATGGGTGCGCGTCGAAGCCGACGGCACGCTCACCGTGGGCATCACCCACCACGCGCAGGATCTGCTCGGCGACATGGTGTTCATCGAAAACCCCGCCGTCGGCCGCGTGCTGAACAAAGGCGAAGAATGCGCCGTCGTCGAATCGGTCAAAGCCGCGTCCGACGTGTATGCCCCCGTCGCGGGCGAAGTCGTCGCCACCAACGGCGACACCGAATCCAGCCCCGAAACCGTCAACGCCGACGCATACAGCGCGTGGATGTTCAAGATCAAGCCCGCCGACGACAAAAGTGTGGCTGAACTGATGGACGCCGCCGCGTACCAGAAACTGGTCGAATCGGAAGCCCACTAATTCTGTGAGGGGTCAGGTGTGAGGGGTGAGGCGTAACAGCCCGCCTCCCGCAGTCCACCCTCCACCCCTCACGCCTAACTCCTCCCCCCACACCCATGCCCTTCATTCCCCACACCCCGGACGACGTCACCGCCATGCTCGGCGCCATCGGTGCTGCCAGCATCGAAGACCTGTTCGACGAAATCCCCGCCGACCTCAAATCCGGCAAGCTCCGTGACGTGCCCGAGGGCGAGTCGGAAATGGCCGTCACCCGGCTGATGATGGCGCGCGCGCAGGCCGACGGGCTGTGGTCGAACTTCATCGGCGCGGGCGTGTACGAGCACCACATCCCGGCGGCGATCTGGCAGATCACCACGCGCGGCGAGTTTTATTCCGCCTACACGCCGTATCAGGCCGAGGCCTCGCAGGGCACGCTGCAACTCATCTACGAATACCAGACCATGATGACCCGGCTCACCGGGCTCGATGCGTCGAACGCGTCTTTGTACGACGGCGCCAGTGCATTAGCGGAGGCCGTGCTCATGGCCGTGCGCGCGCACAAAGGCAAATCGCGCCGTGTGCTGATACCGAAAACCGTGCATCCGACCTATCGCAAAGTCGTGCTCACCACGGTCAGGAATCAGGGCATCGAAATCGTCGAACTCGACTACGACGCGGCGACGGGTAAAACGGTGCTGCCTGCCGACCCCGGCGTGTTCGCCGGGCTGGTCATCCCCCAGCCGAATTTTTTTGGCGTGCTCGAAGACGTGCACGGCATGACCGACTGGGCGCACGCGCATCAGGCCCTGGCCATCGCGCTGGTCAACCCCACCACGCTCGCCGTGCTCGAAGCGCCCGGTAAATGGGGGCAGACGGGGGCAGATATTGCAGCAGGCGAAGGCCAGCCCCTCGGCGCGCCCATGGCCTCCGGCGGGCCGTACTTCGGCTTCATGTGCTGCCGCCAGGATTTCGTGCGCCAGATGCCGGGGCGCATCGTCGGGCGCACGGTCGATCTGGACGGCAAGCCCGGCTTTTCGCTGACGCTCCAGGCGCGCGAACAACACATCCGCCGCTCCAAAGCCACGTCCAACATCTGCACCAACCAGGGTCTGGTCGTTACCGCCGCCACCCAGTACATGTCCCTGCTCGGGCCGGCCGGGCTGGCCAAAGTCGCGTCGGCCTCGCACGCCAACACCAAGCTGCTGGCCGACAAACTCGCCGCCATCCCCGGTGTCAAGCGCGCGTTCGCCGGCGCCTGTTTTCATGAGGTCGTCCTGCAACTGACCGACAACGTCGCCGACGTGCTCCGCGCGCTGCGCGCCCAGGGCATCCTCGGCGGGTTTGATCTCACCGCCGCCTACCCCGAACTCGGCCAGGCGATGCTCGTGTGCGCCACGGAAACCAAAACCGCCGCCGATCTGGATCGGTACGCGGATACACTCAAGCGTGTTCTAACTGAACGCGTCGGCCTCTGAATAGGAACCCCATGAGCGACATCCCCCGCGACAAAGCCTTCTACGACCTGGCTGATGCACATATCCGCGTCGCCAACGAACAAATGGGGCATTGCAAACCCAGCCTCGCCAGCGCCGCGATGCTCTTCGCCGCCTCACGTTTCAACGCTTTCGTCATCATGGCTGCGTCTGAGAACAAGGCCGACATGCTCACGCAAAAGGAAGCTGCCATCGCGTATTTCCTCAGTGAATATGAAACGTACCTGCGCGAGAACATCGACGAACACCTGAAACGCTACGACGAGTAAGCAGCGTATTCCCCACCCACCAGATCAGGAGACACACCATGGCAGTCACTCTAGGCGGCAACCCCATCGACGTTGCAGGCACTTTCCCCAAGGTCGGCGACACCGCGCCCGCTTTCAAACTCGTGAACAAAGACTTGGCTGACGTGGGCCTGGACGCGTTCGCCGGCAAGAAAAAAATCCTCAACATCGTGCCCAGTCTGGATACCGGCGTGTGCGCGATCTCGACCAAGCGCTTCAACGACGCGGCATCCGATTCGGTGGCGGTGATCGTGATTTCCGCCGACCTGCCGTTTGCGCAAAGCCGTTTCTGCGGAGCCGAAGCGCCGAACGTGGCGACGCTCTCGACGCTGCGCGGCGGCACCGAATTCAAGCGCGCGTACGGCGTGGACATCACCTCCGGCCCGTTGGCTGGGGTGACAGCCCGCGCGGTGATCGTGCTCGACGAAGCCAACAAGGTTTTGCACGCCGAGCTCGTACCGGAAATCAAGCAGGAGCCGGATTACGCGGCTGCGCTCGCGGCGCTGAAGTAACGGCCTGAACAAAGAGGACAAGAGGACAGGAGATCAAGCCCTCCATTCCTCTTGTCCTCATGTCCTCTGTGTGAAAAATCAAACCATGCTCATCTTCGACCACTCTCGCCCCGGCCGCACCGCCGCCGCCCAGCTTCCCGCCGCCAGCGGTGACCTTACCGATATCCCCGCCGAATTCCTGCGCAAAACCGCGCCGGGTCTGCCCGAAGTGTCCGAACTCGACGTGGTGCGGCATTTCACGCGGTTGTCGCAAAAGAATTTCTCCATCGACACGCAGTTCTACCCGCTGGGTTCGTGCACGATGAAATACAACCCGCGCGCGTGCAATTCGCTGGCGATGCTGCCGCAGTTCCTCGCCCGCCACCCGGCTTCTCCCGACGAAACCGGGCAGGGCTTTTTGCAATCGATGTTCGAATTGCAGGAAATGCTCAAAGACGTGACCGGCATGGCCGGCGTGTCGATGGCGCCGATGGCCGGCGCACACGGCGAATTCGCAGGCGTCGCCATGATCCGCGCCTACCACGATGCGCGCGGCGACCACGCCCGGCGCGAAATCATCGTGCCGGATGCCGCGCACGGCACCAACCCCGCCACCGCCACCATGTGCGGCTACACGGTGCGCGAAATCCCCACCGACGCCACCGGCGCGGTCAGCATCGACGCGCTCAAAGCCGCCGTCGGCCCGCACACCGCCGGGCTCATGCTCACCAACCCGTCCACGCTCGGCGTGTTCGAAACCCGCATCGTCGAAATCCTGAACATCGTCCACGAAGCCGGTGGCCTGGCTTACTACGACGGCGCAAACCTCAACGCCATCCTCGGCAAGGTGCGCCCCGGCGACATGGGCTTCGACGTGATCCACATGAACCTGCACAAAACCTTCTCGACCCCGCACGGCGGCGGCGGGCCGGGCGCGGGCCCGGTCGGCGTCGCCACCCGCCTGCTGCCGTTCATGCCGCTGCCGCTGGTGTTGAACGACAATGGCTTGTACCGGCTGGCGACCGAGACCGACCTGCCGCAGTCGATGGGCCGCATGAGCGCGAACATGGGCAACGCCGGGGTCTTGATGCGCGCCTACATCTACGCGCGCCTGCTGGGCCGCGAGGGGATGCACCGCGTCGCCGAATACGCCACGCTCAACGCCAACTATCTGATGGCGAAACTGCGCGAAGCCGGGTTCGAACTCGCCTACCCTGAACGTCGCGCGAGCCACGAATTCATCGTCACGCTGAAAAAACTGAAAGACGCCACCGGCGTGACCGCGATGGACTTCGCCAAGCGCCTGCTCGACTACGGCTACCACGCGCCGACGACCTACTTCCCGCTGCTCGTGCCCGAGTGCCTCCTGATCGAGCCGACCGAGACCGAATCGCGCGAAACGCTCGACGGCTTTGTCGAGGCGATGGTGAAAATCAAGCACGAGGCCGAAACGAATCCCGATCTGGTGAAAGGCGCGCCGTACACGCTGCCGGTGCGGCGGCTCGACGACGTGAAAGCCGCGCGCGAGCTGGATCTGGCGTACAAGCCGACGGCGTGAATGCCCCCACGCCCCCTGACGGCCAGGAGAGTCCCTACAAGGGGAAAACCGGACTGCGGCGGCTGATCAACGCGGCCAGCTATTCGGCAGACGGGTTTCGTGCCGCCTACCGGCATGAAGACGCGTTCCGGCAGGAAACCCATCTGGCCCTGGTGCTGATTCCCCTTGCGGTCTGGCTGGGCGATACCGGGATCGAACGCGCGCTGATGATCGGCTCGCTCCTGCTGGTGCTGATCGTCGAACTGCTGAATTCGGCTATCGAGGCGGCGGTGGATCGTATCTCGCTCGATCGCCACCACCTCATCAAGCGCGCCAAGGACATGGGTAGCGCGGCGGTGCTGATCGCGCTCGTCAACGTCGTGGCCGTCTGGGGCTTGCTGGTTTTTGGCTGAACGCCGGGCATTTGCAGAGCCAAAAACGTGCCAATATCTGTACCGTGCACTAAAGTTGCCCGCAAAATAGCCGGAATGAAGGCGTGTCCTCCGATTTCAATCACCGCGTGAAACGCTCCGCACTCCTGACCCTCGCTTGCCTGTGCCCGATGGCTACCGCGCATGCGCTCGGTCTGGGCGAAGCCAGCGTGCGCTCGAACCTCGGCCAGCCGCTCCATGCCGTGGTCGAACTGATCGATGCCGCGCCGGAACTGGATGCGGACTGCTTTCGTGTCACCGCTGCCAGCGTCACCACCCCTTCCCCCACGGATGTCCGCCTTGCCCTTATCCGTTCCGGCGGCCAAACCCGCTTGCACATCAGGACGCCCAACAGCGTCAATGAGCCGGTGCTGCAGTTCGTTGTGGGAACCGAATGCGATGTCAGGATGCAGCGGGAGTACGCCCTGCTGCTCGACCCGCCCGCCGAGGCTCCCGCAGAACCAGCCGTCACGCCCGCCGCCGCGCCAGCACCCGTACGCAGCACGCGCCCTCGCGCCAGCGACACGCGCGTACGGGAAACGCCGGTCTCGGCCTCACGCGCGGTCACGTCAGCCCCCCGCAACACCCGTCCCCGGGTGGCAGCGGCTGCGGAGGCCGCCCCCCGGCTTATTCTGTCTGGCAAACGCTACTTCACGGGTGGGCCAGAATCGCGTTTTGCGCTGCAACTCGACACCTCGCTACCTGACCTGAACCGTGCGCCCTCAACACCAGAACCGTTGACGCCTACCGAACTATCGGACGAGAACACCGCGCTGGCGCGCAAGCTCGCGCATCTGGAAACACAACTCTCCGAATTGCACCGACGCAATGCAGAACTGCAAACCCGCCAGGCTGCGCGCACCCCGCCTCCGGCACCTGCCCCCACCACCGCCGCCCGCTGGCCACTGGCCCTTTTACTGATTGCCATCGTGGCAAGCGGTGCCACCCTGGTGATCTGGCTGCGCCGGCGTGCACAAATCCCCCCACCCCCGCTGGCTGCCATACCTGCATCCAGCATCGATGGAGAGTTGCTCGCAACGCCGTCAGCCGACCGTATGGCAGATGACGATTCGCACGCCTCGCCATCGATCCATGCACGCACAGCCCAAGATCCGCCCACAGACCCGGACAAAGAAAGCACCGAGGTCAAGGAAGACATCCTCGACCAGGCTGAGGTGTTCGTGGCACACGGGCACGGTGATTTCGCCATACACCTGTTGCAGGAGCACGTACGTGCGGCCCCGATGGAATCCCCCGTACCCTGGCTGTTGCTGCTCGACCTGCAACACCGCGCAGGCGACGCCGAGGGATATGCAACCACCAGCACCGAATGCCGTCGGTATTTCAATGTCAACCTTTCGGGCCACCCCATCTCTCAGGATGGCAACGAACCTGGCCCGGGCCTGGACGCCTACCCCCACCTGATGGACAGGCTGCTGGCTGTCTGGAACACACCGGAGATCGATGCCTTCCTTAACCAGCTTGTTTACGACGACCGGGGCGGCACGCGCATGGGCTTTGAGCCCAGCGCCTACCGCGACATTCTCTTGCTGCGCGAGATCGCCCTGCAGACCCAGACGCTCGCTGCCAAACCTGACGAACGGGCAGCCACAGCTTAATCCAGGCGTCATACAAGCGTCATCGGCTTGTCGCAAGGCTCGCGCAAGCTGCGCGCATGGACGCCGCTGATTTCACCTGCCAGACCCTGCCGTCGATGCGCCCGCAACTGCGCATCGCGGTGGTCACCGAAACCTACCCGCCCGAAGTCAACGGCGTTGCCATGACGCTCGGCCGCATCGTCGATGGTTTGCAGCTGCGCAACCACCAGATCCAGCTGATTCGCCCGCGCCAGCACGCAGGCGACGTACCGCAGCCCACCGCCACCTTCACCGAACATCTCCAGCGCGGCATTCCGCTGCCGCGCTACGAGGGCCTGAAAATGGGCCTGCCGGCGAAAACAGCCCTGACAAAGCTGTGGGCCCGGCAGCGGCCCGATGTGGTGCAGATCGCCACCGAAGGCCCGCTCGGCTGGTCGGCGCTGGCTGCCGCCAACAAGCTGCGCCTGCCGGTGGCGAGCGACTTCCACACCAATTTCCACAGTTACAGCAGCCACTACGGCTTGGGGTTGTTGCGCCGCGCCATCGTCGCTTACCTGCGCAAGTTTCATAACAAGGCGGCGGTCACGCTGGTGCCCACCGACGGCATCCGTCGTGAGCTTGAGGCCTCGGGCTACGAAAATATCGAAATCGTCGGCCGGGGCGTCGATACCCAACTGTTTCATCCGGGGCGGCGCGATGCGGCCTTGCGCGCGCGCTGGCAAGCAGACGACAACACGCCAGTCGCGCTCTACGTGGGCCGGCTGGCCGCCGAAAAGAATCTGGCGCTGGTGTTCGACGCCTACGACGCCATGCGCACCGCCCAGCCCGCCACCCGCCTGGTGCTGGTGGGCGACGGCCCCGAACGGGCAAGGTGGCAGGCGAAACGGCCCGACGCGATTTTTTGCGGCACGCAAATCGGTGAAGCGCTGGCGGCGCACTACGCGAGCGGCGATGTATTCCTGTTTCCCAGCCTCACCGAAACCTGGGGCAACGTCACCATCGAGGCGATGGCGTCGGGGCTGGCGGTCGTCGCCTACGACTGCGCCGCCGCCGAAGAAATGATCCGCCACGGCGAGAACGGCCTGAAAGCCGCGCCCGACGATGCGACCGCCTTCAAACAGCGGGCGGCAGACACGGTGACCGATCGCGCGCTGCAACGCCGGCTGGGCGCAGCGGCCCGTGCGCGCGCCGCGCAGTTGTCCTGGGACGCCATCGTTGATGGCTTCGAGCAGGTGCTGCTGCGCCTGGCCACACCGCAGCCTGCCATCAAAGCCGAACCTGGCTGGCCCAGCGCCCGATCGAGTTGACCTGACAGGTAGCCACCATGCCCGCGACACGCTTCGGAAATCTTGCCACCCACGGCCTGAACCGACTGGCCACACGCGAGCACGCCTGGCTCGAACGGCTGAACGGCGTGCGCCTGCCGGGCTGGGAGGTAAGGCTGTTCCGCGCCGCCAGCCGCGCCGGCGATGGTGTGTTCTGGTACGCGCTGATGGGGGCACTGCTCGCCTGGCGCGGGCTTGATGCGGGGTCTGCCGTGCTGCACATGATCGTGGCCGGGCTCGCGGGCACACTGGTCTACAAATGGCTGAAAGGCGCAACCGAACGGCCCCGTCCCTATCAGGTCTGCCCCAACATCTGCTGCCTGACCGCACCGCTCGACCGTTTCAGTTTCCCCTCTGGGCATACCCTTCACGCCGTAATCTTCAGCGCAGTGGTCAGCGCTTACTACCCTGTGCTGGGCTGGATCGTCTGGCCTTTCACTGCGCTGGTGGCACTCTCCAGGCTGGTTCTGGGGCTGCACTACCCCAGCGATGTGGCGGCAGGGGCGCTACTTGGCAGCAGCATCGCGTGGTTGAGCCTGATCTGGCTACGCTGACCCACGTTCAGCTTCCAACCGGCCGCTCGAACGACGGCTCGACTAAGCCGGCAGCTATCGCATCGGGCGTCTGCGCTTCCGCCACAAACAGATCTTCCGGCAAGGGCATCCGCGCCGCCACCAACTCCGGGCCATGCGCCGCGATACGCGCGCGTGAAATGTTCGCAGGGGGGCAATCTGCCAGCCAGGCCGGGGCCTCGCCGGCCAGCACCCGGTTCATCTGCGGTAGCAGCCGGGTGGTTTCACACAGGTAATAATCAAAACGCGCGGCCAGGCGGGTGTCGAACAGGCGGCCCACACCGTGCAGCAAGCCCGGCAGGCCACTCCGGCGCAGGATGGTTTCTGCCCCGGCAAGCTGTTGGACAGCGCGGCGCGCGGCGGCAGGCGAACAGCCGAAATTGTTCACCACATAATCGATCAGCCCGTCATCCGCTGTGAGCAACGTGGCGGGCGGGTGAAAGAGATGCTGCGCCACATGCCGATCCATCGCCCATTCGGCAGCAGCGTGCGTGAGCATCGGCACGTTCCACCACAAATGTTCGTGTGCAGGAACAAAGTGGTTGTGCGCGATGATGTCCACCCACAGATGGCTCATCACCCCCACGGCACAGGCGCGTGACGCGTCATCGCGGGCATTTGCCAGCAGGGCGTGGGCGCTGTCCCAGCGATGGCTGCCGTCAAACGCCTGCGTACCGGCCGTCTTGCCAACCAGCGCGAGGTCGGGCAGGCAGGCTCCCGCCATCAGCCGCTGCGGAAACCGGCGTACCGCACGCTGCAGGGCCGGATCGAGCAGCGGCACCGCCCACACCAACAGCTGCGCGAAATAGACGTGGGTGTACAGCCCCCACGCCAGCGCGTCACCGGCAAACAGGAGCGCGGGCACCCCCCATAGCATTACGGTACGTTGCGTATTCATGTGGGCAGCATGACGGCACGGCATGACCGTGCGCTGTCAGCCGCGTGAAGCTTCGGTGAAACCGCCGATTTCCGGCTGCGTATAATCGCGGCTGTCCTTTTCCGTCCACATACCCATGCGCACGCTCATCTGCGGTTCCCTCGCCTTCGATTCCATCATGGTGTTCCAGGACCATTTCAAGCACCACATCCTGCCCGACAAGATCCACATGCTGAACGTGTCGTTTCTGGTGCCGGAAATGCGCCGCGAGTACGGCGGCTGCGCGGGCAATATCGCGTACAACCTCAAATTGCTCGGCGGCGAGCCGGTGATCATGGCCACCGTGGGCGACGATTTCGGCCCCTATGCCGAGCGTCTCGATTCTCTGGGCATTTCGCGCGAAGCGATCCGCCCGTTGCCCGGCAGCTACACCGCACAGGCGTTCATCACCACCGATCTGGCCGACAACCAGATCACCGCCTTCCATCCCGGCGCGATGAATTTCTCGCACGAGAACGACGCCTCACTGGCCCGCAACATCGGCCTCGGCATCGTCTCGCCCGATGGCCGCGACGGCATGCTGAACCACTGCCGTCAGTTTCACGCAGCCGGCATACCCTTCGTGTTCGACCCCGGTCAGGGCATGCCGCTGTTCAACGGCGAAGAATTGCTCGAAATGGTCGAGCTCGCCGACATCGTCACGCTCAACGACTACGAAGCCGAATTGCTGCAAGCGCGCACCGGCCTGGCGCTCGACGCGCTCGCCGCCAAAGTGAAGTGTCTGGTGATCACCCGCGGCGAAGCCGGTTCGCGTTTTTATGCCGACGGGGCCGTCATCGACATTCCGGTGGTGCCAGCCGCCGCCGTGGTGGATCCCACCGGCTGCGGCGACGCTTTCCGCGCCGGCCTGCTCTACGGTATCGCGCACGGCTGGGACTGGCGCACCACCGGCCAGCTGGCGAGCGTGATGGGGTCGATCAAGATCGAGCAGCGCGGCGGACAGAATCATGCACCCGCACGCGCCGAGATTGCCGCGCGTTACCAGGCGGCGTTCGGCAGCACACTGACGTTCGCATGAGCCAGACACGAAGCGGGGTACTGGTGATCCAGCCGCTGCCCGGTATTGGCGACATGGTGTGGCATCTGCCGCATCTCACGGCCATTGCCGCGCACGAGCCGGAACACCGGCTGACCGTGCTGACCAAGCCCCGCTCGCTGGCAGACCAGTTGCTCGCGCATCTGCCGGCTGTCGAGAACGTACTCTGGTTGCGCCGCCAACCCGGCGAGCACGACGGGCTGGCAGGGTTTTTCCGGCTGGTCGCCATGCTCAGACGAGCGCGCTTCCGCAAGGTCTGGCTGCTGCACGACAGCGCGCGTTATGCCTGGGCCTGCCTGCTCGCCGGCATACCCGAGCGGGCGGGCATCGCCCATGGCTGGCAACGGCTGCTCTTCAATCGAGTGCCGGCCACCCCCGTCCCCCGCGACATTCATACCGTGGAACGGGCGGATCATCTGCTCAGCGGATTGGGGCTCCCGGTTGAACGCACGCCGCCGACCCTGAAAGCGCGCGCCGAGGCCGTGGCGGCGCTGCGCCCGCTTGCGGCGACGTGTCCCCGCCCCTGGTTCTGCCTGGGTATCGGCAGCAGCGAGGCTTTCAAACAATGGGGAACCGCCAACTTTGCCGCGCTGCTCGGCCTGCTGGCAGAACGACAGGGCGGATCGGTGTTTCTGCTGGGGGGACAAGGCGAATCCGCCATGGCTCAAGAACTGCTTGCATCGTCCCCTGCCGGTCTCACGGTTCGCCCCTGGATCCAGCAGCCCCTGCAATCGGTGGTGGCATTGCTGACCGACAGCCAACTCTTCGCCGGCAACGATACCGGCATGCTCAATCTTGCTGCGGCCTGTGCCGTGCCAAGCGTGGGGCTGTTTGGCCACCCGGTGTCGGCCTGGGTGGCCAAAAGCTCACCGTGCATCCACCCGGTTTATCCCGCAGCGGGTTTATCGGATACGGGCGTCCGCACGATCACGCCCGGCGCTGTCGCGGCACGCATGGATGCACTACTGGAAACTGCCTCATGATCAAAATCATCGGTGAACGCGCCTGCACAGGCTTTCTCCGTTGGGGCTGGCTGCTGCCTGCCGCCTTTCCCCTGGCGCAGGTGCTCGGGCGCGGGGCGTTCAACTCCCTCTCCGGCATCTATTTTCTCTGGGCGCTGCTCGCGCTGCCCGGCCTGCGTGGCGGTTTTCCGGCTGTGCGTCGTGAGCCCTTCTTTCTGGCTTACCTTGCGCTGCTCGGGATTTGGGCGCTCAGCCTGACAATGGCGGCCGACCCGGCGAAAGGTGCCGAGACGCTGCTGCGCTACATCCAGTACAGCCTCACGGGCCTGTTCACCTATCTTGCGCTGCAACAGCACGCCGACGGGCCGCGCCGTCTGCTCGTGACCATGGCCTGGGGCGCACTGCTGACGGTGGGGGTGTTGCTCGTGCAACTGCCGTATTACCTGTGGGCGATTCCATTCGACCCCACGCAGCAACTGCGTGAGGACAATCTGCCCTGGCTGCTGCCGTTTGTCCTCGCCGCATTGGCACTGGGTAATCGGGCACGCGTCCTCACCCTTGTGGCCGTCCTCGCCTTCGCGGCTTACATCCTGCTCTCGCAGGGCCGCGCGGCGCTGATCGGTTTGATCGTTGCGCTGGTCGTGTTTGGCGTGCTCGGCTACCGGCTGCGTATCCGCACGGTGCTGGCCACCGCCCTTGCGCTGCTGATTGCGGGCTCACTGCTGAGTGAACGGTTTTTTCGCGGGATCACCGGTTTCCAGCTCGATTTCGCCACGCTGGACGTGTTTACCAGCGGGCGCGCCACGATCTGGGCGCAGGCGCTCTCCATGCCGCCCGACAACCCCTGGCTGGGCGTAGGGCTGGGCAATGTCGGTTCGCATCAGGCGGTGCTTCAGATCGGTGAGGCGGCTGTCAAGCATCTACACAATTTCCTCATCGACGCCTGGTTTGAAACCGGTCTCCTGGGCCTTGCCGCGCTGCTGACGCTGCTGGCCACCGCCTGTGTTCCCCTCGTGCACCGCTTGTCCCGGCTCACCCCCTCTGACCGATTGATTGCCGCAGCGGCGCTGGCCGCCAGTTGCGCACTTCTGGCTGCCGGTTTGTTCAGTTATTCCTACACCTCGCGCCAGTTTGGGCTTTACTTGTATTTGATCTTTGCGCTGATGCTGGCGCTGGCACGTCAGACCGACAAGCGAGAACGCTAGCTAGCGATTCGTGTCCATATTGTTGTTTCACTTAGGGAAGCGCTGATTTATTCAGTGCTTCCCTGGCAAGCCGAGAATCGGCTTGCCGCTCAATGACGCAAGTCATTGAAAGCGCAAATTTTCACGGACATGTGCCGGGAAAATTTCCTGCTGATTTTTCGCGGATGCGAATAAATCAGCGTTTACTTAGTGGAGGTTCACCATGAAACGCCCCTTGATCGCACTCGCTGCCTTGTCCTGTGTACTCATCCTCGGCGGCTGCGCCTCCGGCACCGGCGGCAAGGATTACAGCCGTGAACAGGCCCGCACGGTGCAGGAGGTGCAGATGGGCATGGTGGAATCGGTGCGCGAGGTGAACATCGAGGGCACCAAGTCGCCGGTGGGCGCGGGCGCGGGCGCGGTGGTAGGTGGGGTGGCCGGCAGCACGGTCGGCGGCGGACGCGGGCAAGTCGTGGGCGCGGCGGTGGGCGCGGTGCTGGGCGGCCTGGGCGGGGCGGCGGCAGAAGAAGCGATCACCCGCCAGAAGGGCGTGGAAATCACGGTCAAGCTCGATTCCGGTCGGCTGATCGCCATCACCCAGACGGCGGATGAAGCGTTTGCCGTGGGCGACCGCGTGCGCGTGCTCACCGGCGGCGGCGTCACCCGCGTGTCGCACTGACGTCGCTTACGCGGGCGTCATCGTTTTGCAATCCGCCGGTCACGCCGCAGTCACGTGTTTTTTCTAAGCTGGGCGCTCACCTTTACCGGGAGCGCCCCATGCTCGATCTCCGCCCAGCCCGCCAGCCGCAGCCCGCCAGCCGTTACCACGTGTCGCTGGCCGTCGACGACGCCGAAATCCGCGAGGCACAACGCCTGCGCTACAGCGTGTTTGCCGAAGAAATGGGCGCACGCTTGTCCGTCATCCTGCCCGGCCACGATATCGATCTGTACGACCCTTATTGCGACCATCTGCTGGTGCGCGATCTCGCCACCGGCGAAGTGGTCGGCACCTACCGCATCCTGTCGCCGGAATCGGCGCAGCGCGTAGGCAACTATTACTCGGAACAGGAATTCGATCTGTCCCGTCTGGACAACCTGCGTCCGCGCATGGCCGAACTGGGGCGCTCGTGCGTGCACCCCGACCACCGCAGCGGGGCGGTGATCGCGCGGCTCTGGATGGGGCTGGCGGACTACATGACGCGCCATGGCTACGACACCATCGTCGGCTGCGCGAGCATCGCCATGAGTGACGGCGGCCACCACGCGGCACGGGTGCACCGTCAGATCAGCGAACGGTATCTTGCCCCCGCCGAATGGCGCGTGACGCCGCGCTGCCGCCTGCCGGTGGACACACTCGACGACGGCCAGGCGGCGATCCTGCCGCCTCTCATCAAGGGCTACACGCGGCTGGGTGCGCTGGTGTGCGGCGAACCGGCGTGGGATCCCGATTTCAACACCGCCGACCTGCTGATGCTGTTGCCGATGGCGCAGCTCAACCGCAGCTATGCGCGGCGTCTGCTCGGCTGACGCACGCGCGTTTTACAATGCGGGCGTGATTTCCCGCCTGCGTCTCACCCTCCGTCGCGGCCGCCGCATCGCCGCGCTGATGCTGCACCTGCTGATCGGCATCCAGCTCGCCGCGCTGGCGTTTCCGTTTCTGGGCACCGCCCGGCGCGACCGCCTGATCGGCTGGTGGGCGGGCCGGCTGTTGCGCGTGCTCGGCGTGCGCCTCGTCGCTGACCGGCCGCCGGCGCTGCCACACGGGGCGCTGCTGGTGTGCAACCACGTTTCCTGGCTCGACATCTACGTGATACTGGCCACGCAACGGGTGCACTTCGTCTCCAAATCCGAGGTGCGCGGCTGGCCGGTGGTGGGCTGGCTCGCGCAGCAGACCGGCACGCTCTTCCTCGAACGCGGCCGGCGCGCCGATACCGCGCGCATCAACGCCGAAATGCACGAACTGATGCGGCAAGGCCGCTGGGTGGCGGTGTTTCCCGAGGGCACGACCAGCGACGGGCGCGGGCTGAAACCGTTTCTGCCTTCACTACTGCAACCGGCGGTGCTGCTGGGCTGCCCCATCGTGCCGGCAGCGCTGCGCTATCGCACCCCAGAGGGCGACTACAGCGACGCCGCCGCCTACATCGACGACATCAGCCTGTGGCACAGCATGCTGCGCATCGTCAGCGCACCCGGGCTCGTCGCCGAACTGCAATTTGCGTCGCCGCTGACACCCGACGGCCATCGGCGCGCACTCGCCGGCCAGGCCGAGCGCGCAGTAGCCGGATTACTGGGCATGTCGCCGAACCCTAATCCCCGCCTCAGCCCAGACGCTGTTGCTGCGGACACGCCACCGCAAACGCCTGCCTATCCTCCAGCCGCACCGCCGTCAGCTTTCCGCCCCACAGACACCCCGTATCCAGCGCCACCAGATCGGGGCGGTTGATCAGCCCCAGCGTGGACCAGTGGCCGATGACACAGGTGACGTCCGCACTCGCGCGGCCCGGCACCTCGAACCACGGCAGCCAGGGGGCGGGCTGCGTGCCCGGCGCGCCCTTGTGGTGGAATTCCATTTCACCGGCGGGTGAGCAGTAGCGCAGGCGGGTGAAGGTGTTGACGATGACGCGCAGGCGATCCCTGCCCGTGAGCGCGTCGTCCCACGCCGCCGGGGTATTGCCGTACATGTGGGCAAAGAACGCACGGTAGTCCGCCCCCTGCAACACCGCTTCGGCTTCGGCCGCGCACGCCATCGCGGTGTCTGCGTTCCATCCCGGCAATACGCCGGCGTGTACGAGCAGCCAGCCGTTCTCCAACCAGGCCAGTTTGCGGTGACGCAGCCAGTGCAGCAGTTCGTCACGATCGGGCGCGGCGAGCACCGCGTCGAGCGTGTCGCCCTTGTGCACCCGGCCAAACCCTTCGGCCAGCGCCAAGAGGTGCAGATCGTGGTTGCCCAGCACGCAAACGGCGGATTCGCCCAGATCGCGGATCAGCCGCAACACGCCCGCCGAATCGGGCCCCCGGTTGACCAGATCGCCCACGAACCAGAGCCGGTCGGCGCTCGGGTCAAAGCGGATGGCGTCGAGCAGGTGTTTCAGGGAATCGCAGCATCCCTGAATGTCGCCAATGGCATAGGTGGGCATATAAAATGTCGGTTTCGCGCGTGAGTCCGCATCATAGCGCGCCCGTTTTTCCCGTCTTGTGACACCCCCACATGAAACCGCTCATCCGCCTGTTTTTCCGTACCCTGCGCGCCGTGCTCGGCCCCTTTCTGCTGCTGGGCAACTGGCTCACCCGGCCCCAACCCGTCCAGCGCGAGGCCGCCGCACAGGCGGCGGTGGATGCGCGCACGGCGAAGCTGACGCTGTATCACTTCCCCACTTGCCCGTTCTGCATCAAGGTGCGTCGCGTCACCCGCCGGCTGGCGCTCGACATTGCCCTGCGCGATGCGCGCAATGACGAGACCGCCCGCGCAGCGCTCCTCGCCGGCGGCGGCAAGCCGCAGGTGCCCTGCCTGCATATTGCGCATGACGACGGCGCGGAAACCTGGCTCTACGAATCCGACGCCATCAACGCGTATCTCGAACGCGAATTCGGCACCGCATGAGCCTCACCGCCGCGCTCAACCCGCCGCAGCGCGAGGCGGCCAGGTACCTTGACGGCCCCTTGCTGGTGCTGGCGGGCGCGGGCTCGGGCAAGACCCGTGTCATCACGCACAAGATCGCTTATCTCATCGGCGAATGCGGGTTCAAACCCTCGACCATCGCCGCGATCACCTTTACCAACAAGGCCGCGCGCGAAATGCAGGATCGGGCGTCGAAGCTCACGCAGTCGGTCAACACCAAGGGCCTCATCGTCACCACGTTTCACTCGATGGGGCTCCGTATGCTGCGCGAAAACGCGGCGTTTGCCGAGTTGAAACCCAGTTTTTCGATACTGGATTCGGCCGACGCGATGCAGATCGTGTCGGAGATTCTCAAGACCACCGACAAGCAGGAAATCCGCCGCGCGGTGTCGCGCATTTCCTTGTGGAAGAACGAACTGAAGTCGCCCGCTGCGGCGCTACTATCGGCCGAAGACGACAACGCGCGCGCCTACGCCAAGATCTACGACCGCTACGACGCCACGCTGCGCGCCTACCAGGCGGTCGACTTCGACGACCTCATCCGCCTGCCCGCCGAGCTGCTCGATGCGCACGGCGAACTGCGCGACAAGTGGCAGAACCGGCTGCGCCATGTGCTGGTCGACGAATACCAGGACACCAACGCGGCGCAGTACCAGCTGCTGAAAAAACTCACCGGCGTGCGCGCGTCGTTCACGGCGGTGGGCGACGACGACCAGGCGATCTACGGCTGGCGCGGCGCGTCCGCCGACAACCTCGCCCAGCTGCGCGACGATTACCCGCAGTTGAAGGTAGTCAAGCTGGAGCAGAATTACCGCTCGACCGTGCGCATCCTCAAGGCCGCCAACAGCCTGATCGCGCACAACCCCAAGCTCTTCGAAAAGCGCCTGTGGAGCGATCTGGGCTATGGCGATGCCATCCAGGTACTGCCCGCGAAGGATGACGCGCACGAGGCCGAATCGGTGGTGATGCGCCTGTTGTCGCACAAATTCCAGCACCGCACCGAATGGCGCGACTACGCCATTCTCTATCGCGGCAATTACCAGGCGCGCATTTTCGAACAGGCGCTGCGCAACGAAAAAGTGCCGTACCAGTTGTCGGGCGGGCAATCGTTCTTCGACAAGTCCGAAATCAAGGACGTGATCGCCTATCTGCGCCTCATCGCCAACGGTGACGATGACCCCGCCTTCATTCGCGCGGTGACCACGCCCAAGCGCGGCATCGGTGCGGCGACGCTGGAAAAGCTCGGCCAGGTGGCGGCCACCCTCCACACCAGCCTGTTCGACGCCGTGTTTTCATCGGCTGCCGCCGCGCAAATCGATGATCGCCATCTCGCGCCGCTGGTGGAGTTTTGCCAGTTCATTCACCGCATCGAGGCGCGCGTGGCGCGTGAACCCGCCGGCGCGTTGCTCGATGAAATCCTCCAGGCCATCGGCTACGAAGCCTGGCTATTCGACCAGGACGACCAGCGCGCCGCGCAAAGCCGCTGGGACAACGTGCGTGAATTCGTCGCGTGGATGGCTAAAAAGGGCGAGGAAGACGAGAAGACCCTGCTGCAACTCACGCAGACCATCGCGCTCATCACCCTGCTCGAAGGCCGCGAAGACGAAGCGCCCGACGCGGTGCGCCTGTCCACGCTACACGCGTCCAAGGGTCTGGAATTCGGCCATGTGTTTCTGGTGGGCATCGAGGAAAACATTCTGCCGCACCGCGATGCGGTGGACGAAGGCCGTCTGGAAGAAGAACGCCGGCTGATGTACGTGGGTGTCACCCGAGCCCGCAAGTCGCTCACGCTGACCTACTGCGCGCGCCGCAAGCGCGCCCGCGAATCGGTGAGTTGCGAACCCTCGCGTTTCATCGAGGAACTGGGCGACGACATCCGCCTGCCCGGCAAGGTGCCTGACGCCGACGCCAAGACCGCAGGCAGCGACCGGCTGGCGGCGCTGAAGGCCATGCTGGGCTGAACGCGGCCCGGCGACACTCACCCGGTCACAGCGTCAAGATCCATTTCGAGAGCGTCTGCGCATCGGCGGGCGTTATTTTCTGGGCCGGCATGGGAATCTTCCCCCATTTTCCTTTCACGCCTTTTGTCATGCCCTCGGCCAGCATTGCCTGTGCCGTTTTCTGGCCTTTGTATTTGGCCGAGATTTCCTTGAACGACGGCCCCAGCACTTTCTTGTCGACCTGGTGACAGGTCATGCATTTGCTCTTGGCGGCCAGTTCCGGGCTGGCGTGTGCGGGCAGGGAGGTCAGGGCCAGGAGGCCCAGCGCGATCAGTGTTTTCATGGTGGCTCCGATTAATAATGGATAACGATATCCGTATATAACTATATTCGCCGGGCAGCCGCCTGTCGAGCCCATGAAAAAAGGACGCCGCAGCGTCCTTTTTTCATGGGCAGTCCAATCCGCGATCAGTTGACCTTGGGATCGAGTTCGCCCTTGTCGTAACGCTTCTGCATTTCTTCCAGGTTGAAGACCTTCTTGATCTTGCTGGCCTGGCCGGCCGCACCGAAGGCTTCGTAGCGTGCACGGCAGATGTCGCTCATGCCCTTGGTCGCTTCCTTGAGGAACTTGCGCGGGTCGAAGTTGGATTTGTTGTCGGCCAGATGCTTGCGGATCGCGCCGGTCGACGCCATGCGCAGATCGGTGTCGATGTTGACCTTGCGCACGCCGCTCTTGATGCCTTCGACGATTTCGGACACCGGCACGCCATAGGTCTGGCCCATGTCGCCGCCGTAGCTGTTGATGATGGCGAGCCAGTCTTCCGGCACCGAGGAGGAGCCGTGCATGACGAGGTGGACGTTGGGGATGCGGGCGTGGATTTCCTTCACGCGGTCGATGCGCAGCACCTTGCCGGTGGGCTTCTGCGTGAACTTGTACGCGCCGTGCGAGGTGCCGATGGCAATCGCCAGCGCATCGACGTGGGTCTTGGACACGAAGTCGGCGGCTTCGTCGGGGTCGGTCAGCAGCATGGAATGATCCAGCGTGCCTTCGGCACCGTGACCGTCTTCTTCGCCGGCCTTGCCGGTTTCGAGCGAGCCCAGGCAGCCGAGTTCGCCTTCGACCGACACGCCGCAGGCGTGGGCCAGATCGGCCACCTTGCGGGTGACCTCGACGTTGTATTCATACGAAGCCGGGGTCTTGCCGTCTTCTTTCAGCGAGCCGTCCATCATCACCGAGCTGAAGCCGGACTGGATCGAGCGGAAGCAGATGCTGGGCGACGCGCCGTGGTCCTGGTGCATGCACACCGGAATCTGCGGGTACATCTCGATCGCGGCGAGGATGAGGTGACGCAGGAAGGGCTCGCCGGCGTAGGAACGCGCACCGGCCGAACCTTGCAGGATCACCGGCGAATCGACGGCAGCAGCAGCCTGCATGATGGCGTGAACCTGCTCCATGTTGTTGACGTTGAACGCGGGCAGGCCGTAGCCGTTTTCGGCGGCGTGGTCGAGCAGTTGGCGTAGGGAAATCAGGGCCATTGAGAGTCTCCTAGGTTAAATGAAAGCTGAAAATCAGTTCTTTTTGGCGTCGCCCACACGGACGATCTTCATGGTGTTGGTGCCGCCCGACTGGCCGATGGGCTCACCGATGGTGAGCAGGATCAGGTCGCCTTCGCGCACCGCACCGCGCCGACGCAGTTCTTCTTCCGCCTCGGCCAGCAAAACATCGCGCTCCTTCGTCGACGTTTTCAGGTTGATCGGGTACACCCCGCGGAAAAGAGTGACTTTTCTACGGGTTTCAACCTGGGGTGTCAAGGCATAGATCGGCACTTTGGTCGACAGCCGGCTCATCCACAGACAGGTGTTGCCCGACTCGGTGAGCGCGGCGATCGCCTTGATGTTGAGGTGCACCGAGGTAAACACTGCCGACATCGCAATCGCCTCGTCCGCGCGCAGGAAACTCTTCGACAGGCGGTCGTTGGAAAAACCGGGTTCGGCTTCCTTCTCGGCCTCCAGACAGACACGGTGCATGGCCTGAACCGCTTCCACCGGAAATTGCCCGGCCGCTGTCTCGGCCGACAGCATCACGGCGTCGGTGCCGTCGAGCACGGCGTTGGCGACGTCGGACACTTCGGCGCGCGTCGGAATCGGGCTGGTGATCATCGACTCCATCATCTGGGTCGCGGTAATCACGGTCTTGTTGCGCTCGATGGCGAGGCGGATCATGCGCTTTTGCAGCGCCGGCACCGCCGCATCGCCGACTTCCACGCCCAGATCGCCGCGCGCGACCATGATCGCGTCGGACGCGTCGAGGATTTCTTCGAGGTTTTCGATGGCCTCGCAGCGCTCGATCTTGGCGACCAGTTGGCTCTTGCCGCCGGCGGCACGCAAGAGTTCGCGCGCCTGACGCATGTCGGCTCCGGAACGCGGAAACGACACGGCCAGATAGTCGGCCTTCAGCGCGGCAGCGGTCTTGATGTCTTCGATGTCCTTCTCGGTCAGCGCCGAAGCAGACAGGCCGCCGCCCTTGCGATTGATGCCCTTGTTGTTGGAAAGCGTGCCGCCCTGCACCACGGTGCAGTGAATTTCTGTGCCTTTGACTTCTTCGACCCAGAATTCGATGCGACCGTCGTCGAGCAGGAGCGTGGTGCCGCGCTCGACGTCATTCGGCAATTCCTTGTAATCGAGGCCGACGCGCGTCTGGTCACCCAGGGTGCAGGCCGCGTCGAGGATGAAGCGGTCGCCCTTGGCAAGCTGGATCTTGCTGTCCTTGAATTTGCCGATGCGGATTTTCGGGCCTTGCAGATCGACCAGCACGCCGATGGCACGGCCGCGTGCACGGGCCAGCGAGCGCACGAGTTCAGCGCGATCGATGTGATCCTGCGCAGTGCCGTGGGAGAAATTGAGTCGCACCACATCGAGCCCGGCCTCCATGAGGCGGTCGAGGGTCTTGGCATCCGAGCTGGCGGGGCCAAGCGTGGCGACGATTTTGGTTCTGCGGATCATGGTGGTGAGTAGGGGCAGTAAGCTGGAACGGTAGAAAAAACAAAAGCGGCGAGCGCGAATCGCTCACCGCTTGCTGTACTTGCCGCTTAGCCTTGGGCGCGCTCCTCCAGAATCGCCACGGCGGGCAATACCTTGCCTTCGAGGTATTCGAGGAAGGCACCGCCGGCGGTGGAGATGTAGCTCACTTTGTCGTAGATGTCGTATTTCTGGATCGCAGCAATGGTGTCGCCGCCGCCAGCCAGGCTAAAACCGGGCGCGTTGGCAATCGCCATCGACACGGTCTTGGTGCCTTCGCCGAACTGATCGAATTCAAACACGCCGACCGGGCCGTTCCACACGATGGTGCCGGCCTTGGCGATGATGTCGGCCAGATCCTTGGCCGAATCCGGGCCGATGTCGAAAATCATGTCGTCGTCTTCGACCGCGTCGGCGCTCTTCAGCACGGCGGGTTCGCTGGCGTCGAATTTCTTGCCGCACACCACGTCGGTGGCGATCGGGATCGATGCGCCGCGCGCGGCCATTTTCTCGATCAGCGCTTTTGCGGTGGGGATGAGGTCGTGTTCGCACAGCGACTTGCCGACGTTCTTGCCCATGGCGGCGAGGAAGGTGTTGGCGATGCCGCCGCCGACGACGAGCTGATCCACTTTTTCCGACAGCGCTTCGAGCACGGTCAGCTTGGTCGAGACTTTCGAGCCGCCGACGATGGCCACCATCGGGCGTGCGGGTTCGGCCAGCGCCTTGGCCAGCGCGTCGAGTTCTTCGGTGAGCAGGATGCCGGCGGCAGCCACGGGTGCGAATTTGGCGACGCCGTGGGTCGAGGCTTCGGCGCGGTGCGCGGTGCCGAAGGCGTCCATCACGAACACGTCGCACAGCGCGGCGTATTTCTTGGCGGTGTCGTCGAGGCTCTTTTTCTCGCCCTTGTTGACGCGGCAGTTTTCCAGCACGACGAGCTCGCCGTCGGCGACGTCGAAGCCGCCGTCGGTCCATTCGCGGATCAGGCGGATGTTCTTGCCGAGTTTTTGCGCGATCACGTCAACCACAGGTTTGAGCGAATCCTCTTCCTTGAATTCGCCTTCGGTGGGGCGGCCGAGGTGAGACGTGACCATGACCTTGGCACCGGCTTTAATGCAGTGCTCGATGGTGCGCATCGACGCGGTGATGCGGGCGTCCGATGTGACTTTGCCGTCCTTGACCGGGACGTTCATGTCGGCGCGGATGAAAACACGTTTACCGGCGAGATCAAGGTCGGTGACGCGGATGAATTTAGGCATTGCGGTTCTCCAGAGGTAAGTTCTAAGGGTTGGCGCGACTTACGGATACGCACCAGACCTTAGGGCTCACGAATTCGGTGAGGGGTGAGGCGAGGGCTGCAAACCCCTCACTCCCCCCTCACTCAAGCCTCAGTTAGCCGCCACGTGCTCGACGAAGCGCAGCATGTTGCAGGTGTAGCCGTACTCGTTGTCGTACCACGACACCACTTTGACGAAGGTATCGTCGAGCGCGATGCCAGCTTCGGCGTCGAAGATCGACGAGTAGGCGCAGCCACGGAAGTCGGTCGAAACGACTTTCTCGTCGGTGTAGCCCAGCGTCTTGCTGATGTCGCCGGACTGCGAAGCTTCCTTCATCGCGGCGCAGATTTCGGCGTAGGTCGCGGGCTTGTTCAGCTCGACGGTGAGGTCAACAACCGACACGTCGGAGGTGGGAACGCGGAACGCCATGCCGGTGAGCTTGCCCTTGAGCTCGGGCAGCACGACGCCGACGGCCTTGGCCGCACCGGTCGACGACGGGATGATGTTTTCCAGAATGCCGCGGCCGCCGCGCCAGTCTTTGGACGACGGACCATCGACGGTTTTCTGGGTCGCGGTGGCGGCGTGCACGGTGCTCATCAGACCGCGCTTGATGCCCCACTTGTCGTTCAGCACCTTGGCAATCGGTGCCAGGCAGTTGGTGGTGCAGCTGGCAGCCGAGACGATGGCCTGACCGGCGTAGCTGGTGTGGTTGACGCCGTAGACGAACATCGGGGTACTGTCTTTCGACGGTGCCGATTGGACAACCTTCTTGGCACCGGCCTTGATGTGGGCTTCGCACGATTCGGTGGTGAGGAAGAAACCGGTGCAGTCGATGACGATGTCGGCGCCGACTTCGTTCCACTTGAGATTCGCCGGGTCACGCTCGGCGGTCAGGCGGATTTTCTTGCCGTTGACGATCATCGCGCCGCCTTCGGTCGACACGCTGCCCTTGAAATTACCGTGCACGGAGTCGTACTTCAGCATGTAGGCGAGGTAATCGGCGTCGAGCAGGTCGTTGATGGCGACGATTTCGATGTTGGGGAAGTCTTTGGTGACGGCGCGGAAAACCATGCGACCGATGCGACCGAAACCGTTAATACCGACTTTGATAGTCATTGTTGCAATCTCCTGTTAATGAATTACGAGTAATTGTTTACGGGGAGGCAGGGGAGGCGCGGAAGGAAAACAGGAGATTTGACCTCCCATCCCTCCCCCACCTCCCTGTTCAATGCCTTACAGCACGCCCTTGACCGCAGCGACCAGCGCGTCGCTGGTGATGCCGAAGTGCTTGTACAGCGCCGGAGCGGGTGCCGATTCGCCGAAGCTGTCGATGCCGACGACGGCACCTTCGAGGCCGACGTACTTGCGCCAGAAGTCGGTGACACCGGCTTCGATGGCGACACGCGGCAGGCCCTTGGGCAGCACGCTGGCTTTGTAGGCTGCGTCCTGACGGTCGAACACGTTGGTCGACGGCATCGACACGACGCGCACCGGCGTGCCCTCAGCGGCGAGCGCGTCGGCGGCTTTCATGGCGATCTCGACTTCGGAGCCGGTGGCGATGATGACGGCCTTGGCACCCGCCGCGTCTTTCAGCACGTAACCGCCCTTGGCGATGTTTGCGATGGCGGCTTCGTCACGCGCCATGAATTGCAGGTTCTGACGGGAGAGGATGTGTGAGGTGGGGCCGCTGGTGCGCTCGACCGAGGCCGCCCAGCCGACCAGGGTTTCGACCGTATCGCACGGACGCCACACGTCCATGTTGGGGATCATGCGCAGCGTGGACGTCTGCTCGACCGGCTGGTGGGTCGGGCCGTCTTCGCCCAGACCGATGGAGTCGTGGGTGAACACGTGGATCACACGTTGCTTCATCAGCGCGGCCATGCGCAGCGCGTTGCGCGAGTATTCCGAGAACATCAGGAAGGTGCCGCCGAACGGCAGCAGGCCGCCGTGCAGCGCCATGCCGTTCATGATCGCGGCCATGCCGAATTCGCGCACGCCGTAGCTGATGTAGTTGCCGGGGTTGCCGTGACGCACCGGGTGAGAGCCTTCCCAGTTGGTCAGGTTGGAACCGGTGAGGTCGGCCGAGCCGCCGAGGAACTCGGGCAGCGCGGGAGCCAATGCGTTGATGGCGATCTGGCTGGCCTTGCGGGTGGCGACGGTTTCGGCCTTGGCGTTGATCGCAGCGAGTTTTTCTGCGACGTGCGCCTTCCAGTTGGCGGGCAGGTCGCCCTTCATGCGGCGCTCGAACTCGGCGGCCTCAACCGGGAAAGCCTTTTTGTATTCGGCGAACTTGTTGTTCCACAGGGTTTCGAGGCCCGTACCCTTGGTCTTGGCGTCCCAGCCGGCGTAAATGTCGGCAGGGACTTCGAACGCGGGATGGTTCCAGCCGATGTGTTTGCGGGTAGCCTCGATTTCGGCTGCGCCCAGCGCTGCGCCGTGCACGTCGTGCGTGCCTTCCTTGTTAGGCGAGCCCTTGCCGATGATGGTTTTGCAGCAGATCAGCGTGGGTTTGTCGGTGCTGGCCTTGGCCTTCTGGATCGCGGCTTCGAGCGCGACGACGTCGTGGCCGTCCACGCCGGCAATGACGTTCCAGCCGTAGGCTTCAAAACGCTTGGCGGTGTCGTCGGTGTACCAGTGTTCGATGTGGCCGTCGATGGAAATGCCATTGTCGTCCCAGAACGCGACCAGTTTGTTCAGCTTCCACGTGCCGGCGAGCGCGCAGGCTTCGTGCGAGATGCCTTCCATCATGCAGCCGTCACCCATGAACACGTAGGTGTGGTGGTTGACGATTTCGTGGCCGGGCTTATTGAACTCGGCGGCCAGCACTTTTTCCGCCATCGCCATACCGACGGCGTTGGTGATGCCCTGGCCCAGCGGGCCGGTGGTCGTTTCGATGCCGGGCGCGTAGCCGTATTCGGGGTGACCCGGGGTCTTGGAGTGCAGCTGACGGAACTGCTTCAGGTCTTCCATCGACAGGTCGTAACCCGTGAGGTGCAGCAATGCATAGATCAGCATCGAGCCGTGGCCGTTCGACAGCACGAAACGATCGCGGTCGGCCCACTTGGGGTTGGCCGGGTTGTGGCGCATGTGGTGATTCCACAGCGTTTCGGCGATTTCCGCCATGCCCATGGGCGCGCCGGGGTGGCCGGATTTGGCTTTTTCGACGGCGTCCATCGCGAGCGCGCGAATGGCGTTGGCCAGATCGTTACGGGTTGGCATTGCGTTCCCTTCTTGAAGTAATGAAAACCGGTGATGGCTTCTGCCCGCGCGGCGTCGCGGCGGCGGGGTGGGCAGAATATGCAAAAACCCTGATTATCCGTCAGCAGCCCCGGCTTCGGCAAGCCAAGCCCGGTAGGCGCAAAAGCGCCGACACGACAAGCACTTACGCCACGCTGCTCATGCTGCGGGTCAGGGCCTGGTGTCTAAAATGTTTTTATCCGGGGGATGCAGCGGTTTATGCGCCGGCCGCCTTCAGCCAGTCCCGCCAGAGTTGGAACAGCGCCGGGCTGGCGGACGCCACCACCGAGCGTTCCCACAGATTGGCGATATCAAAACTGCCCGACAGGCTCGACAATCGCCCGCCGGCCTCCTCCAGAATCAGCGCCCCGGCGGCGTAGTCCCAGAGTTTCTGCCCGCCGTGCACATAGATATCGAAGCGGCCGGCGGCGGTATAGCACCAGTCGAGCGTGGACGCGCCGAAATTGCGCTGCGAAGCATACGGCGGCCACGACGCCAGCCGCCCGGCGAGTTCGCGGTCGATACGCTTCAGCTCCACCCCGGCCAGCGCGCGGCGCAGTTCGGTTGCCGGCGCGCGCAGCGGCAGCGGGGTACCGTTGAGATGCGCGCCGCGGCCGCGTTCGGCGCTGAACATCTCGTCGGCGATGGGATCGTAGATCACGCCCAGCTGGCGCTCGCCCTTGACCAAATACGCCACCGACACCGCGAAATACGGCACACCGGCGACGAAATTCGACGTGCCGTCGATGGGATCCACGCACCACAGGCCGTCGCGCCCGGCCGCCCAGGCGTCGCGCTGCTGCTGCTCGGTCATTTCCTCGCCCAGCACCGGCGCGTTGCAAATCCCGGGCAGCGTCGCCTCCAGCGCAGCCTGCGTGGCGGCGTCGGCTTCGGTAAAGAGGCTGCCGTCGGCCTTGTGACTGTGCGCCACCTTGAGGAAACGCGGCGTCACTTCGCGCTGGGCGACTTCACGCACCAGCGCCTCAACCGCTTTCAACATCGAAGGCGCACCCACCGGGTTCATTCGCCCTTCCACTTGATCGAGCAGCCCATGCTGGGAATCTGGTCTGCCGGGCCGCGCTGGGTGGCCGCCACGGTTTTCATGGCCTCGAACAGGTCGCGGCGCACGCCTTCGGGCGCGGTTTCCTTCTTCGATTCGTCGAAGCGACCCCGGTACTGCAATTCGGCCGTGCGGTTAAAGCCGAAGAAATCCGGCGTGCAAACCGCGCCATAGGCCTTTGCCACCTGCTGTGTTTCATCCAGGACGTAGGGAAACGGGAAACCGAATTCGGCCGCAACCAATTTCATGTTGTCGAAGCTGTCCTCGGCGTAGTCGGTCGGGTCGTTCGACATGATGGCAATCGCATGCACGCCGTGACCGCGCCTGAGTTCCGCCAGATCGCTCACCAGCCGGGGACGGATCGCCTTCACATACGGGCAGTGGTTGCAGATGAACAGAACCAGCAAACCATTCGGGCCCATGGCGTCGGCGAGCGTCCAGGTTCGGCCATCCACACCGGGCAGGCTGAAGGCCGGCGCTTTCCAGCCGAAATCGCAAACAGGCGTAGTGAGGGAAACCATATGGCGTGCCGTTTCTTGGATAGACCCCGGCATAATACCAACGATGTCCACGCCGCGTTTTTACCTTGATCAACCGCTCGCCTCCGGCGCGCGCTTCACCCTGCCCCCCGGCCCGGCGCGCCACGCCGCACGCGCCCTGCGCCTTGCCGAAGGCAGTGCGATCACGCTGTTCGACGGCAGCGGCGGCGAATATGCCGCGCGCATCGAGCGCATCCACAAGGACGACGTGGCGGTGAGCGTGGCCGAACACCGCGACATTGAACGCGAGTCCCGCCTGCGTGTGAGGCTGGCGCAGGGGATTTCGAGTGGCGAACGCATGGATTACACCCTGCAGAAAGCCGTGGAACTGGGTATTGCGGGCATCCAGCCGCTGGCCACCAAACGCAGCGTGGTGAAGCTCGCGGGCGAACGCAGCGAGCGGCGGGTGGCGCACTGGCAGGGCGTGGTCGCCAGCGCCTGCGAACAATGCGGCCGCAACCAGTTGCCGCCGGTCGCACAGCCTTTATCGCTGGCCAACTGGCTGGGCAGCCGTCCGCCGGGCCGCCTGCTGTTCCTGTCTCCGCTTGCCGAACATCGCCTGGCCGACCTGCCGCCACCTGAAACCATCGACACCCTGATCGTGGGCCCCGAAGGTGGCTTCGAAGCCGACGAACTCGCCGCGCTCGACGCCGCGCGCGCCTTGCCGGTTCGCCTGGGGCCACGCGTGCTGCGCACAGAGACGGCGGCACTGGCCGCGCTGGCGGTGATGCAGACGCTGTGGGGCGATTTTTAACGAAGTGCTGTCACGACATTGACAGCCGCCCAACAAAAAACCGGGCCACAGCCCGGTTTTTTGTCTTCAATGCACATCAGGGCCGCAAATAAGTGTAGCCCTGCTGCTGTTTCTGCATGATCTCGACCACACCCGACGACACATAGCCCACCTTGGCGTTCATGTCGGTCTTGCTGAGCTTCTGGTTGCGCATGGTGTTTTCGCACGCCATCACCTGAACGCCCGAATCTGCGGCTTCCTGGATGCGGTTGGCCACTTCCGATTCGGCTTTGAGCATGCCGATACCCGGCCCGTAGGCCACAATTTCCAGATCCACCTTGTCCTTGCCAATGTCCTTCTGGATGTTCTTGGCGTTGTTCAGCGCAAGATTCCATTTGGCCGGGTCGTTGTCGCTGACCTGGATCACCATTTTGGCCTTGTCCTCTGCGTGGCCGATGGCTGGCATCGCCACGGCACCCAGCAACAGCATCCCGCCCAGCAGCGCGCCCAGCGTTGTTTTGACTTGTTTCATCATGGTTATCTCTCCTCGTCTCGGTTGATAGTGAATGAGCGTATGCCCAACCCCTGATTATGACGAAGCGTTCACTGCATTTATTCCACTTATTTGCAGACATCCAACACAGCCTGCGTGCAAAGGGGGTTTTCGGTATGCTTCCGTCCTGAACCCCAGTTTCAGGCCATTCCCTTGAAAGACACCGCGCATTTCGTCCATTGGTTTCGCGCCGCCGCGCCATATATTCACGGCTTTCGCGGCAAAACCTTTGTGATCGCCTTTGGCGGCGAGCTGGTGTCGGACGGCGGCTTCGTCCAGCTCGCGCACGACGTAAATCTGCTCAACAGCCTGGGTGTGCGCCTGGTACTGGTGCACGGGGTACGTCCACAGGTGGAAGCGCGACTCACCGAAAACGGCGCGGCCATGCGTTATGTCAGTGGTCTGCGCGTCACCGACGACGCCGCGCTGGCTTGTGTGAAGGAAGCCGCCGGCACGGTGCGGGTGGAAATCGAGGCCCTGCTCTCGCTGGGCGTGGCCAACACGCCCATGGCCGGAGCAGACATCCGCGTGGCTTCGGGCAACTTCGTCACCGCGCAGCCGCTTGGAGTGATTGAAGGCGTCGACCTGCTGCACACGGGCGAAGTGCGCAAGATCGATGCGGCCGCGATCCGGCGTCGACTCGACCAGCACGACATCGTGCTGCTGTCGCCCATCGGTTATTCGCCCACCGGTGAAATCTTCAACCTCAGTCTGGAAGACGTGGCGACCCAGGCGGCGGTCGAACTCGCTGCCGACAAGCTGATTTTTCTGATGGACACCGAAGGCGTGCCCGAAAAGGGCCGCATCATCAAGAGCGCGCTCACGGTGAACGAGGCCCGGCAGATCCTGGACACCCGCCGCAAGCTGCCGGAAGACGTGGGCTACTACCTGCCCTGCGCCATTGCTGCGTGTACCCAGGGCGTAAAACGTGCGCACCTCATCAGCCGCAAGCGTGACGGTGCACTGCTGTCCGAACTGTTTACCCGCGACGGCGTGGGGACGATGGTGTCGCCGACGCCGCTGGAAACCCTGCGCCCGGCCAGCATCGACGATGTCGGTGGCATTCTCGGCCTGATCGAGCCGCTGGAGCGCGAGGGCATCCTCGTGCGGCGCTCGCGTGAACTGCTCGAAATGGAAATCGAGCGTTTCCTCATCCTTGAGTCCGACGGCGTGGTAGCCGGCTGCGCCGCACTCTATCCCTTCCCCGAAGAGCAGGCAGCCGAACTCGCCTGTCTGGCCGTGTCGCAGGATTTTCGCGGGCGCGGATTCGGCGACCTGCTGCTCGCCGCGGCGGAAAAAGGTGGCAAAAAGGCCGGTTTCAAGCGACTATTCGTGCTGACGACCCGCACCGAGCACTGGTTCGAGGAGCGTGGTTTCGTCGACAGCAGCCCGGACCGGCTGCCACAGCGCAAACAGGCGCTTTATAACTACAAGCGGAAATCCAAGGTTCTCGAGAAAATGCTCTGACGAGGGAAGGATCCGTGTATCAAACCTTAACCACCTGGCTGGCCCTGTGCCTGCTGGTGATTGCCGCGCCGGCCGGAGCCGGCAACACGCTCGTGGTCGGCGTCATGCCCTACCAGGGTGCCCGTGCCCTGATCACCGAACACCGCGACCTCGCCGCGCATCTGCAAGCCGCGCTCAAGCGCCCCGTCCGCATCGTAACCGCACGAAACACCCGGGTCTTCGGCCAGCGGCTGCTGGCCGGGGACTACGATCTTGCGCTTGCCCCCGCCCATTTCGCCCGCTTGACACAACGCGAGGCAGGCGGACATCTTCTGGCTGAAAACCGACCCAATACGCCGGTATATCTGATGATTAAGGGCGATACCCACGCAAGCAAAGCGCCGCGCAAAGGCAGCACACTGGCGGTGCCGGATCGGGGACTACTGGTCACACTGGCCGCTCAGCATTGGTTGGCGAAGCACGCCTCGCTCAGTCCCGGCGATTACCGCCTGATGGAAGCCGGGTCGCATAGTGCCGCCTTGCAGGCAGTGCTCAATGGGGAGGCAGACTATGCCGTGACTGCGCTCGCGGCCTTGAGACAGATTCGACCCGGGCAGATCGAAAGACTACGGATTGCACACGACATCGGCACGGTACCGTTACTGGTTTATGTCGCCCGACACAATCTGCCTCCGGATACCCGCAACCAGCTGAAATCTGCGCTGCTCAATTTTCCTGTGCCGTCGCCGCTGCGCATTGTGCCCTCACATCAAAAAAATCTGGCCGCGATGGATGTCTATCTGCCCGCCACCCGCCAGCTGCTGACCCAAAGCGAGGAAAGCGCCCGTGTTCGATAAACTGCTCCGTTACTTGTTGCCTGCCTGCCTGCTATGGGGTACGTCGTATGCCAGCGCCGCGCTGCCCCCCCTGTCGTTTGGCGTCTTCCCCAATCTGTCCGCTCGCCAGGTGGTGGAAATCTACCGGCCACTTGCCGAAGCGCTGGAAAAAAGCCTGCATCGTGAAGTGATCATTTACAGCGCGCGCGATTTCCGCACGTTTGCCCAGCGTACAAGTAAAGGCGAGTACGACCTGCTCCTCACTGCCCCTCATTTGGCCTGGCTTGCCCGCCAGGACGCCGGTTACCGTCCCCTGCTCAAATACGCTACGCCGACGCACGGCCTGCTGGTCGTGCACAGGGATTCTCCCCTGCTCACCCCCGAAGCCCTGCGCGGCAAGACGATGGCACGCGCCGACGCGCTCGCTGTCACCGTGCTGGCCACCCAGACCGAACTGGCCACCCGCGGTCTGCGTGCCGGTATCGACTACCAGTTGCGCGACGCCGGCACGCATAACAATGCCGTGATGCAGGTCATCAACAAGCGTGCCGATGCGGCTGCCCTGGGGATGCATCCTTACCGGCTGCTCGCGCCCGATCTGCGCGCACAACTGCGCGTGTTGCTTGAAACCCCACCCGTTTCAAGCCTGGTGACACTCACCCATCCGCGCTTGCGCGACAGCGAAGCGGCAGCCATCCGGCGCGCCCTGCTGGCGTTTGCCGCATCGCCGGAAGGACAGGCATTCATGGAACGCGGCGGTTACGGCGGTTACGCGCCGGTGGACGGTCAGGAACTGCGTGCCTTCCGCCCCTACGCACTGGAAGTGCAAGCGCGTCTGCGGAGCGCGCCTTGAAAAAAACGTGGGGCGCACTTTCGCTGCGCTACAAGCTGACACTCGCCGCACTGGGCGTGGAGGCGGTCATGTTCGCCTTCCTGATCTGGAACGGGATGCGGCTGGGCCACGACGCACTCCATCAGCAGGCCGAACAGCGCCTGAAGGAAATGGCCGGGACGCTCGCCGTGGCCTTGCAGGCCCCGCTGTCCCAGCAGGACGACGCCAGCGTGCGCGACATCGTCGAGACGCTACAGTCCCAAACCAGCCTCGAATTCATCGAAGTGCGCGACAGCGCCGGCCGCCTGGTGAACCAGACGGGCAAGGCCAGCCGCGGCACTGATTTCGGCGTCACCCGGCCAGTGGTTCTGGCCGGTGAACGCTATGGAGAAGTCACCCTGGTGCTCTCTGGTGACTTCATTACCGTGGCCAGCCGGAAGTACGTGCGCGACAGTTTCATCATCGCGATTGTGGCAATGCTGCTGACGGGGATACTGCTCGCCCTGTCGTCCGGCAGCCTGATCCGGCGCTTCGAGTCGCTCACCCGCGCCAGCAAGCGCATGGCACAGGGCGATCTGGACATCGTGATCGAACCCGCGGGCGAAGATGAGATCGGCCAGCTGGTCGGCACCTTCAACCGCATGGCCGAGTCGGTGCGCTTCAACGTGCAGCGCGCGCGTGAAAACGAAGCGCGTTTCCACGCCATTGCCGACTACACCCACGACATCGAGCTTTGGCTGTCCCCCGAAGGCAAACTGCTGTGGGTCAATCCCTCGGTCGAGCGCATGCTGGGACACACCGTGGGCACCTGCATGGGGAAAATGAACTTTCCTCTCGACGTGATCCACCCCGAAGACCGCGCTGCCGCCGAATTCCAGTTGCGCCAGGCGCTACGCGGCACCTCGGGCGAAGGCTACACCCTGCGCATGATACGCAACGACGGCTCGCACTTCTGGGGCTCGGTGAACTGGCAACCCATCCACGACTACAACGGCATCTACCAGGGCATCCGCGCCAGCATCTTCAGCATCGACGACCTCAAGGCCACCGAAGCCAACCTGCGCGAAACCCTGTCCGAACTGCGCGCGGCAGAAACCCTGCAACGCAAGTACCTCGACGAAACCGAACAGGAGCGCGCGCGACTCGTCTCCCTTCTGTCGGCCATGAACCTGGGCATATTGTTCGTCGGCACCGACAGCCGCGTGATCTACCACAACCCGAATTTCACCCGCATGTGGATGATCGACGAACGCGTGCCGCTGATCGGGCTGCGCGTGCAGGACGTGCTCGCCAAATCCGCCTCCACGCTGGCGCGGCCGGACCATTTCTCCAAGCACCTGCTGTCGGTGCTGGAAACGCGCGAAGTCTCGGACAGCTTCGAAATCCAGATGACCGATGGCCGCGTCATCACCGAACTCGACTACCCCGTGCGCGACGGCGAAGGCCGCTTCATCGGCCACCTGTGGATCTACGAGGACGTGACGCGCGAGCGCCAGACCGCCGAACAGCTCGTCTATCTCGCCGAGCGCGATGCACTCACCGGGCTCTACAACCGCCACCGCTTCCAGCAGGAGCTGGGGCGCACCATGCTCGAATCCGATCGCCACCAGATGCGCTCGGCGGTGATGTTCTTCGACCTCGATGAATTCAAGACCATCAACGACACCTACGGCCATCGTGCCGGCGACGCCCTGCTGATTCGCGTCGCCGGTGAGATCGGCGCGCTGGTGCGGCGCAACGAGGTGCTGGCGCGCCTGGGCGGCGACGAATTCGCCATCCTCCTGCCCAATGTGCAGGACAACGAGGCCGAAGCCCTGGCCGAGCGCGTGGTGCGCGCCATCGCCCAAATTCCCTTCCGCTTCGAAGGCCAGAACCTGCGGCTCACCACCAGCCTCGGCATTGCCTACTATCCCACCCATGCGGCCGACGCCGACGATCTGGTCGCACGGGCCGACATCGCCATGTACCAGGCCAAGAGCGCGGGCAAGAACACCTGGCGCGTGTTCCGTGCCGACGAGGAAGCCGACAGCGAAATGCGCGCACGGCTGTCGTGGAGCGAGCGCATCAGCAACGCCATCGACAAGAATCTGTTCCAGCTGCATTTCCAGGGGGTGTACCAGGCCAGCGACAGCTCACTCTCGCATCTCGAAGCGCTGATCCGCATGATCGACGAGCGCGACCCCGGCCAGCTCATCATGCCCGGGCACTTCATCCCGCTCGCCGAAAAGAGCGGACGCATACTCGACATCGATCGCTGGGTCATTCGCGAAGTCGTGCGCCGGCTGGCCGGAAACAGCACCATGCCTGCCATCGCCATCAACATCTCCGGGCGCTCGCTGTCGGAACCCGATCTGCCGCAGTTCATCGGCGAAGAATTGCGCGCCGCCCAGGTCGACCCGCGCCGGCTCATCGTCGAAATCACCGAAACCGCCGCCGTTTCCGACCTGCACGACGCGCAACGCATGATCGAGGCCCTGCACCAGCTCGGGTGCGGCGTCTATCTCGACGACTTCGGCGTGGGCTTCGCCTCCTTTGCCTATCTCAAGCACCTCAACGTCGACACCATCAAGATCGACGGCATCTTCATCCGCGACCTGCCCAACGACCCCGACAACCAGGTCTTCGTACAGGCCATGGTCAGCGTCGCGCTCGGCCTCGGCAAATCGGTGCTCGCCGAATACGTCGAGGACGGCAAGACGCTGGCGCTCCTGCGCACCTACGGCATCGACCTGGTACAGGGCTATTTCCTCGACCGCCCCGTCGCCGACCACCCCGCACTCGCCCCCGTGGCCATCCCCGTCACCCGCTGAGCCCCGCCCGGAGCACGCCGGGCGGAATGCTAAAATGCGCCGCTTTTCCCGGCCTTTCAGGATTCCGCCGTGCTCACCGCTTCTTCCATCACCCTGCAATTCTCGACCAAGCCGCTGTTCGAGAACGTCAACGTCAAATTCGGCGACGGCAACCGCTACGGCCTCATCGGCGCGAACGGCTGCGGCAAGTCCACCTTCATGAAAATCCTCGCCGGCGAGCTGGAGCCGTCCGCCGGCAACGTCTCGCTCGACCCCGGCGAGCGCATGGCGTGGTTGCGGCAGGACCAGTTCGGCTACGAGGACATGCGCGTGCTCGACGTGGTGCTGCAGGGCCACGCCGAAATGTGGAAGGTGATGGCCGAAAAAGACGCCATCTACATGAACCCGGAGGCGACCGAGGAAGATTATCTCCACGCCGCCGAACTCGAAGCGAAATACGGCGAGATGGGCGGCTACGACGCCGAAGCGCGCGCCGGGCAACTGCTGCTGGGCGTGGGCATTCCCACCGAGCAGCACAACGGCACCATGGCCGAAATCGCGCCCGGCTTCAAACTGCGGGTGCTCCTGGCGCAGGCGCTGTTTTCCAACCCGGACATCCTGCTGCTCGACGAGCCGACCAACAACCTCGACATCAACACCATCCGCTGGCTCGAAGAGGTGCTGAACGAGAGCAACGCCACCATCATCGTCATCTCGCACGACCGGCACTTTTTGAACCAGGTCTGCACCCATATGGCCGACCTGGACTACGGCACGATCAGGGTCTGGCCCGGCAACTACGACGACTACATGCTCGCCTCCAGCGAAGCGAAAGCACGGCAGGCGGCGGCGAACGCGCGCGCCAAGGACAAGGTCGCCGAACTGCAGGAATTCGTGCGCCGCTTCTCGGCCAACAAGTCCAAGGCACGGCAGGCCACCAGCCGCATGAAGATGATCGACAAGATCAAGATCGACGATTTCAAGCCCTCCAGCCGGCAAAACCCCTATATCCGCTTCGAGCCGGAAAAGGCCCTGCACCGCCGCGCGCTGGAAGTGGAAAACCTCAAGTTCGGCTACGGTGACGCGCCGCTCTTTTCCGGCGTGAACCTCTCGCTCGAAGCCGGCGAAAAGCTCGCCGTCATCGGCGGCAACGGCGTCGGTAAATCCACGCTGATGAAATTGCTGATGGGCGAATTGCAGCCGCAGGCCGGCGAAGTGCGCTGGAGCGAAAACGCCAACATCGGCTACTTCTCGCAGGATCACGTCGCCGATTTCGACATGGACTCGAACCTCACCGACTGGCAGCACCAGTGGACGCAGGCCGGCGACGACGAGCAGACACTGCGCGGCATCCTCGGGCGGCTGCTGTTCTCGGGTGACGACGTGAAGAAGTCCGTGCGCGTGCTCTCCGGCGGCGAAAAGGGCCGGATGCTCTACGGCAAGCTCATGCTCGGCCGGCACAACGTGCTGGTGATGGACGAACCGACCAACCACATGGACATGGAATCGATCGAGTCGCTGAACCTCGCGCTCGATCTCTTCAAGGGCACGCTGATTTTCGTCTCGCACGACCGGGCGTTCGTGTCCTCGCTCGCCACGCGCATCCTCGAAATCACGCCGGAGGGCGTGGAGTACTACATGGGGACGTACGACGAATACCTGCATTCCAAGGGCCTCGAATGAGCGAGGTCGTCGTCATCGGCCTGGGCCAGCTGGGCCGCGTGTTCGCCGGCGGCTATCTGCGCTGCGGCCGCACGGTGGTACCGGCCAATCGCGGCAATCATCTGGGCGTGATCGCGGATGCCCACCCCTATCCCGAACAGGTGCTGGTTGCCGTGGGCGAATCCGATCTGGCTAGCGTGCTCGGCACCCTGCCCATGGTCTGGCGCGACCGCATCGCACTGATCCAGAACGAACTGCTGCCGGACGCATGGACCGCACATGGCCTGGTCGACCCGACCGTGATGTCGGTGTGGTTCGAAAAGAAACCGGGGCGTGACCCCAGGCCGCTCATCGCCTCGCCGGTCGCCGGGGCCGGCGCGGGCCTGCTGATCGACGCGCTGGCCTCGATCGACCTGCCCGCGCGTGAAGTCGCGTCGGGCGACGCCCTGTTGTTCGAACTGGTGGTGAAGAACGTCTACATCCTCACCACCAACCTCGCCGGTCTCAGGACCGGCGGCACGGTGGCGCAACTCTGGGCGAACCACCGCGACTTCGCCCGCGCCGTCGCGCAGGACGTGATGGACCTGCAGGCCGCGCTGACCGGCGTGCGATTCGAACCCGACGCGCTGATCGCCGGGATGCTGGCAGCCTTCGACGGCGACCCCGAGCATCAGTGCATGGGCCGCTCGGCACCGGCGCGCCTGCAACGCGCGCTCGCCCACGCCGACCGCCTCCATCTGGCCGTGCCCACACTGCGCACGTTGGCCGGCTGAGCATGCGCATCCTGGCCGCCCTCATGCTTGCCCTGGCCACGTTCCCCGCGCTGGCAGGCAAGCCCGTGGTGTTCGCCGACCGGCTGCACGCCAAGTTCCAGCACGCGCGCTGTCTCGAATGCCACCAGTTCAACACGCGCGAGCGCGATGGCCGTGCATTCACCTCGCACCGCAGCCGCTATCTGTGCGTGGAATGCCACCGGCCCGACGTGATCGGCCTGCCGCCCAACACCGACTGGATGGCCCCGCTGAACATGGATTACACCGACTTTTCTCCAGCCGCCACCTGCCGGCTGGTGAAGACGCGCATGGGCCTGGACCCCACCGGCAAGAAGCTCGCCCACCACCTGCTGCACGACGGTCGCATCCGCTGGGGACTGGATTCGGGCATGACGCCCGGCGGCCCCAAGCCCACCGTTCCCGGGGGCTACGCCGAGTGGAAACGCGATGTGGAAGCGTGGATTGCAGATGGCATGCGCTGCGAGTAGGACTCGTCCTTGCGGGCGGCGTTATTCACAAAGAGGACAAGAGGACAGGAGGGCCCCTCTTGAACCTCTTGTCCTCTTTGTAAGATTTTGAAGTGCAGGTTCACAGGGAGGTAAAGGAGGCAAGAGAGGACCCCCTCCCTTTTCTCCCTGTGCAATTTCTTCTTGCATGATTTCGGAAGCAGACCACTAGACCCCGCGACCTTTCACAGGCTTCGACTCGCCGCCGTATGTGCCGGCATGGTCGAACGGCAACCAGTCCGATACGCGATCCACTTTCACTCGCCCCTTGATGCGGTAAGGCACACCAGCCTTCAGCGCGTCGCCGGGCAGGGTGCGAATCTGGCGGATCAGGTTTTTCGACTGCATGATGGCGTCGACACGCAGCACGCTCATGGACGCCGCCGGCACCAGCGTCGACACCCGCGACAAGCCCGTCGCAAACGGCCGTCCGTTCACCTCCAGCTCGAAATCCAGCGCCTCGATCCTGAGGTCGAAATCGTTGGGATTTGCCACGCGCAGCCCTAGGTCGAGCTTCTGCTCCAGGAGCCCCAGGCTCCTGATCTCGACATCGGCCACGCTGACGCGCGGTGCCTGCGCGTTGAAGGGCAGGCCCGAGCACGCCGACAACACGCCGGCCAGGCACATTGCAAGAAAACGTCGCATCATTTCAATGAATCTCCGCCAGCAGGGCCTGCATCAGGTTCGCAGCCTGGCCCGCGTAGCCGCCGCCGAACAGGTTGGCATGGTTGAGGATGTGATACAGATTGTAGAGGCGCTTACGCGTGGCGTAGCCGGCATCCAGCGGCCACGCCGCCCGGTAGGCCGCGTGGAAATCGGCGGAAAAGCCACCGAACAGTTCAGTCATGGCCAGATCGCATTCTCGATCGCCGCAGTAGACTGCTGGGTCGAACAGCACCGGGCTGCCATCGGCAAGGTAGGCATGATTGCCGCCCCACAGATCGCCATGCAGCAGCGAAGGGGCCGGCGCATGGCCGGAAAAGAACGCGGGCAACGCTGCCATCAGGCGTTCGCCATCCCGCAGCAAGGCCGAAGGCAATCCGTTTTCCGCCGCCCGTTGCAGTTGTGCGCCCAGCCGCCGGCTGCGCCAGAACGCCACCCAGTCCCCGCACGCATCGTTATGCTGCGGCGTGGAGCCGATCCAGTTGTCGCGCGGCCAGCCCCAGGCAGCCTGCGGCGCGCGGTGCAGCCGGGCCAGCGCCTCGCCAAGCGCGGCAGCGTCGCCGGTGCCGTACAGATCGAGCGCTTCGAGTACCAGAAAGGCCTCGTCACCGGCCTCGCCCACGGCGACGACCCCGGGCACGCGAACATGGGCACCCAATGCCGCGAGTCCATCCACTTCGGTCTCGAACATCGCCCGCCTGGCCACAGGCTGGCGTTTGACGAAATAGCGCCGCTCGCCGTCGTCGAACACCTGCGCGTCGCTGATGTCGCCGCCGTGGGCGCGGCGGGCGCGCGGCATCCCGAACGGGCGACCCGTCGCCTCGCAAATTGCTGCTCGCAGTGCTTCGATGAACGGGGCCATGAAAAAACGCGCCCGCAGGCGCGTTCGTAAACAGGCTTTACTTGCTGCCGCCGGGCGGCTGGATGACCTTGCGCTGGAACAGCTCGGCAATGCCGGGGTCGCGGCTGGCCTTGGCTTCGTCCATGCGCTTGAGGTATTCGGCCCACAGCGCATCGTGGTTCACGCCCAGGGTGTAGAGGTATTCCCAGGAATAGATGCCGGTGTCGTGGCCGTCGGAAAAGAAGAAATTGATGCCGTACAGGCCCACCGGTTCGGCGGCGTTGATGATCACGCCCTTCTTGCCGGTTTGCAGCACTTCCTGGCCGGGGCCGTGGCCACGCACTTCGGCGGACGGCGAATACACACGCAGGAACTCGAACGGCAACTCGAAACGCGCCCCGTCGGTAAAGGCGATTTCCAGCTTCTTAGAAGCCTGATGCAGCTTGATGTCGGTAGGGGTGGGAATGGCCATGATGAACACTCGCAAAATCTGCCTGCGAAGGCCGCTTCTGAACACGCGGCAACTTCGCAGACGGGATCGGATACAAAACTGGCGCGCCCGGCGCGATTCGAACGCACGACCCCTGCCTTCGGAGGGCAGTACTCTATCCAGCTGAGCTACGGGCGCAGGAAGCCGCGAAGCATAACGGGTTTGCCCGGTGGCGTCCATTCACGCCCTTTCCCGCGAGGGCGGGTTTACTTATAATCGCGGCTTTTGTAGTGCTCCACCAAGGATAAGCTCATGGCCGATTCGCACGCCAAGATGACCCAGGCAACCCCCAAGGAAGTCATCGTTTCCGTACTTGCCGGACTGTTCGCGCCGCTGCTCGCGATCTTTCTCATTGTCCAGCTCGTGCTCGGCATTCAGGACACCCACAAGCCGGACGCCACCGGCGAGGCCGCGCAACAGGCCACGGTCGACCGCATCAAGCCCTTTGCCACGCTGGTGGCCCTGGACGCCAATGCGCCCAAGGTCGAAAAATCCGGCCAGGAAGTCTACGACGCGGTCTGCACCTCCTGCCACGCCGCTGGCGCGCTGGGTGCCCCCAAGTTCGACAACAAGGG
>JBEQCG010000008.1:0-193573 GCA_041639395.1 Thiobacillus sp. | reverse complement strand
AGCGCCAAATGGACAATGCCAATCCGGGACTGGAAAGCCGCCCTGAACCGATTTACGATCCAGTTCGGGGACAGAATGCCTCAGCACTAACCGAAACGCCGTTTACACAAAATTCAGGACACGCTCGTTCCTTCAAATACGACGGGCGCATTGTCGAAACTCAGAATTCCCGATGAGCCGTAAAAAAATCGTGCGCCGATTTGCCCGGCGTTGAACGACGTATCCAGGTATTCCCACGCTTGACCAACGTTTTCCCATCCCGATATTCCGTTGTAGCCATAGGGGATATCCCCAACTGCGTACAAAGGCGACGTCGTGGAAACGGTATTGATGTCTTCGAAGGTGACAACGGTCTGTGCGGCCTGCGCGGCTCCCGCCAACAAGCTGATCGACAGGCTGGTTGCGGTGGGAGAAAGTTGGATATTCATGAATGGCTCCCTGGTTTTCGTTGGGTTGGTTAAGACTGAATCGAACAGTGCGAAGGCCGTCCGCGTTGGCAGAAACCCGCTATCTGCGCTGTCTGACGTGCCAGCCAATCAACCCCCACCCAGCCAGAGAAAGTCATCACGGTGTTTCGGGTATTCATGATCAGCATTTGCCCGCAGCGCGCAGCAATTCATTACAGCTTGGGGCATTTGTCTTACCTTGCTGCTTTGAGCCTTTTGTGTAGTCAGTACACATAGCGCCAGCACTGCCGGCTCCGCCAAATGACATGACATTCATGAAGCCAGAGGGCTCCAAAATGCTGCATTTATATTTACTTCCACTATTTGTTGTTACGGTATAGATACCTTCGCTAAAGCCTGCCGGCGCTGAAACACCCTCGGCGCGATTGACTATTTTGAAATCACCAATCTCTGTTCCGATAGCTTGCGAAATTTTTATCTCCGCTTTACCGATGTCCTTGCTGGCAGATGGGGGGGCATCGCTTTTCTGGCTTGTGCTTGCACAGCCATACAGAGAAAGAACAAAGAAACCGCTTGCGGCGAGAGCGAGTTGAATATTCATGTATTGCTCCTGGGTTTTTCATTACTTTTATAAGATTGTTCAAGCAGTTCAAAGGTGGCCATTTCTTTCTAGCCTCGCCTTCTCAAATTACCTGCGCTGCCTGACGCGCCAGCCAGTCAGCCCCAGCCCGGCCAGCAGGAGGGTGGTGATCTGCGCCTCCGGCACTGGCGTCAGCACGGTGTAGGTCAGGTTGTCGAGCAGGAAACCGTCGCTACTGCCGAAAAACTCGATCTGGTCGACCGGTCCTGTCCACGCCACGTTCAGCCAGGCAGGGTCGGCATTGCCGGTCAGGTCGCGATACTCATACACCTGCGCTCCCTGATGAAACAGCCTGAATCCGCCCTGGCCTTCGACCGTCCAGCTGACGAAATCCATACCGTCCAGACGAACCGGGGCCAGATCGAAACTCTGCGTGGCAGACCGTGCCTGGAGCATTTGCCCCAAGGCGGGCAAGGGATCGTAGGTGCGCACGCTCCTCTGCCAGCCGCTGATGCCGCCGTAGCCATCCACCAGTTCATGATCGAACACGAGGTCGTCGAAGGTGACGACAACCGGCGCGGCAGCGACACCGCCGGCGAGACCCGCCCCCAGCAGAACCAGCGCGATACAGGGCTTTTGCTTCATGGCTTAGTCCAGAGGTTTTGATCGGCCAAGCGTAACCGCCCCACTCTTGGGAATTCCTTGGGGTGGCCCAAGCTTTTCCCAAGATCGCGTTCACCACAATGACGGCGTTTTTACCAGACACCCTCACCACCCTGACGGAGAACCCGATGAAACCTACTCTACTGCTTGCCATGACCACCCTGCCTATCTCTACTCGTGGATCGGCCACCCGATGATGCTGCTGACGCTGGGCCTGCCGCCCCATCACCAGATCGACGAACAACTCGCCCGCCACCCGGCCTGCGGCCCCGGAAAGCCGCTCAGCATCGACTGAGCGGCAGGCATTTCAAGTGTTTCAAACTTTGACCCCACCACGAAAGGAAACCCCATGCATCACGCACGCACACGCTCGCTCCTGCTCGGAGCCTGTCTGTTTTCCCTCTCGGCACAGGCCATCCCGGTACTCGACCAGAACCAGGACAGTGCGGGCGGCAGGCTCGCCGCCTTTGCGCCGCAAGCCACACTGGCGCAGTCTTTCCGGCAGACCAACAACACCCTCTCGGGCGCGGGGATTTTCCTCACCGCATTGCCCGGTTTTACCGATACCGTGACGATTTCCCTGTGGGATGCCCTGCCCGGCCAGACCGGCGCAAACCGTCTGGCATCGGCCAGTGGCGTGGCACAGCACGACGCCTGGCTGGATGTGTACTGGTCGCCGGTGCATCTGTCGCCCGCCACCGAGTATTTTCTGGTGTTCAGTTCGGTTGGCAACGTGTTCAGCCTCGCCGGCAACCGCACCAATCCCTACGCCAGCGGCCAGGCCTATGGGGGCACGGCTTTCACCCCGATCAGCAATGGCGACTACAGTTTCCGCACGTATTACGACCGGCCGACCAGCCCCGTACCCGAACCGGCGTCGTGGGCCCTGTTTGGCGCAGGCATGGCGCTGATCGCGCTGGCACGCACACGCCGGCGCGGCAGCGCGCGCTGAGTCCGGCGTTCCGGTGCCCAACACTGGCGGGCGCGCAAGCAGGCGTTTTCGCAGCGGCAAACGCGGTCGGGGAAACAAACCGGATGTGTCTTCGTTCCCCGTCGAATGCCTGCTGCACTCTCTCACGTAGCCTGCGTGGTGTCGGCAAGGTATTGCCGACCTACGGAGACGGGATTGCGAACCGTTTGACATAGTGGATGCAGCCTGACGCAGGTCGGCAACCCCTTGCCGACGCTTGCGCGCCGGGATACAGCGAGGACGCCCTCATCAAGCCGTCTTCGAATAGCGCGGCTGATCGCTCGCTGCGTCCTTCAGGTAGCGGTCGAAGACCATGCCGATGTTGCGCAGGAACAGGCGTCCGGTTTCGGTGACACGGATGCGCGACGGATCGGTGTTCACCAGGCCGTCGCTTTCCAGCGGGCGCAGGTCGGCGAGCGCGTCGGCAAAGTAGTCTGCAAAGTCGATGCCCCATTCCTGCCCGAACCCGGCAAGGTCGAGTTCCAGTTCGCACATCACGCGGGTGATGGCGTCGCGGCGGATCTGGTCGTCGCGGGTGAGGCGGATGCCGCGCTCGACCGCGAAGCCGGTGTAGCCGACACGATCCTGGTAGCGCTTGAGGGTCTTTTCGTTCTGCATGTAGGCATCCGCCGTCTGGCTGATGCTGGACGCGCCAAAGGCGAGGATGTCGCTGTGCTTGTGCGTGGTGTAGCCCTGAAAATTGCGCCACAGGGTTTTGTTCTGCTGCGCGCGTACCAGTTCGTCGCTGGGGCGGGCAAAGTGGTCGAGGCCGATGTTCACGTAGCCGGCGTCGCCCAGCTGGTCGTTGACGGCTTGCTGCAAGGCCAGTTTGGCGGCCAGGTCGGGCAGGTCGGTTTCGCGGATCAGGCGCTGGTGTTTTTTCATCCACGGCACATGCGCGTAGGCAAACACGGCGACGCGGTCGGGGGCCCAGTGCGTCACCTGGTCTAGCGTGCGGCGGAAGCTTTCCGGGGTCTGTTTCGGCAGGCCGACGATGAGGTCGAGGTTGATGCTGGCAAAGCCAAGCTCGCGTGACCAGTCGAGCACCTGCTCGATGAGTTCGGCCGACTGGATGCGGTTGACGGCCTGCTGCACGGCGGGATCCATGTCCTGCACGCCGAAGGAGACGCGGTTGAAACCCGATTCACGCAGCGCTTCGAGATGCGCGCGGGTCAGCTCGCGCGGATCGACTTCGCAGCTGATTTCGGCGTCGTCGGCCAGGGTGAAATGCCGCCGCGTGGTCGCCATGAGCGCGCGGATGTCATCCGGGTTCAGATAGGTGGGCGTGCCGCCGCCCCAGTGCAGCTGATGCGCGACGCGGGACGCGTCGATATGCGAGGCGGTTGCGGCCATTTCCCGGTCGAGCGCCGCCAGATAGGGCCGCGTTTTGTCGTACTGGTGGGTGGCGACCATGTTGCAGCCGCAGTAGTAGCAGAGCGAATCGCAGAACGGAATGTGCGTGTAGAGCGACAGACCACGGTCTTTTGCGGGTGCGGCAAGGGTGCTCTGCCAGTCCGCCTCGCCAAAGCCGGTGTGGAAGTATGGCGCGGTGGGATACGATGTGTAGCGCGGGCCGGGCACGCTGTATTTGTGCAGCAGGTCGAGGGTGGGCGTCGTCATGTCGTCACCTATACGGATATTTATGTCCTATTTAAGCATAACAAGCAACCCAATTCCATACCCGGGTCAGGGCACGGCAAGCCGCAGCGCGGCAAACTGGTCGTTGAACAGCGCGAACTCGTCGCCGGAGGCAAACTGCCAGCCTTCGAGATGGCCGAAATCCGTGCTCGACTGCGGCTCCAGATCGAGCTTGAAGCGCTTGACGGTGGAAAGGGTGGGATTGCGCACGGACAACATCACCGTGAGATAGCGGTCACTGGTATTGCGGATGACGGCAACGAGTCCCCTGCCCAACATGGATTCACGGAAATTGACGACGACCGGCATGGTCGGCTTGGCGGCCAGCGCGGTCTGGAAATCGGACTCCCGGAACGCCAGCTGCTGCCGCAGCTGTTCGACTTCGCGCTGGCTGGCGAGCAGCTGGTTGCGGGTTTCGGTGAGGTAGCGCTCGGAGAGCTGGTGCGCTTCCACTTCACGCGACAGCCGGCGTTTCACTTCGCCGAGATCGACGTTGAGCACGAAGGCGTAGAGCGCCAGTCCGCACACGCCCACAAACAGCAGTGCCGCCACCAGCCAGGCAATGACGAGACCGCGCCGACGCGGCGTGGAAACCGCTTCGCTCATCCGGTGTTGCGCATCCCGGCGGCGATGGCGTTGATGGAGCGCTTGAGCGGCGTGAGCCAGGTGTCCTGTTCGGCTTCCCACACCGTGCCGGTGCGGTAACGCTTGAGCATCCGCACCTGAATGTGATTGATGGGGTCGATATACGGCCGACGGCGCGAAATCGACAGCGACAGCGCCGGATTGTCTTCCAGCAACGCCCCAATGCCGGCGATGCGTTTCACGTTTTCGACGGTAAGCGCGAATTCATCGGCGATGGCACGGTACACGCCCATGGCGTTGGGGTGTTCGCACAGCCGCGCGTATTCCTCGGCAATTTCGATGTCCGCCTTGGTCAGCGCCATCTGTACGTTGGAGAGCAGGCTGCGGAAAAACGGCCAGTCACGGTACATGTCACGCAGGTGGTCGATGCCGTGTTCGGTGCTGTCCTGGTAATGGCGCAACGCGCTGCCGATGCCGTACCACGCTGGCAGCGTGTGGCGCGACTGCGCCCAGCCAAACACCCAGGGAATCGCGCGGATCGAGCCCAGTGAGCGATCCGCTTTTTTGCGATGGCTCGGCCGGCTGCCGATATTGAGCGTGCCGATTTCGGCCACCGGCGTACTCTCGTAGAAATAGTCGATGAAGCCTTCGGTGCCGATGAGCGCGCGGTAGGCTGCCTCGCCAGCGGCGGCAATGTCGCGCATCCGGTCGAGATATTCCTGCGGGTAGCGCACGTCGCTGTGCGCGAGCGCGGTGGCGCTGGCCTTGAGCAAACCGGTCACGCCCATGCCGATTTCATAAGTGGCGGTTTCCGGGTTGCTGTACTTGTAGTAGAGCATTTCGCCCTGTTCGGTGAACTTGATCTCGCCGTTGACCGTGCCGGGCGGCTGCGACAGGATGGCCTCGTGGGTGGGGCCGCCGCCCCGCCCGACCGTGCCGCCGCGACCGTGGAACAGCCGGCATTCCACGCCGTGATGTTGCGTCAGCGCAATGATCGAAAGCTGCGCCTGATAAAGGTTCCAGTTGGAGGCGAGGATGCCGCCGTCCTTGCACGAATCGGAGTAGCCGAGCATCACTTCCTGACGGTTGCCGTTGGCGGCGACGAGTGCGCGATACACCGGGTTCGACAGCAGGGCGTCGAGGATGTCTTCGCTGTGCTGAAGGTCTTCCACCGTTTCGAACAGCGGGGCTACCAGCAGACGGCAGAACCATTCGCTGCCGTTGTGGCCGGCCAGGCCCACCAGCCGCGCCAGCAACATCACTTCCATCACATGACTGGCACTGTGCGTCATCGAGATCACATACGCGCCGAAGAGTTCGTCGCCGACTTCGGCGGAGAGCTTGGCCATGCGGCGGAACACCGCCAGCGCCTCGCGCGCCTCTTCGTCGAGCACCGCATCGTTGACGAGAATCGGGTCGATGTGGCCAATCCAGGCGGCGAGCCGGGTCAGGCGATCGGCTTCTCCGGCTGCGGCGTAGTCGAAATCAGGGTCGATCTGCTGCAATACAGAGGCCACGGTGCGCGTGTGCACGGTGGACTCCTGGCGAATATCGAGTTGCAGCAGATGGAAGCCAAAGCTCTCGACCAGACGGATCAGCGATTGCAATCCCTGCATCGCCACCACCCGGTCGCCATGGCTGATGAGCGAATTGCGCAGCAATTTCAGATCATCAAGAAACACGCCGGCGTTGTCGTAGGCCAAATGCGGCTTGAAGCTCGGCACGTCGGCCAACGCCTGGTGAACGTAAGAGAGATTCGCGTCCAGCCGTGCAAGCATGATCGCGGCCATGCGGCGGTAAGGCTCGCGCGAGTAGATCTGCACGGCTGTACCGCGGAATACCTGTTCGCCGTATTCATCTTCATAGTCGACCAGACGCGCCAGAAAATCCTCTGACGGTGTGCACCAGCCGCTGCTGTGCGTAAGCGTCTGCCGCAAATCGAGCACGCGCGCACGGTATTCAACGAGCGCGGCCTGCATCTGGGTATAGACCGTCCACTCGGTGACGTCGGCCGTCACAAACGGATTGCCGTCGCGGTCACCGCCGATCCAGGAACCAAAGCGGATGAAGCTGGGTACGCTGACCGGCGCTGCGCCGTCGGCGTTCACGCCGTAGTGGCGACGCAGGGCTTTTTCAAAATACTGATAAGCCTTGGGTACTGCTTCGAACAGGCTTTCACGCACGTAGTAAAGGCCATTGCGCACTTCGTCGCGCACCTCCAGCTTGGCAGCGCGCAATTCGTCGGTACGCCACAGGGTCTGGATTTCGGCAGTGAGCTGGATTTCGAGTTCGCGCTGGTCGTTCACGCCCAGCGTCGGGCTGTAGAGCTGGTCGCAAATCAGAAAAACGCGACGCATGCCCTCCATCACCGCGCGGCGGCGGGCTTCGGTCGGATGCGCGGTAAACACCGGGGCAAAATGCAAGCGCTTGGCCATGTCCTGGAACGCCGATGCGGTGAGGCCCTGTGCCTTGAGTTCGCCCACGGTGCGGTCGAACGAGCCTTCCCACAAGGACATGCCGTGCGACAGCATGCGACGGCGATTGCGGTGCGCAAAACTCTCTTCCGCCACGTTCACCAGCATGAAATAGCTGGTGAATCCCCGCACCACCAGCTCGATTTTTTCCGGCGGCAGGGCATCGATCAGCGCCATCAGTTCGGTGCGGCGCGCCTGGTCTTCCTGCTGGTGCAATTCGGCAAAGCCGCGACGCAGGGTTTCCACGGTGTCGAACACGTCTTCACCTGCAAACTGGAGCAGCACCTGGCCCAGCAGGGTACCCAGGAGCTTGACCTGCGCGCGCAGATGATCGTCGGTGAGGAGATGGGTCGGTGCGTTCATGGCAGGCGGCGAGCTGGCAGCACGCGGTGTTTCGTCAAAGGGGCGTATTTTCGCATAGCCGTCCCCATCACCCAACCGCGCGGCGGGCGTTGCGGAACATGCGCAGCCAGGGGCTGCCGCCGGTCAGCGATTCGGGCTTCCACGACCATTGCACGGCACGCACCACGCGCTCGGGATGCGGCATCAGGATGCTGAAACGGCCGTCGTCGGTGGTGAAGCCGGTCTGGCCGCCGGCCGAGCCGTTGGGGTTCATCGGATAGGTTTCGGTAGGCGCGCCGCGATGGTCGACGTAGCGCAGCGTGGCGCGCGCCGACCCGGCGTGGGCCGGGTCGCGGAAGTCCACCCGGCCTTCGCCGTGCGACACCGCAATCGGCATCACCGAGCCCGCCATGCCGGCAAAGAACAGCGACGGCGAATCGAGCACCTCGACCAGGCTGAAGCGCGCCTCGAACTGCTCCGACAGGTTGCGCTCGAAACGCGGCCAGGCGGCCGCGCCGGGAATCAGTTCATGCAGCTGGCTCATCATCTGGCAGCCGTTGCACACACCCAGGGCCAGGGTATCGGCGCGGCCGAAAAAGGCGGCGAACTGGTCGCGTGCGCGCGGGTTGAACAGGATGGACTTGGCCCAGCCGCCGCCGGCACCCAGCACGTCGCCGTAGCTGAAACCGCCGCAGGCGGCCAGGCCGGTGAAGTCGCCCAGGCTCACGCGGCCTTCGAGGATGTCGCTCATGTGCACGTCGAAGGCAGCAAAGCCGGCGGCGTCGAACGCTGCCGCCATTTCCACATGGCCGTTCACGCCCTGCTCGCGCAGGATGGCCACACGCGGTCGCTTGCCGGTGGCGATGAAGGGCGCTGCGATGTCCGTCGCCGGGTCGAAGCTCGGCGCGCAACGCAAGCCGGGGTCGGCCGCGTCGGCGTGGGTTGCGTATTCCTGCTCGGCGCAGGCCGGGTTGTCGCGCAGCTTCGCCATTTCGTAGCTGGTGCGCGCCCAGACGCGTTGCAGATCCGCGCGCGCGGCCTCATAAAACGCGCGCCCCTCGCGCAACAGGCGGATCCGGTCGTCCGCATTCGGCTGACCGATGACGTGAAATTCGCCGCGCAGGTCGGCGGCCATGAACGCCTGCATCACCGCCTGCGTATCGCTGCGCCGCACCTGCAACACCACCCCGGCTTCCTCGTTGAAGAGCACGTTGAAAATACGGTGCGAGACGTCGCCTTCGGTGAGGCGTTCGGGTTCAGGCAGGCCTTCGTCTTCCACCTCGTGGCGGATTTGATCGAGACACAGCTCATCCACGTCGAGATCGACCCCGCAGTGGCCGGCAAACGCCATTTCGGCGAGCGTCACGAAAAGACCGCCGTCGGAACGGTCGTGGTAGGCCAGCAGTTTGCCGTCGGCATGGAGCGCCTGCACGGTATCGAAGAAGGCTTTGAGCACATCGGGTGCGGGGGCATCCGGGCAGCGGTCGCCGACCTGCTTGTAAGCCTGGGCAAAGCTCGACGCGCCGAGGCGGTTCTTGCCCAGCCCCAGGTCGATGAGGATGAGGTCGGTGTCGCCCGCGTCGGCACGCAGTTGCGGCGTCAACTGTTGCGCGGCGTCCGGCGTGGTGGCAAACGCGGAAATCACCAGCGACACCGGCGAGGTCACCTGTTTTTTCTCGCCGCCGTCCTGCCACACGGATTTCATGCTCATCGAATCCTTGCCGACCGGAATGCTGATGCCCAGCGCCTGGCAATAGTTCGAAACCGCGGCGACGGTATCGAACAGCGCGGCGTCCTCGCCGGGGTGGCCTGCGGGTGCCATCCAGTTGGCCGAGAGTTTCACGTCGGAGAGCTTTTCCACGCGCGCGGCTGCCAGATTGGTGATCGCCTCGACGATGGCCATGCGGCCCGACGCGGGGGCGTCGATCAGCGCGAGCGGGGCTTTCTCGCCGAGAGAGAAGGCCTCGCCGAAGTGCGTGCGGTAACCGGCGAGCGTGATCGCGCAATCGGCCACCGGAATCTGCCACGGCCCCACACACTGGTCGCGCGCGGTGAGCCCGCCGACACTGCGGTCGCCAATGGCAATCAGGAACATTTTCGACGCCACACCGGGCATTGCCAGCACGCGCGCGATGGCGTCGTCGAGCCGGATGCCGTCGAGCGCGAGCGGTGCGGGTTTGCCGGTGGTGTGCGCTACGTCGCGCGTCATCTTCGGCGGCTTGCCAAGGATCACATCCAGGCTCACGTCCACCGGCGCATTCTGGAAGTGGCTGTCGGTAACGAGCAAATGGTTGTCTGCGGTGGCCTCACCCAGCACGGCAAAGGGACAGCGTTCACGGTTGCAGATCGCCCGGAACTCGCCGATACGATCCGCCGGAATCGCCAGCACGTAGCGTTCCTGCGCCTCGTTGCACCAGATTTCGCGCGGCGACATGCCGCTCTCCTCCGACGGCGCGGCGCGCAGCTCGAAGCGCCCGCCCTTGCCGCCGCCGTGTACCAGCTCGGGTAGCGCGTTGGAGAGACCGCCTGCACCGACGTCGTGGATCGACAGGATGGGATTGTTCTCGCCCAGCTGCCAGCAGCGGTCGATGACTTCCTGCGCGCGCCGCTCCATTTCGGGGTTGCCGCGCTGCACCGAATCGAAATCGAGGTCGGCGGCGTTGGCCCCGGTATCCATCGACGAGGCCGCGCCGCCGCCGAGGCCTATCAACATGCCGGGGCCGCCCAATTGAATGAGCAGCGTGCCCGTGGGCAGCATTTTCTTGTGCACGTGGTCGTCGCGGATGCTGCCGACGCCGCCCGCGAGCATGATGGGTTTGTGGTAGCCGCGCCGCTCGCCGGCCACGGTTTCTTCAAAGGTGCGGAAATAGCCCGCGAGATTGGGCCGGCCGAATTCGTTGTTGAACGCCGCCGCGCCGATGGGGCCTTCGAGCATGATCGCCAGCGGCGTGACGATGCGATCCGGTTTTCCGTACGGCGCGACTTCCCACGGCTGCTCGCAGCCGGGAATGTTCAGGTTCGACACCGAGAACCCGGCGAGGCCGGCCTTGGGTTTGGAGCCGGTGCCGGTCGCGCCTTCGTCGCGGATTTCGCCGCCGCTGCCGGTGGCCGCGCCGGGAAACGGCGAGATCGCGGTCGGGTGGTTGTGCGTTTCCACCTTCATCAGCACGTGCGTCAATTCTTCGCTGTAGGCGTAGCCGCCGCCGGCACGCGGGTAGAAGCGCTCGACGGCTGCGCCTTCGATCACCGACGAGTTGTCGGAATACGCCACCACCGTGCCCTCGGGATGCGCGGCGTGGGTGTCGCGGATCATGCCGAACAGCGACTTCGACTGGTTCTCGCCGTCGATCACCCAGCTGGCGTTGAAAATCTTGTGGCGGCAGTGCTCGGAATTGGCCTGCGCGAACATCATCAGTTCGACGTCGCTGGGATTGCGCCCGATGCGGCTGAAATTCTCGACCAGGTAATCGACTTCGTCGTCCGACAGCGCCAGCCCAAGCTCGCGGTTAGCCGCGACCAGCGCGGCGCGCCCGCCGGCCAGCACGTCGACCGCCGTCATTTCGCGCGGTGGCACGTGGCGGAACAGCACGGCGGCCTCACTCAGCGACGGCAGCACGGCCTCGATCATGCGGTCGTGCAATAGCGGCAGCACGGTCGTGAACGCCGCGTCTGTGAGCGGCGCGCCGGCGGCATCCAGCAGACGGAACGCCACGCCGCGCTCGATGCGTTTCAACTGCGCAAGCCCGCTGTTCCGGAGAATGTCGGTGGCCTTGGACGACCACGGCGAAATCGTGCCCGGGCGGGGGGTCACCAGCACCTGCACGGTTTCGACTGTCGGCACCTCGGTCGGCGCGCCGTAGGCGAGCGTCGCGTCGATCTGGCGCTCGGCGGTCGTGCCGAGTTCGCCCTCGATTTCGAGGAAATGCCAGTAGCGTGCCTCGACCTGACCCAGCCCTACCCCGAGGGCGGCGGCCTGTTCGCGGATTTTGGCGATACGAAAGGCCGACAGCGCGGCTGCGCCGGGGCGTAATACGATGCGTGACATGAGCGTCTGAGCGAAAAACACAAAGACGCCATTTTACCGTGTCGACTAGGGCTTTACCGGATCGATACCCGAGGATTTCGCACGCTTGCGCCAGGTTTCCAGACAATCCAGCCCGCAAAAATGGTGCACATAATCCAGGGCATCGTTCACATGCAACGCGTCGGCGGGTATTTCCTTCAAACACACCTCGCACTGCTGTAGTTCACAACCAATCTGATCAGCGCAGCTCGCCAGCGGCGCGCCCGTGGGCGTTATGGGGGGCTTGTGCTTTTCCATGATGAACCTCCGGGGTGCAATCAGCTTGCCTGTTCAATCTAGCCGCTTACACGAAAATGCCAATCACTGGCCCGGATACGCTTGTGGTTATGCCGCCTCGTCGGCGTTTTTGCCGTGCCCGGCAGGCTCAAGCCAGCGCGCGGCCCAGAAAGACCAGGGCAATGGTCACCAGACCGATCAGCAGGTTGATGCCGATGAGCCTGCGAATTTGCGCCAGCGCGGCACCGCCGGCCGGCCAGTCCTGTCCTGCGATGGCGCGCTTGAGCTTCTTGTACGGTGCAAAGAACACATGGGCGAAGATCAGCATCATGACGACGCCGAGCACCAGCATGGTCAGCGCGTAATGCGGAGCGGCCATGCCGCCAAACACCATCAGCATGTGCAGCCCGCTCAACAGGATGAGCAGCACAGACAGCCACACCCACGGAAAAAACTTATCGAACACGCCGGCCCAGAGAGTGAGCCGCTGCGGCGGCTCCAGCACGCTGGCGGCGACAGGGCGCAGCGCCATGTAGGCGAAGAACATGCCGCCGACCCAGACAACAACCCCCAGAACGTGCAATAGCGTCATGATGTTTTGCATGGTGTTCTCCTAAAACAAAGTGGACTGATCGAGTACGAGTTTAACCGGGCCAAAGCTGCGCCGATGCTGCGGGCAGGCACCGTGGGCTTTCAGTGCGTCGAGATGCTGCGCCGTGCCGTAGCCCATGTGCCGGTCAAAACCGTATTCGGGGTGGACGTCGTGCAGGCGGCGCATGAAACGGTCGCGCTCGGTCTTGGCGAGTATGGACGCGGCGGCAATGGCGGCCACCTTGTCGTCGCCCTTGACCACGGCCTGCGACCGCCACGGCCAGTCGGGGCAGCGGTTGCCGTCCACCCACACGTCGTCGGGTGCCCGTGCCAAGCCGTCAACCGCACGCCGCATCGCCAGGAGGGTGGCCTGGAGGATGTTGATCGTATCGATCTCCTCGACGCTGGCCTCGGCCACGCACCAGGCAAGCGCCTCACGCCGGATGACGTCGGCGAGCCGCTCGCGTGCGGCGGCCGAGAGCTTCTTGGAATCACGCAGACCTTCAATCGGCCGCTCGGGGTCGAGCATCACAGCCGCCGCCACCACCGGGCCTGCCAGCGGGCCGCGCCCGGCCTCGTCCACCCCCGCCAAGCCCGGCGAGCCCCAGTGCAGCGTCATCGTGTGGTCTCCAGATAGGGATCAAGGGCGTCGGCAATGCGTGCGGCCGCGTTCTGCCGCAGCGTATGGTGCATGTCGTGGAAACGCGCGATGGCGGCCTCCCTGCGCGGCGCGTCATCCAGCCAGGCCAGCGCGTCCGTTGCCAGCGTCTCCGGCGTGGCCGCTTTCTGGATGCGCTCGGGTACCAGCCACTCGCGCGCCAGAATATTCGGCAAGCCCACCCACGGAAGCAGGGCACGGCGCTGCATCAACCAGCCGGTGAGCGCGGGCACACGATAGACGATGACCATGGGTTTTTTGAACAGCGCGGCTTCAAGCGTGGCCGTACCGGACGCCACCAGCGCCACGTCGCAGGCCGCCAGCGCGGCGTGCGACTGCCCGGCGAGTACGCGCAGATTCAGGGTGCGTCCACGACGGGCCGCTTCCACCAACCCGGCGGCAGCAGCGTTCGCTGCGGGCAACACAAACTGCGCGCCGGGTTGGCGCTGCTGGATGCGTTGTGCGGCGTCGAGCATCAGCCCGGCATGACGCCGGACTTCGGACAGCCGGCTACCCGGCAGCAGGGCAAACACAGGGCCAGCGGAGAGGCTGAGTACGGCACGCGCGGCCGCCGTGTCGGGTTCCAGCGGAATCACATCGGCAAGCGGATGCCCCACATAAGTCACCGGTATGCCAGCGTCGCGATAGATTTTTTCCTCGAAGGGAAACACCACCAGCATGTGCGACACCGCTTCACGAATGGCGTGAATACGTTCGGGTCGCCATGCCCACAGCGACGGGCTGACAAAATGCACGGTGGGGATACCCGCCGTTTTCAGCCGGCGTTCGAGCGTAAAGTTGAAATCGGGCGCGTCGATGCCCACAAAAACCCGGGGGGGCTGCTGGATGAAATAGTCACCGATACGCGCACGGATACGCAGCAGCTCGGGCAGATGACGCAGCACTTCCACGTAGCCGTTGACGGCGAGCTTTTCGCTGGGATAGATCGCTTCGACACCGGCCTCGACGAGGCGCGGTCCGGCGATACCACGCGCGCGAAGCGCCGGATGCCGCTGTTGCAATGCGCGGATGCAATGTGCCCCCAGCAGATCGCCGGAGGCCTCGCCGGCGACCAGGCCAACGTCCATTACCGGATGATGCCGCGTTCGGCACGCGCCAGAAAATCGAGCAATTGGCGGATTTCTGGATGCGTCTCGGCCTCTGCTTCCAGTTTGGCTTGCGCCTGTGCCACCGTGTTGCCTTCGCGATAGAGCGCCTTGTAAGCGCGCTTCAGGGCACTCAGCGTGTCGGCCGAGAACCCGCGTCGTTTGAGCCCTTCGCTATTGAGGCCATGCGGCTCGGCCGGGTGGCCGGACGCCATGACGAAGGGCGGAATGTCCTTGAAGATCACGGTCGATACGCCTGTCATCACGTGTGCGCCAATCTTGCAGAACTGGTGCACGCCGGTAAAGCCGCCGAGGATGGCCCAGTCACCCACCTCGACGTGCCCGGCAAGCGAGGCGTTGTTGGCGAAAATCACGTGATCGCCCACCAGGCAATCATGCGCGATATGGACGTAGGCCATGATCCAGTTGTGGCTGCCGACGGTGGTCACCCCGCGATCCTGCACGGTGCCGGTGTTGAAGGTGCAGAACTCGCGGATGACGTTGTCGTCGCCAATTTCCAGACGCGTGGGTTCACCCGCGTACTTCTTGTCCTGCGGCGCTTCGCCCAGCGAGACAAAATGGAAAATCCGGTTGCGCGCACCGATTCGGGTGTGGCCGGCAATGACCGCGTGCGCGCCCACCGTGGTGCCCGCCCCGATTTCGACGTGTTCGCCAATGATCGTGTAAGGGCCGATCTCGACATCGGCAGCCAGTTGCGCACCGGGCGCAACGATGGCGGTGGGATGTATCGTAGCCATCAGGCAGCGGCAGCCGGGTTCGACGCGCGCGAGGGGTTGTCGCGCAGGGTCGCCATCAGCTCGGCCTCTGCCGCGAGTTCACCGTCCACTTCGGCGCGGGCCTTGTATTTCCAGATGCCGCGCATCTCGCGCACGATTTCCACCTTGAGCACAAGCTGATCGCCGGGTTTGACCGGGCGCTTGAAGCGTGCACCGTCGATGCCGGCAAAATAGACGATGCCGATTTCTTCCGGTGCGTACGCCTTGGTCTTGAAGGACAGAATCGCTGCGGCCTGCGCCATAGCCTCAAGGATCAGCACCCCGGGCATCACCGGTGCGCCCGGAAAATGCCCCGGAAAGAACGGTTCGTTGATGGTCACGTTCTTGATGGCGGTAATGGTCTTGCCCAGTTCCATGTCGACGACCTTGTCGATCATGAGGAAGGGGTAACGATGCGGCAGATATTGCATCACCGCTTCGATGTTCATAGAGGACGGCTCGCTCATGGCTTTTTTTCAAGTTCTCCGATTTTTTGCTCGAGGGCTTTCACACGCTTGACCAGTTTGTCGAGATTGCGCATGTGGACAGCATTTTTTTGCCAGACGTCGTGCGCCGAGAACGGCAGCGTGGACGTGTAGTGCCCCGGTTGCGGCAGGGATTTGGTGATGAGGGTATTGGTAGAAATGTGGGTACCGTCGGCGATTTCGATGTGGCCGATGATCATCGCCGCGCCGCCTATCGTGCAATGCCGACCGATTTTTGCGCTGCCCGCAATCCCGGTGCACGCGGCAATCGCGGTATGCGCGCCGATGACGACGTTGTGCGCAACCTGGATCTGGTTGTCGAGCTTGACCCCGTCCTCGATCACCGTGTCTTCCAGCGCCCCCCGGTCGATGGTGGTGTTGGCCCCGATCTCGACATCGTGGCCGATCATCACCCGGCCGATCTGGGGGATTTTTTCCCACTGCCCTTCATGCGGGGCGAAGCCGAAACCGTCGGCCCCGATCACGCAGCCGGAATGCAGGATGGCACGGTCGCCGATTTCACAGCGGTGATAGACCGTGACGTTGGCATGGAGCAGGCAGTCTTCGCCCACGCGCGCGTCGGCTCCCAGCACGCAGTTCGCCCCGATCACGCTGCGCGCACCCACGTGCGCGCCTGCCCCGATCACCGCGCCCGGCCCCACGCAGGCGTCAGGTGCCACCTGCGCAGTGGCAGCCACGGTGGCCGACGCATGCACACCGACTGCGGGCCGGGGCACCGGGTTCAGCAGGGCCGAGACACGGGCAAAATACAGATAGGGATTGGGGGTGAGGATGCGCGGCAACGCGCTCGCGTCGCGTGCCTCCGGCGGCAGGATCAGTGCACCGGCACCCGTATCGGCAAGCTGCGCAAGGTATTTGCTCTGGGCGACAAAGCCGATTTCCCGGGCTGTGGCGCGCCCCAGCGGGGCAACCTGTTCGACACGGGTCTGCCCGTCTCCTACCAGTTCGCCGCCAAACCGTGCAACCAGTTCGGCCAGCGTTACAGACATGCCTGAGGTGCCAGGAGATGAAGGCTGCACGCCGGTCTGGTGGGCCGCACGCGGCTTACTTGCCGCCCAGCGCCTTCATCACACGGTCGGTGATGTCGCTTTTGGGGTCGACGAACACGGCCTGTTCAACGACGAGATCAAACTTCTCGGCACGCGCAATATCCTGGATGGCCTTGCGGGCACGCTCCTGGATCTGGCCCAGTTCCTCGTTGCGGCGCAGGTTCAGATCCTCGCGGAATTCGCGGCCCTGACGTTGCAGGTCGCGGTTGAGATTACCCAGATCACGCTCCTTGGTCTTGCGCTCACTGTCGGACATGGTGACTCCGTCCTTGTCGAGCTGCGCCTGGAGATCACGCGCCTGTTTGGCGAGTTTCTGCAATTCCTGCTCGCGTGCGGCGAATTCGCGTTCGAGCTTCTTCTGGGCCGTTACCGACAGGGGCGCTTCACGCAACAGTCGTTCGGTGTTGACGAAACCGATCTTGGTATCCGCCGCACTGGCCGAAGCGGCCATCACCAGCGTAGTTACGAGAGGCAGGGCAAACTGCTTGAACTTCATGTTAAGACTCCGGTGCATCCTCAGAACACGTTGCCGAGGGTGAATTGGAAAATTTCTTCCTGATCGCCAGTCTTGCTGACCAAGGGTTGTGCAAGGCTGAACTTGAGCGGGCCGAGAGGTGATACCCACAGCACCGCCAGACCTGCCGAATAGCGCAGATCGCCGACAGCGAACGTTTTGAAGTTGCCGTTCTGATCATTCGGCCCGAAGGTGGCACCGGCATCGACAAACGCCGACATGCGCAGCGACTGGTCATCCTTGAGTCCCGGTAGCGGGAAGAAGAGTTCCGCATTGCCGATCAGGCGCTTGTCCCCGCCCAACGCATCGCCAGCTGCGTCCTTGGGGCCCAGCGTGCCATTCTCGAAACCGCGTACCGAGCTGTTGCCACCCGCATAGAAATTCTTGAAGAAAGGCAGGGGTTTGCCCGACAGCCCCCCACCCAGGCCAAGTTCACCGTTGAGCATGAGCGTGAAATTGCGGCCCAGCGGGAAATATTGTTGATGCTGTAACGTGAGCTTGTAGTACTGCAGGCTGCCCAGTGGCGTGCCCATTTCGACAGCGGCACGCTGCATCAGGCCTTTGGTCGGGAACAGATAGCTGTTGCGGGTATCGCGCGCCCAGGCCGAGTCGACACGCACGGTGTCGTTGTCGTTGCCGAAGGTGTTGACGAAATTGAGGTACTGAACCGGGCTCGTGGCCGAGGTTTCGAGAGAGGTCTGCTCGTAGGTCAGGCCGAAGGAAATGAAGTCGCGCTCATTGACCGGGAGTCCGAAGCGCACGCCCGCGCCGAGGGTCGACGTTTTATAGTCGCCAACGTTGTCGAGCGAGGTGGCGTCGACGTCGCGGCGGTACAAATCGTAGCCCAGGCTGATACCGTCGATGGTGTAGTAGGGATTGGTGAACGAGAGGGAATAGACGGTGTTGACGCTGCCCGAGTTGATCTGCGCCGACAGCCGGTTACCGGTGCCGAACACGTTGCTCTGCGACACCGAACCCGACAGCACGAAGCCTTCCGACGACGAGAAACCCGCGCCGAGCATGATGTTGCCGGTGGATTTCTCGGCCACGCTCACGTTCACGTCGACCTGGTCGGTGACGCCACTGACAGCCGGCGTTTCGATGTTGACCTCGTTGAAAAAGCCCAGACGGTTGAGACGGTCACGCGAGCGGTTGATTTTCTCGGCGTCGTAGTACGCGCCTTCCATCTGGCGGATTTCGCGGCGCACGACTTCGTCACGGGTTTTGGCATTGCCTGCCACGTTGACGCGATTGACGTACACGCGCCGGCCCGGATCGACAAACAGCGTGAAGGCGACGGTGTGCTTGTCCTTTTCCAGTTCGGGCACGGCGTTGACGTTGGCAAAGGCATAGCCGTCGTTGCCGAGGCGCTCGCCAATTTTTTTGGTGGTTTCGGTGAGCCTGTCGCGCTGGAAGATTTCGCCCGGTTTCAGGGTGATGAGCTTCTTGAGCTCCTCTTCCGGCACCAGCATCTGGCCCGCGAGCTTCACGTCGGCGATCTTGTACTGCGGGCCTTCGGTCACGTTCACCGTGATGTAGATGCCCTGCTTGTCGGGTGAAATCGTGACCTGGGTCGATTCCACATTGAATTCGAGATAGCCCCGATTGAGGTAAAAGGAACGCAGGGCTTCGATGTCGCCGCCCAGTCGCGACTTGGAATACTGGTCGTTCTTGGTATACCAGGTCAGCCAGCCCGGCGTAGTCGAGGTGAACTGCTTGAGCAGTTCCTTTTCCTTGAACGCCTGGTTGCCGACGATATTGATCTGCTGGATCTTGGCGCTGTCGCCTTCCACCACATCAAACTGCACGGCAACGCGGTTGCGCTCCAGCGGGGTGAGCGTGGACTTGATCTCGACGGCGTATTTACCGCGATTGAAATACTGGCGTTGCAGCTCCTGCTCCGCCTTGTCGAGGAGGGAACGATCCAGCACACGGCCCTCAGCCAGGCCTGTCTGCTTGAGGCCGTTTTTCAGGTCGTCCTCGGAAAATTCCTTGATGCCGTTGAGCGTGATCTTGGCAATCGAGGGACGCTCTTCCACCGTGACGATCACCACGCCGTCACGGGCTTCGAGGCGCACATCCTTGAAAAAGCCGGTGGCGTACAACGCCTTGATCGCTGCTGCGGTCTTTTCGTCGGTCATCGTCTCGCCGACTTTCACGGGGAGATAGCTGAATACCGTACCCGCTTCGGTGCGTTGTATGCCTTCAACGCGGATGTCTTTGACAACGAAGGGATCGGCTGCCAAAGCCGAAGGCGCGGAAAATGCGGCAACAAGGGCAAGCGTCAGGCGATTGAGCGTCATATCGTTTGGGGTTATCCGCTGATCAGGCGTTGCAAATCGTTGAACAAGGCAAACGACATGAGCAACAGGAGAAGCATCATGCCGATGCGGGCACCAACTTCCATGGTGCGCTCGGATACCGGCCGGCCGGTCAAAACTTCCGCAACATAATACATGAGGTGCCCCCCATCCAGTAACGGGATGGGCAGCAGGTTGAGCACGCCCAGACTCACGCTGACCAGGGCCAGAAAACTGACAAAGCCAACCCAGCCAAGGGTGGCGCTCTGGCCTGCGTAATCGGCAATGGTGAGCGGCCCGGAGAGGTTTTTCCACGACACCTGGCCCAGCACCATGCGGCCCATCATTTCGAGCGTGAAGACCGTCATGTCCCAGGTTTTGACCGTCCCCCGCCACAGCGCCTCGACCGGGCCGTAGCGTACTTCGGTCATCAGGGGGGCCAGCGCGGTTTCGTCGATTCTGGGGCCGGCCCCGATTTTGCCGACGCGGATTCCCGCCTCGTCCACGCTGTCGGGCGTCAACCGCAGGGTTTGCGGCTGGCCATCACGCAGGATGGCGACCGCCAGCGGGCGGCCGGGTTGGGCACGCACCTGTTTCACCCAATCCTGCCAGCTGGCCAGCGGATTGCCATTGACCGCCAGGAGCCGGTCGCCTTCGCGCAACCCGGCCCGGGCTGCGACTCCGTCGGCCACTAGCTTGCCAATGACAGGCTCCATGACGGGATCGAAACGCAGGATCCCCAGGGGGCGCAAGGTGTCCTGTTCAAGGTTCTCGGTCTCCAGTGCCGGCGGCGCGATCTGGGCATGCCGCCCGTCCCGCAACTCGAAACGCAGCAGCTCGCCCGCCACGCTGGCACGCAGGAGCGTCAGGCGCAGGTCGGTAAAGGTTGGGGTATCGACCCCGTTGACCCGAATGATTTCATCCCCCGCCACCAGCCCGGCCTGCGCCGCCGGGCTGCCCGCCGGCGGCTCGCCGATGATGGGCTTGAGCGCCGGCAGACCCTGCATCAGCAACACCCAGTAAAAAACGATGGCAAGCAGAAAATTGGCCGCCGGCCCCGCGGCCACGATGCCGATGCGCCGCCACACGGTTGCCCGGTTGAACGCCCGATGACGTTCGGCGTCGGCGACCGGCCCCTCGCGTTCGTCGAGCATTTTCACGTATCCGCCAAACGGCAGAGCGGCGAGTGTCCACTCGGTCTGGTCGCGACCGAAACGGCGGTTCAGCAGGGGTTTGCCGAAACCTACCGAAAAACGCAGCACCTTCACGCCGGCCAGTCGCGCCGCCAGATAATGACCGAACTCGTGCACCACGACCAAAATGCCGATGGCCACCAGAAACCACAGGATGGTATGCAACACGCTCATGTCCGCGCCTCCAGATAGGCCCCCGCGATGCGCCGCGCCTGCCGATCGGCGTCCAGCAGACTTTCCAGCGATTCGGCTGCACCGCCTGCCAGTGCGTCGAGTGTATGCGCAATACTGTCAGCGATCGAAGCAAACGACGCGGCACCCTCCAGAAAACGCGCAACCGCCACTTCGTTGGCCGCGTTCAGCACGGCGGAGGCATTCCCGCCTGCCGCCAGCGCATCGAAAGCCAGTTGCAGACAGGGGAAACGGGTCGTATCGGGGGCCTCGAACGTGAGCTGCCGGCCCATCAGTTCGAGCGCCGACACGCCCGCCTCGATACGCTCCGGAAAGCCCAGCGCGTACGCAATCGGCGTGCGCATGTCGGGCGTACCCATCTGGGCAATCACTGAACCGTCGGCGTATTCGACCATGGAGTGCACGATGCTCTGCGGGTGCACCACCACCTTGATCTGGTCGGGGCGGGCGTTGAACAGCCAGCGCGCCTCGATCACTTCCAGCCCCTTGTTCATCAGGCTGGCCGAATCGACCGATATCTTTTTGCCCATCACCCAGTTGGGGTGCGCCACGGCCTGCGCGGGTGTCGCGGCGGCGATGGCTTCGGCCGACAAGGTGCGGAATGGGCCACCCGACGCCGTCAGCCACAGCGCGTTCACGCCGGCTGCCTGGAAATCCCCGCGAAAATCGCGCGGCAGCGACTGGAAGATGGCGTTGTGTTCGGAATCGATCGGCAACAGCTCGGCACCGCTTGCTGAAATGGCGTCCATGAACAGCTGGCCGGACACCACCAGGGTTTCCTTGTTGGCGAGCAGGATGCGCTTGCCGGCGTGCGCGGCGGCCAGGGTGGCGGGCAAACCGGCCGCACCGACAATGGCGGCCATCACGGTATCGACTTCGGGTGCGGTAGATACTTCTGTCAGCGCCTCGGCACCGGCGCGCACCTCGACCGGCAGGCCTTCAGCCGTCAGGCGTTCGCGTACGGCATCGGCTGCCGCCGGTTCACTCATCACCGCCACGCGCGGACGATGCGTGCGGCACTGTTCGACCATGCGTTCGACCTGGGTTGCGCCGGTCAGCGCGAAAATCTCGAACCGGCCCGGATGGCGAGCCACCACATCGAGCGTATTCACCCCGATGGTGCCGGTGGCCCCCAGCACGGTGAGCACGCGCGGGCTCATCGAGCATGCTCCAGCCACAGCAGGACGCCAGCTGCGATCGGCAAGGTGGAGGTGAGGGCGTCTACCCGGTCGAGTACCCCGCCATGCCCCGGCAACAAGGTGCCGCTGTCCTTCATCCCAGCCACGCGCTTGATCCAAGATTCAAAAAGGTCGCCCAGTATCGAAAGATAAAGCAGGCCCGCCATCACCAGCATCAAAGACAGCAACGGCCAGCCGGCAAAGCCGCTGAGCACAGCGGCATACCCCGCCAGCGCCAGCAGTGCACCGGCCACGCCCTCCCAGGTTTTGCCCGGGCTGATAACGGGAGCCAGCTTGTGGCGGCCAAAACGGCGGCCGGCAAAATACGCGGCCGTGTCGGCGATCCAGATGATGGCAAGGGTGCCCAGCAGGATGCCGGGCCCGCGTGCATGCAGATACCCCAGCGCCGCGCCGGTCGGCAACAGCAGCGCCACACCCACGGCGGCTCGCAAAAACGGGGCATTGCCCGACCAGCGGCCGAGCATCCACCCGGGTGCCACCACCAACCAGAACACCGCCGACATGACAAAGAGTGCCAGCAGGAAGTCCGGCCATGCTTCTGCCAGCGCGCCCGGCAATGCCCAGGCAAGTACCGCCAACAGGGCGGCATAACTACGCGCCCACATTACAGGAAAGGCCGACAGGCGACCCCACTCAAACGCGGCCAGCCCGATCACCAGGGCTATCAACGCCCGCCACACCGCAGCCGGTGCCCACAGGATGGCCGGGAGAAAAACGCCCAGGAGCACGACCGCAGTCAGGACACGTTGCGTGGTGGGATTCATGCAGCGCTCAACCCGCGTCATTCATGTGGATTTCTGCACCTGCTCGCTGGTGCGGCCAAAACGGCGCTCGCGCGCGCGATAGGAGGCGATGGCGGCATCAAGCTGCCCGGCGTCGAAATCAGGCCATAACGCATCGGTGAAATACAGTTCGGTATAGGCCAGCTGCCAGAGCAGGAAATTGCTGATGCGCTGTTCGCCGCCGGTGCGGATGAAGAGATCCGGCTCGGGTTCACCCGCCATCGACAAATGCCGCGCGAGCGCGTCTTCGTTGATCTCCGCTGCGGTTACGCCGTCGGCCAGCAATTTTTTCACCGCTTGCGCCACATCCCAGCGACCCCCGTAATTGGCCGCCACCGTGAAGGTCAGCCGTTTGTTGTTGCTGGTTCGGGCCTGGGCATCGCGGATGAGGGTCTGGATACGTTCGGAAAATCCGGACAGATCGCCAATCACGCGAAAACGAATACCGTTTTCGTGCAGCTTGGCCACTTCGTTTTCCAGCGCGCGCATGAAGAGTTCCATCAGGAGCGTGACTTCCTCCTGCGGACGACGCCAGTTCTCGGAGCTGAAGGCAAACACGGTGAGATGCGTCACCCCGCGCTCGGCGCAGGCACGGATCACGCCGCGCAGGGCTTCGACGCCCTTGCGATGACCCGCGACGCGCGGCAACAGACGGCGCTTCGCCCAGCGGCCATTGCCGTCCATGATGATGGCGACATGGCGAGGAACGCCCGCGTGTTCAGTCGCCGGTCGGGATGTCGTTTCCACGCCGCGCGCTCAGACCGCGAGCAAGTCCTTTTCTTTTTCGGCCAACTGCTTGTCGATTTCACCGATGAACTTGTCGGTGAGTTTCTGCACCTCGTCCTGCGTACGACGCTCTTCGTCCTCAGTGGCGGTCTTGGCCTTGACCATGTCTTTGAGCGCCGCATTGGCGTCGCGGCGGATGTTGCGCATCGCCACCCGGGCGTTCTCGGCTTCACTGCGCACTACCTTGATGAGATCCTTGCGTCGTTCTTCGGTCAACGCCGGCATCGGCACGCGGATCACCTCGCCGTGCGTCGCCGGGTTCAGGCCCAGGTCGCCGTCTCGAATCGCCTTTTCGATCTTGCCGACCATGTTTTTCTCGTAGGGCTGCACCTGGAGCGTGCGGCCGTCGGCCAGCGACACGCTGGCCACCTGCGGCACCGGCGTGGGGCTGCCGTAGTAATCAACCATCACGTGATCGAGAATGCCAGCGTGTGCGCGACCTGTCCGCACCTTGGCGAGATCGTTCTTCAGCGCGTCCAGCGACTTGGTCATTTTCTGGGTGGCGGCCTGCTTGATGTCGGCAATGCTGGTATCAGCCATGTTCATTCCTCAGTTCAGCGTCACCCGGGTACCTTCGTCTTCACCCAGCACCACGCGCTTGAGCGCGCCGGGCTTGAAAACGTTGAACACCACAAGCGACAGTTTCTGTTCACGGCACAAGGCAAAGGCAGCAGTGTCGAGCACGCCCAGATTCCGGGCGATGGCCTCGTCGAAACTCAGGGTGTCGTAGCGCTGCGCATTCGCGTCCTTTTTGGGATCGGCGGTATACACGCCGTCGACCTTGGTCGCTTTCAACAGCAGGTCGGCGTCGATTTCAGCTGCCCGCAGGGCAGCCGCCGTATCGGTGGTGAAAAACGGATTGCCCGTCCCGCCCCCGAAGATGACCACACAACCGGCTTCCAGATCGCGGATCGCCGCGTCACGCTCGAAGGCTTCGCCGACATGGGCAATCTGCACGGCAGTCTGTACACACGCGGGCACACCCGCGTGCTGTAGCGCATCCTTCAGCGCCAGCGCATTCATCACCGTGGCGAGCATACCCATGGAATCCGCCGTGGCGCGGTTCATGCCGGACAGCGCACCGGTCGCGCCCCGGAACAGGTTCCCGCCGCCGACCACGATGCCGACCTGCACGCCCAGCGCCACCACTTCGCCAATCTGGCCCACAAAGCCGGCCAGGGTTTCGGCGTGATAACCGAAGCTGTCCGGCCCCATCAGGGCCTCACCGGACAGCTTCAGCAGGATGCGGCGCGGTCGCGGCCGTGTGGCGTCCGGGGCCATCTGCGGTCAGACCTGCGCCGCAGCCGCCACTTCCGCAGCGAAGTCGGTGACCTTCTTCTCGATGCCTTCGCCGACCACGAACATGGTGAAGCCGTGGCACTGCGAGTTTTTGCCCTTCAGCACCTGCTCGACGGTCTGCTTGTCGTCCTTGACGAAAGGCTGCGACAGCAGGGTGACTTCCTTGAGGAATTTCTGCACCGTGCCTTCGGCGATTTTTTCCAGCATGGCTTCCGGCTTGCCGGCTTCCTTGGCTTTTTCGATGGCAACCCGACGCTCGGTGTCGATGAGGTCTTGCGAGACGCCGGATGCATCCAGCGACTTCGGCTTGGACGCCGCAATATGCATGGCGATATCGCGCGCGATGGCTTCATCACCCGTCACATCAACCAGCACCCCAATCTTGTTGCTGTGGATGTAGCTGGCGAATTTTCCCGTGCCGTTCAGACGAACGAAGCGGCGAATCGACATGTTCTCGCCGATCTTGCCGACCAGCTCGGTACGAAAAGCCTCGACCGTGGTTCCCCGATAGGGCATGGCAGACAAAGCCGCCACATCGGCCGGGCTGTCGGACAACACCATTTCAGCCAGCGCGTTCGAGAGCGCGAGGAAATCGTCGTTCTTCGCCACAAAATCGGTTTCGCAATTCACTTCGACCATGGCAGCGGATTTGCCATCGGCGGCAATGGCAACGGTGACCACGCCTTCCGCCGCCACACGACCGGCAGTTTTAGCCGCCTTGTTGCCAAAACGGACGCGCAGGATTTCTTCGGCTTTCTGCATGTCGCCGCCCGCCTCGGACAGGGCTTTTTTGCAGTCCATCATCGGTGCGTCGGTTTTCTCGCGCAGGTCCTTGACCATGCTTGCGGTGATTTCAGCCATTTCCCACTCCCAAAAGTTTCAATTCAAACCAGCTGTTCAATATGGAAAGAGGGGCACACGCCCCTCTCGAATGCGCCGCCGGGAAGATAACCCGGCAAAATGACGCGCCGTCGCGCTTATTCGGCTGCGACGCCGCCTTCTTCCTCAATCTCGATGAACTCTTCGCCGCCGACGATTTCGGTCATCACCTGCGCACGACCTTCGAGAACCGCGTCCGCCATGCCACGGGCATACAGGCGAATGGCACGCGCCGAGTCGTCGTTGCCGGGAATGATGTAGTCAACGCCATCCGGGCTGTTGTTGGTGTCCACCACGCCGATCACCGGCACGCCGAGCTTCTTGGCCTCGGTGACGGTGCCCTTCTGGTAGCCCACGTCGATGATGAAGATGGCGTCGGGCAGGCCGCCCATTTCGCGGATACCGCCGAGGCTGCGGTTCAGCTTGTCGACTTCGCGCTGGACGGTCAGGATTTCCTTCTTCGACAGACGGCCCGGCTCGTTGAGCTGCGCTTCCAGATCGTTCAGACGCTTGATCGACTGCTTGACCGTCTTGAAATTGGTCAACATGCCGCCCAGCCAGCGGTTGTCAACGTAGGGCATGCCCGCGCGCTCGGCTTCTTCGCGCACGATGTCGCGCGCCGCGCGCTTGGTGCCGACGAACAACACGGTGCCCTTGTTGGACGCGAGCTGGCGCACGAATTTTTGCGCATCCTGGAACATCGGCAGCGACTTTTCCAGGTTGACGATGTGAATCTTGTTGCGATGACCGAAAATGAACGGGGCCATCTTGGGGTTCCAGAAACGGGTCTGGTGGCCGAAGTGGACACCGGCTTCCAGCATTTGGCGCATGGTAACGGACATGAAAATCTCCTAAAGGGTTGAGCCTCCACCTGTCAGCAGCCGCGCAGCCTGTCCCGCTCTGCGGCCACCCTTTATTTCGACGGGTGTGCGAATTTTGTCCGAACCATTTCGGACAGCCCGCGATTCTAAACCGGGCACGATGGATTTTCAAGTTCAGGATCTGCGCCGCTTGTCGCCCGGGGTCGCGAGGCTACAATACGCCTTTGAATCCTGACGGGTTTTACGCACCCATGACTGTTTCCATCAAAACCGCCGCCGACATTGAAGGCATGCGCATCGCCGGCCGGCTCGGCTCCGAAGTGCTGGATTACATCACGCCCTTCGTGAAACCCGGCATCACCACCGGCGAACTGGACAAGCTCTGCCACGACTACATGGTCAACGTGCAGGGCACGATTCCGGCCCCGCTGAACTATGCGCCCTCCGGCCATTCGCCTTACCCCAAATCCATCTGCACCTCGGTGAACAATCAGGTATGCCACGGCGTGCCGGGCGACAAGGTGCTGAAAAACGGCGACATCGTGAATCTCGACATCACTGTCATCAAGGACGGCTGGCACGGCGACACCAGCCGCATGTTCGCAGTCGGCGAGGTGTCGATCCAGGCCAATCGCCTGATGCAGCTGACCTACGAAGCCATGTGGGTGGGTATCGCCAAGGTCAAACCCGGTGTGCGGCTGGGCGATATCGGCCATGCCATCCAGCACTTTGCGGAAAACCAGGGGTACAGCGTGGTGCGCGAATTCTGCGGCCACGGCATTGGCCGCAACTTCCATGAAGACCCGCAGGTGCTGCACTATGGCAAACCCGGCACCGGCTTCATGCTGGAAGCCGGCATGACCTTCACCATCGAGCCGATGATCAACGCGGGCCGCCGCGACATCCGCCAGATGCCGGATGGCTGGACCATCGTCACCAAGGATCGCAGCCTGTCGGCGCAGTGGGAACACACCGTGCTGGTCACCGATCACGGATACGAAGTGCTGACCGTATCGGCTGGCAGCCCGGCCATCCCTGACCGCCTTCGCCAGGCTGCGTGAACGGCTCGCCCGTCGCCGACCTGCGCGAGCAGCTCAAGTCGGGCCGCGCCGCCCTGGCCGAAGCCTGGCGCGCACGTCCCGTATCCACCCGTTACCTCGCCCGCCACGCCGCCCTGGTCGACACGGTGCTGGTGGCGTTGTGCCAACGCCTGGCGCTGCCTTCGAGTGCGAGTCTTGCGGCGGTGGGCGGCTACGGGCGTGGCGAGTTGTTCCCGGGCTCCGACGTCGACGTGCTGCTGCTGCTCGATGCCGAACCGGATGCGGACGATCAGGCCCGGCTCGAAGACTGGGTGCGCGCCTGTTGGGACATTGGCCTGGAAATCGGCCACAGTGTGCGCACCATTGCCGCCTGCCTGGCTGAAGCGGCCGATATCACGGTCGAAACCAACCTCCTCGAAGCCCGTTATCTGTGGGGACATCGTCCGCTTTACGCGGAATTCGAACGCCGTTTCCAGCTGCGCTTCAATCCCCAGGCCTTCTTTGAGGGCAAGCTCGCCGAGCAGACAGCCCGCCACGCCCGTTACGACGACAGCGCCTACAAGCTGGAGCCCAATCTGAAAGACAGCCCCGGCGGGCTGCGCGACCTGCACACCATCCACTGGCTGGCACAGGCCTGCAATATTCCTGCCGGCTGGAGCGGCCTGGCTCGCGCAGGGCTGCTCACCGAGGCGGAAGCACGACGTATCGCACATGAGGAGCGTACGCTCGCCACGCTGCGGGTTCATTTGCATCTTCTCGCGGGCCGGCGCGACGACCGCCTGGCCTTCGACTACCAGACCGAACTCGCCACACGTCTGGGACTGTCCGCCACCGCACACAAGCGTGCGGGCGAACGACTGATGCAGGACTATTACCGTGCCGCCAAGCTGGTCCAGCGCGCCAACGACATCCTCATCCAGTCGCTGCGCGTGCGCCTGTTTCCGGTCACGGGTGACCCGGAAGTCATCGATGACGATTTCCAGGTACGCGCCTCGCTGCTGGAAACGCGGGAGCCCGACCTGTTCCAGCGCGACCCCGCCGCGCTCCTGCGCGCTTTCATCGTCTACGCGCAACACCCGGCACTCGCCGGTTTCGAGCCGGCCACCCTGCGCGCCCTGTGGCGCGGCAGTACCCGCATCGACGCAGCGTATCGTGCCAACCCCACGCACCGTGCGCTGTTCCTGCGCCTGCTGCAGCAACCTGTCGGGCTTACCCGTGCCTTGCGCGCGATGCACCGCTACGGCCTGCTCGGGCGCTACATCCCGGCCTTCGGGCGGGTGGTGGGCCAGATGCAGCACGATCTTTTCCACATCTACACGGTAGACGAGCACATCCTGACCGTGCTGCGCAATGTTCGGCGCCTGACGGTACCGTCGCTGGCGCACGAATTGCCGCTGGCCAGCCAGCTCATGGCCCGATTCGACGCCCCGGTATTGCTCTATCTGGGTGCGCTGTTCCACGATATTGCCAAGGGGCGCGGAGGGGATCACTCCGAACTTGGCGCGGTCGACGCGCGTCGCTTCTGCAAGCAGCATGGCCTCACCGCGCCTGACACGGATCTGGTCGCCTGGCTGGTGGACATGCATCTCGTCATGTCGCGCACTTCGCAAAAGGAAGACATCAGCGACCCGGACGTGATCCGCGCCTTTGCCGAAAAGATGGGCGACGTGCGTCATCTCGTGGCGCTGTATCTGCTCACCGTCGCCGACATCCGGGGCACCAGCCCCAAGGTATGGAATGCCTGGAAAGGCAAGCTGCTCGAAGACCTTTACCACGCCACCCGGGCACACATCGAGGGCAGCCAGGCCGAGGACACCCGCGCCCGACAGGCGGAAGCCCGGGTCAATCTGGCGCTCTACGGCCTGCCGGCCGACGCCGCCGATACGCTCTGGCAACACCTCGATACCCGTTATTTTGCCCGCTACGACGCACGCGATCTGGCCTGGCAGGCCCGCATGTTGTGGCGGCGCACAGACAGCCTTGTTCCCGTCGTGCGCGCCCGCCTGTCCCCCGTAGGCGAAGGCATTCAGGTACTGGTCTACGCACCCGACCGCGCCGACATCTTTGCGCGCATTTGCGGCTTTTTCGCGCGCATCCAGTACACCATCCTCGAAGCCAAGATCCACACCACGCAGCATGGCTACGCGCTGGACAGCTTCCAGGTGATGGACCTGGCCAACCGGGGGATACACTACCGCGACTTTCTGTCCTTCGTCGAACACGAACTGGCACGGGATCTCGACCCCGCGCAGCCGGTTCAGCCGCCGCCGCGTGGCCGCCTGTCGCGTCATCAGCGGCACCACCCCTACCCCACCTCGGTACGCATCGAGACCGACACCACCGGAGGAGCCATGCTCACGATCACCTGTGCTGACCGGGGGGGATTGCTGTTTGCCGTGGCCGAAACGCTGATGCGTCACGCAGTGGCTGTCTATGCCGCCAAGATCGACACGCTGGGTGAGCGGGTCGAGGACACGTTCCTGATTCGTGGCGAGCGGCTGGACACGGCGGCGGGTCGGGCCGCGCTGGAAAACGACTTGCGCGCTTCCCTCGCCTGATCTGCCCGGAAACCGCTATATCGCGGGGTGTGCGTATTCGTCGACGTAGCGCCCGCGCGCCGGGGCTTTGCGGGCAGGCGGAGACTTCTTGCGCACACCGTCCACCGGCTTCTTGAGTTTGTCATCCAGTTCTGGCTTGCCGCGTGGGCGCACGCGGTCGGACCGGCCGGCCGAGCCCACACTGGTGGCATCGACAGACACGTCGATAGGTTTGTGCGGATTGAGCAGCCGCTTCATGCTGCCACCCGCCATTCGCGCAGGCTTCCGGCCAGCGTGCGTGTCAACGCAATCAGCCCGCCCAGCGGGTCAGCACTCGACGCCGACGCGCACGCGCCGATCTTGCTTTCGGCATACACCGACAGGATCAAAAGATTGTGTTGCACGTCCGCCGGCAGCGGCAGATTGCCGTTCGCCAGCGCGGCCTGGATATCCCCCCAGATCATACGGCTGTCTTCCAGCGCGCTCGCCAGCTGCGACGCGCGCCCGGGTGCGCTCCAGTAGCGTTGTACGCACATCAGCCTTGCGGCCACATCTTCCAGCCTCAAGGCTTCCGACAGGGCACCATGGGACGGCTGGATGCCGCTTTGCGCCCTATCGATATCAAATTGCTCGGGGTTCATTCCTGTCCTTGCATCGCACGTTCACGCTGCCAGATAGCGGCGTGGGCACGCTGCAACTTGAGACGCCCGGCCGCAGATCCGACGAACGGCAAGCGGCTCAGTCGTCCTGCAGGGTTTGCCCCGGGAACAGGATTTCGGTGAAGCCGAAATGGCGCAAATCGCGGATGCGCATGGGATACAAAATACCGCGCAGGTGATCGACCTCGTGCTGCACCACCCGGGCATGGAAACCCTGCACGCTGCGATCCACCGGCTGGCCGGCGGCGTCGAATCCCCGATAGCGCAGGGTAGTGTGGCGGGGCACCAGGCCGCGCATGCCGGGTACCGACAGGCAACCCTCCCAGCCTTCCTCCATTGCATCGGACAGCGGATCGAGGACGGGATTGATGAGCACGGTGTAGGGCACCGGCTCGACATCCGGGTAACGCGGGTTGCCGTTCACCTCGAAAATCACCACTTGCAGGTTGACACCGATTTGCGGTGCGGCGAGCCCGGCCCCGTTGAGTGCACGCATGGTGTCGTGCATGTCGGCCAGCAGGCTGCGCAGTTCAGGGGTGCCAAAGGCGGCCACGGGTTCAGCCGCGACCAGGAGGCGCGGGTCGCCCATTTTCAGGACATCGCGGACGGCCATGGCTGCTCCAGTTGCGCCAGTTCGTCAGGGCCCAGCCAGCGCCATTCGCCGGGGGGAAGATCTGCCGGCAGCTGATACTCGCCGATCGCCTCGCGGTGCAGCGCCACGACATGGTTGCCGGCGGCCGCAACCATGCGTTTCACCTGATGGTATTTGCCTTCGGCCAGCCGCAGCAACAGGCTGCGCTCGTCCACGCGTTCGCACGCCAGCGCGGCGAGCGGGGCGGGTTCATCGTTGAGCTGCACGCCCGAGCGCAGGGCTGCGAGCTGGGCATCGGTCACCGCTTCGGCACACACGGCGCGGTAATGCTTGGCGACGTTTTTTTTCGGCGAAATCATGCGGTGCTGGAGCTGGCCATCGTCGGTGAACACGAGCAAGCCCGTCGTATCCTGATCGAGCCGCCCAACGCACTGCACGCCACGCTCGATCAGCGGATGCGGCAACAGGGAAAACACGCTGGGGTGATGGCTGGGTTTGTGCGAACACTCGTAACCGGGGGGCTTGTGCATGACCAGACTCGCGCGCTCACGGTATGGCCAGTCGACGCCGTCGAGCGTGAACACCAGGTGTCCGGTTTCAAACTCGGCTTCGGGATCCTGGCAGATCTGTCCGTTGACGGCTACCTCGCCGCGCCGCACCCGCAACACACAGCCCTTGCGTGAGCCCAACCCCTGCGATTGCAACGCACGCGCCAGCCGCAGTTTCATGGCGCGGGGCACACAGCCACTTCATCGATGACCAGTTGTTCCAGCAGGCGTCGAACCTGGAGCATGACTTCGCCGATCACAGCCTGGATATCTTCCATCTGGATGCCATCGGCAGACGCGCCCCGACCGGCCGCCCAGTTCACCACGGCCCCCACCGCTGCATAGTTCATGTCGAGTTCACGCGCGAGGTAGGCTTCCGGCATGCCGGTCATGCCCACCATGTCGCAGCCATCGCGCGCCATGCGGTTGATTTCAGCCGCCGTTTCCAGGCGCGGCCCCTGCACCGCCCCGTAGACGCCGCCATCGCGCAGGCCGATAGCGGCATTGCGGGCCGCCCGCAGCAACGCCGCCCGCATGTCCGCGCAATAGGGGAAAGTGAAATCGAGGTGCGTGACGGGCTTGTCGCCCCCCATGAAAAATGTGGTTTCGCGGCCGTGCGTATAGTCGATGATCTGATCGGGCGTCACCAGCGTGCCGGGCAGCAGCGCCTCGTGGATGCCGCCTACGGTGGCAACGGACACCACGCGTTCGACGCCATGTTCCTTCATGGCCCACAGATTGGCCCGGTAGTTCACCGCGTGCGGCGGAATGGTATGGCCGTAACCATGACGCGCAATGAAGATCACATCCTGCCCGCAGATGCGGCCAAACGTCAGCGCCCCCGATGGTTCGCCGTAAGGCGTGCGCGCCACCATGCGGCGGGTGATTTCGAGATTGGCGAGTCGGGTGAGGCCGGTGCCTCCAATGATGCCCAGCATGGTCAGAGTTCCTTCAATGCATAAATGGCGGGAAGATTCCGCCAGTAGCCATAAGCATCCATGCCGCACCCGAACACGTAGCGGTTGGGCACGGTCATCCCGGTGAAATCCGCACGAATGGGTTTGGCAAGGCCATTGGCCTTGTCGGTGAGCACGGCGGTCAGCACGGACGCCGCGCCCAGTTCCAGCAGCTTTTCGCGAACCGCCGCCAGGGTTTCGCCTTCGTCGAGAATGTCATCGAGCACCAGCACGACGCGACCCGCCACCTGCTTGCCCGGCAACACCTTCCATTCCATGGTGCCGGCGCGGGTGTCGCCCCGGTAACGGGTCACGTGCAGGTAATCGAATTCGAGCGGAAAGCTGAGCCGGGGCAACAACTGCCCGGCAAAAACGACTGCGCCCCCCATCACCGGCAGCACCAGCGGGCACTCACCCGCAAGGCGCAGCGAAATATCGGCAGCGAGGCGATCCAGCGCCGCCTGTACCGCATCGGCATCGGCAATGCAGTCGGCGGTATCGAGCAGGTGTTGGGCGTCGGCGGGCGTCATGGCGCAGGAGTTTACCCGTACTCGCCGCTACGTGCCTCGGGTATGCTTCGCCGCATGAATGCGCCCCTGATCGACGACGCAGGCTGGTATGCCCCCGCGCACCGTATGGCCTCGCCCAATTGCGACCCGCGCCCGCCCGGCATGCCCATCGAGCTGATTGTGTTGCACAACATCTCGCTGCCGCCGGAGGTGTTCAGCGGCGACGCCGTCATCGCGCTCTTCACCAACCAGCTCGACTGGGACGCCCATCCGTATTACCAGGGCATACGCGGGCTCCAGGTATCGGCGCATTTCTTCGTGCGACGTGATGGCAGCGTGATCCAGTTCGTGCCCTGCGAACTCCGCGCCTGGCACGCTGGCACGTCAGCGTGGCGGGAACGCACGCGCTGCAACGATTTTTCCATCGGCATCGAACTCGAAGGCAGCGACAACACCGCGTTTACCGATGCGCAATACGCCAGCCTGCTACCACTCGTGCGGGCGCTGAAGCAGCGTTATCCGATCCGGGACGTGACCGGCCACAGCGACATCGCCCCCGGTCGCAAGACCGACCCCGGCCCGCATTTCGACTGGGGCCGACTCGCGGATCATGCGGGCTGAGCGCCTACTCGCCGGTGTCTGCCTCACGCTGGCGCTGGCGCTGGCGGGCTGTGCGCCAAGTTTGAATCTGGCGGTCGAACGCACGCCCTCGCAGGCGCTCGACCCTGCGATCGACACCCCGCTCAAAACGCGCCTCACCGCGTTGTTGCCTGTGCAGACTTCGGGCTTTCACCTGCTTGCGGACGGCCCCGCCGCGCTGGCGGCCCGGCTGGCGCTGGCAACACGCGCGCAACGCACGCTCGACGTGCAGTATTACCTCTTCCACCACGACGACACCGGCAAATGGGTTGCCGCCGCCCTCTTGAATGCCGCCGAGCGCGGCGTGCGCGTGCGTGTGCTGATCGACGACATCGACACCGCCGACAAGGAGCTCGGTCTCGCGACGCTCAACGCCCATCCCAATATCGAGGTGCGGCTGTTCAATCCTTTCCATGCCCGCAGCACCAATATTTTCGTCAAGGGATGGCAGGCGCTTGTCGAATCGGTCAGGCTCAACCGACGCATGCACAACAAAGCCTTCATCGCCGACAACCAGCTGGGCATCACGGGCGGGCGCAATATCGGCGACGAATATTTCGGGGCCAATCCCGATCTCGCGTTTGTCGACCTCGATCTGCTGGCGGCAGGCCCCATCGTCAACGCCATGTCCCGTTCTTTTGACGCCTACTGGAACAGCCCCGCCTCTGCCCCCGCCGCCGGGCTGCCGGTCAGGGTGAGCGAGGCGCGCCTCACCCGGGCCATTGAACGCCTGCGTCGGTTCAGCGCCGACCGTGCGGCGAGCGATTTCGGTCGCCTGGTCAGCGCGGCCGACCCCCTGCCCACGCTGCTGACCGGCAAGCGCCGCTGGATACAGGCTGCTGCCGAACTGATCGTCGACCCTCCAGACAAGGCCCTCAACCCCGACAAAACCCCCTCGGATCTGTTGATAGGCCAACTCGCCGGATTGTGGATCGACCCCACCCGGCGCGCACTGATCGTGTCGCCCTATTTCGTGCCGGGGCCGCTGGGCATGGCCTACTTCCGCTACTGGCGGCATACCGGGGTGGACATCGCCGTGCTGACCAATGCCTACGCATCGAGCGACGTGCCGCTGGTGCACGCCGGCTATGCCAACTACCGCGAGGCGCTGCTCGAAACCGGCGTGAAACTGTACGAACTGAAGCCGGTGGCCGACCCCATCGGCGGACGGCTGCGCGATCTGTCAGGGGGTTCCTCCCGCGCCAGCCTGCACGCCAAAACCTTCATCTTCGACGACGAGCACGTCTTCATCGGCACCTTCAATTTCGATCCGCGCTCGGCCCTGCTCAACACTGAAATGGGCATCGTCGTGCACTCGCCCGAGCTTGCACGCCAGGTCACTGCGATTGCAGAAGACGCCATGCAACCCGAACGCAGCTATGCGCTGGAACTGGAAACCCGCACCATGAACCAGCAGGTCGAGCGCCACCTGCTCTGGCACGACCGCCATGCTGGTGCTGCACGCACGCAAACCATCGAGCCGGATACCACGGCGGTTCAGCGCGGCCTGTTGCGTACGCTCCAGGCCCTGCCCATCGAACAGCACCTCTAAACGTTAAAATCAGCCTTTACCCAGCCCGGACCTCGCCATGCACCTCGGCACCCCTCTTTCCCCTTCTGCAACCCGCGTCATGCTGCTCGGTGCCGGTGAACTCGGCAAGGAAGTCATCATTGCCCTGCAACGCCTGGGCGTCGAAGTCATCGCCGTCGACCGTTATGCCCATGCCCCCGGGCATCAGGTCGCCCATCGTGCGCACGTCATCGACATGAGCGACCCGGCCGCGCTGCGCGCACTCATCGAAACGGAAAAGCCGCACCTCATCGTGCCGGAAATCGAAGCCATCGCCACCGAGGAGCTGCTCAGGATAGAAGACGAAGGGCTCACCACCGTCATCCCCACGGCGCGGGCGGCCAATCTCACCATGAACCGCGAGGGCATCCGTCGTCTGGCCGCCGAAACCCTGGGGCTGCCCACCTCGCCCTATGCCTTTGCCGACAGCCTGGCTGAACTCGACGTGGCCGCCAGCAAAATCGGCTATCCGGTGATTGTGAAACCGGTGATGTCCTCGTCCGGCAAGGGGCAGTCGCGGGTGGCGTCGGCGGCCGATCTGGAAGCCGCATGGGACACCGCCTGTACGGGCGGGCGCGTGGATCGCGGCCGCGTCATCGTCGAAGGCGTGATCGACTTCGACTACGAGATCACCCTGCTCACCGTACGCGCGATGAACGCCTGGGATGAAGTCGAGACGCAGTTCTGCGCCCCGGTCGGCCACATTCAGGTCAAGGGGGATTACGTCGAATCCTGGCAGCCGCAGCCGATGAGCGCGGCCGCGCTCGCAAAGGCACGCGAGATCGCCGCCACGGTCACCGGCAACCTCGGCGGGCTGGGTCTTTTTGGCGTGGAACTCTTCGTCAAGGGCGACACGGTGTGGTTTTCCGAAGTGAGCCCGCGCCCGCACGACACCGGCATGGTGACGATGGCCACGCAGCGCCAGAACGAATTCGAGCTGCACGCACGCGCCATCCTGGGGCTGCCGGTCGACACCGCGCTGCGCGAACCGGGCGCGTCCGCCGTCATCTATGGCGGCATCGAATCCCGGGCGGTGGCCTATGCCGGCGTGGCCGAAGCACTGGCTGAACCGGGTGTCGACATTCGCCTGTTCGGCAAACCCGAAAGCTTCGCGCGCCGCCGCATGGGCGTGGCACTCGCCACCGCCGCCAGTTGCGACGAAGCGCGTGCAAAAGCCAAGACAGCCGCAGCCACCGTGCTGCCTTACGCCCCCATACCTGAATGAACACGCACCATGCACAGCCCGGGTGTGGCGCAGGCCCTGCGCCGGGAATTATTGAGGGGAAATTCAAGAACTTGAATTTCCCCTCAATAATCCGCCGAGATTCAATTGTCATCGATCCAAAACCCGCACGGCTTGCGGGTGAATCGAGCATGGATGCCGTCTGTTCGTCCATTCAAGTTCATCCGTTTCGGATCAATAACGGCGACGCGCTTCAAGGCGGCAGATTTCATGCGTAACCAGCCGAACTGAGCGCCAAGCCGCCATGCGCCGCACGATTATCTGGAGCCTGACGCTGGCCTTGCTGGCAGGACTTGTTGTCCTGCCCTGGCTGGCACTCGACCGTGCCCCGGCCATCGAACCGCTGGCCGGGTTCCGGCGCAGCGACCTGGCCTGGGTGAAATCGCTGTTCCAGAAACACGACCCGCGCCGACTCACCCCTGACGTGGTGCAAAGCATCCAGCTCGACGAGGCCGAGCTCAACCGCCTGCTCAATTACGCAGTCGAACTGCGGCGCGTGTCGGGCATTGCAGCCGAGCTGACGCCGGGACACGCCACGCTCACCGCCACCCTGACCGTGCCGGATACCCCCTTCGGCCATTACCTCAACATCACCGCCGAGATCGCCGATGCCCCCGACGGCATGCGCATCCAGCACATGCAGCTCGGCAGCCTGCCGATTCCCGGCACCCTGGCCGACTGGGGAATGCGGCTGCTACACCGCTGGCTGCGCCGGGACGCCACCTATGCCGCGCTGGCCGACGCATTCATCCGGGTCAATTTTGATGAGAACCAGGCCACGCTGGATTACCGCTGGCGTCCCGAGTTGCTGGTGCGGGTCGAACGCAAAAGTGTCGAACTGCTCGTCACCCCCGAAGATCAGGCACTGATGCTGCTCTATGCCTCGCGCCTCGATTCGATACTGAAGCCGCATCCCCACGGTGCCCAACTGTCGCTGGCGCAGATCATGCCGGCCCTGTTCGCCTGGCCGCTACAGCCGGGCACCGATGCGGCCGAGGAAAACCGCGCTGCGCTGACAGCTGTGGCCGCCTATCTGGCCGGGATCAGCCTGCCCAAACTGCTGGAAAGCGACGGCCAGTCGATCCGACGCGCACCGCGCGTGCTGCTGTCCTTGCACGGCCGGCGCGATTTCGCCGAGCATTTCACCATCTCGGCGGCACTCTCTGTCAACGGCGGCAGCCGGCTGGCCAACGCCATCGGCCTCATCAAGGAGGAAGAAGACGCCGGCCGTGGATCGGGGTTCAGTTTCACCGATCTGGCAGCCAATCGGGCCGGCGTGCGCCTCGGCGAGGCGGCCACCGGCAGGCAGGCCGCCTGGTTGCGCCAGAAACTGGCCGCGGCCCGGGGCGATGCCGCCCTGTTGCCCGATTTTCGCGACCTGCCCGAGTTCATGCCGCAGGCCGAATTCGACCGCCGTTTCGGGCCGGTGGGCGGACCACGCTACCAGGCCGTCATCGCCCGCATTGACGCCCGCCTGAACGCGCACCCGCTTGCGCCTTGAAATTGCACAATAAATAGTCAGGCAAACCTGCTAGAATGCCGGGTTTTCCCGAATCCGGACTCCCGCCATGTCCCGCAAGCTCCGCAACATCGCCATCATCGCGCACGTCGACCACGGCAAAACCACGCTGGTCGATCAGCTGTTAAAACAATCCGGCACCTTCCGCGACAACCAGGCGGTGGACGAACGGGTCATGGACTCGAACGACCTCGAAAAAGAGCGCGGCATCACGATTCTGGCCAAGAACACCGCCATCACCTACGGCGACTACCACATCAACATCGTCGACACCCCCGGCCACGCCGACTTCGGCGGCGAAGTCGAACGCGTGCTCGGCATGGTCGACGGCGTGGTACTGCTGGTCGACGCCGTCGAAGGCCCGATGCCGCAGACGCGGTTTGTGACCAAAAAAGCGCTCGGTCTGGGCCTGCGCCCCATCGTCGTCATCAACAAGGTCGATCGTCCCGGCTCACGCCCGGACTGGGTGGTCGATCAGACCTTCGACCTCTTCGACAAGCTCGGTGCCACCGACGAACAGCTCGACTTCCCCATCATCTACGCCTCGGGCCTGAACGGCTGGGCGTGCACCGACCTGAAAGACGCGCCTTCACAAGGCGGCTCGGCCAGCGACATGACCACGCTGTTCGACACCGTGCTCTCGCACGTGCCCACCCCGCCCGGCTCGGCCGACGCGCCGCTTCAGCTGCAGATCGCCGCGCTGGATTATTCGACCTACACCGGCCGCCTCGGCGTCGGCCGCGTGCTCAATGGCCGCATCAAACCCGGGATGCCTGTGGTCGTGATGAACCACGAGGATCAGGTCGCTTCGGGCCGCATCAACCAGGTGCTGGGCTTTAAGGGACTCGACCGCGTCGAAGTCGGTGAAGCCGAAGCCGGCGACATCATCATCATTTCCGGGCTCGATGACATCGGTATCGGCGTCACCATCTGCGAGAAAGACAAGCCCGCCGGCCTGCCCGTGTTGCCGGTCGACGAGCCGACGCTCAACATGGACTTCATGGTCAACACCAGCCCGCTCGCCGGCACCGAAGGCAAGTTCGTCACCAGCCGCCAGATCCGCGACCGCCTCAACAAAGAACTGCTGACCAACGTCGCGCTGCGCGTCGACGACACCGGCGAGGCCGACGTGTTCCGGGTTTCGGGCCGGGGCGAACTGCACCTCACCATCCTGCTCGAAAACATGCGCCGTGAAGGCTTCGAGATGGCCGTCGGCAAGCCGCGCGTCGTCTACAAGGAAATCAACGGCGAACGTTGCGAGCCCTACGAAAACCTCACCATCGACCTCGAAGACGACACCCAGGGCGCGGTGATGGAAGAAATCGGCCGCCGCCGGGGCGAGCTGACCAACATGGAATCCGACGGCAACGGCCGCACCCGCCTCGAATACCACATTCCCGCGCGCGGGCTGATCGGCTTCCAGTCCGACTTCATGACCATGACGCGCGGCACCGGCCTCATGAGCCACGTCTTCGACGACTACGGCCCGGTGAAGGCCGACCTGCCCGGCCGCCACAACGGCGTGCTGGTGAGCCAGGACAATGGCGAAGCCGTCGCCTACGCGCTGTGGAAACTCGAAGACCGCGGCCGCATGTTCGTCAGCCCCGGCGACAAGCTCTATGAAGGCATGGTCATCGGCATCCACAGCCGCGACAACGACCTGGTCGTCAACCCGATCAAGGGCAAGCAACTCACCAACGTGCGCGCGTCGGGCACCGACGAAGCCGTGCGCCTGACCACGCCGGTCAAGCTCACGCTCGAATCGGCGGTGGAATTCATCGACGACGACGAACTGGTCGAAATCACGCCCAAGTCGATCCGCATCCGCAAGCGTTACCTGCTGGAACACGAGCGGAAAAAGGCGTCGCGCGCGGCCGGCTGATCCTGCGTCCGCCCACTCGGCCACCTCGCTCCCAAACCCGGCACCCGCCGGGTTTTTTATTCCTCCCACGGTTAGAATCTGTCCCATGAATGTTGTCGAAATCAGCCTTCTGACCGGACTGGCTGTCCTCATCCTGCTGATGCTGCGACTGTTGCAGCGCCTCGGTACCCTGCGCCACGAACAAGCCGGCCTGCCTGCGCTCCTGACGCAGGACATGGAAGCGCGCCACCGCGCGGTACTCACCGATCTGCACGCCGGGCTGTCGCAACAATCCGAGCGGATGCAGAACCAGCTCGCTTCGCTGCAAATTGCCCAGGCCGAACGCCTGGCAGAGACCCGCGAAACGGTCACCAGCCAGTTCGGCCAGTTCCAGACCGCGATGCTGGAAAAACTCATCGAGCAGGGCCGTGCCGAGCAGAACCTGTTGCAGGAAACGCTCAAAGGCATGACCTTGCAAGTCAACGACCGCGTGCAGCAGCTTTCGCAAACCGTGGATGGCCGGCTCAACGAAATTTCCGGCAAGGTCGCCGAGCGGCTCGACGAAGGTTTCAAAAAAACCAACGAGACGTTTACGTCCGTGATGGCGCGCCTGGCAGTGATCGACGAGGCACAAAAGAAAATCGAGGGGCTGGCAACGAACGTTGTTTCGCTGCAAGAAATTCTGGGCGACAAGCGCTCGCGCGGTGCCTTCGGCGAAGTCCAGCTCGAAGCGCTGGTGCGTAACAGCCTGCCGCCCGACGCCTATGCCTTCCAGTGCGTGCTCAAAAGCGGCGCGCGCGCCGACTGCATGCTGGTGTTGCCCGAACCCACCGGCCGGGTGTGCGTCGATTCCAAGTTCCCGCTGGAAAACTACAGCCGCATGTTCGACGACAGCCTGGCTGCCCCGGAACGCGACGCCGCGCGCCGGCAATTCAAGGCCGACGTGAAGAAGCACGTCGACGACATCGCCGCCAAATACATCGTCGAAGGCGAAACCTCGGACGGCGCGGTGATGTTCCTGCCCGCCGAAGCAGTGTTCGCGGAAATCCACGCCTATCACCCCGACCTCGTCGATCACGCGCAGAAAAAGCGCGTCTGGCTGACCTCGCCCACCACGCTGATGGCCGTGCTGAACACCGCGCGCGCGGTGATCCGCGATTCGGAAACGCGGCGCATGGCGCACGTCATCAAGGACGAATTGAGCAAACTGGCAAAGGATTTTTCGCGCTTCGACGAACGCATGAAAAAACTCGCCACCCACATCGAGCAGGCCAGCCGCGACGTCTCCGACGTGCGCATTTCCAGCGACAAGATCACGAAGCGTTTCGCCCAGATCGAGCGGGTGGAACTCGACCATCCGCACGGCGACGCCACCACGATGCGCCTGCTCGACACCGAGGAGTGAGCGTGTTCGCGCGCTGGCGACGCGACCGCACCCTGAGCCGCCATCGCATTGCGCTGGCCGAGTTCGATGCCGCCTGCGCCGAATTGCCGCTGCTCGCCGGCCTGACGGCAGATGAACGCGACACGCTGCGCGATCAGGCCAGTCTGCTGCTCGCCGACAAGGATTTTTCCGCCGCCGGCGGTGCGGAAGTCGATCGTGCCGTCCAGTTGCACATCGCGTTGCAGGCCTGCCTGCTCACCCTGCATCTCGACGAAGACAGCTATCGCGGCTGGAGCGAAATCATTCTCTACCCCGACGAATTCCTGCGCCCGCATGAGGAAATCGACGAAGCCGGCGTGGTGCACGTCAGCCGCGACATTCTTGCCGGCGAATCCTGGCACGGCGGCCCGCTGGTGCTCTCCATCGCCGACGTGGCCGCGAGCGGACAGCTCGAAGGCTATAACGTCGTGCTGCACGAATTCGCGCACAAGCTCGACATGCAAAACGGTGACGCCAATGGCCTGCCGCCGCTGCATCGCGGCATGAAGGTCGCCGACTGGGCACATGATTTCAGCGCTGCCTACGAAGGCCTGTGCGAACGTGTCGATGCTGGCGAAGACACGGTCGTCGATCCCTACGCCAGCACCAATCCGGCCGAGTTTTTTGCCGTCACCACCGAAATGTTTTTTGAAACTCCCGACCTGCTCGCCGACACCTACCCGGCGGTCTACGCGCAGATGCAGCAGTTCTACCGCCAGGACCCGCTGGCGCGGCTGGGGCGACCCGCATGAAGCCCTTGCCCGTCGCCGCGCGCGCCAACGACATTGCGCCCTTCCATGTGATGGATATTCTTGCCCGAGCCAAGGCACTGGAAGCCGCAGGCCGCGACATCATCCACCTCGAAATCGGCGAACCCGATTTCGCCACGCCTGCGCCCATCGTCGAAGCCGGGATTCGCGCACTGAGCGACGGGCATACCCACTACACCAGCGCACTGGGCTTGCCCCAGTTGCGCGAGGCGATCGCTGCCTTCCACGCCTCACGCTGGCAGGTCCAGGTCGACCCCGCGCGCATCGTGGTCACGCCAGGCGCTTCGGGGGCGCTGCTTCTGGCGCTGGGCCTGCTCGCGGACCCCGGCGACGAGGTGCTGATGGCCGATCCCGGCTACCCCTGCAACCGCCATTTCGCGCGCTTTTGCGAAGCCAGGCCCGTCTCCATTCCCGTCGACGCCACAACCGGCTTCCAGTTGACGCTGGATCTCATTGAAGCGCACGCCACGTCAAACACCCGGGCCGTGCTCATCGCCAGTCCGTCCAACCCCACCGGCACCCTACTGCCCTTTGCTGAGCTGACACGCATCCACGCCTGGTGCGCCGCACGCGGCGTCGCGCTTATCGTCGACGAAATCTACCTGGCACTCACCTATGACGGCCCCGAGAAAACGGCTGCGTGCTGGGACGACGTCTTCGTCATCAACAGCTTCTCCAAGTATTTCCTCATGACAGGGTGGCGACTCGGCTGGTTGACAGCTCCGCTCTGGGCCATGCCGGCACTGGAGAGGCTGGCCCAGAATCTCTTTCTTGCCGCCCCCACCCCGTCCCAATATGCCGCACTTGCCGCCTTTTCCCAGAACGCGCTACACGAACTGGAAGCACGCAAGACAGAATTGCGCCAGCGCCGTGACTTTTTTCTGCCCGCCCTGCGTGCGCTCGGATTTGTGATTCCAACGATCCCCCAGGGCGCGTTCTATCTCTACGCGGATTGCAGCTCGCATACCGGAGACAGCCACCTACTGGCCCGACGTTTACTGGACGAGGCAGGTGTTGCGACCACGCCGGGCATCGATTTTGGCCAGCACCGGGCCAACCGGCATCTGCGTTTTGCTTACACGCAGCCCCTGCCCAGGCTTGCTGAAGCGCTGGCGCGCCTGGAACGGTTTCTCCAGACGTAAAAAAACCGGCCCGAAGGCCGGTTTTTAAGCTGGCCAGGATTACTGGGCAGCGGGAGCCGGAGCAGCAGCGTCAGCGGCGGGAGCAGCAGCGTCAGCGGCGGGGGCAGCAGCGTCAGCAGCGGGAGCAGCAGCGTCAGCAGGCGCAGCTTCCATCGGAGCAGCAGCTTCCGGAGCGGGAGCTTCGGCAGCGGGAGCTTCGGCAGGAGCAGCAGCTTCTTCTTTTTTGCCACAAGCGGTCATGGCAACAGCCAGAAGAGCAGCCAGGAGGACGGAATATTTCATTTGGTTTCCCTTTAAATACGATTAATAACCCACACCAGAGATCGGTCCGGGATTTGTGATCCAGCCGACGCGCGGAATTCTAGCAAATCGGGTAGAGAAAACCACTATCTCTTAAATTTCTTCAATCGGTGCGGCAGCGCGTTGCATTGGCGCAACAGTAATTCCCTATGCATCGCGCTGAGGAAATTCCGGTTGTCGCCATACAGACTCAATGACGAGTTGGCAGGGTCAACAAACCGCCGGTTTCCGGCTGGCCGCGCACCCAGTCGGCCTCTTCGCGAATCAGTGTGGTGCGGATTAGCACTACAAGTTCTCGCTTGGCCTGGTTCTGGCTGGTATGGCCAAACAGTTCACCCAGGCCGGGAATCGCACCCAGAAGTGGCAAGCGGTTTTTTGCATCATCGAAAGATTGCCGCATGAGACCCCCGATTGCCACGATCTGGCGGTCTTTCAGCCGCACCACGCTGTCGGTTTCTGAAATGCTGCTGGACGCCAACGGCAGCACAAAGTCACCGAAGGCACTACCTAGGTTGATGATTTTCTTGTTTTCCCTGACCGTGCTGATCGACGGCCGCACGTGCAGGGTGATGGTGTCCCGCTCGTCAATCTGCGGCGTCACGTCGAGCGCAATACCGGAGAAGAAAGGCCGTACAGTAACAGTGGGAGGCGTCGGGGCCACGCCCAGCGAGCCCGGGGTACCACCGGTGACTTCGGTGACGAAATAGTCGTCCGTGCCCACGCGCAACACGGCCTTCTGGTTGTTGGTGGTGGCGATGCGTGGGCTCGACAGCACATGTACCGCGCCTTGCGATTCGATGAGGTTGATGACAGCGGCAAAATCGCCATCGTTGAACGCAAGGCTGAACAAGCCATTGTCCGGCGTGAGTGCAGCCGGAATATTGCCGCCCAACAGGCTACCCACCGTGCCCGAGACAGTTTTGTTGAGGCCGAATGCGCCCTGCGCTGCCCCCTGTGAAATCTGCGGGCCTGTGAGCCGTGCCCAGTTCACGCCGGACTGGTAGCCGTCGCTCAGTTCTACTTCGATGATTTTGGCTTCGAGCATCACCTGCCGCGAGCCAATGATCTCCGAGGTGCGCAGGAAGCGTTCCACCAGTGCGAGGTGGCGTGAGGCAGCCTTGACGATGACCATGCCTGATTGCGGGCTGACAACCACGTTACCATCTTCGCCCACCAGCGCCTTCAGCGAGGCGGCGATCTCATCCCAGTAGCGAGCATCAGTCGAAGTCTGCACGCTGCTGGTTTCGAGCGAACGCGAGGCGCTGGCCGGCCCTCCGGAATTACCGCCGCCACTCACTTCGCTAAGACTCACCGAACCTGAAACCACGCGGGTATCTGACAGACCCTTGCGCTGCATCGCCAGTGCATTGATCGGGTAAATTCGAGTCTGTACGGCAGGTGACGGCACAATGACGCGAGTACCCTGAATACTGTACTCGTAGCCGTAGAGCTGGCGTATCGCTTCCATCGCCTCAGGCACCGTAGTGTTCTTGAGGTTGAGCGTGAGCGTTCCACTGACATCGGGATGAACCAGCATGCTGTAGGGCGTACCGGTAACCATGCCAACAAAGACTTCGGATGCACGGGCATTGTTTACCGATAGATTGAATCGGAGATCCGGCGTTTTTTTCGGTGGTGCTTCGACCACTGCGCGGTGTGGTTCGACCACTGCCGGCGTAGTAGGCGGGGCTGACGCATCAGCCTGCGAGGACGCTTTCAGCGCATCGCGCAGGGCCTCCTGGCCGCTCTGCCCGGTAGGGGTAGCGCAGCCAGCTAGCAGGCTGGCGATCAACGCCGCCACGAGTTTGATGTTCATACTGGTTCTCCCGGAATCATTATTTCTGTTGGCGCACACTGGCAGCCGGACTCAATAGCGGTACCACCCGACGCCCGCCCGCACCCTGAATTTCTATCCGGTCTTCACGCAAAGCAACCACCCGCCCACCCTCAACCTGATCACCCACCTGCACAACCCTGCCGCCATACCAGGCGAGGCTACCTGTTTTTGCAATACGCACCCAGGCGAGGCTGGCCAAAGGCGGCGGATCTGCTTCAGCGCCCACCCTCGCAACAACAGGCGGCGCAGTGGGATCGAAACTGCCAGCCAACGCGTAACCCTGGGCCAACACCAGCGCAATTACGATCACAAGCGTGCCCATGTGTCCTCCTTGCTCAGGCTGTCGAATTCCAGCTTCATGACAAGTTGGGGATGTTGCTGCGCGTCAAGCCCCACCTGCGTCCATTTCAGCGCCCATGGCAAGGCCTCGATCCGGGAGAGAGTTTGCGTCAGATTCGCGTAGCTACCACGCAGTTGTAAGGTGGTCGGATGTCGCCAGGCCTGCGGTGGCGGGATGTTTTCGCCTTCGACCGGAGGCGCGGCCGGCTGCGCAGCTCCAACTTCGAGTCCCACCAGTTCGACTCCGGTTTGCTGCGCCAGCAACTCTCGCAACAAGCCGATCATGCGCTGCGGTTCGACGAAAGCCTGCTCCCGCACGCGCAGGGATTTTTCGAGCGCGGCAATACGCGCATTGATACTGCCAAGCTCGCCACCCTGTTCAGTGTTTTTACCATCCGGCTGCTGGCGTTGCTCACGCAGAGTCAGGATTTCCTGCTGCAAGCCGTCGGCCATTTGCTGGTTCTGCGTATCACGCTTGAGCTGCGGCTCGACCAGCCCTACGAACAGCAGGCTGGCGAGCACACCGCCCAAGGCCGCGCAAACCAGCACGCGTTCACGGAAACTCATCGCGTCAATACGCAGCATCCACGCAGTCAGCTGCTGTTTCAGCGCATTCATGGCTGCCCCTCGCGCTGCGGATTAATGATAAAGGCACGGCCTGGCTGTGCCGGTGCTTCCGACTGCCCATCCATCTCGCGAGACAGGATGCCAAAGCCCTCGATTCGCAAGTCGCTTAACTCGGGCTGGCGCTCCAGAGTAGCAAGGTAGTCGGGGATGCGGGCGGGATCGATCGCACGGCCTTCGAGCTGGAAGCCCTCAGTGCCGAAGTGCATGCCAGTTAGCCACACGCCCTCGACACGCGCGCGCGACAGTGCCTGGAAACGGGACGAAGCGGGCGGGCCGGCCGTCTGCCCCAGCGCGTCAGCGAGGCGGGTCAAAGCCACGAGGCGTGCACGGGCGTCAGATAGCGCAGTATCGGCAACAGGCATGCCCGATTCATCGGCTTGGTCGCTTGCAAGCGCGGCCTCCAGCTCCGCTTGCATGGCATCGCGTTCGCTCTGCAGAGTCAGCATGGTCGTTTCACTTGCTGCCGCCTGGCTGTAAGCCCAGCCAAACGCAGCCAGTCCAGCGAGCAGCACGCCAGCCATGGCCCAACCGATCGTGCGGCTGGAAAACGCCACATGCGGCGTGAGCAGATGGGGGTTCAGCAGGTTGATGTGCTGCATGCTTATAAAACCTTCACTTCACGTCGCAGCGCCGCACCGAGCACAAACCAGCAGGCGGCAAGCGTCTCGGCATTGGGCAGTTCCCCGTCAAGGGCACGGGTGAGATCGGCCTCTTCCAGAGGAACATATAGCTGGCCGCGCAGATAATCGGTTGTGTCAGAGCCCGCAGTAGATGGGGCCAGGATAATACGATCCACCCGCAGATTGGAAAACTGGCGTTCAATGTGATCAAGGCTGCGTTGCAGCTCGAGCGCCAACCGGTCGAGTGCAAGATGACGCCGTTCAGTGTCGAACCCTGGCAACGCCGCCAGATTGAAGTCGATGCGGCGATAGAAATGCAGTGTCCCGTTGCGCGTGAGCGTCAGCAGGCCGCCTTGCTGTGTGAACGAGAGCAGCGCAAATACACGGTCACGTGGCTCCAGCAGCGCGGCGAGATTGCGCTGCGCCATTTCGGGTATATCAATCACATCCAGGCGGATTTTTGCGCGCTCGGCCTCGACGATGTGCGATTTGATGAGCGCGTTGCGCGCGACAACCGCAAGCAATTTGTCGTCCGCGCCGGAAGCACCGGGGTCAAAGCGCAGGATATCCACCGTAGCTTCGTCGACCGGATAGTCGATTGAATCCTTGATGCGCCAGCGAACGGCCATTTTCAGTTCCTGCGGCGGCACCGGCGGCGCGTCCAGCGGCAGCAACTGGTATTCGCCGTGATCGAGGACAATGCTCGCAGCCAGCGGCGCGTTGGCATAGTGCGCCCAGGCTTTGGATGATGCTGCCTCACCGGGCCGAAACATACAGGCGTGCAATACCGGGCGCTCACCACGCCAGCTCACTTCTGCATGCGCCATGCCGCTGACGCCGGCCTGAATGGCCAGGCGCCCGACGGGTGCTTTCGGTTTCATCCAGGGTAGAAGGCGTTCGATCATGGTGGCTGGCAAGTTGAGGATTCGGATGCAATGCAGCCTTATCGGCTGAAAATGGCGATTCTTTGACGTTCGGCGTAATCATTGCTTGCGGGATTGGGCACCGCGCCACCGATCCAGGCGGTGGCACGTATCCGGTAGACGATCACCGTGCCCGGCGCGCTCGCGCGAGGCTCGGTGCTCGCCTGCTGTTCGCAGCGTACTTCCACGCTCACCCCGGGATAGGCGGCCACTGCGGGTAAAAGGGTCAGCGGCGCGCACGCCGGCGTAGCCGGCCGCATCACCTGGTATCCGCCCCACTCCAGCCCGGTCTGGGCGGCGCGTTCGACCAGTTGGCTGCTGCGGCCCAACTGGCTATCCGCGCTGTGCGAGCCCACCAGCGTGGCGACAAAACCGGTGAGCGCGGCCAGCACTACCACCAGCACGATCGCGGCAACCAGGGCAAAACCGTTCTGGCGCGGCTTCATGGCAGAGTCCCCACGCGCAGCGTGCGCGCCAGGGTGAGGCGCTCGCCGGTGTTCTCAAAACCGATTTCAACGGCCAACCGCTGCGCCTGCCGCAGCGTGCCCGGTAAGGCCAGCGCGCTGCACCGGCGCACGTCTTCGGCCAGCTGGCGGTTGCTCGCCCCTGCACCAAACACCAGCGGCTGCGCCGACACTGGGTCGCCGTAACCTTCAATGCGGCGCAATTGCCCGGCAGCGGGGTCGCACACATAGCTCACCGGCTGGGTCGCCACCTGGAAACGCCGTTCGGACGAATCGGCGGGGAAGGTATGCGCAGCAAAGCTCATCGTGTTGACCACGCCACCCGGCCCGGTGTAGCGGACGCGGGTGTTGCCGCCCCAGACATTGGCCCCCGGCGCGTGGTTGTTGATGACGATCCAGTCGCCGTTCTGCGCGGCCAACGGGAACCCCAGCACGTCGAAGCTGGTGTCGGACGCGCCAGGCGTGAGCGCATCGCCCGGGCCGCCGCCCCGGTACCGGCCCTGGCTTGGCTCGCCAACATTGTCGCGGCGCAGCGGCAGGAATTCGATGTACACCCGCCCGCCGGCATTGCGCACGCGCACGCTGTTGGGCACCGCATGGGCGAGATCGTCGGCGAGCCGCGCAGCAGTGAGCAAGCTGGATTCGGCCAGGTCGGCGCGCCGTTCGGTATCGAAAAAACTCGCGATGGGCCCGCGCAGGAACAGCGCTGCCGCAGCGGCGAGCACACCGAGCGCGGCGATGGATATCACCATCTCGATGAGAGTGAAACCCGGCGCAGGGGTGCCACGCGTTGTCATCAGGTATTGGGGGCGTGGCGCAAACGCACGCCCTCGACACGCGCCACCGAACCATTCGGCGCAGTCACACGCACGGTCACGCGTAGGGTTTCGCTGGCGGGGATACCGGCGAAGAGCGCAGCATTCTGCACCGTCACCTGCGCGGTGTAGCCCGGCAGGCCGGCGATGGGGGTGACGCCATCCGGCAACAGCCCGGCCAGGTTGGCAGCGGCATGATAGTCGTTGACGTTGTCGAAACTCGCGCGCGTTTCACCCGCTTCGGGGCCAATGGCGTTTTCTGCCGGCCCGCCGCACGCCGCCACCGTGGCTGCCGTGGCCGTGGCGGCGTTGGGCGCGTCCGGGTCGCAAAAGGTGGAGGGCTGGGCGAGGATTTCGTCGAGCAGGCCGGCCGCCAGCGCATGCGCCTGGGTTTCTGGTAGCAAATCCGCCGCACGCCGCGTAAGCGTACCCATCACTGAAAGAATGGCAGTCGCGGCCACGCCGACGATCACAATGAATACCAGGAGTTCGATCAGCGTCAGGCCGCGCTGGATGGATTTACTGCACATACCCGGTTCCCGCCTCCAGATTCACGGTCTGGCTGCCTCCAAGTGTCCAGCTTTGCGACACGTCGGGCTGCGGCCGGCCACGCGCATCAAAGCGCACGGCACCGGCAGGCACCAGCGCCACGCCCGCCGGCAGCACCACGCGGTAGGCGTCGCTGCTGCCCGGACGCTGAATATCCACACTGCACGCCCCGCCGGGGTTTGCCAGCGGATTAAGTGTGAGTTGTACCTGGGTGGCAGCGAGGCTGACGCAGACTTCGCGGTTCTTGCTCACTGCAAGCTGCTGCGCGTGGCGCAGTGCGGCGCGCACCTCGATGGCCGCGCCGCGCGTGCGCCAGGCGTCCTGGGACATCAGTCGCGGCACGGCCACGCCCGCCAGTACCCCCGCCACCACCAGCACGAGCACCAGCTCCACCAGGGTAAACCCGCTACTGTGGCGGGCGGGCCCGGCAGGCATGGTCTGAATCAGCAGCCGGTGGTGGTCACTGCGCTGATCGCTGGCGCGGCGTTGGGCAATGCGTTGGCGTAGGTGAACACGCACTGGGCCGGGTTGGTGCCACCCAGCACACGCACCTGCATGGGATTGCCCAGCACCACTTGATAACCTTCGGGTGCCAGTTGCCCCACTGCCGTGATCCATTGCGACGCAAGGCCGGCCGCGTTGGTCATGCCGTTGATGCTGTTGGCAGACGGATAGAAGTTGGCCATTTGCACACGACCGCTTTCGGTACAGATCGTGCCGTTGGCCGCGTTATTGGCGGTACCCGCGAACCCCGCACCGGCACAGGCGACAGTATCTGCCACACCGCCGCGCGCCAGCGCAGCACCGTGAACCATGGCGGCGGCGGCCTGCACCGCGCCGCGCGCGGCGTTGAGCTTGGAAATGCGCGCGTCGCGCTGGAGGTTAGTGAAGCGCGGTAACGCCACGGCAGCCAGAATGCCGAGAATAACGATGACGACGATGAGTTCGATCATGGTGAAACCACGGGCACTGCGCGGGGGGGCGTGACGGAACATGTAACTCTCCTGATAGTTATGGTGCCCGCAAGGGCATGGCAGCTATATCGACGCGCCAGCAGGCGACTTGAGCGGGTTTTGACCTGCGGGCATAAAAAATGCGGGGGGATCGCCAGCCGCAGGAATCAATGCCCGAAGGTTTTTGAGCCCATGTCCCAGATCGGCAGGAACACACCCAGCGCCAGCACCAGCACCATGGCCCCGAGCGCGGTGATGAGGATGGGTTCGATCTGCTGCGACAGGGTGGAGATTTCGTATTCGACTTCCTGTTCATACATCACGGCGATTTCCTGCAGCAGGTTGTCGAGCTCGCCGGTTTCCTCGCCCACCGCAAGCATTTGCAACACCACCGGCGTGAAAATTCCGGCCAGTGTGGCAGTACGCAGCAGCGATTCGCCGCGCTCGATGCCTTCGCGCATGGACACGATCTTGTCGGCGTAATAGCGGTTGTCTGCCACCGCCGCCACCACGGCGAGCACCTGCAGGATGGGCACGCCCGAGCGCGAGGCCAGCGCAAAGCTGCGCGCGAACCGCGCCAGCGCCGACTTACGCAGGATCTTGCCGATGATGGGCAGTCTGAGCTTGAAACGATCCCACACGTAACGCCCGCGCTCGGTATTCAGCCAGGCACGAAAACCCAGCAGCGCCGCACCCGCACCGCCAATCAGAAAGTGAATGTAGTTACGGGTGAACTCGGACATGCCGATGAGCAGCTTGGTCATCAGTGGCAAATCCGAATTGAGGCCGGCGTAGACCTTGGAAAACGCCGGGATCACCCAGAGGTTGATGACGCCGACGGCGATGATGAGCGCAACGATGACGAAGATGGGATAACGCACGGCGGCTTTCACCTTTTCGCGCGCGCGCCGTTCAAAATCCAGGTGCACCGCCAGCCGGTCGAATACCTCGTCGAGCCGACCGGTCGATTCACCGACGCGCACCATGGCGAGATAAAAACCGTCGAAGATTTTGGGGTGGCGAGCGAGGCAAACCGACAGCTCGCGCCCCTGCCCCAGTCCGTCGACGATATCGGTCAACACCCGCGCAAACCCGGGATTGACGCTGGCTTCGCGCAGGCTGGAAAGTGCACGCAGGATGGGTACACCAGCGCGCAGCATGGTATGCAGCTGGCGCGAGAAAAGTTGCAGTTCGACCAGCTCGATTTTTTGCGCGCGGGTACGCCCGAGCACATCGCCCAAGCTGAAATCACCGGCTTCGGAAAGATTCTGGATGTCGACGGGGATGAGTCCGGCGGCGAGCAGGTGGTCGGCGACTTCGGTTGAAGTCGCGCCCTCGCTGCGGCCAGTTTGCAATTCGCCGTTCTGGGTGCGCGCTCGGTAGATATAAAGTGACATCAATCGTCAGCCTGGTTACTGATCTTGATCGCCTCGGCAAGCGAGGTTTTGCCGGCCTGAGCCAGCGCCAGCGCGTTGTGCGCCAGCGTGGCCCCGGCCATTTCGCGGCGCGCGGCTTCCAGAAAGGCGCGCGGGTCGGGCTGGTTGGCGGCCTGCGCGAGGGCCTGGTTCATCACCAGCATTTCGTACACCGCAAGACGGCCCCGGTAGCCGGTGTGATTGCACTGCGGGCAGCCTGCGCCTTCGCTGAATCCGGTCGCGTCGGGCTGGCCGAGCGCAGCGAGCCATTCGCGTTCGGCGGGCGTGGGCTCTGCCGGGCGCGGACAATGCCAGCATACCTGGCGCACCAGGCGTTGCGCGATCACCGCCTGCAAGGCGGTGGCCACCATGAAGCGCGGCGCGCCCATGTCGATCAGCCGCACCGGCGTACTGGCGGCGTCATTGGTGTGCAGGGTGGAAAACACCAAGTGGCCGGTGAGTGCGGCGCGCAGGCCGATCTGCGCGGTTTCGGCGTCGCGCATTTCGCCCACCAGCACCACGTCCGGATCCTGCCGCAGGATGGAACGCAACGCCCGAGAAAAACTCATGTCGATCTTGTCGTTGACCTGCACCTGCATTACGCCGGGCAGACGGTATTCGACCGGGTCTTCCACGGTGATGAGCTTGCGGTCTGGCGTGTTGAGCGTGGCGAGCGAAGCGTACAGCGTGGTCGTCTTGCCGCTGCCGGTGGGGCCGGTCACCAGCACCAGGCCGTTCGGCCGCGCCACAATGTCGCGGTAGCGCGCAAGCATGGGGGCAGGCATGCCGATGCGTTCCAGATCGAGCAGGCCGCCGTCGGTGGCCAGCAGGCGCATCACCACCGATTCGCCGTACTGCGTGGGCAGGGTGGACAGGCGCACGTCGAGCGGACGCCCTTTTACGGTGAGCTGGAAGCGGCCATCCTGCGGCAGGCGTTTTTCGGAAATATCCAGCCCGCTCATCAGCTTGAGGCGCATCGACAGCGCCTGCGCGACGGTGGGTTCGGCTTCGGTCTGCTGGTGCAGCACGCCGTCGATGCGAAAGCGGATCAGCAGTTTTTTTTCCAGCGGCTCAATGTGCACGTCGGACGCGCGCACCTGCAGGGCGTCCTCGAAGATCGTCTGGATGAGCCGCACCACCGGCGCATCCGGCGAGCCCGGTTCGACCAGGAGCGTGTCGGCGACGGCGTCTTCGCCCACCTTGAGCGAAGCTTCCAGCTCTTTGGCAAAGCCGCTGATTTCATCGGTACGCCGGTAGTAGCGATCGTATGCCCCGAGGAGATCACCTTCGGTGACGACGGCAATCTGGATTTCCTCACCTGTCAGTCGCGCCAGTTCGTCATAAGCAAACAAATCACCGGGGTCGGCCATGCCCACCAGCAGGCCGTCTTCGCGACGTTTGAGCGGCATCACGCGCAGGCGACGTGCCTGGGTTTCGGACAATAGCTTCAATGCATTGGGGTCGGCTGGCGCATTTTTCAGGTCGACATAGGTCAATTGAAGCTGGTTGGCCAGCGCACGCGCAATGGCTTCTTCAGTGACCAATTGCGAGTCGATCAGCACCCGGCCCAGGCGGCGACCGCTGCGCTTTTGTTCGGTCAGTGCAGATTCGAGCACGGCGCTGGAAATCAGGCCTTCCTTGACTAGAAGATCGCCCAAGCGGATTTTTTCGGGACGTGCCATTGCCTTGCCGTAGAAAGAAGAATTCTTTGCTTAACGGCTGTTCGGGTCGATAAATTCACCCGCCCGGGTGCCCGGGCGCAATTTCCCCTGATAAATGAAGCCCGCGCCGTAACGGCGGTTGCCGTCTGGCGTAGTAATCAACTCGTTTTCGCTCCACACCCAGACGTGGCCGTCGCGGGTGTCGAGGATGAAGGCGCGGCCCCCACCCTTGCCGCCGTCGGCTCCGGTGAGCGGCAGGGCCTGGTAACGGCCATCGTCACCGGCGTGCGTCAGCAGGGGTTGCGTCAAAATCGTCGCTAACAGGATGGTTACAGCACGCATTGCCTTCTCCTTCACTTGAACAGCGCGGCGACGGCCTGTGCGTCCACGATGTATTCGTGGTTGCAGATGTCGTCGTGGACGCGGATTTCGCCGTGTTCGGCCAGGATGGATTCGCATTCGGCCTGGCCGATTCCGCGCAGCATGGAATAAATTTTGGCCGGGTCGTAAGGGCAGGAATAGCTGACCGGTCGCGGGTCGTACACGCGCACATCCTCTTCCGGGAACAGGCGTTCGATCAGTTTGATCGCGCCGAGATCCAGCAGCTCTTCGGGCCGAACGGTACCCGCCAGCAGTTGCACCCGGTTCCAGCCGTCTGCATCGCGTGCGTCGGCACCAGGCAGGGCTTGCAGGAACAGCCCGGCAGCCGCTTCGGGCCCGGCAGCCAGCCAGACGCGGGTGGGCAATTGCTCGGATTGCGCCAGGTAATGCTCGAACGCCGCCGCCAGCGTATCGCCTTCCACCGGCACATGGCTCTGGTAAGGCTGGCGCGACCCGGCAGTGTCAAGCGTCAGGGTGAGCGCGCCCGCGCCGAGCAATGCCGGCAGCGGCCCGGGGGAAATCGACGGCAACGCCCGGGCCATGCCACGCAAACGCAGTTGCTCGTCGCAATCCATCACCAGCAGGGACACGTCGCCGTCGCCGCGCATCTGAAAGGTCAGACGGCCGGGTTGTTTCAGGTTGGCGGCGATCAGCGTCGTCACCGCCGCCATCTGGCCAAGCAGGTCGCGGGCGGGGTGGGGGTAGTCGCGGCCGGCCGTCATGTCCTGCCAGGCATCGCCAAGCTGAACCCAGGCTCCCCGGATATCAAGCGCTTCGAACAGGAAGCTGCGCACGCGGCTGGCAGGGGAATTCATCATGTTCAATTGAGTTGCACCCGTTCACCCCAGGGCACGCGGCCTTTGCCTTTTACCAGCCAGATGACCGGGTAGTTGGGTGCCACTTTGGGGAAGCTGCCTTCGGCGTCGGTGAAATACACCAGGAGATTGGGGCTGCGGTTTTCGGCTTCGACCCAGTCGAACACCGGGCGAAAATCGGTGCCGCCGCCGCCGTCGAGTTCGTTGGGTAATTGCATGGTGTCCCAGGCTTCGTATTCCCAGGGGGCGTTTACGTCGATCTGGTTGTCGCAGGCGAGCAGCGTGACCCTGGCGCGCACCTGCCCCTTGAGCGCATCGAGCTCGGTGACGAATTCGCGCAGTTCGTCGTCAGAAATCGAACCGCTGGTGTCGATGGCAGCCACCACTTCGAGCCCTTCGCTCGACAGCCGGGGCAGGATTGCGTTGCCTTCGCGCCGCGACGGTCGTCGCCAGGAATAGTCGTCGCGCTGGTTGATGGCGAAAAAACGCGCAATCAGCGCCCGCCAGGGCAGGCTGGGCGCGAGCAGGTCATCCACCCAGCGCAGCATGCTCTGCGACAGCTTGCCGGCCTGGCGCGCGGCCTGGGCGGCAGCGGCCAGCCGGTTCTGCCATTGCTCCGCAAGCTCTTCGCGTTCGCTCTGCGACAGCGGGTCGGGGCGATCTGACGCACTGCCTGCGCCGCCTTCACGATCCTGCGGGTCGGTTTCCCCCGACTGACCTGCACCCCCAGCATCGCCCTTTTCCGGATCGTCGGCGTGTTCGTTGGGGTCGGCGCTGGAGCCGGTCTGGCTGTCGTCGTCGAAGAGGTGTTCGTCGAAGGACTCTTCTTCGGTGTCTTCGGGGATCAGCGGATAGATTTCTTCCGCCGACAGCGTCATGTAGTTCTGGTCGGCGAGGATGCCGTAGAGCGGCGGCTTCATGCCGTCCTCGATCAGCACCAGGTTCACCGCGTGCTCGCAGGCCACGTCCCAGCGGCGCTTGATGCGGCCGTTGCGGCGGTGGTCATGCCCCATTGCGCAGTGCATGGCCTCGTGCGCCAGCACGAACTGGGTCTGCGCAAGGTTGAGGTGGTCGATGAAAACCGGGTTGAAGTAAAACGCGCGGGCGTCGGTGGCGGTGGTCTTGCACCACTCGGGCGCGGGCTTCAACGGCAGGTGCATCACCAGCGACCCGAGGAAGGGCCGCTCCATGATCAGCCGCGTGCGCGCGGCCGCCAGCTTGGTGAGGATGGGCGCGAGCTTGGCGTCGTCGGCTTCGCTCATGGGGTCAATGCTCGTACAGCACCAGGTCGGCGATGCTGTTGGCCCAGTTGGCGAATTCCGGCACGGCAAAGAGCGGACGACCGACCGCGCGATGCAGATCGGACACCAGCATGACACCCAGTTCGCGCTGCGGGAAACGGTGCGCGTATTTGAGGATGTTGCCGTAGACGGCGGTGGCGTTGCCATTGTCGGCCGCCTGCACGGCCTTTCTGACGAGCGCGGCGGCGACACCGTATTGCAGGTCGACCCCTTGCGGCACCTCGGCATCACGGCCTTCGATGATGGCGTCGATGTCGGGCATCTGGTTCATGTTCTCGACAAAGGTACGCAGTTCGAGACCCGCCGATTGCCCGACACAGGCCACCAGCGCGTCGGCCAGCAGATTGGTTTTATCGAATTTTTGCAGCGCGCGGTGGGCAAATTCCCACGAGCGCGGGCTGGGGAAAGCGATGGGCGTGTGCGCGGGATCAAAGCTGAACAGCAGGTCGGGCCGAAAGCGCAGGAAGGCGATCACGCGCGGGTCGATGTCTTCGCCGTAGGCCCAGTTCACCCAGTCGTCGAGAAACACTTCGACTTCGTAGTGGGTGAAGCGGTTGGCCAGCGGGGCGGGCATGGCGTAGGTCACGCCGCGGTCGCCCTGGCGGTTGCCGGCGGCAAAGATCACCCAGCCTTCGGGCACTTCGTATTCGCCCAGACGGCGATCGAGAATCAGCTGATAGGCAGCGGCGGAGACCGTGGGCGGGGCCGAGGTGATTTCGTCCAGAAAGAGTATGCCGGCCGGGCCGTGACGCTCGGCATCGGGCAGCACCGAGGGAATCGACCATTCAACCAGGCTGCCATCCCGGAACGGGATGCCGCGCAGGTCGGTCGGCTCCATCTGCGACAGCCGGATGTCGATCAGCGGCACGCCATGCTGCTGCGCGATCTTGGCGACAATCTGCGATTTGCCGACGCCGGGCGGCCCCCACAGCATCACGGGGGTATGGTGGCCGTCGGCCGCGCTTTCAAATTCGCGGTCGAGGATGGTTTCGATATGGGAGGGGCGCATGGCAATCGCACAACGGATGAATCTGCCGGATGATAATCGCTCGTCCCGCAGCCGGCCAAATCCGGCCTTGCTCACTCTGGGGGGATTTTGCTACCGTGGAACCGACCCCATGCGCCCCCACCCTTGAGCCCGACCCCATGAATTTTTGCAGCGAATGCGGCAGCGCCGTGCAGGTACGTACTCCCGATGGCGATCACTTGCCGCGCCACGTGTGCCCGAGTTGCGGCACGATTCATTACCAGAATCCGAAAATGGTCGTCGGGTGCATCCCCGAGTGGGAAGACAAGATCCTGTTGTGCCGCCGCGCCATCGAACCCCGATACGGCCTGTGGACGCTGCCGGCCGGCTTCATGGAAAACGGCGAAACCACGCTGGAAGGCGCCGCGCGCGAAACCTGGGAAGAAGCCGGCGCGCGTATCGAAACCGGCGGTCTGTATACCCTCTTCAACCTGCCACACATTAACCAGGTGTATCTGATGTTCCGCGCCCGGCTGCTCGATCTGGATTTCCAGCCCGGCATCGAATCCCTCGAAGCCCGGCTCTTTGCCGAGGACGAAATTCCCTGGGACGAAATCGCCTTCCGCACCGTGCGCGCCACGCTGGAATTGTATTTTCGCGACCGGCGCGCGGGCACATTCGATTTTCACTTCGGCGACATCCGCACCCGCTAAGCCCGGTCAGGCCGCTGCCACGAACTGCTCGCGGCTCACCACGTCCATCGCCACCCTCAACCAGCCTTCGTGGCTTTCCTGCACCTCGCCCAGATGCAGGCGATACAGCACATCGCCATCTTCCAGCATGAGGCTTGCGCCATAACGGTAATGCGTCTGCGGCAGCAGCAGATGACTCATGCCCTGCTCCGGCTGCGGCAGGGGCAGGAACAGCGCCCAGACTTTTTCCCGCGATGCCACGGGCGACGTCGGGTCGGCATGGATTGCCACCCGCTTGGGATGGCGCGACAGGCGTTGTGTTCCCACCAGCATCTGCCCGTCTTCATCCCGATGCCAGCGTATGGCCAGCAATTGCCAGGCATTGTCGGCAGGATCCCAGCTCACCGCCACCAACCTGCCATGCGGCAACGCGCTGGCTGCGGGCAGCACAAAACCCAAGCCTTCGGGACTTTCGTCGCGCAGCGTCCACGATTCCAGTTGCGGGCGCGCCAGCTTGCCTGCCGGCAGCGCCAGCGCCAGCGCGGCCATGATGCCGTCCATGCCCGACACCGACCACATTTCACCAAAGCGATAAGTACGCGGTCGCATCCGGGGATTGCCGCCGCGTTCGATCAGGCTGGCCATCTGGCGCGGCAGGCCGCTGCATTGCGGGCCGGTTTTTTCCAGTGCCTGGAGATGTTCGATCAACGGCCGCAGGCCAAAGTAACGTAAACGCCGCCCCTCGACCCAGTCCTGGCTGTCGATCACCTGCGCCCCTTCAGAGTGGGACAGATCGACGACGTGGGTATGCGCGGTGCTGTCTGGCCGTTGCATAGGCACCGGCAGGGGCGCGTAGCCCTCCAGTATCTGCGCAATGGATTCGATATCCTGCGGCCGGTAACCCAGCGGATGAACCAGCCCGAGCAACACCACCAGCGTATATTCCCGCGCGCAATCGGTGGGGCGACCGTTGAATTTGACGGTTTGCCTGGCGGTGTCGTCCCGTTCCAGCAAGCGGTACAGCTTGTGCACACGCCGCCATGCGGAGGATGGAGGTACCCGGCTCTGGTGAAAATCCCAGCGCATCGTCAAACCGGCGTAGCGCAAGGCGCGCGCACCCATTTCCGCAATGTGGGGTTTCAGCTCCTCGGCGGCCGGCCCCCGGTAGGCCTGCTTCAGCATCGTCAACCAGGCTTCCGCCATCAACGACCAGAAAATCCACGATTCGCGCCACAGCGCCTGGCGGGCCAGACGGAAAGCCGATTGATTCCGCACGTACTGCTCGACGACGCGGTTTTGCAGCGGCAAGCCCGCCGCCTCGATCGAACACAATACCTTCATGCGCACCAGGCTGGCCGCCACGTGTTCAGCGTTGAAACGTTCCAGCCCCTCGACCAGCGCGTGGTGCGTGTCGTAATCAGACTCAGCCGGGAGAGAACGCAACCATTTTTCGGTGGATTTCTGATTCGCGAACGGTGACCCCGCCGGGGTTCTGCGACGCCTCGCAATGGTGGTCAACATGTCAAACAGATCGGTCATGATGTGCCTCGATGGTGCAACGGCCTGAAGCCTTGCACCATTTGTGCCAGTCTGAATTCCGGGCTTCAGCCACGAAATACGCAGTTTCACGGCATGAAACCGGGCGCTTGTGCGCCCTGCGTCGAGACGCGCGCGACGAAATGCCGTCAGGCGCTGTCAGCGTGCCGCCACGGCCGGGCAAGCCGGACTTTGGCGTGCGCCCTCTGTCTGGTATACGCCGGCAATGTGTGACACGAACGGGCCTGTATTTTGCTTATTAGGTTATGCTTATATTCGTATTTCCCCACCTCATGGAGACCCGCATGAAAGCCTCTTTCCTCCTCCTGGCCGTCATGGCTGCCCACGCCACCGCCGCGTCTGCCGACACCGTGCCGCAGCCACCTACAGAGTGGCTTGCCCGCATGGGCGATTTCGGCAACAACACGCTGCCTGCACGCGCACCCGAAAATTTTGTGGGTTTTCTGCACGCTGCGACCGAACCGGAATTCCACCAGCAACGCCTGGGCAACATGAGCGAACCGGCGTACTGGGGCCGCACCACGGATACGCTGGCCAGCCCCGGCCTGATCTCCAATCTCGCGGCCGCCACCACACCGCAAACCGCGCTTGCCTGGGCGCAGGCCATGATGGATCCGCGTTTCTACGAAGCCGTAGGCACGGTGATGGGCGACCCGGGCAAATGGGCGCGCTGGAGCATGGCGAGCACCTCACCTGCCAGCTACCAGCCTTTCTTCAAGCCCTTCGATCCCGCCGTGCAGGCACGCTGGCAAACCGAAACCCAAAGTCCCGCCAACTGGATGGCTTTCTTCAATCCCATGGCTGCCAGCCCACTCGCCACCGCGAAATAAGCCAAACCGCAGACCAGCCGTTACAATCGCGCCTCATTGCCAACCCTCACGGGTTGGTGATGCGTGTGCGGCTACACCCGTTCGCCGGCGCGCATGGATTTACATCAGGGAAGCGTGGCCGAGCGGTTTAAGGCACCGGTCTTGAAAACCGGCGATGGTGCAAGCCATCCGTGAGTTCGAATCTCACCGCTTCCGCCAGATTCCGGGCAGGCTTCGCCGGTTTGGGCGGAGCCAAAACCCCCTTCCGCAGCGACCATGCGGTGAGTTTGCTCACCGCTTCCGCCAGAATTTCATGAACAGCCCCACTGCGGGGCCGTTCTTATTGCCGTTCGATGGTGCGAGAATCCCGCCATGCCACGCACCACGCCCCTCACCCCCCGGAACCACGACCGCGACAGCGCGGACATGACCTACGTCTACCCGGTGGTGTCGCGGCGCGCAGGCGGGGTCTCGGTGGGCATCAATCTCAACCCCAATAACGCGTGCAACTGGGCCTGCGTGTATTGCCAGGTGCCCGATTTACAGCGCGGCACCGCGCCGGCCATTGATCTGGCGCAACTCGAACGCGAATTGCGCGCGCTGCTTACCCATATTCTGCACGGCGATTTCATGCAGACGCGGGTGCCGGAGGGCAGCCGGCGACTCAACGACATTGCCCTCTCGGGCAACGGCGAACCGACCAGCGCACGCGAGTTTCCCGAGGTGATCGATCTGGTCGGCCGGGTGATGGCGGATCTGGATCTCACGGGAAAGATCAAGCTGGTGCTTATCACCAACGGCAGTCTCGTCGACCGGCCGCGCGTGCAGGCGGGCCTTGCGCGCATGGCCGCGCTCCAGGGCGAGGTCTGGTTCAAGTTCGACCGTGCCACCTCCGCCGGTATGCGTACGGTGAACCAGACGCGCATTTCTCCGGAAAAACAGCTGGAACGCCTCGCGCTGGCCGCCCGCCTGTGCCCCACCTGGTTGCAGACCTGCGTGTTTGCCATCGATGGCAGCGCGCCTGCTGCTTCCGAAACGACGGCCTACCTCGACATGCTTGTCCGCATACGCGCGTTGCAGATTCCATTACAGGGGGTGCTGCTCTATGGGCTGGCGCGCCCGTCGATGCAGCCGCAGGCCGCCCGCCTGTCTGCGCTGCCCGCGGCCTGGCTGGAAGAATTTGCAGCGGCCATCCGGGCCACCGGGTTCCCGGTGACGGTGTCGCCATGATTCTGGGCATAGGCACCGATCTGCTCGACGCGGCGCGCATCCGCGAAAGTCTGGCGCGTCACGGAAACGCGTTTGCCGACCGTCTGCTCGCGCCGGCAGAACGTGCGGGCTATACCGCCAGCCACGACCCGGCACGTTATCTGGCCAAAAGCTTCGCCGCCAAGGAGGCCTTTGCCAAGGCCGCCGGCACCGGCTTGCGCGCGCCGGTCAGTCTGCGCAATCTGGCGGTGCTGCGCGACGCGCTCGGCAAACCGCACATCGCCTGCGCGCCCGCACTTGCAGACTGGCTGGCGGCAAAAGGCGTAAGCGCGCATCATGTTTCCCTCACGGACGAGGGCGATTGGGTCATGGCTTTTGTCGTGCTGGAGGGCGCGCAGATGCCCGATACAAACCATCAGGGAGCGGTGATGACAAGCAATGATCCAAAGGCCAGGCCATGACACTCGGCCCGCTGATGTGTGATGTGGCCGGCACCTCGCTCACCGAGGACGACCGTAGACGGCTCAGCCATCCGCTGGTGGGTGGCGTGATTCTGTTTTCACGCAATTTTCATGATCCCGCCCAGCTCATTGCGCTGACCACCGAAATTCACGCGCTCAAATCCGCGCCGCTGCTGATCGGCGTCGACCATGAAGGCGGACGCGTACAACGCTTCCGCGAAGGCTTTACCCGCCTGCCGGCCATGCGTGCCCTCGGTGAACGCTGGCAGGCCCACCCGCAGCAGGCCCGGCATCTGGCGCGCGAAGCGGGCTATGTGCTGGCCGCCGAATTGCGCGCACACGGCGTGGATTTCAGCTTTGCGCCGGTGCTCGATCTGGATGCCGGTGCCTCCAGCGTGATCGGTGATCGCGCCTTTCATCGCAATCCGCGCGCGGTGTTCGAGCTGGGTCAGGCGGTGATGCTTGGCATGAAAGACGCCGGCATGACCGCGTGCGGCAAGCACTTTCCTGGCCACGGCCATGTCGTGGCCGATTCGCATGTGGCGGTTCCGGTCGACGAACGTTCGCTACCCGACATTGCCCGGAATGATCTCGTCCCGTTCCGCATGATGATCGAAGCCGGACTCACCGCGCTGATGCCGGCGCACGTGATTTATCCGCGTATCGACGCTGTGCCGGCCGGGTTTTCGCGCGTGTGGCTGGGCGACATCTTGCGCGGCGAACTGGGTTTTGACGGCGCGATCTTCAGCGACGATCTGTGCATGGCCGGCGCGGCCGTGGCAGGCGACATCGTCGCGCGTGTCGAGGCCGCGCTGGCGGCGGGGTGCGACATGGCGCTGGTGTGCAACCGGCCCGACCTGGCCGACGAGGTGCTCGCCCGTCTGCACGTCGACTGGCCCGCGCCTGCACGGGCGCGTCTCGCCCGAATGCACGGCCGCCCCCACCCGCCCGGCATGACCCTGCTGCGTGAATCGCCGCGCTACGCCGATGCGCTGCGGCAGCTGGCCGGGCTCGGCGAAGATTCCGGCACACTCGATCTCTCCGACCCCACCGACTACTGTGCACGCCCATAAGCATCCTCACCCCGATCACGCCGTCGACTCGCTCGACCGCGGTGTAAACCACGTCGACCATCACCTTGGCCACAACGGCAGTAGCGGCAAGCTTCTGGTTGCCCTGCTGCTGACCCTGTCGTTTGCCGGGATCGAGGCTTTCGTCGGCTGGTGGGCCGGCTCGCTCGCACTGATGGCCGACGCCGCCCACATGGTCACCGACAGCACCGCGCTCGGGCTTGCCGCCGCAGCGGCCTGGCTGGCACGGCGGCCGCCCAGCCTGTCACATTCCTACGGCTTCGTGCGCGCCGAGGTGCTCGCCGCACTGTTCAATGGCGTACTCATGCTCGCGCTGATCGGCTTCATCGTGCACGAGGCCTTCCAGCGCCTGGGCACCCCGCGCGACATCGCCGGCGGGGCCGTGCTCGGCGTCGCCGCCATCGGCCTGGGCGTCAATCTGCTGGTCGCCTGGGTGCTGTCGCGAGGCGAAGCCACCATGAACAGCCGCGCGGCACTGCTGCACGTGATGGGCGACGCGCTCGGCTCGGTGGCCGCCATCGTCTCGGGCATCGTCATCCTCACCACTGGCTGGACGCCGATCGACCCCCTGCTCTCGCTCTTTGTTGCCCTGCTCATCCTCGTCTCCGCGCTGCGCCTGCTGCGCGAAGTGCTGCACGTGCTGATGGAAGGCGTGCCGCTGCAAATCCGCCTCGACGCCGTCGGCCACGATCTCGCCGCGCTGCCCGGCGTGGTGCGCGTGCACGACCTGCACGTGTGGACACTGTCGTCCGGCACGGTCGCGCTGTCCGCCCACCTGGAGTTGCGGGAGCTGGATGATTGGCCCCACCTCCTCGCCGCCGCACGCGAAACACTGGCAGCCCGCCACGGCATCACCCACGTCACCCTGCAACCCGAGGTGCCGACCACTGCGCCCCTGATGCGGAGTGAACGGGTGCCTGCTTCCGCGCCCCATTGCTGACCCCCGATTTTTTGCCATGCACGGCTTGTTCGCTTGATTTATTAATAGGAATCGTTATTATTCTCAATACATATTAATTGTTTATCATCGTCATGATTTCTGACAACGAGGCATCCGGCGTGAACCGCCCGCACGCCGCCACCCCCTCATCGCCCCAACCTTCGGTCGAGTCCGGAACACCCACCTTTCCGCCAGGCGCGATCCCGACAGATTCTTTATTCCAGGGCCACTCGGAAATCCTGATCGCCCACAACGGCGAACACTACCGCCTGCGCATCACCAAAAACGGCAAGCTCATCCTCACCAAATAAGTCTCTGCGTCCCTCGCCGCAGCCAGCCAGCTCGCGCCGGGGCGCGAGCCGACCTTACAACCGCAACGAAGCACCGACCCGCCTGCTGCGGGATCGGGCGGCCTCCCCCTCCCCGCGCCTTACAGGCACTCACCCACAGCTCAGCACATCCGGCCCACGCAGTTGCCCGGCAACGCAGGCTGATGCGCGAATCCAGCCAGATTCATGCACCTAATGGCGACATTCAAGCATTCGATAAACCCGCTGTACGAAGAGTGGTTACTATGCGTCCTGATAATTAATAGCGAACGATAGGAGACCCGTGTCATGCCAGCCCCATGCAGACTGCGACTGTTTGACCGCACGTCTTGGAAGCCAGGCATCACGGCCAGCAGCATGATTTACCCCGCGCAGCGAATGATGCAATTGTCCCGGCAGCAAACTGCCGCCCACTACGGGCAGGCAACCCCGGCCCGGGGCCGCCTGCCCGATCTCACACCGATACCCGCATCCGCTGGGTTATCCACCCCATCAGCCGGTTTTACCCCTGTCGCCCTAGCAGCCGGCCTGCCGTTTTTTTCGTGACTCGTTAACGTTAAGGAGCTCTATCGATGTTCAGCACCAACCCTTTCGTCGAACTGTCGACAATGATTTCTCCGATGGTCATGCAGGGCTATATCGTCCTGATGGCTGCCCTGGTATTCCTTGGTACCGTGCTGGACATGCTGCACAAGGGCAGTGCCACGTACTTTTTTGAAAACTCGCGCAAGGCGCGCCTGAATGCCAAACGTGAACTCGGCGGTGGCGAAAAAATCGGCCTGGCTGTTGCCGTTGTCGCCAACGAAGTGCTGACCTCGGCCGAATTCAAGAGCACCCGCCGTCGCCTCTCCCACCTGATGACCATGTGGGGTTTCGTGCTGTTTGCCGTCAGCACCGCCGTGCTGATCTTTGCGCATCCGACCAACCCGGAAGCCGGTATCTGGCCGGTGCTGTGGCACCTGGGCGCACTGTCGCTCGCCATCGGCGGCTACTGGTTCTGGTTCTTCATCCGCGTCGACGTGTCGGCCGAAGGGGTGAAGTGGTACAACTTCAACGGCCGTGGCGACATTTTCATCGTCGGCCTCATCACCACCGCCACCTTCGCCCTGCTGTGGTCAGGCACGCTCGGCGGCGGCGCACTGAACACGCTGTTCCTGGTCCTGTTCATCCTGTGCGCCACGGTGCTCTTCGGTTCGGTGTACTGGTCCAAGTTTGCGCACATGTTCTTCAAGCCCGCTGCCGCCTACCAAAAGCGCTGCACCAAGGCCGATGGTTCGCGTGAAAACCTGCCCGAAGACTACGAGCTGACCGATCCCGTCCTGCAGAAGCGTTACCCCGACATCCCCACCTACATGGGCACGAATCCCCCCAACATGGGCAAAGGCTTCAGCGCCGAACGCCCGAACCACTACTGATCCCGTAAAACCACAAGGAGCCTACTGATGCCTACCTTTGTTTACATGACACGTTGTGACGGTTGCGGTCACTGCGTCGATATCTGTCCCTCGGACATCATGCACATCGACACAGTTACCCGTCGTGCCTACAACATCGAACCCAACATGTGCTGGGAATGCTATTCCTGCGTGAAGGCCTGTCCGCATCAGGCGATCGACGTGCGCGGCTACGCCGACTTTGCGCCGCTCGGCCACTCGGTTCGCGTGCTCCGCGACCCCGAGAAAGGCGTGATTGCCTGGCGGATCAAGTTCCGCAACGGCAAGAAGGACATGGACCTGCTGGCCCCGATCACCACCAAGCCCTGGGGCACCTGCATTCCCCAACTGAGCAGTGTGCCCGCGCCCTCCGCAGAAATGCGCAAGAGCCAGCTCCTGTTCAACGAACCTAAATACATTCGCATGGACGACGGCGGCCTGCATACGCTCGAATCCAACGGCCTGAAAATGAAAGCGGGGGTCTACTACTGATGGCTTACGACACAATTATCGAAGACGGCATCGACATCCTGGTGTGCGGTGCGGGTCTAGGCGGCACGGGCGCAGCCTGGGAAGCACGCTACTGGGGGCAGGACAAGAAAATCGTCATCGCCGAAAAAGCCAACATCGACCGTTCCGGCGCGGTGGCACAAGGCCTCTACGCGATCAACTGCTACATGGGCACCCGCTTCGGCGAAAACAACCCGGAAGACCATGTGCGCTACGCCCGCATGGACTTGATGGGCATGGTGCGTGAAGACCTGCTGTTCGACATGGCCCGCCACGTCGACTCGGCCGTACACCAGTTCGAGGAATGGGGCCTGCCGCTGATGCGCAACCCCAAGACCGGCGCCTACCAGCGCGAAGGCCGCTGGCAGATCATGATTCACGGCGAATCCTACAAGCCCATCGTGGCCGAAGCCGCCAAGAAATCGGCCGACAAGGTGTTCAACCGCATCTGCGTGACGCACCTCTTGATGGACGAGTCGAAGGAAAACCGCGTAGCGGGTGCTGTGGGCTTCAACGTCCGCACCGGCAACTACCACGTCTTCAAGGCCAAGGCGGTCGTCGTCGCCGCAGGCGGCGCGTCCAACATCTACAAGCCGCGTTCGGTGGGTGAAGGCGCTGGCCGCGTATGGTACGCGCCCTGGTCGTCCGGCTCCGCCTACGGTCTCCTGATCGGTGCCGGTGCCAAGATGACGCAGATGGAAAACCGCATCGTGCTGGCCCGCTTCAAGGACGGCTACGGCCCGGTCGGTGCCTACTTCCTGCACCTCAAGACCTACACCCAGAACTGCAACGGTGAAGAGTACGAATCCAAGTGGTTCCCCGAACTGACCAAGATGGTCGGCAAGGAATATCTGGATACCGAAGGCCAGCATCTGTCCCACAAGCCGATCCCCACCTGCCTGCGCAACCACGCTTTCATCAGCGAAGTGAACGCCGGCCGTGGCCCGATCCACATGGTGACGATGGAAGCCTTCCAGGATCCGCACCTGGAAGAAATCGGCTGGCACAACTTCCTCGGCATGACCGTCGGTCAGGCCGTGCTGTGGGCCGCTACCGACGTCGATCCCAAGTACGAAAACCCCGAACTGACCACGTCCGAGCCCTACGTCATGGGCTCGCACGCAACCGGTTGCGGTGCCTGGTGTTCGGGCCCCGAAGACCTCTCGCCGCCCGAGTACTACTGGGGTTACAACCGCATGACCACCGTCGAAGGCCTGTTTGGTGCCGGCGACGCGGTTGGCGGTACGCCCCACGCGTTCTCGTCGGGTTCGTTCACCGAAGGCCGCCTCGCCGCCAAGGCCGCGTGCCAGTACATCGATGATGGCAAGGCCGAAGGCATTACGGTTTCCCAGGCCCAGATCGAACGCCGCAAGAAAGAGATCTACAAGCCGATGGAGCACTACAAGACCTATCGCAACGAGATCACCGCCGGCTCGGTCAACCCCAACTACATCAACCCGCGTCAGGGCCTTGATCGCCTGCAAAAGCTGATGGACGAATACTGCGGCGGCGTGACGGTCAGCTACATGACCAACGAGAAGCTGCTGCACATCGGCCTGAAGAAGATGAAGACGCTGGAAGAGGATCTGGAAAAGATCGGTGCAGCCGACATCCACGAACTCCTGCGCGCCTGGGAACTGAAGCATCGCCACCTCACCTCCGAGTCGGTGATGCAGCACACCCTGTTCCGCAAGGAAACCCGCTGGCCCGGTTACTACTATCGCGGCGACGTGATGAAGCTGGACGACGAAAACTGGCATGTCCTCACCGTCTCCCGCCGTGATCCCAAGACCGGCGAATACACGATGGAAAAAGCGCCCTGCTACCACATCGTGGGCAAGGACGACTGATAGCGCCATAGCGGCACTGCACGAAAAAATCCCCGCGCAAGCGGGGATTTCAAACTGCGGAACACATGGCCTGCACGACCTCAAGGATCAACGCGAGTTGGTCTTTTTTTTCGCATAGCGAGTATCCTTTAATTTTTGCAAACACCCGATTGCCATGACCACAGCCGCCTCCACTGAACCGGTCGATGTCGACCTCAAGAACATCATCACACACAGCGACGAAGAGCTCGCCGCCATTGCCCACCCGATGTGGGACGAGCTGATCGAGTATTCCAACAAGGGCCAGTACGGCAAATTCGTCCGCAAGTTTTCCTACAACCTGCTGTTCGGCCTGAACGAAGTCGAAATGGGCAAGCAGTTTGCCAACAGCGAACTCACCCGCAGCCTCAAAAAAGAATACGACTTTCTGGGTTTCATCCGGCGCGGCCAGCACGTCACCTGTCTGTACCGCGTGCAGAGCACCAAGCGCGAAGGCGAATGGCTGGGCCGCATGGTGCTGGGCTATGAAAAAGGCGAAGTCCGCATCTTCGGTGCCTCGGTATTCTGAGCCGCTGTCTGCCCCCTCCCCGCCTGCATACTTTCTGAAGACCATGACCGACATCATCAAAGACATCATCACCGACGGCAAATACGTCGAACTGAAGTACCAGGTCATCGACCTGAGAAGCGACAGCGTGCTCACCGAAGTCGAGTTCCCCCTGGGCTACGTCCACGGGGTCAACGAAATCCTTGCGCCGGACGTCATGCGTGCCCTGGCAGGCCAGGCCGCCGGCGACACCATCGAGGTGCCCATCGACTGCAACAAACTCTATGGCCCCCGCGATGAATCCCTGGTGATCATCGAGAATGTGGAAAACGTACCCGAGGAATACCGGGCAGTGGGCACCGCCATCCTGATGGAAAACGATGCGGGGCAGACCAAGACCTTCTACGTCACGCGCATCGGCGGCGACACCATCGTGATCGACGGCAACAACCCGCTGTGCGGCCGCGAGGTGGTGTTCAAGCTGCAAATCCTGTTGGTGCGTGACGCCACCGAGCAGGAAATGGAGCTGGGCGGCCCGATCGAGCAGACCCCCGACCTGCCGAAGGGCGCGGTTCCGATCTGAATACGCCAGCTCCTTTCGCCCGGACGGGCGTTGCAGGCATAAAAAACGCGCCGTTAGGCGCGTTTTTTATGCCCCCTGATTTTTGACTCAGGGAGGCCGCCGATCAGGGACGCTTGGGCGTCACGTAGGGCTTTTCTTTCTGGAACGGCTCCCAGGTGGTTTCATAACCCACATAGCCCTTCTCGTTCGGGGCCTTTTGACGCGTGGTCAGAAAACGGCTTTTGCCTTCGGGGACTTTGGGGCGGACTTTCGGTGCATCACTCATGGTCTTCCTCTGCGTATCAGTATCGGGGGAGTCACAGATCGAATGAAACGCCAGCCTCTCCCATTCGGCCGGCATTTCTATGTGAAAAGTCAGGTGCAAACTTGCGCTTCAAAAGCCGGCAAAGCATACCATTTCCCGTTCAAGAACATGGATTAAATGTATGGCCACTTCTATAAACCACGCCTATAGATACAGCACGCCCTCACGCCGGTTCAGCCGGCCATCCAGCTCGCCGGCCGCCACCCGCATCTGCGCCTCGACAAGGATGGAGCGCACCAGCGCCTCATCGGCCACTTCGGGGTAGAGCACATGAAAACGCAGTACTTCCAGCGCCTGGACGCGTGCCGCCTGCTCCAGCCGTAGCCGGTCTTCGTGCACCAGGCCATGCAGCATCAGCAGCCGCGACGCCTGGCGATGCAGATAGCGCTGGCATAGCTCGGCGTGGCGCGCATCCTGCCAGTCTTCGCGCACCATCAAGGGCGGAAAACTGTCGGGTTCGCTGGGGCGGCGGTGAAACCATCTTGCCCGGGGTTTGTGGCCTGCACGTTCTGCCACCAGTCGCTCCAGCCGATGATTCACCGGGGTGTCATCGCGCGCTTTTTCTTCCGGCGTGAGCTCTACCCGCATCGCCGCAGACGGCAGCGCCGTCCATTCGGTGTGTGCAGGAAAACGCGCCATGTGTTCGCCTTCGGCACAACTGAAAATCAGTGCAAGCGGCGACTCATCATTGGCGTCGAGCAGCCAGTATTCAAAGCCATCCGCCGCGGGGAAGGGCAGCGTGGCCGACGACAGAAAATGGGCAAGTTCCCGAATTCTGTCGTCGAGCACCTCGCCGTCGAGGCTGCCGGTTGCCACGATTTCCGCCAGGCTGGCGTGCTTGAACCAGGTTGCCCGCACAAAACTGCTTGCGTCACGGCGGTAATGGATTTCCCAGACATCCCTGTCCATGCTCACGGCACGCGCGTTGTCCGACTCCGCGATCTGGATCTGTCCCGAATACGGTGGCAATAGACGCTGGGAGTAGGCTTTGATCATGGCTCGTCTGCCTCAGTCGTCTTTGCCAAAAAGATTGCTGGCAAAGAGCTCCGCCAGATAAGGTGCACAGGTCAGCACCGCCCCCTGGCGTATTCCCAGCCCGGCAAACGCGCCTTCGACAGCGGAACGTCTGGCCACATCGCCGGGTGCCTGCGCAAGCGCCTCCATCGCTGCAATCAAGGGTGCTATCTGCGGCCCGCCCGGGTAGGTGTTCGGCATCTCGACATCGGCGGTAATGCGGGCAGTGGCGCGGGCGTATTGGAGATCAGTCATGGCTATGCGGCGGGTGGCGGTTCGTGTGGCGCTCTGTGGGGTGCCATGCAAGGGCGCTTGTGGCATGAGCATACGCCAAGCGTCTTGCTGATGTGAACACCCGAAAAGCGGAATTCAGTCGTGCGATACAACCCGTGTCCCTACAGCCCGAGCGGCGATGGCAAGTTCCGCGTCCCGCCGATGAAAACCGGCCGGGGTTTCTTCTCCCGTCGCGCACATCCCGGGGCAGAATTGACTTATATAATGCGAATTATTATCATTCATGAATTATTTGCCGTGCCCCGCCCCTCTCACTGCAACGGGTGTAGGCTCAGCCCGAACTCAGGAACCCTGGATTTTTCCGGTATGGCCGCTTCATTTCCGTTAACGCATACAAGCCCGGCGCGGGCGGGCCTCCCCGGCCCGGACGCTTACGCGCCGGGCCTGTCGCGCGCGACGCTCGCCGGGGTGCTGGTGGTCCATGCCGCGCTGCTGGGTTGGTTCTGGCTGGTGCCGGACACCCCGGAGCCGACCACCCCGCCGCGCCCGCTGACCGTGAGCCTCATCACGCCCGCGCCTGAACAACCACAAGCCGAGCCGGAACCCACACCGGTGCCGCCCCAACCGCAGGCCAAGCCGTTGCCGCCGCCTCCGCTGCTGGTCGTCGAGCGGCCCCGGCCTACGCCACAAGCCGTGATCGAAGCCCCCAAGCCCGCGCCGGCCCCCGAGCCGGTACCGGAAGTGCTGCCGCCGCCCCCTGCCCCGCCGGCGGCGGTCGCCGAAGCGCCCAAACCCACACCCGCGCCGCCACCGCCTACCCCCCCACGAGCAGCGGATTACCTCAACAATCCCAAGCCGCCTTACCCCGCGCTATCCAGACGGCTGGGCGAAGAAGGCATCGTGCGGCTGAATGTTCTGGTCAACGCCGACGGCAGCGTGGCCCAGCTCGAAATCGCCAAGAGCAGCGGCTATCCGCGTCTTGACGAAGTCGCGTTGAAGACCGTCCAGTCCAGCTGGAAATTCGAACCTGCAAGGCTGCCTGGAAATTCAGGTCAACCCGGCAAGCCGATCCAGGCCTGGGTCATTGTGCCGATTCAGTTCACCCTCAGGAGTTAAGTTCATGGAAGCCACCGCTCCCGCCACCCAACTGGGATTTGCCCACTTCATCGCGCAGGCCGATACGCTCGCGCACATCCTGCTCGTCATCCTGCTGGCGATGTCGGTCATCACCTGGTATCTCATCGTCTCCAAGACGCTGGCCAACCTGAAGATGAAGAAAAACGCGCAGGCTTTTCTCGCGCGCTTCTGGGACGCGCCGAACCTTGCCGCCGTCGGCGATTACCTGCAAAAGAACGGCGTCAACGACCCATTCTCGAATCTCACCCACCACGGTCTCAAGGCCGCCGAGCAGTTCCGCAACAAGACCGGGCAGCGCCTGATCGAATCGGGCTCGGAGGACGAGTTCCTCACCCGAGCCTTGCGCCGCGCCATCAACCAGGACACCGCGCGCCTGGAATACGGCCACACCATGCTCGCCTCCATCGCATCAAGCGCGCCCTTCGTCGGCCTGTTCGGCACGGTGTGGGGCATCTACCACGCGCTGGTCAACATCGGCATGAGCGGCTCAGGCAGCCTCGACCAAGTGGCCGGCCCGGTCGGCGAGGCGCTGATCATGACCGCGCTGGGGCTGGCCGTCGCCATTCCCGCCGTGCTCGCGTACAACTTTTTCAACCGCAGCAAACGCCAGATGCTCACTGAGGTGGACGGCTTTGCACACGACCTCTTCGCCTTCATGTCCACCGGCGTGCGCAACAACACCCGCGTCGATAAAGAGGGTTCCCACGTCTACTCCGCACCTGCTGCGGCAAGGAGCACGTAATGGCTTTCGGTGGATTGCTGAACGACGCCGGTGACGGCGACAACGCGGACATCAACATGATCCCGCTGATCGACGTGATGCTGGTTCTGCTCGTCATCTTCATCATCACCGCGCCCCTGATGACGCACGCGGTGAAGGTCGATCTGCCGGTGGCCACCAGCCAGCCCAACGACGTCAAGCCCGAAACGGTCAACCTCTCGATCAAGGCCGACGGCTCGGTGTACTGGAACGCCGAAACGGTGGACGCCACCGCCTGGCGCGCAAAGATGGCGCTTGCCGCTGCCCAAACCCCGCAGCCCGAAATCCACATCCGCGCCGACGGCGAACTCGCGTACAAGCACGTCGCGCAGATCATGGCCGACGCCGCGCGCGCCGATCTCACCAAACTGGGGTTCGTGACCGATCCCCGCCCAGAAAATTGATTGCTCGCAATGACACTCTTTTTTGGTCAGTCATCCTGTAGCCAGGTAGCCGGCTGCGTATCGACAGAACGACCGTATCAGTCCTCAACAGGCCGACCTTGAACACATTTTTTCTCGATGGTGCGCGCCAGCGCACGCCCTACCGCATCGTCCACGTCAACGCCCCTGCTGGTGCACCGGAGTGGCACGACTGGTTGCATGAACTCGGCTTCATTCCGGGCGAAACCGTACAGCTCATGGCACGCGCGGCAGGCGGCGATCCGCTGGTGATTCGCGTGGGCAACTCCACGTTCGCGCTGCGGGTGGCCGAAGCCGCCTGCATACAAATCACGCCGTTGACGCAGACAACCCCGGCATGAAACCCGCCGTCGTCCACGTTCATCCGGGCGGCCCGCTGATCGCGCTGGTCGGCAACCCCAACTGCGGCAAGACCGCGCTGTTCAACGTGCTCACCGGCAGCCGGCAGAAGGTGGCCAACTACGCCGGTGTCACGGTGGAGCGCAAGGAAGGCCGCTACCAGAAAGCCGACGGCAAGCTGCTGCGCGTGCTCGATCTGCCGGGGGTATACAGCCTCAACCCGCGTTCGCCCGACGAGCGGGTGACGGTGGACGTGCTGATGGGCCGCGCGCGCGGCGAAAAACGCCCCGACCGCGTGGTCTGCGTGGTCGACGCCACCAACCTGCGGCGCAATCTGCGGCTGGTGCTGGCGGTGAAGCGGCTGGGCCTGCCCATGGTGGTGGCGCTCAACATGACCGATCTGGCGGCGCGGCGTGGCATCCACGTGGACGCCGACGCGCTGGCGCGCGAACTGGGCGTGCCGGTGGTGCGCACCGTGGGCGTACGCAAGGACGGCGCGACCGATCTGCGCGCGCTGCTCGATGCGCCGCCCGACAGCTGGCGCAGCGCTGCGCCCGCCTCTGCGCCTCACGCCGACCACCCCAGCGTGAGCGCCGACCACGACGCCGTGCAGCGCATCCTCGCCGGGCTGGGACTCGACCGGCACGCGCCGCACACGCTGTCCGACCGCATCGACCGCGTGGTACTGCATCCGGTGTTCGGCATGGCGATCTTGCTTGCGGTGCTGTTCCTCATGTTCCAGGCGGTGTTCGCCTGGGCCGAAGCGCCCATGGGCTGGATCGAGGCGGCTACCGGCTGGCTCGCTGGCGCTGCGACCGCAGTGCTCCCCACCGGCTGGATGCAGAGTCTGCTGGTCGACGGCGTCATCGCCGGCGTGGGCGGCGTGCTGATTTTTCTGCCGCAGATTCTGGTGCTGTTTTTCTTCATCCTGCTGCTCGAAGAATCGGGCTACCTGCCGCGCGCCGCCTTTCTGCTCGACCGGCTAATGGGCAGCGTGGGGCTGTCCGGGCGCTCGTTCATTCCGCTTTTATCCAGCTTTGCCTGTGCCATTCCCGGCATCATGGCCGCGCGCACCATTTCCAGCCCGCGCGACCGCCTCGTCACCATCATGATCGCACCCTTGATGACCTGCTCGGCGCGGCTGCCGGTGTACGCGCTGCTCATCGCCGCCTTCATCCCCTCGCGCGAGGTGGCGGGGTTCGAATTGCAGGGGCTGGTGCTGTTCGGCCTCTACGTCGCCGGCGCGCTGTCGGCCGCCGCCATCGCCTGGGTCGCCAAACAGCTCACCACCGGCAGCCTGCCGCGCCCGCTGATGATGGAGCTGCCGCTCTACCACTGGCCCACGCCGCGCAACGTGGCCATTGGTTTATTGCAGCGCGCGGAGATTTTTCTCAAGCGCGTCGGCGGCATCATTTTTGTGCTGACGCTGGTGATGTGGTTGCTGGCAAGTTTTCCGGTGCCGCCGGCCGGCAGCACCGCGCCCGCCATCGAAACCAGCCTCGCCGGTACGCTCGGCCGGCTGCTCGCCGTCGTCTTCGAACCCATCGGCTTCAACTGGCAGATCAGCATTGCGCTGGTGCCCGGCATGGCCGCGCGCGAAGTCGCCGTGTCGGCACTCGGCACCGTCTACGCGCTGTCGGCCAGCACCGCCGACCCCGCGCAGGCGCTGATCCCGCTCATCGCCCACCAGTGGAGCCTCGCCACCGCGCTGTCGCTGCTCACCTGGTTTGTGTTCGCCCCGCAGTGTCTGTCCACGCTCGCCGTCGTCAAGCGCGAAACCGGCAGCTGGCGGTGGGTCGGCGTCATGGCCGGCTATCTGTTCGCGCTGGCGTGGACCGCCAGCTTCATCGTGTATCGCCTTGCCGTTACTGCGGGCTGGGGATAAGCCCCGGCCCGATTTTTCAACCACCAGCCAGCCAAGCGTTTGCTCCGCCAGCCCGTGTTTCACTCAGGAGCAAACCATGTCTCATGTAAGACCACGCCCCGCCTCGGGCATCCTGCACCACTTGATGGCGCGCTTGCAGCCTGTCACAACCGCCCCGATTGCCGTTACCTCGCTGGCCTTTGCCATGCTGGCCCCGCATGCCCTGGCGCAGAATGCGCCCGGAATAAAGGCAGTACAAACCGCACCGGCAACGAACCCCGCGCAGACTGCGGCAGAAACGACCCTGCCCACCGTCGAGGTCGAAGACACCGCTGACCCCATGGCCGTGAACAACGGCTACCAGGCCACCGAAACCCGCGTCGGCAAGGTCAAGCAGGATCCACAAAATATTCCGCAGGCGATCACCACCGTCACCCGCCAGCTCATGGAAGAGCAGCAGGTCGGCAACCTGCGCGAAGCCCTGCGCAACGTCTCCGGCCTCACCTTCAACGCGGCCGAAGGCGGCCGCGCCGGCGACAACATGATGCTGCGTGGCTTCTACACGTTTGGCGACCTGTACCTCGACGGTATCCGCGACACCGCGCAATACAACCGCGAAACCTTTTTCCTCGAACAGGTCGACGTGCTGCGCGGCTCAGCGTCCATGCTGTTCGGGCGCGGCCAGGCCGGCGGCGTGATCAACCTCGTCTCCAAAACGCCCAAACGCGCCGACGCCTACAAGCTCACCGGCAGCGTCGGCACCGACGACTACACCGAAGTGACCGCCGACCTCAACAAGCGCCTGGGCGAAAACAGCGCGATCCGCGTCAACCTGATGAAGCGCGACGAAGGCAGCTGGCGCGCTAACCCCACCACGGGTGCCGAGCCGGAAATTGATCGCGGTGGCGCGCAAGTGAGCCTCGCGCTGGGGATGCAGACCGACGACGAGTTCACCTTCTCGCACGTTTACATGCGCAACCGCGACATTCCGGACTACGGGTTTTCGTTCGACAACGCCACCCGCGCGCCCAACACCAATTTCTCGCCGGACACCTTCTGGGGTTTTGACGGCAACTTTGACGAAAGCGATACCCACATCACCACCGGCACCTGGACGCATCGCTTCTCGCCCAGAACCGAACTGCGCACCACGCTCCGTTATGGCGATTACGAACGCAGCTACTGGGCACGCACCCCCAACAGCCTCTGTCCGCCGGGTTCAAATGGCTTGAACGGCGACGGCAATCTTGCCAACTGCCTGCCGGGCGCACCTGCCGGGGCCGTGACCAACGTTGGCCCCACGCGCGCCTCGGACTACGAAACCGTCACGGTTCAATCCGATTTCAGCACCCAGTTCCGCGCCCTTGGCATGAAACACGAACTGGTCACCGGGGTGGAATACCTGCACGAGGACAGCTTCCGGAATGGCTTGCGCAACGTTGGCGGCACCACCAATGCCAATCCGCCGATCATCCAGCCTTACGTCACCAACCTCACAGGGGCGATCAGCTTCAAGGGCGATTCCTACGCCGCGTATATCCAGGACACCATCGAGTTCATGCCGTTCTGGAAACTCACCCTGGGCGCACGCCGTGATGAACTCGATGCCACGTACTCCAGCGCCACCTCGCCCGAGCTGAGCTATGGCGAATGGAGCACCCGCGCCGCGCTGTCGTACCAGCCCACCGACGAAGCGCACTATTACCTTGGCTACAGCGATTCGTTCAGCCCCACCGCCGACCTCTACCAGCTCACCGTGGTGCCCCAACCGCCAGAAACCAGCCAGGTGGTTGAACTGGGGGCCAAGTGGATGTTCTTCGAAGGCGACCTCACGTTCCGCACGGCGCTCTACCGTGCCGTCAAGCACTGGGAACGCAACAACGACCTCGAATCGACTGCGGCCATCCTCACCAAGAAACGCCGCACCGACGGCATCGAGTTCGAAGCCGCCGGACGCATTACGCCCAACTGGGAAGTTTTCGCCGGCATGGCGCTGATGGACGCGGAAATCCTCGACACCGCCGAGAACGTCAACGCCACCACCGGCGTCATCACCAAAGGCAACCTCGGCTACATCGGCCAGCGTCCGCGCAACACCCCGCCTTACACCTTCAACCTCTGGACCACCTACAAACTCGGCGGCGGCTGGAAAATCGGCGGTGGCGTGGAAGCCAAGGGCAAGCGCTTCGGCTACAACCCGAGCGGTGCCGGTGCCATTCCCACGCTGCCAGGCGGCACCTCATTCCATCCCAACACCGCGCCGGCATACGAGCGCTGGGACGCGATGGTGGCTTACGAGCAGAAAAAATGGGGCGTGCGTCTGAACGTGCAGAACGTGTTCGACGAAACCTACTACGACGCGATCTACGACAACGGCCCGTTCACCGTGCCGGGTCAGGGTCGCCGATTCATCCTCACCGGCGAAATCAAGTTCTGATTGAGCCCACCCCGCCGTCATTGGCGGGGTGGCGGCATTGCATACAGTGCCACCACCCCGACAGGAGACCCCATCATGCTCTTACACATTCCCCGCATCCTCAACGCCGACACGCTCGCCCGGGGTACGGCATTGCTGCGCCAGGCCGACTGGGCCGACGGCCGCGTTACTGCTGGCGCGCAAGCCGCTACGGTCAAGAACAATCTGCAACTGCCCGAATCGAGCCCGGTGGCCCAGCAGCTTCGCGCCCTCGTGCTCGATGCGCTGTCGCAGAGCCCCACTTTTTTCAGCGCCGCGCTACCCAGGCGCATCTACCCGCCGCTGATCAATCGCTATGGCGACCACGCCAATTCGTTTGGCAACCACGTCGATAACGCGGTGCGCACCCACCCCGGCACCGCACAGCACGTGCGTACCGATCTGTCCTTTACGCTGTTTCTCAACGCACCGGCAGACTACGAAGGCGGTGAACTCATCATCGAAGACGGCATGGGCGGGCGCGCGGTGAAACTGCCGGCGGGCGACCTGATCCTGTATCCGTCCTACAGCGTGCATCGCGTCGAACCGGTGACACGTGGCGCACGGCTGGCGTGTTTTTCCTGGCTGGAAAGCATGGTGCGCGAACCGCAGCAGCGCGAACTGCTGCATGAGCTCGATCTGGGCATTGCCAGCCTGCGCAGTGAACACGGCGAAAGCGCCACCGCTGTGCGCCTCACCAGCTGTTACCACAACCTCATGCGGATGTGGGCCACGGTGTGAGTTGCGGGTTTGGCGTATTGCGCGCACCTTTATAAAGTGCGATTGATATTCTCAATCCAGATTATCGGAATATTCTGATTCCAACTGTCATCGCCCTTGCGTAAAGTGGCAAACATTAGCAGTTGCTAATAAACAATCATCGAAAGGAACCCTGCCATGACCGACATCACCACCTTCCCCCGCATCAACGAACGCGCCCCCGAGTTTGAAGCGCGCACCACCCACGGCGTAAAAAAACTGTCCGACTACGAAGGCAAGTGGTTGGTGCTGTTCTCGCACCCCGCCGACTTCACCCCGGTGTGCACCACTGAGTTCACCGCGTTTGCCCGCCACTACCCCGAGTTCCAGAAACTCAATTGCGATCTGCTCGGCCTGTCGATCGACAGCTACTACTCGCACGTCGCCTGGGTGCGCAACATCAAGGAAAAATTCGGTGTCGAGATTCCCTTCCCGATCATCGAGGATCTGTCGATGAACGTGGCAAAGGCCTTTGGCATGATCCACCCGGGTGCCGGCGATACCTCGGCGGTGCGCGCCACCTTCATCATCGACCCCAAGGGCACGCTGCGTGCGATGGTCTACTACCCGATGACCAACGGCCGCTCGATTCCCGAGTTTTTGCGTCTGGTCGCTGCCTTGCAGACCTCGGACGCCAACAAGGTTGCCACGCCGGAAGGCTGGCAGCCCGGCGACAAGGTGATCGTGCCGCCGCCGCAGGACGCCGCCGCCGCCGAGGCCCGCATGAACGAAGGCTACGAGTGCACCGACTGGTACTTCTGCAAGAAGTCGCTGTAAACGGCGCAGTGTAGGGAATAAGTAGTTCTGACGGCGGGAATTTCCCGCCGTCGTTTTATGAAAAGAACGATCAAGTTATTGCGGTAATTTTTCAATTCCTGGTCAAGCATCTACACCTTATCGGCTTGGGCCGGTGTAAAGCGATCTTCATCGCTCGACCACACCGACGTATCGTTCTGCCCGATGCTCGCCCTACTCAAGCCGAAGGCCGTCTTAACGGGCCTCGTGCTACCGATCCGGGGTCTCGGCCCCACCCAATCAGCGGGCCTCGTGCCCGCTTTTTTCATGTCCGCCAAGCAGGCATTACCCACACCGTCGAAAAGGCGTACATTGTAAACACAAGACAATAAACCTGTGTCGATCGAGGAGACGGCTCATGACACGATTACTGCTCTGGCTGGCGTGGCTCACCCTGCCCTCCGCCCAGGCTGCCGCGCCGCAAATTGATATCCGTGTCGAGCCCGGTGGCGTCGGCATCCACGCGGTCACCCGGGTCAACGCCGACGCCCGCTCGGTCTGGAACACGCTCACCGATTACAACCGGCTCGCCCGCTACGTGCCCGGCATGACTTACTCGCGGCTGGTGTCCCCGCCAGGCGCACGAGTGAAGCTGCTTGAACAGCGCGGTGACGGCGGCCTGATTTCGCTGGTGATCCCGGATCAGGTGGTGTTTGCCATCGAGGAACATCCGCCTGCGCAAATCCGCTTTCAGTCCGTTTCCCGGGGCCTTACCGCCGTGCGCGGCCACTGGCTGATTGTCGGCGATCAGGCCCCGGTGCAACTGGGCTACCGTGCGCAGATCAGCTCCCTGCTGCCGCCCCCGCCGCTGCTCACCGACGAGTATGTACGGCGCGAAATCGGCCTGCGCCTGTCGGCGCTGGCGCGCGAAGCGGAACGACGCATGACCGCCGGCACGGCCCAGTCCGAATAAAACCCGACGCGAATCCGGAGAGTCCCCATTTTTACCCTGCTGGCAAAAGCCGCTAACCGCCACCCCTGGGTGCTGTTCAGTCTGGCGCTGCTCTGGACGGCGGCCAGCGGCCTGTTCGGCATGGACATCGCGCGCGCGCTCAAGCTCAATCCGGGCTGGGATGCGCCGGGCAGCGGCTCGGCCATTGCCGCCGAACGCCTGCGCGACGAACTCGGACGCGACGCGGCACCGGTGGTGGTGCTGTTCCAGCCCACCCCGCATGGCCCCCAGCGGGTGGATGACCTGGCCTACCGGCTGGCCGTGGACGCCGCACTCAAACCGCTCTACGCCAACCCCGACGTGGAAAGCGTGCACACCTGGTACACCACCGGCAACGCCGCCCTGCGCTCGCACGACGGCCGCCTGACCTACGCGGTGGTGCAATTGAAGAAGGGGCCGGACGAAGGCGTGGCCGCCTATCGCACCCTGCGCAGCAGCCTCGTCAGCCGCGAACTCGACATTGGCCTGGGGGGCGAGCTGGCGGTGTACGTGGATGTACGCGAACAGCTCGACCACGACCTGCGGCTGGCCGAAAGCGTGAGCTTCGTCCTCCTCGCCGTGCTGCTTTTGTGGGTGTTCCGCTCGGCGGTCGCGGCGATGCTGCCGCTCATCGTCGGCGGCGTCACCATCGTCAGCAGCATCGCCTGGCTCAAGCTCGCCTCGCTCGGCACCGAGATCAATGTCTACGCGCCCAATGTGGTGTCGATGCTGGGACTGGGCCTCGCGGTCGATTACAGCCTGTTCATGGTGTCGCGCTTTCGCGAGGAACTGGCGCGCGGCCTGCCCAAAGATCTGGCCCTGCACATCACCCTGCGCACGGCGGGCCGCACGATCCTGTTCAGCGCAGTTACCGTTGCCGCCAGCCTGTTCTGCCTGTTCCTGCTGCCGCAGCGTTTCTTTCACAACATGGGGCTGGCCGGCGGCATTTCGGTGGCCACGGCCATGATGACCACGCTGTTGCTGCTGCCCGCCCTGCTCGCGCTGCTGGGCGACCGGGTGAATCGCTGGGTGCCGCCCTTCCTCGGGCGCGAGCGCGACACCAGCGAAACCGGTCGCTGGTTCCGTTTCAGTCACTTCGTCATGCGCCACGCGCGCGTCGTGCTGGCGGTGTCGATTGCCATCCTGCTGATTCTGGCGCTGCCGGTGCAGAACATGAAAGTCGGCCCGGCCGACAGCCGTTCCCTGCCGCCTACGGCCGAAAGCCGGCAAGTGCAGGAAACCCTGGCACAGCACTTTGCCAACAGCGAAATCGCGCCCGTCATGGTGGTGGCGCGCACCCGCACGCGACTCACCGCAGCCGACAGCCTGGCGGGGTTGTATACGCTCAGCACCGCCATCGCCGCGCTGCCGACGGTCACACACGTCAGCGGGCTCACCAGTCTGGATCCCGCGCTGACGCTGGCCGATTACCGGATGCTGTTCGGCAACCCCGAGGCGTTCCCGCAGGCAGCCGCCGCGCTCGATGAATTCGGGCGCGACCGCAGCACCGTCCTGTTCGTGTATTTCACCGGCGACCCGAATGACGCCGCCGCACGCGAACTGGTCGCCCGTATTCGCGCCCTGCCGCTGTCGCCCGGACTGGAGGCGGTACACGTCGGCGGCTACGCAGCGTTTCATCTGGATTATCTCGACACCCTGCGCACCCATGTGCCGATCGTGCTCGCCGCCATCGTCGGCGTGATTTTCGTGCTGCTCTTTCTGATGCTGGGCAGCCTGCTGGTGCCGCTCAAGGTGGTGCTCACCAACCTGCTGTCGCTGTCCGCCACCTTCGGCGCGCTGGTATGGATCATCCAGGACGGCAACCTGGCTTCGTGGCTGGGCTTCACCGCACAGGGCGCACTCGACGGCACCATCCTCGTGCTCATCTTTGCCAGCGCCTTCGGCCTGTCGATCGACTACGAAGTGTTCCTGCTGTCGCGCGTGAAGGAAATGTGCGACGCCACCAAGGGCGACAGCCTCAAGTCGGTGTCCACCGGCATGCAGCAGAGCGGGCCCATCATCACCAACGCCGCGCTGCTCATCGGCGTGGTGCTCGGTGCCTTCGCCATGGGCGAAGTGGTGTTCATCAAGGCCATCGGCCTCGGCCTGCTGCTGTCGGTGATCGTCGACGCCACGCTTGTGCGCATGTTGCTCGTGCCCGCCACCCTGCGCCTGCTGGGGCGGCTCAACTGGTGGGCACCGAAACCCCTGTTGCAGGTGTACCAGCGCCTGAATCTGGGCGAAATCGAATTCGACTCGCGGAGAAAAGCATGACCTTCCGAACTGGCGCGTGGCTCCTGCTGACCGTGCTTGCCCCGGCAAGCCACGCCGATCTCACACTCACCGGCTACAGCACGGCCGGCCCGCTATCCACGCAGGAACGCATCTGGATACGCGAAGGCCAACTGCGCCGCGATTTCACTGACCGGGGGCGCGCCTACAGCCATATCTTCGACTTCACCCGCCAACAACTGGCATTGCTGGATCACGGCACGCGCAGGGTCGAACTGCACAACCTGAAAACGCTCCAGACCGAAGCCGGGACAGGTACGCCTTCAGGCAGCCTCCAGCTCAAGCTCACGCCCACCGGCACCACGCGCGCGCTACGCCACTGGACCTGCGAAGCCCATCAACTCACGGCCAGCATGCCGACCCGACTGGGCAACGAAGACGCTACCTTTCATCTGACCGGCACGGTGTGGATCGCGCACCAGCCGCCCGAGCAGGCCGCTGTAAAAAAATGGATTCAACTGTCGCAGAAAAAGGATTTTTTCCTGGCCGTGCCCGCCGCCGTCAAGGCCACGCCGGCCCAGGCCCGCATGTTGAGCGACCTCGTGCGCGAACTGGCCCCGCGCGGGCTACCCTGCGGCGGAGAACTCGATGCACGCCACGAGGGCACCGGCCCCCTCGCCGCCCTCGCAGGGCGCATCCCGGCACGCCTCACTCTCACCCTGCACGATTTCAGCGACGCGCCGCTCTCGCCCGAGCTTTTCGACGTCCCGTCTGCCTACACCGTGCGTCGCTGAACCGGCCTGTCGCTCATTCGTCCGCATACCCCGCATGGGCAGATGCGGAGGCCGTGTTATCAGACTTGTCTGACACGCATGACAAGCCATGGCTGACGGCCCCCGCCTGCCGCATCCCAGACACTATTGGCAGCGCAGTTGCACCTGCAATCCACCGGGCGAAGATCCGGCCAGCAGAGGCTCAGGACTGCGGTCTTTCCACCTTGCCAAAGGAATGCGATATGCAAAATCACCGTTTTCTGCTCACCGTTGCCATGGCCAGCCTGATGTCGGCCGGCGGGATGTCCGCACACGCCGCACAGGGCGAAGGCAAGCTCGGCGTGTTCTACGACCCGAGCAACCCCGCCAGCCCCACCGGCAAAACCATCGGCCACGAAGTGTTCCGCACCATCGGCTGCCCCGGCCGGCAATTGATGGACGCAGGCTGCCCGGCGGAAAAGGACAGTGACAGCGACGGCGTGGTCGACCGGCTGGACAAATGCCCGAACACGCCCGCCGGCCGCAAGGTGAATGCAGAAGGCTGTGAACTCGACAGCGATGGTGATGGCATCGTGGATGGCGACGACCGCTGCCCGACGGTGTACGCCAAAACCGACAACGGCTGCCCCGAGCCCGCGCCCGCCGCCGCAGTGACGCCCGCGCCGGTTGCCGAGCCTGCCCCGCAGGCTGCCGCGCCGGTTGTGCCGGCGGTTGCACCGCCGTCCAAACTGATCCTGGACGACGTGAATTTCGACAGCGACGAAGCCGCACTGCGCAGCCAGGCCTACGGCCGTCTCGACCGTGCGGTGGAAGAAATCAAGGCGTGGGGAGAGGGCCGGATCGAAGTGGGGGGACACGCCGACAGCCGGGGAACCGAGGCATACAACATGGGGCTGTCGCTGCGCCGGGCCGAAACGGTCAAGCGCTATCTGGTCGAAAAAGGCATACCCCCGGCGCAACTGGTCGTGAAGGGCTACGGGGAATCGCAACCGCTTGGCGACAACGAGACCGAGCAGGGGCGTTTCCAGAACCGTCGCGTCGAACTTCAGCCGCTGAAATAAGCGGCCCGCAACGGCGGGCGGGGCCGCATGTGCGGATCTCGCCCGTGCCCATCCACGCCGTGCCCACCCACCCCGTCACGGGACACGATCATGATGCCTATCCGCCATGCGGATCCCCGCCCTGAAGCGAGTTGCGTGACTCGGCCAACCCTCATTGTCGTTTCGCCCCTGCAACGGGTGAGCACGGCACTGAATCTGCTGGCGCAATACGCGGCGCGGCTGGATTTCACCCGCACCGATCCTGTGTCGCAGCAGCGCTGCAAGGATGCCCTCAAGCGTTATGCACTCAGCCTCATTCGCCTGCGCGAATGCGCCCAGGCGGCACAACTGAAACGGCTGACCCGGGCGTGTGATGCCACGGCCATCACCCTCTCGCACATTCTCGACCAGCCGGTGAACCGCATTGGCTGGCGCGACTGTCACGCGCTGTCGCTCTTTGTGACCCACGCCCGCACCATGCTGGGGTTTCGGGTGTAGCGCACTGAAACAGCCGGAATGGCCACGGGAGCCTGACTGACTTGGAGCTCGCCTCCAGCGGGCTCACCGCAAACCTTCATGGCCAGCTTGCACAATGCCGCTAGCGGCTATCCCCCAGACCCAGTTCGAATTCCAGCTTTTCAAGTTCCCAGCGCACTTCCTGGTGCGCGGAATCAATTTCCAGCGCCCTGCGATACGCATGCAGCGCCTGGTGACGTTTGCCCAGGCCCGCTTCGGCACGCGCGAGCGCAGCCCAGGGTTCGGCGTTGCGCGGCTCCGCCTCGATCCAGTCACGCGCCAGGGCCTGAAGCGCCAGCCAGTTCTTGTCGGCACCCAGCGCACACGCGGCGAGAAAGCGCTGTTCGGTCTGGGTGTTCCAGAATGCCGGGGAACCATTCAGGTTATCGAGTGGCTGCTTTTCCGCCAGCCGGTACCAGGCAATCGGCACGGCAAAGTGATAGTCGCCGCCCCGGATGTTCTTGAAGGTCAGTATGCCGATGAGACGGCCGTGAGCATCAAACAGTCCGCCGCCGCTCGCGCCCATGTCGAATGCGGCAGTGGTCTGGATGACTTTACCCTCGTCGCAGGGGCACACATGCAGACCTTTCACGATGCCCTGGGTGATTGCAAACGTGCCGCCACTGTAGCCGGCGGCCAGCACCGGCATCCCGGCCTGCATGGCGTCGTCCGGTGCGGGCGCAGCAATACTGCCCATCAAATCAGCTGCGTCGAGCAGACAGAGGTCACGGTAGGCATCGCCCGCCGAAAGCGTCACTTCACTGCTGCGCTGCGCACCCTGTGAGGCCGTGATGACTTGTGCTGCCTGGATGACATGGCAGTTGGTCAGCAGCCGACGGGCGTCAATGCGTACAGCCGACCCCCGGGTATGGCTGCCATCGTGGCGTACGACATCGAGCCTGACCACGCTGTCCTGCCAGTTGGCCCGGGCCGGCAACCCGACGCAAAGTCCCAGCAGCCACAAGGCCGCCTGCCTTGTGATCCACGAGGCAGGCGGCCTGTCTTGCGCAGGATGAAGATCAGTCACCGGTGTAGAGGTCAGGGTTCGGCACGTTGTTCCAGCTGAACGGGCGCTCGCTGGTACCGATGTAAGACGAAGGCTTGCTCGCCATGACGGGCTTGAGCTCGCCAAAGATCGTGGCCTGGCTGACGTGCCCATCACTGTCGAGTTGGCTGAACGACAGCGGGCCGTTGAACTGCCCGCTGTACTGCGTGTTCGCCATCGATGGTGGGTAGACGACCCCTTCGGCGTCGCCGATCAGCCAGGGCGAAGCGTGGGCAGTCGAAAAAGCGAAAGCGGCGGTAGCGATGAGTGCGTGATGGATAAGGGTTTTCATGATGCGCTCCTGTCAAAGTTAAGGGTTAGGCAGCGCTGAGGCTGCACCACACTCGGGTTGAATCGGAGTCAAGTGTGGTTGAGCATCGGTCGGCGTGTCGCCCCTTCCCTTACAGATTACTTTGCAGTGCCGGCATTTTCATTTCATGCAGACAAGCGTCGCCAGGTGGTGGGCACGGTGTCCGGATTGAGCGAGATCGAACCGATGCCCTGCGCGACCAGCCAGTCCGCAAGGTCGGGGTGGTCGCTCGGCCCCTGTCCGCAGATGCCGATATATTTACCCTTGCGTTTGCACGCCGCGATGGCCTCGGCGAGCAGCTTCTTCACCGCCGGGTTGCGTTCGTCGAAACTTTCGGCGACCAGACCGGAATCGCGGTCGATGCCGAGCGTGAGTTGCGTGAGGTCGTTGCTGCCGATGGAGAAACCATCGACGTGGGCGAGGAAGTCGTCGGCGAGCAGCACGTTGGACGGAATTTCGCACATCATCACCACGCGCAGGCCGTTTTCCCCGCGCACGAGGCCGTTGTCCGCCAACAAATCGACCACTTTCACGCATTCGTCAACGGTGCGCACGAAAGGAATCATCACCTCGACGTTGGTATAACCCAGCGTCTCGCGCACTTTCTTGAGCGCGCGGCATTCGAGCTCGAAAGCCGGCCGGAACAGCGATGACACGTAGCGCGCGGCACCGCGCAGACCCAGCATGGGGTTCTCTTCCTTCGGCTCGTAACGGTCGCCACCCGTAAGGTTGGCGTATTCGTTGGACTTGAAGTCGGACAGGCGCACGATCACCGGCTTGGGCCAGAACGCGGCAGCCAGCGTGGCAATACCCTCGCCGAGCTTGTCGACGTAGAAGCTGACCGGATCGGCGTAGCCGGCCGTGCGCGCGTCGATCTCACTGCGCAGTGCATCCGGCAGCTTCGCGTAGTCCAGCAGCGCCAGCGGATGCACGCCGATCATGCGTGCGATGATGAATTCGAGCCGCGCCAGCCCCACGCCGTGGTTGGGAATCTGTGCGAATTCGAAGGCGCGTTCGGGGTTGCCCACGTTCATCATCAGCTTCACCGGTGGTTCGCCGAGCACGTCGCTCGCCAGCGTCTCTACACTGAAGCGCAGGCGGCCGGCGTAGACGATGCCGGTGTCGCCCTCGGCGCAGGAGACCGTGACGGCTTCGCCGTCCTGCAACACCGCCGTCGCGTCGCCGCAGCCGACGACGGCGGGTATGCCCAGCTCGCGCGCGACGATGGCGGCGTGGCAGGTGCGGCCGCCGCGGTTGGTGACGATGGCAGCGGCACGCTTCATCACCGGTTCCCAGTCGGGGTCGGTCATGTCGGTGACCAGCACATCACCCGGCTGCACGCGCTGCATTTCCGCCGGACTCGCGATCACGCGCACAACGCCGGCACCGATCTTTTGTCCGATGGCGCGGCCGCTGATGCGTACCTCGCCGGTTTCTTCCAGCACGTAGCGCGCGTCGCTGCCGACGCTGCGCGCCTTCACCGTTTCGGGGCGTGCCTGCACGATGAAGAGTTCGCCGGTCTCGCCGTCCTTCGCCCATTCGATGTCCATCGGCCGGCCGTAGTGCGCTTCGATGGTCATCGCCTGCCGCGCGAGCGCCAGCACGTCGGCGTCGGCAAGCGCGTAGCGCAGCGCCAGTTCGCGCGGCGTATCAACAACTGAATTTGTCCCGTCCCGCCACACCATACGGATGGCCTTGCTGCCGAGTTCGCGCCGCACGATGGCGGGAAAGCCGTCGGCAAGACGCGGCTTGTGCACGTAGAACTCATCCGGGTTCACTGCGCCCTGCACCACGGTTTCGCCGAGGCCATAGGCCGCGGTGATGAACACCACGTCACGAAACCCGGATTCGGTATCAAGCGTGAACATCACCCCGGCGCTGCCGAGGTCGGCGCGCACCATGCGCTGGATGCCGGCCGACAGCGCGACATCGGCATGGGCAAAACCGTGGTGCACGCGATAGGCAATCGCGCGGTCGTTGTAGAGCGACGCAAACACCTTTTTCACGTAGCGCAGCAGATCGGCTTCGCCCTGCACGTGCAGATAGGTTTCCTGCTGGCCAGCGAACGAGGCGTCGGGCAGGTCTTCGGCGGTGGCCGACGAGCGGACGGCCACGGAAATGTTTTCGCCCAGCGCGCGATACGCCGCGAGCAAGCCGTTTTGCAGTGCAGGCGGCAGCGCGGCCGCCTCGACCCAGGCGCGGATTTCGGTTCCCGCCGCCGTCAGCGCCGTCACGTCGGCCACGTCCAGCGCCTGCAAACGTGCGTGGATGCGTTCACGCAGGGCGTTGTGATCGAGAAAATCCCAGAACGCCTGTGCGGTGGTGGCAAAGCCGCCCGGCACGCTCACGCCCGCGCCGGCCAGATGCGCGATCATTTCGCCGAGCGAGGCATTCTTGCCGCCCACGCGCGGCACGTCGGCCATCGACAGACGATCCAGGGGAACGATATAGTCCAGCGGCCGGGTTTGATTCTGTTCGGGCATTTCGCCACCTCCATGCATACACGTACTGCCTACTGCGTATCGGACCACACTGGCGTCACCGTCGAGGCGCTGGCCAGAAGCGTGCTGTCGCAGTTTCCTGCCATCGAGTGTAGTCGGATTGTGTTGCCCTTCGTCGATGGGCCCGACCAGGTTCGCGAGGCTGCCGCCCGCATTGCCGCCACACCGGGCGCGCTGGCGTTCTCCAGCCTGGCTGACCCGGCCCTGCGCGGGCTGCTGCGCGCCGGCCTCCACGCGTCGGGCGTGCCGCTGTTCGACGTGTTCGAGTGGACGATGCCCGCGCTGGAAGCCGCGCTGGGGCAACCCGCCCACCCTCGCACCGGCCACACCCACGGCATGGCGGCCGACTACGAAGCCCGCATCGACGCGGTCAATTTCAGCCTGGCGGCGGACGATGGCCTGGCACCGCAGCGGCTGGCCGAGGCCGACCTGGTTCTGGTGGGCGTGTCACGCGTGGGCAAAACCCCCAGCGCGCTGTATCTGGCCCTGCACGACGGGCTGGCCGTGGCCAACTATCCACTCACCCCGGACGATCTGGCGCACGACAGCTTGCCCGCCTGCCTGCTTGCCGTGTTGCCGCGCCTGCGCGGGCTCACGCTCGATCCCGTGCGCCTGGCGGCTATCCGCGAAGCGCGCCTGCCCGGCAGCCGCTACGCCAGCCTCGCGCAATGCCGCGCCGAACTGACTGCCGCTGCCGCGCTGTTCAGCCGCCACGGCGTGCCGGTACTCGACACGACGCTTATCTCGGTGGAGGAAATCGCCGCCCGTCTGCGGCAGTCGCTCAAGTAAGCCACCCCCTTGCCGAAAGAGCATTCAGTATCCACAGCGCGAGCACCGATATGGCAGAGGGCGATTGGGTCATCACAGGCGTCATGGAAAACGGCAAGCCGCTGCGGCCGTCGGACTGGAGCGAACGCCTTTCCTCCACGCTGGCCAGCTTTCTGGTCGACAACCGCCTGCGCTACGCACCAGGCGTGCAGCCCTGCATCATCGACGGTGAACGCTGCCTGGTGGTGGCGCGCTGGCTGGAAACGACCGACCCCGCGGCCCACGCCTACGTGATGGGGTTTGCGCGCGACAACCGCCTGCGCGTGCAGCTCGACCGCCGCACCGGCGAGCGCGCCCTGCAACGCCCCTGAATTTGCCTGCTCAGTTGCTGCGCTGACGCGCCGCCTCGAACACCGCTACCGCCAGCGCGGCCGCCGCGTTCAGCGATTCCACCCGGCCCAGCATCGGAATACGCACCCGTGCCCGCGCAGCGGCGCGCACGGCGGACGACAAGCCTGCGCCTTCATTGCCCACCACGATCGCCAGCGGCCCGGTGAGTCGATGCCCGTACAGCGACCCGTCTTCGCCCAGCGCGAGTGCCAGACTCGCGCCCTCGAAGCGCGCCAGCCAGTCACCCAGTTCCACGCCCGTTTCCACCGGCAGCACGAACTGCGCGCCCTGACCGCCGCGCAATGCCTTGGGCGACCACGGGTCGTGGCAGGCCCGGGAGAGTACCGCGCGCGTGGCACCTGCCGCCGCTGCGGTGCGCAGCATGGCACCCAGATTGCCCGGATCCTGGATATCTTCCAGCACCACCACCAGCGGGGTGGCGTCGAGCGCGGGCGGCGCAAGCCACGCGGCTTCGGCCAGCACGCCGCTGGGCGTGGCCACCGGCGACAACTCGGCAAACAGCGCGTCCGCCATCGCCACCCGCCGGGTTTTCGGGCAGCGCGCCGCCAGCGCTGCACTGCCCGCTTCGGCTGCCGACGCGGCGCGCACCAGCGTATGCGGCACGCCGCCGGCGACCAGATAGGCGTCGATCAGGTGCTCGCCGTCGAGCAGCGTCATGCGGGCCTCACGCCGTGCCCGTGCCGATTCAGCCAGCTTTTTCAGGCGCTTGAACAAGGGATTGTCGCGCGAGGCAATCGCGATTTCCGGCGAGGCAGGGGGTACGGTCATGGCGGCATTATCCGCCATGCCGGCGTGCGGGCCGTCAGCTCTGGGGGGCCAGCAGAATGTCGAACAGGCGGGTGCGGTTCGCGGCGCTCAATCCCCGCAGCATTCGCACGGCCTCGTGCGCCACACGCGGATCGCGCGTCATCGAATATTCCACCGCCAGCCTGCGCCAACCCTCGGCAAGCGCCGGGTCTTGCGCGCGCAGGGCGTCGAGCGCCCGCGTCACGCCGGCCTGGCCGCGCGTGAGATAGAACGTCAGCCCCAGGTTGTGCCACGCCGGCACATAGCCGGGATCGACTTCCAGCGCAGCACGGTAAGCCTGCATGGCCTCGTGCGGCTGGCCGCTGGCACGCAGTTCGTTGCCCAGGTTGTTGCGCGCCAGCACATCATCCGGGGCAACGCGCAAGGTTTGCCGGTAGGCGGCAATGGCCTGCGCCGGCTGGCCCAGTGCCGACCAGGCCCGGCCCTGGACGAACCACGCCAGCGGATTGCCGGGGTCATCCTGAGACCATTGCTGCCCGAGCGCGAGCAATGACGCCCAGTCGCGCTGCCGCTCCATGTCCCGCGCCTGAGCAACGCGATCGACCGGCACACGCTGCGACGCGGGCTGGCCATCCAGTCCGAAGGTCTGCGCGCCGGCCCAGACCGGGCCGGTCAGGCACGTCAGCAACACGCCGACAGCGGTTTTTCTTGTCCGTCGTTCCATGCAGGGGATTCTACGCGGCGTGTGCCCGCATCGCGTAAGCTGTCGGGTCTTTCCGCCCGCCGCCCCGCCATGTCCGCCACCGAACACTTCATCCCCGGCAAGGACGCTTCGCTCGAAGCCTCCATCGCCACGCTGCAATCGAAACTCACCGCCCTCGGTTTCCACATCGAGGAACGCTCCTGGCTGAATCCGGTGGAAGGCGTGTGGTCGGTGCACATCCGCGACCGCGACTGCCCGATTCTCTTCACCAACGGCAAGGGCGGCACGGAACTGGCCGCGCGGGCGAGCGCGCTGGGCGAATATTTCGAGCGGCTCTCGACCAATTATTTCTGGACGCATTTCTATCTGGGTGAAACCCTCGCCAACCGCAGCTATGTTCATCACCCCGACGAGCGCTGGTTCGAGGTGGACGGCGACGCCTGGCCGCAAGGCCTGCTCACCCCCGAACTGCGCGCGCACTACAACCCCGACGCCAGCGTGCGTGCCGACCAGCTGATCGATCTCAATTCCGGCAACGCCAAACGCGGCATCTGCGCCCTTCCTTACCAGCGGCTGCGCGATGGCGCCACGGCCTATTTCCCGGTGAATCTCATCGGCAATCTCTACGTGAGCAACGGCATGTCGGCCGGCAACACCCTGAAAGAAGCGCGCACGCAGGCGCTGGCCGAAATCTTCGAGCGCCACATCAAGTTCCGCATCATCGAGGAAGGCCTGTGCCTGCCCGACGTGCCGGAAGCCGTCATCAACCGCTATCCGCGCATCGCCGCCGGCATCCTGGCCTTGCGCGCAGCGGGCTTCGGCATTCTGGTGAAGGACGCCTCGCTCGGCGGAAAGTATCCGGTGATGAACGTCACGCTCTTGCATCCGCACGACCAGGGCTGCTTCGCCAGCTTCGGCGCGCATCCGCGCTTCGAGGTGGCGCTGGAACGCGCGCTGACGGAATTACTGCAAGGCCGCGCGCTCGATTCGCTGGCCGGCTTCCCCGCCCCCGGCTTCGACCCGGCCGAGATCGCCGACCCCCAGAACCTGGAAATCCACTTCGTCGATTCCAGCGGCGTGATTTCCTGGCAGTTCCTGCGCGACACGCCCGACTACGATTTCGTCGACTGGAATTTCGGCACCACCACTGAAGAAGACTACGCGTGGTCGGTCGATGCCCTGCACGCCGAGGGCCATGACCTCTACATCGCCGACTTCGAACATCTCGGCGTCTACGCCTGCCGCATCCTGGTGCCCGGTGTGTCCGAAATTTATCCGGTGGAAGAACTCGAATTCGAGAACAACAGCGTCGGCAACCTGATCCGCCCCGCCCTCGCGCGCCTGCCCGAGCTGACCGACGACGAATGCGCCGAACTGTTGGATTTGATGGAAGAACTCGAACTCGCCGACGACCGCCTGGTGACCGTGCTGATCGGCCTCGCGCCCGACGCCGATTCGCCGTGGACCGACATCCGCGTCGGCGAGCTGAAATTATTACTTGCGCTTGCGCTCGGCGACGACGAAGCCATCCTCGAAGGCTGCACCTGGATCGCGCAGTACGGCCAGCGCAGCGACGCGCGCCTCAAGGTCTACCGCTGCATCGCCGACCTCGCCCGGCTCGACGACCCCAGCCCGTTCGAACCCGCGCTCGCGTTGATGTACGGTGGCGAAACGCTGACGCAGGCGTTTGCGCTATTCAACCAGGACGAGCGTTTCTTTGGCCTCACCCAACTCGGCAGCGACTTTGAAGGCAGCGTGATCCATCAACGCCTGCTGGAGGCGTACCGCAAGGTTCGGGGATGAACGGCGCGCCCTCCGCAATGATGTGTATACTTTGTCGTATACACTTTTCGGAAAGACCTTATGAAAACCGCCAAAGTCTTCAAGCAAGGCAACAGCCAGGCCGTTCGGCTACCCAAGGAGTTTCGTCTGACCGAAGACGAAGTCGAAATCCGCCGCGAAGGCGAAACGATCGTGCTGTTGCCCAAATCATCGACGCGCTGGCGGCATGTTCGCGCCTGCATTGGGAAATTCAAGGGAGAGCTTGAGCGCAATCAACCCGCGCAGCCCGACCATCGGGATTGGTAAGCATGGCCTGGCTGCTGGACACCAATACCTGCATCTACCTGCTCACGGGCAACCAGCCGGACTATCAGCGCAACATCCTCGCCCGGCTGGATGCCCTGCCGCGCAACGAACGCCCCCTGATTTCCAGCGTCGTATTGTCAGAATTGCAATACGGCATCCGGAAAAGCCGCTGGCGCAAAGCCAATCAGGCGCTGCTGGATGAGTTCCTGCTGGATTTCGACCTGAGCGACTATGGCGCGCGGGCAGCCGTTTTTTACGGCGAGCTGCGAACCGATCTGGAAAAACGCGGAAAATCCATTGGCCCCATGGACATGATGATCGCCGCCCATGCCCTTTCGCTGGATGCAAGCCTGGTGACGCACAACACTCGCGAATTCGCCCGGATAAAAGGCTTGCGGCTGGAGGATTGGGTCAGTTGAAGTCCACCACCAGCAGATTAGTGCCTCCCTCGCTGACAGCGAATACCGCGTTTGACGCAGTGCGTCAGCGCAAACAGGCCGAGCGATGAAAATCCCCAAACGCCTCGAACCCCTGCTCGAAGAGGGCCTCATCGACGGCGTCGTGCGCCAGTTGATGAGCGGCAAGGAAGCCATGGTCTTCGTCGTCCGCTGCGGCGACGACATCCGCTGCGCCAAGGTCTACAAGGAGGCCAACAAGCGCAGCTTCCGCCAGGCCGTCGACTACACCGAAAACCGCAAAACCAAGAACAGCCGCCAGGCGCGCGCCATGGCCAAAGGCAGCAAATACGGCCGCGAGATGCAGGAAGCCGCCTGGCAAAGCGCCGAAGTCGATGCGCTGTACCGGCTCGCCGCCGCCGGCGTGCGCGTGCCCACGCCGTACAACTTCTTTGAGGGCGTGCTGCTGATGGAACTGGTCGCCGACCCGGAGGGCAACGCCGCACCCCGGCTCAACGACGTGGCCTTCACCGAAGCCGAAGCCCTCGCCCACCACCACACGCTCATCCGGGAAGTCGTGCGCATGCTGTGCGCCGGCGTCATCCACGGCGATTTATCCGAATTCAACATCCTCGTCGCCGCCGACGGCCCGGTGATCATCGACCTGCCGCAAGCGGTCGATGCCGCCGGCAACAACCACGCGCAAGCGATGCTGGCGCGCGACGTGAACAACCTGCGCACCTACTTCGGCCAGTTTGCGCCGGCGTTATTGGCGACGCAATACGCCGACGAAATCAGGGCGCTGTATGAACACGGCAAGCTGCATCCTGACGTTGAACTCACCGGCCTGTATGAATGCGATAAACCGCCGGTCGATCTGGAAAGCGTGATGCGGGAGATCGACGACACGCGCAAGGAAGAAGAAGCGCGGCTGTTGCGATTGCAGGAACTGAATGAGTGAGGCGCACGCCTGCCCGTAAGCACTTGGTGCGCTCGATTCAACGCACACGGTTGACGTAGTACGAGTCCAGTACCCATATTGGGTACCTATTGCCACCTGCGGGGGTAAATCATGGGCAAAAACACCCGCATCAGTCTCGGCGAACACTTCGATAGTTTTATCGCCGAGCAGGTTGAAAGCGGTCGCTTCAGTTCAGCCAGCGAGGTCGTGTGTGCTGGCCTGCGGCTGCGGGAAGACGGTGAAAGCAAACTGGACGCGCTGCGGCGCATGTTGACCGAAGGCGAGCAAAGCGGCCTTGCCGATTACAGCCTTGAAAACTTCATTGCGGAGTTGGGCTCAACGACATATCGTGTCTGACCCCATTTACGCTTTAACCCCATTTACGCTTTTCAAGGAGCATCCCTGGTTGAAAATGCCATCAGCAAAGCCCCTGACACCCAATTCGACATGGAACTGTCAGCACCAGCGGACAGCACGCCCATCGAGGCCATTGCACCCACCGAATAGCTTACTCACGATTTGACCAAGAAAATGGCAAGAAAATGGGACGCTACCCTTATTCGTCTTCGTTAAATGCACCGCGCTGCCGCACCGTCTGTTCACACGATGCTCATTGCCGCAAGCGTCCAATAAGCATAAAAAACAGCCACGCGCTAAAAATGGCGCGGCGCATCCATTCGGTCATGCAGGATACGCACGATCGCGATGCCGTAAGCCGTGGTACGAAAGTAAATCATGTGCCGCTCTATGCCTCGGCGACGATAGCCAGGCCGGATGTGATCGCAGGCTGAGGCTGTCTTGGGTGATTTTGCCAAGTCGGCAAAGACCGCAACCAGACTGTCGATGTAACGATTGGCCTGCTCCCCGCCCCACTGCTGGCGAGTGTGAATCCAGATGTTTTCAAGGTCGCGCTCGGCGGCGGGGGTGAGGCGGTATTCAGCCATTCGAGGCGAGCATTTTCCGCCTGAACGCGCCCACATCGAACGGTTTCGCTTCGCCGCTGGCCTCGCCTTCAATCAGCGCGGCGCGCACGGCCTCGATCTCGGCGCTACGCTCCTGTTCGCGTCGAATGAGGTCGCGGATATATTCGCTATCGTTGGTGTAATGCCCCGCATCAATCTGTGCCTTGATCCAACTATCCTGCTTGTCGGTCAAGGTGATGGTCTTGCGTACGGTCGCCATGGTGTAAGCCCTCAATCAACCTCAAAAGCATGTCAAACGCATACTATTGGTGCAGTTTAGTGCGAAACAGTTGCTTTGTCAGGGTCTGCCGCGCTTACGCCTGCACTGTGCGCTGCCGCACCGTCTCATACAAACACAGCGCCGCCGACACCGAGACATTGAGACTCTCCACGGTACCGCCAATCGGAATCCGCGCGACCTGGTCGCAGCTCTGTTTGACCAGGCGGCGGATGCCGGCGCCTTCGGCACCCAGCACCCAGGCGATGCCGGTTTTGCAATCGATTCCTGACAGAGCTTGCTCGCCGTCCATGTCGGCGGCGATGACCCAGATGTTGTGTTCTTTCAAATCCTCGATGGTGCGCGCGAGGTTGGTGACCATGAGGTAGGGCACGGTCTCTGCCGCGCCGGAGGCGACTTTTTCGACGGTGGCGTTGATGCCGACGGCGTTGTCCTTGGGCGCGATGACGGCGTGGACGCCGAAGGCATCAGCCGAGCGCAGGATCGCGCCGAGGTTGTGCGGGTCAGTGACGCCGTCGAGGATGACGAGCAGCGGCGGACCCTGGATGTTTTCCAGCACGTCGTCGAGCGAATGGGTGAGCGCGACGGGTTTGACGCGGGCGACGACGCCCTGGTGTTTGGCGGTTTTGCCCACTAACCGAGTCAGGCGGTCGGCTTCGACCTGCGCGAGTTTGACGCCGTGGTCGCGGGCCTGATGCACGAGGTCGCGCGCGCGCGCGTCGCGACGGGTGAGGTCAAGGTAGATTTCAAAAATACCCGCCGGATCCTGGCGCAACCGCGCCAGCACGGGGTGAAAGCCGTAGATGAGTTTTTCGGCGGTGGGTTTGTCTGCGGGTTTGTCACTCATTTCTTGCGGCCACCCGATTTGGCGGATTTTTTCTTCGGTGCCTCGTTCTCGTCCGTCGTCATCTCCACCCATTCAATCAAACTGAAGTCGATCTTGCTGGTTTCGATGTCGGCGCGCATCACCTTGATGCGCACACGGTCGCCAAGCCGGTAGCTTTTACCGGTGCGCTCGCCGAGCATCCTGTGCTTGGCCGCGTCGTAATGGAAATAGTCCTGGCCCAGCTCGGACACGTGCACCAGGCCTTCAATGTAGATGTCGTCGATGGCGACAAAGATGCCGAAACTGGTGACGGCGCTGACTGTGCCTTCGTATTCCTCGCCGATGCGATCCTGCATGAAATAGGTTTTCAGCCAGGCATCCACGTCACGCGTGGCGTCGTCGGCGCGGCGCTCGGTCTGCGAGCAATGCAGGCCGATTTCCGCGAGGCCCTTGCCGGGCAGTTTTTCGCCCTTCAACACCGCCTTGATGCCGCGATGCACCAGCAGGTCGGGGTAGCGGCGGATCGGCGAGGTGAAGTGGGTGTACGCCTCGTACGCCAGGCCGAAGTGGCCCTTGTTGTCGGGGCTGTATTGCGCCTGCTTCAGCGAGCGCAGCATCACGGTCTGCAACAGGCCGTGATCCGGGCGATCCTTGATTTTTTCCAGCAGCGCCGCGTAGTCCTTGGCGTGGGGTTTGTCGCCACCACCGAGATCGAGGCCGAACTCGGCGAGAAAGCCGCGCAGGGCGGCGAGTTTCTCCGGCGTGGGGCCTTCGTGCACGCGGTAGAGCGCGGGCTGTTTGTTGGCGCTGAGATAATCCGACGCGCAGACGTTGGCCGCCAACATGCATTCTTCGATGATGCGATGCGCGTCGTTGCGGATCACCGGCACGATCTCCCTGATCTTGCCCTGGTCGTCAAAAATGATCTGGGTTTCCTGCGAGCCAAAGTCGATTGCGCCGCGCTTGGCGCGCGCCTTCAGCAAGGTGCGGAAGAGCTTGTCCAATGCCTGTAAATGCGGCATCAACGCAGCCTGCTTTTTATCGGGTTTGGCTTCGCCCGACAGCCAGCCCCACACCTGGTTGTAGGTGAGGCGTGCGTGCGAATAGATCACGGCTGGGTAGAAACGATAGTCCTTGATACTGCCGGTGCTGCTGATCTGCATGTCGCACACCATGGCCAGGCGATCGACTTCGGGATTGAGCGAACACAGGCCGTTGGACAAGGCTTCAGGCAGCATGGGTATCACGCGGCGCGGGAAGTACACCGAGTTGCCCCGGTTGTAGCCTTCGGTGTCGAGCGCGTCGTGCGGCCGCACATAGTGGCTCACGTCGGCGATGGCGACGATGAGACGAAAGCCGCTGCGGCCCTGCGGTTCGCAGTACACGGCATCGTCGAAGTCGCGCGCGGTTTCGCCGTCGATGGTCACCAGCGGCAGATGGCGGATGTCCTCGCGGTCGGCCATGTCCTTCTTCAGCACTTTCTTCGGCAAGGCCTCGGCCTGTTTTTCCACATCGGCCGGGAACACGTAGGGCAGATCGTGCTTTCTCAGCGCAATTTCGATTTCCATGCCGGGGCCGGTGAAGCTGCCGAGGATTTCGACGACACGGCCCACGGCTTCGTTATGCGCGCCGGGCTGGGTGACGATTTCCACCGTCACCACCTGGCCGGATTGCGCGGCCCCCGCATTGCCGGCGGGCACGAGAATGTCCTGGTTGATGCGGCGGTTTTCCGAGATCAGGAAGCCCACCCCGCCTTCGAGGTAGTAGCGGCCGACGACTGTTTTGTTGACGTGCTCCAGCACCTCGACGATCTTGGCCTCGCGGCGGCCACGCTTGTCGAACCCGGCCACGCGCACGAGCACTTTGTCGCCGTGCAGCACGCGATGCATTTCCTTGGGCGACATATAGAGATCGTCGCCGCCCTCTTCGGGCACCACGAACCCGAAGCCGTCGGGATGGCCTTCGACGCGCCCCTTGATGAGGTCCATCTTGTCGGCGATGCACAGCTGGCGCTTACGGTTGAGCATGATCTGACCGTCGCGCTGCATGGCCCCGAGCCGGCGCTGGAACAGTTCGAATTCGTCGTCGGTGATTTCCAGCTGGTCGGCAAACGCTTCGGCGTCGACCGGACAGCCGGCGTCGGTGAGCAGTTGCAGGATGTATTCGCGGCTGGGCATGGGTGGCTCACCGTATTTTTCCAGTTCGCGCTGGTAGAACGGGTCGGCCAGACGGACGGCAGGCACCTTGTGCTTGCTGCCACGGCTGCGGGATTTTTTGGAAGATGTGGGTTTCGTTGACAAGTTAATCTCTGCTCTCTAAAATGCGCGCCTTCATTGCCCAGATGGCGGAATTGGTAGACGCACTAGGTTCAGGTCCTAGCGGTGGCAACACTGTGGAGGTTCGAGTCCTCTTCTGGGCACCAGACGCAAGCAAAAAGCCGACTTCACGTCGGCTTTTTGTTTTTGTGGCCTCGACCATCAGGCCTCGTAGGGGTGACGACGCACAATGGTCTCCACCCGGTCGGGGCCGGTCGACACCACGTCGATCGGCACTTCGCACAGTTCTTCCATGCGCTTGAGGTAGGTCTGCGCTTTTTGCGGGAGCTGGTCGAATTCCTGCACGCCGACGGTGGTGTCGCTCCAGCCCGGCAGGTCTTCATAGATCGGCTCGACGTTGGTGATGGATTCCGCACCCACCGGCAGGATGTCGCACAGCTCGCCGTCGATCTTGTAGCCCACGCACACGCGCACGGTTTCCAGCCCGTCCAGCACGTCGAGCTTGGTCACGCACAGGCCCGACACGCCGTTGATCTGGATCGATCGCTTGAGCGCGGCGGCGTCGAACCAGCCGCAGCGACGCTGGCGACCGGTGGTGGCACCGAATTCATGGCCTTTTTCGCCCAGATACTGCCCCACATCATCAAACAACTCAGTCGGGAACGGGCCGGAGCCGACGCGCGTGGTGTAGGCCTTGGTAATGCCGAGCACGTAGTGCATCGCCGACGGGCCGACACCCGAGCCGGTGGCGGCACCGCCGGCGGTGCAGTTGGACGAGGTGACGAAGGGATAGGTGCCGTGATCAATATCCAGGAGCGTGCCCTGCGCGCCCTCGAACAGCAGATTGCCGCCCGCTTTGTTGGCTTCGTACAGGCTGCGCGGCACGTCAGCGACCATCGGCTTGATACGTTCGGCCATCGCCATCATGCTGTCGAGCGTCTGGTTGAAGCTCACCACCTCGGCCTTGTAGTAATTCTTCAGCATGAAGTTATGGTGGTCGAGCACTTCGCCCAGTTTGGCGGCAAAGCGTTCACGGTGGAACAGATCCTGCAGGCGCAGCGCGCGACGCGCCACCTTGTCTTCGTAGGCGGGGCCGATGCCGCGCCCGGTAGTGCCGATCTTGCCCGCACCCTTGGCAATTTCGCGCGCCTGATCGAGCGCCACGTGATGCGGCATGATGAGCGGGCAGGCTTCGCTGATCTTGAGCCGGCTGGCGACGTCGACGCCGGCGGCTTCGAGCATGTCCATTTCCTTCAGCAGCGCGTCGGGGGCCAGCACCACGCCATTGCCGATGTAGCAGGTGACGTTCTCGCGCAGGATGCCCGAGGGAATCAGGTGCAGCACGGTTTTCTTGCCCGCCACCACCAGGGTGTGGCCGGCGTTGTGGCCGCCCTGGAAGCGCACCACGCCGGCAGCCCGGTCGGTCAGCCAGTCGACGATCTTGCCCTTGCCTTCATCGCCCCACTGGGTGCCGATGACGACGACGTTTTTTGCTGCCATGCTGCTGTCTCCCTTTTTTATTACGCGCTGGCAACCACCAGCTCACGCAAATCCAGACTGAACCCGGTGGCCGGACGTGCCCGGCCGAACACCCTGCCCACTTCGTCGTAGCGGCCACCCTGCGCAATCGCGCTGCTGCGGCCCGCCGTGTAGGCGGCAAACACGATCCCGCTGTGGTAGCCGTAGCCGCGCAGTTCGGCCAGATCGTACGCCGCCTCAACGCCTGCGAGACCGGCATCGAGTGCATCCAGTGCATCCAGCGCGGCCATGACGGCAGGTAGCGCCGGCAAGCGCCGGCGCGCCTCAAGCAGCACGGCACGGTCGCCGTAAAGCTGCGGCAGCGCCGCAAAGGCGTCGGCCAGCGACGCGGGCAGGCCGGCGGTCAGCACGGCAACCGCGCTGGCGTCCTTGGCCTGAAGCGCGCCGAACAACTGGAGTTCGATTTCGCCCGAGAGGCCGGCTTCCTGCGCCAGCGCACGATACACGCCGACGTGGCCGATATCGAGTTGGGCCGCGCGCACGCCGCAGGCATCCAGGCCTTTGAGCATGAGCGTGAGGATTTCCAGATCAGCCTGCGCGCTCGCGTCGCCGTACAGCTCGGCCCCGACCTGGATCGGTTCGCGCGAGCGATGAAAACCATCCGATTGGGTGTGCAGCACGCTACCGGCGTAGCACAGCCGGTTCACCGCGTTGGCAGCAAGCAGGTGCGCGTCGATGCGCGCGACCTGCGGCGTGATGTCGGCGCGCACCCCCATCAGCCGGCCACTCAACTGGTCGACGAGCTTGAAGGTCTTGAGATCGAGATCGGCCCCCACGCCGGTGAGCAGCGAATCCACATATTCCATCAAAGGTGGAATCACCAACTGGTAGCCGTGGCTGCGGAACAGGTCGAGCAGCGCACGGCGCATGTCTTCCATCCGCCAGGCCTGCGGCGGCAATACGTCTTCGACATTTTCAGGCAGCAACCAGGCAGTCATTTAATTCAGCACCATCAACAAAAAAACGCCGCCCAACATCGAGGCAGCGCCCATGAAACGCAACTGACCATCGGTCAGTTCTGCCGCGCGACGAAACACATCGCGCCACATCGCCGGTGCGGCAAAGGGCAGCAGCCCTTCGATCACCAACAGCAAGCCGAAGGCGGCGAACCAGCCGCCGCCACTCATTTTCCGCCGGCCGCGCGCGGATTCTTCATGTACTTGAAGAAATCTGCGCTGGGGTCGAGCACCATCACGTCGCCCTTGTTCTTGAAGCTTTCGCGGTAGGCCTGCATCGAACGATAGAACGCATAGAACTCGGCGTTCTTTCCGTAGGCGGCGGCATACACTGCCGAGGCCTTGGCATCGCCTTCACCCTTGACGCGCTGCGCATCGCGGTAGGCTTCGGCGACGATCACGTCCTTCTGCTTGTCGGCGTCGGCCTTGATCTTTTCGGCTTCGGCCGCGCCGGTGGAGCGCAACTCGTTGGCCACCTGCTTGCGCTCGGCTTCCATGCGTCGGAAGACGTTTTCCGACACCGACTCGGGAAGATCGACACGCTTGATGCGCACGTCGACCACCTGTACCCCGATCTTGCGCGCGTCCTGGTCGGCCTTGACCCGGATCGTTTTCATCACGTCATCGCGCTTGCCGGATACCACATCGTTGATGGTGCGTTTGCCGAACTCGGCGCGCAAGCCATCGTTCACGGTCTGTTTCAGACGAATCGCCGCACGGGATTCATCGCCGCCAACCGAGACATAGAATTGACGGGCGTCGATCACGCGCCACTTGATGAACGAATCGACCAGCACGTTTTTCTTTTCCGACGTGATGAAACGTTCGGGGTCGTTGTCGTCCAGCGTGAGGATACGGGTGTCAAAGTAACGCACGTTCTGCACCAGCGGGAGCTTGAAATACAGTCCCGGCTTGGTTTTGACCGAGACCACTTCCCCCAGCTGGAACACCAGGGCGTTTTGCCGCTGATCCACCGTGAACATGCTGCCGGACAGCACAACCAGCACGACCACCAAGCCGATCAGGGCAGGACCGAAATTGCGATTCATGGCCGATCCTCCCGATCACGGCTGCGCAAGGCATCACGCATCCTTGGATCCGTCGTGGTCATCGACGGCGCGGGGGACGCCGGTGCCGGCTGTGCCAGCACCTCGGGCGCGCCTGCGTAGGGTTGCGACACGACCTGCTGCAGCTTGTCGAGCGGCAGATAGAGCAGGCTGTTGCCGCCCTTCTGGTCAACGATGATCTTGCTGGTGTTGTTCATCACGGTCTGCATGGTATCGAGGTACAGGCGCTGGCGGGTCACCTGCGGGGCCTTCTGGTACTCGGTCAGAATCTGCGCGAAGCGGCTGGCCTCACCTTCCGCGTTGGCGATGACCGATTGCTTGTAGCCCTCGGCCTCTTCCTTGAGGCGCGACGCCAGACCGCGGGCGCGCGGCACCACGTCGTTGGCGTAGGCTTCGGCTTCGTTCTTGAGGCGCTCGCGATCCTGACCGGCTTTCACGGCGTCGTCGAACGCCGCCTGAACCTGCTCGGGCGGCTGGATGTTCTGCAACGTCACCTGACTCACGCTGATGCCAGTTTTGTAGCGATCCAGAATCTGCTGCATGAGCGTCCGGGCACGTGCGGCAATGTCTGCGCGACCTTCGTACAACACATAGTCCATCTTGCTCTTGCCGACGATTTCACGCATGGCGGTCTCTGCCACCTGTAGCACGGTGTCCTCGGGAGATCGGTTCACGAACAGGAAATCCTTGGGATCCTTGAGGATGTACTGCACCGCAAACTGGAGATCGATGATGTTCTCGTCGTCGGTGAGCATCAGCGATTCTTTCAGCACCTTGCTCTTGACGTTGTTGCGGTAGCCGACTTCGACGGTGCGCACCTGATCGACGTTGACCACCTCGCGTGACTCGATCGGCCATGGCAGATGCCAGCGTGGGCCAGGCTCGGTGGTTTCGAGATACTTGCCGAAGCGCAGCACGACGCCACGCTGGCCGGTATCGACGATATAAAACCCGCTCGCCAGCCAGACCAGCACAGCAACCAGCGCCAGTATGCCGAGCAGGTTGCCACCGCCCGGCAGGCCGGGAGGCGGGCCGCCGCCCTCATCGCCCCCGCCTGACTTGCCACCAAACATGCCGTTCAGCTTCTGGTTGAACTTGCGCCAGACCTCATCCAGGTCGGGCGGGCCGCTATTTTTGCGGTTATCGCGGTTGCCCCATTGCGGGTCGTTCCAGGCCATAGTGTCAGGGTGTCATGGAGAAAAAGGGGTGGTTGGATTCGCGCTGGCTGCCGTCGTCTTGACTTCGTCGGTGGCCCGCGCTTCGAGCAGAATTTCGGACAGCGCATCCCGTAAAAGTTCCAGCCCCGCCCCGCTTCGGGCCGAGACATAAACGCTCTGGAGTTTACCATATTCGTCGCGCACGATTCCCGGCGCAACGCCCGTCAAATCTAGCTTGTTATAGATTCTCAACTGCGGCACTGCGTCTGCGCCGATTTCACGCAACACTTTCTCCACAGCGTCGATTTGCCGTTCGCGCACCGGGCTCGCGGCATCGATCACATGCAGCAGTAAATCGGCCTCGGCGGTGGCCTCCAGCGTGGCGCGAAACGCCGCCACCAGATCGTGCGGCAAGCGGGTGATGAAGCCGACGGTGTCCGACAGCACCACCTCCCCGCTGGCTGGCGCGCCACCCGATTCCTCGGCGAGGCGCGGCAGGTAGATCTTGCGGGTGGTGGTATCCAGCGTGGCAAACAGCTGATCGGCTGCGTAGGCTCCGGCGCGCGTCAACGCATTGAACAGGGTGGATTTGCCGGCGTTGGTGTAGCCCACCAGCGCCACCGACAGCACCTGTTGCCGCCCCCGTGCGCGGCGCTGGGTACGGCGTTGTTGGCCCAGTTTGGCGAGCCGCTCCTGCAAGGCCTTGACCCGCACGCCCAGCAAACGGCGGTCGGTTTCAAGCTGTTTCTCCCCCGGGCCGCGCATCCCGACGCCGCCTCGCTGGCGCTCGAGGTGCGTCCAGCCGCGCACCAGGCGGGTGGACAGGTGCTTCAGCTGCGCCAGTTCGACTTGCAGCTTGCCCTCGGCACTCTTCGCACGGCGGGCAAAAATATCGAGGATCAGGCTCACCCGATCGATCACCCGACACTGGAAGCGGCGTTCGAGATTGCGTTCCTGGGCGGGAGACAATTCGTGGTTGAAGATGACGACGTCGGCCGCCCTGGCCGCGACCAGCGCCGCGATTTCGTCGGCCTTGCCGCTGCCCACGAAGAGCGCGGCATCGGGGCGGCTGCGTTTGCCCAGCACCTCGCCCAGAACCTCCAGCCCGGCACCCACCGCCAGCAGACGCAGTTCGGCCACGCTTTCCTGGAAGTCCGGGTCGCCGAAATCGACCGCCACGAGCACGACGCGCTCGCCGCCCTGATGGCGGTCAAACACGCGTGCAGGCCCCGGCGGGCTGGAGGGAATTCGAGTGCATGGAAAAAACGATCAGGCCGCAAACAGAGCAGTATTGTAAAACCCGCCGGGAAAAACCCGGTCAGACCAGCTCGGGTTTGCCGAAATACCAGCCTTGTGCGTAATCCACGCCCATGTCGGCGAGGACACGCGCGGTTTCGGCGTCTTCCACGTGTTCGGCAACGGTGCGCACCCCTTCCTTGCGCGCAAAATTTGCCAGGCTTTCGACGATGCCGGCCACCTTGCGGTCGGTACGCATGTGGCGAATGAGCCAGCCTTCGATCTTGAGAAAGCTCACCGGCAGATGCGCCAGGTACAGATAAGACGAATAGCCGCTGCCAAAATCATCCAGGGCGAGGCGAAAACCAAAATCAATGAAGGGTTGCAGGTCGGCGCGCAGCCGCTCGATGCTGACGATGCGCTGGCGCTCGGTGAGTTCCAGCACGATGGGTTTGACCGGGCCGATGTTGCAGCGAGTGCAGTAATCCGTGGCCCGGGCCAGCAGTTCTTCGACCAGATTGCGCCGCGCCAGAAACTGCGGCGACACGTTGACGAAATGGGCGAAATCCGACGTGCCGCCGCCGGCAATCCGCAATCCGCAGTGCTGCATGGTTTGCTGGATGATCTGGCGGTCGATATCCGCCATCAGGCCCAGGCCTTCCGCCTGCTCGACAAAGCGTTCGGCCTCGACGATTTCGCCACTGGCCAGGCGGACGCGTGCAAGCGATTCATCTGCGACGGGCAGCCCGGTTTTCAGATCCACGATGACCTGCCTGGCGAGGCAGACACGGTCATCATCGATGGCCTGCCGCAACTGTCCGGCATTGAGCACACTGCGATCCCGCTCCACCAGCCTGATCCGGTCGCGTCCTTCGCCCTTGGCGCGATAAAGCGCCTGATCCAGCTCATCGATCACATTCGGGTTTTCTGCATCCTCGGCATTAAAAGCCGCCACCCCTGCAGAAAAGCTCACCGCGACATCCCCCACGCTGGTCCGGACGGGCGCTGTGCGGCCTAATTCAGCCATGCGTTCCATGATTCCGCTTGCGTCTTCGGCAGTACACCCGTGCAATACAAACAGGAATTCCTCGCCGCCCCAGCGCGCCACCCAGTCGCCTTCGCGCAGCCCCTGTTCGAAGCGCCGCGCGACCGCCGTGAGTACCTCATCCCCGATGGCATGGCCATAGCGGTCGTTGATGGATTTGAAGTGATCAATATCCACCAGCGCCATGGCAAAGCCGCAACGGTCGCGGGGAGTGCGTGCCTTTTCGGTATGCAAACGCTCTTCGGCCGCGCGCCGGTTGGGCAGCCCGGTCAGCACATCGGTCAGCGCCATGCGCCGGAGCAATTCGTGCTGCGAAGACTGGTACAGCGCGTTGCCCAGCCAGTCGGCAATCAACTCCATGTAGGCGATGTCCTCTGCGCTTACTGTCGCACTGGCCTCCCTGCGCAAAAACGCCAGCACCCAGTTCGAGGTATCGCCTACCTTGACCGGCAGGCCCGAGTAGCTCAGCAGCCCCATCTTGGTCACGGTGGGATGCAGGGCATAGCGGGGGTGCGCACGCAGATCGGGGATATGCGCAGACAGTCGATCGGCGTTCACTTCCCGGCACAGCACGGCTTCAATGGTGAGCACCGTCCCCTCCGGAAAAATCCCCAGCCGGTCATGCACGAAGCGCGCCGTGTAGTGCGCCTCGAATTGGCCCAACACCACCAGATCCCTATCGAGCACGTCGGCAGCCATCGCCAGCATGGCGCGAATCCGCTCGGCGTCAGAAAGATCCCGTTGGGCGGAGAGCCGCCACAGGGCAGTCAACCGGTCGACATAGGACAGGGCTGCCGAGGAATCAGGTTTGGCCAGGGTGGAATACGGCATCGCGCACAAAAAAATCGGGACTTTCGTATTTATCGACCCTGACGCCGCGAAACTTGACCTTCGGTTTACAGTTCCACAGCACGTAAGCGCTCGGCCGCCTGCTCGGGGCTGATGGTGTTGACGAACAGCCCCGAACCCAGCTCGAAACCCGTGGGTATCGAAGTGCGCGGGCAGATTTCGAGATGCCAGTGATAGCTCGCCGCGTGCGCCAGCCTGTCCTTGTCGTGCGGCACGGAATGCAGGAAGAAGTTGTACTGCGCGCCGCCGATCACGGCATCGAGCCGGGCCATGGTGCGGCGCAGCACGCGCGCCAGGTCGTCGAAGGTGTCGGCCGGCGCGTCGAGAAAATCGGCCTGGTGCACCAGCGGCAGGATATGCACTTCCCATTCATAGCGGCTGGCAAAAGGCTTGATGGCGATGAAGTGCTCGCCGCGCTCGATCACATACTGCCCGACGTTGATTTTGCGGCGCACCGCGCCCGAACCCCGATCGTAGATCGTCGCTTCGAACGTGAGCGCCTCGTCGATCAGCGCGCAGAAAATGCAGTGGTGATGCTTGGTGAAATGTGCCGCGCTGTTGCGTACCTCGGCCTCGACGTTTTCCGGCACTACCGGCATGGCAATGATCTGACTGTGCGTATGCGGGATCGACGCGCCAGCCGCCGGGCCGAAATTCTTGAACACCAGCACGTATTGCAGGCGCTCGTCGGATTCGAACAGCTGCCGCATGCGGTTCTGGTAGACGCCGAACAGGGCCGCGAGATGCGACTCCGCCATTTCATGGATGGCTGTGCCGTGTTCGTGGTGGTCGATGATGACCTCGTGCCGGCCATAGCCGTCGATCGTCTGTTGCAGGCCAAAGCTGAAGTTGGATTGCACCCGGTCGTCGCCCAGCACCGGATAGAGATTCTCGACCATGCGGATCTGCCAGTCGCCGGTTTCCGGCCAGGCCAGAATCGCCGGCGGCGTTTTGTGCTCGTTGCCGCGACAGAACGGACAGGTTTCGACGTGCTTGCGCGTATCGCGCGGGGCCATATCCTCGGCCTTTTTCGGGCGCATCGAACGCGCGGTGGCCACCAGTACCGATTCGGCGGGCACAATGGGATTGAGGCGGATTTCACGGGTTTCGCCGGTCACTTCATTTGCGGCCTTGGCGGGGGTATCAGGCATGGTCGGGTCTCCTCGCCGGCAAGCATAAGCCAGCCGCCGCCCCGCCGCCGTTCAATCTGCTTATGCGCCCCTTCGGGCTTTTTATCCCCTGACGGACCAGGGTTGCAGATTGACGCCCCCGCGCTGCGCGTCGAGAATGACGTTTCCCGCAGTGCCACCGGAGCTTCCCATGGACCAACAAGACAAAGCGCTCGTCGACGAACAGCGCCTGATGCGCATGATGCGCAAGACCCTCACCTCGATCGTGCGCGATACGGCACCGCGTAATGGCTACCCCAGCCCGCTGTCGGAAGCCACCGTCATGCACATCAAGGATTGCCTGATGGTGATTTCGACGCGCGAGACCGAACTGGCCCGTCTGACCGGCCGCACGCTGGACGAAAAACCGCACTACAGCGACGAAACGCCCACCTCGCACGCGGTCAAGATCAGCAGCATTCCGAAAAAAACCCACTGATGCCGCAAGCCACCAGCCTGTTCACCGATCTTGAATCGAAGGTCGTCGGCACCTCGGCGGTGGTGATCTATTCGCCATCGGGGAAAAACCGCACGCGCTACCCCGAAGGCGTGGTGCAGATCTTCGCCAGTGAGGAGGACGCGCGCGCCCACGCCCAGCCAGAGAAGCACATGCACGCCGCGCTGGCCAGTGGGCCCTCGCGCTCGTCCGAAGGCTTCAAACTGTTTTATCTGGTGCGCTGGCTGGACTGATTCCGGTCGAGTGTTTCGGCTGCCAGCAACGCCGCTTCATCGAGCGGCATTGTGAATAAAAACCCCCTGCGCGTAGTCGCACCCCAGCGCGTCCCGCCTCTCCCGCTGCACGACAGTTTTCACGTCTTCTGCCGTCAGCGCTCAGCCCGAGCGCACCCGGGTCAGCCACAGTTCGCGCAGCCCTGCATCAGCGGTGCGCACGCTCGATGCCGTGCATGCCACACCGACGATCGCGCCAATCAGCCCGGCTGGCCCACCGATGGCATCAGTCTGCGCCGTACACCTTGCGGCGGATGCGCTTCTCGCGACGGCGTCGTGTCTCGTCACCCGGGGTGGGGGCCGCGCGCTTCTTGCCCTCGTAGGGATTCTTGCCCTCGTCTTCCTTGATCTGGATCCGGAGCGGCGTCCCCTGCAATTTGAACGTCTTGCGAAAGCTGGCTTCGAGATAGCGCTTGTAATCGTCGCGTAGACCTTCCAGCGCGTTGCCGTGCAGCACGATCACCGGCGGGTTCTTGCCGCCCTGGTGGGCGTAGCGCGGCTTGGGCCGGAACAGGCCATTTTTCGGCGGCGCGTGCTGCTCGACCGCCATCTGCAACACCCGCGTCAATTTCGGCGTCGGCATCTTGATGAAGGCGGCGGCGTGCGCGGCTTCAACGTCCTTCAGCAACGCTTCCAGCCCTTTGGATTTGAGCGCGGAGATGTAGTTGAAGCGCGCAAAGTCGAGGAAGGCGAGCTTGCGGCCGATGTCGCGCTTGATGTCGTCGCGCTGCTCGGCAGACAAGCCGTCCCATTTATTGACCGCGACTACCAGCGCGCGACCGGTTTCCAGTACGAAGCCGGCCAGATGCGCGTCCTGCTCGGAGATGTTTTCGCGCGCGTCGAGCACCAACACCACGACGTTGGCGTCCTCGATCGCTTGCAGGGTCTTGATGACGGAAAATTTTTCGACCGTCTCGAACACTTTGCCGCGGCGGCGCACGCCGGCGGTGTCGATCAGCACGTAGGGTTTGCCGTCGCGCTCGAACTCGACGTAGATCGAATCGCGCGTGGTGCCCGGTTGGTCGAAGGCGATGACGCGCTCCTCGCCGACCAGCGCGTTGACCAGGGTGGACTTGCCGACGTTGGGCCGCCCGACCAGCGCGATCTTGGGCACGCCGAAATCGTCGGCCTCCGCTTCCTCTCGTGGAAACGGTGCCAGCGCCTCGGCGACGAGATCATTGATGCCGTCGCCGTGGGCGCCCGAAATCGCCAACGGATCGCCCAGCGCGAGTTCATGAAATTCGGCGGTCACCACTGCGCGGTTCATGCCTTCGGCCTTGTTCACCGCGAGGAAGACCGGGCAGGTCGCGCGCCGCAGGCGGTCGGCGATCACCTTGTCCTGCGGTGTGAGGCCGGTGCGACCATCGACCATGAAAATGACGGCGTCGGCTTCGTCGATGGCTTGCAGCGTCTGTCTCGCCATTTCGGCCAGGATGCCGTCCTTGGCCACGGGTTCGAGGCCGCCGGTATCGACCACCAGATACGGTTTGTCGCCGATGCGGCCGCGACCGTAATGGCGGTCGCGCGTCATTCCCGGCATGTCGTGCACGAGCGCGTCGCGGGTGCCGGTTAGCCGGTTGAACAAGGTGGACTTGCCAACATTGGGACGGCCGACGAGTACGAGGGTGGGGAGCATTTGGGGGTTTTCCCGGAAAGGCTTACAAGGAGGGCACGAGGACAGGCGGGCGTGAGAACGGGGAATCAGCCTTGCCTGTCTTCCGCATGTCTCCCTGATTCAACCCGGCTTCATTTCAGCCGGAAAGCGACGACGCTGCCCTTCGCGGTCTGCACTGCAAAGCCGGGGCCGATGTCTACCGGCGCGGCACGCACCGCAGCATCGACTTTGGCGCGCCCGAGAAAACGGCCGTCTTCGGTCGCCAGCACGTGCACATACCCCTCTGCATCGCCTACCACGATCACGTCTCCCAGCGCGAGCGGTGCGGTGACCTGGCGACGCGCGAGTTTGTCCTGACGCCAGCCGGCGCGGCCGCTGGCCTTGTCGTAGGCTGTCACCGCGTCCTTGTCGTCGGTGACGTAGACGTTCTGGCCGTCCATCGCCAATCCGCTGTTGCTCGATGCGTCGCGCGCCCACAGGGGCGCGCCGGTTACCCGGTCAAAACACGCCACGCGCCCCTGGTAGGCGACAGCACACACCTGTTTGTCGTCGACCACCGGGTTGCCCATCACGTCGGCCACGCGTTCGAGTTCGGTGGCCCCACGCGGCAGGGCCACGGTGGCTTCCCATAGCTGCGCGCCGTTGGCCGGGTTGAGTGCGACCAGTTTGCCGCCTGGAAAGCCGGCAAAGAGCACGCCCCCCCCCAGGCTCATGCCGCCGGATCCGCGCAGGGTGAGCGCAGGCAGGTTACGGCTATAGAGCCATTTGCGGTTGCCGTCTGCCGCATCCAGTCCATGAATGCGGCCATCGCCGGTGCGCACGATCACCATGTTGCCGGCGATTTGCATTGTGCCGACCACTTCAGACGACAAGGCGGCTTTCCAGCGGAGTTGGCCACTCGCCGCATCCAGCGCAATCACTTCGCCCTTGCCGCCACCGGCGAGAACCAGCCCGTCTCCCGCCGTCGCGCCGGCCGACAGCCGCACGCCGGCCTCGCTGCGCCACACCACATTGCCGTTGCCCACCGCGACGCGGATGACCCGGTTGCCCCCCGCCGCCGCCAGATCCTGGCCCACCAGCGTTGGCTGGAACAGGCTGTCGCTGCTGTCGCCCGTATCCACTTTCCAGGCCTCGACCAGCGGACGTGGCGAGGCAATCTCGACCAGTTCGGCCGGCTTGGCCTTGCTCGAACCACTGCCGAACCAGCCGCCCACCGTGTTGCCGACCGAGCTGCCCATCGATCCGATGGTGCTGCATCCAGCCAGCGCCAAGGCCAGCGCCATCACCCCCATGCGCATCATCACTTGGCGTCCCCTCCCCCCAGCGCGTCGAGCTTCAATTCGACGATGGCGCGATAAGGGTTGTCTTCCTTCATCTTGCCGAAGGCGGCCTGATAGGCGGCGCGTGCGTCTTCGTGCTTGCCCTGGGCGAGCAGCACGTCGCCCTTGAGATCGGCAAAACGCGCGGCGTAGGCCTCGCTGTGGCTGGCGGCCAGCGTTTTCAGCGCCGCGTCGTACTGTTTCTGGTCGAGCTGCACGCCGGCCAGGCGCAGATGCGCCAGATCCTTGACTGCCGGTTCCTTGCTGTTGGCAGCAGCCCATTCCAGTTGCGTTTGCGCGCTTTTGAGATCACGGCTGCCAGCGTTGAGCTTGGCCAGCAGCAGGGCGGCACGCGGGGCAAACGCGGTGCTGCCGTATTGGTCGATCAGCAGGCCGCCCGCCTCGCGCGCGCTCTTGACATCGTTGGCCATGAGCGATTGCGTCAGCTTGTCGTAGGCGGCGGCGGCTTCCAGGCTTTGCGTGAGTTGCTGGTTCTGCCAGTAGCGCCAGCCAGCGGCGGCAGCGACCACCACCGCCACGCCCAGCATCGCCAGCGCGCCCCAGCGTTTCCACCAGGCTTTCAGGTCGTCCAGCCGTTCCTGCTCGTCGAGATCGTAGGTTGCCATGTGCTTATGCCTTTTTCAGAGTTTCGATTGCGCGCGTCGTATCAACACGCTGTTGTGCCGCTTCGACACGCAGAGATTTGAGTGTGACTTCGCCCGCCGCCGCTTCGTCGTCGCCAATGATGAGGGCGTAGCGGGCGCGGCTGGCGTCGGCCTTTTTCATTTGCGACTTGAAGCTGCCGCCGCCCATGTGCAGAACCACCGCGAGCCCTTCCGCACGCAACGCGCTCGCCACACGCCAGGCGTGCTGCGCCGCCGCGTCACCCGCGTGGACGAGGTAGGCGTCGGGGGCCGAGGGTGCGGGCAGCGCGCCGCCGCTTTCCATGAGCGCGAGCAGGCGCTCGATGCCCATGGCAAATCCGGCCGCCGGCGCGGGTTTGCCGCCCAGCTGTTCGACCAGGCCGTCGTACCGCCCGCCGGCGCAGACCGTGCCCTGCGCGCCCAGTTGATCGGTCACCCATTCGAACACGGTGCGGTTGTAATAGTCGAGCCCGCGCACCAGTCGCGGGTTGATTTCGTATGCCACGCCCTGATCGCGCAATAGCGAGGTCACGCCCTCGAAGTGTGCGCACGCCGCGTCGTCCAGCTCGTCCAGCAGCCGGGGCGCGGCGTCATTGATTGCTGCCATCGCCGGGTTCTTGCTGTCGAGGATGCGTAGCGGATTGCTGTGCAGACGGCGGCGGGCGTCTTCGTCGAGCACGTCGAGGTGCTGCTCGTAGTGCGCAATCAGCTTGCTGCGATGACGCTGGCGCGCGTCGATATCGCCCAGCGTATTGAGTTGCAGCGTGGGCGCGATGCCCAGCGCGCGCCACAGGTCGGCGCACATCACGATCAGCTCGGCGTCGACGTCCGGCCCGGCGAATCCGAGCGCTTCCACGCCCACCTGATGGAATTGCCGGTAACGCCCTTTCTGCGGCCGCTCGTGGCGGAACATCGGCCCGCTGTACCAGAGGCGCTTGCCGCCGTCGTACAACAGGTTGTGCTGAATCGCCGCGCGCACCGCGCTCGCCGTGCCTTCGGGGCGCAGGGTCAGGGTTTCGCCGTTGAGTTCGTCGACAAAGGTATACATCTCCTTTTCGACGATGTCGGTGACTTCGCCGATGGCGCGCTTGAAGAGCCCGGTGTGTTCGAGGATGGGCGTGCGCATCTCGCGATAGCCGTAGCGGCGCAGCCAGTCACGCACGATGGACTCGAACGCCTGCCAGGTCTCCACCGCATCGGGGAGGCCGTCGTTCATGCCGCGCACGGATTGAATGTTGTTGCTCATAAAATTCGGAAAAAAATCAAACAGGGAGGAAAGGGCGTCATGGGAGGAAATCCGGTTTCCTCCCCTGCCTCACTTGCCTCCCTGTGAATCATTGCGCGTCCCCGTACCGGCTGCGCACGTAGTCATCGACGATGGCCTGGAATTCCGCCGCGATGCGCTCGCCTTTCAGCGTCACCGTCTTTTCACCGTCGACGTACACCGGGGCCACCGGCACTTCGCCGGTGCCCGGCAGCGAAATGCCGATATTGGCGTGTTTGGATTCGCCGGGGCCGTTGACCACACAGCCCATCACCGCCACCTGCATGGATTCGACCCCGGGGTACTGGTCACGCCAGACCGGCATCTGGAGTCGTAGCCAGGTTTCGATATCCTGTGCCAGTTCCTGGAACACGGTGGAGGTGGTACGACCGCAGCCGGGACAGGCCACCACCTGCGGGGTAAACGCACGCAGGCCCAGCGCCTGGAGGATTTCCTGCCCCACCACCACTTCGCGGGTGCGGTCGCCGCCGGGCTCGGGTGTGAGCGAAATCCGGATGGTGTCGCCAATGCCTTCCTGCAACAGCACCGCCAGCGCAGCGGTCGAGGCGACGATACCCTTGGAGCCCATGCCCGCTTCGGTGAGGCCCAGGTGCAGGGGGTAATCGCACTGCGACGCGAGGTCGCGGTACACCGCAATCAGATCCTGCACCCGACTCATCTTGCACGAAAGCACGATCTTGTTGCCCCCCAGCCCCCACTCTTCGGCCTTGGCGGCCGATTCGAGCGCGGAGGCAATCATCGCGCGGCGCATCACCACCTCGGGCGCTTCGGGCACGGCGAGACGGGCATTCTCATCCATCATGCGGCCTGCCAGCGCGGGGTCGAGGCTGCCCCAGTTGACGCCAATGCGCACCGGCTTGTCGTAGTTGCACGCGATTTCGATCAGTGTGGCGAAGGATTCGTCGCGCTTCGCGCCGCGCCCGAGATTGCCGGGGTTGATGCGCAGCTTCGCCAGCGCTTCTGCACATGCGGGTTCCTGGCTGAGCAGCTTGTGGCCGTTGAAATGAAAATCGCCGACCAGCGGCACGCGGCAACCAAATGCATCGAGCTGTTCCCGGATGCGCGGCACCGCCTGCGCGGATTCGATGTTGTTGACCGTGATGCGGACGATCTCCGAACCGGCCTCGGCCAGCTCGCGCACCTGCTTTACCGTTGCCTGCACGTCGGCGGTGTCGGTATTGGTCATCGACTGCACCACCACGGGTGCATCGCCGCCAACCAGAACCTGGCCGATCCGCACCTGGCGGGTTGGGCGTCGGGGGAGTGAAACCATGTATTGGAGCTCTATTCTTCGAGGGTAAAGCGCGCCACAGTCACATCAATGAAGGGCTTGATGTCGATAGGACGGCCGTTGTAGCTCAGTCGGGCCTGGGCCGCGTTGCCGATCAGCAAATCGAAGGGCGGTTGGCCGGCAATTTCGGCACGGCTGCCCGCAGCGTTCAACTGGCGCATCAACATCTTGCCGTTTGCGTCCTTGATTTCCACCCAGGACTCATCGCCAAACTCGATCTCCAAGGTGCCTCTTGCAACGGGTTCCGCGGCGCTTGCGGGCTGTGCCTGAGCCTCGCTAACGGCAGGACCGACTGCCGCCGCAGTCGAGGCTTCCGGCACAGCGGGGGCCAGCGTTTTGGCGGGTACGGAAACGCGGGCCGGTGTTGCGGGTGTCTGCGGCACAGCCGCGACCGGATGCAGCGCCTCCACATCGCTATTGAGCCACCAGTAGAGGCCCACCGGCACGGCGACGGCCAGCACAACGCCGAGCGCAAGCAACAGCAGCCAGGGAGACAGCCGGCTTTGCGGTGGCCGGGGGGGTACAGGCTGCGCCACGGGAACCGAATCGGTCGGGGCACCCGCCATGTCTGCCAGCAGGGACTCAGGATCCAGTCCGAGCAGACGAGCATAGTTGCGCACAAAACCGCGTGCAAACACGGCCTGCCCCAGGCTGTCGAAATCTTCGCGCTCCATGGCGTCGATCTGCCGGTGCATGAGGCGCAAACGCCCGGCTGCGTCTTCCACCGTCAGGCCCTGTGCCTCACGCGCGGAACGCAACCGGCTGCCGATCGAGGGCAACACTGCCTCGCTCATTCGTATTGCCCCCCCAGCAGCAAGCGGGCCTCGTTGGAATCAGGGAAACGCTTGCGCAATTGCAGACCGTATGCCGCTTCCTGCGCCCGGTCGCCCAGCTTGCGCTCGATACGTACGCCCAGCCACAGACTGGCCGCCGAAGGAGGAGAAAGCTCGTCGTGACGCGCCAGCAGACGCTGGGCGTCCGGCAGACGCCCCTGGCGAAAACGCAGGCTGGCAAGCCGCAACACGGTGCCCGCGTTATCGGGTTGCAGTTTCTGCGACTTGATGAGATTGACCTCGGCCAGCGCCAGATCCCCTTTCATTTCCGCGCACTGGCCCGCGTTGGCCATGGCTAATTCGGGCTGCGCGTACAGTGGATTGCGCAGCGCCCCGGCAAATTGCTCCAGGCCTTCGTCGTAGCGCCCGCGCGTGCAAAGGAACCAGCCGTAATTGTTGCGTGCCTCGGAATCGGTACGATCCAGCTCGATGGCACGCCGGAAGTTCTCGTCGGCCAGCTTGTCTTCGGCCAGCTCCATGTAAATGAGGCCGTAGACGTTGTAGGCGGGGCCGAAACGGCTGTCGGTGGTGATAGCCTTGCGCAGTTCATCGAGCGCCACCTTGTACTGCGCACGCACGTAGTAGGCTGCCGCCAGATCGGTGAAAGTGCGCGCACGCTGGCGGGCATCGCTGTCCGCCTCCGCCTGCGCCACCCCGCTGCCCGAGGAAAGCTCGCCCGGCACACCGGCACAGCCAGCCAGCAAGGCCGCCGCGAAGAGCAGGACGCCGTATCGTTTCATGCCGCCTCCTTGTGTATCCGTTTCAATACCCGGCCGCTCTTGTCGGCCACACGCCCGGCCAGCTGACCACAGGCGGCGTCGATGTCATCGCCGCGCGTCTTGCGCGTGGTGACGACGAATCCCGCGTCCTGCAGGATTTCACGGAATGCGCGCTGCGCGTCGCTCCTCGGCTTGTCGTAGCCGGAATCAGGAAACGGGTTGAAGGGAATCAGGTTGAATTTGCACGGCACGTCGCGCACGCATTCGACCAGTTCACGCGCGTGTGCCGGCGTGTCGTTCACCCCCGCGAGCAATACGTACTCGAAGGTGATGAAGTCGCGCGGCGCATGCACCAGGTAGCGCCGACACGCCGCCATCAGTTCGGCCAGCGGATATTTTTTGTTGATCGGCACGATCTGGTCGCGCAGGGCATCGTTGGGGGCGTGCAACGACACCGCCAGCGCCACCGGGCAACGCTCGGCCAGCCGATCCATCGCCGGCACGATACCCGAGGTGGATACCGTGACGCGGCGACGCGAAAGACCATACGCGTGATCGTCGAGCATCACCTGCAATGCCGTGACGACGTTCTCGAAGTTGGCCAGCGGCTCGCCCATGCCCATCATCACCACGTTAGACACGGGGCGCGGATCGATTGCCCCGGTGGTGCGGTTGACCTCGGTTTTCAGGCTGTGCTGCGCCACCCAGAGCTGGCCGACGATCTCGGCCACGGAAAGATTGCGGTTGAAGCCCTGCCGCCCGGTCGAGCAGAAGGTGCATTCGAGCGCACAGCCAACCTGCGACGAGACGCAGAGCGTGCCGCGGTCGTCTTCCGGGATGAATACGGTCTCGATGCCGTTACCGACGCCGACATCGAACAGCCATTTGCGTGTGCCGTCGGCCGATGCGTGGGCAAGCTTGATGCCCGGTGCCCGGATTTCAGCCGTGCCCGCGAGTTTTTCGCGCAGCGATTTGGCGATGTCCGTCATCTGCGCAAAATCGGTCACGCCCGACTGGTGCATCCAGCGAAACACCTGTTTGGCGCGAAAGGGTTTTTCGCCCAGTTCAGCGAACCAGGCGGTCAGTCCTTCGAGATCGTAATCGAGCAGATTCTGCGGCATCGCCGGGGATCAACGGCCTGCGTAGACTTCGCAGGCGGGGAAAAAATAGGCGATCTCGATGGCAGCGGTTTCCGGCGCGTCGGAGCCGTGCACGGCGTTGGCGTCGATGCTCTCCGCGAAGTCGGCGCGGATGGTGCCCGGCTCGGCCTTCTTCGGGTCGGTCGCGCCCATCAGCGCACGGTTCTTGGCGATGGCGTCTTCGCCTTCCAGCACCTGCAGCACAACCGGGCCGGAGATCATGAACTCGACCAGATCCTTGAAGAACGGACGTTCCTTGTGCACCGCGTAAAAACCTTCGGCTTCCTGACGCGACAGATGCTTCATCCGCGATGCGACCACCTTCAGGCCATTGGTTTCGAAACGGCTGACAATCTTGCCGACGACGTTCTTTTTGACGGCGTCGGGCTTGATGATGGAAAAGGTGCGCTGAACAGCCATGACTATGCTCCAGAGGGTGAAATTAACGGACAAAAAACGATGAAAATCAGCCTCATAGAATAACACGCCGACCGGACCCTGTCTCCCCGCACCGGGCGGCTTTCAAGCCGGCTGCCAGTGCGGAACCCAGCCTGCCTCGCCCGGCCCCGCTAGCCATCCTGCATGGCAGCCCAGTCCTTCGACCCACACGGGGGCGTCGTCGCAGCGCAATACCGGCAGGCGCGCGCGCACCCACGGCGGCACACCACGGGCCTGTAAACAGCCTTTTACACTCCGGGTCGGGCCGCCCGCCGACAAACGCATGTGTTCGCCGCCCTGCCGGCACCCCAGCACCAAGCGGCCCGGCAAGCAGGCGGCCTGTCGCAGGCCGCGTCCGATGACTGGCTGGAAATCGAGGGTACCCAGCCCCGGCAAATGCAGCCGGGTTTCGCCCTGCCAGACGACGGGTGCCGGCAGGGGTGTGGCCGGCACCACGTAGGCCCCACCACGCCAGCCCCACAGCACCGCATGACCGAATTCGATCTGCACGCGCGCGTCGCGCCGGGCGGTAAGCAGTTGATGCAGGGCTTGTTCGATCCGCCGCGTGCCCGGCAGGACGACACCGTGACGCGCGATGAAAAACCGCAGCAGGTTGCGCGCCCGCGCAGGCGGCAGTGTGGCGAGCGCGGCGCAGTCGAGCCGCAGCCCCGCAGGGGTGTCGGCCAAAGGTTCCGCTGCATCAATCGCTGCCAGGGCATCGAGAAGTTCCGCCGCCTCGGCCTGATGCGCGGCCACCCGGGCCAGCGTGCTGGCACTCCCGGGAAAATGTTCGGCCAGGCGCGGCATGATCTGCCGCCGCAGCACATTGCGCCGATAACGTTCCGATGCATTGCTTTCGTCTTCGACCCAGCTCAGATCCAGCGCAGTAGCGGCCGCCTGCAATTGTGCGCGAGTCATGCCGAGCAAGGGACGCAGCTGCACGGGCTGCCAACCACGAGGATGCTGGCATTCCGCCATGGCGGCGAGTCCCTTGGGCCCGGCACCGCGCAAGGCTTGCAGGAGAAAGGTTTCGGCCTGATCGTCCTGGTGGTGCGCGGTGAGCAAAAAATCGGCATCCAGCGCGGCGAATACCTGATGGCGGGCTCGCCGTGCAGCAGCCTCGATTCCGGCAGGGTCATCGAGGCGCAAATGCACCTGCTCGACCAACAGGGGGACACCGTGGGCCGCACACTGCGCTGCGCAGAATTTGGCCCAGGTATCGGCATTGGCCGACAGACCATGATGAATGTGTACGGCGCTCAGCTGAAAATTGGCACCCTTGCGGAGCGCAACCAGAGAGTGCAGCAGCACGCTGGAATCCAGACCGCCGGAGTAGGCGAGTACCACGCGTGCGCCCGGCGGCACGTGGCGCGCGAGCACCGCCGCCACGCACGCCTCGACGGCTTTATTTGGCGGCAGATTCCTTGAAGCTGCCATACGCCCGCAAACGTTGATAGCGTGCGTTCAGCAGGTCGTCGAGCGGCTGCTTGCGCAGTTCGGCGAGGGTGTCGGTGAGCGCGCGGCGCATGGACTGGAACATGGCGTCCCAATCACGCTGCGCGCCGCCGAGCGGTTCTTCGATGATGCGGTCGACCAGGCCGTTGGCCTTGAGGCGGTCGGCCGTAATCCCCAGCGTTTCGGCAGCCACCGAGGCCTTGTCGGCGCTTTTCCACAAAATGGACGCGCAGCCTTCGGGCGAAATCACTGAATAGGTCGAATACTGGAGGATGAGGGTGCGATCGCCCACGCCGATGGCCAGCGCGCCGCCGGAGCCGCCCTCTCCCACCACCGTGCAGATCACCGGAGTTTTCAGTTCGGCCATCACGTAGAGATTGCGTGCAATGGCTTCGGACTGACCCCGCTCTTCGGCCCCGATGCCGGGATACGCGCCGGGTGTGTCGATGAAGGTAAAAATCGGCAGGCGGAATTTCTCGGCCAGCCGCATCAGCCGCAAGGCCTTGCGGTAGCCCTCGGGACGCGGCATGCCAAAGTTGCGCGCGATCTTTTCCTTGGTGTCACGGCCCTTCTGGTGGCCGATCACCATCACCGGCTCGCCGTTGAAGCGCGCCATGCCGCCGACGATGGCGGCATCGTCGGCGTAGGCGCGGTCACCATGCAGTTCGGCAAAATCGGTGAACAGGCCCTGCACGTAATCGAGCGTGTAGGGCCGCTGCGGATGACGCGCGACCTGGGAAACCTGCCAAGCGTTGAGCTTGGCGTAGATATCCTTGGTGAGCGTCTGGCTTTTTTTCTGCAGGCGACGGATTTCCTCGGAAATATCCAGCGCGGAATCGTCCTGCACAAAGCGCAGTTCTTCGATCTTGGCTTCGAGCTCGGCAATGGGCTGCTCGAAATCGAGGAAGGTGGTTTTCATCAAACGGTCATGAAAGGACAATGGCGCGGCATTTTAACAGCGCGCGCCGCTTGTGCCGGATCAGTGCTGGTGACCGTGCGCACCGTGCGCATGGCGATGCGCCACTTCGTCCTGGGTGGCGGCGCGCACGTCGGTGACGGTGCACTTGAAATGCACGGCCTGGCCGGCATAGGGATGATTGCCATCGACCACGACCTTGTCGTCGGCAATATCGGTCACGGTGTAGAGCATTTCTTCGCCGCCATCGACCGGGGAGCCCACGAACTGCATTCCCAATTCCAGGCCTTCGGGGAAGGCATCACGGGCTTCCATGCGGACGAGCTGCTCGTCGTATTCACCGAAGGCATCCACCGGTTGCAGTTTGAGATCGGCCCCGTCGCCTGCGGTCTTGCCTTCGAGCGCGGCTTCCACAGCGGGAAAAATATTGTCGTAGCCGCCGTGCAGATAGCTCACGGGCTCGTCGCTTTCTTCGAGCATGCGGCCGTCGAGATCGCGCACGATGTAGGTCAGCGTAACGACCGTGTCCTTGCCAATATTCACTTGAGCTCCTTTACCAGTTGAAGCACGTCCGCCGCATGGCCGCGGCTGGACACGCCGTACAGGGCATGACGGATGATGCCCTGTTTGTCGATGATAAACGTGGACCGCACCATGCTGCGACGCACGACACCGTCCACTTCCTTGTCCTGCAAGACACCATAAGCCTCGCAGGTGGTTTGTTCCTTGTCGGCCAGCAATCGCACGCTGATGCCGTGTTTGTCGCGGAATTCGCCGTGCCGGATGCAATCGTCGCGTGACACGCCCAGCACCACGGCACCCGCCTTGGCAAAATCGCCTTCCAGTTCGGAAAACTCGATGGCCTCGACCGTGCACCCGGGCGTGTCGTCGCGCACGTAAAAATAGAGCACCACGATCTTGTCCCTGAACCCGGACAACTCGACGATATGCATGTCCGCGTCCGGATTGGAGAAATCCGGTGCGCGCTCTCCAGCTTTCAGCATGACGGTTCCGTCCTTGTTTTCGGGCGCATTCTACAGGGCAATCGTACTGCCATCGCCATCTATAATGTTTCGATGAAAAACACGCTTCTGGGAGGCCTCTCCCGCGCCCGTTTCCTGCGCGAATACTGGCACAAGAAACCCCTGCTCATCCACAACGCCATTCCGGGATTTACCGGCTTGCTGAGCCCGGCCGACATGCAGTCACTGGCGCGCCGCGAGGAAGTCGAATCGCGCCTCATCCAGGGCAGCGGCACCGACTGGCAGCTCGATCACGGCCCATTCAGGCCCGCCGATTTCAAGCGCCTGCCAAAAACCGCCTGGACCTTGCTGGTGCAGTCACTCAATCATTTTCTGCCCGAGGCCGACGCCCTGCTGAAGCGGTTTGATTTCATCCCGCACGCCAGACTCGACGATCTGATGGTGAGCTACGCCGTGCCCGGCGGCAGCGTGGGGCCGCACTTCGATTCCTATGACGTGTTCCTGTTGCAGGGGCAAGGCCATCGTCGCTGGCAGATCAGCACGCAACGGGATCTGTCGCTCTTGCCCGACGCGCCCCTGAAAATCCTGCGGCGCTTCACGCCCGAGGCGGAATGGGTGCTCGGCCCCGGCGACATGCTGTATCTGCCGCCTCATGTAGCCCACCACGGCGTGGCGGAAGACGCCTGCCTGACCTATTCGATCGGTTTTCGCGCGCCCACCGCCGAAGAGCTGGCCCACGCCTTCCTCATGCATCTTCAGGATACGCTCACGCTGGATGGCCGCTATGCCGACCCTGATCTGCAACTGCAAAGGCATCCGGGGGAAATCGGCCGCGCCATGCTGGCACAGATCGCCGCCATGATCGACCGCATTCAATGGAACCGTCACGACATTGCAGCGTTTGCAGGCCGGTACCTGTCCGAGCCCAAACCCAATGTGTTTTTCAACCCGCCGGCAACGCCCGAAACGCCGGCCCGGTTCCGGCGCGCCGCCGGAAAACACGGGGTGGCGCTGGATCCCAGATCACGCCTGCTCTTCCATGGCGCGCATTTCTATATCAATGGGGAAGCCTTCGTATCAGACCCGGCCAGCAAATCCGCCCTGCAACAGCTCGCCGACAACCGCGTGCTCCCTGCCCCGCTGCCAGCCGATCTGCTCGACAGGTTCTATGATTGGTATGAAGCAGGCTGGCTGGAGATTGCCGAACCATGAGCGACAGCGCACTTCTATCCATTTCGTGTGACACCCCGTCAGCCTGCCGCGCGGCGTTCGATACGCTGCTGGCCGGCGCACCGCGTGAGCTGCGTCTGTACGATCGCACGCTGGACTTCTGGCAGCTTGACGACGCCCGCCGTCATGCTGCATTGCGCGCGCTGTGCGTGGCCGGGGGCGGGCGCCGGATCGAATGCCTGCTGGACGACACGCAGCATGTTGCACGCCAACACCCGCGCCTGATGCAACTGGTGCGGGATTTTGGCCATGTGCTGCGCATCCGTCAGCCCCCCCCGGATGCCCCCCGCCCCGACGAGGCCTTTGTGCTGGCGGATCGGCGCGGGGTGTTGCTGCGTGCCGACAAGGCCAGTTCACAGGGCATTCTGTATCCCGACGACACCGGGCGTGCCAGCCCCCTGGTGCAGCATTTTGACGCCCTGTGGCAACGCGCCCAATCCGAGGTAAGCGCCACCACCCTCGGTCTCTGAGCCGGTGCGCGCTACAGGCTCGCCAGCCAAGCCAGCTCGTCGTCCCCGAAACCGGCGAGGCGACGCGCGTCCAGATTGAACGGCGGCCGTAGCGGCGGCGCATCGTAGTCGGCCAGCAGACGGCGAAACGTGGCGACGGGTTCAACGCCGCGCTGCGCGCACAACGCGGCGTACCAGCGGTTCCCGATGGCGACATGGCCGATTTCGTCGCGCTCGATCAGCGCCAGAATCTCGATCAGACGGGCATCGTTCGCGCTGCGCAGCTTGGCCACGATCAGCGGGGTGGCGTCCAGCCCGCGCGCCTCCAGCACACGCGGCACCAGCGCCATGCGCACCAGCGGATCGTGTGCGGTCTTGAGTGCCATATCCCAGAGGCCGTTGTGCGCGGGGAAATCGCCGTAGACGTAACCCAGCGTGTGCAAATGCTCGGCCAGGAGGCTGAAGTGGAGCGCCTCTTCGTCGGCCACGCGCAGCCAGTCATCGTAGTAGGCTTCCGGCATGCCCGCGAACCGGTGCGCGGCGTCGAGCGCGAGATTGATGGCGTTGAATTCGATGTGCGCCAGCGCATGCGTCAGCGCGGCCCGCCCGGCCAGGGTATCGGTGCGCCGGCGCGGCACCTCGTGCGGGGAGACCAGCACGGGCCGCGCGGGTTGTCCGGGCACCGCGACCCCGACGCGGGGGATTTCGTCTTCTGCCGGTACTTTGCCCGCCAGCCAGTCTCTGCGCAGCGCCCCAACACAGGCGACCTTGGCGGCCGGATCCTGCGCGCACAGGCAGGCTTGCACGCGCGCCGGGAGCGTCAGCGCCGATCCACCCATCGTATGCCCGCCAGCGCCACCGCCAGAAAAATCAGCAGCGGCAGGCTCGCCACCGCGACAGCCGGCCAGTCGTTGAGCAGGCCCAGATGACCAAACAAGCGGCTCAGCAAATGGAACGCCAGCCCGGCCAGAATGCCGTAAAAAATCTTGCGGCTGGTGCCGCCGGCACGCGGCCCCTGGATCGCAAAGGGCATCGCGATCAGCATCATGATCGGAATGACGAAGGGGCTGATGAACTTGGTCCACAACGCCAGTTCGTAGCGCGCGGCTTTCTGGCCATTCGCCTTCAGGTGGCCGACATAACGCCAGAGCGTGCGCGCCGACATTTTTTCCGGCGCGATCAGGAGCACGCTGAGTATGTCGGGCGTGAGCACCGACTGCCAGGATTGCTGCGGGCGGCGCGTGGCACGAATCCCGTCAGGGTCAAAGTGCGTCTCGGTCACCCTGTCGAGTCGCCAGGTCTGGTTGCCAAGCCAGCCGGCCTCTTCGGCAGCGCGTATCCAGCCAAGCCGGCCGGCCGCGTCAAACCCGTAGATCTCGATGCCGCGCAGGGTGTTGTCGGGCATCACCTCGCGCACATTGATGAAGCTGGTGCCATCCTTGACCCACAGCCCGGAGCGGAATTGCTGCGCCACCACCGAGCGCGTGGCCGACAGCTTGTAGCGCTGCGCTGCTTGCTCCGACCAGGGTGAAACGTATTCGCCCAGCACCAGCACCAGCAGGGAAAACACCACGCCGATGGCACCAAAGTAAGCCGCCATGCGCCAGTTCGACAAGCCCGACACCCGCATCACCGCGTATTCCGAATTCCCCACCAGGCGGGACAGCGCGAACAGCGTGCCGATCAGCGCGGCAATCGGCAGGATTTCATACAGATGCCCCGGCACGCTCAGCACCACCACCACCGCTGCCTGACCCAGACCATAGTTGTTGCGCCCGACGCTGCCCAGTTCCTGGATCACATCAAAAAACGCAAACAGCGCCAGCAGCGCCAGCAGCACAAACCCGGACGCCACCACCACCTGCGCGCCCAGATAGCGCGCCAGCAGGCTCATGCCGTCCTCCAGCGCAGGGGACGCACGCGGGTGCGCAAGGCAAACCAGACAACCGTGACGCCGAGCATCACCCCATGCGGCAAGAACAGCGCAAGCCAGAAATCCAGGCGTGCCTGCAATACCCAGGCCTGTGAGAGCGACATGAAGTTGTAGTAAATGAAATACAGCAGCAAGGCCACCAGGAAACCGTACGAGCGCCGCGCCCGCGCGTTTACAAAACCCAGCGGAATGGCCAGTGCGGCCAGCACCAGCGTGGAAACCGGCAACGAAAAACGCCACAACAGCTCGGCCCGTCCGCGCGGGCTGGCATCCTTGGCCAATTCACCCAGCGGCAATTGCCGGTAGCTCAGATCCCGCTTGCCGATTGCCACTGGGTCCATGCGCATCCAGTAACGCTCGAATTCGACCACCCGATAGTCGAGTTGCCCCGGTTGGCCCTCGTAACGCCGGCCTTGCTGAAAAACCAGATAGCGCGAGCCATCGTCCAGCTGGGTATATTTGCCCTCGCGCGCCACCACCAGCCCCAGCACACCGTCCAGGCGCGACTGCATGAAGACGTTGCGCACCACTCCGGTCAGGGGATTCAGCGAATCGACGTAGTACACCCGCTCGCCGCCATTCGTTTCGGCGAACATGCCCGGCACCACCATGCCGCTGTCACCCCGGCTCTTGATCTCGTCCCGATAATCATTTTTTTTGGCTTGCACCCAGGGGTTGATCACCAGCGTCAGCAGCAGGATCACGCCGGCGAAGGGCACGGTAAACGCCAGTACCGGCCGCAGCCACTGCGTGAGCGAAACGCCCGAGTTGAACCAGATGACCATTTCGCTGTCTCGCCACATGCGCGCAAACGTCATCAGCACGCCGGAAAACAGCGCGATGCTCATCAATACCGGCAAAAAATACAGCAGGGAAAATCCGAGATAGGCAAAGACCGCTTCGTTGGCCAGTTCACCCCGCGCGACATCGCCCAGCAGGCGGATGAACAACACCACCAGCGCAATGGCGACCAGTACCATGAGCACTGCGCCCGTGGTCAGCCCCATTTCGCGGTTCAGGGCGCGACGATGGATCATGCCGGGATCACGCGGCAAAGCGGCCGTTCAGGGGAGTTTTGACATTCCGCCACTGCCGCGCCAATAATCGGGGCAGGCTTCAGGTTCGACCGCATGAACCGAAGTAATTCGACTTTTTTGAGCACAGACATGGAAAACCCGGAAATCGATATCGAATTTAGCATAAAAAGCGGAGCGCCCGAAAAGCAGCGCACAGCCTGCGTCGTCGTCGGCGTGTTCGAAAGCCGCAAGCTCTCCGCCCCTGCCATCGACATCGACCGCGCGAGCGATGGCTACCTGTCTGACATCCTGCGGGGTGGCGACATGGATGGTCAGGCCGGCAGCACGCTGCTGCTGCACAAGGTCCCCAACATCCTTGCTGATCGCGTGCTGCTGATCGGTCTGGGCAAGGAACGGGACTTCCACGAAAAAGCCTATCGGTCTGGCATCAGCTGCGCGATCCGCACTTTGCGCGATACGGGATCAATGGAAGCCACCGTCACCCTCTCGGAAATACCCGTCAAGAAACGCGACGTGACCTGGAACGTCGAACAGGCCGTGATTGCCGCACACGAAACCCTGTATCGGTTCGACGGCCTGAAAAGCAAATCGAACGACCCGCGCCGTCCGTTGAAACGTGTCACCTTCGCGGTGTCGCGGCGTGGCGAACTCAAATTCGGCGACATCGGCATGGCACGGGGGCTTGCCATTGCGCACGGCATCGGCTTGGCCAAGAACCTGGGCAACACACCCTCGAATATCTGCACCCCGGAATACCTGGCAGCCGAGGCGAAGAAGCTGGCCAAAACCTACCGCTTCGGCTGTGAAATTCTTGATTACGCCGCCTGCGAAAAACTCGGCATGGGCTCCTTCCTGTCGGTTGGCAAGGGCAGCGACAAGCCGCCGCGCTTCATCGTGCTCAAACACGAAGGCGGCAACAAGGGCGACAAGCCGGTGGTGCTCGTCGGCAAGGCGATCACCTTCGACGCCGGCGGTATTTCGCTCAAGCCTGCGGCCGACATGGACGAGATGAACTACGACATGAGCGGTGGCGGCGCGGTGCTCGGCGCGTTCCGCGCCATCGGCGAACTGGGACTGCCGCTCAATGTGGTTGGCCTGGTCCCCTCGTGCGAAAACATGCCGGATGCCGCCGCCAACAAACCGGGCGACATCGTCACCTCGATGTCGGGCCAGACCATCGAAATCCTCAACACCGACGCCGAAGGCCGCCTGATCCTGTGCGACGCCCTCACCTACGCCGAGCGTTTCGAGCCGGATGCCGTCGTCGATCTGGCCACGCTCACCGGTGCCTGCGTCATCGCACTCGGCGCACACCCCAGCGCGCTGTTCGCGAATCACGACCCGCTGGCGCGCGAAATCGAACACGCCGCCGACGACGCCTGGGATCGCGTCTGGCGGATGCCGCTGTGGGACGATTATCAGGAACAACTGAAAAGCAGCCTCGCCGACATGGCCAACATCGGCGGGCGTCCGGGCGGCTCGATCACGGCCGCGTGTTTCCTGTCGCGCTTCGCCAAAAAATACCACTGGGCGCACCTCGATATCGCGGGAACCGCCTACAAGGGCGGCCGCGACAAGGGATCGACCGGCCGCCCCGTTTCTCTGCTGGTGCATTTCCTCATCAATCGCACGCAAAAATAAGCGGGCCGTCGTGACTGAAATCCTGTTCTACACCTTTGCCGAAGATCCGCTGGATGTAGCCCGGCGCGTTGCGAGCAAAGCGCACGCCCAGGGCAAGCGGGTGATGATTCACGCCCCCGACCCGGCCACGGCAGACGCCATCGACCGGCTGCTGTGGACCACGCCGGCACTGGGTTTTGTGCCGCACTGCCGTGACACCGATGCACTCGCCGGCGAAACCCCGGTGCTCATCGGCTCGAACGTGGACGCGCTCGCATCGGCCGACGTGATGATCAATCTCGACACCGCGCAGCCGCCGGCGTTTGCCCGTTTTGAACGCCTGGTCGAAATCATCGGCCAGGACGACGCCAGCCGCGAACGTGGACGGACACGCTACCGCTTCTACCAGACGCGGGGCTACGCGTTGACCACGCACGATCTGCGCGAATCGGCCCGCCAAACATGAGCGACGACAACCCGCTGTTTTCCAAGATGGATGCCTTGCTCAAAAAGCATCGCGCCGAACCCGATCCGATTGTCGATGCGCCGCATCCGCCTCCCGAAACCGCGCCGCCGGCCTGGTTACCGGTGCTGACCCAGGTGATCGAGCGCGGTGCCGTTCCCCCGCCGGTTGCAGCCGATCCAGCCCCCGCCACGAGCGACACCGTGCTCCCGCAAACGCCATCCGGAGAAGCCGCGACAACGCGCCCCGATCCGCATCCTGCAGACACGATCGCCCCGCTGTTACAGGCGCTGGTAACCCAGATGCACGCCGACCTGAAACAGCAGCTCGCGCTCGATCTGCAGCAGCGCCTCGACCAGGCCATCGCGTCGTTCAGCATCGAGCTTGAAACCAGGCTGCGCGAAATCCTCGGCGACACCCCCGCGCCACCCCGAAACTAGCCTCACCCCCTGCCCGGGTTCGCCCAGCCCCGGCCTTCTGGGATAATTGCGCCTTTGCCTTGCCTGCCCACCCCATGGAACTCGCCAAATCCTTCGAACCTGCCGACATTGAAAAGCGCTGGTACGCGCACTGGGAAGATTCGGGGTATTTCAAAGCCGGGATGGCGGACAGCGCCCCCGGCAATTACTGCATACTGCTGCCCCCGCCCAACGTCACCGGCACGCTGCACATGGGCCACGCGTTTCAACATACTTTGATGGACGCGTTGACGCGCTTCCACCGCATGGACGGCGACAACACGCTGTGGCAACCCGGCACCGACCACGCCGGCATCGCCACGCAGATCGTGGTGGAACGCCAGCTCGACGCGCAGAAGATCTCGCGCCACGACCTCGGCCGCGAAAAATTCCTGGAGAAAGTCTGGGAATGGAAAGAGCATTCCGGCTCGACCATCACCCGGCAGATGCGCCGGCTCGGCACCAGCCCCGACTGGAGCCGTGAGCGCTTCACCATGGACGCGGGGCTGTCGACGGCGGTCACCGAAGTCTTCGTTCGGCTGTACAAGGAAGGCTTGATCTATCGCGGCAAACGGCTGGTGAACTGGGACCCGGTGCTGGGCACCGCCGTGTCCGACCTCGAAGTCGTGGCGACCGAAGAAGACGGTTTCATCTGGGAAATCCATTACCCGCTGGAAGACGGCAGCGGGTTTCTGACCGTCGCCACCACCCGCCCGGAAACCCTGCTCGGCGACGTCGCCGTCGCGGTCAACCCGGCAGACGAACGCTACGCGCATCTGGTCGGCAAGACCGTGCGCCTGCCGATTGCCGAACGCTCGATTCCGGTCATCGCCGACGACTACGTCGATCAGGCATTCGGCACCGGCGTGGTGAAAATCACGCCTGCGCACGACTTCAACGATTACCAGGTGGGGCAACGCCACAAGCTCGTAGCGATCAACGTGTTCACGCTGGACGCAAAGATGAACGACGTGTGCCCGGCCGAATATCAGGGACTCGACCGCTACGTCGCGCGGCAAAAACTGCTCGACGAACTGCAAGCTAAAGGTCTCCTCGTTTCGGCCAAACCGCACAAACTCATGATCCCGCGCGGCGACCGCACCCACGCCGTGATCGAACCCATGCTCACCGACCAGTGGTTCATGAGCATGGAAGGCTTCGCCCGCGACGGGCTCGCGGTGGTCGATTCGGGCGAGCTGAAATTCGTTCCGGAAAACTGGACGACGACCTACCGCCAATGGCTGGAAAACATCCAGGACTGGTGCATTTCGCGGCAGTTGTGGTGGGGCCACCGCATCCCGGCGTGGTACGACGAGGACGGCAATTTCTACGTCGCCGCCACCGAAGCCGAAGCCGTCAAGCAAGCGGGAGGCCGCGCGTTGACGCAGGACAACGACGTGCTCGACACCTGGTTTTCTTCCGCGCTATGGCCGTTCTCCACCCTCGGCTGGCCTGCGCAGACGCCCGAACTCGAACGCTATCTGCCGACCGCCGTGCTCGTCACCGGCTTCGACATCATCTTCTTCTGGGTCGCGCGCATGGTGATGATGACGCGGCATTTCACCGGCCGCGTGCCGTTCCGCGAGGTGTACGTGACGGGCCTCGTGCGCGACTCCGAAGGCCAGAAAATGAGCAAGTCCAAGGGGAATGTCCTTGACCCGATCGACCTCATCGACGGCATCGGCATCGACGCGCTGGTCGCCAAGCGCACTACGGGCCTCATGGATCCGAAGAAAGCCCCGGGCATTGAAAAACGCACCCGTAAGGAATTTCCCGAAGGCATCGCCGCGTTCGGCACGGATGCCCTACGTTTCACCTTCGCCAGCCTCGCCACCCACGGCCGCGACATCAAGTTCGACCTGCAACGCTGCGAGGGCTACCGTAACTTCTGCAACAAACTGTGGAACGCGACGCGCTTCACGCTGATGAATCTGGAAGGCCACGACTGCGGGCTGGATGCGACGTCTTCGCTGGAATATTCCGACGCCGACCGCTGGATTGTCACGCGACTGGGCCAGGCCGTGAACGAGGTGCGCGACGCCTACGCCGCGTACCGCTTCGATCAGGTTGCGCGCGCCGTCTACGAATTCGTCTGGGACGAGTTCTGCGACTGGTACCTCGAACTCGCCAAAGTGCAATTAAGCGATGCCAGCAGCCCGGCGCAACAGCGCGCCACGCGCCACACGCTCGCCCGCGTGCTCGAAGCCACGCTGCGGCTCGCCCACCCGGTGATTCCCTTCATCACCGAAGAACTATGGGCCAAGGTCGCGCCGCTGGCCGGTGCGGGCGGAACAAGCATCATGCTCGCGCCCTACCCCGTGCGTAGCGACTTCGCCGACGCAGCGGATGCGAACGCGCGCATCGCCACGCTCAAGGAACTGGTCAGCGCCTGCCGCACGCTGCGCAGCGAAATGAACCTCTCGCCCGCACTGCGCGTGCCGCTCATCGTTGAAGGCGACGCGGCCTTGATCGGCGCACTCGCGCCGTACATCAAACTCTTGGGCAAACTCTCCGAGGTTTCAGCAGTCGCCAAACTCGAAGACGCCGACGCGCCGGTGGCACTGGTCGGCGACATGCGCCTGATGCTGGTGGTCGAAATCGACCGCGACGCCGAACGCGCGCGGCTGGCCAAGGAAATCGAGCGCATCTCGGGCGAGATCAAAAAGGCCGAAGGCAAGCTCGGCAACGAGAGTTTCGTCGCCCGCGCGCCGGCAGCGGTGGTCGAGCAAGAGCGCGCGCGCCTTGCAGATTTTGGAACCATGCTGGAGAAACTGCGCACGCAGCATGCACGGCTGGCTTGAATATTGTGTCCGCACCCCGCAGGCGTGGTGTGACCCACAAAAAAGCCCCGCAAACGCGGGGCTTTTTAATTTAATGCCTACAAGAGAGGGATTACATTTTCCAGCTATATGCAATACCCAGTGCATTTTGGTACATCTTGATGGTTTCAGTCGTCGTGGCCGGCGCACCAAAGCTCGTCAACAAGGAAGTACCGGTCACATCATTTTCAAAAGCATGCATGTAGCTGACGCTCAGTTCGTTGCCACTGGCCAGAACATAAGTCATGCCCAGCGTGACATGATCTTGCACAACCCCGGGTGCCAGGATATTGAACGTTACTTCGCTGGATTTGATCGGGTTGTCACCATGGTTATAACCAGCTCGCAATGTCAGGGCTTGGCTATATTTGTACTCGACACCCAGTTTCCAGACATTGACATCGTCCCAGCCAAACCCGGCCCCAAGAGGGCCGCCCAGGCAGTGTGCCGAGCTACCTCCGGCACACAAGGCGAGATTGGCTCCAGAATTCGCGATCGAATCGACCTTGCTGTAATTGATACGCTGATAATCCAGGGCGATCAACAACTTGGGATCTGCCTGCCAAGCAAGGCCCAGATTGTAGTTTTCAGGAATGTCGAAATCCCCAGCTTCGGCAAACAGACCACGATATTTGTCGAACTCTTCAAAATCCATTTTGCTGGCATATGCCGCCCCAATGCGCAAGGTGGGTGTTACCTTGCCCTGGTAGCCAACGCGGACGCCGTAGCCAAAGGCTTTGTCATACCCTTTATTTGAGACATTAGCCCCGGATGTAGAGAATGCGGCAAAAGGTTGCAACCCTTCTAGGCGGAAACGCTGAAAACCAATCAGCGGTGAAATACCGATTGCGTGATCTGCATTCAGTTTGTAAGCAGCAGTAGGTGCAATCACCAGCTGCATCAAATCGACGCCTAAAGAACCCGAGCCACACATCAGGTTACCCGGCCCTGCGTTACCGAAACCAGCGCAATTACCCGCCGGAATCTGTCCGCCAGGATAATCAGAATTCATGCCACCGTTTCCGTAAACAGTGATGCCTACTGCTGCATTACCCGAAATCTGCTTCGAAAGCCCGAATTCAGGCACCAAGAAATAATTGCTGTCGCTGTCGGCCGCACCATCAAAAAACCCACCGGAACCGGTCCTGCTTGCCTCACGACGAGGGCTAAACAAATCAGCCCCCAAATCTATACGGTCGCCAACAAAAGCCATGCTTGCTGGGTTATTGGCACCACCAAATGCATCACTAGCCGTTGCCGTTGCCGCTCCGCCCATCCCCTTGGCTTTCATGCCATAACCATGCGAGAAATAGCCATTCGTCGCAAACGCGCTACCCGCCACGCCGGCCAACGCCAGCCCGATGAAAATTTTGGACAATTTCATTTCCCAACTCCTCTAGATGAAAACAGTTATAGGTTTATTTGATGACCTGACAGCAGGCTACGCTTCGAGTGCATCACCGACAAGTTGTCACTGACAATGGCAGAAAAAAACCACAACACTTGTGGCGCGAAAAACACACAAAAAAATGAGCCGGGAAAATCCCGGCTCATTTCATTTACTTACGTTGCCCTTAAATGAACAGGCAGATATCCGTCTCGCCTGCAAATTCAAAGAAAGTTGCAGCACCGCCGTATTCCAGGCCATCGATGAAGTCAGAATGCTCAAAGCCGAACAGTTCAACCGTCATCTGGCAGGCGAGGAATTTGACTTCAGCCTCCTGACACAGACCACGCAGATCCGGGATGGTGGCGACGCCGTTGTTGGCGATGGTCATTTTCATCAGGCTGGTGGCCACGTTTTCATAACCGGGCACCAGGGACTGGATGGCGTTGGGCATGTTCCAGTTGATGCTCTTGAACCACTTGGGGCCGAAGGGCATTTTCATCGGCATGCCGGGGTTGCCCAGCGGGCTGACCTTCAGGCCGGACAGGTCTTTGCGGACGAGCTGGAGGCCATAGAAGGTGAAGAAAATCTGGGTTTCGTACCCCAGTGCTGCCGCAGTGGACGCCAGGATGAAGGGGGGATAAGCCCAATCCAGTGTGCCCTTGGTAGCAATGATGGCCATTTTTTTGGTATCCATGCTCTGTCTCTCCTGTTCCGGTTAAAAAAACAGCGCCGTGTGTTCGTTTGAACAGACGGCGCTCGTTTAGTTTGCTTGCTTACTTCTTCTTCATGAAGAAGGTGAATTCGCCGCCCGCTTCGGCGGTGGACAGCAGCTCGTTGCCGGTCTGCTTGGCGAATGCGGCGAAATCCTTGACCGAACCCGGGTCGGTCGAGAGGATTTTCAGGACCTGGCCGCTACCCACTTCTGCAAGGGCTTTTTTGGCACGCAGGATGGGCAGGGGGCAGTTCAGACCACGGGCGTCGAGTTCTTTATCGAAGTTCATGTTGTTCTCCTAAACAAAATCGGCAAGTACGAAAAAATGCTGCCGTACCTTAAACCAGAAGCCATGGCATTGCAACCAAATTTACCATGGCAATCAGCTTTCTTTATGCTTGTTTCAGCGCGGCAGGGCGAGTGCATTACCCGAGCGGGCCCAGGCCATGATGCCGCCTGCCAGGTTGTGCATGTTGCCGTAGCCTTTGGCTGCCATGAAGGCACAGGCTTGCGCCGAACGGGCACCCGAGCGGCAGTAGATCACCACAGGCTTGTCCTGCGGAATGTCGGCAGCCCGCAGGGGCAAAAGGTGCAGGGGAATATGAATTGCACCGTCGATGAGACCCTGGGCCACTTCCGCATCCGTTCTCACGTCGATCAGGTGCGCGCCTTTGGTGGCAAGCTCCAGCACATAGGCCGGATCAATTTCCTTGTAACCAGACAATCCAAACATAGTTGTAATGCTCCTGTCGCAAGAGGATCAATTAGAATTATCTAATATACCTCAAACCCGCCCCACATGCCAGCAAGCGCTGGGAGCGAAGCCTGTTCAGCAGCGCTGTGCCCCGTGATAGAGGTTCACGACGTGGCGCGCCTCGGCAAAAAACAGCCAGCGTTCCATGGCCGCGCCCAGCAAGCCCGCGACCGCAGCGACCAGCGCCAGCGCTTGCCCGCCCTGAGCGTTGAATACCCAGACCAGCATCAGGCCCGGCAAGCCGAACCCGATGACGAACACCAGGACTTTGAGCAGGCTGGCCTGGCTGCGTGCCAGTTGATAGCCGAATTCCTGGGTGAGGAAGGTTCCATGGGTGTGGCCGGTATCGAGGAGCTTGACCTTGGCGCGCGTCAGGCCGGTGGCGGTATTGATCGTGGGTGACAGGCCCGGGTCGCGAATCCAGAAGTAATAGATTGCCTTGAGTACGGCGGCGATCGACACGATCAGGGCCGACATGGCGATGTAGGGCGTGGTATCGAGCCCGGCTATCACTGCCCCCAGCAGCAACAGCAGGCTGCCGCTCGAATACCCCAACGCCAGGTAATTGGCCGGCACCAGTGGGGTATTCCACTGGCGGATGGTTTTCAGGCAAGCGTAGATCATTCCGGTCGAAAACACGGTGATCCACGCTAGCACCGCCGCCAGCAAGCCGGTGGATTCACGCAGCCACAGTGGCGCTTCGAACATGATGCTTGCCAGATAAATCAGTGCGAGCGGCATGAAGGCAACAGCAAAGACACCTTCGCGCGACAGCCACGAGGTGCGAAAGCGGGAAAACGCCCGCCAGGCATTCTTGGGGTTGGCCAGGTGGAAGGTCGATGACAGCAGGCCGAAAATGATGAGGCCCAGCGACATCAAGCCTCCCGCAACCAGCTGATCCTGGCTGAACCCGCCTCCCAGCTTGAAGGTATCGGCAATGAACAGCAGGGAAAACAGGCCAAAGCCTGCACCTGACGCGACCGTGAAAAAGATGACAGAGAATGCGGGATGCATACTGATTCCTAGATTAATTGCCCGACACCGTGCCGGGGCCACCCCCCGGCGTGATCCGTTCGGACCGGGTGCAACCGCTCAGCGGCGCACCAGCTTGTTTGCGAACTGTTTGATGCTTTCCTTCAACCCGCCCTTGGGCTGGGTGTTGACCTCGATCACCGGCTTGCGGCGCGGCGGCAGGTACTGGTTGGTCGGGTTGTAGCCGAGTTCCGGCATGAGGCCGAAGCCTCCGCGCTCACGGGTGATGCGCGACACTTGCGAATCCGGATCGTCGAAGTCGCCGAACCAGCGCGCGTGCGCCGGGCAGGTGAGCACGCACGAAGGCTGACGGTCTTCCACGGCCAGCTTTTCGTCGTAGATTCGGTCCACGCAGAGGGTGCATTTCTTCATGGTGCCGGAGCTACGGTCGAGTTCGCGCGCACCGTACGGGCAAGCCCACGAGCAATAGTTGCACCCCATGCACTTGTCCTGATCGACCAGCACGATGCCGTCTTCCGCGCGCTTGTACGACGCACCGGTCGGGCATACGGTGACGCAATCGGCGTCCTCGCAGTGGTTGCACGACATGGGGAAGTTGACGGTCTTGTTGTGCGGATACTCGTCCATTTCGTAATGACGTATCCGGTTGAACCACACGCCCGACGGCTCCGCACCATAGGGCTGGTAGTCCGACAGCGGGCCGATGGTGCCCGACGCGTTCCACTGTTTGCAGGCGATGGCGCAGGCATGGCAGCCCACGCACACGTCCAGGTCGATGACCAAACCTAATCTCATGATTGACTCGCTTTGTATCTTGTCGTTGGTACTGGATGCTGTCGCTTAATTCTTTTCGTGCGTGCGCGCGTCATAACGCAACACGTTCGGACGTTCGTAGCGCTCGTCGCCCGGGAAAGGCTTCAGTGCGTCGAACTGGGGCCACGAGCCGGTTTCGCCCGGCGCGGCCTTGCTGATTTTCACGCGCAGGTCGAACCACGCTGCCTGACCGGTGATCGGGTCGGAGTTGGTGACGCGGCGCTCACCGGACTTCTCGGGCAAGAGTTCCGAAATCAGGTGGTTCAGCAAGAAGCCCTTGGTCGCTTCCGACGCGTTTTCCTTCAGCCCCCACGCACCTTTCTGCTTGCCGATGGCATTCCAGGTCCAGACCGTATCTTCCTGCGTGCCTTCCATGGTTTTCACCTGGCAGCGGATCTTGCCGTTGTGCGACTCGACCCACACCCAGTCGAAGTCCTCGATGCCCATGGACTTGGCTTTGCCGGCGTTCATGTAGAGGTAGTTCTGCGCCATGATCTGGCGCAGCCAGACGTTCTGCGAGTCCCACGAGTGGTACATGAACATCGGGCGCTGGGTGAGCGCGAAGAAGGGATATTCGTTCGCGTCCGTGCGCTGCTGTTCCAGCGGTTCGTACCACATGGGCAGCGGGTCGAAATACTTGACCAGCCGCTCGCGATCAACCTGGTTGTTCGGCTGCGGGCCGTTGTACAGCCCCATGCCGGCCAGGCGGAATTTCTGCAGCGGCTCGGAATAGAACTGCATGATGATGGGCTCGACCTTGCCGACGAAGCCCGCATCTGCCGCCACATCCAGATAGTCCTTGTTGGCGTAGCGCATGTACTTCTGGTTTTCCGGCCAGTGGTGGGCGAAGAACGACTGGTTCTCGATGTACGCCTCCCACTGCTTGGGGTTCGGCTCGCCTTTGAGCGACTTGCTGCCGTCCACGCCGCGATAGCCGGCGAGGAAACCGATGCCGGGCGAGCGCTCGAAGTTGACGATGAAGTCTTTGTAGCCGGTGAACTTGCGCGTGCCGTCAGGCTTGGTGAAGGCCGGGAATTTCAGGCGCGAAGCGAGTTCGACCATGACTTCCTGCCACGGGCGCACGTCGCGGTCGGGCGTGACCAGCGGGTGACGAATCGCGTCCGCCGCCGCGTCCGGCTCGGAAATCGGGCGGTCCAGCAGCGAAATCGTGTCGTAACGCTCCAGATACGTCGTGTCGGGCAGGATCAGGTCGGCGAAGTTGGTCATCTCCGAATGGAAAGCGTCGATGACCACGAGGAAGGGAATCTTGTATTCGCCGGGTTCCTCCGGATCCTTCATGCGCAGCATGTCCTGCACATTCTTGGTGTTCATGGTCGAGTTCCACGCCATGTTCGCCATGAACAGGATCATGGTGTCGATGGCGTAGGGATCATGGTTGCACGCGTTGGTGATGACCATGTGCATCATGCCGTGCGAGGCAATCGGCACTTCCCACGAATACGCCTTGTCGATGCGCACCGGGTTGCCGAATTCGTCGATCACCAAATCTTCCGGCTTGGTCGGGAAACCCAGCGGCGGACGGCTCAAAGGCGTGTTCGGCGCGTTGATGATGTCGAGGTTGTTTTCCGGCAGCTGGTGCGGCGGAATGGGCTTGGGGTACGGCGCGCGCGCGCGGAAGTTACCGGGACTGTCCAGCGCACCGAGCAGCATCTGGATGAAGTGCACCGCACGACAGGCGTGGAAGCCGTTGGAGTGCGCCGCGATGCCACGCATGGCGTAGAAGGCAACCGGACGGCCCACCACCTTGTCGTGCTTGCGGCCCCAGACGTCGGTCCACTCGATGGGCAGTTCGACGGTTTCCTTGAACGCCACGTGCGCCATCTCCAGCGCAATGCGTTCGATGGTTTCCGCCGGCAGGCCCACTTCCAGCGCCACGTTTTCAGGTGAATACCGGCTGTCCAGGTAGCGCTCGGCCATGAGCGAAAACACGGTTTTCACGCGGCGGCCATCCGGGGCCACGTACTCACCGAACAGGGCGGGCGCAATGTCGCCGTCTTCGCCGTTCTTGAAGGCTTCCTTCTCGATATCCCAGATCAGCGGGTGGTTGTTTTCATCGCGCAGGAACAGGCCGTCCCCCACCTGACCCGGCGTCTGCACTACCAGCCAGGAGGCGTTGGTGTATTTGACGAGGAATTCGTAATCGAACTGCTCGTGCTTGAGCAGCACGTGCACCATAGCCATCGCCAAGAGGCCGTCCATGCCGGGCTTGATCGGCAGCCATTCGTCGGCGATCGCCGAGTAGCCGGTACGCACCGGGTTGACGGTAACGAACTTGCCGCCGCGACGCTTGAGCTTTTCCAGGCCGATCTTGATCGGGTTGGAACTGTGGTCTTCGGCCACGCCCCACATGATGAAGTACTTGGCGTAATCCCAATCCGGCGCGCCAAATTCCCAGAACGAGAAGCCGATGGTGTACAAGCCCGCTGCCGCCATGTTCACCGAGCAGAACCCGCCGTGCGCCGCCCAGTTTGGCGTGCCAAACTGCTGCGCCCACAGGCCGGTGAGCGCTTGCATCTGATCGCGGCCGGTGAAATAAGCGAGCTTGGCCGGGTCGGTGGCACGTATTTCTTCCAGGCGGTCGGTCAACATGTCCAGCGCCTGATCCCAGGAGATGGCTTCATAGATGCCTTCGCCCCGCTCGGTACCCGGCTTGCGCAGCAAGGGCTGGGTAAGCTTGGCGGTCGAATACTGCTTCATGATGCCCGCCGAACCCTTGGCGCAGAGCACGCCCTGGTTGGTCGGATGATTGCGGTTGCCCTGAATGAAGCGCACCTTGTTGTCTTCAAGCGTGACCTTGATGCCGCAGCGGCACGCACACATATAGCAGGTGGTGTATTTGATTTCCTGCTTGTCGTGGTTTTCGGTTTTGATTCTGGCGTTCATTCGATTATCGGATTCAAAATTGTCCCGCGCGGCCCGGACATCGACCGCGAGGCACTGACTTAAACGATTGTTTGGAGCCCACCGGGCGTACGACGCTGACGCGTCGCGCACATAGACTGACTATGCAATATTAAATGTTTCGAATATTTGACTATTTTGCACTCACCTCTGCCGAGTGCGCAAGCCAATTAGGCTGATTGCCCGATAAATCAGCCTAATCCTATTCCTTATGATTCATACGGTTAAAGGCTGGGCTTGCCTGTCTCAAGTTCATTCAGCAAGCCCTCGACCGCAGCGCGCGCGTCCCCTTCATCCCACTCGGCCCCGCCTTTGAGGACAAAGCGGATGCGCCCTTCCGCGTCGAGCAAAAAGGTGGTCGGCAGGGCATAGACCTTCCAGCGACGGGTATTCACCCCCTCCGGGTCGAGCAGGATGGGAAACCCCAGTTGCATGGTGGCGAGAAACCCCAGGACATCTTCCTCCGGCTCGGCGCTGTCCAGCGCCACGATCTCCAGCGGGCGGCCCCGCATGGCCAGGCGCAGGCGCTCCATGGACGGCATTTCGCGCCGGCACGGCGGACACCAGCTTGCCCAGAAATTGAGCAGCACAACCTTGCCGCGATAATCGGCCAGCGTTCGTGGCTGACCGGCAAGGTCCATCGCCTGCAAGGCCGGGGAGGCTTGCGCAGGGCGTGCCTCCAACCCGGCTGCCGCCAGCGGATCCATGATCCAGAGCCCCCAAGCTAACCATGCCGCCAGTATCCGGCTATTCATCGACACGCCTCCAATTCCTGCAGCACCAGCGTATCCAGCTGTTGACTGCGCAAGGTTTCATAGGGGGTGGGGGATTCACGCGCCCAGAATCCCTCCCGCAGATTTTCCAGCAGCACGGGCGTCACCCGGGCTCCAAGATTTGCCAGATGGGCAACCTGGGCCGACAGCCAGGGGGTCGCCGCAGAACGCCGGGGTTGCAGCAGCCGGATCGACAGCCCCTCGATCCGTCCGGTTTGCAGATAGTTGGCGTCGGCCAGTGCATCGGCAGATTGATACAGATTGGGATACATCAGCAGCAGACACAATCGCCGGCGCTCGGCGGGCTCCAGACGCGAGACCGCACGCAATATCGGAACCGCCGCACGCGCTACGGCATAGACCGTCACCGCCTTGCCGCCGCCCAGCGCCTGGCGCAGCCAGTCAGCCATGTCGTCAACCGACACCCTGTCCATGCTGCTGGGCAACTGCGGCAGAAAATAGGCGCTGGGCACATCGAGCAACCAGACTGCAACGCCCTGCTGCGCAAGCCTGCGTGCCGCAACCGCCTCGGGCTCGGCACGACCGCGCTCGGAACTCACCCACAACAGCAAGCGCTCGCCCTGTGCTGACTCGACCTGGTAATCCGGCATCGCCGCCTGCACGCTGCCCGCGAGACACGCCGCCCAGAACACGCCCAATCGACCTGCCCCGCCCCTCGTCAGTCGACGCCGCATGCTGCTACCCAGCCACGCGCAAATCAAGCGTACGCAAGTAACCATGCCGTCAGATCGCCTGCCAGTGGCCCGACTTGCCACCCTGCTTTTCCACTAGCTGAATGGATTCGAGCGTCATGCCGCGATCGACGGCCTTGCACATATCGTAGATCGTGAGCAGCGCAACCGAGGCCCCCGTCAGCGCCTCCATCTCCACCCCGGTTTTTCCCACCGTTTCGGCCGTCACCGTGCAGGACAAAGCCGACGCGCCCACATCCGGCTCGAACTCGACCGTAACCCGCGTCAGCGCAATGGGATGGCACAGGGGAATCAGTTCTGCGGTGCGCTTGGTTGCCTGAATCGCCGCGATACGCGCCACCCCGAGCACATCGCCCTTGGCTGCCTGCCCCCCGAGAATGCGCGCCAGCGTATCGGGTAACATGCGGATGCGTCCACGCGCCACGGCCACGCGGCGGGTATCGGCCTTGTTTGCCACGTCGACCATGACTGCCCGACCCGACTCATCGAAATGGGTGAATTCGCTCATATTCCGGAACCCTGTTGAAATCCGCGCATCGTAAACGATATGCCTTGCCTGCCGACCCTACGCTGATGCTGCGCCCCCTGCTTGCCCTTCTACTCGCCCTGCAACCGGCTTATGCCAGCGACCTGCCCGATCTGGGCGAAGTTTCGCGCCAGTATTTTTCCGACCAAGATGAAGCGGCACTGGGACGCGCCATCCTTCAGGATGTCTATGGCGACCCCCGCTACCTCGACGACCCCGAAACCGAAACCTACCTCAACCAACTGGGCTACAAACTGGTCTCGGTCAGCACCCGCAACTATCGTGAATTCACCTTTTTTGTCGTGGACGATCCCAGCATCAATGCCTTTGCCCTGCCGGGTGGCAACATCGGCGTACACACAGGTCTCCTGCTGGCCGCGCAGAGCGAATCTGAATTTGCCGGCGTCATCGCACACGAAATCGCGCACGTCACGCAGGATCACATCGCGCGCATGGTCACCGCCCAGAGCCAGAGCTACTGGCCCACGATGGCAGCGCTCGCCCTGGCCCTGCTGGCCTCACGCTCCAACCCCAACGTAGCCGGTGCGGCCATCGCTACCACCCAGGCCTACTCGGTACAAAACCAACTCAATTACAGCCGCGACTTTGAACGCGAAGCAGATCGTCTGGGTTACGACATGCTGACCCAGGCCGGCTTTGACTCGCGCGGCATGAGCGGGTTTTTCAATCGACTACAACGCGCAAGTCGTTTCTATGACAGCAGCGCCCCTGCCTACCTGCGGACCCACCCACTCACCTCGGAACGTATTTCCGACATGGAAGCGCGCAGCGAATCCACGCCCTACCACCAGGTTCCAGACAGCCTGGATTTTCAGCTGATACGTGCCCGCTTGCGCAGCCGTGAAGGCAACGCGACCGATGCAGTGGCCGCTGCGCGTGCAGCACTGAAGGACGGGCGTTACAGCAGTGAAATTGCCGCCCGCTACGGGCTGGCTCTCGCCTTGTTGCGCGCGCGCCAGCTCGACGAAGCCGAAAGCATTGCGCAGAAACTGCTGGCCGCCGGCAAAAGCAATGCCCTACTTGCTGGCCTGCCAGCCCAGGTTGCCCTTGCTGCCGGAAAACCCGCGCTGGCCGTCCAACGGTATCAGGCTGCCACCCTGGCACACCCCGGGGTCAGACCCCTGCGATACGGCCTGATCACGGCACTGCTTGCAACTGATCAGTCAACCGACGCGCTGGCCCAACTCGACAAGGCCCTGGATCTGGCCCCCACCGACCGCCGGCTGTGGCGGCTCGCCGCCCAAACGCACGCCCGGCTCGGTCACAAACTCTTGAGTCACCGCGCCCAGGCCGAAGCCGCCGCTCTTGCCGGCAACCTTGTCGCCGCCATCCAGCAGATCGAGTTGGGCATTCGCGCGGCCGACGGCAGCTTCTACGACCTGTCGTCGGCAGAGGCGCGCCGACGCGAGTGGCAGGCGCAGGAAAAAGCCCAGCGCAAAAGTTGACTGCAAGCCCGCAGCCCCAGCATTGGCGCGGCTGGTAGGAATTTACCCTGCAATTTGCACGTAAAAATTCATGTGCGGCCTTGCACGCCAAAAACTAATTCCTCTATGCTTCGTCTCATCCGTGACTGGATAGCGCGAACTGTGCGGCAACACCAAGCAGCACGCGCCTCACCAAGATGTTAATACTTAGGAGGATGACTATGCGTAAGTTGCACCAGGTTGCAGCCGTCTGCGCCCTCGGCGTCGCCGTGTTCTCGGCCAATGCCTTGGCCCAGACCCCTGCGCCGAAAAAGGAAGAAACCGGCAAGGACATCGCATTCAACCGCACCAAGGGCAACTGCCTCGCCTGTCATGGCATGCCCACCGTGCCCGATGCAGAATCCACCGGCCTGTATGGCCCTCCCCTCATTGCCATGAGCGCCCGCTTCCCTGACAAGGCCAAGCTGCGCGCCCAGATCTGGGATGCCACCGCCGCCAACCCATCGAGCTCGATGATTCCCTTCGGCAAGCACGGCGTGTTGACGGAACAGGAAATCGATAAAGTGACCGATTTCGTCTACGGTCTGTAAACCAAACGTTTTATTGTTCAAGCAAGGAGACATGCCAATGAATGCACTTCGTAGAAACGTACTGAAAGGCGCTGCTGGCGCTGGTACCGTGGCCGTGGCCGTAGCTGCCGGCCTGCTGAAACCCACCCAGGCCCTGGCTGGCGCACCGCGCAGCGCCTTCGAAGCCAAGAACGTCGGCGACGCCATGAAAGGTATGGGCGTGTCCGCACCGGCCGACTCCAAGGACATCACCATCAAGGCTCCGGATATCGCTGAAAACGGTGCCGTGGTCCCGGTTGAAATCACCAGTGGCATCGCCGGCACCACCGCAATCGCACTGATCGCCGAGAAGAACGCCACCCCGCTGGTGGCTGATTTCGACCTATCCGGCGGCACCCAGGGCTTCGTGTCCACCCGCATCAAAATGGGCCAGACCGCACTGATCCGTGCTGTGGTCACCGCTGGCGGCAAGTCCTACACCGCTGCCAAGGAAGTCAAGGTCACCATCGGTGGTTGCGGCGGCTAAGCCCTTCCCCTGCTGATCCATTTTAAGACCGAACTGAACATTTTTAGGAAAGGAAAGCCAAATGGCTGAACCGATGCGTATCCGCGCCACCATGGCTGGCGATGTTGCCGATGTCAAAGTCCTGATGAATCACCCGATGGAAACGGGCCAGCGTAAAGACGCCAAGACCGGTCAACTGGTCCCCGCACACTTCATCTCCGAAGTGACCGCCAGCATCAATGGCGCAACTGTGCTGAAGTCCGGCATGTCGGGCGGCATCTCCAAGAACCCCTACCTCGGCTTCAAGGTCAAGGGTGCCAAGGCTGGCGATAAGGTTGTCGTCAACTGGGTCGACAACAAGGGCGACAAGAACACCGCCGAAGCCACTATCGGCTAAGTACCGAAGAGCGAAGCGGGGCGCAAGCCCCGCTTCGCTCTATTCATCAGGTTTCTGGAGGACGGCATGAAACAACAAACCATTGCAAAACTGCTGGCTGGACTGACCGGTCTGGGCATGGCCCTCGGTGCGGTCTCGACCCACGCAACCCCTGAGCAGGACCGTCAGGAGTTCGTCAAGTACTACACCAACAAATACCCCAACGTGAAGCTCGATGACTACGTCTACGGTGCGCTGGCGTTCGACGCCGATAGCAAGGCCCAGTATGACGCGATCATGGAATTCCCGCCCTACGAATCCGTGGTCGAACAGGGCCGCAAGATGTGGGAAACCCCGCTGAAGAGCGGTAAGACCTACGCTGATTGCCTGCCCAACGGCGGCAAGCAGATCGCCGGCAACTACCCGATGTTCGACGACACCAAGGGCAAGGTCGTCACCCTGCAGGACGCAATCAACGATTGCCGCACTGCAAACGGCGAAGAAGCCTATAAGGTCAGCGACATGAAGACCATGGGCGTGCTCACGGCCTATATGCGCACGCTGTCTGACGGCATGCTGATGAACGTCAAGGTCGAGGGGCCCAAGGCCATGGCCGCCTATGAAGATGGTAAGAAGACCTTCTTCAGCCGCAAGGGCCAGTTGAACTTCGCCTGCGCGACCTGCCACGTGCAGAACGCCGGCGTGCGCCTGCGTTCGGAACTCCTGTCGCCTGCGGTCGGCCACGCTGTCCACTGGCCAGTGTTCCGTGGCGGTGACAACCTCGTCACCCTGCAACAGCGTTATGATGGCTGCTTCAAGCAGGTTCGTGCCGTACCGCCTGCGCAAGGCAGCGCGACCATGAATAACCTGGAATACTTCCATTCCTCGCTGTCCAACGGTCTGCCGATGAAGGCTTCGGTGTTCCGCAAGTAAGCGCCGCACCCCCCCAGAAAGAGCCCGGGCAACCGGGCTTTTTCGTTTCATGCGCGTGCTTCATGCCATTCGCATGAACCGGAGATACTATTTACCCGCAACCAGCAACACACCCAGAATAACGAACGCTTCAATCCAGATAATCCATTAGGACGCGAGATGATGGCGAGGCGATTTGCGAGACAGTTTTGTCACTTGGGAGAAGGCAATGGTTATTCCATTGACGCCGAGCAAGCGGCAAAAATGCCCGCAAAGCACCCGCGCAGGCGCGAAGCGCCGCCTAATGGATTATCTGGGTACAAACCACCCCACTGACTTGAGGAGAGTTCCATGCACATGAATCGCCGCGAATTCCTGCAACTATTGGCTGTCGCCGCCGCCTCTGGCATGGCACTGGACAGCAAGTCTGCGCTGGCAGGCAAGGCTCCCGCCAATTTCTACGACGTACCCCGCCACGGCAACGTCTCGTTCCTGCACTTCACCGATTGCCATGCGCAACTGCTGCCCATCTGGTTCCGCGAGCCCAACGTTAACCTGGGCGTCGGTTCGGCGCTCGGCAAGGTGCCGCACATCGTCGGCCAGCACCTGCTGAAGAAATACGGCATCAAACCTGGCAGCGCCGAAGCGCATGCCTTCACCTACCTCGATTTCGTCGAAGCCGCCAAGGTCTACGGCAAGGTCGGCGGCTTCGCTCACCTGAAGACCCTGGTCGACAAGATGCGTGCGCAGCGTCCGGGCGCGCTCCTGCTCGACGGCGGCGACACCTGGCAGGGTTCAGCCACCTCGCTGTGGACCAACGCGCAGGACATGGTCGATGCTTGTATCAAGCTCGGCGTGAACATCATGACGCCGCACTGGGAATCGACCTTCGGTGCTGAACGCGTGATGGAAATCGTCAACAAGGATTTCAAGAACGCCAACGTCGATTTCGTCGCGCAAAACGTCGTCACCAACGACTTCGGCGACCAGGTGTTCAAGCCCTACGTGATGAAGGAACAGAACGGCGTGAAAATCGCCGTCATTGGCCAGGCCTTCCCCTACACCCCCATCGCCAACCCGCGCTGGATGGTGCCCGACTGGAGCTTCGGCATCCGCGACGACGGCATGCAAAAGTGGGTGGACGACGCCCGCGCCAACGGTGCGCAGGCTGTCGTCGTCATCTCGCACAACGGCATGGACGTCGATCTCAAGATGGCCAGCCGCGTCACCGGCATCGACGCCATTTTCGGCGGTCACACCCACGACGGCGTGCCGCAGCCGGTGCAGGTCAAGAACGCCAAGGGCATCACGCTCGTCACCAACGCCGGCTCCAACGGCAAGTTCCTCGGCGTCATGGACTTCCAGGTCAAGGGCAAGCGCGTCGTCAGCTACAAGTACCGCCTGCTGCCGGTGTTCTCCAACCTGCTGCCGGCCGACAAGGACATGGAGGCCTACATCAAGACCGTGCGCGCGCCGTATGAGGCCAAACTCAACGAGACGCTCGCCGTCACCGACGACTTCCTCTACCGTCGCGGCAACTTCAACGGCACCTGGGACCAGGTCATCGTCGACGCGCTGATGGAAGTGAAGGGTGCAGACGCCGCCTTCTCGCCGGGCTTCCGCTGGGGTACCACGCTGTTGCCGGGCGACCCCATCACCATGGAGCGCCTGATGGACCAGACCGCCATCACCTATCCGCAGACCACGCTTACGGAAATGACCGGTGCCACCATCAAGACCATCATGGAAGACGTCTGCGACAACCTCTTCAACGAAGACCCCTACTACCAGCAGGGCGGCGACATGGTGCGCGTCGGCGGCATCGAATACACCGTCAGCCCCAACAAGAAAATCGGCGAGCGCATCAGCGACATGATGCTGAAGGGCAAGCCGGTCGAAGCCGACAAGGTCTACAAGGTGGCCGGCTGGGCACCCGTCGGCGAAGGCGTCCAGGGCGAGCCGGTGTGGGATGTCGTGGCGTCCTACCTGCGCGACAAGAAAACGATCAAGGGCGTCAAACTCAACACCCCCAAGATCGTCGGCATCGGCAAGGACAACCCCGGCATCGCCGATTACGACGGCAGCTATTCCTGACGCCTGCGCGACACCCCGCAGCAACCAGGGGCTTCGGCCCCTTTTTGCTGCCCGCCCGTCGCCTGCAAGGCACCCCGCATAGCGGATACAATGCGCCTTTGTCTGTCGTATTCCCACGTTCACACCATGAAAAGCAGCGCCATCCGCCAGAGCTTCCTCGACTTCTTCGCGTCCAAGGGCCACACCGTCGTGGCGTCCAGCCCGCTGGTGCCGGGCAACGACCCGACACTGCTTTTCACCAACGCCGGCATGGTGCAGTTCAAGGACGTGTTCACCGGCCAGGACAAGCGCGCCTACACCCGCGCGGTGTCGTCGCAGCGCTGCGTGCGCGCGGGCGGCAAACACAACGACCTGGAAAACGTCGGCTACACGGCGCGCCACCACACCTTTTTCGAAATGCTGGGCAATTTCAGCTTTGGCGACTACTTCAAGCAGGACGCGATCAAATACGCGTGGGAATACCTCACGCAGGTGCTCGAATTGCCGACCGAAAAACTCTGGGTAACGGTTTACGCGGAAGACGACGAAGCCTACGACATCTGGCACCACGACATCGGCGTGCCAAAAGAGCGCATCGTGCGCATCGGCGACAACAAGGGCGCGCGCTACGCCAGCGACAACTTCTGGGCGATGGGCGACACCGGCCCGTGCGGCCCGTGCACCGAAATCTTCTACGACCACGGCCCCGACGTCGCGGGCGGCCCGCCCGGCTCACCCGACGAGGACGGCGACCGCTACATCGAAATCTGGAACAACGTCTTCATGCAGTTCAACCGCGACGACGCGGGCGTGATGCACCCGCTACCCAAGCCGAGCGTGGACACCGGCATGGGGCTGGAACGGATTTCGGCGGTGATGCAGCACGTGCATTCCAACTACGAAATCGACCTGTTCGCCGCGCTGATTACCGCCGCCGCGCGCGAGACGCACACGAATGACCTGACGAACAATTCGCTCAAAGTGCTCGCCGATCACATCCGCGCGTGCTCCTTCCTCATCGTCGACGGCGTCATCCCCGGCAACGAAGGGCGCGGCTACGTGCTGCGCCGCATCATCCGCCGCGCCATCCGCCACGGTTATAAACTGGGCGTGCGTGGCGCGTTCTTTCACCGCATGGTGCCCGACCTCGCCGCGCAAATGGGCGACGCCTACCCGGAACTGGTCAAGGCGCAATCGCGCGTGATGGATATCTTGAAGCAGGAAGAAGAACGCTTCTTCGAGACCATCGAAAACGGTATGGGCATCCTCGACAGCGCGTTGAAGGCGCTGGCGAAAGACCAGGCGCTCGACGGCGAGCTCGCGTTCAAGCTGCACGACACGTATGGTTTCCCCTTGGATCTTACCGCCGACGTGTGCCGCGAGGCGAACGTGGCCGTGGACACCGCTGGCTTCGACGCCGCAATGGCACGCCAGAAGGCGCAGGCCCGCGCCGCCGGCAAGTTCAAAATGGCCGGCAATCTGGATTACGCGGGTGCGGCGACCGCCTTCCACGGTTACGACAAGCTCGCGCACGATGCAAACGTGCTCGCGCTGTACCGCGACGGCGCGGCGGTGGACGCGCTGAACGAAGGCGAACTCGGCGTGGTGGTGCTCGACCACACGCCGTTCTACGCCGAGTCCGGCGGTCAGGTCGGCGACCAGGGGCTGATCGCGGGCAGCGCCGGCCAGTTCCGGGTCGAAGACACGCAGAAAATCCAGGCCGCCGTGTTCGGCCATCACGGCGTCGTCAAAACCGGCGCGATCAAGGTGGGCGACGCGGTACGGGCGTTGGTGGACGAAGCCACCCGCGCTGCGACCATGCGCAACCACTCCGTCACCCACCTCATGCACAAGGCCCTACGCGAAGTGCTCGGCGAGCACGTGCAGCAAAAAGGCTCGCTGGTCGATGCGGACAAGACCCGCTTTGACTTCGTTCAGCCCAGCCCGATGACGGCGGAACAGATCGCCGAGGTCGAGCGCCGCGTCAACGCCGAGATTCTTGCCAACACCGCAACCCAGGCACGGGTGATGGACATCGAATCGGCACAGAAAACCGGCGCGATGATGCTGTTCGGCGAAAAATACGGCGACGAGGTGCGCGTGCTCGACATCGGCAGCAGCCGTGAACTCTGCGGCGGAACGCACGTGACGCGTACCGGCGACATCGGCGCGTTCAAGATCCTCGCCGAATCCGGCGTGGCGGCCGGTGTGCGCCGGGTCGAGGCGACTACGGGAAATGGCGTGCTCGCCTACCTCGGCGAAACCGAAAAAAACCTGGGTGCCATCGCCGGCCTGGTCAAGGCCACGCCGCTGGAGGCTGCCGAGCGCGTGGCCCAGCTGCTCGAATCGACCCGCGCGCTGGAAAAAGAGCTCGACCGTCTGAAATCCAGACTCGCCAGCGCGCAGGGCGACGAACTCCTGCAACAGGCCATCGAGATCGGTGGCCACAAGATACTCGCCGCCAAGCTGGACGGGGCCGACGCCAAAACCCTGCGCGAAACTGCCGACAAGCTGCGCGACAAGCTGAAATCCTGCGCCCTGGTGCTGGGCACCGTCGCCGACGGCAAAGTGAGTCTGATCGCCGCCGTCACCCCGGACCTGACGGCCAGGATCAAAGCCGGTGAGCTGGTCAACGCCGTCGCCCAGCAGGTGGGGGGCAAGGGCGGTGGCAAGCCCGATATGGCCATGGCGGGCGGCAGCGACGCGGCCGCCCTGCCGGTTGCACTGGCCTCCGTTGAGGCCTGGGTAGCATCGCGACTCGGTTGAACCGGGCCGCGTCCATGGCCCTGCATGGGTATAGTATTTGCTGATATCTCCGTAAAGAGTCCACTGGACTGATTTCAGCTCCCCTTTGTCGATAGCAAACACATGACCTCACTGGCCGGTAAGTTCGCTTCGGGAATCGCCCGCCTGACCAATCTTGGCAAGCGCGACGACGACCCGCTCACCAATTTGAAGGCGGCTTCGCGCTGGCTGGATAACCTGCCGGTTGGCGATGCTTTCAAGTGTCAGCAGACCATTCTGGAAGAACTCCGTCGCTTCAACGAAAACTCGTCAGAACTCACGAAAGACCGACTGGGCGTGCTGATGTTGCTCGACGAAAAATCCCGTGACCTGCAGGACACCCTGGTGCGGCAATATCTGCGCAACCCCCGCATGTCGCGCGCGGTAGAGAGCCAGCTCTGGCATGCTGTATACGGCCTGTACTGGGAGATTGCGCGTGGCTATCACACCTTTGTGCTCAACTTTGCGCGTGGCTCGGGGAAAACCCCGCACGAAAGCCAGATTCCGCTGATCACCCTGCGTGCAATCCGCATCTTCGGCCAGTTACTCAAATGGCGTGCCGTACGCTACCTGGGCGCGGGTGAAAAGCTCTGGCTACGTTTGCATAACCTGTATCGCGTAGCAGAAAGCGAAAGCTTCCAACGCACCGAGCAAACCGCCTACCCGGGCGAACAACCCTGCACCTGCGAATCGGCCTATCTGCACATCCTGATGCTGAATCTCGCGAACTCGGGGACACTCTACCCGCGCCAGCTTGATCTTCTCGACCGCTGGCTGTGCCAGTGGCACAACCACCTCGCACTCGATGCGCGCGCCGATATAGAACGCCATACCTTTTCCGTCGATCTCTCGGCCGATCATGGCCCACGCCGTATCCGCAAACCCAACAGTGAAAAGCCCATGCGCTACTGGGCAACCACCAGCCTTTACGACAAACTCAGCGACACCCTTACAGCGCTGCGCGAAGGTGTCGCACCGGCCGCGCTAGGGCTCACCGAAGACGCCCGCACCAGTGAAAGCATCGATCTGCTGGGCCATCTCCAGCATCACTGGTCCTCCCTATCGTCACGTGAACAGCGCCGCGCCGCGCGCAAGTCGGCCAAGAGTCTCGTCGACGTGGCGCAGGGATTCAGTACCATTGTCAGCCAGATCAAATCGACTATCCCGGCTGCCCCAGCAGTATCCCCCTACGCTGCCGGCATCAATTACAGCGAAGCTGACGATGTGCTGGTCTATGGTTTTGTCACCGAGCGAACACGGGAACGCAATTCCCAGCTACAGATGCCTGCGGTGCGCGTGTCGACCGATGTGGAACGCTGGGTGATGCAGGACGAAAGCGCGTGTGGCTACGGTGCTGTCGTCGAATCCCTCGACCGTGACTGGCTGCGCGTGGGGGCCCTGCTCGCGCTCAGGGCGCAGGGGGAGCCCGAATGGAAGCTCGGCGTGATCCGCCGGCTTTCCCGGATGAATGACGACTCCAGTTCCATCGGCATCGAGACCCTGCCGATGCAACCCCATCTGGTCATGCTCTACGACGTGGTTTCCTCGTCCGGTTACACTGTCAACGGGCAGGACAACAGCGGCACCACCCTGCCCAAGGCCTGCCTCTGGCTGGAAGACGACAACCAGACCAACCTCATCCTCGACCCGGTGAATTACGCGCCCGGCAAGGTGTTTCTGGCCAGGATCGCAGGCGAACACCGGCATATTGCGCTCGGCAACCCGACCGAACGCAGCGAAGGCTGGATTCGGGTTTCGGTCGAACCCGTCAAGGGCTAACCGGCGGGGAGATCACCCTGCCCCGGCGACACGCCGACGTGGCATTTGCGCAGGTTTTACTTTGTCCGGCACTCTGGCACAATCGTCGAAGAAACGACACACGCGGCTCAGCCCCACCGGGTTTGCCGCTGGCGCCAGAATACGGAGGACAAGTGGCCCATACCAGCAAGCCCACCCTGTTGATCGTCGACGACGATCCCCTGATTTCCGACACCCTCACCTACGTCCTGTCCAAGGACTTTGAAATTTCTGCCGCCGAGTCGCGTGCACAGGTCAAAAGCCTGATGATGCAACTCGACGAACCCCCGCAACTGGCCCTGGTCGACCTGGGCCTGCCCCCGCAGCCGCACAAGCCCGACGAAGGCTTTGCCCTCATCGCCGACCTGCTCGGCATTTCGCCCAGCATCAAGATTCTGGTGCTCTCAGGTCAGAGCGACGAGGCCAACGCCCGTCACGCGCGCGCGCTCGGCGCGATCGATTTCGTCGCCAAACCCTGCGAGCCGGAACGTCTGAAATCGCTGCTGTTCAACGCGCTTCTGGTGCAAGACGCCGAGCGCAGTGCCGACAAAGCCCCCGCGCCGGTCAAGGATTCCGGCATCGTCGGCGAAAGTCCGGCCATGGACAAGCTACGCGAGCAGATCAAGCAATACGCCGCCGCGCCGTTCCCAGTGCTGATCGAAGGCGAATCCGGCAGCGGCAAAGAGCGGGTTGCCTCCAGCCTGCATCACTTGTCGCCACGCGCGAACAAACCCTACCTCGCGCTCAACTGCGCGGCCATCTCGCCCACCCTGGTCGAGCCCACGCTTTTTGGCTACGCCAAGGGCGCGTTCACCGGCGCGACCAGCGCGCGCGCCGGCTATTTCGAAGAAGCCGAGAACGGCACGCTGTTCCTCGACGAAATCGGCGAACTGCCGCTCGAACTCCAGGCCAAGCTCCTGCGCGTGCTGGAAAACGGCGAGTATCAGCGCGTGGGCGAAACCCAACCGCGTTTTTCCAACGCCCGCGTGGTCGCCGCCACCAACCGTGACCTGCGCGCTGAAATCAAGGCCGGGCGTTTTCGTGCTGATCTGTTCCACCGGCTGTCCGTGTTCTCCATCGCCGTGCCGCCGCTGCGCGAAATGGGCGCAGACAAAACCACGCTGCTCAATCACTTCCGCGAGTTCTACGCCCGCGAAGCGCGCAGCCAGGCGTTCTCGCTCGACGCACGTGCCCAGCAGATGTGGGCGGACTACCATTTCCCCGGCAACGTCCGCGAACTGCGCAACATTGCCATCCGCCTCACCACCAAATACCCCGGCATGGCGGTCAATGCCCAGCAGCTGGAAGCCGAGCTCGACACCGACCAGGCCTACCCTCAGGAAATCCCGTTGGCCAATGACGGCCGCGCACTGATCGAGCTGGCGCGCAAGCAGTTGCAGAGCGTGGCCAACTTCAATCTGGACGTGAATCTGCGGCAATGGGAAAAGGCTTACGTCGAGGCTGCGCTGAACATGACGCACGGCAACCTGTCGCAGGCGGCCAAGCTGCTCGGCATCAACCGCACCACGCTGTATAGCCGCATGCAGACCTACGGAACCGAATAAGGCCACTGTGTACTTCGACTTCTTCGGCCTGCAAGAAGCCCCCTTCCGCATCACGCCGAATACCGAGTACTGGCACGACGGCGGCCAGCGCGGCGACGTGCTGGCCGCTTTGCTGTACGCCATTGGCCAGGGCGAGGGCATCGTCAAGGTGGTCGGCGAAGTCGGCAGCGGCAAGACCATGCTGTGCCGCAAGCTCGTGGCGCAGCTACCCGACACCCTCGACAGCGTCTACCTCGGCAACCCCACGCTGGATGCCGACGATATGCTGGCAGCCATCCTCGCCGACCTCGGTGTGGCCGACCCGGCTGCCAGCCGCCAGGCCCGACTGGCCCAGCTCAACGCCATCCTGCTCGAACGCCACGCCGCCGGCCGCCGCGTCGTCGTGTTCGTCGAGGAGGCGCAGGGCATACCGCTGGACAACCTGGAATTCCTGCGGCTGCTCACCAATCTGGAAACCGCCACCGACAAGCTCCTGCAGATCGTGCTCTTTGGCCAGCCCGAACTCGACGTGCAACTGGCCGAACCCCGCATCCGTCAGCTCAAGGACCGCATCACGGTCAGCCTCAGCCTTTCGCCGCTGACCGAAGTCGAAGTGGGCGTTTATCTGCGCGCACGGCTGGCCGTGGCCGGCTATCGCGGGCCCGACCTGTTCCCGCCCGCCGTGGTCGCCGCAATTCACCGTCAATCGGGCGGACTGTCGCGGCGTATCAACGTGCTGGCCGACAAGACCCTGCTCGCCGCCTACGCCGGCCAGACACACACGCTCACATTAGCCCATGTCGAAGCCGCTGCCGGCGACGCCGAACTGTCTGCCCCGGTTCCTGCACGCGCCCCACGCGCCCGTCAGCCCTGGCTGTGGCCCGCGCTGGGTCTGGCTGCCGGCCTGGGTCTGGCAGGTTTTGTGGCCTGGCTGGCGCTGGTCCGCGAGCCCGTCCCGTCCACGCCGCCTGCCGCCTCCCCGAGCCCGGCGGCCCGCACCCCGGCGGTGACCCCACCCACACCGCTGGCCACCCGCACCCGCGAAACCGCCGCCTGGCTGACGACCGCGCCACCCGGCACGCACGTCATCCAGCTGGCATCGGCTAAAGATGCCGCCGCCGCAGCCGTTCTATTGGGGAGCCCGGCCCCGGGCCTGCCGCAACCGCTGCGCGTCTTTTACGGCCTTTCGCAAGGCCAGCCCGCCTGGATGCTGCTGGCCGGTGAATTCCCAGACCGCGCGTCGGCCCTGGCAGCCCTGCGCACGCTGCCCGCGTCAACCCAGGGTCAACCGTTTCTGCGCACGGTCGGCAAGATGCGCACAGTTGTACTTGCAACGGAATAAGCATGAATAGTGTGTGGAACCCTGCCTCGACGGCGCTTGCGTTGACCAGCCTGCTGCTGGCCGGCTGCGTGCCGCCGCAGGCGTTTGACACCTCGCCGGGCCATATCAGCCAGCCGACAGCCAGCGTGTCACCGCCCAGCGCCCCACCCGCGCCCGTGCGTGCCGCGCCCTCGTTGCCGCCGCCGCAGAGCGCCGCACCGGTGCCCACCTACACCGTCGTCGTCAACGACGTGCCAGTGAAGGATCTGTTGTTCTCCATCGCGCGGGACACCCAGTACAACATCGACCTGCACCCCGGCATTACCGGCAAGGTCTCGCTCAACGCCGTGCAGGAACCGCTGCCGGCGATCCTCGACCGCATCGCGCGGCAGGCCAACCTGCGCTACGAGATGAACGGGCGCACGGTGTCGGTCATGCCGGACACGCCCTACATCAAGACCTACAGCGTCAACTACGTCAACGTCACCCGCAACACCACGTCGAGCGTGGGCGTGGCGGCACAGATTGCCAGCACCGGCGGCAACGTCGGCAATACGGCGGGCGGCAACGCCAGTTCAACGGTGGGCAATTCCTCGACCACCACCGTCGCCAGTCAGTCGGACAACGACCTGTGGCGGGTGCTCGCTGACAATATCCGCACCATGCTTGCCGGCACCCGGGCCGTCACCCAGAGCACGGCCGAACGCGCCGCCCAGCTCGATCTGGAAAAAACCGCCCGTGCCGAACGCGTCTCGCAAGCCGAAGCCGCCAGCAAGGCCGGCGCGGGCGCGGCCAATCTCTTTACCGCTGCCTTCGCCAACCAGCCCGCCGGCGACGGCAAGTACGACGTCGCCGTCAATCCCGTTGCCGGCACCGTCACCGTGCTCGGCACCGCCCGCCAGCAGGAACTGGTGCAGCAGTATCTCGACCGCGTGATGCAGTCGGCGCAACGTCAGGTGCTGATCGAAGCGACCATCGTCGAAGTCTCGCTCAAGGATCAATACCGCGCGGGCATCGACTGGTCGAAAGCCTTGCAGGGGGCCACCGGCTGGAGCATCAACACCCTGGGCGGGGGCACCAACGCGCTGGCCGGCACGCTGACGCCGTTCATTCAAGCCACCTACACGAACAGTGGCAGCAATGGCTTTACCGCTGCCATCGACCTGCTGGAGTCTTACGGCAACACCCGCGTGCTCTCCAGCCCCAAGCTGATGGCGCTGAACAACCAAACCGCGCTGCTCAAAGTGGTGAACAATCTGGTGTATTTCACCATCACGGCGGATACCACCACCGCCGCCAACGTGGCGCAGACCACCACCTTTACCTCCACCCCGCAAACCGTGCCGGTTGGCGTGGTCATGTCGGTGCTGCCACAGATCAATGAGAACGGCATGGTGTCGCTCACCGTGCGCCCCACCATCTCGCGTCAGGTGGGCACGGTCGAAGACCCCAACCCGGAACTCAAGCGCAACAACCTCAATATCAGCAACCGCATCCCCGTGATTCAGATACGAGAAATGGAATCGCTGCTCCAGGTCAAAAGCGGCCAGACCGTCATCCTCGGCGGCCTGATCCAGGACGACACCAACAACGCACGCGACGGCATTCCCGGCCTGTCGCGCCCGGAAGGCATCGGTGCGGTGTTCGGCCAGCACGAACGCGTCAACAGCCAGACCGAGCTGGTGATCTTCCTGCGCCCCATCGTCGTCGCCAATCCCACGCTAGAAAGCGACGAGCTGCGCAGCTTCCAGCGGTTGCTGCCCAGTGCAAGGAGTGCGCCGTGATTCGAGCCCGCGCACGGAGTGCGCCATGACTGAATTCGGCGCGCGGAGCCAACCTTGAGCCTGCTGCTCAAAGCGTTAAAGCAGGCCGAAACCGGCGACAAATCCGGTGCCAGCCCCACTACGGGGTCGGCGGATCGCCGCGCGCCCGATCTCGATCTGGAGCCGCTTGCCACGCCCGGCGCACAAGGGCGCGACTGGGTCGAACCGCCGGGTCTGCTGTTCGGCAGCAGCGGGCTGTCGCCTGCGCCGCCCCCACGCGCGCCCCGCTTCCAGTTCCCCCGTCTCTCGCTCGTCCCGGCCACCGCCCTGATTGCGGTGCTGATCGCGCTGGGCTACGGCATTTATCTCTATTACGCATTGCAGCCGCAGGCGCTGCCGCCCGTGGCGGCCCCGACTGCCTCGGTTCCTGCCCCCCCCGCCGACGCCACGCCCGCCCAGGCCACCGCGCCTGTCGCTGGCACCATGCCCGCCCCGTCAGCCAACTCGGCTACGCCACTGCCGGCACCCGTTGAGAATTTACCTGTGCAAGCCTCGGTGTCTACGCTGCCGCTTGCGCCCGCTGTCGCGCCGCGCCGGGCGGCCCCCGCGCCACGCGAAATGGCCCCGCCGCGCGCCCCGGTGCCCGCCGGCCCGCGCTTCCAGGCCGACCCGCAATCCGCGCTGCTGGCCCGGGCCTATGCCGCTTACCAAAGCGGCAGCCTCGATGAAGCTGAACGTGTTTACGCGCAGGCCGCCGCGTCGGGCCGCAATGTCGATGCCCTGCTCGGGCTCGCCACGGTCGCCAGTCTGAAAAATCGTGACGCCGATGCGCAACGCCTGTATCGCCAGGTACTCGATCTCGATCCGCGCAATCCGGTGGCGCAGGCTGCCTTGCTCGATCTCCTCGGCAATACCGACGCGCAGGCCACCGAGAGCCGGCTAAAAACCCTGATCGAGCGCGCGCCCAGCCCGGCGCTGTATCAAACGCTGGGCAGCCTCTACGCCGATCAACAGCGCTGGAACGACGCCCAGGCTGCGTACTTTGAAGCCTTTCGCGGCGCGCCGGGCAATGCCGATTACGCATTCAACCTGGCGGTCAGTCTCGACCAGTTACGCCAGTACACCGCCGCGCGCACGTACTATGAAAAAGCGCTCGCGCTTGGCGGCGCGCACCGCTTTGACCGCGCCCAGGCCGAGGCGCGCGTGCAGCAGCTCCAGACCCTGCGCTGACGCGATGGAACGCCGCAAAAAACTCCGCATGGGCGAAACCCTGGTCTCCCAGGGGCTCATCACCGTCGACCAGCTGCGCATCGGCCTGAAGGAACAGAAAGCCACCGGCCTGCCCATCGGCCGCCAGCTCGTCGCGCTGGGGTTCATGACCGAAGCGGTGTTGCGCGACCAGCTCGCCAACGCGCTGGGCAGCCAGGGCATCGACCTCACCCAGGTCATCGCCGACCCCGACGCCTTGCAACTGGTGCCCGAAGACTTCGCCCGCCGCCATCACCTGCTGCCGATTGCCTACGACACGGCGCGCACCGTGCTCACGCTCGCCACCACCGACATGTTCAACGTGGTCGCGCTCGACCAGCTGAAAGCCGCGCTCGGCGGCGGGCTGGAAATCGACACCGTGCTGGCCGGCGAAGCGCAGCTGCTCGAACACATCGACAAGTTCTACGGCTTTGATCTGTCGCTCGACGGCATCCTGCGCGAAATCGAAACCGGCGAGGTCGATTACGCCAGCCTCAACCCCGAAACCGAGGAATACACCCAGCCCGTAGTGCGGCTGGTCGGCGCGCTGCTCACCGACGCGGTGAAGCGCGAATCGTCCGATATCCACTTTGAACCCGAGCACGCCTTCCTGCGCATCCGCTACCGGGTCGATGGCGTGCTGGAGCAAATCCGCAGCCTGCACAAGACCTACTGGCCCGGCATTCTGGTGCGGCTGAAAGTGCTCTCGGGCATGAACATCGCTGAGACGCGCGCGCCGCAGGATGGCCGCATGTCGCTCACGCTGAATGGCCGCCCGATCGACTTCCGCGTGTCGAGCCAGCCCGGCATCCACGGCGAAAACCTGGTGCTGCGGATTCTTGATCGCGAAAAATCCATCATGCCGTTGGAGCAGATGGGCTTTACCCGCGATGCGCTGCGCGAACTGCAATTGATGATGGCGCGGCCCGAAGGCATTCTGGTGGTCACCGGGCCCACCGGCTCCGGCAAAACCACCACGCTGTACTCGATGCTCTCGCACCTGAACAACGAGACCGTGAACATCATGACGCTGGAAGACCCGGTCGAATACCCGGTCACGCTGATGCGCCAGAGTTCGGTCAACGAAACGCTGAAACTGGATTTTGCCAACGGCATCCGCTCGATCATGCGGCAGGATCCGGACATCATCCTGGTCGGCGAAATCCGCGACAAGGACACCGCCGAAATGGCCTTCCGCGCCGCCATGACCGGCCACCAGGTGTTCACCACGCTGCACACCAACTCCGCGCTCGGCGTGTTTCCGCGCCTGATGGACATCGGCATCCAGCCCGGCATCCTGTCCGGCAACATCATCGGCGTTGTCGCCCAGCGCCTGGTGCGCAAACTGTGCCCGCACTGCCGCGAAGCCTACACGCCCGACGCCGACGAGGCGCAACTGCTCGGCTGGAAACCCGGCGATGCGGCTATCTACCGCGCCGCCGGCTGCCCGGCCTGCAACCACAAAGGCTATCGCGGCCGCCTCGCACTCATCGAACTGCTGCGCCTCGACCCCCTGCTCGACGAACTCGTCGCCAACCGCGCGCCGCTCCACGAAATCCGCCGCGCCGCCTCGGAGCACGGTTACCGGCCACTGGCGGAAGACGGCATCCAGCGGGTGAAGGACGGCGTGACTTCGCTGGCGGAGGTGGCGCGGGTGGTGGATTTGACGGGGCGGGTGTGAGATGAGGTTCACATTGTTTTTATTGTCCGTGGATGGACAACGGCTTCGCTTTTCGCCTATGGGCGAGTTACTTTCTTTTGCTTCGCCGCCGTCTCTATCGGAAAACATGCCAAGGCATGTTCTCAAAAGTAACCAAAGAAAAGGCGACCCCACATCGCTGCCCTGCGGGTTCCCGATTTGGCGTGTGCGGATGGGCGCTTCACCAACTCGCCCTGGCAAGGCACACAAAACGTGCCCTGCTGCGGAGCTCAAACACGGTTCCGCTCTTTTCCCATCCGCACACACCAAATCGGCAGCGCTGAAGGGGGACAACCCCCAGAGCCGCCAGCGCGTAATGCCCTCTTTTAACCAAGCGCTGGCGTCTGCGGGGAAGCCGCTTGTGTGTCGCCGAGAAGCGCAGCCGCCCGAGGAAACAAGGGGCTGGGTGTCTGAGCTCCACAGCAAGGCACGTTTTGTGTGCCCTGCCAGGGCGAGTTCCAGCCCCGCCTCGGGCGGCGAGCATCGCAGGGGAGCCGAAGGCCGACACACCAGAGGCCGCCTTTCTTTGGTTACTTTCTTTGGCGGAGCAAAGAAAGTGACTCGCCCCAAGGCGAAACAGAACGGCCGCATACCGCGAACGATGCCCCAAGCATCGCCCCTCCACAGAAGCGCAAGGCCCACCTGAGCATGCCCTTCTTCGCCTACCGCGCCATCGACCAGACCGGCCGCACGACCCGGGGCACGCTCTCGGCCACCAACGACGTCGATCTCGAACTGCGCCTCAAACGCATGGGGCTCGACCTCGTCACGCTCAACGAACTGTCGCGCCAGTACGCGCCGCAGGGCCGCGAACGGATAACACGGCGCGATCTGGTCACGTTCTGCATCCACATGCGCTACATCACGCGCGCCGGCATTCCTCTGCTGGAGGGCCTGCGCGACCTGCGTGACAGCATGGAGAAGCGCGGTTTCCGTGACGTGCTGACCGCGCTTCTGGAAGACCTGGAAGGCGGCAAGGTCTTGTCGCAGGCGCTGGCAGCTCACCCGGCGGTATTCGGCGCGGTGTTCGTGCACAGCGTAAAAGCCGGCGAGCAGACCGGGCTGCTCGACGAGGTATTCGAGCGGTTGGGCGGCTCGCTCAAATGGCAGGAGGAAGTCGCGGCCAAGGCCAAGCGGCTGATGATCTATCCAGCCATCGTGCTCACGGTGGTGGGCATCGCCATCCTTTTCCTGATGCTCTATCTGGTGCCGCAGGTGCTCCAACTGGTATCCACCATGGGCGTCGAATTGCCGCTGCCGACGCTGATCCTGATGGCGGTATCGAACGCGCTGCGCTCCTACTGGCTGGTCGGCCTTGCGCTGTTGCTGCTGATCGGCATCGGCCTGCCGTTATGGGCACGGCGTACCGAAGCCGGGCAACTCTGGTGGGATCGCACGCAATTGCGTCTGCCCATCATCGGCCCGGTGGTGCAGAAGATCGTGCTGGCGCGCTTTACCAATACACTGGCGATGATGTACCGCTCGGGCGTGACGGTGCTCGATGCGCTGCGTGCCGGCGAGATGATCGCCGGCAACCGCGTCATCGCTGACGGCATCCGCCGCGCTGCGCAGCAGATCGCCGACGGTCGTGGGCTATCGGAGAGTTTCCAGTCGCAAGCGCTGTTTCCGCCGCTGGTGATCCGCATGTTGCGGGTGGGCGAAACCACTGGTGCGCTCGACGAGGCGCTGGACAACGTCACGTTTTTCTATAACCGCGAGGTGCTCGATTCGATCGAGAACGGCCTGCGCGTGCTGGAGCCGCTGCTCACCGCTGTGCTCGGCCTGATACTGGGCGGCATTCTGGTGTCGGTGTTGTTGCCGGTGTACGACCTGATCGGGAATCTGCCGCTATGAATCCGGGCCTGCACACGCATGTTTGACCGCCGTCTGATTCTCCTCGCCACGCCTCGCCAGATCAGTGTGCTCGACTGGCGGCCCGGCCGCATGCACTGGCTGGGCGAGTTTTCCGCCAGCGCCGAGGGCATGGCGGGATTTCGCGCGCTCATCGCCCGCCACGCGCATTTACCCACGCGCCTGATGGTGGATACGGTCGACGAAGACTACCGCAGCGAAATCCTGCCGCATGTGCAGGGCCGCGCACGCGACGAACTGCTCGCGCGCAAGCTCAGGCAGGTGTTCCGTAACGCCCGCTTCATGGGGGCCTGGCGGCAGGCGCGCGAAACCACCGGCCGGCGCGACGACCGCTATCTGCTGACGGCGCTGACCGACGCCGACTGGCTCACGCCCTGGCTCGCCGTGCTTGACGGAGCGCGGGTACCGCTCGCCGGCATCACCCTGCTGGCGGTGGCCTGCCAGCATCTGCTCAGCGCGCTGCGCGTGCAGGAACCGCACACACTGCTCGCGTATCGTTTGAACAACCGGCTGCGGCTGTCGTATTACCACCATGGCCTGTTGCGCTTTTCGCGCCTGATCGGCGGCGAGTCGCCCTCGCCTTCTCCCGGCAACGCCGCCGACGAAATCGCCAAAACCCAGCTCTATCTCACCGGTCAGCGCATCCTGCCGCGCGAAGCCCGTTTGCACGTGGTGCTGTTCGACCCCAGCGGCCAGCTCGACAGCGCCCAGGCCCCGCTCAATGCTGACCCCGCCTTCAGCACCCGCCTGGTCGACCTGCCCACACTGGCGGCCGCGCTGCGCATTCCCGGTGAGTTCCTGCGCGCCACGCCCGAGCTCGCGCCGCTGGCCGCGCTGGCAGGCGAACCGCTGCTGCTGAATCTGGCCCCCCCCGAATTACTGCAAACCCATATCCGGTTCCGCTGGCGACGCGGCCTGCATCTTGCCGCAGGCACGCTTGCACTCACCGGCCTGGTGGCCACGGGGGCGTTCTGGTTACAGGCGCAAAGCCATCTCGACGAAGCCGCCGGAATCGAGGCTCGGGTTTACCGTGCCACCACCGGCCACGCCGCCATCGTGAAGCACTTTCCCGCCCTGGCCACCCGGCCGGGCGACCTTGCGCGCACGCTCGAACTGGCCGCGCAGTTGCAAGGTCATCCTTTCGACGTGGCGGCCTTGTATATCCCCCTGAGCCAGGCACTGAACAGCCACCCCGACATCGTGCTGCAAGCGCTCAGTTTCGAAACCGCCCCCCCGGATCGCACCGCCATCACCCTGGAAGCACGGCTGGCACATTTTGATGGCAACTTCCGCGCCGCCATGGCGCGCATCGACAGCTTCGTCGCCCAGCTCGCCGCCCAACCCGGCGTCCGTACGGTGGAAAAACGCGAAAGCCCGGTCGATACCGCGCCTACCGCCACCCTGCGTGGAGAAACCCTGGGCGAATCAAAACCGGACGCCACCCGGTTCAAACTGGGCATTGAGGTCGCGCAGCCATGACCCCGCCTCCGCTCACCCTGCTGCGCGGGCCGCTTTTCCTGCTGCTCGCCGCCATCGTCCTGGCGGTGGCAGGCATAGCCTGGAGCCTGCGGCTGGACACTGATGCGCTTGCCCGTGTTGAAACCCAGCGCACCGCGCTCGACGCCGCACTCTCGCAACAGCGACGGGCGCAGCACGAAGCGCGCATGATCGAACAGCATATCGACGCCTATCGCGCGCTGGTCGCGCGCGGCTTCATCGGCGAGGAAAACCGGCTGGCGTGGATCGAGGCGGTGCAGCTCGCCAACCGGGAAAGCGGCCTGTATGGCCTCACCTACACGCTGTCGCCGCGCGTTGCAGCTCCCGCAGCCGTGGCAGCCGGTCTGCCGCTCCAGCTCACGCGCATGAACGTGAAAATGCCCCTGCTGGTGGAAACCGACCTCCCCCGGTTTATCGACGCCCTGCGTACCCGCGCACCCGGCGTGGTGCGTGTCGAAGCGTGCAGCCTCGCCCGCCCTCTGGGTGGCGACACCCTGTCTGCCGAACCCGCACTCGAAGCCGAATGCGAACTGGTCTGGTATACCCTTGTGGCAGAGCAACCCACATGAAGCGCCTGATCGTCCCCCTCGTCCTGTGCGTGGCCGCTGCAAGCAGCCATGCCGCCCCCGAGCCCGGCCGTTTGTTCTATTCCCCGGCCCAGCGCGCCCAGCTCGAACAGCTGCGCCTCGTGCCGGCGGGCCGACACGCTGCGGCACGTGCGGAACCCGCCTACGTCCCGCCGTTGCGCTTTGATGGCGTGGTGGTTCGCTCGGATGGCCGCACTACCCGCTGGGTCAACGGCCGGGCCCAGGTTGGCAGCAGTGGCACCGGCGGACTCAAACCTGGCCAGGTGCGCGCAGACGGCAAGGTCTACGAGCCTTACCAGATTCTGCCGTCGCCCGGCGGGGAGATCGCACCATGAACAAGCAGTCGGGCTTTACGCTCATAGAAATAGCCATCGTGCTGATCATCGTCACGATACTGATCGGCGGGCTGGCGGTGCCGCTCACCGCACAAATTCAGGCAAGGCGTGTCGCCGAAACAAAAAAAATCCTGGAAGAGGCTCGGGATGCGCTGTTTGGCTACGCCATGTCACACCCAGTCGGTGCCACCGGTGCTTTGTATTTACCCTGCCCGGATACGGATGGGGATGGTCGTGAAAACCGGGACTCACCCACACAATGCACGGCGTACCAGGGCGAGTATCCCTGGGTCGATTTGGGCGCAGGGGCTCAGGATGCCTGGGGCAATCGACTGAGCTATGCCGTGGTAAGCAATTTTATCAATCGCACCAACGGATTCACCGCCACCAGCCCGAGTGCGAGCCCTATGGGTTTCGATCCTTTGCGGATCTGTTCTGATCGAACATGCGCCTCCCCACTGGTGGCAGACCTGGTGATATTCGCGCTGGTCTCACATGGCTCAAACGGTTGGGGAGGCAAAAACGTGAGCGGCAGCACACTTGCCGCGCCAACCTCGCTCGACGAAGCAGACAATCTTGACGCAAATACAGTCTACGTGAGCCGCACACCAACCAAGGCAGACAATCCGCAAGGAGAGTTCGATGATCTGCTGACTTGGTCATCGCACGCCCAACTGATTTCAAGAGTCTGTCCTAGCGGGTGTACTGCTCCCTAGCGCCCAACTGGAAAGATACCCGGCCCGCTCGGTTCTCTGTCAATTCCAGCCCGAAGCCCACGCGAGCCGCCTGCCGTGCCGCCTGATACAAGCCCACCCCCAAGCCAAAATCCGACGCCACCGGGCTCTGGAACAGATTCCGCGCAACGTGCTCCGGCGCGGGTGAACCGCTGTCGGTCACGGTCAGGGTCGGCAGCGGATGCAATGCCAGACGGATCTCCACTACCACCCGGGGTTCGCTCTGCCGCTTGCGCAAGGCATTGGTCAACAGGTTGTCGACGACGCTGTCGAACAGATCCTGTGGCAGCAGCGTGGCGTCGGGCTCGCCCTCCACCGCAAAACGCACGTCGTCGTGTTCGTAGCGCATACGCAGCGCCGCCCACCAGTCACGCGCGGCAATTTTTGCCACGTCCATTTCGGCCGGCTGCTTCAACTTGTCCACGGTTTGCGACAGGCGGTTGGCCAATTGCGGCAACTGCCGCTTCATCAGCGCCAGCAGGCGCTCGCTGTCCTCGGGCGTCGACACGTCGGCTGCCGCGAGCAGGGTTTTCATCGACTGCAGAATGTTCTTCACGTCGTGCGTGAGCCGCGCGCCGGTGTCGTGGATCGCCTGGCTGTAGGCCTGTTCGCGCAGCGTCTGCTCGCGCACCTTGGCGGCGTAAAAATAGCCCAGCAATTGCGACAACAAATGCACATGCAAGGCCAGCGCCGGGGTGAGCGGACGCGCCGACTGCCAGGTCAGGGTGAGGCCGTGGAATTGATGCACGATTTCATGCGCGCCGGTTTCGCCAAAGTCCCCCGCGCCGCGCGCCGCCTGCCAGTGGCCGCCGCGTATCCACGGCAGTTCGCGCAGGTCGGACAGGGCGTCCCGCACAAACGATTCCGGGTCGCGCTCGCGCTCGGCCAGCGTCGCCAGACGCCGCGCCCAGGCCTCGAACGGCAGGCCCACCGACAGCAGATAACGTGACGTGACCTGCCCCAGTCCGGCAAATCCGGCGCGCGGATTCCACAGCAGCGACAACACCAGCAACAGCGCCGCCATGGCGAGCAGGGTCTGCATCAACGCCCAGACGTAGCTTGCCTGCGATACCGCCACCACGGCGAACACACCCAGCGACAACACGATCACCAGCAGCGAGAGCATCAGCCCGTACACGAAATCCAGCGTGGACGACGCAGCGCGCTGCCGCGCGGCAGGCAGGAACATGATCGCCAGCGGCAGCACCGGCAGGCCATAACGCACACTGGCGTCGAGCGCCTCTGGCAGGGCGTTTTCCCCCAGCGCCTGCGGCAACACCCAGCCCAACAGCAAGGCCAGCAAATAGATCAGCGCCAACCCATACGCCAGCCGGGGGCCACGTTCGTTTTGCCCGGCCGCCGCCGCGCCTACCAGCCCCGCCAGAATCGACAGCCACAGCGCCATCACCCAGGTGCTGTCGACCAGCACCAGCAAGGCCGCCATGGCAAACACCGGAATGGCCAGACGCGGTTCGATACGGGTTTCGCTGCGGATCAGCGGCTGCCAGAGCAGGAACAGCCCGTAATGTGCCAACAAAAACGCGCGGGTCACCACGCTGTCGGCATTCACCGCCACGGCAGCGTGCAGCGCCAGCAACATCAGGCCGAGCCAGCGGCCCGGCGTCACCCGGGTCAGCGCAACTGCCAGCCGGGCCAGCCCATTGCCTCGTGCTGACGCGTCTGCGGAATCAGGAATCATGGAAATCAAATGGGCAAAAACAGGATTTGACATGCCCCGCTATCGGCAGGCGGCACAAAAAATGAAGTCCGGTTTGACGATTTACTGGCGACGGCGTCGGATTTCCATCAAAAACCCCTTCCACACCACTGCTCGACGTGTGATTTATTTATATTTAACAAGCACATAACAAAAAGATAGCGTGGCACGCAATTTGCGAAACCCGGGTCGGACACTACAAAACCGGAGATCCCAAACATGTCCCGTTCTACCTTCCAGCGCCGCCAGGCGGGCTTCACCCTCATCGAAATCGCCATCGTGCTGGTGATCATCGGCCTGCTGCTCGGCGGTATTCTCAAAGGCCAGGAGCTGATCAACAGCGCCCGGGTAAAAAACTTGGCTTCCGATTTCCGGAATGTACCGGTGTTCATTTACGGCTATCAGGACAAATTCCGCAGCCTGCCGGGAGACGATTCCGCTGCCAGCACCCATCTCAACGGCGCAACCAATGCCACCACCCCCGGAACGACAGGCAACGGGGTGATCGAGGGCAGCTGGAATAGCACCACCACCACGGACGAAACCTATTTGTTTTGGCAGCATGTACGTCTGGCTGGTCTGGCCCCGGGTTCTACCACTGCCGGCGCGGCAGACTTCCAGCCGCGAAACGCCGCTGGCGGTCTGCTTGGGGTACAGAGTGCCACCCCTTATACCGGAATTTCACCCAGCACTTACTACGTCTGCTCGAGTGCCATCCTCGGGAAGTTCGTAAAGCAACTCGACTCTCAGTTGGACAACGGTGACACTGCAACCGGCGCAATGGTTGCGGGGACAGCCGTATCCAGCCCTGCTGGTGCGCCCACCACCACTGCCAACATCGCCGACGCTACGCCTTACGTAGTGTGTATGGGCATTTAACTCTGCCTATCCGCCAACAATAAACCCGCTCCGGCGGGTTTATTGTTGCCAGCCCCGACGCTACCCCTGTAACAGCCGAAACTCCGCCGCCGCCAATCCGTCCGCCGCGCCGCGTAGCACCAGCACATCACCGACCTCGACACACGCGTCCGGCGTGGGCTCGATGCCCTGCAAACCCTGGCGGCGGATGGCCACCACTTCGACCAGCAGTTCGTCCAGCGCCAGTGCATCCAGCGTGTGCCCGACGGCCGCCGCACCTTGCGTGACGAGCACGGTATGCAGACGCGGCTGGGCGTGGGCGTCGAGCTCGTCGTCGGCGTCTGACGCGCCCCGGAAAAAGCCGCGCATCATGGCGTAGCGCGATTCCCGCACCACGCGGATGCGCTTTAACACCTGCGATAGCGGCACGCCCAGCAGCATGAAGGCATGGGACGCCAGCATGAGCGAGCCTTCCATCACCTCGGACACCACTTCGGCCGCGCCGGCGGCCTTGAGCGCGTCGATGTGGGTGTCGTCGATGGTGCGCACCACCACCGGCAGTTCGGGACGCAGTTCACGCACGTGGCGCAAAATGGCCATGCTGGAATGCAGGTCGGAATACGTCACCACCACGGCTTGCGCGCGCGACAGGCCAGCCGCCACCAGCACTTCGCGCCGGCTGGCGTCGCCGTAGACGACCGACACGCCGGACGCCGCCACGGCGCGGATGCGCTCCGGGTCGGCGTCCAGCGCCACAAACGAAATACCTTCAACCTCCAGCAGGCGCGCGAGATTCTGGCCGCTGCGGCCATAACCGCAGACGATCACGTGTTTGGTCTTGCCAAAGGTTTTCACCGCGATGTCGTGCACTTCCTTGGCGCGGCCGGCCCATTCGCTGCCAGCCAGGAGCCGCGTGAGCGCGTCCATGCGGTTGATGAGCAGCGGCGCGATCAGCATCGACATCACCATGGCCGCCAGCACGGGCTGGGTGACCTCGGCCCCGAGCAGCCGCAAATCCGCCGCCTGCGCCAATAGCACAAAGCCGAATTCGCCGGCTTGCGCCAGCCCCAGCGCGGTGCGCGTGGCGGTGGGGCGGGCGCTGCCGAACAGCATCGACAGCCCGGCTACCAGCAGCCCCTTGCCCACCACGATTGCTGCCACCAGCAGCAGCACGTCGCCCCAGTTCGCCAGCACCTGCGCCAGGTCGAGCCGCATCCCGATGGTGACGAAAAACAGGCCCAGCAGCACATCGCGGAAGGGCTTGATGTCGTCGTCCACCTGGTAGCGGTATTCGGTTTCGGACACCAGCATGCCGGCGAGAAACGCGCCCAGCGCCAGCGACAGTCCGGCGCTTTCGGTGAGAAACGCCAGCCCCAGCGTGAACAGCAGCAGGTTGAGCGTGAAGAGTTCGGGCGATTTGCGGCCCGCCACCCACTGGAACCACGGACGCATGATGCGCTGGCCCACAAAGAGCAGGAAACCCAGCACCGCCACCGCTTTCAGCATGGCCAGCATGAGGTCAGTAGCCATGGTTGCCGATTCACGCGCAAACGCCGGGATCAGGATCAGGAGCGGCACCACGGCCAGATCCTGGAACAGCAGCGCACCAAAAATCTGCCGCCCGTGCGGGGTCTGGATTTCCAGCCGTTCGGCCAGCAGTTTGGAGACGATGGCGGTCGACGACATCGACATGATGCCGCCCAGTGCCAGTGCCGCCAGCAGGGGCAGGTCGAGCAGCCAGGCGATGAGCGCGGTGAGCACGATGGTCAGCCCCACCTGCGCGCCGCCGAAGCCGAACACCGTCGCGCGCATCGTCATCAGCCGGGGCAGGCTGAATTCGAGGCCGATGGAGAACATGAGGAACACCACGCCGAATTCGGCGAGGTAACGCGCCTCTTCGCTGTCCGGAATCCAGCCCAGTGCAAACGGGCCGATGGCAATGCCGGTGACCAGATACCCCAGCATGGTGGGCAGCCGCAGCGCCCGCGCCGCCGCCGCCACCAGCACCGCGACGGCAAGCAGGATGAGGACGAGCTGGAGACTGGAATGCATGGGAAAAACTGCGGTTCGGGTGGGCTTTAGTATACTTGCCGCCCATGCGTGCTCACCCCCCATCCCCCGAAGAATTGCTCGCGCTGGCGCGCCAGACGCTCGACATCGAAGCCGATGCCCTGCGCACCATGTCGGCCCGGCTCGATCAGGATTTTGCCAAAGCCGTGGCGCTCATGCTGGCCTGTGCCGGCCGCGTCGTGGTGTCGGGCATGGGCAAGTCCGGCCACGTCGGCGGCAAGATTGCCGCCACGCTCGCCTCCACCGGCACCCCGGCTTTTTTCATGCACCCGGGCGAAGCCAGCCACGGCGACCTCGGCATGATCGCCCACGACGACGTGGTGCTGGCGCTGTCCAACTCGGGCGAGTCCGGCGAGATCGTCAGCATCGTGCCACTGCTCAAACGGCGCGGTGCCAAGCTGGTGGCGATGACCGGCAACCCCGCCTCCACACTCGCCAAAGCCGCCGACGCGCACCTGCACACCGGGGTGGAAAAGGAAGCCTGCCCACTCAACCTCGCGCCCACCGCCAGCACCACCGCCGCGCTTGCGATGGGCGACGCGCTCGCCGTGGCGCTGCTCGACGCACGCGGTTTTTCCGCCGACGACTTTGCCCGCACCCACCCCGGCGGCAGCCTCGGTCGCCGGCTGCTGGTGCACGTGCGGGACGTGATGCACAGCGGCGACGCCCTGCCCCGCGTTGGCACCGACGCCACGCTGAAAACCGCCCTGTTCGAGATGACCCAGAAAGGCCTCGGCATGACCGCCATCGTCGACGCCGACGGCCGCGTGGCGGGCCTCTTCACCGACGGCGATTTGCGTCGCGTGCTAGAGCGTCCGCTCGATCTGCAGCAAGCAAAAATCACCGACCTGATGACCCCCACCCCCAAGACGATCCGCGCGGACGAACTCGCCGTGGCGGCAGTGGAAAAAATGGACACACTCAAGATCAACGGCCTGCTCGTGGTCGACGACGCCGGCACCCTGGTCGGCGCACTCAACATGCACGACCTGCTGAAAGCGGGGGTGGTGTGATGACAGACAACACGCTGAACGCCGACCTGCTCGAACGCGCCCGCAAAATCCGGCTGGTCGCCTTCGATATCGACGGCGTGATGACCGACGGCACGCTGTTTTTAAGCGACGACGGTCAGGAATACAAAGGCTTCAATTCGCTCGACGGCCACGGCCTGAAAATGCTCAAGGGCACGGGCGTTACGCTCGCCATCATCACCGGGCGCAGTTCGCGGGTGGTCGAGAACCGTGCACTCAACCTCGGCATCGATATCGTGCACCAGGGCGCGCACGACAAGCTGGCCGTCTACGAATCGCTGTGCCGTGAACTGAACATTGCCTGCGACGCCACCGCCTACATGGGCGACGACGTGGTCGATCTGCCGGTGATGCGCCGTGCGGGCCTGGCGATCACCGTGCCCGCCGCGCCGGAACTGGTGAAGGCGCACAGCCATTACACCACCGCGCGCGAAGCCGGCCGTGGGGCGGTGCGCGAAGCCTGCGAAATGCTCATGCGCGCCCAGGGCACGCTCGACGCGGCGCTGGCCCCCTACCTGAAATGAACCGGGTTGTGGCGACGGCATGATCGAACGTGGGTCGTTGTGGCTGCCGCTGGTCATTCTGCTGGTACTGGCTGGCCTGAGTTTCTGGATCGAACAGACCGTACAGTTGCCCGCCAACGGTGCCGGTGCAGAACAGGCCGACCCGGAAGGCATCATGGAAAACTTCAGTGCCCTGCGTACCGACCCGCAAGGCCGGCCCCAGTACCGTCTGAGCGCACGCCGGCTCAAGCATTACAGCAACAGCAAGCTCACCGAGCTGGAATCACCGCGTTTCGCCCAGCTCGACACCACAAACGGCGAGATGGTTGCACAGTCGCAGCGCGCGACGGTATCGCCCGACGGCAAGGAAGTCGATCTGGTCGGTGCCGTGCGGGTGGAACGCCAGGCCCGGCCGGGACAGACGTCGCTGTCGCTCACCACATCTCGCCTGCTGGTGTTTCCAGACCAGAACCTGCTGCGCTCACCTGGCAACGTCCAGATCAGGGATGCCTCGCTTACCGTGACGGCCGGTGCGATGGAATACCACACCGATCGCCGCATCATCAAACTCACCGGGCGCGTCAAGGCCCGTTATCTTGCAAAGGGCCGATAACGCCATGCTCTCCTCTTACACTCGTCTGCTCGTCGTTCTGTGCCTGGGCTGCGTCACGACTGTCGCGCAGGCTGAAAAAGCCGATCGCGACAAGCCCGTGAACCTTGAGGCCAATACCGTCACGCTCGACGACATCAAAAAACTCAGCGTCTACGACGGCAACGTCATCCTCAGCCAGGGCACGCTCATGCTGCGCGCCGACCGCGTGCAGGTCGCGCAGAAGAACGGCGAGCTCGATACCGTCATCGCCACCGGCCGGCCGGTGGCGTTCCGCCAGAAGCTGGACGGCCGCGAGGAATACATCGAGGGCTTTGCCGACCGCATCGAATACAACGGGGTTACCAGCGATCTCGAACTCATCGGCCAGGCCCGGCTGCGGCGGGGCGCGGACGAGCTGCGCGGTGCCCGTATTTCCTACAACGCGAGCACCGAGTTCTACAAGGTCGTCGGCCAGCCCGGTGCCCAGTCGCCCACCGGCCGGGTACGCGCTGTGATCCGGCCGAAACCCCGCGCCGACCAACCCGCCCCAGCCAAGCCATGAGCCGCATCGTTGCAGAGGGTCTGAAAAAAACCTACGGCCGCCGCACGGTCGTCCACGACGTCTCGTTCGAAGTCGGCAGCGGCGAGGTGGTCGGCCTCCTCGGCCCCAACGGGGCCGGCAAGACCACCTGCTTTTACATGGTGGTGGGACTGGTGGCCGCCGACGGCGGCAATGTGCGGCTCGACGATCACGACCTCACCCACATGCCCATCCACCAGCGCGCACGTCTCGGGCTGTCGTATCTGCCGCAGGAACCCTCGATCTTCCGCAAGCTCACGGTCGAACAGAACATCGAGGCCATCCTCGAGCTCAAGCCATACAGCAAGGCCGAACGCAAGGAGCACCTCGACAACCTGCTCGACGACCTGCACATCGCCCATCTGCGCGAAGCCTCGGCCGTCAGCCTGTCGGGCGGGGAGCGACGGCGCGTGGAAATCGCCCGCGCGCTGGCGATCAACCCGCGCTTCGTGCTGCTCGACGAACCCTTTGCCGGCGTCGATCCCATCGCCGTGCTCGATATCCAGAAGCTCGTCCATTTTCTGGTCGAACGCGATATCGGTGTACTCATCACCGACCACAACGTGCGCGAAACCCTCGGCATCTGCAACCGCGCCTACATCATCAACGAAGGCCGGGTGCTCACCGCCGGCACGCCCGACCTCATCATCCAGGACGAGAACGCACGCAAGGTCTACCTCGGGGAAAATTTCCGCCTGTAAGGCCTCTCGCACACCCGATAATCGCGTTACACTCGATTCAAGTCGGCACACTTCTTGCCGTAGTCAAGTTTCATGAAGCACAGCCTCCAACTCAAGCTCGGTCAGCATCTCACGCTCACGCCCCAATTGCAGCAGTCGATCCGGCTGTTGCAGCTGTCCACGCTCGAGCTCAATCAGGAGCTGGAGCAGATGCTCCAGGACAATCCCCTGCTCGAACGCGAAGAAGAGGACGACGCCAGCTTCAATGCCGAAGCGGCCGAAGCGCCCACCCATACCGCCGAAGCCGAATCCCAGAGTACCGACACGCCGCAGCAGGCCGACAACGCCGAACCCGAGCCGTCCTCAACCCTGGACGACGCCGACTGGAACGACTACAGCGCGGCCGGGGGCGACGACGACGAAGGCGAATATACCCAGGGCGCGGTCACCGGCTCCAGCCTGCGCGAACACCTGCTCAACCAGCTCATCGTCAGCCCGCTCAGTCCACGCGACCGCACGCTGGTTGCTGCGCTCATCGACGACCTCGACGAAGCCGGCTTTCTCACCCAGCCGCTGGCCGACATCACCGCCAGCCTCGCCGACGAAATTGAAGAGCTGGAACCCGAAGAAGTCGAAACCGCGCTCAAGCACCTGCAGAACATGGATCCGACCGGTGTCGGCGCGCGTAACCTGGCCGAATGCCTCACGCTGCAACTGCGTGCCCTGCCTGCCGACACCCCCGCGCGCGGCGACGCCATGCGGCTGACCACGCATTATCTCGACCTGCTGGCCGCGCGTGACGTAGGCAAACTGAAGAAAATGCTGGGCATCGACGACACCGCGTTACGCACCGCGCGCATGCTCATCCTGTCGATGAACCCGCGCCCGGGTGCCGCGTTCAGTGTCGACGAAACGCACTACGTCATCCCCGACGTCTACGTGCGCAAGATCAAGGGCATGTGGATCGCCAGTCTCAACGCCGACGCCATGCCCAAGCTGCGCGTCAACCGCGTCTACGCCGACATCCTGGCGCGCCACCGCGAATCCGGCGGCAGCCAGCTCGCCAGCCAGTTGCAGGAAGCGCGCTGGCTGATCAAGAACGTGCAGCAACGTTTCGACACCATCCTGCGCGTCTCGCAGGCCATCGTCGACCGCCAGAAACACTTCTTCGAACACGGTGAAGTCGCGATGCGCCCGCTGGTGCTGCGCGAGATCGCCGAAGCGGTCGATCTGCACGAATCGACCATTTCGCGCGTCACCACCCAGAAGTTCATGATGACGCCGCGCGGGCTTTATGAACTCAAGTATTTTTTTGGCAGCCACGTGGCTACCGACAATGGCGGGGCGTGTTCGTCCACCGCCATCCGTGCACTCATCAAGCAAATGATCGCCGCCGAAAACGGCAAGAAACCGCTCTCCGACGGCCAGCTCGCCGAAGTGCTCGGCCAGCAGGGTATCGTGGTGGCACGCCGCACCGTCGCCAAATACCGTGAATCCTTGCAGATTCCGCCTGCCAATATGCGCCGCTCGCTTTGATTGCAAAGCGCTTTCCGGGCCGCCTCGGGAAACCTGCGCGAGGCGCTTGAATGTGCCCGGTTTTCGTCCCACAATGAAATCGAGCGTGACGAAACGCTTCCGGCAACGGCACTGCACCCGATTGCCTGGCTTACCCGGCAGACCTTGGAGGTTTTATGAATCTGACGATTTCTGGTCATCATCTGGAAGTAACCCCCGCCATCCGCGCGTACGTGTCCGAGAAGCTCGAACGCGTCAAACGCCATTTCGATCATGTCATCAACATCTCGGTCATCATGCAGGTTGAGAAACTGGCCCACAAAGTGGAAGCCACGCTGCATGTCAAAGGCCACGATTTCCACGCCCACAGCGAAGACGGCAACATGTACGCCGCCATCGACCTGCTGGCCGACAAGCTCGATCGCCAGATCGTGAAGCACAAGGAAAAGACCGGTGACGTCCATCAGGGTAGCGGCGGACTCAAGCATCAGCCGTCCGAAACCACGGCCTGACCCGTTGTAAGCACACCACGCCGGGGGCAGTGTCCCGTCCCCGGACGTATAATCCGCCCGCGCCGGTTTCCCGTACTGGCAGCGCAACCGGCACATGAACCTCATCGCTCCCCTCGTCGCTCCGGAAACCACCCTGCTGGATCTTGGCTTTTCCAGCAAGAAAAAACTGTTCGAGCACGCCGCCGAGCTGTTTGCCCAGACACAGGGGCTGAAAGCCGCCGACATCTTCAGCAGCCTGTTCGAACGCGAACGTCTCGGCTCGACCGCGCTGGGCTGCGGCATTGCCATTCCGCACGGCCGAATCAAGGGCATCAAGGACGCGCACGGCGCGTTTTATCGCCTGAAAACCCCGCTGGAGTTCGACGCGCCGGACAACCAGCCCGTTTCGCTGTGCTTTGTATTGCTCGTCCCCAAGGACGCCAACGAGCGCCATCTCCAGATTCTGGGCGAACTGGCCCAGCTGTTTGGGGATGAGGCCATGCGCGACCAGTTGATGAATGCCGCCACGCCCGAAGCGCTGGATGCGCTTCTGCGCAACTGGTCGGGCTGACATGACCGCGTTTGCCCACGTCGCGGTCGAGGGGCTGTTCCGCGACATGGCGGAGCATCTCGGGCTGGTGTGGGTGGCCGGGCGGGCCGGGGGGCAACGCACGCTGTCGTCCGAAACCGTGCAGAAACCCACGCTCGCACTCATCGGACACCTCAACTTCATTCACCCCAACCGCGTGCAGGTGCTGGGCTGCGCCGAGATGGACTATTTGCGCGGGCTCGATCCGGCCGGGCTCGGTGACGCCATCGGCCACCTGTTTTCGACCGAGCTTGCCGCCATCATCGTGGCCAACGGTGAAGCGGTGCCCGCCACCCTGCTCGACGCCGCCGAGCGCTGCGAGACGCCGCTGTTCACGTCCCCGCTGCCGGGCCCCATCCTGATGTCGCATCTGGGCCATTACCTCACGCAGCAACTGGCCGACACCGATTCCGTGCACGGGGTACTCCTTGAAGTGCTGGGCCTGGGCGTGCTGCTCAAGGGCGACGCCGGCGTGGGCAAGAGCGAGCTCGCGCTCGAACTCATCACACGCGGCCACCGCCTGATCGCCGACGACGTGGTCGAACTCAAGCACGTTGCACCGGAAACGCTCGAAGGCTCCTGCCCGCCGCTGATCCGGGATTTTCTGGAAGTGCGCGGTCTGGGCATTCTCAACATCCGCTACCTGTTCGGCGAAACGGCGGTCAAGCTACAGAAAAATCTCAAGCTCATCGTCGAGCTTGTCCACCCCCAGGAAATCGGCGAGGTCGGGCTCAACCGGATCGACATGGTGGCCTCCACCGAAACCCTGCTCGGCGTGGCGATTCCCAAGGTGCGGATTCCCGTCGCCGCCGGGCGCAACCTTGCCGTGCTGGTCGAAACGGCGGTACGCAATCACATCCTCAAGAGCCGGGGCATCAATCCGGTCGAGCAGTTCATTCATCGCCAGCAGGCAGCCATCAACAAGGCGGGTGAATGAGCACTCCGATGCAGATCGTCCTCGTCTCCGGGCTGTCCGGCTCCGGCAAGAGCATCGCCATCGCCGTGCTCGAAGACATGGGCTATTACTGCGTCGACAACCTGCCGCTCGCCATGCTCACGCCGCTGGTCGAGCACCAGCAACGCGAAGGCTACGAGCGTATCGCCATCGCGATCGACGCACGCAGTGGTGCCAGCTTCGCGCAACTACCCGCACTCGTCGACAGCCTGCGTGCACAGGGTCATGACCTGCGTGTCATTTTTCTCGAAGCCAAGACGCTGTCCCTGGTCAAGCGCTTCTCGGAAACGCGCCGACGCCATCCGCTGTCGAGCGACAGCGTCTCGCTGGCCGAAGCCATCCAGCTCGAACGCGAGACGCTCGCCGACGTGGCACCGCTGGCGCACCGCATGGACACCAGCGATCTGTCCGCCGCTGCACTTCGGCTATGGATCAAGGAACTGGTCGGGCAGGACCGTTCCCGCATCACACTGCTGTTTGAATCCTTCGGTTTCAAGCACGGCATTCCGCTCGACGCCGACCTGGTATTCGACGTGCGCTGCCTGCCCAACCCGCACTATGTGGCCGAACTGCGTCCGCTTACCGGGCGTGACGGCCCGGTACAGAACTTCCTCGAAGCCAGCCCGGATGCGATGGCGCTGCTGGCCGACATTCGCGGCTTCGTCGAAAACTGGCTGCCCTGCTTCATCCGCGACCACCGCGCCTACCTCACGGTGGCCATCGGCTGCACCGGCGGCCAGCATCGCAGCGTGTACTTTGCCGAAACGCTTGCCACCGCCTTCCGCAAACGCGAGCAGGTGCTGGTGCGCCACCGCGAACTCTCCTGATGCTGAAAACCGGCGACTTCGGCGTGCTCGCCGCCGGCATGAGCACCGTCGCAGCCTTTGCCTGGTGGGCCTGGTTTGCCCCCTCCACGGCTGCCGACACGGCACTGATTCGCGCTGCCGGAAAACTCGTCCATAGCGTGCCGCTGACCCATGCCCGGACGCTGACCATCCCCGGCCCGCTCGGCCCCACCCGCATCGCCATCGAGCCCGGTCGCGCACGCGTGCTGGCAGACCCCTCGCCGCGCCAGCTGTGCGTCAAGCAAGGTTGGCTGGCCCACGCCGGCGATGCAGCACTGTGCCTGCCCAACCAGGTCAGCCTTGAACTCACCGGCCGCCACACGCCGTATGACAGCCTCGGGTATTGAACTTGCGGTGACTGCGGACGACCGCCGCATTGCGCGGCTCGCAGCGCTGGCGCTCGGACTCACGCTGGCCGAAGCGGCCATCCCCAGCCCGGTGCCCGGCGTTAAACCGGGGCTCGCCAACATCGTCATCCTGATGGTGCTGCTGCAGTACGGCTGGCGCACGGCGGCGTGGGTATCCGGGCTGCGCATACTCGCTGGCGGACTACTGCTTGGTACGCTGTTTTCTCCGGGTTTCTGGCTGTCTGCGGCCGGAGCCTGCGCGAGCCTCGCCGTGCTCGCTGTTGCCCGCCATCTGCCACCGCGTCATTTTGGCCCGGTGAGTCTGTCGGTGCTCGCCGCCTTTGCCCACATCGCCGGCCAGCTGGCGCTGGCCGCCGCGTGGCTGTTGCCGGGCATTGCAATCCTGAAACTCTTGCCAGTATTTGCCACCGCCGCCCTGGTGTTCGGCACGATCAACGGCATCGCCGTCGCCCGCCTGCAGCAACGCATGGCGCTTGCCGCGCCCGCATCCGACAGGCGACAATCCGGCCCATGCCCTACCCTCTGAACTCCGTCACCCTCGCGCTCTCGGGCGCGTCCGGCATGGCCTACGGCCTGCGTCTCCTCGAATGCCTGGTCGCCGCCGATCTCGACGTCAACTTGCTGGTTTCACAAGCGGCACACCTCGTCGCCAAGCAGGAACTCGGCGTGGCGCTGCCCGCACGCGCCAGCGAACTCGAACGCCAGCTTGCCGACGGCCTCAATGCGCGCGACGGCCAGCTGCGCGTATACGGCCGCGACGACTGGAACGCCCCGGTCGCCTCCGGCTCCAACCCCGCCGACGCGATGGTGGTGTGCCCCTGCTCGATGGGCACGCTCGCCGCCATCGCCCACGGCATGTCGGACAATCTCATCGAACGCGCCGCCGACGTGGCTCTCAAGGAGCAGAAAAAACTCATCCTGGTGCCGCGCGAAACGCCCTTTTCCACGCTGCATCTGGAGAACATGCTGACGCTCTCCCGCATGAACGCGGTGATCCTGCCGGCCAACCCCGGTTTCTACCATCACCCGGCCTCGGTCGAGGCGCTGGTCGACTTCGTCGTCGCGCGCATTCTCGACCAGCTCGGCATCCAGCACGCGCTGATGGCGCGCTGGGGCGAAGACCACTGAGCGTCGTGACGAAGCCAATCTCGCTGCCGCTGTTTCCGCTCAACACCGTCGTGTTCCCTGGCGGCCGGTTGCCCCTGCGCATCTTCGAACAGCGCTATCTCGACCTGGTGAAACGCGCGATTGCCGACAACACGCCCTTTGGTATCTGCGCCATTCGTGAAGGCAAGGAAGTCGGCACGCCAGCCGTGCCCTACAGCATCGGCACCCGCGTGCGCATCGTCGAATGGGACATGCCACAAACCGGCATCTTCCATATCGACACCGAAGGCCTCGACCGCTTCGTCGTCCGCAGCACGCACACCGAAGCCTCCGGTCTGCTGGTCGGCGAGGTCGAACCGGTCAGCGTCGAACCGCGCATCGCCATCCCCGACGATTACGAACTCGCCGCCGAAGTGCTCCAGCACATCATTGCCGAATACGGCGACGCGCGCTTCCCCGCTCCGCATGCACTCGACGATGCGGTCTGGGTGGGCTATCGGCTGTCCGAGGTGCTGCCGCTCACGCTCTCGATCCGGCAGAACCTGCTGGAAATGAACGACAGTGTGGCGCGCCTCGGCATCCTCGTCGAAATCCTCAAGAAGCACATGAACTGAAGCATGGCCCGCTTCTACCCCCAGCTCGAACCAAAGCACCGCGACTTCATCGCCGCGCAGAAAATCTTCTTCACCGCCAGCGGCACGCCCACCAGCCGCATCAACCTCTCGCCCAAGGGCATGGACAGCCTGCGCGTGCTCTCGCCCAGCCGCGTCGCCTACCTCGACCTCACCGGCAGCGGCAACGAAACCGCCGCGCACCTGAAACACGACGGCCGCCTGACCCTGATGTGGACGAGCTTCGACGCCGACCCGCTCATCCTCAGAGCATATGGACGCGGCCGCGCCGTGCGCCGGCAGGACGCCGACTGGGTCGAATTGCGTGCGCAGTTTCCCGCCCTGCCCGGCGAACGCCAGCTCATCGTCCTCGACATCGAGTCCGTGCAGACCTCGTGCGGCTACGCCGTGCCGATGTATACCTACGTCGGCGAACGCGAGACCCTGGCGCGCTGGGCCGAGAAGAAAGGCGCAGTGGGCTTGCTGGAGTACTGGCGCGAAAAAAACCAGGTCAGCATCGACGGCCTGCCCACCCACCTGCTGGAGGAATAGCCATGATCCGTTTCCTGATTCCCGTGGTGTGCCTGCTCGCCGCCTGCGACGCCAGCCCGCCGCCGCAACCGCAAACTGAAGAGCACGCGCCCAACCCCGTGTTCGAAACGCAGATTCAGGCGGTGGAAAAGGCGCGCGCGGTGGAAGACCAGGTGATGGATGCGGCCGAAGCACAACGCGTACAAATGGAAGCAGCAACACAGGAATAACAACATCACGAGGCGCGCATTGCGCGCGCCCCGGCAGACCTCACCCGAACAGCTTCCCCTTCAGCAACCCCAGCCCCTGCGCCATCAAATCGTCGCCCTGCGGCATTTGCCCGTTGGGCGTGAGCTTGTCGATCACCTGCGGTAGCAGGTCGGCGAGCCCGCCGGCGGCCTGTGATTCGTTCATGCCGAGCTGGCCGGCGATCTGGCCGAGCTGGCCACTGCCGAGCGCGGCCTTGATCTGGTCGGGGGAAATGGGCAGGTTCTGGCCGGTGCTGATCCATGAGCTCATCTGCTCGCCCAGGCCGTTTTTCTGAAAGGCCTGCACCAGGCCGGCGAGTCCGCCGTTGCCGCCTTTGCTCGACAGCATCTGCATCACCACGTCGAGCATGGCGTTGTTACCGCCGCCGTTACCGCCCGCGCCGCCCAGGGCCCCCATCACGCTGTCCAGTAGTCCCATTTTGGTCTCCTCGTCAAAAGATTCAGATTGGCACAAGCGCGTGAAAAGCGCGCGACAGCCGGCAAAATTTACGTTTCCTGGATGAGCTTTTGCACTACCGCGCCGGCGAGCATCAGGCCGAAAATCGGCGGCATGTAGCTGATGGTGCCGTTGACGGCGCGTGCACGGCCCCGGCCTTCTACCGGCTGAGGCGGCAGCGGATCGCGCCCGGCTTCATCAGAAAACACGGTGAGCACACCTTTGGCGATACCGCGTTTTCTGAGCCGCTTGCGCATCACCGAGGCCAGCGGGCACATGCAGGTTTTGGCGATGTCGGCAATCTTGATCCGCGTAGGGTCGAGCTTGTTGCCGGCACCCATGCTGGAAGCCACGCGCAGGCCACGCTGCACGCTGGTAGCGACGAGCGCGACCTTGCAGTTAAGCGAATCGATGCAGTCGACGACGAAATCGACGTCGGCCGGCACGACCTCGGCGACGGTCTCGGGCACGAGAAATTCGCGCAGCACGACCAACCGGCAGTCGGGGTTGATGTCGCGGATGCGCGCCGCCATGACCTCGGCCTTGGGTTGGCCCACGGTGGAAAGCAGCGCCGGCAACTGGCGGTTGATATTGGAGGCGGCCACCACATCGTGGTCGATGAGGGTGAGTGTGCCCACGCCCGCGCGCGCCAGCGCTTCCGCACAATACGACCCGACCCCGCCAAGACCCGCGACGAGAACGTGGGCACGCGCGAGCCGGGTCTGTTCATCGGAGTCGAGCAAAATTCGGGTGCGTTCGAATTGCGGCGGCAGGGGTTCGATCATCTAGAATCCGGGGATGTTGAAATGGCTGATCACACTCTTTGCTGCGCTGCTGGTACTGGGCCTGCTCACGCCCTGGCTGAATCGCCTGGGCTGGGGCCGGTTGCCCGGCGACGTACGCATCAAGCATAAACGCGGCTTATTTTACTTCCCCTTCGCCAGTGTTGTGCTCGGCTCGCTATTGCTGTCGCTGATCGCCTGGCTACTAGGACGCTAACGCCATGAACAAGGCTTTCGTCAAGGAATCCGAGGCCGCGGACGACGACGAGGAAGACGTTGGTGCGCCCGCCCTGCCAGTCGGCAGCAAAAATTACATGACGCCCGCCGGCTACGCGCAGCTGGATGCCGAATTCAACCAGCTGTGGAAGGTGGAACGCCCCAAGCTGGTGGAAACCATCGCCTGGGCGGCGAGCAACGGCGACCGCTCCGAAAACGGCGATTATCTCTACGGCAAAAAACGTCTGCGCGAGGTCGATCGCCGCATCCGCTTTCTGTCCAAGCGGCTGGAACATGCCGAAGTCGTCGACCCGGCCACGCGCGAGGACACCGACCAGGTGTTCTTTGGGGCCACCGTGACGGTGGCAGACAGCGACGGCACGGAAGCGACTTATGCCATCGTCGGCATCGACGAAGCCGACGCAGGGCGCGGCCGCATCGCCTGGATTTCGCCGATGGCACGCGCGCTCCTGAAGGCGCGCGAGGGCGACACGGTGAGCGTGCAGACGCCGGAGGGACGGCGCGAGGTGGAGATCGTCGAGGTGCGTTACGCAGCGATCCCCTGAGGGCGCACTCCCGGTCACGCCCTCAATGTGACAAAATTATGACAATTGCGGCCACGCCGCCCTGCGTTCCATTCAACGAGGTTGTCATGCACGTTCTCCCCCGCCTGTCTGTTCTGACTGTCTGTGCCCTGCTCGCCGCCTGTGGCGACGGCAAGGACGCCGCACCGTCCAGTCAATCCGCTGAAAACGCGCTGCCCGACCCGATGGACGTGATCTATGCGCTGGCACCCGAGGCGCAACCCTACGGCCTCGACGTCTACACGGCGAGTTGCGCGAGTTGCCACGGCGACCTGGGCCAGGGCGCGGACGACAATCCGGCACTGAAAGGCTTGTCGGCTGCCCAGATGATGCAGCGGCTGAAGGATTACCGTGCCGGCACGGTGCAGGGTGCAAAGGCCGCGACCATGACGCAGGCCGTGGCGAAGCTCAGCGACGCCGAGCTTGCGGCGGTGTCGCGTTACGCGGGCGAGTAAACAGGAGCACGCTCAGTTGAGCGCACTGGCCAGCAGACGCCGATAACGGCTCACGGGTTCACCGCCGCCCAGCAGGTTGAATACCGACAGCAGGGTTTTGCGCCCGATGTCGTCTTCGAAGCTGCGGTCGCGCCGCACGATTTCCAGCAACTCCTCCATGCCGGATTCGTAATCACCGGAGGCCACCAGCAGGTTGGCCAACTTGAGCCGCGCGTCAAGGTCGTTGCCGTCGGCCACCACCCGCGCACGCAACGCGGCGGCATCCGCGTCCGCTGCGCCGGAAAACTGCAATCGCGCCTTCAGTTGCGGCACGCGCGGGTCGGCGGCGTCCGGCACGCTACCGATCAGGCGCGTGGCTTCGTCGGTTTCGCCCAAGTCGAGCATCACTTCGGCCGCGTCCAGGCGCACGCCCACGTTTTGCGGATCGAGCTTCGAGGCTTCGGCCAGCAATTGCAGCGCACCCGAAATATCGCCGGCCATGCGCGCATCCATCGCCTGTGCGCGCAGCTCGTCTGCGGGGCTGGGAATGAGGCGGTCGAGAAAGGCGCGCACCTCGGCTTCCGGCAAGGCACCGGAAAACTCGTCGACCATTTCGCCGTTGACGAAGGCCTTGACGCTGGGAATGCCGCGCACCGCGTAGCGTGCGGCGAGTTCCTGGTTCTCGTCCGAATTGATCTTGGCGAGCAGGAACTTGCCGCCGTACTCTGCCGCGAGTTTTTCCAGGACAGGCTTCAGCGACTTGCACGGGCCGCACCAGGGTGCCCAGAAATCGACCACCACCGGGCGGGTTTGCGATTCGGCGAGAACGTTCTGGTTGAAGTCGGCGAGGCCGACGTCGAGGGCGTGTTCGGACATCCGGAAACTCCGTTCAGATCTGCCGGGCCAGTTCGGCCGCGAGTCCTGTATATGAGGCTGGCGTCATCGCTTTCAAGCGGGTTTTCTCGGCATCGGGGATCGTCAGCCCGTCGATGAAGGCATGTAGCGATGCCTTCGTGATGCCACCCTTGCCGCGCGTGAGCTCTTTCAGCTGCTCGTACGGGTTGGCCACGCCGTAGCGGCGCATCACGGTCTGGATCGGTTCGGCGAGCACGTCCCAGGTGGCGTCCAGATCCGCCGCGAGCGCGGCCGGGTTGGCTTCGAGTTTGGAGAGGCCGCGCAGGCAGGATTCGTAGGCGAGCAGGCTGTAACCAAAGCCCACGCCCATGTTCCTGAGCACGGTGGAATCGGTGAGGTCGCGCTGCCAGCGCGAGATCGGCAGCTTTTCCGACAGGTGACGCAACACGGCGTTGGCGAGGCCGAGGTTGCCTTCGCTGTTTTCGAAATCGATCGGGTTGACCTTGTGCGGCATGGTCGACGAACCGACTTCGCCAGCCTTGGTTTTCTGCTTGAAGTAGCCCTGCGAAATGTAGCCCCACACGTCGCGGTCGAGGTCGATGAGAACGGTGTTGGTACGCGCGATGGCGTCGTACAACTCGGCCATGGCGTCGTGCGGTTCGATCTGGATGGTGTAGGGGTTGAAAGTGAGGCCCAGCTCGCTGATGAAGCGGCGCGCGAAGTCTTCCCAGTCGAGTTCCGGATAAGCAGAAAGATGCGCGTTGTAGTTGCCCACCGCGCCGTTGATCTTGCCCAGGAGTTCGACCGCGCCGACGGCATCCCACGCGCGACGCAGGCGGTAGACGACGTTGGCGAGCTCCTTGCCGACGGTGGTGGGCGAGGCGGGCTGGCCGTGGGTGCGCGAGAGCATCGGCAACTCGGCCAGATCGTGCGCCATGTCGGTGAGCCGCGCGATGACTTTTTCCAGCGCGGGCAGCAGCACGGCGTCGCGCGCGCCCTTCAACATGAGCGCGTGCGAGAGGTTATTGATGTCTTCCGACGTGCAGGCGAAATGGAAGAACTCGGACACCGCCGCGATCTCGGGATTCGACTGCGTCTTTTCCTTGAGGAAATACTCGACCGCCTTCACGTCATGGTTGGTCGTCGCCTCGATCGCTTTTACGCGTTCGGCGTCGGCCACCGAAAAATGGTCGGCGATACCGTCGAGCAGCGCGATGGCGCCCTCAGAAAACGCCGGCACCTCGGCGATGGCGGGTTCCAGGGCCAGCGCCTTCAGCCATTCGATTTCGACGATGACGCGGTACTTGATCAGCGCGTATTCGCTGAAGAAATCGCGCAGACTCGCAGTCTTGCTGCCGTAGCGGCCGTCGAGGGGGGAAAGGGCGGTGAGTGCGGTGAGTTCCATGGTGTCGTCCAGATCCATCGTTTTCAATTTAACAGGGAGGCAAGGGAGTGAAGGGAGAAAAACGCATTCCTCACTTACCTCCCTCTACTCCCTGTCGATTCATTTTCCATCTGTGGAAAGCGTATCACTCACACCGCGCGCCGATCCCGCACGGCCTGCGCCAGCGTACCGCTGTCGACATATTCCAGCTCACCACCGACCGGCACGCCGCGCGCCAGCCGGCTCACTTTCAGGCCGCGTGCCTTCAGCAGTTCGCCGATGGTATGCGCGGTGGCTTCGCCCTCGGGTGTGAAGTTGGTGGCGAGGATGACTTCCTCCACGTCGCCGTCGAGTGCGCGCGCGATCAGGCGGTCGAGGTGGATCTCGCGCGGGCCGATGCCGTCCAGCGGGCTAAGCCTGCCCATCAGCACGAAGTAGCGGCCGTCGTAGCTCTGCGTGGCTTCCATCATGTTGAAGTCGGCCGGCATTTCGACGACGGCGAGCTTGCGCGGATCGCGGCGCGGGCTCGCGCACACTTCGCACACATCGGCTTCGGAAAAGTTGTTGCACAACCGGCAGTGCACCAGATGCTTTAACGCGTGGTCGAGCGCGCCAGCCAAGGATTCAGCACCGCGCCGGTCGCGCTGCAACAGGTGGTAAGCCATGCGCGCAGCGGACTTGGGCCCCACGCCCGGCAGCACACGCAGGGCGGCGATCAGGTGGTCGAGCGCAGCGGGCTGCATGGAAACAGGAACACGCTCAGAACGGCAGTTTCATGCCGGGCGGAATCGGCAGGCCGGCGGTGACGCTGGCCATTTTTTCCTGCACGGTGGATTCGACCTTGCGCACGGCGTCGTTCACGGCGGCGGCCACCAGGTCTTCCAGCATTTCGCGGTCGTCGCCCATCAGGCTGGGATCGATGGCGACGCGGCGTACGTCGTACTTGCAGGTCATCGTGACCTTGACCATGCCTGCGCCGCTGGCACCTTCGATTTCGATTTCGGCCAGTTTGGCCTGCATCTTGGCCATGTTCTCCTGAACCTGCTGGACCTGCTTCATCATGTTGCCGATGCCGCCCTTCATCATGGGTGTTCTCCTAGAGGCTGTATGGTTGATGCGTCGATCTGGCCGTCGAATTTTTCGACCAGTTCGCGCACGAAAGGATCGGACTCGATCGCCGCCACGGCTTCGGCCTGGCGTGCTTCCTTGACGCGGGTGCGTACCTGCTGCGGGGTTTGTTCGGCGGCTGCGCCGACTTCGAAGTCAATGCGCAAGGTTTCGCCATGCTTTTCGTGCAGGGCGGCAATGAGTTTGTTCTTGTAGCCCGCGTCGAGCAGGTGCCGGTGGGCTTCGCCCACGCGCAAGGTGATGCTGTCTGCCGACTGGCTCACCAGCTCGCAGTGGTCGGCCAGCATCTTGGCCATGCCGCCCAGACGCAACTGGCTCACGACATCGAGCCAGTTCCAGTCGCCCTTTGCAGCGGGCTCGCGCGCCGTCACGACAGCGGCCTGAGGCGGCACAGGCGGCGGCACAACCGGTGAGTCCACCTCGGCCTGCCGCGCCGGCGGGGCAGGCTCGGTGTGACGCGGCACCGGGGCAACGCCTTCTGCCTGCCGGGCGGCGGACGGAGCCAGACGTTCTGCCGCTACCTGACTAGCCGGACGCACAGGCGCGCCCGCGGATGCGGCGGCGGCGCGCCCGCCCACAGGCAGGGTTCCGGCCGGTTTCGTGCCCGCAGGGGCAAAGGCCAGCATGCGCAGAAGTGTCATGCAGAAACCGGAAAACTCGTCCGGCGCAAACGGCAGATCGCGTCGGCCATTGAGCGCAATCTGGTAGTAAAGCTGGACGGTTTCGGGGTCGAGCTTGCTTGCTGCGTCCAGCACACGGGCGTGGTCGTGACCTGCTTCCAGGGATTCGGGCGCGTGCAGCAGCATGGCCAGCTGGGCCAGCAGTGTGCCCAGATCCTGCAAGGCCGCATCGAAGGCAATGCCGCGTTCGGACAACTGGCGCGCCTGATCGAGCAAGGCGTCGGCGTTCTGTTCTGCCAGCGCGGCCAGCAGATCAAACAGGTAATCGCGATGCACCGTGCCGAGCATGGCTTCTACGCCGGCCGCTTCCAGCTGGCCGCCGCCATAGGCAATCGCCTGGTCGGTGAGCGAGAGCGCATCGCGCATCGACCCCGCCGCCGCGCGCGCCAGCAGGTTGAGCGCGGCCGGCTCGGCGGCGACATTTTCCTGTTCCAGCACTTCGCCCAGATGCTGCGCCACCAGCGCAGGCGTCATCGGCTTGAGATTGAATTGCAGGCAGCGCGAGAGCACCGTCACCGGAATCTTCTGCGGGTCGGTGGTGGCGAGGATGAATTTCACGTGCGCGGGCGGCTCTTCCAGCGTTTTCAGCATGGAATTGAACGCCGGCTTCGACAGCATGTGCACTTCGTCGATGATGTAGACCTTGAACCGGCCCACGGTGGGGGCGTATTGCGCGTTGTCGAGCACTTCGCGCATGTTGTCGACGCCGGTGTTCGACGCGGCGTCGAGTTCGAGCAAATCGACAAAGCGGCCCGCATCAATCTGGGTACACGCCGAGCACACGCCGCACGGCGTGGCGGTAACACCGGTTTCGCAGTTGAGGCACTTGGCGAGGATGCGCGCCAGCGTGGTCTTGCCGACGCCGCGCGTGCCGGTGAGCAGGTAGGCGTGGTGCAGCCGTCCCTGGGTCAGCGCGTTCGACAGCGCCTGCACCACGTGCTCCTGGCCCTTGAGATCGGCGAACGCGCGGGGCCGCCATTTGCGCGCCAGCGCAAGGGCGGGGGATGCGGAGTCGCCGAAGAGATCGCTCATGGTGCGTAAGGGGTGAAGGGTGAGGGGTCAGGCCGGTTTGGCGATTTTCACGCCTGACACCCTACCCTTGACCCCACACAGAATTCAAAAGTGGCGAGCCGGAACCCCGGCACTGACAGTGACCCACTATGGCTGCTTCCTTCCGGACCTGACCAGGTTTGCGGAACTGCCATGCGGGGGGGCCCGCCACCGTCGATTTTACCCCGGAAGCGGCTTATTCCTCATCCGCTGGCGCGGTGAGGCGGCGTTTTTTCACCGCGCTGGCCAACATCCGCAGCAGCGGATCGGTGTCATCCCAGCCAATGCACGCGTCGGTAATCGATTGGGCGTATTCCAGCGCCTGCCCGGGCACCAGATCCTGACGGCCGCCGTTGAGGTGTGATTCGATCATTACGCCGATGATGCGCGTGTCTCCGCCGCCGATCTGCGCCGCCACGTCCGCCCCCACCTCGATCTGCTTCATGTGCTGCTTGCTCGAATTGGCATGGGAGAAATCGATCATGAGATTCTGCCGCAAGCCCGCGCTGGCGAGCTCCTTGCACGCCGCCTCCACGCTTGCCGCATCGTAATTGGGGGCCTTGCCGCCACGCAGAATGACGTGGGTGTCCTCGTTGCCCGAGGTACTGAACACGCCCACGTGCCCCGACTTGGTGATGGAGATGAAGTGATGCCGGGCGGCGGCCGCCTTGATCGCGTCCACCGCAATGCGCAGGCTGCCGTCGGTACCGTTCTTGAATCCCACCGGGCACGACACGCCCGACGCCAGCTGGCGATGCGATTGCGATTCGGTGGTGCGCGCGCCGATGGCACCCCAACTCACCAGATCGGCAATGTATTGCGGAGAAATCAGGTCGAGGAATTCGGTCGCGCAGGGCAGGCCGATTTCGTTGATCTCGAGCAGCAGCTTGCGCGCCAGCCGCAGGCCTTCGTTGATGTCGAAGCTCTCGTCCAGATGCGGGTCGTTGATGAGGCCCTTCCAGCCCACGGTGGTGCGCGGCTTCTCGAAATACACGCGCATCACGATGATGAGTTCGTGCGCCAGTTCGTCGGCCAGCGGTTTCAGCCTGCGCGCGTAATCCAGCGCGGCTGCGGGGTCGTGGATGGAACACGGCCCGACGATGACGAACATGCGGTCGTCCGCCCCGCGCAACACATCGTGGATGGCCGCACGCGCGTGGGCCACGTGCGCCAGCACGGTTTCATTGGCGCGCAATTCGCGCATCACCTGCATGGGCGCAAGCAATTCGCCGCTTTGCTCGATGCGGGTGTCGTCGGTACGGGTAGCAGTCATGATGTGGCTCCGATAGTTATGCTTCCCGCAGCGGCACCAACAAAAAACCGCCAGCGGGCTGGCGGTCTCAAGGGGCTCCTGCTGTTCGACTCAGCGCCTCCCGACCGCCTGCGGCGTGGGATAAAAGCGGCTAAAGAAGAACAGGCGGGACGAATTCATGTCCCGAGTCTACCAAAACCGTCTTCCGCCTGCCAGCCTCCGGGCAGTCGCCTGATTTTTCGGGGATTGAGCCTCTATAATCCTTCCAGCCAGGGGGTAGAGACAAACCATGAACAACGATACGGAAAAACCAAACGGCGAACATCGTCGCGACCGACGCTTTCAGGTTTCGCAGCCGGCCATCATCACGCAACCCGGCCACACCGAAATCGCGTGCGAGATCCGCGATTTCTGTCTCGGCGGGCTGTTCCTGCGCTTCACCAATCCGGAAGCCGCGATCACCTCGCTCGCCAAGCGGGCCGACGCCGAAGTCGAGATCGTGTTCTCATCCGCGTCATCCACGTCCACCCAGACCTTCACCGTCCCCGCCCAACTCAAGCGCTTGGGTCCGCAGGGGGTAGGTGTCGCCTTCATCCGCCAGCCGGTTGAAGCCCTGCGTGCGCTGCAGAAACTGCGCATGGCAGGCCACCGGCAAAAACTGGCCGCGCTGCCGGCCTCCGCCGCTCACACCCAGCTGCGTGAAGCCGCCACCACCCTGCTGGCCGAGACGCTGCAGCAGGTGCAGGATCAAATGATGCGGTTAATCAGTGACAAACTCAGTGCCGCCGCCGTGCAGGCCACCGGCATTGCCGAGCACAGCGGATTGTTGTCTGCCGGGCACGAATTCAGCCGGGAAGCAGCCCACATCCAGACGCGTTTCGTGCAACAGGTCATGGATGCGCTCAAACCCGGTTTCACCGCATCCAAATCCAGCAGCGCGCCGGGCGAACTGGCACTGGTCGATGAACTGGATTTTGAAGACTGGCTCGCCACCTCGTCCGAAGCCAACAAGCTGGAAGAGCAGTTCCGCGAGCAACTCGCCGATCTGGAACCCCGCATTGGCCAGCTGTTCGGGTTGGCGTGCGATCACAGCAGCAACCCCTTCGGCCCGTCCGTAATCGGCCATGCCTACCGTGCCGCCATCGAGGCATTGCCGGTTCTGGCCCGGGCACGTCAGGTGGCTTACACCACGCTGCGCGAAATTCTCGCGGATCAACTCGCGCCGCTTTACGCTGAATTGCTTGCACTGCTGCCGGTGGCCGAAGCCGCGCCGCCGAGCCCGCAAGCCCACACGCCGTCTGCCGCCCCTTCCGCTACCGAGCCGCCTGGCACAGCCGAATCCCCGCAGTACGCCCCCAACAACGCTGCGCCATCTGCCTCACCCGCTTCCGCCCAGCCGGCCTCGCCCCAGGGTGCGCTGGGACGCATGGCGGGCTCACTGCTGGATTTCTTCCGGGGCCAGTCTTCCGGCAATGCCAGCCCTGCACCGGCAGCGTCCGGGTACGCGCCCACCCAGCCTGGTACGGCAGCTTCTGCCTCTGCCTCCGGCATCGTCACCTCCGGCCCGGGAGTGCCGCCCATTCCGGTTGCCACGGGCATAGGCGTGGCGCACTCCCCCGTGTTGCAACGTCTGGCCAGCGCGGGGGCGCTACCGCCGGCCGTCACCGTGGAAATGCAACGCTCGGTCGATATGTTCGGCGCGCTGTTCGACACCATGCACACCGAAAAATCGGTGAGTGAAGGCATGAAGCCCTTCTTCCATCAGCTGGAAGCCAGCCTCATCAAGCTGGCCATGTCCGATCCGCAATTCCTCGCTTCGCCCACCCACCCGGCACACAAGGTGTTGAATACGCTCGACCGCATCAGCATGGTGGCGGGCGACGACGGCAAGATCACCGACCAGCGCCTGATGCGGCTGATGACGCGCTGGACCGACCGCATTCACGCCGAAGCCGAAAAAAACCCGGCCGTGTTCGACGAAGCGCGCACCCAGCTCGAACGCGTGGTGAAGCCACTGCTGAGCGAACGTGCCGCGCGCGTGTTCCGCCTGCAGGAAATGTGTGAGGGCCGGCAAAGTGCGGAAGTCGCCAAGCTGGGTATTCTGCGCAAGCTCCTCGCCCGGCTGGACGAGCGACCGATTCCCAATATTGTCATCGAACTGCTCAACGGCGGCTGGCGCAACGTGCTGCTCATGGCCGAAATGCGCCACGGCACAGAAAGCGACGAGGCCCGCGAGGCCTGGCAGGTGCTGCAACTGCTGTCGGCCTGGCTGGATCCCAACCACGACATGGCCCCGAGCACGACCGAAATCCAGACGCTGCTGCAACGCATCGACCAGGCGCTCACCCAGGTTTGTGCCGACAAATTCGCGCAGGATCGGCTCGTCGACCAGCTCGCTGCCGCGCTATTCGACCAGGAAAAGGTGCCCTTTCAACAAACTGCCGTCACCAGCCGCCTCAACGACGCGACAGCCGAACCACTGACAGAAGCGCAGGACAATCTGGTGGAACGCCTGCGTGTCGGCGACTGGCTCCAGTTCAAGTCGCTCGACGCCCCGCTCAACCTGATTTGGATCGGCGACCAACCACACGTCTACGTGTTCGCCAACTACCGGGGCATCAAGAAACTCGACCTCAAGCGCACCGACCTGCTGGACGCACTGGAAAGCGGCGAAGCCCTCTGGACCGAGGATCTCGAACTGCCGCTGATGGATCGTTCCTACAGCGCCATGATCCAGAAAATGCAGCGCGATCTGGTCTGGCAGGCCTCGCACGACCCCGCCACCGGCCTTGCCAACCGCAAGAGCTTCTTTCGCGCGATCCGCCGCGCCTGGCTGCGCAATTCCGGCAGTGCGGGCTCAGTCATCGGTGTGGTCCAGCTCGACATCACCACCCAGACCGGCGAACCTGCCGGCGTCGACGTACGGACAGCCATACTTCGTGACTACGCTCAGCACCTGCCCGAGCAGTTTCCCACCGACACCCAGTTTGCCCGTGCCGGCGAATCCGGGTTGGCTTTCTGGTGCGAAGCCCGTGACAGCGCGGCTGCACTGACCCAGGCACAAGCGCTCGTTGCCGCCGTCACTGCGCGTCCCCAGGAAATCTCCGGCGTACGCTATAGCGTCCGTCCGGCCATCGGCCTGATGTGGACAGGTGACTGCCTCAACCCGGAAACCTACTACGACAACGCCAACGCCGCCTGTGCCACCGCGCGCGAATCGGGCGAGTCCATCGTGCAGTACCGCAGCGAGACCGACGACAGCGGCGTGCTCGAACTGGCGCAATGGGCACACGAAGTCACCCGCATCCTGGCCGACAACCAACTCGCGCTGGACATCCAGCCGGTTATCGCCGCTGCCGACACAGCCCGCACCGCGCTCTTCTACGAAGTCCTGCTTCACCCCCACGTGCAGGATGGCCGCAACATCGAAACCCGCGAACTCATCGACGTGGCCGAACGCCTGCAACGCATCACTGAAATCGACCGCTGGGTCGTTCGCCACATCCTGCAATGGATGCGCGAACACCCACATCGTCTCGCCAGCATCGGCGGCTTTGCCATCAACCTCTCCGGCCAGTCCGTCCTCAACCCGCTGTTCCTCAAGTTCGTGCAGTCCGAACTTGCACGCGGCGACCTCCCCGGCAGCAAACTCATCTTCTGCATCAGCGAAGCCGATGCTGTCGATGGCCACGCCCAGACCCAGCTCTTCATGCGTCAACTGCAACGCTACGGCTGCCGCTTCACCCTCGACGACTACGGCATCGGCACCAGCTCCTATACCAGCCTCAAGAGCATGAAGCTCGACTACCTCAAACTCGACCGCACCCTCGTCCGCGAAATCGGCACCAGCATGATCGACGAAGCCCTGGTGCGCTCCATCCTCGAAACCGGCCAGTTCCTCGAAGTGAAAACCATCGCCGGTTTCGTCGAAGAAGAAGCCGCGCTCACCAAGCTGGCCGAAATGGGCGTGGATTGCGTACAGGGGTATTTGATCGGGGAGCCGAGGGGGCTGGAGACGCTGGGCTAACAGCCCACACAGGAACGCACGCCCCTTCTTCTAGCACCTCAACCTGGGGGCGCAGCAGCATCAGTGGCCCGCACAAGGGAGAGCCCGACCGCGGCCTCAGCTGGCCGGAGCGCGCAACTTCGCCTCGTACACCTTCACCCCGACCCGCTGCACATGCTCGATCAGCGCCGGATTATCCAGCGCATGCAAGCGCGATAAATCGATCTTGCAGGGCAGCAACAAATCGTCAAGCTCCGTCTCGATTTGCAGTTGTTGCGTCAGGGTCATCACAGGCGCAATCAGGCACAGATCAATTTCCGAACCGGCGCGGCAATTGCTTTTCGCCCGCGAGCCATACAGGATCGCACGCACCACGCCCGCGTGCGCCGCCAGCACCGCGCGGATACGATCCAGCGTCTCGTCCTTCAGACCGTAGGGCATTTCGCCTGGCTCAAGCTGTCGTTCGCGCGTTCATGGCAACCCGAAAGCGCTCGAGGTGAACTCGAAAGCCTGGATCAGGCCCTGTTTTTCGAGGTCGGAGAGCGGGCGCTGCTGGCTCGTCGCAACCGCATGGGCAAGCTGCTCCAGCGCTTTACCGTAATTGGCGAGGCGTTGTTGCCAGCGGATGTCGGGATCACTCATGGGCGTCGTATTTGACCCTATTTATTCTTTTTGAAGCCAAGCGATGACATTGGCGGCATTTTCGTTTGGCGGAAAAACCGGATAAAAAACCTTGCGTATCGAACCGTTCTTAATGATGAGAGTGAGCCTTTTTATAAGACGTAACGATCCGTATTCAAACGTAGGCAGACTCAATGCGGTTGCCAACTCAAAATTGCTATCGCTCAACAAATCAAAAGGCAAATGAAGGCGCTGAACAGCTTCTTTCTGGTCTGCCGGAGCGTGTCCTGAATTTTGTGTAAACGGCGTTTCGGTTAGTGCTGAGGCATTCTGTCCCCGAACTGGATCGTAAATCGGTTCAGGGCGGCTTTCCAGTCCCGGATTGGCATTGTCCATTTGGCG
>JBEQCG010000007.1:0-198631 GCA_041639395.1 Thiobacillus sp. | reverse complement strand
GAACCACCCCTTCCCATCCCGAACAGGACGGTGAAACGCTCCCGCGCCAATGATAGTAGGCTCCCGCCTGTGAAAGTAGGTCATCGTCAGACTCCTTACACCGTGCCAACCGCACACAAAACCCCCACAGCTACAGCGTGGGGGTTTTTTATTGGCGGAAAAGACCGGAGCATGCAAGCCAAACACATTAGCTAAAAAATATTAATCTATAAAAATCAGTGTCTTGCGTATCTTCTACAACTAAAGTTGTATAGATGAACTGGCGAATGACAAGTATGTTAGCGACGTGGTCGCCTGACCACATTCACTTAACTAGAGGAGGAAAAATCGTGAAAAAATTGATCAGCATACTAGTGGCTTCTTTGTTTGCCTTCCCAGCCATTTCGGCGGTAAACGTGAACACGGCAACACAATCCCAATTGGAAGCGATCAAAGGGGTGGGGCCGGCGAAGGCAAAGGCAATTATTGACTATCGTGAGGCCAACGGTGGATTCAAAAGCCTGAGCGATCTGGACAAGGTCAAGGGGTTTGGCAAGGCCACAATTGATAAACTCAAAGATGAGTTGATTGTGGAAACCGTGGTACCCAAGAAAAAATAAATACACTTACCATGCGTCCCTGTCATGGACGCATGGTTGACCAGACAATATGTGGGTTCGTGGAGCGGTTTGCTCCGGGGAATTAAAAAAGCCATTCCGAAGAATGGCTTTTTTTGAATCTGGCTCCCCGACCTGGACTTGAACCAGGGACCTGCGGATTAACAGTCCGTCGCTCTACCGACTGAGCTATCGGGGAAAGGAAGCGCGCATTCTAGTGATGGTGCGGCTTCCGGTCAACCCCTCATGGCTTATCCATCCGACATCACCTATCTGTGAGGCGTGGTTCAGGAGGAAGCCGGCACCGGGTGTGCTTCACCACTTCGATCGGGGCAGCCAGTACGCCAGCCATGCGTTTCAGGGCAAGCGCACTGAATACGGCATGACCTGCTCGATGAGCCGTAAGGGCAATTGCTGGGACAACGTCCCGACCGAGAGCTGGTTCAACAGCTTCAAGAATGAGCGGGTGCATGGCTGGCGCTTCGCGACGCGCGAGGACATGACGGCCACGGCCTTCGAGTACATCGAGGTGTTTTACAACCGGAAGCGGCTGCATTCGACGCTCGGTTACAAATCTCCGACACTGTTCATGCAGGACTGGCTGACCGCTCAGCAGAGGGAAAAACGGGTAGCTTGAACACCGCTCGTTGGAAGACGAAAAACAGAGGGAAGGTCATAATTCTGGGACGTGAGAGAACGCAATGCGCATTGGGGCGGTGCCGAGGCCCTTGTGGGCACCACCAAAATGCAGTGTGTTGGGGCCGTAGCGCTGATTGATGTGATCGAGTGTGGCGTGCAGTCTGGCATGGTGATCAGCAGGGTCGAACAAATTTCGTGTGGTGTGGACGCGCGCTGCAAGCTCGGTGAAGGTGATGCCAACTTTGAGAATGGGGTTGGTATGCGGAGGGCGGCGTTGCCACAAATAGACGAATGCCTCGTTGAACTTGAAGGTGTCTGCATGGGGGGAGAAACGAATCTGCTCATACCAGCGGGAAGGGTGTCGTGTTGTATCGAGATAGTCGAGATGCAGGGTTAATGCGCCTGCGCAATATTGATAATGGCGCAGGCGCATTGCGGCCTTGTGTAGCAGTCGATACAGGACAGCCTGTGCGGAGGGGGCATCACGCATGTGAGGGGGGAGCACGTGAGAGTGCCCCAGGCTGGCGCGTTGGCTTGGTAGTGAAGGAAGCACTGCGCCACGTAGCCGGGCGTGATAGCGCTCGCCTTCGATGCCATTCCAGGCGAGCTTCAGTGTGGATTTTCTGGCAGCGCAGAGCTGTTCTACGGTGTGTATGCCCAGCGTATTGAGCCTGGCCTCCATGGCGCGACCAATACCATTGAGTGCGCTGAGTTTCAGTCCATACAGACAGTGTGGCAGATCTTGGCGACGGATGACGACGAGACCATTCGGTTTCTGCATATTGGACGCGGTTTTGGCGAGAAAGCGATTGGGGCCGATTCCGACCGAACTGTGCAGAACCTCGCCAACCTGGGTGTAGATAGCCTGTTTGATGCGTTTTCCCAGTGCGATGGCCTGGGCTTCCTCGCGTTCGCGGCCCATCAGTTCACAGGCCATTTCGTCGATGGAGAGCACTTCACCCACGGGTGTGCACGATTCCACGGCGGCGACGATGCGGTGATGGATTTCGACGTAGGTGGCGGGGCGCGCCTGAACGAAGACAATATTGCGGCACAGTTTGCGCGCCTGCCACACGGGCGTGCCGGTGCGAATGCCGAAACGCTTGGCGTCGATGCTGGCGGCGATACAGCAGGTGGTGTCGGCCATGACCGGTAGAACGCCCACGGCGCGGCCGCGCAATTCTGGCCGCAGTTGCTGTTCTACCGAGGCAAAGAAGGAATTGAGGTCGACGTAGAGCGTGTGCAGGGGCATGGCCACCACAAATACTGTAAATATATACAGTATTCTAGGTGGTTCAGTTCGCGTTTGCCAGATTCATCCGTTCCAGCCGCTGGCACAGGGTGTCGATGATGCGGCGCGACAGCGGCGCGGAGTGCTGCATCAGGTCTTCCAGGATGGCCGGCGGCAGGACAAGCACGGTGATTTCGCTGTCGGCTACCACAGACGCGGTGCGCGGCTCATTGAGCAGGTAGGCCATTTCGCCGAAGAGCTGGCCTTCGGCGAGCTCGCCCAGGCGGCGGGGGCCGGTATCGGTGCGTTTGGTGACCACGGCGCGGCCTGCATAGAGGAAATAGGCGTTGCGATCCTCGGCTCCCTCCGCGATGAGCACATGGCCTGGCGGGTGCGTCTGGCCGTATTTCTCCAGCAAGCGGTGCGTGTCGCTGAAGACGTAGCCCTCCAGCTTGCCTGCGCCTTCGCCGTGGCCGGCGAGGAACAGCTTTTCCAGCGCAGTGACGTCGGCCTTGCCGTAGGCATACAGCGCTTGTGCCCACAGGTAGAGAAGCAAAAACGCGAAATAACCGCCGATAAGCACGAATACCACACCGCCCAGCGCGCCGTAGAGGCTGTTGTAGTTTTCCAGCTTGAAGAAAGCACCAAACAGGGCAAACAGTAGCGAGAGACTGGCTGCGGCCAGAAGGGCGAACCACGCCGCGTCACGCGCGGGTGGGTGACGGCGTGGCAGACGCCAGTAGGCGGCGAACAGCAACGCCCACAGCATGGCAAAGCCGAACAGTGCGTTCAGCGCCTGCAACAGGTGCGCATTGCCACTGCCGATGAAATCGTTCTGCGCCAGGAACAGCAGCGTCACCTGCGCCAACGCGCCCAGGCCCATCAGCACGAACAATACCGGCAGAATGACGAGTGGCAACACCCACGACAGCACCAGATTACGCTTGCTGCGATCGGGAAAAATCACCTTGAATGCGCCCTGTACGGCATTGACCAGCCCGCGTGAAGAAAGCACCAGCGTCAGCAAGCCCACGCCGCCAGCGGCGAGTTGCGCGCGGCGCGGAATGAAGCCGTATCCGGTGAGCGTTTCGACGTGCAACTGGTCGTAGAGAGCCGCCATGAGTATGGTGGCCGGCACGGAATTCTCGGCAATACGCCCCAGCATTTGCAGTGCGTAGCTCAGCAAGAGCAGCAGCGGTGTGGCCGACAGCAGAAAGTAGAAGGCGGTGGCGGCGGCGTGGTTCTGCAGACCGTTCTGGCCGAACAGCCGCGCGGTGGTGTAGCCGAGCTGAAGCAGCCAGGAAAAGGTGCCGCGCGGAGGCGGGAGGGTGGGCCGACGCGCTGGTTTGATCGACATCCGCGCTAGCCTACCCTCGATGTGGCGCTCAGGCCAGCGCCTGGTTTACTGCGCGCTCATGCGAGCGCGGCGGCAATGCGTTTGAGCGCTTTTTCCAGGTTGGCCTGCGAGGTGGCGAACGACAGCCGGATGTAGCCCTCGGCACCGAAGGCGGAGCCGGGGACGACGGCGACGTCGGCCGATTCGAGCAGATATTCGGAGAAGGCGATGTCGGTGCCTGCCTCGATCACGTCGCGTGCCAGCAGGTTCTGGATGGCCGCACGCACGTCGGGGAAAGCGTAGAAGGCCCCGCCGCTGTCCACGCATTTGAAGCCGGGGAGGGCGTTGAGCGCGTCGACCACGCTGCGGTGGCGGGACTTGAAGGCATCGAGCATGGGCGTGATGCAGCCCTGGTCGCCGTTGAGCGCCGCCTCGGCGGCCACCTGCGAGATCGAGGTGGGGTTGGAGGTGGACTGCGACTGTACGTTGGTCATGGCGTGCAGGATGGCTTCCGGGCCGGCGGCGTAGCCGATGCGCCAGCCGGTCATCGAATAAGCCTTGGATACGCCGTTCAGCACCAGGGTGCGGTCGTACAGATCCGGGCAGACGTTGAGAATGTTGACGAAGGGCTTGCCGTCGAGACGGATGTGCTCGTACATGTCGTCGCTGGCGATCAGTACCTGCGGATGTTTGCGCAGCACCGCGCCCAGCGCCGTCAGCTCGTCGGCGGTATACACCGCGCCGGTGGGGTTGGACGGGCTGTTGATGACGAACAGGCGCGTCTGCGGCGTGATTGCCGCTTCGAGCTGCGCCGGGGTGATCTTGAAGTCCTGCTCGATGCCGGCTTCGACGATGACCGGCTTGCCGTCGGCGAGGATGACGATGTCCGGGTACGACACCCAGTAAGGCGCGGGGATGATGACCTCGTCGCCGGGGTTGATCACCGCCTGCACCAGGTTGAAAAAACTCTGCTTGCCGCCGCACGACACCAGAATCTGTTTGGGCGTGTAGTCCAGCCCGTTGTCGCGCTTGAACTTGGCGATGATCGCCGCCTTGAGGGCTGGCGTGCCGTCGACGGCGGTGTATTTGGTGAAGCCGCTGTTGATCGCCCCGATCGCCGCGTCCTTGATGTGCTGCGGCGTGTCGAAATCGGGTTCGCCCGCGCCCAGGCCCACGATGTCGCGGCCGCCGGCCTTGAGCGCGGCGGCGCGGGCGGTGACGGCGAGGGTGGGCGAAGGCTTGATGGCCTGGACGCGGCGGGAGAGTTCCACGGTGGTTCCTTGAAATGCGCCTGTATGGGGCGGGTGCTACACTCAACAAGTTTTTTTGGCCGCGCGATTTTACCCTTGATCGTTACCTTCCCCAATAGTCCGTACCGGCTGTTCCAGCCGTTTCCGCCCGCCGGCGACCAGCCCGCCGCGATCGACCAACTGGTCGAGGGGATCGAAGACGGCCTGTCGTTCCAGACCTTGCTGGGCGTGACCGGCTCGGGCAAGACCTACACCATGGCCAATGTGATTGCGCGTACCGGCCGCCCGGCCATCGTGATGGCCCCGAACAAGACGCTGGCGGCGCAGCTGTATTCGGAAATGCGCGAGTTCTTCCCGGAAAACGCGGTCGAGTATTTCGTTTCCTACTACGACTACTACCAGCCCGAAGCCTACGTGCCGGCGCGCGATCTGTTCATCGAGAAGGATTCCAGCATCAACGAGCACATCGAGCAGATGCGTTTGAGTGCGACCAAGTCGCTGCTGGAACGGCGCGACACCGTGATTGTCGCCACCGTGTCGGCGATCTACGGCATCGGCGACCCGTCCGATTACCACAGCATGATCCTGCTGCTGCGCACGGGCGAAAAAATGAGCCAGCGCGACGTCATCACGCGGCTGACGCAGATGCAGTACGAGCGCAACGACGTTGATTTTTCGCGCGGGCATTTCCGCGTGCGCGGCGACGTCATCGACATCTTCCCGGCCGAGCACGCCGAAACCGCGATCCGCGTCGAGCTGTTCGACGACGTGGTCGAAACCCTGCACCTGTTCGACCCGCTCACCGGGCAGATTCTGTCGAAGGCGTCGCGCTTCACCGTATTTCCGTCCAGCCATTACGTCACGCCGCGCGAGACGACGCTGCGTGCCATCGAGCAGATCAAGGTCGAACTGCGCGAGCGGCTGGAGTGGTACTACGCCAACAACAAACTGGTCGAGGCGCAGCGGCTGGAACAACGCACGCGGTTCGACCTGGAAATGATGGCCGAGCTGGGCTTCTGCAAGGGCATCGAGAACTACTCGCGTCACCTTTCCGGGCGCAATCCGGGCGACCCGCCGCCGACCTTGATCGACTATCTGGCGAAGGACGCGTTGATGTTCATCGACGAGTCGCACGTCACCGTCACGCAGGTGGGCGGCATGTACAAGGGCGACCGCTCGCGCAAGGAAAATCTCGTCGATTACGGTTTCAGATTGCCGTCGGCGCTCGATAACCGGCCGCTCAAGTTCGAGGAATTCGAGACGCTGATGCCGCAGACCGTGTTCGTCTCGGCGACGCCGGCCAAGTACGAAGCCGAGCACGCCGGCCAGGTGGTCGAACAACTGGTGCGCCCCACCGGCCTGGTCGATCCGGTGGTCGAGGTGCGACCGGTCGCAACCCAGGTCGACGACCTGATGAGCGAAGCACGCAAACGCATCGCCGTCGGCGAACGCGTGCTGGTGACCACGCTGACCAAACGTATGGCCGAAGACCTCACCGACTACCTCGCCGAGCACGGGATCAAGGTTCGGTATCTGCACTCGGACATCGACACCGTCGAGCGCGTCGAGATCATCCGCGACCTGCGGCTGGGCGAGTTCGACGTGCTGGTCGGCATTAACCTCCTACGCGAAGGCCTCGACATTCCCGAAGTGTCGCTGGTGGCGATTCTGGATGCCGACAAGGAAGGCTTCCTGCGCTCCGAACGTTCACTGATCCAGACCATCGGTCGCGCCGCACGCCATCTGAACGGCAGTGCCATCCTCTACGCCGACAAGATCACTGATTCGATGCAGCGCGCGATGGGCGAGACCGAGCGCCGCCGCAACAAGCAGCTCGCCTTCAACACCGAGCATGGCATCGTCCCGCGCGGCGTCGTCAAGCGCATCAAGGACATCATCGACGGCGTCTACGACGCCGACAGCGCGCGCAGCGAACTGAAAGCCGCGCAGACCGCAGCGGAATACCAGGTCATGGACGAAAAATCCCTGACCAAGCGGGTGAAGAAAATCGAAAAAGAGATGCAGGACGCGGCGAAGAACCTGGAGTTCGAGAAAGCCGCCGTGCTGCGCGACCAGCTGAAGGAACTGAAGACGCTGCTGTTCGGGGTGGAAGAGCGTGAGTAAATCGATGTGGCGGGCCGCTGCCATGCAGGCGAGGGCGGCTCAGCGTGTCGCCGACTGGCGCCTGGAGAGACTCGAATGCACAATCCCGTCTTTGCATGACAGGAGCCGCTGATGGCCTCCGGACAAATTTTCATCGCCATTCTGAACCCCGGGGTCGAGATCACGCCGTTGCGCCTGCGCGGCTGGCTGCAGAAGGAGGCCGCCGTGGTCAACAATCGCGCCACCCCGGGCGACGGCGCGATCCTGCGACTGTTCCTGACCAAGAAACTGCGCTACGCCTTCACCGGCGAAAAACTCGATGCCGTGCTGCAAACACTGACTGAGCGTTATCCGGTGATATTGCGGATTGAAACGCAACTGGTCGAAGCGCCGTTGAGCCCGGCAGAGATGGAAGAACAGACGCGCATTGCCAACACCGATCTGCAGAAATTCATGCAGCGAGCGGAGGAATACGCCAAACGCAAACAGGCCGAAGCGCAGGCAAGTGTGAAGCCGGCACCAATCCAGTGGCACAACTGGAAGAACGCGCTCGATTGATTTGCGGGAACCTGCGCTGCGAAAGGCGTTCTATCGGGCGGCGCTGCCGGTGGCGCACGTTTACAGGATTAGAAGGGTTGATATGACGGTCAGGGTTTTATTCGTGTGCATGGGCAATATCTGCCGCTCTCCCATGGCGGAGGGCATGTTCCGCAAAGCCGTGCATGATGCAGGGCTGGAGAGCCGGATTGAAGCCGATTCCGCCGGCACGCATGCCTACCACATCGGCGCACCGCCCGACCCGCGTGCGCAGTCAGCCATTCGCCAGCGTGGCGTCGACATCAGCGGCTTGCGTGGGCGCAAGGTGGAGGCTGCCGATTTCGACCGCTTCGATTACATTCTGGCCATGGACGGCGACAACGTGGATCGTCTGATGCAGCGTGCGCCGGCACAGCATCAGGGCAAGGTTCGGCGCCTCTTGGCGTTCAGCCGCAAGTATCCCAACCTGGACGTCGTCGATCCTTATTACGGTGGCCCGCAGGGGTTCGAGGAGAATCTCGACATGATCGAAGACGCGGTTCAGGGGCTGATTCGCGAAATTTCGGGCAACGGCACGTCCCGTATCTGATGGCATGAACCAGCAAGCACAAGGGCCGCATCAGCGGCCCTTGTGCTTTTTCAGGCGGGTTGCATCAGTTCGTGTGCGTTTCCACCTGTACCAGTGGCTCCTGCGTCGTGGCGACCTGGGGGCGTGCACGCCGGCGGGTGGGATGCGGGGCCGCAACCGGGGCCTCGGTACTGATCGCGGCGGGTGCGCTGGTCTCCACTTGTTGCAGACTCACCGGTTCAGCGTCGGCCTTGACGGATGGGCGACGACGGCGACGCGGGCGGCCGGGTTCGGTTTCGATCGCCGCAGGCGCAGCAGCCGAGCCCCGAGTTTCCACCTGTTGCAGCGTGCTGCTGTCGCTGGCTACCTGGGCCAGCACGCTGGCCGGGGTGGCGGTTACGCCATTGGGCTGCGGAACAACAGGTGCAGCGGTTTCGGCTTCCAGTTGCAGCGTCTGTTGTGCCGGCGCGGCTTGCCCGGCGGCGGATTTGGCCGGGCGGGCGATTTCGATTACCGCGCGATAGCCAGCGGTTTCGATGATGGCATGCGGCATGGTCGTGCCGTTGGTGCCGTTCTCGGTACGGCCTTCGCCGCGACCGCGTCGACCGCGCCCGCGACGGTTACGGGATTCACGTTTTTCCTCGCTGGCTGCTTCAACTGCGGCCACGGCAATTTCCTGGACGGGCTGGGCGGCATCGGTTTCAGGACGCGGCTGTTTGGGCTGGCGCGGGGGGCGCGGCTGCTTCGGCTCGCGTGCTTCGGCCGGTCGTGAGTCGTTCCGGCCTTCGCTGGTACGGGCTTCACCCCGCTTGTCGCTGCCTCGTGCATCCTGGCTACGTGCTTCGCCACGGGGTTCTGACGAACGTCCTTCGCCTCGCCCGCGCCGCTGACCGGGTTTGCGCTCGCGACGTTCGCTGGTGCGCTCGCCACGGGCCGGCGCTGCCGATACGGCTTCGGCCACCGGGGCCGCGTCCGCAGGGGCCTCGTCACCGCGTTTTTTGAACCAGCCGAAGATACGGTCGAACAGGCCGGCGGGTTGTGTCGCAGCAGCAGGCACGGCCGGCTGCATGGCAACCGGCATCGGCGCGGGCTGAGGCGGCGGGGCGATGGACTTGACGGCGGCTTCCTGGCGCACGGGCGCGGCGGCCTGCGCGGTCTGGTAGGTGGTTTCGGTTTCCGGCACTGCCGCCATCTTGTAGCTGGGTTCGGCGGCTCCGCTCTGGTTCAGCTCGTCGTGGCGCAGACGCGTGAGCGTGTAGTTCGGCGTCTCCATGTGGATGTTGGGAATCATCACCACGTTGACCTTGAGCCGCGATTCGAGGGTGTGGATATCGACCCGCTTTTCGTTGAGCAGGAAGGTGGCTACGTCCACCGGCAGTTGCACGTGGATGGCTCCGGTGTTTTCCTTCATGGCCTCTTCCTGCAGGATGCGCAGGATGTGCAGGGCCGACGATTCAGTGCCCCGGATATGGCCGGTACCGTGGCAGCGCGGGCAGGTGTTGTAGCTGGTTTCGCCGAGCGAGGGTTGCAGCCGCTGACGTGACATTTCCAGTAGGCCAAAGCGCGAAATCTTGCCAGTCTGCACGCGGGCGCGGTCGTGATGCAGGGCATCCTTCAGGCGGTTTTCCACCTCGCGCTGGTGCTTGGGGTTCTCCATGTCGATGAAGTCGATGACGATGAGCCCCCCCAGGTCGCGCAGGCGCATCTGGCGGGCCACTTCGTCGGCAGCTTCGAGGTTGGTGTTGAACGCGGTCTGCTCGACGTCGCTGCCCTTGGTGGCGCGCGCCGAGTTCACGTCCACCGACACCAGCGCTTCGGTGTGGTCGATGACGATGGCCCCGCCCGACGGCAGGTTGACCTGGCGCGAGAACGCCGACTCGATCTGGTGTTCGATCTGGAAACGCGAGAACAGCGGAATGTCGTCGCGGTAGAGTTTGACCTTGTTGACGTTGGCCGGCATCACGTTTTCCATGAACGCACGGGCCTGCTCGTACACGTCTTCCGTGTCGATGAGGATTTCGCCGATGTCCGCCGAGAAATGGTCGCGGATGGCGCGGGTAATCAGGTTGGATTCCAGATAAATCAGCTCGGGGGCCTTGATCTGCCCGGCCGCGCCGTCGATGGCTTCCCAGATGCGCAGGAGATAACTCAGATCCCACTGGAATTCCTCGGCGGAACGGCCGATGCCGGCGGTGCGGGCGATCAGGCTCATGCCTTCGGGAATGTCGAGCTGGGCGAGCGTGTCGCGCAGTTCGTTGCGCTCCTCTCCCTCGATGCGGCGCGAAACGCCGCCACCGCGCGGGTTGGTCGGCATCAGCACCACATAGCGGCCAGCCAGCGAGATGTAAGTGGTGAGCGCCGCGCCCTTGTTGCCGCGTTCGTCTTTTTCCACCTGGACGAGCAGCTCCTGGCCTTCTTTGAGATTTTCGGGAACCTTGCCGTTGCCCGGCAGGCAGGAACGGGCGATTTCCTTGAACGGCAGAAAGCCGTGGCGCTCGCAACCGTAGTCGACAAAAGCAGCTTCGAGACTGGGTTCGACGCGGGTGACGACACCCTTGTAGATGTTGCCCTTGCGTTGTTCCTTGCTGGCGGACTCGATGTCAAGGTCAACGAGTTTTTGCCCGTCGACGATGGCAACCCGGAGTTCTTCCGCCTGGGTTGCGTTGAATAGCATGCGCTTCATTTTTTCTCCCGCGCGCGTGCATACGGGACAGGCCAGACTGCCGCCTGACTGAGGCGGCTCATGCGATCACAGAGAGTTGGTTGAGTGAGTGGGCATGGCAAGAGTGTCCTGTTCCTGGAGAGGGTCGCCGGCAGGGCCAGGCGGTCTTTCCGGTTCCCGCTGGAATGAATCTTCCGGGCGTGAACGCTGTTTTCGTATGCGTGATGTCGCGTCGTTGATAACATCGCTGCTTTGCCGACTGGCGGGGCGGGTGGCTTCGACTGTTCGCGCGGATATGAGCCAGGCGGCAGGAATCCAGACGGGCCGGGCAGGCGGCGGCCGGTGAGCGTGGTAACCGGCGTGGGATCCATTTGGACAGGCAAACAAGCGCCTGAACCGGCAGTAGTGTATATGAAAATGAAGGACTTAGAGAAAGATTCTGTCCAGCGGCTCACGATCGGCGACGAGGCTTGCGGCCAGCGTCTGGACAACTATCTGCTGGCCCGCTTGAAGGGGGTGCCGAAGAGCCGTATCTACAAGATCGTGCGCGGCGGCGAGGTGCGGGTCAACGGCGGTCGCGTCGAGGTGGGGCATCGCCTGCAAACTGGCGACGAGGTGCGCATTCCACCCGTGCGCACGGCCGCGCCGGCACTGGCGACCCCGGCAAAGCTGCCGCCCTCGGTCAACCGCCTGTTGCCGCACGTGCTGTATCGCGACGACGCCTTCATCGCCCTGAACAAACCTGCCGGCATGGCGGTGCACGGTGGCAGCGGCATTTCGCGCGGGGTGATCGAGCAGATGCGGCTGGAACTGCCGGAATGCCGGTATATGGAGCTGGTGCACCGGCTCGACCGCGAAACCTCGGGCGTGCTGCTGATCGCGCTGAAGCGCCGCGCGCTGGTGAACCTGCACGAAGCGATGCGCGCGGGCAGTATTCGCAAACGCTACCTCACCCTGGTGGCGGGGCGCTGGCCCAACCCGGTGCAGCACGTGAAGCTGCCCTTGCACAAGCGGGTGGACGACAACGGTGAAAAGCGCGTGACGGTGCGCGACGACGGTCAGACTGCGCACACCATCTTTCGTCGGCTGGAATCCTTTGCAGCGTTTACCCTGCTCGAAGCCGAACTGAAAACCGGCCGCACCCATCAGATCCGCGTGCATACCTCGCACCTGGGGTTTCCCATCGCGGGCGACGACAAATACGGCGATTTCGAACTGAACAAGAGGCTCGCCAAACAGGGACTCAAACGCATGTTCCTGCACGCCGCGCATCTGGCGTTTGCGCACCCCGTCACGGGGGAACCCATGGAAATCAACGCACCGTTGCCGGTTGAGTTAGCCGGGTTTCTGGAAACTCTGGCGGGCACAAACCATGAACAGGGAGGGAAGTGAGGCAAGGGAGGAAAGCGTTTGCAACCTGTGAAGTCTTTTTCCTCCCTTGCCTCTCCGTCCTCCCTGTAAAAAACACATCCCCCTATCGCCAAACGTTCGTTAGAGTTGAACCATGCCCAAACAATTTGACCTGCTGATTTTCGACTGGGACGGCACGCTGATGGATTCCGCCGGCGTGATCGTCGATTCCATCCAGCGTGCCTGCACCGATATCGGCCTTGCCGCGCCGGGCGATCGCGCTTCGCGCCAGATCATCGGGCTGGGGCTCACGCAGGCGTTGCAAACCCTGTTGCCGGATTTGCCGGAAGACGACTATCCGCGTCTGGTCGAGCGGTATCGCCATCATTACTTGGGGCAGGATCATGCGATCCCGCTGTTTGCAGGCGTGCCCGAGGGCATCCGCGAGCTGGCCGGCAACGGCTTCACGCTCGCGGTTGCCACCGGGAAAAGCCGCGTGGGCCTGGCGCGCGCGCTGGAAACCAGCCAGTTGGGCCCGCATTTCGCCGCCACGCGCTGCGCCGACCAGACCCACTCCAAACCGCATCCGGCGATGGTGCTGGAACTCGTCGAAGAACTCGACGCCGACCCCGCGCGCACGCTGGTGATCGGCGACACCAGCCATGATCTCCTGATGGCGGCGAACGCCGGCGTGGCCAGCCTGGGTGTCACCTACGGCGCGCACGAAACAGACGATCTGCATCCCCACGCGCCGCTGGCGCTGCTGAACAGTTTTGCCGAGGTGCGCGCGTGGCTCAAGGCCAACGCCTGATCTGCGCCGGCGCAGCGCTGACCGAAGGCGGGCGCGGCGTGCGGTTCGAGCTGACGCGCAACGGCCGCCCGCAGCCTGCTTTTGTCGTGCGTTACGACGGCCAGCCGCGCGCCTTTCTCAACCAGTGTGGCCACGTGCCGGTGGAACTCGACTGGCAGGAAGGCGAGTTCTTCGACGACTCGCGGCTATACTTGATCTGCGCCACGCACGGCGCGCTCTACCACCCCGCCAGCGGCGCGTGCGTGGGCGGGCGCTGCGCCGGACGCGGCCTGATTTCCCTTCCCGTCGTCGAACGCGACGGCCATGTCTATCTCGTGGAAACCCAATGAGCGAACCGCAAAAAGATCCCAACTGGGAACGCCAGGTACTCGAAAAACTGGCCATGTCGGCCATCCAGGAACAGCGCCGTACCCGCCACTGGGGCATCCTGTTCAAAACGCTGGGGTTTATTTACCTGTTTATTGTGCTGTTTCTTGCTGCCGGCTGGTTTGGCGGCGACGGCGTGTCCATTCCCAAGGAACACACCGCGCTGGTCGATCTGCAGGGCGTGATCGCCTCCGACCAGGCCAGTGCGGATAGCGTCATCGCCAGCCTGCAAGGCGCGTTCGACGACAAGAAAACCCGAGGCGTGATCCTGCGCATCAATAGCCCCGGCGGCAGCCCCGTGCAGGCAGGCCAGATCTACGACGAGATCAAGCGCCTGCGCAAACTGCACCCCAAGACGCCGCTGTATGCGGTGGTGGACGATATCTGCGCCTCGGGTGGTTACTACGTCGCTGCCGGCGCCGACCGGATTTTTGTCGACAAGGCCAGCATCGTCGGCTCCATCGGCGTGCTCATGGATGGTTTCGGCTTTACCCAGACCATGGAAAAGCTCGGCGTCGAACGGCGTCTGCTCACCGCCGGCGAGAACAAGGGCTTTCTCGATCCCTTCTCACCGGTCGATCCGAAGCAGCAGGTGTTTGCAAAACAGATGCTGGAAGAAATCCACGGCCAGTTCATCGGCGTAGTGCGTGAAGGGCGCGGCAAACGCCTGAAAGAAACACCGGAGATGTTCAGCGGCCTGGTGTGGAGCGGCGAGAAAAGCATAGCACTGGGCCTGGCCGACGGTCTTGGCAGCGTCGAATCCGTCGCCCGCGACGTCATCAAGGCCGAAGACATCGTCGATTACACCCAGCAGGAAAGCTTTGCCGAACGCCTGGCCGGCCGCTTGGGCGCAGCCATGGCGTCGGCACTCACCCCGTTTGAAAAAGCCGGCGTCACCCTGCGTTGAGCCCGCAACCGTATCGCCCCATCGCCTGCGCTGACCACGAGCGGCTGGAATTTGCCGCGCTGACGAAACAATGGCTGGATTTGCGCGTGGACGGCGCGGCGCAACGCCTCCTGCCGCTGGATGTGTACACGCGGGATGGGGCTGAGTGGTTACAGGCCCGCGACGAGGCCGGCGGCGTACAGGTGATTCGTCTCGATTCGCTGGGTTTCTGAGAGCGTTCAGGCCCCGATTCCGAATACCGCCAGTCTGTCCTTCACCGTTTCGCCCTGCCCGCGCCATTCCCGCGCACGCAACGTGCGTATCCATTGCCCCGGCAGACTAAGGTCTGCGCCCACGCTGACGAGCATCTCGGGGGAGAGCGTTGCAGCCAGTGCATCGAGCAAGGCGGCTGCGCGATAGGGTGTTTCGATGAACAGCTGGGTGGCGCGGTCGCGACGCGCGGCTTTTTCCAGCGCCTGGATGCTGCGGCTGCGCTCGGGTTCCTTGGCCGGTAGATAGCCGTGGAAGGCAAAGCGCTGGCCGCCCAGCCCCGAGGCCATCAGGGCCAGCAAAATCGACGACGGACCCACCAGCGGCACGACGCGTATGCCGGCAGCGTGCGCCGCGCGCACGAGATTGGCCCCGGGGTCGGCCACGGCGGGGCAGCCCGCTTCGGACAGCAGGCCCAGGTCGTGCCCGGCGTGCAAGGGCGCGAGCAGGTCGGCGATGGCGGCAGCGGGCGTGTGCTCGTTGAGTTCCTGCATGTCGATTTGCTGGAGGGGCAGGGGGTGCGCCATGGCCTTGAGATGCGCGCGTGCGGTTTTGGCGCGCTCGACCACAAAGCGGTCGAGCCGGCGGGCAACGGCCAGCGTGTCCGCCGGTAGGCAGGTTTCGGGCGACACCGGGCCAAGCGGCACGGGAACGAGATAGAGCGTGCCCCGCATGGTCAGTCTGCCCGCCAGCTCAGCACATCGACGCCTTCATGCAGCAGCATTTCGGTCAGCGCCATCAGGGGCAGGCCGATGAGCGCGGTCGGGTCGGGGCTGTCCATGCGCGTCATCAAGGCAATGCCCAGCGCTTCGCTCCTGGCCGACCCGGCGCAGTCGTAGGGCTGTTCTTTGTGGAGATAAGCCTCGATCTGCGCGTCGGTCAGCGGGCGCAGATGCACCACGGTCGGCACGTCGCGTGTCTGTGTGTGACCGGTGCGGCTGTTGAACAGCGTGAGCGCGGTGTGGAACACCATCGCCCGGCCCTGCATTTTTTTCAGCTGCGCAAAAGCGTTGTCGAAGTTTCCGGGTTTGCCGAGCTGCTCGGCATCCAGCATCAGCACCTGATCCGAGCCGATGATGAGCGCGTCAGGATAAGTTGCAGCGGCGGCCTGCGCTTTCAGCACCGACAGGCGCAGCGCGGTGGCCGATGGGGCTTCGCCCGGCAGCGGGGTTTCATCGACGTTAGGCGAGAGCACATCAAAAGGTAGCTGTAGCCGCGACAGCAGTTCGCGCCGGTAAGGCGAGGTGGAGGCAAGGATCAGTTTCATGGTCGAAAAAAGGGTGAACAAAGAGGATAGAAGAGTGGAGGTTTGGCTGCCTCTTGCCTCCTGTCCGCTTTGTTCAAATTACGGAAGCGTCACTCGGGCTGAATCTCCACCAGCGCCATGTCCGGCGTGACGGCATCGCCTTTCTGGGCGAAGACGCTGATGACGACGCCGGCGATGGGAGCCTGCACTTCGTTTTCCATTTTCATTGCTTCGATCACCAGCACGCCGTCGCCGGCCTTGACGTTCTGGCCGACGCTGACGAGCACGTCGACGATGCTGCCGGGCATGGCGGCGGTGACGTGGCCGGGGTGGCTGGCGCGGGGTTTCTGGTCGGCGGTGGCGGCGGCCGGTTTGCTGGTGCGGGGTGCGCCGCTGCCGGTGTCGGCGAGTACCACTTCGTTCAGCGCTTCGACCAGCACTTCTTCCGACACGCCGTCGATGGAGACGAAGTAGGGGCGCGGGCCACTGTCCGCGCGGCCGCTGCCGGCGAGTTTGATGAGATAGGTTTCGCCGTGCAGGGTAATCTTGAATTCGTCGGCGGCGGTGCGCGGCGCGGCTTCCTGGGTGGCTGTGCCCTTGGCCTTGAGAGGCTCGGGTTTGAGGCTGCCGGCGGCGCGTTCCTGCAACCAGGTTTTGGCCAGATCGGGGAACATCGCGTAGGTGAGCACGTCTTCGTCGGTTTGGGCGAGGTGCTCGATTTCGCCGCGCAGCTTGTCGAGCTCGTCGGAGAGCAAATCGGCGGGGCGGCAGGTGATGACTTCGGCGTCGCCGATGCCTTGTTTGCGCACAGTTTCATTGACCTGTCCGGGCGCGGCACCGTAGCGGCCCTGTAGATACAGCTTCACTTCGTTGGTGACCGATTTGTAGCGCGTGCCGGTGAGCACGTTCAACGCGGCCTGGGTGCCGACGATCTGCGAGGTGGGCGTGACCAGGGGCGGGTAGCCGAGGTCTTCGCGCACGCGCGGGATTTCATCGAGCACGGCGTCCATCTTGTCGATTGCCCCTTGCTCTTTGAGCTGGTTGGCGAGGTTGGAGATCATCCCGCCCGGCACCTGGTTGACGAGCGAACGGGTGTCGGTGCCGGTGAATTCGGATTCGAACTGCCAGTATTTTTTGCGCACTTCTTTGAAATAGGCGGAGATTTCCTCGATCAGGGGTAGCGACAGCCCGGTGTCGTATTCGGTGCCGGCGAGCGCGGCCACCAGGCTCTGCGTAGTGGGGTGCGACGCGCCTTCGGCAAACGCGCCGACGCAGGTGTCGATGATGGTGGCACCGGCTTCCACGGCTTTCAGGTGCGTCATCGCGGCGAGGCCTGAGGTGGCGTGGCTGTGCGTGTGGATGGGCAGGTTCGTCGCTTCGCGGATCGCGCGCACCAGTTCAAACGCGGTGTAGGGCGTGAGCAGCGCCGCCATGTCCTTGATGGCAATCGTGTCGCAGCCCATGTCGGCCATGCCTTTGGCCAGCTCGACGAAGTGCGGGATGTCGTGCACCGGGCTGGTGGTGTAGCAGATTGCGCCTTCGGCGTGTTTGCCGGCCGCCTTCACCGCCTCGATGGAGACGCGCAGATTGCGCAGGTCGTTCATCGCGTCGAACACGCGGAACACATCGACGCCGTTGTCGGCAGATTTCTGCACGAACGCACGCACCACATCGTCGGGGTAGTTACGGTAGCCGAGCAGGTTCTGGCCGCGCAGCAGCATCTGGATGCGGGTGTTGGGCAGCGCCTTCCGGAGCTGGCGCAGGCGTTCCCACGGGTCTTCGCGCAAAAAACGCACGCAGGCGTCGAAGGTGGCGCCGCCCCAGGCTTCCAGCGACCAGAAGCCGACGGAATCGAGCTTGCTGCAAATGGGCAGCATGTCGGCGGTTTGCATGCGGGTGGCGATGAGCGACTGGTGGCCGTCGCGCAGGACGAGATCGGTGACGAAAACTTTGGCCATGATTACAACCCTTGGTGTGCGGCAATAGCGGCGGCGATGGCGGCGGCCAGCACCTCCGGCGGTTTCTTTTCAGTGTATTGCGTGAGTTCGGGGTGCGCTTCGACAAAGCCGGTGTTGAACCGGCCGCTGCGAAAATCGGGGTGCTGGAGAATCTGCTGGTAATACGGAATGGTGGTTTTCACACCGTAGACCAGCATGTCGGCCAGTGCGCGCTGGCCGCGTGCCAGCGCCGACTCCCAGGTGAGATTCCACACCGTGAGCTTGGCGCACATCGAATCAAAGTAGGGCGGGATCACGTAATCGGTGTAGATCGCCGCGTCCACCCGCACGCCCGGCCCGCCGGGCGAATAGTAGCGGGTGATACGTCCCAGGCTGGGCAGGAAATCTTTTTTCGGGTCTTCGGCGTTGACGCGGAATTCGATGGCGTAGCCCCGGTATTTGATGTCTTCCTGACGGTATTGCAGCGGCAGATCGGAGGCGATGCGAATCTGTTCCTGCACGATATCGACGCCGGTGATGGTTTCGGTGATGGGATGCTCGACCTGGAGCCGGGTGTTCATCTCCATGAAGTAGAACTGGTTGTCCGAATCGAGCAGGAATTCCACCGTGCCGGCGTTGACGTAACCCACCGCCTTGGCGGCGCGCACCGCCAGCTTGCCGATGTACTGGCGCTGGGCCTCGGTGAGCTGCGGGCTGGGGGCGATTTCGATCAGTTTCTGGTTGCGGCGCTGGATCGAGCAGTCGCGCTCGAACAGATGCACAACATTGCCTTGCGTGTCGCCCAGTATCTGCACTTCGATATGGCGCGGATCGACCACGCATTTTTCGACGAAGACCTCGGGTTTGCCAAAGGCCTTGCTCGCTTCCGACACCACGCGGTCGTAATTCTTCAGCAGGTCTTCCTCGCTGTCGCAGCGGCGGATACCGCGCCCGCCGCCGCCGTTGGTGGCTTTCAACATGACCGGGTAGCCGATGCGGCTGGAAAGCGTGCGGGCTTCTTCCACATTGGCCAGGCTGTGATCGGCACCGGGTACCACCGGAATGCCGGCGGCGATCATGGCGTTGCGCGCCTGGATTTTGTCGCCCATGCGGCGGATCACCTCGGGTGACGGCCCGATGAAGCGGATGCCGCGCCGGGCGCAAATCGTGGCGAGATCAGGGTTCTCAGACAGAAACCCGTATCCCGGATGCAGGGCATCGCAGCCCGAAGCCGCCGCCAGATTCACCAGCGTGTGCGCGTTGAGATAGCCCTGAATCGGGTCTTTGCCGATGCGGTAGGCTTCGTCGGCCTTTTTTACATGCAGCGCGTGGCGGTCGGCGTCGGAATAGATGGCCACCGACTTGATGCCCAGCTCGGCACAGGCCCGCACGATGCGCACCGCGATTTCGCCCCGGTTGGCGACCAGAATCTTCTTAATCATGGCGCTCTGTGCTTTGACAAAAATAACGATAAATCATATTATTGCGGGCTAATGTTTAACCGGGCTGGCCGGCTTTTTGGTTGCTGGCCAGATCGAGGTAGGTGGTTCGTGGCCTGCCTTTGCGAGGCAAAACCGTGATGATGCAGACCGTTGAAGTCGAACCGAAGCGGTTTTGCACGGGCGGCCAGTCGTGGGAAACCCGGGCAGCAGTGTCCGCGTTCCCACGTCTGGCCAAGGAATTTACGCAAGGCGAGCTGTTCTGTCGAGTCGAAGGCAGTGCGGATGCGCGCGGTGCGATGCGCCTGCGGGTGTTGGTCGAGGGAGAGTCGATGCTGCGATGCCAGCGTTGCCTTGGAGATCTGCCGCATCGGCTGGCAATCGACCACGTGCTGATGCTGGCCCGCGACGCTGACGAACTGGAACGGCTGGAAGCCGACCCGGATTGTGACGTGATCCCGCTGGAAAACCGGCTCGACCTGGTCGCGCTGATTGAAGACGAAGTGTTGTTGAGCCTGCCGCTGGCGGCCATGCACGCTGAAGGTGAATGCCCTTGATGGGCGCACGATTTTTTTAGGAGCAAGAAATGGCAGTCCAACAGAACAAGAAGTCCCCGTCCAAGCGCGGTATGCATCGCTCGCACGACTTCCTGACCAACCCGCCGCTGGCCGTTGAACCGACCACCGGTGAGACGCATCTGCGTCACCACATCAGCCCCAACGGTTTTTATCGTGGCCGCAAGGTCGCCAAGGCCAAGGGCGAGTAAGGCTCACTGACGCCGTTACGCGGCGTCGGCTGTCCGGTTAGCGTTGCGCTTGAATGATCCGGCTGAATGAGAAATATCACTGTCGCCATTGATGTCATGGGGGGCGACCACGGCCCCCATGTCACGGTACCGGCGGCGCTCCGCTGTCTGTCTCGCAGTCCCGATCTGAATGTGATTTTGGTCGGGCCGCAAGACGTCATCGCGGCCGAGCTCAAGGCGCGCCGCGCCAAACCTACGCCGCGCCTGATCGTGCGTCACGCCAGCCAGGTGGTGGCGATGGACGAGCCGCCCGCGCTCGCGCTGCGCGGCAAGAAAGATTCCTCCATGCGCGTGGCCATCGATCTGGTCAAGTCCGGAGAAGCCGACGCCTGCGTGTCGGCGGGCAACACCGGCGCGCTGATGGCAACCGCCCGTTTCGTACTGAAAACCCTGCCCGGTATTGACCGCCCCGCGATTGCCGCCGTGATGCCGACGATCAGCGGCCATGCGCTGGTGCTCGATATGGGTGCCAACGTCGATTGCACCGCCGAGCATCTGCTGCAATTCGGCATCATGGGCGCGATGCTGGTGTCGGCGGTGGAACACAAGCCCAACCCCAGCGTCGGCTTGCTGAACATCGGCGAGGAAGACATCAAGGGCAACGACATGGTGAAACAGGCGGCCGAACTGCTGCGCGACAGCCATCTCAATTTCTACGGCAACGTCGAAGGCAACGACATCTTCAAGGGCACCACCGACGTGGTGGTGTGCGACGGCTTCGTCGGCAACGTCACGCTGAAGGCGTCGGAAGGTCTGGCCAAGATGATCTCCACTACGCTGCGTGCCGAATTCAAACGCAACTGGCGGACGCGCATTGCCGGTCTGCTGGCCCTGCCTGTGTTGAATGCGTTCAAGCGCCGGCTCGATCCACGCCGCTTCAACGGTGCCACGCTCCTGGGTCTGAAAGGCGTGGTGGTGAAAAGCCACGGTTCTGCCGATCGCTTCGCCTTCGAGCACGCCATCGAAACCGCCAGTGATGAAGTGCGCAACAATGTGCTGAAGCGCATCACTGACCAGATACAACTTTTGCATCGGGTGTCCGCTTGACCTGCTCCCGCATTCTCGGCACGGGCGGTTATCTGCCCGCGCGCATCCTCTCCAACGCCGATCTGGAAAAACTGGTCGAGACCAACGACCAGTGGATCGTTGAACGCACCGGCATCCGCGAGCGGCACATCGCCGCCGAGGGCGAATTCACCAGCGATCTCGCCACCCAGGCGGCGCGCGCTGCGCTCGATGCGGCGGGGCTCGTGCCCGACGACATCGACCTGCTGCTGGTGGCCACCACCACGCCCGACCTGGTGTTTCCCAGCACGGCCTGCATCGTACAATCCAAACTGGGCATGACCAACGGCAAGCCTGCCTTTGATCTTCAGGCGGTATGCAGCGGTTTTGTGTACGCCTTGAGCGTGGCCGACCAGTTCATCAAAACCGGTGCGGCGAAGCACGCGCTGGTGATCGGTGCCGAAACACTTTCACGCATCACCGACTGGACCGACCGCAGCAATTGCATCCTGTGGGGCGACGGCGCGGGCGCGGTGGTGCTCGGCGCGTCGGATGAACCCGGCATCATTGCCACGCACATCCACGCCGACGGCCGCCACAAGGAACTGCTGCGCACCACGACGGGCGCGTCGACCGGCCTTGGCGAGTCGGCCGTCATGCGCATGGAAGGCAACGCCGTGTTCAAGATGGCGGTCAACACACTGGATCGCATCGTCGATGAAACGCTCGAAGCCAACGGCCTGCAAAAATCGGATATCGACTGGCTGGTGCCGCACCAGGCCAACATCCGCATCATTTCCGCTACCGCGAAAAAGCTCGGCATGAGCATGGACAACGTGGTGACCACCGTTGCCGGGCACGGCAATACCTCGGCAGCCTCGGTGCCGCTGGCCTTCGATGTGGCCGTGCGTGACGGGCGTATCCGGCGCGGCCAGACCGTGCTCATGGAGGCCTTTGGCGGTGGGTTTACCTGGGGCTCGGCACTCCTCAAATATTAAGCTCAGATTTTGGAAAGCGCGCTGATGAAACTCGCATTCGTATTCCCCGGCCAGGGCTCGCAATCGGTCGGCATGATGGCCGGCTGGGGCGAGCGCGCCGAAGTGCGCGCCACGTTTACCGAGGCCTCCGATGCGCTCGGGCTGGATCTGTGGGCGATGGTCGCCGACGGCCCCGCCGACGTGCTGAACCAGACCGTGAACACCCAACCGGCCATGCTTGCCGCCGACATCGCCGCATGGCGCGTGTGGCAGGCCGCCGGTGGCGTAGCGCCCGTCCTTTTCGCCGGCCATAGCCTGGGCGAATACGCCGCGCTGGTCGCGGCGGGTGCGCTGAACTTTGCCGACGCCATCCAGCTGGTGCGTTTTCGCGCCGAGGCCATGCAGGCAGCGGTGCCGGAAGGCGTCGGTGCGATGGCGGCGATTCTGGGGCTCGACGACGATGCCGTGCGCGCCGTCTGCAGCGAGGCTGCGGCTGGCGAAGTGGTCGAGGCGGTCAACCTCAACTCGCCCGGGCAGGTGGTGATCGCCGGCAACAAGGCGGCCGTGGAACGGGCGATGGGGCTGGCAAAAGAGAAGGGGGCCAAGCGTGCACTGCCGCTGCCGGTATCGGTGCCCTCGCACTCCTCACTGATGCAGCCTGCGGCCGGCAAACTGCTGGCGCATCTGCAATCGATCGCGATCACGACCCCGATCATTCCCGTGCTGCACAACACCGACGTGCAGCCCCACCCCGAACCGGCGGCGATTCGCGTCGCGCTGTCGAAGCAGCTGCATACGCCGGTGCGCTGGGTCGAGACCGTGCAGGCGCTGAAAGCGGCTGGCGTCGAACGCGTGATCGAATGCGGCCCCGGCAAGGTGCTGGCGGGCCTCGCCAAACGCATCGACGACAGCCTGCCGGCCGTGGCGCTGGTGGATGAAGCCAGCCTCGCGGCCGCACTGAATGAATTGAGCTGAACCGATCAGGAGACACAGCATGTTGCAAGGACAGATCGCTCTCGTTACCGGTGCCAGCCGCGGCATCGGCCAGGCCATCGCGCTGGCGCTGGGCCAGGCCGGGGCGACCGTGATTGGCACGGCGACCAGTGAGGGCGGCGCAAAGGCGATCAGCGACTACCTCGCCGCGGCGAACGTCAAGGGCAGCGGCATGAAGCTCAACGTGACCGACGCGGCGGAAGTCGACGCGATCATCGCCGCCATCGAAAAAGATTTCGGCAGCATTGGCATTCTCGTCAACAACGCCGGCATCACCCGCGACAACCTCCTGATGCGCATGAAGGACGAGGAATGGGACGACATCCTGGCGACCAACCTCACGTCCGTTTTCCGCCTGTCGCGCGCGGTGTTGCGCGCGATGATGAAGGCGCGTGCCGGGCGCATCATTTCCATCGCCTCGGTGGTGGGGGCGATGGGTAACGCCGGGCAGACCAACTACAGTGCGGCCAAGGCCGGCATCATGGGCTTTACCAAGTCGCTCGCGCGCGAAGTCGGCAGCCGCAACATCACCGTCAACTGTGTGGCACCGGGCTTCATCGACACCGACATGACCCGCGCGCTACCGGATGCGCAGCGTCAGGCGCTGCTTGCCCATATTCCACTGGGCCGCCTGGGCTCGGTGGACGATATCGCGCAGGCCGTGCTGTTTCTGGCCTCGCCCGCCGCAGGCTATGTCTCCGGGACGACGCTACATGTCAACGGCGGCATGTACATGGCATGAGCCGCCGGTAAATTTTGGTAGAATCGCCGGGTTTTATTTTCAGCGGCTTCTTCGGATGAACGAAGCCACATTCACAGAGAGGAACAGCAATGGATAACGTGCAGCGTGTAATCAAGGTCGTCGCCGAGCAACTGGGCGCGAACGAAGCGGACATCAAGAACGAGTCCTCCTTCGTCGGCGATCTGGGCGCCGACTCGCTCGACACGGTGGAACTGGTGATGGCGCTCGAAGAGGAATTCGGTTGCGAAATCCCCGACGAGGAAGCCGAGAAGATCACCACCGTCCAGCAGGCGATCGACTACGTCAACAGCCATTCGAGCTGATCTCCAGCCGGCTGACCCTTGTTCGTGAGCGGAAGGACCGACATTTGTCCAAGCGTCGTGTAGTCGTCACCGGCCTGGGGATCATTTCTCCGGTCGGCAATACCATTGCGGAAGCCTGGGATACCCTGCTTGCCGGCAAAAGCGGCATCGCCCGCATCACCCGTTTCGATCCTGCGCCCTTTGCCTCGCACATGGCGGGCGAAGTGAAGGGATTCGACGTTGAGCAGTACCTCAACGCCAAGGAAGCGCGCCGCATGGATGTCTTCATCCAGTACGGCATGGCGGCGGGGATTCAGGCGATGCGCGATTCCGGCCTGGAAGTCACCGAGGCCAACGCGGAGCGCATCGGCGTCAACATCGGTTCCGGCATCGGCGGCCTGCCGTTGATCGAGGAAACCCATGGCCTGCTTGTCGAGTCGGGGCCGCGCAAGATTTCCCCTTTCTTCATTCCCGGCTCGATCATCAACATGATCTCGGGCAATCTTTCCATCCTGTACGGGATCAAGGGGCCGAATCTGGCCGTGGTCACGGCCTGTACCACCGGCCTGCACGCGATTGGTCTCTCCGCGCGCATGATCGAGCACGGCGATGCCGACGTGATGATCGCCGGCGGTGCCGAGTCGGCCGTGTCGCCGCTGGGTGTGGGCGGCTTTGCGGCCGCCCGCGCGCTGTCCACCCGCAATGACGATCCGGCAACGGCCAGCCGTCCGTGGGACAAGGATCGCGACGGCTTCGTGCTGGGCGAAGGCGCGGGCGTGATGGTGCTCGAAGAGTACGAACACGCAAAGGCGCGCGGCGCGAAAATCTACGCCGAAGTCGCCGGTTTCGGCATGAGCGGCGACGCCTACCATATGACCGCGCCGTCCACCGACGGCCCCAAGCGGTCGATGCAGAACGCGCTGCGCGACGCCGGCCTCAACGCCGACCAGATCCAGTACATCAACGCGCACGGCACCTCCACGCCGCTGGGCGACAAGAACGAGACCGACGCGATCAAGCTCGCGCTGGGCGACGCGGCCTACAAGGCCGTGGTCAACTCGACCAAGTCGATGACCGGGCATCTCCTAGGCGGCGCAGGCGGGGTGGAATCGGTGTTCAGCGTGCTGGCGGTGCACCACCAGATTTCGCCCCCCACTATCAACATCTTCAACCAGGATCCGGAGTGCGACCTGGATTACTGCGCCAACACCGCGCGCGAGATGAAAATCGACGCCGCCCTGAAAAACAACTTCGGCTTTGGCGGCACCAACGGCTCGCTGGTGTTCCGGCGCGCCTGATCGCCGCGCCCGCGACAAGTGAACACGCCGGACATTCGGGAATGGCCGGGCCGGCCTGACCTGATCCGGCTGCAAGCCGCCCACCCTCACCGTTATCCCGGCCTCTTCGCCAGCCATGGCGACAGCGGCTGGGATATTCTTTTTGCCTGCCCCCGCGAGGTGGTGCGATTCGGGCTGCACGACGCGGCCGCCTTGCGTAGCCATCCTGCCATGCAGCTTGCTGCCCAGCCGGGTTTTGTATCCGCTGGCTTGCCGTTCCATGGGGGGTGGCTGGCTGCGCTGGCTTATGAACTCGGCGGCGTATTCGAACCCGGTGTCGCGCGGCCGGCCAGTCCGGACAATTTTCCGCTGGTGTGGCTGGCCCGCATCCCGGCGGCGATCCTGGTGGAACGGGCCAGCGCGCGTTGCCTGCTGGTGGCAGAACCCGGCCACACAGCCTGTCTGGATGTGCTGGAGGCGGATCTCAAAGCCGATTTGCCGCCGCTGCCACCTCTGCCGGTCACCGGCACCATCGAAGAAGAACCCCCCCGGCATTTTCTTGACGGCGTGGCACGCATCCAGGATTACATTCGCGCCGGAGACGTCTTCCAGGTCAATCTTTCGCGTGGCTGGCAAGGACGCTTTGCCGCGCCGACCGCGGCAGCGGCGCTGTTTGCAGCGCTGATGCAGAAGAATCCCGCGCCGTTCTCGGCGCTGGTGCAGATGGATGACTGGAGTATCGTGAGCTCGTCCCCCGAACGCCTGATCCGGCTCGACCCGACGGGGATGCTGGAAACCCGGCCCATCGCCGGCACCCATCCGCGCAGCGACGATGCCGCCGAGGATGCAGCGCTGCGCGCCCGTCTGGCGGCGCACCCCAAGGAGCGCGCCGAGCACGTGATGCTGGTGGATCTGGAGCGCAACGATCTGGGGCGCGTGTGCCAACCCGGCAGCGTCGAGGTGCCGGCGCTGATGGACATTGCCAGCTATCGCCACGTCCACCATATCGAATCGACCGTGCGCGGTCGGGTGCGGCCAGGCACCAGCGTGTTCGACGCGCTGCGCGCCACGTTTCCGGGCGGCACCATCACCGGCTGCCCCAAGGTGCGCACCATGCAGATCATCCGCGAACTGGAAGCCGGGCCCCGGCACAGTTACACCGGTAGCGTGGGCTATATCAACCGTGACGGCAGCTTCGATTTCAACATCCTCATCCGCAGCTTTTTGCTCAACGGCGCGCACTGGCGTTTCCGCGCGGGGGCCGGCATCGTCGCCGATTCGGTCGCCGCGCGTGAGCTCGAAGAAACCCGCGCCAAGGCGCGCGGCCTGTTGCGGTCGCTGGAGGCCTCGTGATCCTGGTCGACGGCCTGCCCGCAGCCAGTGTGGACGCACGTGATCGCGGGCTTGCCTATGGTGACGGCGTCTTTCGCACGCTCCGCTGCCAGGCGGGCGAGCCACGCTGGTGGCACGACCAGATCAGCACGCTGGCGTCGGACTGCGCGGCGCTGGCGCTGCCTGCACCCGAGGCGGCCTGTCTGCAAGACGAGGTGCGACGCGTCGCCGACGGGGCCGACTGCGCGGTGAAGATCATCGTCACGCGCGGCAGCGGTGCGCGCGGGTATGCGCCCACCGGCATGTCGGCGACACGCATTGTCCTGGCCTCGCCGTTGCCGCCGCACGCCCGGCCCGATGCGCCGGTCGACGTGCACGCCCGGCTGTGCACCCTGCGCCTTGCCGCGCAGCCGCGACTCGCCGGCGTCAAGCATCTCAACCGGCTGGAAAACGTGCTGGCGCGCGGGGAGTGGGACGATCCCGCCTGTTTTGAAGGATTGCTGTGCGATGCAAGTGGTCATCTGGTCGGCGGCACGTTCAGCAACCTGTTCTGGCTGGCCGGCCACACCTTGTTTACGCCGCCGCTCGACACCTGCGGCATTGCCGGGGTGACCCGGGCGCGTCTGCTGCGGCGGGCCAGGCGCCTGGGGCTCGCCGTGCAGGTCGAACGGCATCCGCCAGCGGCTATACTCGCTGCCGATGAAGTGCTGATCGGCAACAGCCTGATCGGCCTGCGCCGCCTGGCCCGGCTCGACGACACCCCGTTGCCAGACGCAGGCTGGCGACGCCCCCTCGACGAACTTGTGCATGAAGACCTTGATTAAACGATTTGCATTGCTTGTCCTGCTGCTGGCGCTTGCGGCTGCGGGCGGCCTGGCCTGGTATGCCATGCAGCCGCAGGGCGCAGGCAAGCTGCCCAAAACCATCCATATCCTGCCCGGCATGCATCTGCGCGCGCTGACCACGGCTTTGCAGCGTGCCGGGGTGATCGAACATCCATTCGCGTTCCGTGCGCTGGCGCGCGTGCTGGACAGAGGACACGCGATCAAACAGGGTGTCTACATCCTGGATCGCCCGCTTACGCCGCTGCAACTGCTCGATAAATTCGAGCGCGGCGAGGTCTCCCAGGTGGCGGTCCGGTTCATCGAAGGTAAAAACCTGCGCGAAGTGCGCGCCGTACTGGCCGCGCAACCGCTGCTCAAGAACGACAGCGCCGGTATGAGCGAAGCGGAACTGGCGCAGGCCATCGGCGCGGACGATGCGCGACTGGAAGGGCGGCTCTTCCCCGATACCTATTTCTTCGCCCCGCATACGTCCGACCTTGAGGTGCTGCGCCGCGCCTACCGCTTGCAGCAGCAAAAACTGCAAGCGGCGTGGGACGCCCGCGCGCCGGGTCTGCCATACCGCACGCCCTACGAGGCGTTGATCATGGCGTCCATCGTCGAAAAGGAAACCGGCGCGGCCTTCGAGCGGCCGACCATCGCCGGCGTGTTCATCAACCGCCTGCGGCTCGGCATGCGCCTGCAAACCGACCCCACCGTGATCTACGGGCTGGGCGAGGGCTTCGACGGTAACCTCCGCAAGATCGACCTGCAACGCGACACACCCTACAACACCTACACCCGCGGTGGGCTGCCGCCCACGCCCATTGCCATGCCCAGCGAGGCGGCCATCCGCGCGGTGCTCAATCCGGAGCCGACGCCGGCGCTGTATTTCGTGTCGCGTGGCGACGGCACGCACGTGTTTTCCAGCACCCTCGACGCGCACAATCGCGCCGTCAACCGGTACCAGCGATGAGTCCGCCCGGCCGCTTCATCACCCTCGAAGGCGTCGACGGCGCAGGCAAGAGCACGCACCTCGGGTTTGTCGCCGACTGGCTGCGCGCGCGCGGGCACGAGGTCGTCGTCACCCGTGAACCCGGCGGCACGCCGCTGGGCGAAACCCTGCGCGAACTGTTGCTGCACCGCGACATGGACGCCGGCACCGAGCTGCTGCTGATGTTTGCAGCACGGCAACAGCATCTGGCCGAACTGATCCAGCCCGCCCTGGCGCGTGGTGCCTGGGTGGTGTCCGACCGTTTCACCGACGCCAGCTACGCTTATCAATGCGGCGGGCGCGGCATCGAGGCGGCGCGCGTGGCTGCACTGGAAAACTGGGTACAGCAGGGCTTTTCGCCCGACCTGACGCTCTTGTTCGACGTGCCTGCGGACGTGGCCGAGGCACGCCGAAGCGCTGCACGCGCGGCCGATCGCTTCGAGCGCGAGGCGGACAGTTTCTTCAATCGCGTGCGCCGCGCGTATCTGGCGCGTGCCGAAGCCGAGCCCGAGCGCATTCGCGTGCTGGACGCGCGGCAGAGTATCGCCGACCTGCAAACCGCTATTGCCGGCCTGCTGGGCACGCTGGAATGAGCGCGCCGTATCCCTGGCTGGAAACGACCTGGCAGCAGTTGCGCGCCACGCGCGCGCGCCCGGCACAGGCGCTGCTGCTGGCCGGCCCGCGCGGGGTGGGGAAGGGCGCGCTGGCCCAGGCCTGGGCGCAGGCCCTGCTGTGCGAAGCGCCGCTGGCCGGCGGTGAGGCCTGCGGCAGCTGCCCGGCGTGCCACTGGTTTGCAATGGGCACGCACCCGGACTATCTGCATCTCACCCTGCTCGAAAAAACCGGCAGGGAGGGCGAAACCCGGCTGGCCACCGCCATTGAAGTGGACCAGGCCCGGGCGGCCGTCGATTTCGTGCAGCTCTCGACCTATCGCGCAGGAACCCGCGTGGTGCGGGTCGATCCGGCCGACGCGCTGAATCTTGCCGCCGCCAACGCCTTGTTAAAGGTGCTGGAGGAGCCGCCGTTAAATACAGTGTTCGTGCTGGTGTCGGATCAGCCGCGCCGCTTGTTGCCCACCATCCGCAGCCGCTGTTCGCGTCTCGATGTCGGCCTGCCCACGCTGGACGAGGCGGCGGCCTGGCTGGCCGAACAGCATCTGGGCCCAGAAGCCGGCGTTTTGCTGGCCCAGTCCGGCGCGCCTCTGGACGCAATGCGCTGGAGCGAAAGCGGTGAATGGGAAACGCGCCGCGAACTGCTCGACCAGCTGGCCCGCCCCGACGAACTTGATCCCGTCGGTCTGGGCGAGCGCTGGAAAGCGCTGGCCCCCCGGCTCTGGCATGGGGTGGCTTACAAGTGGCTGACCGATCTGTTGGCAGTGCGGTTGAACGGGCAGGCGCGGTTCAACCCCGATTTTGTCCCCGCCTTGAAGGCGCTGGGCAGCCGGGCTGATCTGGCGAAGCTGCTGGCGTTTGCGCGCCGGCAGGCGGAAGAAGGTAGAGTGCTGGAGCACCCGCTGAACCGTGCGCTGCAAACGCAGGCCTGGCTGGTGCAGTACCGGCGTCTGTTCGATTGATGAATGCGTTTGACTGAAAGGGCTGGAGCGACATGAATGTGAGCGTGAATACACCGACCGAAGGCGGTGCCCGTCCCGGCGTATTGTCGCTGTCGATCAAGGAGAAATCGGCGCTGTTCGCCGCCTACATGCCGTTCATCAAGGGCGGCGGATTGTTCATCCCGACCAACAAGTCCTACAAGATGGGCGAAGAGGTCTTCATGCTGCTCACACTGATGGAAGACCCGGCCAAGTTGCCCGTGTCCGGCAAGGTGGTGTGGATTTCACCGTCTGGCGCGCACGGTGGCCGCACCCAGGGCGTGGGCGTGCAATTCGCAGCCAACGAAAGCGGCAAAATGGCCCTGAACAAGATTGAAGGCCTGCTGGGTGGGTCGTTAAAATCCACCCGTCCCACTCACACCATGTAAGGCAGTGCAGGATACAGGTCACACGGGCGGCGCTTCGCGCCCGCAGACTTGCCCCTGTAAGCGGGCCTTGCGATCAGCCTCATGTACGTCGATTCCCACTGCCACATCAATTTTCCCGACTTTGCCGACAAGCTCCCCGCGCTGTTTGATCGGATGGCAGCCAACCAGGTGAGCCACGCGCTGTGCATCAGCGTGGAACTGGAAAAATTTCCCGAAGTCAGGGCGCTGGCCGAAGCGCATCCGAATGTCTTTGCCTCGGTGGGCGTGCACCCCGATCACGAAGACTGTACCGAACCCACCGTGGATGAACTGCTTGCATTGGCCGCCCACCCGAAGGTGGTGGCCATCGGCGAGACCGGGCTGGATTATTTTCGGTTGACCGGCGATCTGGAATGGCAGCGCCAACGTTTCCGCACCCACATTCGCGCCGCCCGCGCCGCCGGCAAGCCTTTGGTGATCCATACCCGCGCGGCGGCCGACGATACGCTGGCCATCATGCGCGAAGAGCGCGCCGGCGAAGCCAGCGGGGTGATGCACTGCTTCACCGAAAGCCTGGCCGTGGCCGAAGCGGCCATCGAACTGGGGTTCTACATTTCGTTTTCCGGCATCGTCACGTTCAAGAATGCGGCGTCGCTGCGCGAGGTGGCGGCAGCGATCCCGCTGGAGCGCATGCTGATCGAAACCGATTCGCCGTATCTGGCACCGGTGCCGCATCGTGGCCAGACCAACGAGCCGGGTTTCGTGAAACACGTGGCCGAAGAAATCGCGCGTCTGCGCGGTACCACGCCGGACGCCATAGGCGAAGCCACCAGCGAGAACTTCTTTCGGCTGTTTGCCGCCGCGCGACCCTGACCGGGCTGGCCGGGTCAGGCCCGCGCGAGCTGCACCTGATCGCGCCAGATCCGGGAGTGTATCCAGGCTTCGAAATCGGCCGCAGAAACCGGCCGGGAGAAGTGATAGCCTTGTGCCTGATCGCATCCCAGTAAAACCAGCTGCCTGAGGATGGCCTCGTTTTCGACGCCTTCGGCCACCACGCGCAGGCCGAGGTTGTGCGCCAGTTCGATGGTGGAGCGCACAATCACCGTGTCGTTGGGATCGTTGACCATGTTCTGCACGAAGGAACGGTCGATCTTCAGCTCGCACACCGGCATCCGTTTCAGATACGAGAGGGACGAATACCCGGTGCCGTAATCGTCCAGCGCCAGCTTGCAGCCGGTGGCCTCCAGCCGTTTGAGGTTTTCCAGCGCGCGGCGGGGGTCGTCCAGCACCGCGCTTTCGGTGATTTCCAGGCAGATACGCTCCGGCCGGCAATGATGCGTGTTCAGCAGGGCGGCAAAGTAAACCGGTAGTTCGGCGTTCGTCAGGTCGCGGGCCGACAGGTTGATCGAGATACTCACGTCGAGTCCCGTGCGCTGCCAGACACCGCACTGACGCACACCCTCCCGTAGTACCCAGCGGGTGATTTCCTTGATGTAGCCGGTATGTTCCGCAAAGGGGATGAAACGGTCTGGCGGCACGAAACCACGCTGCGGATGCACCCAGCGCACCAGCGCTTCCACCGCATGGGATTCACTCTGCCCGAGGTCGATTTTGGGCTGGTAGAACAGCACCAGCTGATTCTGTTCGACAGCCTCGCGCAGTTCACTCATCAGTGAAAGACGGTCGAGCGTGTTCCGGTCGTAGCGTGAGTCGTATTCTGCGAAGCCGAGATTGTCCTGTTTGGCCTGGTACATGGCCACGTCGGCGTAGCGCAGCAGGGTGGCCGGATCGGCGCTGTGTTCGGGCGAGGTGGCGATGCCGAAGCTGCCGTGCAGGTCGATGCGCTGCCCTTCAATATCCATGGATGCCTCGAGTGCGAGCAGCATCTGGTTGACGACCTTGCGGGCTGCGGATGGCGTGGCCGTGGGCAGAAGAATGGCAAATTCGTCGCCGCCAAGGCGTGCAACCGTGTCGGTTTGCCGCAAGGCGGCGACGAGACGCCGGGCGACCTCGCGCAGGACTTCGTCGCCAATCGGATGGCCCAGCGAATCGTTCACGTAGCGGAAACGGTCGAGGTCGAGCAGCACGACGGCCAGCGGCGCGCCCTCGCGCCCGGTGCTCGCCAGTGCCGTGCCGAGCCGCTCGATGAAATGCGCCCGGTTGGACAGGCCGGTGAGCGGATCGGTGTAGGCCAGTTCGAGAATGCGGCTTTCGCGTTCCGAAATGGCGCCGCTCATGTCGCCAAATGCATGTGTCAGGTCGGCGAGTTCGTCTGCTCGGTCGAGTGGCGGCGGCTGGCGGTAGTCGCCACTGGCGATGCTGCGCGCGTATTGCGACAGGCTGCGCAGCGGCGAGGCAATGCCGCGCGAGATGACAAAACTGGCCAGCGCAGAGAGCAGTAGCCCGAGCAGTCCCAGTAGAGTGAGGCTGTTCTGCAACGCATAGAAAGGCAGCATTGCCTGACTGACGTTGGTTTGCATGACGACGCGCGCGCGGCTCATGTTCAGCGCGTCCAGCGGGATGTCGAGCGTCAGATAGCTGGCGTCCGGCGTATCGAACTTGTAGGGCGTCATCACCTGCCCGGGCGCGCCGGACAGGTTCCTGGCGAGTTGGGCTTGCAGCGGTGCGGGCAGGGTGCTCGCGTGCAACTGCCAGTTGCCATCCCCTGAGCGCGAGACAAAACTGATGTCGGTGCCGGTGATACGGCTGAATTCACGCGCGGTTTCCGTGTGTATGCGGAAACCTGCAATCACGTTGCCTATTGGGAGCGGGGTTTTCACCGGCGCAACGATGATCTGGTACATCCCGCTGCCCAGGCGGGCGAAGCCTGCGGTTTCCGAACCGCTAGACAGGGTGTCGAGCAGGGTGGCGATGCGGCGTGTGTCGTCCAGCGAGGTGGCCTTGCCGCTGCCGAGATACGGGGTGCCGCTGCTATCGACAAACATCATGAGGTCGGCGCGGATACGCGAGCCATGATTGTCGAGCGCCGACACGATGGTATCGGTGTCGGCGCTGGCGATGGCTTCACGGAAACCATAATCGGCCGCGAGTACCCGCGCGGCCTGGGTCAGGAACTGGGTGTTCTGCTCCGACAGCCGTTTGAAAACCTGTTGTCCACTGCGCAGGTCCTGGGCCAGGATGTCCTGCATGATCGACCAGCCGACGGTGCTGGTGAGCACGTAGCCTCCCAGCTGGGTCAGCAGCAGCAGGCCAAAGAAAAACGCAAAGATGCGGCCCTGCAGGGTTCTGAATCGCAGCAGTTTCACCCTCAATCTCCACCCCGGGTACGTACGGTAGCCGTGAGAGTTGCATCCGCATCGATTTTGACTGGCATCACCAGCGCATCCCTGTCGGGACGCAGGTAATGCCAGGCGATCAATGAATAGTTGCCCGGGGGGACGTCGTTGATGACAGTGCGTCCCGTCCTGTCGGCCACCGCAAAATAGGGCGTTTCCACCACCAGCAGGTGGGCGATCATGGTGTCATGAATGTTGCAGCCCATGGTCACGTAGCCAGGCTTGTCGAACAGAATGGGCTTGGCCGGGGTGTCGGCATACAGCTTGATCTCGAATCTTTTGGCCTTCGAGAAGGAATACACGTGATGCCGGATATTGTCCTTGTTGGGAAACTGGATGCGGGTGCCCCGTTGCACCACGGACACCAGCGGCACGAAGGTCTTGTTGACCTGATCGATGCGGGTATCGGGCTGCTTGATGGGCAACCCGTGCGTCTTCTCGGACATCAGGTACACCACGGTATCTTCTGCCGGGTTGCCGCGCTCGTCACGCAGATTGAGTGTAAGCGTGGCCGCCTGGGCAAGGGTCGGCAGAGCGCAGAGCAGGGCGAGCAGCGTGAGGGTTTTCATCGTTCGACAATCTCCCGCTGCATGGGCGCAAGCCGGGCCAGCAGCGCATTCTTGTCGCGCTGGGCGATGCCGTGACGATCGAGCGAGTGGCGCAGGGCCTCGACCAGCGCGTTGAACTCGCGCTCGGTGATTTTCAGGTTCTTGTGCACGATCGTCATGTCGTCGCCGCTGTACACGCAGCCGCCATCGGTGATGGCGCAGGTGAATTCGGCCAGCATCTTTTTCAGACGCTTGAGATTGACCTTTTCAAAGGACGGGTTGACGGCGGGGTCGCTGGCCACCGCATCGATGTATTCCGAGGTGATCTGTGCCACCCGGACTTCGCCACCCAGCCGGTCGTACAAGCTGGTATCCGCATGGGCTGCGCCCGCAGATGCCATCAGCCCCAGGAGGCCGATTGCCCTGTTCCGCATGTTCATTTTGTTGACCTGATAAGCACTCCGCACATGCACTAACGGACGATTTCCCGCGTGACTTGATGCGGCAGGCGGCTGATTTTCTTTAAGTCGGTTCTGGACATGCCGTTGTTGGCAACAGGAAACAGACGCGCGGAGCAAGCATGAAAACAGGCTGGGCAGTTGCATGTGTGCTGCTGGGGTTGAGCGCGAACGCGCAAGGCGGCGGTCGGCTCGTGGCAACGGGTGGCGTGGCGCAGATCTAAGGCGCGGTGGGTGGCGGGCTTTCGCCCTGGGCACTGACTACCGGTACAGACACCAACCGCGAAATCGGCGTCACGGCGTTTGCCACCCATCTCGACATCCGCGATCTCCGGCTTACGGCAGCGGGCGTGGGCATCGGCATATACGATCGGTTGGAACTCTCGTTCGCGCGCCAACGGCTGGGGCTGGGGCTGGGCACGACGGTACCGGGGGTTTCGATCGAGCAGGATATCATCGGTCTGAAACTCCGGGTGGCAGGGGATGCGGTCTACGACCAGGATCGCTGGATGCCCCAGATTGCGGTCGGTGCGCAATACAAGCACAACCGGGATTTCGATGCCGTGCCGGCTGCGCTGGGTGCGCGGCGCGCCCGGGATACCGATTTGTACGCCAGTGCCACCAAGCTCTTCATCGAGGGGCCGCTGGGGTGCAGCCTGCTGCTGAACGCCACGCTGCGGGGCACGCGTGCCAACCAGATGGGCCTGCTGGGGTTTGGGGGCGATCTGCAAGACCGGATGACGGTTCAGCTCGAAACCAGCGCGGCCTGGCTGCTTCGGGATAACCTGGCACTGGGGGCCGAGTACCGCCAGAAACCCAGCAATCTCAGTGTGTTTCCCGAGGATGACTACCGTGACGTGTTTCTGGCCTGGTGGCCGAGCAAGCAGGTTTCGTTCACGCTCGCCCGTGCCTGGCTGGGGACGGTCGCCGACAAGGCCGAGCAGCGCGCAAGTTATCTTTCGATCCAGTCGGCTTATTGAGCCTGGCAGACCGACGCCGGGGTATCCGGCGCAGATGCCGGTGTCCGCCTGTCAGCTGGCTGCGCAAACGCCAGGCCGATCTGCATCCGTTTGGCGTAGTACATGGCCACGTCGGCCTCGTGAATGAGGGTCAGGGCGTCGCGGCCATTGTCGGGTGCACCGGCAATGCCCAGGCTGCCGCCGATCTCGAATTCGTGGTCGCCGATATGGAAGGGACGGGCCAGGTCGTCGAGCAGGGCGCGCGCGGTGCGGCTGGCAGATTCGGGAGTGGCGGTGGGGAGCAGGAAGGCGAACTCGTCGCCGCCCAGGCGGGCGACCAGGTCGGAGCCGCGCTGGAGATGGGCGCGCAGCCGCTGCGCCACGGCCACCAGCAGCTGGTCGCCGAGCAGATGGCCATGGCTGTCGTTCACCTGCTTGAAACGATCCAGGTCGAGCAACATGATGGTGAGCGGTGCGCCTACCCGCAGCGTCACTGCCAGCGACTGTTCCAGCCGCTCGTTGAACAGCGCCCGGTTGGGCAGGCCGGTGAGGGTGTCGCGGTAAGCCAGGTCGAGTATTTGCGCTTCCCGCGTGGCCAGCTCGACGATACGCGTCTCGCGCTGGGCGATGTGCTCGCGCATGGTGTCGAATGCGTTCGACAGCACGGCGATTTCGCGCGGGGTCGTGATCCTGCGATCACGGGAGTAGTCACCGCGCGCAATCCGGTCTGCCGATTCGGCTAGCGCAACCAGCGGCCGGGTGACGCCCCGGGCGATGCGGAAACTGAACAGGCCGGCCAGTGCGAGGCCACAAAAGGTGACCCAGAGCAGACGCTCACGCAGCGTCAGGAAAGGGGCCAACGCGTCGTCCAGCGATTTTTGCACCACGAGTTCGACCTCGTGCCCGGGCACGGCATCGAGCGGCCCGCGCATGCCGAGCATCCTGCGGGACGACTGGTCAAGCCAGCCCGTGCCCTGACGGACATCCGGGCGGTTCAATGCCTCGACAAGCTGTTGGCGGGGTGCACCCCCCAGATTGCTTGCCACCACTTCCCAGTGCTGCCGGGCATTGAGTCGGGCCAGGCTGAACTGCACCCCGGCGATCGCGCCCAGATCCCGGGCAACCCGGTCATCCAGATCAAACCCGACGACTATGGTGCCGGCATGCATGGGCGCGGTCATGCTCACCGCGATCAGCTGGTACAGCTTGCCGTTCAGGGTGGCCTGGGTGGAAGCTTCGCCATGGCGGGGCAGGGCGCGCAGCCAGCGCACCAGAGGTTCGTGTTGCAGCAGGGCAGTCGCTTCGCTGCTGGCGACGAGAGGCATGGCATGGACGTCGGCTAGCAGCATCCAGTCGGCATTGATGCGGGCGCTATGATTGTCCAGGGCCGAGACGATGGTGGGCACGTCGCGGCTCATCATGGCGTCGCGGAAGCCAAAATCAGCCGCAAGCACGCGGGCACCCAGCGCCAGGTAGTCGGATTTTTGTGCCAGCTGACGTCGTACCACGCGTTCAGCGGTATCAAGTTCACTGCTCAGGGTCTGGCGGGCGATGCTGTCGCCCAGGGTGCTGGTGATCGCGATGCTCCCCAGCTGGGCAATCAGCAGCAGCGCAAAAAAGTACGCGAACACCCGGCCGGAGAGCGTGTCCGGTTTCAGGCGACGCAAGCGTCCATGTCTCATCCGTATTGCGTCCCGTAGTCCGCCTTCCCGGCAGGACTGTGTTATGAAACCGGCCGGATGAACATGGCCGGTTTTTACATAACGGATGAGGGCCGGGGAGCTTGAACGTACCGCAAGGGAGCTGCCCGGGTTACTGGCTGAAAAAGGCCTTCACTTTGTCCATGAACGACTGCGCGCGCGGGTTGTTGTTGCGCCCCGGTGCCAGCGACTCGAATTCGCGCAGCAGTTCGCGCTGACGTTCCGACAGGTTCACCGGCGTTTCCACCTGCATGTGGCAGAGCAGGTCGCCGGGCGCGGCGCTGCGCACACCCTTGATGCCCTTGCCGCGCAGGCGGAACACCTTGCCGGTCTGGGTTTCGGGGGGGATTTTTACCTTGGCGTGGCCGTCTAGCGTGGGGATTTCCACCTCGCCGCCCAGCGCGGCATTGGCAAACGAAATCGGCATTTCGCAATGCAGATCGTCGCCGTCGCGCTTGAACACCGGGTGTTCCTTGAGGTTGATTACCACGTAGAGATCGCCCGCCGGGCCGCCGTTGACGCCGGCTTCGCCTTCACCGGCGAGACGGATGCGGTCGCCGCTGTCGACGCCGGCCGGAATTTTCACCGACAGCGTTTTGTGTTTCTTGATGCGGCCTTCGCCATGGCAGGCAGTGCACGGGTCGGTGATCATCTTGCCGGTGCCGCCGCAGCGCGGGCAGGTCTGCTGCACCGAGAAAAAGCCTTGCTGGATGCGCACCTGGCCGTGGCCGCCGCAGGTGGTGCAGGTGGTGGGCGTGCTGCCGGGCTTGGCCCCGCTGCCGTGACAGGTGCCGCATTCTTCCAGGGTGGGAATGCGGATCTTGGTTTCGGTGCCGCGCGCGGCTTCTTCCAGCCCGATTTCGAGGTTGTAGCGCAGGTCGGCCCCGCGATACACGCGGTCACGCCGGTTTCCACCGCCGCCCCCGCCGCCGAAGATGTCGCCAAAAATATCCGAGAAAGCATCGGCAAAGCCGCTGCCGCCGCCGCCAAATCCGCCGCCCATGCCGGCTTGCTGGTCCACCCCGGCGTGGCCGAACTGGTCGTAGGCCGCGCGCTTGTCGGCGTCGGAGAGGATCTCGTAGGCGAGCTTGGCTTCCTTGAATTTCTCCTCCGCGCCCTTGTCGTCGGGGTTGCGGTCAGGGTGGTGCTTCATGGCCAGCTTGCGGTAGGCCTTCTTGATTTCCTCGTCGCTGGCGTTCTTGGCGACGCCGAGGGTTTCGTAGTAATCGCGTTTGCTCATGTTGTCGGGGCTGAGATTGGGATTTAGGGGCTAGGGACTGGGGCGAGCTAGAAACGGAGAAGGCCGCGCACGCGCGACCTCCCCCCAATCCCGGCTCCTGGCCTGATCCCTTACTTGTCCTTCACCTCTTCAAATTCGGCATCGACCACGTTGTCGTCGGCGGCCTTGCTACCACCGCCGGCTGCGGCACCGGGTTGTGCACCGGCTTGCGCCTGCTCGCCCTGGTACATCTTTTCGGCGAGCTTGTGGCTGGCCTGGGCGAGCGCGTTGGTCTTGGCTTCGATAGCGTCCTTGTCGCCCTCGCGCACGGCGTCTTCGCATTCCTTCATGGCGGCTTCGATGGCGGTTTTTTCATCGGCATCGATTTTGTCGCCGTGCTCGGCGAGCGATTTTTTCACCGAGTGGATCATTGCGTCGGCCTGATTGCGGGCGCTGGCCAGTTCCACCACTTTCTTGTCTTCGGCGGCGTTGGCTTCAGCGTCACGCACCATGCGCTGGATTTCTTCTTCGTTCAACCCGGAACTGGCCTGGATCTTGATGCGGTTTTCCTTGCCGGTGGCCTTGTCCTTGGCCGACACGTGCAGGATGCCGTTGGCGTCGATGTCAAAGGTGACTTCGATCTGCGGCATCCCGCGCGGGGCGGGCGGAATGTCGGACAGGTTGAACTGGCCGAGGCTCTTGTTGCCTGACGCGATTTCGCGCTCGCCCTGCAGCACGTGCACGGTCACCGCGTTCTGGTTGTCGTCGGCGGTGGAAAACACCTGGCTCGCCTTGGTGGGGATGGTGGTGTTCTTCTGGATGAGCTTGGTCATCACACCGCCCAGGGTTTCGATACCCAGGGAGAGAGGCGTGACGTCGAGCAGCAGCACGTCTTTCACGTCGCCCTTCAGCACGCCGCCCTGAATCGAGGCACCCACCGCCACAGCTTCGTCCGGGTTCACATCGCGGCGCGGGTCTTTGCCGAAAAAGTCTTTAACTGCGTCGAACACCTTGGGCATACGCGTCTGGCCGCCGACAAGGATCACGTCGTCGATCTGGCTGGTGGAGAGCCCGGCGTCTTTCAGCGCCACCTTGCACGGCTCGATCGAGCGCGTGATGAGGTCTTCGACCAGCGCTTCGAACTTGGCGCGGGTGATCTTCACCTGCAGATGCTTGGGGCCGGAGGCATCCGCCGTGATGTAGGGTAGGTTGACTTCGGTCTGCTGGGAAGACGACAGCTCTATCTTGGCCTTTTCGGCGGCTTCTTTCAGGCGTTGCAGGGCGAGCACGTCTTTCTTCAGATCGACGCCTTGCTCCTTCTTGAATTCTTCGGCGATGTAGTCGATGAGACGCTGGTCGAAGTCTTCGCCGCCGAGGAAGGTGTCGCCGTTGGTCGAGAGCACTTCGAACTGGTGCTCGCCGTCGAGATCGGCGATTTCGATGATGGAGATGTCGAAGGTGCCACCGCCCAGGTCGTAGACGGCGATCTTGCGGTCGCCCTCTTTTTTGTCCATGCCGAAGGCGAGCGCGGCGGCAGTCGGCTCGTTGATGATGCGCTTCACGTCCAGGCCGGCGACGCGGCCGGCGTCCTTGGTCGCCTGACGCTGGCTGTCGTTGAAGTAGGCCGGCACGGTGATGACGGCTTCGGTGACTTCTTCGCCCAGATAATCCTCGGCGGTTTTCTTCATCTTGCGCAGCACTTCGGCAGAAATCTGCGGCGGGGCCATTTTCTGGTCGCGCACCTCCACCCACGCGTCGCCGTTGTCGGCTTTCACGATCTTGTAGGGCATCAGGCCGATGTCTTTCTGCACTTCTTTTTCTTCGAAGCGGCGGCCGATGAGGCGTTTGACCGCGTACAGCGTGTTGCGCGGGTTGGTTACAGCCTGGCGCTTGGCCGGCGCGCCGACCAGGATTTCGCCGTCTTCCGCGTAGGCGACGATGGACGGCGTGGTGCGCGCGCCTTCCGCGTTTTCAATGACCTTGGGCGTGCCGTTTTCCATGACGGCCACGCAGGAGTTGGTGGTGCCGAGGTCGATGCCGATGATGCGTCCCATGATGGTGTCCTTCTGAATGTGTTTGGATTGAATCGAATGTGGGGGAGGGCGGGCTTATTTCAAGGGTGCGCCGCTTTTGAGAAGCGAGTCAGGCGTCCTTGCCCTTGGCGACCATCACCAGCGCGGGGCGCAGCGTGCGCTCGGCGAGCCGGTAGCCTTTTTGCAGCACCGTCACCACGGTATTGGCCGGCTGGTCGGCATCGACCATGCCGATGGCCTGGTGCAGGTGCGGGTCGAATTTCTCGCCCAGAGGGTGTTCTTCCACCAGCTGGTATTTGGCGAATGCCGCCGTGAGTTGCTTGAGCGTCAGTTCCACGCCTTCGCGCAGTTTCTCCGGGCTGGCGGCGGTGTCGCTCAGCGCGGCTTCCAGACTGTCTTTCACCGCCAGCAGTTCGCCGGCAAAGCCTTCCACCGCAAACTTGCGCGCCTTGTCGGCTTCTTCCGTGGCGCGGCGGCGCATGTTCTCGGTTTCGGCCTTGGCACGCAGCCAGGCGTCGTGGTGTTCGGCGGCCTGCAATTCGGCGGCTTTCAGCGCCTCTTCCAGGCTGGGCAAGGTGTCGATCGCCGGCGCAGTGTCGGCCGTCGGGTTGGATTTGATGTCGTCCTGCATGTGAGCTCCCAATCAGTACTCGCGCGCAGATGGGGCCGCGAAGCCGGGTTTCAAGTCCCTGTGTCGAATTTCTTCCGCAAGTCGACAGCACACGCATTCAATTGCCGCTCGGGGGGGCTTCCGGTATGATGCGCGGCTTCGCGGAGAGGTGGATGAGTGGTTTAAGTCGCACGCCTGGAAAGCGTGTTTAGGTGAATAACCTAACGGGGGTTCGAATCCCCCCCTCTCCGCCACACCTTACCAGCGGTGCCGTTCTGGCAGCCGATTGCACTTTCCTTTACCTTCTTGGCGCTGGCACGAGCCGAACCCAGCATGGCGCTGGAGGCCGACAAGTGCCTGTTGCGCGAGGCGCTGAAGACCTGATCGCGCTGTGCGCTCAGGTGCCGTGCACCGCGGTGGCCATGCCGGCGCGCCGTGCCGTCATCAGGAACACCGGATAGTCCTGCGTTCCCGATTCGCGCGGTTTGCTGATGCTGAACACCGTGCGAAAGCCCACGTCCTGGAACCCCGCTGCCTTGGTGCGAACCGCCAGATCGTCGCGCGCGAAACCGTGATGCACCTGCACGTCCTGGCCGTGGAACGAGCCGTCCTCGGCGTCCAGATCGGCAACGCACAGCCAGCCGCCGGGGCGCAGCAGGTCGTGGAATGCGCGAAGGATGTGGTCGGTGTCGGGAATGTGATGCAAGGTCATCGCGGTGACGATGAGGTCGAAACGCATCTCCGGGGCCGGGTCGGTCATGAGATCCAGCTGCACCGTCTGCATGTGCACCGCCCCTTGTGCGGCAATCTTTTCAGCCGCCACCGCCAGCATGCCCGGCGAGGTGTCCGCCAGCAGCAGGGAACCCACTTCGTCCTTGAGCGGAAACGCCAGGAGGCCGGTGCCGCAGCCGTAGTCCAGCGCGTGCAGGCTGGGCGACAACGGCACGCTGTCGCGTATCGCCCGGGCAATCTGCTGCCCGCGTTCCACAAACACCGGGTTGTCGTCCCACTGCCGGGCCTTGCTGTCGAAATGGGCGGCGTCGAGGATCACGGGCGCAGGGGGGGTCATGTTGGGCGGTCTCCACACGCTGCCTGCAAAGCCGCAGCCAGCGCCGTTTCGTTGATGGGGTAGGTGAACACGGCGTGCACAGGAAACAGCGCCAGCAGCTTGCCGATGTGTTCTTCCTCGCGCGGGTGGATGAAGACGATGGTTCTGGCCGCCGGCGCCTGGCATTGCAGCGTGCGCAAGGTCACGTCCAGATTCGACACGTTTGCCCCCGCGTAATTGTTGCCCCAGCCGTAGATGAATTCGCCCACGAACACATCCGGCTTCTGCTTCTGGATGGCGCGGTGCAGGTTGCGCGCCGAGCTAAAACGCTCGCCGGCGAAGCCCTGCTGCTGGTACAGCGCCGACAGATCAGGGTGAAAGGGCGATTCGATGAGGGCGTAGAGCGTTTTCATGGATCGGCAGTGTACAGGCCCCGGACAGGGCAGATAACTGCCTGCCCTAGCCCGGCACTGAACCCATAACAGCGAAAGCGGAAACTGCAGACAAGCCTTGCCGAACCGCCCTGCCTCAACGGGCTGCCGCGCAAGGCTTTCATGGTCTAGTCTGGAAAACCCAGCGTGCTTTCAGGAGCCCCCATGCTGCTGCCCGCCATTCAGTCCCGCTTTGCCTGCCGTGACTTTGTGCCTGACCAACCCCCCAGCCCGCAGCAACTTGCCGAATTGATCGAAGCTGGCCGGCTAGCACCTTCGGCTTTTGGACTCGAACCCTGGCGCTTAATCGTCGTCACCGATACAGCCAGGCGCGCCGCCATCGCCCGCGCCTGTTTCGACCAGCCGGCCGCGCGAACCGCCCCGGCCGTCATCGTTGTCGTCGCCCTGGTCGACGCGCTCGAACCCGGCACCGATTACGTACGAGACCGCTTCAACGCCGAAGCGCGCGGCGGCGACCCCGCGCCTATCCATGCAGCCTACCGCGCCTTCCATCGCCCGGCCGACATTGCCGCCTGGGCCTGTGGCCAGTGCAACTTTGCTGCCGCCCACATCCTGCTACAAGCCGCGCATCTGGGGCTGGGGAGTTGCCCGATTGGGGGCTTTGACGAGGCCGCGCTCAGAGAGGTGGGGGAGATTCAGGCGGGCGAGGTGCCGGCGCTGGTGATTGCGGTGGGGCAGTGTGCACAGGTTCAGCCAGAGCGGATGCGAAAAATTGATGCATGAGGGCTTGCGATAGTTTTATGTGAGGCAGGTGTTGGAGGGTGAAACAGCATCTGGTTCGTCTCAAGCGATTTGTCTGTCGAAATAATCCAGGTCACGCGTCAACCGAAAGGCCTGCGCCGGACGGCCCGTTCCCCGACGGATACTGACTGGATCGAGTGTGGCCAAAGCCATCACCTTGCGCCGGAAATTCGCGCGGTCGATGGCACGTCCCAGCACGGCTTCGTAGACGTCCAGCAGTTCGGCAATGGTGAACGTTTGTGGGAGCAGGTGCGCAGCAATCGTGGTGTAGCCGGCTTTGGAACGTAGTCTGTCGACTGCGAGGTGGATGAGATGGGCATGGTCGAAGGCGAGGCCACGAAGCTGCTCCACGTCGACGAGTTTCAGTCCCCGGCGTTCGGCAAGCCCGATCATGACAGCGGGTTCGTTTAATGCCAGATAGACGATGCTCACAGCCCAGCCTCGCGGGTCGCGTGACGCCGTGCCTTCGGTGACAACCTGCTCAAGATGGCGCGGTTCGAACCCGACCTTGTTCTTGAGTACTCGACGTGCGGCTTTTTCGCTATCCGCGTCTTCGTTAGTGTGGATGTACCCACCGGGCAATGCCCATTTTCCGGCTTCGGGTGCGAGGTCTCGGAGCATGAGTGCGACATGGAGGCGTCCCTCCAGTAGCGTCAGCATGACGATATCTACAGTGAGAATGGGTTGCGGATAAGTCATGTGCGCGTATCAGACTTCAACCCATGCATAGGTTTTTTCGAAAATTTCACGGTCGCAGATATACAGCTCGCCTTCGATGCCACACATGAGATAGTCGCCTGGTTTGCCCTGTTTGTAATTCCCTTCCATGGTGTCCACGCGGAACGCCTCTCGCATCGGTATCGCTCGCACGATCACAGGTTTTTTTACGCAGTCACGCATGTCTTCCACATGTTCGAAGGTATTGAATGTTTTCATGAACGGCTCCTGAAAATTGGTCAATTACAAAAAGACTGTCGCCGACGCGCGATCCATTGCGCGCCTGATCTGGATCAGAACGTTATGCTTCCAGAGGGCGGACACTCCCAGCTGTCCATGAGACGATCCCGTATGGTCGACAAAGATTCATCGACGAGGAGAACACCATCACGGAACACGGGCACGAGCGCGCCGCCATTGAATTGAGCCCAGCTCTGCTCTTCGCGAAGCACAAAGTTGTGTCCCTCTCGATCCACTCGCAACAGGCCTTTGGCCGATTTCTTGGTGCCGTTATCGGTAGCCGGGTTCTTGTAGATGGCTACCGCCTCGCCATCGACCTCGGCATAGATTGCCTTGAGTGCAAAGCCGAAAGTGTCGCGTGAGACGACTTGGTACGTGTACGAACCGATACCGAAAACGACGTTGCCGGATGCGTAACCCTTCTCGGCGAGGCGCGACAAAATGGCAATGGCGCGGTTCAGTGTGATCGAGTCACCATAGATCAGGCCCACGTGCGGATCGAGGAGTTTGTGGCCTGTTTCGGTGATGCTGCCACCAAAAGTATCCCACAGGCATTCGACCGCGCCGCGTGCTTCGTCCGGGCTGATGGGTTGAAGTATGTAGCCCGGGCCATCCTCACGCTCGACAAGAGCGTGTACCTGCCCGTCCGGCGTGCGCACGGCTTCCTGGCCGGCCATGTAGGCGCTATCGATGGCGCGCTTGTGGGCAAGGTCATCCACATCCGCAGTGCGATACCCGGTTAGGATTTTCACCGGATCCCCGCTGTCCGGGCGAAATACCACCTTGGCCAGTCCGTTCTCGTCTGCTGTGCGACCGAGGATGACTTCCTTGAGTGCGGGGGCGATTCGGGTAATCACGTTCCAGAAATCAAACGAATCCGACACCACTGAAACCACCCCGCTCGGAACGGTTGCGGTGATTAATTCCTCTATGACAGCCTGTTCGGCCATGGCACGCAAACTTGACTCGGCTATGCCAGCGTTGGCCGGATCAGCAGCGAGTCGCTGTGCAATCAGCAGGATGCGCAGGGTCATGACGCTGTGCTCCGTGGCAGGAACCGAGCCCCCCACGAGTTCTTGTTCGGAATTGGCCCCGTAGTAGTCCTCAAGATAATCGATGGCCGGAATCGTGTCGGTACCGGTAAAGGACAACAAGTGAGCTGCGCCGCTCCGGGCCGCATCGTGCACTCCCGACATGCCCCGCATGGAGAAGTCGTGACCTTGCCACGGCACGAATCCCTCCGGGGAACCCGTCGCCCTGGCGAAGTAGGTGAGCAGCTTGCGGAATTCGAAGGCAATCGTGGCCGTCGTGGCGGGTTTCCAGTTTTCACTACTGAACAGGGTTTCGAAGTATGTGGATACCCAGGGAAACCGAGGGTCGGTGTTCACGAAGACCACAGGCGGAACCTTGATGTTGACGCGCGAGCCTTCCGGCAAGGACCGGATTTCAAGCGGGAGATAGCCAAGGTCGTGCAAGGCATCAAGGTGGCCCATGCCTACACGGTCGATCCCGAGCGCCGTGTCCATGCGGCGCTTATAGCGACGCACGGCGGTGGCCTTGGGTTGCTCGAAGAATTCTCGATTGAACGTGTCGATCAGGAATTCCTTGATGAATCCGGTGATGCCGAACCACACCACTTTCTCGTCCCACAGGGGAGAGACGGCGACAGGGGCATGTTTGGTTGAACGCGGCGTGAAATTCGCCACGAGCGTGGTAGTGGCTTCCGGGTACATGCCGGGGTGTCCCGTCTTGTAGAAGTCAGCCATGTTGAAGGGGCTGGATTGGCTCTGACGCGGTACGGTCTTGGCGTTCATCTTGATCCTCCTGTTGATGTCAGCGGGTTCATCCCAACTGGGGTTCGAGAGCGGTGTCGCGGCAGTTGGCGGCAAACACCCGTTCATACCTGGTCTTGAGGGTGTCGAGCCCTCGGGTGAACAGGCCGTGCGTTACATAGAGATAAAGCGGCTGTGAGGTTTTGGCACGAAGTGCATCGGCCAGAGCGATGAACGTGCCGCCCGCATCGCACAGATCATCGATCACCAGCAAGGGTTTTTCCGGTAAGGCGTCTGGCACGCGGGTGTCGGACAGCCTGCCCGTGGCCACATCCCGGACTTTGTCGGCGTAGACCACCTCGGTGTCATAAAGCCGTGCGAGCGCACCCACGCGTTTGTGTGCCCCGGCATCAGGTGCGACAAAAGCGGTTTCGCGCAGGAGGTGACTCTGCCCCTTGTCCCTTAAGGCAGACTCGATGAGCGTGCGGGTCGGTACGATCCGCACTTTATCGAGCAGGGCAGAGATCACGTCGCTGTGGGGATCCCAGATTTCAACACTGGCGTAGCGCTGACTATTAATCAGCGTTGCGAACACCTTTGCAGAAAGTGGCTCACCGGGCACCGCAACACGATCTTGTCGGGCGTAAGGCACATAGGGCAGCACCAGGCGGATCGTGGCTTCCTGCGGAAGCGTTCTGCGCAGGGCATCTGTCACAAGCAGTAGATCCATGATCCCCGATGCTTCGTATAGGTGTGCCTCGATGCCCCATGCAAGGGAACTCTCAGCGACGTCGAGAAGCGTCGGTGGGAGCCTGACGTGACGTTCCCCGGCGGGAAACGTGAGTGCTTCTATGTTGAAGACCTGTTGCATCCCCGGGCTGTCTGAAAATATTTGAATGTTATTCATGATCCCGCCCATATAGTTGTTAGATGCATATTACAACTAACTAAGCAAAAGACAAGCGTGCTGTTCTCCGGCCATGAAAAGAATTTCATCAAGTTGGTAAAAACCTGTCTGTTCGCACGGACACCCCCGTGCTGGCGATCTAGTGTCTGGCGCTTGCAGCAGTTCAGAGTATCAGTCGGCCATGAAGGGAAATATTGATCGTGTGCATCAGGACTTTGCCCACGAATCCTTCAACGTCACTGTCCGGTTGAACACCGGCGCAGCCGGTTTCGTATCGACACGATCCGCGACGAAGTAGCCGTGCCGCTCGAACTGGAAGGACTGTTCGGGGGCGGCATCCTTCAGTGCGGGCTCCAGTTGCGCGCGGATCACCTTCACGGAATCGGGGTTGAGGTCTTTAGGGAAGTCGCCGCTTTCACCACCTGGCTGGGCGGTCTTGAACAGGCGGTCGTACAGGCGCACTTCGCATTCATACGCATGCGCCGCGCTCACCCAGTGGATGTTGCCCTTGACCTTGACCGAGTCGGCACCGGGGGTGCCGGACTTGGTGTCGGGCAGATAGTCGCAGTGCACGGCGGTGATGGTGCCGTTTTTATCCTTGTCGCAGCCGGTGCATTTCACGACGTAGCCGTAGCGCAGGCGCACCGAGTTGCCGGGGAATAATCTGAAATAACCCTTGGGCGGGGTTTCCTCGAAGTCTTCGCGCTCGATCCACAGTTCGCGTGAGAACGGCACCGCGCGTTTTCCCAAATCAGGTTGCTGCGGATGATTGGGGGCGAAGCACTCTTCGCTCTGGCCTTCGGGGTAGTTGTCGATAATCAGTTTCACCGGATCGAGCACGGCAATGCGGCGTAGCGCCGTGTCGTTGAGCACGTCGCGCTGGCAGGCTTCGAACACGCTGTAGTCGATCCAGCCGTCGGACTTCGAGACGCCGATCTGGTCGGTAAAGCGCTTGAAGCCTTCTGCCGTGTAGCCGCGCCGGCGCGCGCCGACGAGGGTGGGCAGGCGCGGGTCGTCCCAGCCGCTGACGTGTTTTTCGTCGACCAGCTGGATGAGTTTGCGCTTGGACAGCACGACGTAAGTCAGATTCAGGCGGGCGAATTCGATCTGCTGCGGCACCGGGCGGGGGAAGAAGCCGCCGTCGGCGAGCTTGTCGAGCAGCCAGTCGTAGAACGGGCGCTGGTCCTCGAATTCCAGCGTGCAGATCGAATGCGTGATGTGTTCGATCGCGTCCTCGATGGGGTGGGCATAGGTGTACATCGGGTAGATGCACCAGGTGTCGCCGGTGTTGTGGTGATGCGCGCGCTTGATGCGATAAATGGCCGGGTCGCGCAGGTTGATGTTGGGCGAGGCCATGTCGATTCTCGCGCGCAGCACGTGCGCGCCGTCGGGGAATTCGCCGGCGCGCATTTTGCGGAACAGGTCGAGGTTTTCTTCGACGCTGCGGCTGCGGTGCGGGCTGTCCTTGCCCGGTTCCGTCAGCGTGCCGCGATAGGCGCGCATTTCATCGGCGGAGAGCGAATCGACATAGGCGTGGCCGGACGTAATCAGATACTCGGCGCAGGCGTACATGGTGTCGAAGTAGTTCGACGCGAAGTAAAGATGCGCACCCCAGTCGAAGCCCAACCACTTCACGGATTCGGTGATAGCGTCGACGTATTCCTGCGACTCCTTTTCGGGGTTGGTGTCGTCGAAGCGCAGATGGCACACGCCGCCGTAGTCGCGCGCGAGGCCGAAGTTGAGGAAGATCGACTTGGCATGGCCCAGATGCAGGTAGCCGTTGGGCTCAGGCGGAAAGCGTGTTTCCACGCGACCACCCCATTTTCCGGCGGCGTTCTGCTCGTCGATGAGGTTGCGGATGAAGTTGGCGGCGGGGGTGGGGGCTTCGTGCGACATGATGGGGGTCGAATAGAGGAGTGCAGGGATTCTAATGGCTTATGTGATGATCCCGCCGCCCAGACAAACCTCGCCGTCGTACAGCACCACCGACTGCCCGGGCGTGACGGCCCATTGCGGCGCGTCGAACACGAGTTCCAGCGTGTCGTCGTAGAGCGTGCTGATGTGGCAGGCGGCGTCAGTCTGGCGATAGCGGGTCTTGGCGGTGTAGGCCCGCTCGGGGTCGGGGGCTTCGCCGCTGATCCAGGTTAACTGTCCCGCGCCGAGGCTGTTGCGTTGCAGTAAGGGATGATCGTGACCCTGCACCACGATGAGCGTGTTGCTGCCCATGTCCTTGCAGGCTACGAACCAGGGTTCGCCATCGCCTTCCTTCTGCCCGCCGATGCCCAGGCCCTGGCGCTGACCGAGGGTGTAGTACATCAGCCCCTGATGGGTGCCGACGACGCGGCCTTCGGGGGTACGCATCTCGCCCGGGTCGCGCGGCAGGTAGCGCTCCAGAAATTCGCGGAAGTTGCGTTCGCCGATAAAACAAATTCCGGTGCTGTCTTTTTTCTTCGCGTTGGGCAGGCCGATTTTCTCGGCGAGCTTGCGCACTTCGGGCTTGGGTAGGGCGGCCAGCGGAAACAGCGCCGGCATGAGCTGCTGCTGGTTCAGGCGGTAGAGGAAGTAACTCTGGTCCTTGTTGGCATCATTGGCTTTCAGCAAGGTCGCGCGGCCGGCGGCGTCCTGCCCCGTGCCAACATAATGCCCGGTGGCGATGTAGTCCGCGCCGCGCGCCACGGCGTCCTCCAGAAACGCCTTGAACTTGATCTCGCTGTTGCACAGCACGTCCGGGTTGGGCGTGCGGCCGGCCTGGTATTCGGCGAGGAAGTAGCTGAATACGCGTTCCTTGTATTCCTTCGCAAAGTTCACCGCCTCGACCTCGATGCCGAGCACGTCGGCCACCGCCAGCACATCGAGAAAATCCTGCCGCGCGGTGCAGTGCTCGGTGTTGTCGTCGTCGTCCCAGTTTTTCATGAATACGCCGAGCACGTCATAGCCCTGCTGTTTGAGCAGGTAGGCTGCGACGGCGGAATCGACTCCGCCGGAGAGGCCGACGACGACTTTGTCGTTATTGGGCGCAGCGCTCATGCGTGGGTCACGCAATCCAGCGGGAAGCGCCGCCCGGCCAGTGCATCCTCAACGCAGCGCTGCACCAGCGGACTGCGGTGCGGCACGGGGTGGGCGGCCAATTCTGTTGGTGTGAGCCAGACAGCGCGCACGATGCCGGTGTCGAGGGTGTGATCGGGTTCGAAACCGGTGACATCACACAGGTAGGCGAAGCGCAGGTAGGTGATGTCGCGGCGGGCATAGTGCGTGGTGTAGCAACCGACGAGCGCGGTGGGTTCGACGCGGTGCGCGGTTTCTTCGAGCGCCTCACGTCGTACGGCTTCGATCAGCGTTTCGCCGCGTTCCCAGTGGCCGGCGGGCTGGTTCAGACGCAGGCCGTCGGTGGTTTCTTCTTCAACGAAGAGGAAGCGGCCTTCGTGCTGAACGATGGCTGCGACGACGACGTGGGGCAGCCAGGTTTGGGTGTCAGACATGCAGTTCCTTCCATTCGCCGGGTTGCAGGGCGTCCAGACGCCAGTCGCCGACGGCGGCGCGGATGAGGCGCAGGGTGGGGTAGCCAAGGTTTGCAGTCATGCGGCGCACCTGGCGGTTCTTGCCTTCGGTGATGACGAGTTCGATCCAGCTTGTGGGGATCGCCGCACGAAAGCGGATTGGGGGATTGCGCGGCCACAGGCCGACGGGTTCGTCGATGCGCCGCACCTGCGCCGGCCGGGTGACGAAGTCGCCGAGATCGACGCCCCGGCGCAGCGGTTCGAGGTCGGCATCCGTGGGCGCGCCTTCGACCTGCGCCCAGTAGGTTTTGGGCAGCTTGTGGCGCGGATCGGCGATGCGGCTCTGGAGTGGTCCGTCATCGGTTAGAATCAACAGGCCTTCGCTGTCCGCATCCAGGCGTCCGGCTGCGTATACACCCGACAGCGGAAGGACATCCCGCAAACCCTGCCAGCGGCCTTCGGGCGTGAACTGGGAGAGTACGCCGTAGGGTTTGTTGAATAGAACAAGACGCGACATTCGGTGGGGGCAAAACCCGCATTTTATCGTTTCGAGACCCAACATGAGCACGCATATCCAGATCCCCGCCCACGGCCAGAAAATCACCGTCAATCCCGATAACACGCTCAACGTGCCGGATACCCCCATCATTCCCTTCATCGAGGGTGACGGTACCGGCGTCGACATCACGCCGGCCATGAAGAAGGTCGTCGATGCCGCCGTCGCCAAGGCCTACAGCGGCAAAAAATCCATCGCGTGGATGGAGGTCTACGCCGGCGAGAAGGCGGTCAAGGTCTACGGTGCAGACCAATGGCTGCCCGACGAGACCGTGCAGGCGGTGCGTGACTACGTGATCTCGATCAAAGGCCCGCTCACCACGCCGACCTCGGGCGGCATCCGCTCGCTCAACGTGGCGCTGCGCCAGATGCTCGATTTGTACGTGTGCCTGCGTCCGGTGCGCTATTTCACCGGTGTGCCGAGCCCGGTGAAAGCCCCCGAAAAAGTGGACATGGTGATCTTCCGCGAAAACACCGAGGATATTTACGCGGGCGTCGAGTGGGAAGCCGGCAGCGCCGACGTGAAGAAGGTGATCGAGTTCTTGCAGCAGGAAATGGGCGTCAAGAAAATCCGTTTTCCCGAATCGTCGGCCATCGGCATCAAGCCGGTGTCGGTCGAAGGTTCCGAGCGGCTCATCCGCAAGGCCATCCAGTACGCCATCGACAACAATCGTCGCTCGGTGACGCTGGTGCACAAGGGCAACATCATGAAGTTCACCGAAGGCGGCTTCAAGAAATGGGGCTACGAGCTGGCGGCGCGCGAATTCGGTGCCCGGTTGATCGGTGAAGGCCCGTGGATGGAGTTGCCAAACGGCATCATCATCAAGGACGTGATCGCCGATGCCTTCCTGCAGCAAATCCTGCTGCGCCCCGACGAATACGACGTGATCGCCACGCTGAACCTCAACGGCGATTACATTTCCGACGCGCTCGCCGCAGAAGTCGGTGGCATCGGCATTGCCCCCGGCGCGAACCTGTCGGACACCGTGGCGATGTTTGAAGCCACCCACGGTACCGCGCCAAAATACGCCGGCAAGGATTACGTCAACCCCGGTTCGATCATCCTTTCTGCCGAAATGATGCTGCGCCACCTGGGCTGGCTCGAAGCGGCGGATCTGATCGTTGCCAGCATGGAAAAAGCCATCGCCGCCAAGACCGTGACCTACGATTTCGCGCGGCTGATGGACGGTGCGACCGAGGTGAAGTGCTCGGCGTTTGCCGAGGCGATGGTTGCGAAGATGTGAGCCTGGGCGCGTGCAACAGCAAGCGCGCCGGCTTGTTTACTTGCGCGCCTGCTGGGCCGTGTAGCTGTTGATCAGGTTGCGGTAGTCGGGAATGTGATTGGCGAACAGCGTACCCAGTCCTTCGACGTCGTTGCGCCAGTCGCGGTGTAGTTCACAGGCGACGCCGAACCAGGTCATCATCTGCGCGCCTGCGGCGGCCATGCGTGCCCAGGCCGAATGGCGCGTGAATTCGTTGAAGGTGCCGGAGGCGTCGGTCACGACGAAGACCTCATAGCCTTCGGTCAGGGCGGACAGCGTCGGGAAGGCGACACAAACTTCGGTAACGATGCCGGCGACGATGAGCTGCTTCTTGCCGGTGGCCCGGATCGCTGCGACGAACGCCTCGTTGTCCCAGGCGTTGATCTGGCCGGGCCGTGCAATGTAGGGCGCGTCCGGGAAGGTTTCCCTGAGTTCAGTCATCAGCGGCCCGTTCGGACCGTTCTCGAAACTCGTCGTCAGTATGGTTGGCAGGCCAAAATATTTGGCGAGGTCGGCCAGCGCGAGGACGTTGTTGCGGAACGCGTCGGGGTCGATGTCGCGCACGAGCGAGAGCAGGCCGGCCTGGTGGTCGACCAGCAGGACGGCGGCCTGATCCTTGTCCAGGCGTACGTAGGGTTGAGGCATGATGGATCTCCTTTGAATGGCAGCCCCGGCTGGGCCGTTGCGGGCAGGTGCCCGGAAGCGGTGTGGCTCAGGCAGCCGATGCCATGCGGCCAAAACGGCCTTCGTCGTAGTCGCGCATGGCTTGCGTGATTTCTTCGCGCGTGTTCATGACGAAAGGGCCATAGGCGGCAATGGGTTCGTTCAGCGGCGCGCCATTCAGAAGCAGAAGGATGGTGTCCTCGATGACTTCAAAACCCAGCTGCGTGCCCGGGCGTTCCATGACGGCCAGTTCGGCCGGACGAACGACCTGCTTGTCCACGCGGATGCTGCCTTGCATCACGAACAGCGCCGTGGTGTGCCCATCGGGCAGGTCGAGTGCCAGCGTGTGGCCGGCATTCAGGTGCATGTCCCAGACGTTCATCGGGCTGAAGGTGCGGGCGGGGCCGGTGTGCTGGTCGAATTGTCCGGCGATCACGCGCACCTGCCCGGCGTCCTCCGGCAAGGGCACACGCGGAATCTGGCTGTCAACAATGCCCTGATAGCCCGGCGCGTGCATCTTGTCCCGGGCCGGCAGGTTGACCCAGAGCTGGATCATCTCGAAGGGCCCGCCGACGCTGCCGTACTCCGGGCTGTGGAATTCCTCGTGCAGGATGCCGGACGCCGCCGTCATCCACTGCACGTCGCCGGGCCCTATGGTTCCGCCGCCGCCCGCCGAGTCGCGATGGGACACGCCGCCGGAATAGACGAGCGTGACCGTCTCGAAGCCGCGATGCGGATGCGCGCCCACGCCACGCCGCTGCGCCGTCGGCTCGAAACGGGTCGGGCCGGCGTAATCCATCAGCAGGAAAGGCGACATTGCTTCGGCGATATCGTTGTAGGAAAAGATGCTGCGCACCGGAAAGCCGTCGCCCACCCAGTGGCTGCCCGCGCTGCGTTTGATGAACGTCAGTTTTTTCATGATGACCTCCGTATCGAGGTTTCAATCTATAGCGGTACCCTTGCCTTGAATAGATGGTTAAATCGAAAATCACTTTTCGTTTTGGCGAACAATCGAAATGGACTTCAATGAAATCGCGGTGTTCGTGAAGGTGGCTCAACTCGGCAGCTTTAGCGCGGCGGCGCGTGCGTTGGGATTGCCGGTATCGACGGTGAGTACACGGGTGGCGCGGCTGGAAAAGCGGCTCGGCGTGACGCTGTTGCAGCGCACGACGCGGCGCATCAGGCTCACCGAAGCGGGGGCAGCGTATTTTCGTCATGCCGCAACCGGGTTCGATCATGTGGCCGAGGCCGAATCGGCGGTGTCCGTCGCGACCGGTGAGGTGAAGGGCCGCCTACGCGTGACGGCCCCGGCCGATTTTGGAGATATCTTGCTGGCCAGGTTGATCACGCAGGTTCGAACGGCGCATCCCGGAATTGATATCGAGCTGGTGCTGACCGACCACTATCTCGATCTTGTTGCAGAGGGCGTGGATGTTGCAATCCGCGCCGGGGCGCTACGGGATTCCACGCTGATCGCGAAGAAAGTGGGGGTTGCCTGCTGGGCACCGTTTGCCAGCCCGGACTATCTGGCTTCAGCCCCGCCGCTGTCGCGCCCACAGGATCTCCGCCGGCATCGCTGCGTGCAGTTCACGCCGCTCGGGCAGGAAGCGTGGATCCTGTATGCAGCCAAAGGCAGTGTGAATGTGCCGATGCGCGGCCATCTGCTGGTCAACGATTTCGGCGTTGTGCGGGCACTTGCGCGGATGGGCGAAGGCGTGGCCCTGCTGCCGACCTATTTCGCTGGCGTTTCCGACGGGGCAGGGGGGTTGACGAGAGTGTTGCCGGATTGGCACGCACGCGCCGATCCGGTTCACCTCGTCTATCCGCACCAGCGTTTTGTCCCGCCCAGGTTGCGGGCATTCGTTGACGTGGCGGCCGAAGTGCTGACCCGGTCGCTGGCATGAATGTGCAATCGGACTGGCCCACGAAGCCCCGCACGAGCGGCGCTTCGTGGTCAGATAGTGCTTCAACCTAGAAACCGCAGTTGGACGCATCCGAGGGTGCGTTGGATCGGGTGACTGCCGCGAAGCAACGACGCCGCAGGCCGGGGCCTGCAAGGAGGTGCGACAAAGGCAGGCGCACGAGCCGGCGTGCCATCGGGTGCGTAGCGTTCTTACCCAAGCGGTGAACGTGACCGGAACGGAAATCGTCAGGTTTCATGCGCGATTCACGAGGCTGGTGAGCGGTCAACTGCGGTTTTTAGGTTCAACCCTGAGGCTGGATATTCGACGCCTGCTTGCCTTTGGGGCCCTGGCTGACTTCGAATGACACTTTCTGGCCTTCCTTCAGGCTCTTGAAGCCATTGGACTGGATGGCGGAAAAATGTGCGAACACGTCTTCACCGCCGTCATCCGGGGTGATGAAGCCAAACCCCTTGGCGTCGCTGAACCACTTCACAATACCTGTTGCCATTGAAACTCCCTCCTTGGGCGTGGATAAAGCCGCGATGAGCACGAATGCACGCTGCGGACGACGAGACGGCTGGAATTGTTATGGGCCGTCGGTCTGATTCAAGCGCGCCCCGTGTTGCGCTGCGGGTTTGCCTGGTTTTGCATTGCTTGAAACCAAACTGCGCACTTTTTACCCCCGCGCCTGAATTTTTACAAGTTGAATGCGTGCAAAAACAAGGGCTTCGACTAGACTCCATGGCATTTCAACGACGAGGAGGGTGACCATGAAAAACCAGGTTCTGACGGCCTTGATGGCAGCTGTGCTGTTTTCGACGGGGGCGTGGGCAGACACCGCGCAGCAAAATCGCATGAAATCGTGCAACGCCGAGGCGGGCGAAAAAAGTCTGGCCGGCGACGCGCGCAAGGATTTCATGAAGGCCTGCCTGTCGGGCGCAACAGACAAGAAAATGGCCCAGCAGCAGCGGATGAAAGACTGCAACACCGAGGCGTCAGCCAAAACCCTGAAGGGCGACGCCCGCCGCGCGTTCATGAAAACCTGCCTCTCCGATAAAACGAACTGAGTCGGCGCGGTATGCCCTTTGCACAAGGCACCTTCGGGTGCCTTGTGCATTTGCGGCTGCGGTAGGATGCGCGCCATGCGACCCGACTGGGACATTTTCTGCAACGTCGTCGACAACTACGGCGATATCGGCGTGGCCTGGCGGCTGGCGCGGGCACTCGCACGCCGGCAGGGCGACGGTGTCCGGCTCTGGGTGGACGACCTGGCGGCCTTCCACCGCATCTGGCCGGCGGTTGTGCCGGACAGGCCAGCGCAGCGCTGCGAAGGCGTGGCCATTCACGCCTGGCCCGCCGTTTTCCCCACCCCGGTCGACCCCGCGCAGGCGGTGATCGAGGCCTTTGGCTGCGCGCTGCCAGAACCGTATTTATTGGCGATGGTGGCGCAGCCGTCCGCGCCGGTGTGGCTCAACCTGGAATACCTCAGCGCAGAAGCCTGGGTGGCGACGCATCACGGTCTGCCGTCGCCGCATCCGCGCCTGCCGCTGACCCGGCATTTCTTTTTTCCGGGCTATACACCCGATACCGGCGGCCTGCTCATCGAGGACGATTACGCCTCGCGTCGCGCCGCCTTCGACGCGCATGCATTCTGGCGCGGTCTGGGGCTGGACGCGCGGCAGCCGGACGAACTGCGCGTGTCGCTGTTCGCGTACGAAAACCCGGCGCTGCCTGCCTTGCTTGACGCCTGGGCTGCCGGGCGCGAGCCGCTGACCTGTCTGGTGCCCGAAGGCCGGGTGCTGCCGCAGCTGGCGGCCTGGCTGGGAACGAAAAACCTGTCGCCCGGCGACGCGTTTGTGCGCGGCACGCTGCGCCTCCAGGTGCTGCCCTTCACCGATCAGGACGCCTACGATTCCCTGCTGTGGGCGTGTGACCTCAATTTCGTGCGGGGCGAGGATTCCTGCGTGCGCGCGCAATGGGCGGCGCAGCCTATGGTGTGGCAGGCCTATCCACAGGCCGAAGGCGCGCACTGGGACAAACTGGACGCGTTGTTGGGCCTGTATGTGCGCGCAGCGCCGGCCGGGGTGGCCGGGGCGATCGAGGGCCTCTGGCGTTGCTGGAACGGGGTACCGGGCGCGCCGGACGTGGGCGGTGCCTGGGCGGACTGGCGGGCGCAGTACGCTGAAATCCACCGCCACGCACAGGTCTGGCCGGAGACGCTGGGCCGGGCGGGGCGGCTTGCCGACGAGCTGGTGGAATTTGTTGAAAATCAGCTAAAATCTCGCGTTTTCTCAAACCCCTAGCGCTTTTTCCGGGCGCACTCAGCAGGACACATACCCATGAAAACCGCAATGGAACTCCGCGCCGGCAACGTCGTGATGATCGGCAAAGACCCGATGGTGGTCGTGAAGGCCGAATTCTCGAAATCCGGCCGTAACTCGTCGGTCGTCAAAATGAAGCTGAAGAACCTGCTGAACGGTTCCGGTACCGAAACGGTGTACCGCGCTGACGACAAGTTCGACATGGTGTCGCTGGACCGCAAGGACTGTACCTACTCGTACTTTGCCGACCCGTTGTACGTGTTCATGGACGCTGACTACAACCAGTACGAAATTGAAGCCGACAACCTGGGGGACGCATTGAACTACCTCGACGACGGTATGCCCCTCGAAGTGGTGTTCTACGAAGGCCGTGCAATCTCCGTCGAAATGCCCACCACCGTGGTGCGCGAAGTCGAGTACACCGAACCCGCCGTGCGGGGCGACACCTCGGGCAAAGTGATGAAGCCCGCGCGCATCAAACCCACTGGCTACGAACTGCCGGTTGCGGCTTTCGTCGAAATTGGTGACATGATCGAAATCGACACGCGCACCAACGAATTCAAGCGCCGCGCCAACTGATCCTGGCATGGCCCCAAAAAGGCAGCTTCGGCTGCTTTTTTGTTTTCCGGCCCCCGTCCCGCCGGCGTTAAACTGGCCGCCTGATTCCCGCCTGCTTGCCCCATGTCTGATCCGCGTTTTGTTCACCTTCGCCTGCACTCCGAATTTTCGGTGACCGACGGACTGGTGCGGCTCGACGACGCGGTGTCACGCGCGAAGGAGGTCGGGATGCCCGCGCTGGCGCTCACCGATCTGTCGAATACCTTTGGCTGGGTGAAGTTCTACCGCGCGGCGCGCGGTCAGGGCGTCAAGCCGGTATTCGGCTGCGATGTCTGGGTGACGAACCACGCCGACCGGGCGCGGCCTTCCCGTTTGCTGCTGCTGGTGCAACACGCCGACGGCTATCGGCGCTTGTGCGAACTGCTGGCGCGCGCATTCCAGGACAACCTGCATCGTGGCCGGGCGGAGGTCGATCCGGCCTGGCTGATGGAAGACAGCAACGGCCTGATCGCGCTGTCGGGCGGGAGCCTGGGCAATGTGGCGCAGGCGATACTCGACGACAAGCCGGATGTCGCGCGCCGCGAAGCCGAGCAGTGGGCGCGCTGTTTTCCCGATCGTTTCTATCTGGAATTGCAGCGCTACGGCCAGCCGCACGCCGAGCGCCTGATCGATGGCCTGCTCGACATCGGCCACGCACTCAAGCTGCCCAGCGTGGCCACGCACCCGGTGCAGTTTCTGGGCGCGGACGATTTCCAGGCGCACGAAGCGCGGGTGTGTATTGCCGAGGGCATGATGCTGGGCGATCCGCGTCGGCCCCGGCCGTATACCCGCGAGCAGTATCTCAAGTCGGCCGAGGAGATGGCCGAGCTGTTTACCGACCTGCCGGAAGCGCTGGAAAACAGCGTGGAAATCGCCAAGCGCTGCAATCTGGAACTGGTGCTGGGCAAGAACCGGCTGCCGGATTTCCCCACCCCGGATGGCCTGAGCCTTGACGACTACATCCGCCAGCGGGCCTACGAAGGCCTCGACGTGCGGCTGGCGCAGTTGTACCCGGATGCCACGGTGCGCGTCACCCGCCGCGCTGAATACGTCGAGCGGCTGGAGTTCGAGCTGGCGACCATCATCCAGATGGGTTTTCCCGGCTATTTCCTCATCGTGTCGGACTTCATTTCCTGGGCCAAGGCAAACGACGTGCCGGTGGGGCCGGGGCGCGGTTCGGGCGCGGGCTCGCTGGTTGCCTACGCCTTGCTGATTACCGACCTCGACCCGCTGGAATACGACCTGCTGTTCGAACGCTTCCTGAATCCCGAGCGGGTGTCGATGCCCGACTTCGACATCGACTTCTGCCAGGACAAGCGCGAACGCGTGATCCAGTATGTGAAGGACAAGTACGGCCACGGCGCGGTGTCGCAGATTGCTACCTTCGGCACGCTGGGCTCCAAGTCGGTGATCCGCGACGTGGGCCGGGTGCTCGACATGCCCTACCTGTTTTGCGACAAGCTCTCCAAGCTGGTGCCGATCGAAGGTGTGAAGCCGGTGTCGTTGGCGAAGGCGCTGGAAATCGAACCGCAATTGAAGGAACGCTACGACGCCGAAGAAGAAGTGCGCGAACTCTTCGGGCTGGCCGAAAAACTCGAAGAACTGACGCGCAACGTCGGCATGCACGCCGGCGGCGTGCTGATCGCGCCGGGCAAGCTCACCGATTTCTGCCCGCTCTATCGCGCCGAAGGCTCGGATTCGGTCGTGTCGCAGTACGACAAGGACGACGTGGAAGCCATTGGCCTCGTCAAGTTCGACTTCCTCGGCCTGCGCACGCTCACCATCCTCAACGAGGCGGTGCATTTTGTTCGTCGCCATGCCGGGATGGAAACGTTCCGGCTGGAAGATCTCAAACTCGACGACCCGGCGGTGTACCGGCTGTTTGCCGACGGCAACACCACCGCCGTGTTCCAGTCCGAATCGCGCTCGGCTAAGGATCTGGAAAAGAAACTCAAGGGCGACACCTTCGAGGACATCATCGCGTTGATGGCGCTAAACCGGCCGGGGCCATTGGGTTCGGGCATGGTGGACGACTTCATCGTGCGCAAGAACGAGCAGCGCAGAACGGGCGTGGGTAAACCCGAGTGGTATTTCCACCCAGACCTGACCGATACGCTCAAATCGACCTACGGCATCATCGTCTACCAGGAGCAGGTGATGCTGGTCGCGCAGATTCTGGCCGGCTACACGCTCGGCGGGGCCGACATGCTGCGCCGCGCCATGGGCAAGAAAAAAGCCGAAGAAATGGCCAAGCAGCGCGCGATTTTCCTCGCCGGCGCAAAAACACGCGGGGTGGACGATGCACTCGCGGGCCGGCTCTTTGACCTGATGGAGAAATTTGCCGAATACGGCTTCAACAAGTCGCACTCGGCAGCCTACGCGCTGGTGGCCTACCACACCGCCTGGCTCAAGGCGTACTACCCGGCCGAATTCATGTCGGCGACGATGTCGTCGGAATTGTCGGACACCGACAAGCTGCGCATTTTTATCGAGGATTGCGCGGCCAACCACCTCACTATCCTGCCGCCCGACATCAATCGTTCGCTGCACCGTTTCGAGCCGGTTTCCAAAACCGAAATCCGCTACGGACTCGGGGCGATCAAGGGCACGGGCGAAGCCGCCATCAACGCCATCGTCGCCGAGCGCGAAGCCAGCGGGCCTTACAAGGGTTTGTTCGACCTGGTGCGTCGGGTCGACAAGCGTTACCTCAACCGCCGGGTGCTCGAAGCGCTGGTCAAAGCCGGGGCCTTCGACACGCTCAACGATCATCGCGCCAGCCTGTTTGCCTCGGTGGGGCGTGCCCTCGAAGCGGCCGACCAGGCGGCGCGCAACGGCTCGCAGGTCGGCCTGTTCGGCGAGCCGGTCGAAAGTGAAGACGCGCTGGTGGCCGTGCCGCGCTGGCCGGAGCCGGAAAAGCTGTTGCAGGAAAAGTCGGCCATGGGCTTTTATTTTTCCGGCCATCCCTTCACCGCCTACGAAGCCGAGGTGGCCGCGTTTGCCAAACGGCGTCTGGGCAGCCTGGAGCCTGCGCGCGAGCCGGTGATTCTGGCCGGCGTGGCGGTGTCGCTGCGTACGCAAATGACCCGGCGCGGCAAAATGCTCATCCTGCTGCTCGACGACGCCAGCGGCCAGGTCGAAGTGACGATCTTCAACGAACTCTACGAACAGACGCGCCACCTGGTGAAGGAAGACGCCCTGCTGGTGTTCGAGGGCAAGGTCAGCCGCGATGATTACTCAGGCGGCTTGCGCGTCACGGCCGACCGTATCGAGGATCTGGCCGGTGCACGAACACGGTTCGCGCAGGGTTTGCGTCTGACCTGCAACGGCCAGTGCCATGGGCAACCGCACGGCAGCCGCACCCTGGCCGAGTTGTTGTCGCCGTATACCCAGCAGGAAGGCGGTTGCCCGGTATGGGTGGACTACCATGGCCCGCAGGCACAATGCCGGGTGCGGCTGGGCGAGGCGTGGCGGGTGAAGTTGGACGATCGCCTGCTGGAATCGCTGGGCGGCTGGCTCCAGCCCGAAGCGGTGCAGGTGATGTATTAGCGGTGTGAGGCGGGTGTGTTGTCGATAAGCTGTGGTGTGGCCGACACATAAAATGCAATACCGGGCTTTATCGCAACGTATGGGTTGACAATACTTCTCTAATATTAGAAACTACTAATAACACTGAGGCGTCGCAATGGCGATCAGTGTTGTCTCCTCCAATCCTCCTCCTTTGGTGGATACTCTGCCCGGCTCTCACGAGCCGGGCATTTTTTTGCCCGGCGTTTGTGTCGCCCGGCAAATGTCCTTACTTTACTTTCATGCCGGGCTGCGCGCCGGTGTCGGGCGACAGGATGTAGAGGCCGGGCGCGTCGCCCGATGCCGCCAGCACCATGCCTTCGCTCATGCCGAACTTCATCTTGCGCGGGGCGAGGTTGGCGACCATCACCGTCAGTCGCCCGATCAGCGCCTCGGGTGCGTAGGCCGATTTGATGCCGGCAAACACCTGGCGGGTGCCGAGTTCGCCCAGGTCGAGCGTGAGCCGCAAGAGCTTGTCGGCCCCTTCGACGTGTTCGGCATTGGCAATGCGCGCGATGCGCAGGTCGATTTTGGCGAAATCCTCGATCGAAATGGTGTCAGCCACAGCCGGAGTGGCCGACGCAGTGGCGTGCGTCTGGGCTTCAGCATGGCGCGCGGGTGCGGGCGCGGGGGCGGGTTCGAGATTCTGTTTGTTGGCGTCTAGCATGGCGTCGATGGCGTTCGGGTCGATGCGGGTCATCAGGTGCGCGTAAGGGTTGATGGTGTGGTTGGCGAGCAGCGTCTGGGCCTGATTCCAGGTCAGCCCCTCGACGGCCAGGAAGGTTTCGACCTCGCTGGCCAGCCTGGGCAGCACCGGTTTGAGATACAGCGCCAGCAGGCGGAAGCAGTTCAGTGCCGTCGTGCAGACCTGGTGCAGGCGCGTTGACGCATCCGGCTGCTTGGCCAGTTCCCAGGGCTTTTCGTCGGCGACGTACTGGTTGGCGCGGTCGGCCAGCGCCATGATTTCACGCAGGGCGCGGGCGAAATCGCGCGCTTCATAGTGCGTGGCGATGGAATCGGCTGCCACCTGAAACGCGTTGACGAGGTCGGGGTTATCAAGCGTAGCGGCGAGCCGACCCTCAAAGTTCTTGTGGATGAAACCGGCCGTGCGGCTGGCAATGTTGATGAACTTGCCGACCAGGTCTGAATTCACCCGCGCCACGAAATCGTCCAGGCTCAAGTCGATGTCTTCCATCGAACCATTCAGCTTGGCGGCAAAGTAATAGCGCAGCCATTCCGGGTTGAGTCCGGCGTCCAGGTAGCTTGCCGCCGTGATGAAGGTGCCGCGCGACTTCGACATCTTCTGGCCGTTGACGGTGAGGAAGCCGTGCGCGTACACCGCCGTCGGCAGGCGATAGCCGGCAAATTTGAGCATCGCCGGCCAGAACAGCGCGTGGAAATACAGAATGTCCTTGCCGATGAAATGCACCAGCTCGGTTTTCGAATCGGCACCCCACCAGGCGTCGAAGTCGAGGCCGTTATCCGCCGCGTATTTGGCGAAGCTCGCCATGTAGCCCACCGGGGCGTCGAGCCAGACGTAGAAATACTTGCCCGGTGCGCCGGGAATCTCGAAACCGAAATAGGGTGCGTCGCGGCTGATGTCCCAGTTGGCAAGGCCCGAGGCAAACCACTCCTGCATCTTGTTGGCAGCTTCTGGCTGAAGGCTGCCCGAGGTGGTCCATTCACGCAGGAAGGCCTCGCAATCGCCCAGCTTAAAGAAGTAATGCTCGGAATCCTTGTGGACGGGCGTGGCCCCCGACACGGCCGAGACGGGATTCTTGAGTTCGGTGGGGCTGTAGGTTGCGCCGCAGACTTCGCAGTTGTCGCCGTACTGGTCGGCGGCCCCGCATTTGGGACATTCGCCCTTGATGAAACGGTCGGGCAGGAAAAGCTGCTTCACCGGGTCGAACAGCTGGGCGATGGTCTTCACGTCGATCAGCCCGGCGTCTTTCAGCGCCAGATAGATTTTCGAGGCAAGCGCGCGGTTTTCTTCCGAGTGCGTCGAGTAGTAGTGATCGAAGCCGATGTGAAAACCGGCAAAGTCGCGCGTGTGTTCGTCCCACACGCGGCCGATCAGGGTTTCTGGCGTGATGCCTTCCTTTTCGGCGCGCAGCATGATGGCCGTGCCGTGGGTGTCGTCGGCACACACGTAGCGGCAGTCGTGGCCGCGCATTTTCTGGAAGCGCACCCAGATATCGGTCTGGATGTATTCGACCAGATGGCCAAGGTGAATGCTGCCGTTGGCGTAGGGCAGGGCGGAGGTGACGAGGATCTGGCGGGTCATGGCGACGGCGGGGCACGAAAGCCCGCCATTTTACCCGCGCACCCGCTTAAAAGCGCGAGCCGGGTTGGGTCAGGAATTCGCGTTCGGCCGGGGTGGAGGGGCGGCCCAGCGTCTCGTTGCGATGCGGAAAGCGGCCGAATTGCGCCACCACGTCGCGATGACGAATGGCGTAGTCATGAAAGCCCTCGAACAGCGCGCGTTCTGCTTCATCGGCTTCGCGCACCAGCGCGGCATACAGCGCCACTGCGCAGTCCTGCATCGCCAGCGATTCGGCGTGCTCCAGCGGCAGGTAGAGAAACACGCGTTCGATCAGGCTGAGCTGCCGGTCTTCTCCACTGGCCAGCGCCTGCAGGGCCAGCGCCAGCGACGCGGCGTCGGAATCGAACGCCGCGGCCTGGTTGCGGTAGACATGGTGCGGAAACTGATCCAGCACGATGACCAGCGCCAGACGACCGTGCGGGGTGTCTGCCCAGTCATTCAGCCGACCCTGACGGGCGTCGCGGAGGGTGTCGCCAAACTGCTCGACGACCGCGCGGTCGGCGTCTGCCGATTTGCCAAACCACAGCCCGCGCTGGCGGGCGGTGATTTCAGCGGCGCTGCCCGCCGCGCCGAACCAGAAAGCCAGTACCGATTCCGGCAGGGCTGCCATGACGATCAGAACGCGTCGTCAGGCAGGGTGTTGTGCGAGCCGTCGCAGAACGGCGGGGTTTTGGTGTGCTTGCAGTTGCACAGCCACACGGTCTGTTTTTCGGCGACGACAAACGACTGGGGTTCGATCCCCGTGCCTTCGTGCGAACCGTCGCAAAACGGCTGGGTCATGGAACGCCCGCAGGCACACCACCAGTATTCGCCGGGTTCAAGTTCAAGTTCGGCGGGCTGGCGATCATAGATAACGGGATCAGTCATGGCGGGCTCCTGGAAAAGCCGCGATTCTACTGTATGTCGTCCGGCCCCTGCGGTGGACTGCCGGTTGAACGAGATTTCAGCTTGACATGATTTTATATTTCTATAATTATAAAAATATGGAAACACAAACCGTCGTCACTGCCCTTGCAGCCCTGGCCCAAGCGTCCCGGCTGTCTGTCTTTCGTCTTCTGGTTCAGGTTGGCCCGGCCGGGTTGCCTGCTGGCCAGATCGCGGAACTGACCGGCATACCGGCGTCTTCCCTGAGTTTTCATCTCAAGGAATTGAGCCATGCCGGTCTCACCGAATCGCGCCAGGACGGGCGCTTCGTGATTTACACCGCGCGCTTCGAAACCATGAACGCGCTGCTCGGTTATCTCACCGACAACTGTTGCGGTGGTAATCCCTGCACCTCGGCGACTGCTTGTAGCCCCACGCCCGCCATGAAGAAAACCGCCACCAAAAAATCCGCATCCCGAAAGGAGCCCGCATGAAACGCCTGCATGTCCATGTCGCGGTCGACGATCTCGCCGCCAGCATCCGCTTCTACTCGACCATGTTCGCCAGTGAACCCACCGTACAGAAACCCGATTACGCGAAATGGATGCTCGACGATCCACGCGTGAACTTTGCCATCTCGGCACGCGGCGCTGCGCCCGGCCTCAACCACCTGGGCGTGCAGGTGGAAAGCGCCGAGGAACTCGCCGACATGAATCAGCGCCTGCAGAAACTCGAAGCCGACGTGGTCGAGGAAATGGGCACCGCCTGCTGCTACGCCAAGTCCGACAAATACTGGGCCACCGACCCCACCGGCATCGCGTGGGAGACCTACCACACGCTCGACAGCATTCCCGTATTCGCCGCTTCGGAAGCGGGCGAGGCGCACGCCGGCGGATGCTGCGTCCCCGAACGCGCCGTGGCCAAGGTATCGGGTTGCATCCCGGTCAAGGGCAAATCCACGGGTTGCTGCTGAAATCCCATTTAACTGAGGAAATGATTGTGAACAAACCCTATTCCGTGCTGGTGCTGTGCACCGGCAATTCCTGTCGTTCACAGATGGCCGAAGTGCTGCTGAACCACGACCTCGCCGGCCAGGTGCGTGCGCTGTCCGCCGGCACTCGGCCGCAGCCGAAGGTGGCCGACGGCGCGATTGAGGCTTTGAAACTTGCCGGTCTGAATACCGACGGCTTGCACCCCAAGGACATCGACGCCGTGATGCACGAAGACATCGACCTGGTGGTGACCGTGTGCGACAACGCAAAAGAAGCCTGCCCCATATTCCCCAAACCGATCCCGGCCATCCACCTGCCGTTCCACGACCCGCACGGCGAGCCACTGGAGAGCTTTCTCGCCGTGCGCGACGATATCCGCACCCGGCTGGTAGGCGCCGTGCGCGAGAAATTCGGTTTGCAGGCAGCGGCCTGACCTGGCCTGATCCGGAGACTGTCATGGACTCACGCAGTTACAACGTGCTGTTTCTCTGTACCGGTAACTCGGCCCGTTCCATCCTCGCCGAATCGCTGCTGAACGAGATGGGGCGGGGGCGATTCCGGGCCTACAGTGCCGGTAGCCATCCGGCTGGGCGGGTCAATCCCTTCGCGCAGGCGTTGCTGGACAAGAATCACTTTCCAGCCCTCGACCTGCGCAGCAAATCCTGGGACGAATTCGTGCAGCCCGGGGGGCCGCACTTTGATTTTGTGATCACTGTCTGCGACAACGCAGCCGGCGAGGTCTGTCCGGTGTGGCCGGGCCAGCCGATGACTGCGCACTGGGGCATCCCGGACCCGGCGGCTGTGGAAGGCAGCGACGAGACAAAGCGCCACGCCTTTGTGCAGGCCATGGAACAGTTGCAGCGACGGATTTCCATGTTCATCAACCTGCCTTTTGCCACACTCGAAGGCATGAAACTGGAACAGGCCGTGCGCGAGATCGGGAAGACGGCATGAGCGCACAGTGCGAAGTGACCGGCAAGCGTATAGCCGGCGCGCCGATGAGCGTATTCGAACGCTGGCTCACGCTGTGGGTGGCCCTGTGCATCGTCGCGGGCGTGGGACTGGGGCAGATGTTTCCGGCCCCGTTCCAGGCGCTGGGCCGTATGGAAGTGGCGCAAGTCAATCTGCCGGTCGGCATCCTGATCTGGATCATGATCATTCCCATGCTGATGAAGATCGACTTCGGGGCGCTGCATCAGGTGAAGTCGCACTGGAAGGGCATCGGCGTCACGCTGTTCGTGAACTGGGCGGTCAAGCCGTTTTCCATGGCGTTGCTCGCCTGGCTGTTCATCCGCCATCTGTTTGCGCCGTACTTGCCCGCCGAACAGCTCGACAGCTACGTGGCCGGCCTGATCCTGTTGGCAGCTGCGCCGTGCACGGCCATGGTGTTCGTATGGAGTCGGCTCACCGGTGGCGATCCCTATTTCACGCTGTCGCAGGTGGCGTTGAACGACGCCATCATGATCTTCGCCTTCGCGCCCATTGTGGGCTTGCTGCTGGGGCTGTCCGCCATCATCGTGCCCTGGGACACGCTGTTCATCTCGGTGCTGCTCTACATCGTGGTGCCCGTGATTCTGGCCCAGGTCTGGCGCAAGGCGCTTCTCAAGCGTGGCCAGGCCGCATTCGACGCAACCATGGCGCAGCTTGGCCACGCGTCCATCCTCGCGCTGCTCGCCACACTGGTGTTGCTGTTCGCATTCCAGGGCAAGGCCATCATCGAGCAGCCCTTGATCATTGCGCTGCTCGCCGTGCCCATCCTCATTCAGGTCTTTTTCAATTCTGGATTGGCGTACTGGCTCAATCGCAAGGTCGGCGAAAAGCATAGCGTGGCCTGTCCGTCAGCCCTGATCGGAGCGTCCAACTTTTTCGAGCTGGCTGTGGCTGCCGCCATTGCGCTGTTCGGGTTTGAATCCGGCGCAGCGTTGGCCACTGTGGTGGGCGTGCTGATCGAGGTGCCGGTGATGTTGCTGGTGGTGAAGATCGTCAATCGCAGCAAGGGCTGGTACGAGCGAGCCTGAGCTTGTGCAGAAAACAAAAACGCCGCTCAATGAGCGGCGTTTTTTACATCTGGTGCCGGCGATCGGAATCGAACTGACGACCTTCGCATTACGAATGCGCTGCTCTACCAACTGAGCTACGCCGGCGAAAAACAGGCCGCATTATAGCCAAATCACCCCGGCTTGTGGCGCTTACAGGGCAGCTTTCAGGCGGGCGACGACGTTCTCGAGACCGATGAGTTCGAGGGTGGCGTCGATGGCAGGGGTTTGTGTTTCGCCGGTGACGAGCACGCGCACGGGCATGGCGAGTTTCGGCATCTTCAAGCCATGCGCGGCCAGGGTTTCCTTGAAGGCGGCGGAAATGGCGGCGCGTTCCCAGGCGATGGATTCGAGTTTGGCGACGAGTTCGGCCAGTGCCGGCAGCACATCGGGGGTGACGTGCTGGGCCAGCAGTTCGGCCGTGGGATGCAGGGTGCGGTAGAAGAGGGTGGCGGCGTCGGCCAGCTCGATGATCGTGGCGGCGCGTTCCTTGACCAGCGCGACGACGGCGGTGAGCGCGGGGCCGTTGTCAGGATTGGCGCCGTTGCGCAGCAGGAAGGGGCGCATCAGAGCGGCCAGCCGCGCGTCGTCGGTGGCCTTGATGTACTGCTGGTTAAGCCAGCGCAGCTTTTCGGTGTTGAACTGCGCGGCAGACGGCGTGATGTGGTCAAGGTCGAACCACTGCACGAACTGTTCTCGGCTGAAAATCTCGGCGTCGCCGTGCGACCAGCCGAGGCGCGCCAGGTAGTTGATGACGGCCTCGGGCAGATAGCCGTCGTCGGCGTACTGCATCACCGACACCGCGCCGTGGCGCTTGGAGAGCTTGGTGCCGTCGTCGCCGAGGATCATCGACAGATGCGCGTACTGCGGCACGGTGGCCCCCAGCGCTTTCAGGATATTGATCTGGCGCGGGGTGTTGTTGACGTGGTCGTCGCCGCGAATGACGTGGCTGATCTGCATGTCCCAGTCGTCGACTACCACGCAGAAGTTGTAGGTGGGCGTGCCGTCGGCGCGCGCGATGATGAGGTCGTCGAGTTCGACGTTGGAAAATTCGATCGTGCCCTTGACCAGATCCTTCCACGCCACCGTGCCTTCGGTGGGATTTTTGAAACGGATGACGGGCGCAACGCCGGCCGGCGGCTCGGGCAGGGTTTTGCCGGGTTCGGGTCGCCAGCGGCCGTCGTAGCGCGGCTTTTCACCGGCGGCACGCTGCGCTTCGCGCAAGGCGTCGAGTTCTTCCGGGGCCATGTAGCAGCGGTAGGCCAGCCCCTTGTCCAGCATCTCCGCGATCACCTGCTTGTAGCGATCCATGCGCTGCATCTGGTAGAACGGGCCTTCGTCGTGCGCCAGATCCAGCCAGGCCATGCCGTCGAGGATGGCCTGTACGGCTTCGGGCGTGGAACGTGCCACGTCGGTGTCTTCGATGCGCAGGATGAACTGCCCGCCGTGATGCCGTGCAAAAGCCCACGAAAACAAGGCGGTGCGCGCGCCGCCGATGTGCAGATAACCGGTGGGCGAAGGGGCGAAGCGGGTGCGGATCATGGTGGAGCGTGCGCTGAAAACCCGTCATTCTAACTGCGTGTGAGCAGATCGACGCGGGCCAAATTGACCTTTGCATCCGGGTTGTGGTTTAATTCGCGCCGCTTCGGGGCAGTTAGCTCAGCGGTAGAGCATCGCCTTCACACGGCGGGGGTCACAGGTTCAAACCCTGTACTGCCCACCACCCGAACATTCTTCGTTTGGCCATTCTGGCCAAACCGCCCGCTTCCACCAATCGATGCGGGCTTCCCTGACGATCTCGCGATCCTCACTTCGTCTGCCTCGATTGGTGTTGCCACAAGCGCAACGGGCCGTCGCAGGAAACTACATGACTATTGAAACAACTCCGGCCGCTCCGGCTTTCTCCTCGCTTGGCCTCGCCGAACCGATTCTGCGTGCGGTGGCCGACACCGGCTACACCACGCCCACCCCCATCCAGGCGCAGGCGATTCCGCAGGTGCTCGCCGGCGGCGACCTGCTCGCCGCCGCGCAAACCGGCACCGGCAAAACAGCCGGCTTCACTCTGCCGATCCTGCACCATCTTTCTACCCGCACGGTGCCGGCCAAACCCGGCCGCCCGCGTTGCCTGATCCTGGTGCCGACGCGCGAACTCGCCGCGCAGGTCGAGGAGTCGGTCAAAACCTATGGCAAATACCTGTCGCTCAGCTCGATGGTGATGTTCGGCGGCGTCAACATCAATCCGCAGTTCAAGGCGCTGAAGTCGCGCGTGGATATCCTCGTCGCCACGCCCGGCCGCCTGCTCGACCACCTGGGGCAAAAAACAGTCGATTTGTCTGGCGTCGAAATTTTCGTGCTCGACGAAGCCGACCGCATGCTGGACATGGGCTTCATCCGCGACATCAAGAAAGTGCTCGCCGTGCTGCCTAAGCAACGCCAGAACCTGCTGTTCTCGGCCACCTTCTCCGACGAGATCCGCGCGCTTGCCAACGGCCTGCTGCACAACCCCAAGAGCGTCGAAGTCGCGCGACGCAACACCACGGTGGAAGTCGTCGAACAGTCGATGCATCGCGTGCAGCAGGCGCATAAACGCGATCTGCTGGTGCACCTGGTGAAAAAGAACGACTGGCGGCAGGTGCTGGTGTTCACCCGTACCAAGCACGGTGCCAACAAGCTCGCCGAAAAGCTCATCAAGGACGGCATCACCGCCGCCGCGATCCACGGCAACAAGAGCCAGTCGGCGCGTACCAAGGCGCTGGCGAACTTCAAGGACGGCAGCGTGCGCGTGCTGGTCGCCACCGATATCGCCGCGCGCGGTATCGACATCGACCAGCTGCCGCAGGTGGTCAATTTTGAACTGCCCAACGTGCCGGAAGACTACGTGCACCGCATTGGCCGCACTGGCCGCGCGGGGGCCACCGGTTCAGCGCTGTCGCTGGTGGATGACGAGGAAATGGGCTACCTGAAGGACATCGAAAAACTCATCAAGCGCAGCGTCGTGCGCGTCGAAATCGATCCCGCCTTTGTGCCGCCGGCCAAACACGAACTGATGTCGGACGAACGTCCGCCGCGCCCGCCGCAGGGCCGGGGTGCGCCGCGCCAGAATAATGGCCCGCGCCAGGGACAGGGGCAGCGTCAGGGCCAGCCGGGTAACCGCAATGCGCCTGGGCGTGCGGCCCAGGGCAAGCCCGCCGCTGCCAAACCCGGCCCCCAACCCGCAGCGCATCCCAAAAAGCCGCGTCCGCAGGCGGCGTTGTTCTCGTCCAAGCCGGGGACGCGGGGGCATTAGGATTGAGGGGGTACAGGGAGGCAAGGGAGGTGTGAGGCATCCCTGTAACCCCCTCCCTTGCCTCTCCTTCCTCCCTGTAAACAAAAAAAGCAAAGAAACGAATGCCAGGTGGCAGACTTAGAATCTGCCCATGGACACCCTCGCCAGCTACGACGAACTCCCCTACGACAGCCTGCCGCTGCCGGAAACGCAACCGGATTTCCTCGCCGCGCTGGCGAAGCTGCACGGCTTTAACGCCCCCGATCCGCGCCGCGCGCGCATTCTCGAACTGGGCTGCGCGCAGGGCGGCAACCTGATTCCGCTGGCCTGGCGCTGGCCCGAATCCGACTGCGTGGGGGTGGAGCTCTCGCGCGTGCAGGCGGAGGCGGGCGCGGCCTTCATACAACGACAGGGTCTCGCCAACGCGCGCATCGTGCACGCCGACCTCGCCGCGCTGCCGGCCGAACTCGGCGAATTCGACTACATCCTTGCGCACGGCGTGTTTTCCTGGGTGCCGCCGTCTGTGCAGCAGGCGCTGCTCGACGTATGTCGCCGGCATCTGTCGCCGCAGGGCCTGGCTTATGTGAGCTTCAACGTCGCCGCCGGCTGGCAGCGCCTGCGCCCGCTGCGCGAAGCACTGCTCGAACGCACCGCCGCCGAACTGCCCGCGCCCGAGCGGCACCGACAGGCGCTGCGTGTGCTCGACGACCTGGAGGCCGAATGGAGCGATCCGCTACTGCTGAAGGAAATCACCTACCTTAAAACCGCCGCGCCTTCGTATCTGTTCCACGAATACCTGGCCAACACCAACGCGCCGATGACGTTTGCAGGATTCACAGAAAAACTCGGCGCGCGCGGCCTGCGCTACGTCGGCGAGGCTGGCCCACGCCGCGCGCGCGTGGCGCTGGAAGACGCCTGGGGGCTGATTCCGGAAAGCATGGCCGGGCGCTGGATGGACGCCGAGATCGCGCTCGACGACGCCTTCGCCACGCGTTTCCGACGTGCCATGATCGCGCGCGACGACGCCCCCTGCGCGCAGCCGCCGCAGGCCGATGCGCTGAATCAACTGGCCTTCTACGCCGATCTTGCCAGCGACGAGGAAATCGACCTGGTCGAGGGCAGCGAACAGCGTTTCGTCAATCCTGCCGGCAACCCTTTTCCCGTGACGTTGCCAGCGTTTAAGGCCGCCGTCATGTTGCTGTCCGCGCATTACCCGGCGGCGCTCGACTACGCCACGCTCTGCGACGGTGCGCGTGAAATTCTGCTGGAGCAGGGCAACGCCGCGTTCGACGAAGCTGCGTTCCGCGAGGCGCTGTTCGATCTGATTCTGCTGCACGGCGTGGCTCCCACCGTGTGGCCCGGCCGCTTCGCCGACGCGCCGGGCAAGCTGCCGCGCGCGCACGATCTCGCCCGCGCGCAGGCCCGCGCCGCTGGCTGGGTTGTCAGCGGCGCGCGGCACGTCGCCATCGACCTCGATTTTGCTGGCCGCCTGCTGCTGGGTGCGCTCGACGGTAGTCGCAGCGCGGACGAGCTCGCCGTCTGGATGCAGGCCCAGCTCGCCGAGAACGGCCTCACCCTGCCGCTCGAACAGATTGAGGCACTTACCCACCAGCAGCTCTGGCTCTGCGTGCGGCAGGGGCTGCTGGTGTAGCGCACTTTGGCGAGTGCGGCGCACTGCTTCAGCAAGCACAGACCCGCTCGAACGTCCGCCGCGAGATCAACCCGGCAGCATTGCCAGTAAGCCATTCAAGCGCCGCACGAAACTTGCCGGGTCGTCGAGCTGGCCGCCTTCGGCGAGCAGCGCCTGGTCGAACACCAGATGCGCCCAGTCGGTGAAGCGGTCTTCGTCGGCCTCGCTGTTCATGCGGGTGACGAGCGTATGCGCGGGGTTGATTTCCAGCGTGGGTTTCACCGTGGGCGCGGCCTGGCCGGCGGCTTTCAGCAGGCGTTCGAGGTTGGCGCTCATGTCGGCTTCGCCGGTGACCAGGCACGCGGGCGAGTCGGTGAGGCGGTGGGTGACGCGCACGTCCTTGACGCGCTCGCCGAGGGTGGCCTTGATGCGCTCGACCAGCGGTTTCAACTGGTCTTCGGCGGCTTTCTGCGCGGTTTTTTCGGCTTCGTCTTCGAGTTCGCCCAGATCCAGCCCGCCCTTGGCGACGGACTTCAGCGGCTTGCCGTCGAACTCGGTGAGGTTGCTGGAGAGCCACTCGTCCACGCGGTCGGACAGCAGCAGGACTTCGATGCCTTTTTTGCGGAAGATTTCGAGGTGTGGGCTGTGCTGGGCGGCGGCAAAGCTGTCGGCGGTGATGTAGTAGATCGCGGTCTGGCCTTCCTTCATGCGGCCGACGTAGTCTTTCAGCGACACGATTTGTGCGTCGGTATCGGCGTGGGTGGAGGCAAAGCGGAGCAGGGCGGCGATGCGCTCTTTGTTCGCGTAATCCTCGCCCGGACCTTCTTTCATCACGCGGCCAAAGGCATTCCAGAAGCCGGCATATTTTTCCGGCTGGTTCTCGGCCAGGTCTTCCAGCAGGCCCAGCACTTTTTTCACCGAGCCGGATTTGATGGCGTCGATGTCGCGGCTCGATTGAAGGATTTCGCGCGAGACGTTGAGCGGCAGATCGGCGGAGTCGATCACGCCGCGCACGAATCGCAAATACTGCGGCATCAGCTGCTCGGCGTCGTCCATGATGAAGACGCGGCGCACGTAGAGCTTGATGCCGTGGCGTTTTTCGCGGTCGTAGAGGTCGAACGGCGCGTGTGACGGCACGTACAACAGCGAAATGTAGTCCTGCTTGCCCTCGACGCGGTTGTGCGACCAGGCCAGCGGGGCTTCGTAGTCGTGCGCCACGTGCTTGTAGAACTCGGCGTATTCGTCGTCGCTCACGTCCTTTTTGGCGCGTGCCCACAGCGCGGAGGCGCGGTTGACGGTTTCATCCTCGTCGGTGGGGGTTTCCACGCCGTCTTTCCATTCCGTTTTCTTCATCACGATGGGCAGGGTGATGTGGTCGGAATAGGTCCGGATGACCGATTTGATTTTGTAGTCGGAGAGGAATTCGTCTTCGCCGTCGCGCAGATGCAGCACGATTTCGGTGCCGCGCGCGGGTTTTTCCACCGTTTCCAGTGTGTAATCGCCCGCACCTTCGGATTCCCAGCGCACGCCGTGTTCGATGCCGAGTCCGGCGCGGCGGGTGGTGAGCGTCACGCGGTCGGCGACGATGAAGGCGGAATAGAACCCCACGCCGAACTGGCCGATGAGCGCGGCGTCTTTCTTCTGGTCGCCGGAGAGCTGGCTGAAGAATTCGCGGGTGCCGGACTTGGCGATGGTGCCGATGTGCGAAATCACCTCGTCGCGGCTCATGCCGATGCCGTTGTCGGTGATGGTGAGCGTGCGCGCGTCGCGGTCGAAGGCCACGCGGATCTTGAGTTCGGGGTCGTTCTCGAACAGCGCCGCATCCGACAGCGCTTCGAAACGCAGCTTGTCAGCGGCGTCCGATGCGTTGGAAATCAGTTCGCGCAGGAAGATGTCCTTGTTGGAATACAGGGAATGGATCATCAGCTGCAACAGCTGTTTGACTTCGGCCTGAAAGCCCAGGGTTTCTTTGGTGGCGGACATGCGGGGTCTCCGGTGAAAACAAAAAACGTGTTCGGGAAATGGGGGTGCGCGGGCGGCTTTTCAAGCCCTCCTGCGAACAAAGGGGAAAGGAGGGCAGGCGGTAAAACATTCGACAGGGCGGGGCGGGAGGAAAATCTGAACTCCGCTGCCGCCTGCCGTTCTTGCCTGTGGGGCGCGTCTTTGCGGATTTTGCCGCGTTGTGTCGGCAAGGTATTGCCGACCTACGTCTTGTTTGAACAAGGAGGACAGGAGGACAAGAGATCCTCCGTGTTTTCCTCCTGTCCTCTTGTCCTCTTTGTGAAAACTTTACGGCAGGCAGCAGGTGCGGATGTGCTGCTGGCAGGCGCTGACCTGCTCCGAGGCCCAGGCGTCGTCGCGGCCGAGTGCTTGCGCCAGCAGGCGGGCGACGGCCGGCGCAATGTCGAGGCTGGCGCGGGCGTCGAGAATCGTCGCGCGGGCGCGGCGGGCAAGCACGTCGACGACGGTACGCGCCATTTCCTGGCGTGCGGCCCAGACGACTTCAGCGCCAGTGAGCGGCAGCGCCGGATGCAGCGGCACGGCGAGTTCGGGGTTGGCGACGGCGAGCGCGCGCAGGGCGGGGGCGTCGCTGCCGTAACGGGCGAGCGGGTCGTCAATGGGCGCGGGGCGGGCCGGCGCGCCGTGCAGGGGGAGTTGGGCGGTGACGCAGGGGCGCGCGGGCAGGCCGGCCACCTGCGCGGCGAGATCGACGGTTTGTTCGGCCATTTCCCGATACGTGGTCCACTTGCCGCCGGTGATGCTGACGAGCCCGGCTTCGTGGTGCAGCAGGTGGTCGCGCGCCAGCGCGGATGTACCTGGTGCGCCGGACTGCCGGACCAGGGGCCGCAGGCCGCTGAACACGGCGAGGATATCGGCGGCGGTGGGCGCAGGGTCGAGATAGCGGGCAATGTGATGCAGCAGATAGGCGATTTCGTCGGCCCGGGCCACGGGTTCGGCGCTTGCTTCGGGCACGGCGACATCGGTGGTGCCGAGCAGCAGCCGGCCCTGCCAGGGAATGGCGAAGAGTACGCGGCCGTCGTCGGTTTTGGGGATCATGAGCGCGGCGTCGCCCGGCAGGAAACGCCGGGGCAGGACGAGGTGGGTGCCCTGGCTGGGCGCAACCGTGGGCTCGGCGTCGGGGCGTGCGAGGCGGCGGAGGGTGTCGCTGAACACGCCGGTGGCGTTGACGACGACGCGGGCGGCCAGCGCGAAGCTTTCGCCGGTTTCGCGGTCGCGCACCACGCCGCCGTCGATCTGGCCGTGGCGCCGGGAGAGCGTGACGAGTTCGGTGTGGTTGAGCACGACCGCGCCGTGCTCGCTGGCGCTTTGCGCCAGGCAGATCGCCAGTCGCGCGTCGTCGAACTGGCCGTCCAGATAGCGCACGCCGCCGCGCAGGCCCTCGCCACGCAAGCCGGGCAGGGCGGCACGCGTGCCGGCGGCGTCGAGGATGCGCGAACGGCCGAGGCTGGCGCGTCCGGCCAGGCGTTCGTACACGGCGAGCCCCGCGCCGTAGAAAAAGCGTTCGCCGAACCGGTACGCGGGGATGACGAAGGAAAGCGGCGTGGCGAGATGCGGCGCGTTGGCGAGCACGCGGCCGCGTTCGGCCAGCGCTTCGCGCACCAGCTTGATATTGCCCTGCCGCAGGTAGCGCACGCCGCCGTGCAGCAGCTTGGTGCTGCGGCTGGAGGTGGCGGCGGCGAAATCGTCGCGTTCCACCAGCGCCACCGCGTAGCCCCGGCTGGCGGCGTCGAGCGCCACGCCGAGCCCGGTCGCGCCGCCGCCGACGACGAGCAGATCCCACGGCGTGTTGCGCGTGCGCAGGCGATGGAGTGCGGTGGCGCGGTCCATCATGCGCCGGGCCCGTCGGTGGGGTCGATCCAGTGGCCGGCGCGGCCCACGGCGCGCTGCCAGTTGGTGTGCAGGGACGCGGCCTGGTCGCGGCTCATCGCGGGTTCGAACACGCGGTCGAGTTGCCAGGTCTGGCCGACGGCGTCGAGATCGGGCCACACGCCCACGGCGAGGCCCGCCAGCGCGGCCGCGCCGAAGGCCGTGGTTTCGATGACCCGGGGCCTTACCACCGGCACGCCGAGCAGGTCGGCCTGGCACTGCATCAGGAGGTTGTTGGCGGCCGCGCCGCCGTCCACGCGCAGTTCGGACAGCGTCAATCCGCTGTCGGCCTGCATGGCGGTGATGAGATCGGCGCTCTGGAAGGCGATGGCCTCCAGCGCGGCGCGTGCCAGGTGCGCCGCAGTGGTGCCGCGGGTGAGGCCGAACACCGCGCCGCGCGCGTAGGCGTCCCAGTGCGGCGCGCCCAGCCCGACGAAGGCCGGCACGAAGACCACGCCGCCGTTGTCCGGCACGCCGGCGGCCAGGGCTTCGATCTCGGACGCGTGGCGGATGAGGCCCAGGCCGTCGCGCAGCCATTGCACCACCGCGCCACCGATGAACACGCTGCCTTCGAGCGCGTAGTGCGGATGCCCGCCGAGCCGCCACGCGGTGGTGGTGAGCAGCCGGTGGGCCGACGCGGTGGGGGCGTCGCCCGTGTTCATCAAGGCAAAGCAGCCGGTGCCGTAGGTGTTCTTGACCATGCCGGGGCGGGTGCAGGCCTGGCCCAGCAGCGCCGCATGCTGGTCGCCGGCCACGCCGCACACCGGCAGCGCGGCCCCGTCGAGGATGGCGGTCGTCTGGGTAAAAAAGCCGCTCGAATCGCGCACTTCGGGCAACAGCGCGCGGGGGATGTCGAACAGGGCGAGCAGATCGTCGTCCCAGTCCTGGCGGTGGATATCGTAGAGCAGGGTGCGCGAGGCGTTGGTCGCGTCGGTGGCGTGCAGGGTGCCGCAGGAGAGCTTCCACAGCAGCCAGCTGTCGACGGTGCCGAAGGCGAGTTCGCCGGCTTTGGCGCGGCGTCGGGCGTCGGGCACGTTGTCGAGCAGCCAAGCGAGCTTGGTGCCGGCCAGGTAGGCATCGAGCACGAGACCGGTCTTGCGTGCGATCAGGTCTGCATGGCCGGCGGCGCGCAGGCGGTCGCACAGCCCGGCGGTGCGGCGATCCTGCCAGACGATGGCGCGGTGGATCGCCTGCCCGGTGCGGCGATCCCACACCACGGTGGTTTCGCGCTGGTTGGTGAGCCCCACGGCGGCGATGTCGGCTGCGGCGAGGCCCGCGTCGGCCACCACCTGGCGCGCGACCGCGCACTGGCTGCTCCAGATGTCTTCCGGCTCGTGCTCCACCCAGCCCGGCTGGGGAAAATGCTGCGCGAATTCGCGCTGCGCCACGCCGTGGATGCGGCCGGCGGCGTCGAACAGCAGCGCACGCGAACTGGTGGTGCCCTGATCGAGCGCGAGGAGGTAGGTCATGGCAGGTCTCCGGTGCGGGGGGGTGGCAGCGTCATCTGAATAGTAGAACGAGGGCGAAGGTGAGCGCGATCAGGGCCAGACCACCCCGGCGCACACCTGCGGGCACGCGTGGCATGGCGTGGCGCGAGACACTGGCGAGCTGGGCTGCGTCCGGTGCCGTGTTCGAGACGGCCTGCAGGATGAATGTCGCGGCGGCCGTGACGGCAAACAGCAGGGCCGCAACCAGCGTGAAATGCAGGTCAAGCCAGCCTTGCTGCGTGGCGACGAACCAGGCGAGACTGAACAGATGGCCGAAGGCGGTGCCATGGAATGCGGCGGATGCGCCGACCCGGCGCGAGACGAGACCGACGACGAACGCCGCGACCAGAGGCGATGCGGCATAAGCGAATCCCTGTTGCAGATAGGCGAAGAGACCGGGGAAATCGGCGATGGCCGGTGCCCAGAGTGCGGCGACCGCGACCAGCAGCAGGGTGAAGACACGGCCCAGACGCGCCTGTGCCTGCACGTCGAGGGCGGGAAAACGCGGCTTGACGAAATCCAGCGTCAACAGGGTTGACGAGGAATTCAGCGCGGAATCGACGCTGGACATGATCGCCGCGAGCAGGCCGGCGAGGATGAGTCCGGCAAGCCCGGCCGGCGCGTAGGTGGCGACCAGCGTCGGAAACACGCGGTCGGGCTGGTCGAGCGCCGGCAGCAACGCAATGGCCATGACGCCGGGCAGCACCATGAAGAACAGCGGCAGGAGCTTGAGCCCGGCCGCCAGCAGTGCGCCGTAGCCCGCCGCCCGCAGGTCGCGGGCCCCGAGCAGGCGCTGCGCCACGTACTGGTTCATCGTCCAGTAATAGAAACCGAGGATGGGCAGGCCGATGAGTGTGCCCAGCCAGGGCAGCGCGGGGTCGTCGAGCGGGCGCATCAGCGACAGCCGCTCTGCGGGTACGGCCGCCACCACGCGCGCCCAGGAAAAATCGAACTCGGCAAAGACGATGGCTGCGAGGATCGCCGATCCCGCCAGCAGGATGACGGCTTGCAGCACGTCGGTGTAGGCCACCGCCCGCAGTCCGCCCGCAGCGGTGTAGAGACCGGCAAAGCCTGCGATGAGGGCGACGCTGAGGGTGAGCGACAAGCCGGGAAAAAACAGTTGCAGCACCAGCGAACCTGCGTAGAGGCTGCCCGCCGCATCGAGAAAGATGCCCAGCGCCACCGACACGCCGGAGAGGTATTTGCGCATGCGCGCGTCGTACCGGCGCTCCAGCAGTTCGGGCACGGTGGCGATGCGGTTGCCGATGAACAGCGGCACCACGAACAGCAGGCTCACGATCAGCACCAGCGCGGCCATCCACTCGTAGTTGGCAACCGAAATGCCGTGCGCCCAGGCAGCGCCGGGCAGGCCGATCAGGGTGGTCGAGGAGATATTCGAGGCAAACAGCGACAGGCCGATCACGCCCCAGCCGAGCGTGCGCCCGGCGAGGAAGAGTTCGTCGGCATCGGGGCTGCGGCGTGTAACCCGGATCGAAACGGCGATGATGGCGACGAGGTAGAGCGCGACGATGGCGTAATCGAGCGGGGCCAGAGTCTGCATGGTCCGTGCGCGCGCAGCCCGGGTTCAGCAGCGCATCGACAGCAGGCGCTTCGATTTTTCGTCGACGTAGCTGACGGTGGCTTTCTTGAAATTGAGGTCGACGAACAATTCGCAGCGCAGTTCGCCGTGCCGCCAGCACATGGCGACACTGCTGTTATTGGAATACATGAGGTGAAAGACGCCGTTGAACGCCGGGTAATGGCTGCGGAAGGTCATCAGCTTCAGCAGGCGCTTGACCACCGGCTGGGCGACGGCTTCGTCGATTTCTTCCAGGGTGTAGAAGTGGCGGTTGATGTCGCGCAGCTCGCCGGTGGATTCCATGAGTTCCAGGTCGTTGCTGCCGGCGAGCAGCCCCACGTAGTAGACCTGCGGGATGCCGGGCGCAAAGAACTGGATCGCGCGCGCGGCGATGTAGGCGTCGTCGTTGCGGCGCAGCGCGTCGTAGAAGGTGCAGGTGAGCTGGTAGATCGCGCCGACGCAATGCACGTTGGCGGCCGAGCGCCTGAGGATGGGGTCGGCGCTGCGCTGGCTGACGTTGTCGATCACGGCCTGGATCTTGTCGGGGGGCAGCACGCCTTCCACGTCGGGGATGCAGATGCCGTCGTGAGTGTCGAGCACGGTGAGCTGGTTGCGCGGACACATGCGCAGCCATTCCTTGAGATACACGCTGTTGGCGTCGAACAGTGAATACAGCATCAGCGGCGGCAGGGCAAAGCCGTAAGGGTGCATGCCGTGCAGCGCGATGGCGTACTGGAAACTGGCGTGGTCGTGGACTTCGGGCAGGGTTTCCGCGCCGTTGTCGCGGGCGACGCCGTCGACCCATTTGAGGATGTCGTAGACGTCGGGCTCGACCAGGAAGCAGCTGGTGCCGATTTTCTTGGTGGTGTAGCCGAAGGCGTCGAGCCGGAAGAGTTTCACCCCGCGCTCGGTGAGGTGGCGGATGCTGTCCTCCAGATACGCGTAGGTCTTGGGCGAATTGAAGTTGAGGTCGATCTGGCGTTCGGTGAAGGTGCACCACACGCGCCCGGTCGTGCCGTCGGCAAACTGCACTTCGCGAAACGGTTCCTTTTCCTTGCGGATGTGGATTTTTGCGAGGTCGTCGGGCGAAATCGGCCCCATCTGGTCGACGTGGACGAAGAGGTCGGCGTGTTCCGATTCGTAGCCATGGGCGACGAAATCCTTGAATTCTTCGGATTCGTCGGAAATATGGTTGAGCGTGAGATCGAGGCACAGGTCGTAGCGCGCGGCGATGCGTTCCACGTCGGCCCAGTCGCCGTAGCGCGGGTCGATGGCCTTGTGGGTGAGCGGCGAGAAGCCGCCGTCGGCGTTGGAAGGGTAGGGCGGGAGGATGTGTATGCCGCCGATGGCACGCGAAAAATGGCGCTCGACGACGGCATACAGATCCGCCAGCGTGTGGCCCATGCGGTCGGGGTAGGCAATGAGCTGGATCTGGTTGCGCAGGGGCATGGGCGTTCTCCTTACATGGTCAGGCTGCGGGGTTCAGGGTGGCAAAGACATCGAGCACGTGCCGCCGCCAGTGGTGTATGTCGTAGCGGTCGATCAGCGCGTTCATGCGTTGCATGCGCGCGGCCTGTTCGGCCTGCGGCATGTCGATGGCACGGTCGATCGCGGCGTCCATCTGCCGGAGGCTGTAGGGATTGACGAGCACGGCGTCGTGCAGTTCGACCGCCGATCCCGCGAATTCGGACAGCACCAGCACGCCGTCATCTTTACCGTGGGCAGCGATGAATTCCTTGGCGACCAGATTGAGGCCGTCACGCAGCGGCGTGATCCAGCAGATGTCGGCGGCGCGGAAGGCGCATAGCGTGTCGGTAAACGGCATCGGCGTGGTCGACAGCAGGATGGGTTGCCAGGACAGCGTGCCATGGTGGCCGTTGATGCGTCCGGCCAGGTGCTCGATGGACTGCTGGGCGCGCTTGTACGCGCGCATACCGTCGGCTGCCGCGACCGCCGTGACGAGCAGGCGCACCTTGCCGAGCAGTTCGGGCCGGCGTTGCAGCAGGCGTTCGAAGGCCAGCAGCATTTCGCGCGTGCCCTTGGCGTAGTCGACACGACCGACCGAGACGATGAGTTTTTCGCCCGGAAAGTCGCGGCGGATGGCCTCGACCTGCTGCTGGCGCTCGGGTGCATCGAAGGTTTCGCGGATGAGTTGCGCGTGGGTGCCGATGGGGAAGGCGTCGATGACGATGCGCCGGCCGCCGTGACGCAGCGACAGGGGCGTGAGCGGTTCCGACAGCGCGGTGCCGGTGACGGCGAGTGCCTCGACAGCGGGGGCTTCCTCGATGTCTTCAACCGGCCGCAGCGCGCGCGCGGTGGCGACGAAATTCTGCGCATAACGCGGAATGTGGAATCCGACCACATCGCAGGCCAGCAGGCTGTCGATGATCTCGTCGCGCCAGGGCAGGATGTTGAACACGTCGGCCGGCGGAAACGGCGTGTGGTGAAAGAAGGCAATTTTCACGTCGGGCCGCAGTTCACGCACGAACAGCGGCACCAGCCACAGGTTGTAGTCGTGCACCCACACCACGGCACCCGGCGCGGCTTCCTCGCAGGCGGCGGCGGCAAACAGGCGGTTGACCTCGCGGAAGGTCGCCCAGTCGCAGTCTTCGGTCGAATACTGGTCCGGAAAGCTGTTGATGATGGGCCACAGCGCCTCCTTGGAGGTGACGTGGTAGAACTGGCTGATCTGCTCGCTGGAAAGCGGCAGGCGTACGACTTCGTAGCTGCCGTAGCCGTCTTCCACCGTGATGCGGCGCTGGAATTTTGGCGGCTTGCCGGCAGCAGCCTTCTTCCAGGCCACCCAGCTTGCGCGCGTGGTCTGGCCGATGAAGCCTTTCAGCGCGGGGACGATGCCGTTCGGGCTGGCGTTCTCGCGAAAGACGGTCTTGCCGTCGACGACGTGTTCCTCATAGGGTTGCCGGTGATAGACGATGACCAGCGATGACGCCATGGAAGTCCTCCGTTTCGTGGAATTGTGTGAGGGCGTCGAGTACCCCTGCAGCACCGGGCAGCGCGCTGCGATAGACGTTGGTGTGGTTCTGGATGGCCGCATCGAGCGCCGCTTCGCGATTGCCGACGGCGACGCCGGCCAGCGGCGTGTCGAACATCGACAGGTCGTTGAGCGTGTCGCCCGCCACCAGCGTGCGTTCGCGCGGCAGGCCCAGCGCGTCGAGCGTGCGCAGCAGCGTCGGCCCTTTCTGCACGCCGCGCGGCAGCACGTCAAAATAGAGGTTGTCGGAGATCAGTGCATCGAAGCCCAGCGCCTCGATGTCCTGCCGGGCCGCTTCGGCGCAGGACGGATCGTCGAAATAGTAGGAGCGGCGTCGGCCGCCAACCCCGGGCTGCTCGCGCAAGCGGGGATGCTGGCGCATGACCGCGTCGACGCGAGCTGGCGCATGGCAGGGCCAGCTTGCATCCAGCCAGCGTTCCAGAGTGGGCACAAGGGCGTAATGCGGCCCGGCAACGACGCTGGTGCCCACATTGCCGATCAGGTGATCCGGTTTGACCGGCAGGCTCTCCATGAGCGCGTGCATGAAATCGATCCCGCGCCCACTGACGAAGATAAGGGTGATCGCATCACGGTGTGCGGCGATCCAGTCATATAGCGCGGCCTGTTGCGCCGCGCTGCCGCCCAGAAAGGTGCCGTCCAGGTCGGTGGCGAGGATGGTCGGGCGCAATTCAGACATGCTGACGCGCCTGCCGGTTTGACTCGCCCGTCGCGCCGGGGGCGGACGCGCGCGCGCGAAACAGCACCGGGCGCGGCGAAGCGGCGGCGGCAGATTCTGTCACGGCAGGGGCTGTCACCGAGGCGGGGCGCGCGAAACTGGCACTGGAGGGCGGGGCCAGGAGGGAACTCACCGCTTCGGCAGGCGACTGGACACCGTCGAGCACGTCACGGATGGCCGCGGCGACGTCCAGCCGGATGTCGAGGTCGCGTTCGAGCGTGGCGACGGTGCGGGCGCTGTGTATGCCTTCGGCCAGTTCGGTCTGCGCAAGCGTGGCCAGGGTGTGCCCCTTTCCCAGCTGCATTCCCAGACGGGTATTGCGCGACTGCGACGAGGCTGCGGTGAGGAAGAGATCGCCAACGCCACAGCTGCCGAGCAGGGTCTCGGTCTGGCCGCCGAGTGCCTGTGTCAGCCGGCGCATGTCGTCCAGTCCCCGGGTCACGATGCCGGCACGTGCGTTTTCGCCCAGATTCAGTCCCGTGGCCATGCCGCAGGCGATGGCAATCTGGTTCTTGAGCGCCCCGCCAACCTGCGCACCCACCACATCGGCGCTGATTTCGACACGGATTCCGGCCTGTGCGAGCGCGCGCACGAGGGCGTCAGTCACTCTGCGCGCCGTGGCCAGTCGGGGATGGGCAGGCGCGAGTGCGCCGAGCGCGAGCGTGAGGACGGTAGGGTGGCCTTGTGCGACCTCGGCAGCGAAACTCGGGCCGGTGATCACGCCGGTCAACGGTCCATAGCCCAGTTCGTCGTCGAGGACTGCCGTCATCAATGCGCCAGTGTCACGCTCGAAGCCCTTGCTTGCCGAGAGCACCAGCACACCGGGCAGGAGTGATCCCGCGAGTCGGGCTGCAAGCGGCCGAGTGGCCGAGGCCGGGACGGCGAGGATGACCAGCTCGGCCTCTGAGACGGCCTCTGCCAGAACGGATGTGGCGTGAAGCCCGTGTGGCAGGGAGACGCCAGACAGGGCACGGCAATGATGGAGGGTGTTGATCTCGGTGGCGCTGTCGGCGCGCCGCGACCACAGCCGGGTTGCAATGCCTGCGCGCTGGAGGGCGCAGGCGAGGGCGGTGCCCCAGGCCCCTGCGCCGAGCACGGCGGCGCGACGGAGCGTATGCGGTACGCGCGGAAAGGCCAGGGGGCGGGCTGGTTTGGGCAGTTCTGTCGGGTCGGACATCGGATCTCCTCCAATCACTGACATGGCAACGTGTATCCGGCCTGGTGTGGCTTTGCCACGAGGCCACCTTGTCGGCATGGACGCCGGTGGCGACCCGGGGCGGCAGGCCCTGTGCAATCAAAAGCTGATGCGCGGCCGGATGTTGGCTTGCGCAATAAAGTATTGCAGCAAACTATTTTAGTATAAACGGATGTGCCCGGCGTGTAAAACCGGGCCCGACACGCGACCGGGCCATTTGGTGACAGGAAAAGCCCGCGCAGCGGGCTGAAGCAGCCGGAGACGCCCTAGCGTGCGTACAGCGCCAGCAGTTCGCCCTGTGCGCAGTAGGCCTTTGCGCTGCGGCTGGCCTTGCGCCGGAAACTGCCGTCGGATTGCATCTCCCAGGCCTGCACGTTGTCGCGCAGGTAGGGTTTGAGACCCTCGGCGATGACGCGCTTTCTGAGTTTGGGGTTGAGGATGGGAAAGCAGGTTTCGATGCGACGGAAGAAGTTGCGGTCCATCCAGTCGGCGGACGACAGATACACCTGTTCTTCGCCGTCCACGTTCTTGAAGTAAAAAATGCGGGTGTGTTCCAGAAACCGGCCGACGATCGAGCGCACGCGGATCGTGTCCGACAGCCCCTTGATGCCGGGGCGCAGCGCGCACACGCCGCGCACGATGAGGTCGATCTTCACCCCGGCCTGGCTGGCGGCGTAGAGCGCGGCGATGACGTGGGGTTCGAGTAGCGCGTTCATCTTGGCGACGATGGCGGCGGGCTTGCCGGCGCGCGCGTTGTCGGTCTCGCGCTCGATGGCGGCCATGATTTCGCCGTGCAGGGTAAAGGGCGACTGCCACAGGCGTTTCATCTTGCCGGCCTTGCCGAGACCCGTGATCTGGGTAAAAAGCTGGTTCACGTCCTGGGTGAGTTCTTCCTGGCAGGTGAGCAGGCCGAAATCGGTGTAGAGCCGCGCGGTGCGCGCGTGGTAGTTGCCCGTGCCCAGGTGGGCGTAGCGCTTGAGACCGCCGTCTTCCCGGCGGATCACCAGCGCCAGCTTGGCGTGGGTCTTGTGGCCGACCACGCCGTAGACCACATGCGCGCCAACCTGTTCGAGCCGCTGCGCCCAGTTGATGTTGGTGTCTTCGTCAAAGCGCGCGAGCAGCTCGACCACCACGGTGATTTCCTTGCCCGACTGCGCGGCGCGGATCAGCGCCTGCATCAGTTTGGAGTCGGTGCCGGTGCGGTACACGGTCTGGCGGATGGCGACCACGTTGGGATCGGCGGCGGCCTGCTCGATGAAATCGATCACCGGCTGGAAGGATTCAAACGGGTGGTGCAGCAGGATGTCGCCCTTGCGAATCTGCTCGAACACGTCTTCCTTCATGGCCAGACGCGCGGGCAGAGCGGGCACGAAGGGCGTGAATTTCAGCTCGGGCCGGTCGACCCAGTCGGGCACCTGCATCAAGCGCACCAGGTTCACCGGGCCGTGCACCTGGTAGAGCGCGTCGCGGTCGAGCTCGAACTGCTCCAGCAGGAAATTGGCCATCGATTCGGAACAGTTGTCGGCGACTTCGAGCCGCACTGCCGCGCCGAAGTGGCGCTGCGGCAGCTCGCCGGCCAGGGTTTCACGCAGGTTCTTGTTTTCTTCGTCGTCGACGAACAAGTCCGAATTGCGGGTGACGCGGAACTGGTAACAGCCTTCCACCGTCATGCCGGCAAACAGCTCGCCCACGTGGGCGTGGAGGATCGACGACAGGAAGACAAAGCCGTATTCGCAGCCGGCGATGTCTTCCGGCATCCGGATCACACGCGGCAGCGCGCGCGGGGCCTGCACCACTGCCGCGCCGGAATTGCGGCCGAAGGCGTCGCGCCCCGACAGCTCTACCGCAAAGTTGAGGCTCTTGTTCAGCACGCGCGGGAAAGGGTGCGAGGGGTCGAGCCCCACCGGGGTCAGCACCGGCATCAGCTCGCGCAGGAAATAGTCCTTGATCCATGCCGTCTGGATGTCGTTCCAGTGGGTGCGGCGCAGAAAATGGATGCCGCATTCGGCGAGCGCCGGAATGACCTCGTTGTTGAGCAGTTCGTACTGCCGCGCCACCAGCGCGTGCGCCGTGTCGGACACGGCGCGGTATTGCTGCCTGGGGGTGAGGCCGTCGGCCGAGCGCTGGGTGGCCTGCGCGCGTATCTGTTCCAGCAGGCCGGCCACCCGCACCTCGAAGAACTCGTCCATGTTCGACGACACGATGCAGAGAAATTTCAGCCGTTCCAGTAGCGGCATGCCGGGGTCGTCGGCCTGCGCCAGCACGCGCTTCTGGAAAGCGAGAATGCCGAGTTCACGGTTGATGAGGGTGTCGGGGTGGGTCAGGCTCATGGTCTGCTATCTTTTTCAGGTGCGCCCATCTTATTCGGTGGGTTGGAATCGAATGTGACACAACTATGACAGATGCGCTCCCGCAGGAAATCGAACTCAAGCTCACGCTCCCGCCCGCGCACGTGGCGGACTTTCTGGCGCGCATGGCTCGCCGGCGTGCCCAGCCTTCGGTACAGGCATTGCACACCCGGTACTTCGACACGCCGGATTTCGACTTGAGTGCGGCGGGCGTGGCGCTGCGGGTGCGCCGGGTGGGGCGGCGCTGGGTGCAAACCCTCAAAACCGAGGGCGAGCGGCTGGGCGGGCTGTCGAGGCGGATCGAATTCGAAATGCCGGTGACGCGCGGCGAACCCGACTGGAGCCGTTTTCCGCCCGAAGCGCTGGCGATCATCACCGAGGACTGGCGCACGCAGTTGCTGCCGGTGTTTGAAACTCGCTTCGAGCGCATGGCCTGGCAGCTTGCGGGACGCGGCGGAGCACAGATTGAGCTGGCGCTCGATCGCGGCGAAGTGCGGGCAGGTTCGCAGCGCGATCCGATTTGCGAAATCGAACTTGAACTCAAGCGCGGCGCGCCCGACGCGCTGTTTGACCTGGCGCGCACCTGGGCCGCTGCCTTCGGCTGTTTGCCCAACGACGAAAGCAAAGCGGCTCGCGGGGTGAGGCTGGCGCAGGGAATCGGCCCAGCGCCCGCCACGCCGGGCGCACTCGCACTCCGTGCCGCGATGCGGGTAGAGGACGGTTTTGCGGCGATATGCCGCCACGCGCTTGCAAGCTTTCAGGCCAACCTGCCGGGCGTGCAGGCCGCCAGCGATATCGAATATGTGCACCAGGCACGCGTGGCCCTGCGGCGCTTGCGCGCCGGTTTGCGGCTTTTCAAGCGGGTCTGCGTGCTGCCGCCCGATCTCGCCGCCGGGTTGCGTGCGCTGGCCGCCGCGCTGGGCCCGGCGCGGGACTGGGATGTGCTCTGCCATGACACCCTGCCGGCAATGGCCCAGCACGCGCCCGATGCCGGGGCCTGGGCGGCCGAATGCCGGCGGCTGGAGGCGCAGCGCGCCACTGTACGCGCGGCAATGCAACGCGCGCTGATCGCCGCGCAGCCGGGCGTGTGGCTGCTCGACATGACGCGCTGGCTGCTGCGGCAAGGCTGGCGCGAGGTTTCCGGGGCCCGCCAGCGCACCCAGACGCAGGCGCTGACACCGTGGGCACGGAAGCAGCTGAGGCGCGACCATCGCCGTCTGCTGGAACTCGCGGCGCAATTCGGGTCGTTCTCAGCCGAAGCACGCCATGATCTGCGTATCCGCTTCAAGCGCCAGCGCTACGCGCTGTCGTTTTTTGCGGACCTCATGCCGGCCCGGGGGCGTGCCGCCCGGCTCGACGGCTTGCGCGCGGTGCAGGACGCCCTGGGCCGGGCTCACGACGTGAGTGTGGCACGGGCCCTGTTGCTGTCCCTGCCGGGCGAATTGCCCCCGGCGCGTGCGTTCATGCTGGGCTGGCTCGCTGCCACAGTGTCGGGGGCGGGGTGTGGCGACATTGCAAAGGCATTGAAAAATTTCGTCAAATCCGGGACCGACTGGTAGATTGGCGCTCACGTCCCCCGCTCCTTGCACGCACAATCCGTGTTTTCTATGCCGACCGAACCGCTGCCGCCCATGAAAGTTGCGTTTCTAGAAGACGACGCGGCCTTTGCCGCAAACATCATCGACTGGCTGGAGCAGGCGGGGCACAAGGTGACGTGGTTTCGCTCAGGACGTGAATGTGTCCGTGCGCTCACCGACGAGCGCTACGACCTCTGCCTCTTCGACTGGATGTTGCCCGACATGAGCGGCCCCGACGTGATGGCCAGCCTCAAGCTCAAGGGCACGCTGCCGCCGGTGATTTTTCTCACCGGCCGCGACGCGGAGGAAGACGTGGTGCAGGTGATTCAGGCCGGTGCCGACGACTACATCCTGAAGCCGCCCTCACGCAGCGTGCTGATCGCCCGCCTGCATGCGGTGGCAAGGCGCTGCTCGGCGCAGCTGCGGCCCGAGCCGGTGCAGGATTTTGGCGGCTTGCTCGTCGACTTTGGCAACCGGCGCTTTGAAATCGTGGGAGAACCGGTGAAGCTGACCGAAAAGGAAACCGAGCTCGCGCTCTATTTCTTTGGCCGGGTGGGGATGCTGTTGCCTCGTGGCCATCTCATCCAGGTGGTGTGGGGGTCCAGCCCGGATATCGACACCCGCACGGTCGACGTCCACGTCAGCCATCTGCGCGCCAAACTCAAACTCACACCCGAACACGGCTGGCGGCTTACGTCGGTGTATCGCCAGGGCTACCGGCTGGAGCGCGTCGAGTGATTTCCCTGCGGCGCGCGCTGGCATCGGCAATGATGCTTGTCGCCGCGCCGGCGTCTGCGGTGCCTGCGAACGACCCGTTGCCCGAGTGGCGTTATACGCTGCGCCCAGGCGATACGCTCATCGGACTTTCCCAGCGGTATCTGGCGCGCCCTGCCGACTGGCCGCGCGTGCAGCAACTCAATCGCATTGCTGATGCTTACCGGCTGACTCCGGGCAGCACCCTGCGCATTCCGCTGGCCTGGATGAAGCAGACGCCGGCCCCCGCAATGGTGTTGGCGCTATCGGGCAGCGTGCGCGGGGGGGCACCGGGTGAAACCGAACGCGCGCTCAAGGCCAGCGAGGCGCTGCATGCCGGCACATGGCTGATCACCGCGGCCAACAGCAGCGCCACGCTGCGCTTTGCCGACGGCTCGACGCTGACAGTGCAGCCCGGCACGCGACTGGTGCTGGACACGGTGAGCGTTTACGCCGGAGGGGGGATGGCCGATACGCGTCTGCGCCTGCAACAGGGCCGCGTGGAAATCGGCGCGAATCCCCGCCGCACGTCGGGCAACCGATTGCAGGTCATCACCCCATCGGCGGTGGCGGCCGTGCGCGGCACGCAATTCCGCGTGGGGGCGACCGACGCCGCGACGCAGCAAGAAACACTGGAAGGCAAGGTGGCATTCGACGCCGCTGGCGCGCGTGTCGGCGTCGCGGCGGGGCAGGGTAGCGTGGCCCGCGATGGCCAGCCGCCGAGTGCGCCAGTGGCCTTGCTGCCCGCCCCCGATGTGGCCGCGTTGCCGGCCCGGCTGGACACCCTGCCGCTGGTGTTCGAGTGGCCGGCGCAGCCCGGAGCCGTGGCCTGGTTAACCCAGATTGCGCCGGAAACCGGCTTTGCAACCGTACTGCTGGAAAAGACGGGCGATGCGCCGCGCGCCCGTTTTGCCGATCTGCCGGACGGCAATTACCTGGTGCGTATTCGTGCAGTTGACGCGAACGGCCTGCAGGGGCGCGACGCGCTGCACCGCTTTACCCTCGATGCGCGGCCGTTTGCCCCGCTGCTGACCGCCCCCGCGCCGCGCGTACGTGAGGCGCAGCCCGCGCTGGCCTGGAGCGCGGTGGTGGGAGCCGACGGCTACCGGCTGCAACTGGCGCAGGACGAACGCTTTGCTGCGCTGCTGGTGGACATGACCCAGAGCGGGCATGGCTGGCAGCCGCCTGCTCCGTTGCAACCCGGTGCCTATGTCTGGCGCGTGGCGAGCGTGGCGGCAGGGGAGGTCGGGCCGTTTACGCCGGCACGCCGCCTCGTGTACGACCCGTTGCCCGCTGCGCCGGACACGACCGGCGCGGACGTTGTCTTCGCCGACGAGGCGCTGGCGCTGCGTCTGCCGCCCCCTCCCGACGGCCTGCACTATGCGTTGATCGTGTCCAGCGATGCGGCGCAGACCACGGTGCTGTGGCGCGGCGAGAGCGTTGACGGCCGCGTGCGCATCGCGCCGCTGAAACCCGCACCGCTGTACCTCGGCGCGCGTCTGGTCGAAGCCGACGGTACCGCCGGCCCGACCGCCGTGCGCCGGCTCGACCCGCCGCCACGCCCCCTCTGGGAACCGTGGCTGGTGCTGCTGCCGCTGCTGTTCGCTCTGTGAGACGGCTGAAGCGTTTTTTTCCCGACGACCGGTTTTCCGCTGCGCTCATCCTGCTGGCGCTTGCGCTGGCGACCACCGCCAGCGGCGTGCTCACGCGCGTCGACAACCTGCTCTATGACCTGGGACAGCGCGTCTACACGCAGCCGGTACCGGACGACATCGTGCTGGTCGCCATCGACGAGAGCAGCTTGTCGAAACTGGGGCGCTGGCCGTGGTCGCGCCGGCTGCACGCGGCGCTGATCGACCGCCTGAAGGCCGACGGCGCAAAAGTGATCGCCTTCGATATCGTGTTTGCCGAACCCGACGCCGCCGACCAGCCCGCCGACGCGCTCCTGGCCGAAGCGGCGGGCCGCGCCGGCAACGTGGTGTTGCCGGTGCTGCTGGAAAGCAATCGCGCCAACGGCCAGCTGCTGGAAACCCTGCCGCTGCCGCAATTGCTGGAACAGGCCGCAGGCCTGGGCCGGGTGCACGCCGAACTCGACGCCGACGGCATTGCCCGCAGCGTGTTCCTGTGGGAAGGCGTGGGGACGCCGGCCTGGCCGCATTTCGCGCAGGTCGCGCTCGCTGTGGCGGGCATGCACCCGCCCGGTCTGTCTCCCAAGCCGCCTCCCGATTTGTCGCCCCAGCCCTTTGCGCTGGTGCGGGACACGCCGCTGCGTGTGGGTTTTCTCGGCCCGCCGGGCCACGTCAAAAGCGTGTCCTACGTGCAGGCGCTGACCGGCGAATTTGCCCCCGGCACCTTTCGCAACCGTATCGTGCTGGTGGGTGCCACCGCCGCCGGCATGGGCGACCTGCTGCCCACGCCGGTGTCGGGGCTGGCCGCGCCCATGCCCGGGGTGGAATTCAACGCCAACGTCATCGCGGCGATGCGCGACGGACGCCTGATCCACGAGCTGCCACGTGCGCCGACCCTGCTGCTGACCGCGCTGCTGGCGTTGATGCCACTGGTTTGGCTGGCGCGGCTCGATCCGCTGCCGGGGCTGCTCGCCAGCCTGGCCTGGTTTGGCCTGGTGGCCGTGGCCGCCGCCAGCCTGCCGGTGGTGGCCCGCGTGTGGATGCCGACGGCGGGTGCGCTCCTCGCCATCCTGCTGGCCTACCCGGTGTGGAGCTGGCGGCGGCTCGAATCGGCTGGCCGCTTTCTGGATCACGAACTCAAGCGCCTGCGTCAGGAGCTGGGGGCGGCAGCGGATCGTTCGCTGCGCGAGACCGTGCCCGACCCCTTCCAGGCGCGCATCCGCCAGGTGCAGGTGGCAGCCCATCGCTTGCGGCATCTGCAGGATGAACGTCGCGAAACGCTGGCCTTCATCTCGCACGACATTCGCGCGCCGCTGGCCGCAGCCCTGATGCAGATCGACGATCTGCCGCCCGCAGCGCAGGGCCGGCTGCGCGAACCGCTGACGCGCGGGCTCAACCTGGCCGAAGAATTCCTGCGCACCTCGCGTGCAGAAATGCTCGACGCCACGCGCTTTGAAGAACTCGATTTTGCCGCTGTGTTGCACCAGGCCATCGACGACGCCTACGTCACCGCGCGGGCAAAATCGGTGCAACTGGCGCGGGTGCTGCCCGACGATCCAGTATGGGTGAACGGGGAATTTGGCCTGTTGCACCGGGCGCTGCTCAATCTCATTTTGAATGCGGTGTACCACGCGCCAGCCGGAAGCCAGGTGGAACTGGCCTTGCGCGTGCACGACCACCGCGCGCAAGCGAGCGTGACCGACTACGGCCCCGGCATTGCCGAACCGGATCAGGCGGCCTTGTTCCAGCGCTTTTCGCGCACGGCGCGCGAAGGCGGTGGTACCGGGCTGGGCCTGTATTTTGTGCGCACGGTGGCAGAAAAACACGGCGGACGTGTGAGCGTGACGACCGTGCCGGGCGGGCCGACCTGTTTCAGCTTCGCGCTCCCGCTGGCACAGCACTGAACCCCTCCGGGTAATTCATCAAGCAGCACTTTGACCCTCGCTATCCTCCCGCGTCCAGCTGAGACGGCCCGCTGATGTTTGAACTCGGATTGCGTTTTTCATGCTTTTCTGCGTTGGTATGCGTACGTAATGCCGTCCCTGTAAGTCACTGTTTTCATCACATCTGATTCGACCTCCCGTCCGGTTCGATTTTCAATTTCAAACTTCATCAGTCTGCATCAATAACGGGTTGCAACGTTACTGCGATTGACGCAGACAATCAGGCTCGATTACAGTCCAGCCCCTATCACGGCACGTGCAAAGTACGCGCGCCGGCTTGCGGAAAAAAGTAGACCCGTATTGCACTCTGGGAGGAGCCGCATGAACTACCTTTTTGCCCGTCAGCCGTCCTTCGTTCTTTTTTGAAGGATGTGATGATGAAAGACCCGACCCCGAAGGCGCTCCGAAGGCGCTCACTACCATTTCCCGGATTTCGCTGCGCCACAAGCAGGCTACGCTTGCTAGCCCCCGAAAATGTGATAACGAAAGACCTGACCCCGAGGCCGTGCGAAAGACCTGACCCCGAGGCCGTGAGCACCATACAACGACCCGATGAATCAAATCGCGAACCGCGCGGCGGGGTTGCCACCTAACGCGAACCTTCCGCCTGATTTGCGCGACAAAGGCCCTTTTGGGCCTGTGTGCGGTTCCGGCCCGACCGCTTCGTGGATTCCAGATGGCGTCTGGAGAGATGCTTGCCAACAGCATGACGATTGTTACTCGACATGTGGTGCGGACCGCCTACAGTGCGACATGAATCTGCTGATTAATTCATGGGGCAATTTGACCTATTTCCTAGCCGTTCGTCGCTTTGGGGAGATTCCGTTCCGCGAGGGACAAAAGAAATGTGGCTGTGGGCAGGCCAAATGAGGGAAGCTGCGATGGATGCATCTTATGGGTTCGCACGGGTGATCGCGGGATTTCTCGGTTTCACTTCATTAGTTGGCGTGGTTTGGTTTGGGGCTGCGCTCACGGGACTTGAGCTTTCGGGTGGTCTAGTACTTGGGTTAACAAGCTTGGCTGTGGCACTTATCCCAAAGCGTACGCTCAATCACGCAAGAGCACGTCGAGCGGCGGTCATACTTTGTTTCGCCGGGGTCGCTGCAGGCATGATACTTGTAGCCCAAAATCTTGCTCCACCTTACCCGATCGAATGGGACGTGGTCGCAATCAATCTGCTCAACATCAGTGCTCTTGTTGCGATAGCCACAAAGGCTAGACGTCTTGCAAAACGAACAGAAACGATAAGGGGTCAGCTTCGCAATAAAAAATGAATACACATTTCCAGCCCGCCTGTCGGCGGGTAGCTGCTAAATCGAACGATCGCTTGCTGCGGCCCGTCTCTTTTTATCCTGATGTGATGGTTGTGATCGCCTCGGCCACGCTGACGATCCTGATTCCCTGATACGCCCCGACATCGAGCAGTCCTCGATCCCCGGTCACGATTAAATTGGCTTTCGCCGCCAGCGCCGTGCCGATCACCACATCATCATCCGGATCGGCCACGATGCGCGGCGTCGGCGTTGGCCGCACCACCTGCGTGAGTGCCGCATAGCCGTCCACCAGTTGATCCACCGTCAGCAAGGAAGCCGCGATCTTCTTCTCGAACTTCGGCCGCGCCAGAATATCCGTCAACTCCGCCAGCATCGCCACGCTGGTAAACAGCTCGACCCGTTTCTCGCGCCTGGCCTGCAACAGCCGTTTCGGATTGCCGCCCCACAACATGGCCGATGCGACCACGTTGGTATCCAGCACCAGCCGCATTAACCGGTGGCCCTGGCGCGGCGTTCCTCGCGCATCGCGCGAATCTCTTCGGCCACGTCCTCAGGCGACATCGCCGGCGGTTCTGGTGCCTGTTCCATGCGCTCCAGCGCCGCGAAGAACGCATCCTGATGCCTGACCTGCAACTGCTCGCGCAACAGCTTCTCCAGTGCCGGCTCGGACAGCAGCCCGGCCTGCTTCGCTTCCTGGGCCAATTGGTCGGGCAGGTTGATGCGTACTGTAGTCATGAGATTTCTCCTTTAACGTGAAACAACGCGCAGCGTTGACTGCGTCCCCCTCGCCCGCAAGCGGGAGAGGGGCGGGGAGAGGGAAACGGTCATGGCGAGTCGTCGTTTCATTTTCCGGGGCGGCGAATCGCCATGACCGTTAGCGGCTGGAGGCTTGCGCCAGCGCCATATCCAGCATTTGCGCCACGAGAATCAAAGGGGCCGAAAGGGGCCAGGCTCGCATTGTTTTCAGCATTCAGCCCCACAACCCCAGATCTCCTTGCCCCGCATCAAGCGCCGGGGATTCATGCGCTGCACTCGCGGCCTGCCGTGTGGCTTGGCCTCCCGCCGTTGTCCCGTCGTGGCTTCGATCTTGGCATAGAAACGTGAATTGCCCAACGGCTGGTTCTGGTTCAGCGCCAGCCGGATGTCGTCGATGGCTTTGCTGTCCAGCTGCGCCCGGAACAGATCGCGGTAAGCCGCCTGTCTTTCCGTGTCTTCTCGCCCTATCGCCCGATAAAGCGGGTGGGGTGTCAGGTAAGCATTGGCTTGCCCGAGGCCGTTGTGCCGATAGCTGGTGCAGCAGTAGTGGGCAGGGTCTTCGACCATGGCAGCGCGCACAGGGTTGAGTTCAATATAGCGCTGGCAGGCGAGCAGGTAGGTCTCGGCCTGGGTCAGCGAGGATTTGTAGCGACTGTCCCACAGGGTGCCGGTACAACCAAATTAATATAAGGCCCTTTGATTCCAGCATTGAACTGTCATATTCCCGTCCGCCCCGACAGGCACAATGCAGGACACGACAACCACGACGACGAGAGCACAGCATGGATCTGATTTTGTGGCGGCACGCCGAAGCGGAGGAGGGTACGCCCGACCTGGCACGTGAGCTGACCGGGCGCGGGCGCAAGCAGGCGTCGCGCATGGCCGACTGGCTGAATCCGCGTCTGCCACCCGATGTGCGCATTCTGGTGAGCCCTGCCCAGCGTACAGTGCAGACAGCACAGGCGCTGGGGCGCGAGGTCGAAATTGACGAGTCGCTCGCCCCCGGTGCCCGGCCTGACGCCGTGCTCGCGGCCGCCGGCTGGCCCGATGCGGTGCATCCGGTGCTGATCGTGGGGCACCAGCCCACGCTGGGACAGGTGGCCGCCCGTCTGCTGGCCGGCACCGACGGCGACGTGTCAGTAAAAAAAGCCGGCGTCTGGTGGTTTCAGTGCCGCTGGCGCGACGACGAATTGCAGGTGGTGCTGCGCGCCGTGGCTGGGCCGGACTACGCCTGAGCGCGCGCGGGGACATATAATCCCCCGCGTGATGAAACATCCCTTTAACTGGCCGTTCAGTCAGGCCGCCGGAATCGCCACCCCGTGCCTGCCTGGCTGACTGCACTGCGTGATTTGATTGTCGACGCGAGCCCGCTGCGCCGCGTCGTGCTGGCATCGCTCTTTGGCGTGCCGCTGGTCGCGCTGGGGGCTGCCTGGCTCTGGTTTTATCCCACCGAATACCGCGAGCTTTACCCCAGGCTCTCCGACCGTGCGGGTGGCGAGGTGCTCGCCGCCCTCGATCAACTGGATATTCCGTATCGCCTTTCTCCCACCGACGGCAGCATTCGGGTGCCGCTGGATACCGTCCACGTGGCACGTTACCGGCTGGCCGCGCAGGGGCTGCCGCGCACCGACGAGGCGGTGCGGGCGGAAGCCGAAAACGCCCCGCGTCTGGGGGCGTCGTCGCAGCAGGAGCAACAGCGATTGCAGCGTGCGCTCGAAGCCGAACTGGCGCAGTCGGTGCAGACGTTGCAACCGGTGGCTTCTGCCCGCGTGCATCTGGCGCTGCCGAAGGTGTCGCCCTTTCTGCGCGACGCATCGCCGGCGACGGCCGCCGTGCTGGTTCGCCTCAAGCCGGGCGCGCAGCTGGGTGCCGAACAGGTCACGACCATTCAGACGCTGGTGGCCGCCAGCGTGCCGCGTCTCGCACGCAGCGACGTGCAGGTGTTTGATCCGCAAGGCGTCCACCATGCGACGCCACCCGCCGAAGCTATCGATACCCCGCGCGCAGCGCTGGAGCGTGAGCTGGCCTCACGGGTGCGCACCGTGCTGGCCCCCTGGCTGGGTGCGGAACGGGTGAGCGTACAGGTGACCGCCACGCTAGACGACAGCGAGACGCGTCGTACCGTCGAGCGGGTGCGCAGCGTCACCGTCGGCGGCCAGTCCCGTCCGCTGGAAAAAATCATCCAGACCACCGTATTGCCGGAAGGCAGACTGGCGCGGCTCGATGCCATCGTGGTGCTCGATTTCGAGGCTACGCGTGCGCAGCGCATACGCGCCACGCAACTGGCACGACAGGCGCTGGGCTTCGACGCCGCGCGCGGCGACACCCTCAATGTGTATGTGCTGCCGGCGGCCGACGGCCGGGCGGCGGGGGCTGTTGCGGTGCAGCAGGCCGCCCCGATTGGGCCTAAAACGCCGGAGCCCTCTCTGGCCCCGTCGGCTCGGCCTGCACCCGTGTCGATCCCGCGGCAGAACGTGCAGCCCCCCTGGCCGGCCAGCGATACCCGCCTGTTGCTGGCGTTGACACTGGGCGTGCTGGTGATCGCTGCGGGCGTGCTGCTCGTCCGCCGCCGGCGGTCGCCGCCGGTGGCCGGTGCGGATGCCGAAACCGATGACTTCGCCGGGCTGATCGAATCGGCGCGTGAGCAGACGCTGGACAATCCCCGCGTGACGGCCGATGTGATCAAACTGTGGATGCGCGCATGAGCGAAGCCGGCATCGAAAAATCTGCCGCGCTCTTGCTGGCCCTGGGCGAAGAGGCGACGGCGGCCGTGTTCCGCTATCTGTCGCCGCTGGAGGTCAGCCGGCTGGGGCAGGCCATGCGTACGCTCGAAGTGCTGCCGCGTGAACGTGTGCGCACCGTGCTGCGCGATTTCAGCCAGGAGGCGGCCGAGCAGACCGGCTTTGCCACCGATACCGCGCGTTTTCTCGACGACGCATTGAAACAGGCGTGGCCGCCCGAACGCGCGCAGGCTATGTTGCGCAGACTGGGCGCAGTGAAGGCGCAAACGCTCGAAAACCTGGCCTGGCGTGATCCTGCCGAGTTGGCGGGGCTGCTGGAAAATCCGCCGCCGACACTGGCGGCTGCCGTCGTGGCGCACCTGCCGCGCGATCTGGCGGCCGCCACGCTAGATCTGCTGCCGGCGGCCACGCGCGCGGCCATCCTTGCCGAACTGGCGCATCGCGACGCCCAGGCCGGCGACGCGCTGGGCGAGCTGGACGACTGGCTGTCGAGCCTGGTTGCGAGCACAGCCCCGGAAACCGGTGAGGCCACGGCGGCCAATTTGCTCGACCGCATGAGCGGTGGCGCGGCCGCTGCCACGCTGGTGCAGATCGAGTCGGTCGATGCCGGACTCGCTGCTCGCCTGCGCGCCCGCGTGATCGAATTCGATGACCTGGCCCGCGCACCGCAGGATGGCCTGCGCATATTCTTGCGCCATGTGGGCGCGCGTACCTTGTTGCTGGCCTTAAAGGGCAGTGATGGCCGCGTGCTCTCGGCGCTCTCGGCCGTGATGAGCCCGGCTGCGGCCCTGCGGATGAAAGACGATCTGGACACACTGGGCGCGGTGCCGGTATCCGAGATTCAGGCTGCCCAGGCTGAGGCTGCAACGACGCTGCGAGCGCTGGTCGCCGAAGGCGCGATCCGGTTCGAGGAGGAGGCCCTGGCATGAGTACGCGCGACGATGCGCCGTCGGCATTCGACCAATGGGAATCGCCTGCGACGGTCATACCGGCGACTGCGCCCGCGCCGGTTGAGGATACGGCTGCCGAATGTGCGCGTCTGCGTGAAGCGGCGCGCGCCGAGGGCGTTGCCGAAGGGCTGGCTGCCGGGCGCGCCGAAATTGAGGCAAGCGCCGCGCGGATGCGCCAGCTGGCCGAGAGTTTTTCGTCCACGCTCGACAACCTCGATTTCCGGCTTGCCGACATGGTGCTCGAACTCGCGCTCGACGTGGCGCGGCAGGTGGTGGCGGGCGAACTCGCCGCGCGGCCCGAACGCCTGCTCGACGTGGTGAACCTCGCGCTCAAACAAATGGCCGAAACCACGCGCGAATCGCGCCTGCTGCTGAACCCGGACGACGCCGCGCTGGTGCGGCCGCATCTTGAAGGCGTGCTCGACAAATCGCGCCTGCGCATCGTCGAAGACGCGCGCATCGTGCGCGGCGGCTGCCTCATCGAAACCTCGCAGGGCGATCTCGACGCCACGCTCCAGGCGCGCTGGCGGCAGGTGGTGCAGGTGCTCGGTTCCAACCTCAACTGGCTCGAATAGGCATGGCCGACCGCACCGTCAAACTGCGCGAATACCTGGCCGACTGCCGTCGGGCAGTCAGCTGGGCGACGCCGATTGCCACCAGCGGCCGGCTCACGCGCGTCTCCGGGCTGGTGATGGAAGCCGTGGGCCTGCGGCTGCCGGTGGGCAGCCAGTGCCATATCCAGATTCCCGGCGGACAGAGCATCGAAGCCGAAGTGGCGGGCTTTGCCGGCGACCGCCTGTTCATCATGCCGGCCACCGACATTTACGGCGTGATGCCCGGTGCGCGTGTGATCCCCGATAACCCGATGGCGGCGCAGCCGCCACGGCTGGGCCTGCGCTACATTCCGCGCCGCCGCGCGCAGGACCGCGTGCGCCAGGTGCCGGTGGGCGAGCGGCTGCTCGGCCGCGTGCTCGACGGCGCGGGGCGGCCGCTCGACGGCATGGGCTCGCTGTCGCTGGAACGCCGGGTGCCGCTCTACAGCCGGCCGATCAACCCGCTCGAACGCGCGCCGATCCGGCAGACGCTGGATGTGGGCGTGCGCGCGATCAACGGCCTGCTCACGGTGGGGCGCGGGCAGCGGCTCGGGTTGTTCGCCGGCAGCGGCGTCGGCAAGAGTGTGCTGCTCGGCATGATGGCGCGCTACACCGAAGCCGACGTGGTGGTGGTCGGCCTCATCGGCGAACGCGGCCGCGAAGTGAAAGAATTCATCGACCGCATTCTTGGTAACGAGGGCATGGCGCGCGCGGTGGTGGTAGCCGCGCCCGCCGACCACCCGCCCTTGATGCGTCTCAACGGTGCGGCGTACGCCATGTCGATTGCGGAATATTTCCGCGACCAGGGCAAGCACGTGCTGCTCATCATGGACTCGCTCACGCGCTACGCCATGGCGCAGCGCGAGGTGGCGCTGGCGATTGGTGAGCCGCCCGCCACCAAGGGCTATCCGCCGTCGGTGTTTGCCAAGCTGCCGCAACTGGCCGAGCGCGCCGGCAACGGGCGCAGCGGCAGCGGGTCGATCACCGCGTTTTTTACCGTGCTGATGGAAGGCGACGACCAGCAGGATCCCATCGCCGACGCCGCGCGCGCGATCCTCGACGGCCACATCGTGCTCTCCCGCGATCTGGCCGACGCCGGGCAATATCCCGCGATCGACGTTGAAGCCTCGATCAGCCGCGCCCAGCCGGATCTCTTGTCCGACGAGGCGCTGGAGCGCACGCGCCGCTTCAAGTACCTGTATTCGCGCTACATGCGCAGCCGCGACCTCTTGGCCGTGGGCGCGTACGTGCCGGGGGCCGACGTGGTGCTGGACGAAGGCGTGCGGCTGTACCCGCGCATGCAGCACTATCTGATGCAGGGGATGCGCGAACGCGCCACGCTCGACGACGCGCGCGACGCGCTGGCCGGGGTGCTGGAATGAAAGCCTTCGCACTCGCCCACGTGCTCCAGCTTGCCGAACGGCGCAGCGAAACGCTGTCGCGCGGGGTGAAGCAGGCGCACGGCGTGTGGCTGCGCGCGCGCGGCCGGCAGGTGCAGCTTGCCGCCTTGCGCGATGCCCACATTGCGCTCTTGGCGCTCGATCTCAAGAGCGGCGCGCCGGCGGCGAAGGTACGCGAAGCCAGTCGATTGCAGCAGGCGCAGGCGGCAGAAATGCAGGCCGCACAGGCCGCCATCGACGCCGCCCGCGCCGAGTGGCAGGCCAGGCTCGACGCCTGGCTGGCGGAAGAAAACCGCGTCAAGGCGCTGCGGCTCCTGCATGCCCGTCACCAGGCAGCGGTGGCCGTGGCCGAGCGTCGCCTGGAACAGCGTCAGCATGACGAGCTGGTAGAGCGCATGCACTGGCAGGAACGGGGACGGGGGCGCTGATGCCGTTGCTCGATCTGTCTGCCGAAGAACAGGCTTTCCTGGCGACCCCCTTGCCCGTTCTGGATGCCCGGTCTGCGCGGGCCGGCAGCGCAGGGTTCGCCCTTCATCTGGGCCGGCAGATCGCGCGCACACTGCGTGCCCGGCTGCGTGAACCGCTGCAACTTGTGCCCGCCGATTGGGCCGCCGGGCCCGTTAACCGGCCACACTGGCAGGTGGGGCGCGAGCTTGCCGGGATATGGCTGAGCCGTCGGCTGGGCGGTGCCGGCGGCGGTACAGGCTTGGGCTGCATGCAGAGCAACGACGAATACGTGCCGCCCGCCTTGCTGCGCACGCTGGATGCCGTTCTCGCCGAGTGCTGGCTCGACACGCCTGTAGAACTACCGGCTGCCTTGGCCTGGCGGTTGCCGGAATCTTGTTCGCACCCGGTGCTCGCGCTCGCGCTACCCGCATCGAAGGCAGAGATGCAGCGTTGGACCAGGGAGGTCATCGCATCATGAAACTGGCAGGAGTAGGGGTGCTGGTGCTGCCCGCACCGGCTTTTGCAGCGACGGACGCCGTGGGCAGCACGCTGACCGTGCTGCTTGCGCTGGCGCTGATATTGGGCGGCTTCATCGCGCTGGCGTGGCTGGCCCGCCGCTATTTGCCCGGCATGGCAGCGCAGGGCGTCGTCAAACTTGTCGGTTCGACCGCCGTGGGCGCGCGAGAGCGCGTGGTCGTCGTCGAGGTGGCCGATACCTGGGTTGTGCTGGGCGTGGGGGGCGGCAATGTGCGTCTGCTGCACAGCCTGCCCAAACCGGCCAACAGCGAAAGCACGGCCCCATGAGCGCGATCGCCCCGATCCCCCTGCTGATCGCGCTGTTGCTGGCCAGCCTTGGCGTGCCAGCGTTTGCTGCCGACCCCAGCGTGCCGCTGCTGGCTGTTACGCCGGGGGCGGGCGGGCAGGTCATCGGCGTGCCGGGTGCGAGCCTGCCCTGGCTGCTGCTGTTCCCGTTTCTGCCGTCGCTGCTGCTGGCCTTCACGGCGTTCGCACGCATCGCGGTGGTGCTATACCTGCTGCGGCAGGGCCTGGGGGTGGGCCATGCGCCGCCGAATCTGGTGCTCACGGGCCTCGCGGTGCTGCTGACGATTTTTGTGATGATGCCCGCGCTGAAAAAAATCGACGCCGAGGCGTATCAGCCTTATCTGTCGGGCACGCTGGAATTCAACGACGCGGCGGAGCGTGCGGCGGAACCCCTCAAGTCCTTCATGCTGCGGCAGACCCGCGCCGAAGACCTGGCGCTGTTTCTGGGAAATGACGCGCTCGCCGGCACGCAGGCCGGAATCGATCTCAAGCGTGCAGAAACCCTGCCGCTTGCCGCGCTGGCTCCGGCTTTCCTCACCAGCGAACTGAAAACGGCCTTCCAGATCGGTTTCATGGTCATCCTGCCGTTCCTTGTCATCGACCTGGTCGTGGCCGCCGTGCTCACCGCGCTCGGCATGATCATGCTGCCGCCGCAACTGGTTTCGCTGCCGCTGAAACTGCTGCTGTTCGTGGCCGTGGACGGCTGGCATCTGCTGGTCGGCTCCCTCCTGGGGAGTTTCTGATGGAAGAGCTCGCCCGCGACGCGCTCTGGCTCACGCTGACCGTGGCCGCCCCCGTGCTGCTGGCGGCGCTGGCGGTGGCCTTCGTCATCAGCTTGTTCCAGGCGACCACGCAAATCCTCGAACCCACGCTTTCGTTCGTGCCCAAGCTCATCGTGGTGGGGCTGGTGCTGGCACTGCTGGGGGGCTGGATGAGCGGCCTCGTCGTCGATTTTGCCCGCACGTTGCTCACCGATTTTCCCGCGTTGATCGAATGATGCCGCTGACCGAAGCCGCGCTGATGGCTTGGGTGTTTGCCTTTGCGCGGCTGGCCGGGTGGGCGCTGTTCGATCCGCTGCTGACGCGTCTGCCGGTGGGCGGACGACTGATGCTCGCCGCCGCGCTCGCCGCCGCGCTGGCCCCGGGGCTGGGGGCACCTCCCGCGCCGGCGCTGGGTGTGGCCGTACTGCCCATGCTCGCGCTGGAAATCCTCTGGGGTGCCGGGCTGGCGCTGATGGTCGCGGTTGTCTTCGCCCTGGCGCGGCTGATCGTGCTGTGGACGGGCCACACTGCAACCGCCGGTTTATTGACGCTTACGCCCGAGCAGGGCGCAACGTCGGACGCTCCCTGGCGGGCACTGGCTGGCTGGCTGGCGCTGCTGGCGTTTATGGGCGCTGGCGGGCATCTACTGGTGGTTGCCGCATTGCGAGAAAGTTTTGTGGTGATGCCGCTGGCAACGCTGCCGGGGGCGGACGGCCTGCGCAGTCTCGGCGAATCCGCCGGCTGGCTGTTTGCCACCGGCGCGGCGCTGGCCCTGCCATTGCTGGCGCTGGCGCTCCTGATCCAGCTTGCGCTGTTTGTGCTCGCACGCACCACGCCCGGGCTGGACATGTTCTCGATGGGATTGAGCCTGGCCGCCGTGGGCCTGCTGGCGGCGTGGATCCTGGCCGTGCCGCTGATCGCGCGGGGTGTGGGCGAAGGACTCACCCAGCTGAGCGTGTGGCTAGAAGCATTGACCCGTGTCCGGTAGGGTGGCGGGCGGCGCTTTGGATTAAAATGCTGCGATTTATCGTTCATCCCGCCCGGTTCGGGCACGCGGAACCACCATGTCGGAAATGAAAATGATTCGGGGCAGTCTGGTCGCTCTTGTCACCCCCATGTCGGAAGACGGCGCGATCGACCTCGACGCGCTGCGTCGCCTGATCGACTGGCACATCGCCGAAGGCACCGACGGCATCGTCATCGTCGGCACCACGGGCGAATCGCCCACGGTCGATTTTGACGAGCACTGCCAGCTGATCCGCACCACGGTCGAACAGGTGGCGGGCCGCGTGCCGGTGATTGCCGGTACCGGTGCCAACTCCACCCGCGAGGCGGTCGAGCTCACCGCCTGCGCCAAAGCCTCGGGCGCAGCAGCCGGCCTGTCGGTCGTGCCCTATTACAACAAGCCCACGCAGGAAGGCCTGTACCAGCATTACAAGAAAATTGCCGAGTCGGTCGATCTGCCCCTGATTCTCTACAACGTGCCCGGCCGCACCGTGGCCGATCTGTCGAACGACACCGCGCTGCGTCTGGCCCAGGTGCCCGGCGTGATCGGTCTGAAGGATGCCACCGGCAACATGGAGCGCGCCTCCGACCTGCTACGGCGCGCGCCGGCCAATTTTGCGCTGTACAGCGGGGATGACGCCTCGGGCTTGCCGTTCATGCTGCTGGGGGGGCACGGCGTGATTTCGGTCACCGCCAACGTCGCGCCGAAACTGATGCACCAACTGTGCGAAGCCGCGTTTGCGGGGAACCTTGCGCGCGGTCGTGAAATCAACAATCTGCTGTTACCGCTGCACAGCAAGCTCTTCGTCGAAGCCAACCCGATTCCCGCCAAGTGGGCGGTGTCGCAGCTGGGGCACATGTCCGCCGGACTGCGCCTGCCGCTTACCCCGCTGTCCGCAGCGCACCACGAAACCCTGCGCGAGGCGATGCGCCACGCCGGTCTGATGTAAAAAAAGGATGCTCATGCGTACCCTGTCTCTTGTTCTGGCTGCCTCGCTGGTTGCGGGCTGCGGCATCATCGAAACCAAAAAGATCGATTACAAATCGGCGCAGAAAGCGCCCACGCTGGAACTGCCGCCCGATCTCGTCGCGCCGTCCTCCGACAACCGCTACGCCATCCCTGACACCCAGGGCGGCGGCACCGCCACCCTGTCGACCTACGACAAAGAGCGCAAGGTGGCCCCCGCCGGCACGCAGACCCTGCTGCCGGCGCAGGACAAGGCCCGCATCGAGCGCGCTGGCACCCAGCGCTGGCTGGTCGTCAACGCCACGCCGCAGCAGGTATGGCCGGTAATCAAGGATTTCTGGCAGGAAACCGGCTTCATCGTCAACATCGAATCGCCCGAAACCGGCGTGATCGAAACCGACTGGGCAGAGAACCGCGCCAAGATTCCGCAGGACGCCATCCGCCGCACCCTCGGCAAGGTGCTCGACGGCCTGTACTCCACCGCCGAACGCGACAAGTTCCGCACCCGCATCGAGCAGGGTAAGGACGGCACCGAGATCTATCTCAGCCATCGCGGCATGATCGAAGTGTTCGCCACCGAAGGCAAAGACAAGACCGTGTGGCAGCCGCGCCCGGCCGACCCCGAACTCGAAGCCGAAATGCTGCGCCGGCTGATGCTGCGCTTTGGCGTGGAAAACGCACGCGCCGACACCCTGCTGGCCAAACAGCAGACCACCGAGCAGGCGCGCATCGTCAAGGCCGGCGGTGCCAGCACGCTGGAAATGGACGAAAGTTTCGACCGCGCCTGGCGTCGCGTCGGCCTTGCACTCGACCGTGTCGGTTTTGCCGTCGAAGACCGCGACCGTTCCAAGGGCGTGTACTTCGTGCGCTACATCGACCCGGAAGCCGACAACGACAGCAAGCGCGACGACGGCATTCTCGCCAAGTTTGCGTTCTGGAAGAGCAAGAAGCCGCAGACCTCGCCGCAGGTGCAGGTGGTGGTGAGCGAGGAATCCGGTGACAAGTCGCGCGTGGTCGTGACGGGCGCGGATGCCGGCACGCAAAGCCGCATCGTCAACCTGCTGCACAAGGAACTGAAGTAAGGCGCGCGCGGTGCGCTTCTGTAGCCTGGGCAGCGGCAGCGAAGGCAACGGCCTCGTGGTCGAAGCCGGCGATACACGCGTGCTGCTCGATTGCGGATTTGGTCTGGCAGATTGTGTGGCGCGGCTGGCGCGGCAGGGTGTGCAGGCCAGCGAGCTGGCCGGCATCGTGGTCACGCACGAACACAGCGACCACATCGGCGGAGTAGGGCGGCTGGCGCGCAAGTTTGGTTTGCCGGTGTGGCTTACCGCCGGCACCCGGCGCATGGCGCAGGATCTCGACAGGGTGGACGTGCGGGTGATCGACAGCCACGCGGTTTTTGCTATCGACGCGCTCGAAATCCAGCCGTTTCCGGTGCCGCACGACGCCCGCGAGCCGGTGCAGTTCGTGTTCGGCGACGGCAACCGCCGGCTCGGCGTGCTGACCGACCTGGGCTGCGTGACGCCGCACGTGGAAACCATGCTGGCGGGCGTCGATGCGCTGGTGCTGGAATGCAACCACGACGCCGACATGCTCGAAAACGGGCCGTACCCGGCGAGTCTCAAGCGTCGCGTGGGCGGGCGTTTCGGCCACCTGGAGAACGGCCAGGCAGCCGGGCTGCTGAACACAATCAAGCACGATAAATTGCAGTGCGTGATGGCCGCGCACGTTTCTAAAAAAAACAACACGGACACGCTGGCACAAGCAGCGCTGGCGAACGTGCTGGGTTGCCACTCAAACGACGTGCGCGTAGCGTGCCAGACGAATGGTTTCGATTGGATAAGACTTTGACCACTTTTGCCGAACTCGGGCTCGCGCCCGACATCCTGCGCGCCCTCGATGACATGGGCTACGCCACCCCGACGCCGATTCAGGAGCGGGTGATCCCGCTGGCCATGCACGGCGGCGACATCCTCGGCGCGGCACAGACCGGCACCGGCAAGACCGCCGCCTTTGCGCTGCCGCTGATCCAGCGCTTGCTGCCGTTTGCCAACACCAGCACCTCGCCGGCCAAGCATCCCATCCGCGCGCTCATCCTCACCCCCACGCGCGAACTCGCCATCCAGGTCGAAGAAAGCATTCACGCCTACTGCAAGCACGTGCCGATCCGTTCGCTGGTGGTCTACGGCGGGGTCAATATCAACACGCAGATTCCCATCCTCAAGACCGGCATCGAAGTGCTCGTCGCCACGCCGGGCCGCCTGCTCGACCACGTGCAGAACAAGACGCTGTCGTTGACGCAGGTGAACACGCTGGTGCTCGACGAAGCCGATCGGATGCTGGACATGGGCTTCATGCCTGACCTGAAACGCATCGTTGCGCTGCTGCCTGAAAACCGCGTGAACATGATGTTCTCGGCCACCTTCCCGGAAGAAATCCGCAAGCTCGCCGACAGCATTCTCAACGCGCCTACTTTCATCGAAGTGGCGCGCAACACCACGGCGGTGACGGTCACCCAGGTGGTGCATCCGGTGCATCACGAACGCAAACGGCAACTGCTCTCGCACCTCATCAAAAGCCGCGATCTCAGCCAGGTGCTGGTGTTCACCGGGACGAAACTGGGCTGCAACCGGCTCGCCAACGAACTCAACAAGCTGGGCCTGCACGCCGACGCCATCCACGGCGACAAGACCCAGCAGGAACGCATGAAAGCACTCGACGCTTTCAAGACCGGCAGCATCCGCGTACTCGTCGCCACCGACGTGGCCGCGCGCGGCATCGACATCGAAGCGCTGCCCTTCGTGGTGAACTACGACCTGCCGCACAACGCCGAAGATTACGTCCACCGCATCGGCCGCACCGGCCGCGCCGGAGCCAAGGGCGAGGCCATTTCGCTGGTGAGCGAATCGGAGACGCGCTATCTCAAGGACATCGAAAAACTCATCGGTTCGGCGATCGAAGCCGTGATGGTGCCCGGCTTTGAACCCGGTGCCGCCGACATGCCGGCCTACGATGCGCGCCCGCCGCGCGGCGAGCGCCGGGATCGCCCCGAACGCACTGAACGTGGCGAGCGGCCCGCACGCAGCGAGCGTGCCGAGCGCACTGAACATGCCCCGCGCAGCAAACCCGCTGCGCCGCGTGACGCACTCTTCGACGCACCCTACGAGCCGGACAGCGGGCGGGCCGACGCCCCCGCAGTGGCCCCGGCCCGCAGCGGCCCGCGCAAACAGGTGGCCGCGCTGTTCCGCTCGCCGCCCAAACCCGAAACGGCCGGGCAGTGAGCTGGGAACTGGGCCTGCTGGCGGTTTTTGCGCTACTTGCCTGGTACTGGTACGCCGGGATGCACGCGCGCGAGCAGGCCATAGCCGCCGGTCGCCGCGCCTGTCAGAGCGCGGGCGTGCAGTTTCTCGATGAAAGCGTGGCGCAGACCCGCACCCGCCTGGCGCGCAACGGCCAGGGCCAACTGGTATTCCAGCGCGACTTCCGCTTCGAGTTTTCGGATACAGGGGATAACCGTTTGCCAGCGGTGGTGCGCATGGTTGGCGAACGGGTGGAGTGGGTGAATCTAGACGGCGAGTGGCAACCGGGACATCTCGCCAGCGTCAGCCGGCTGCCTGAATAAAACCTTGGTTTATTCCTGCTCGACTTCCAGAATTGCCAGGCTGATCTGCGGGCCCAGGTTCAGATCCCACTCCGCCCAGTTTTTGTAGGCCTTCAGTTTTTCGGCCAGCACCGGCTTCATCTCGAAATCGCTCTTGCCTTCGTTGTACAGGCGGCGCACTTCGGGCAGCAGGATGCCGAACCAGGCTTTTTGCTCTTCGACGAATTTGCGGTCGCCGCTCTTGCCGTGGCCGGGCACATAGGTTTTGGCATTCACGGCCAGCGCGCGGTCGGTGGCGTTCATCACGCCCTTGAAGGTGCCGTCGCGCAAGTTCATCACCTGGCGTGAAAGCACGTTGTCGCCGGTGAAGAGAATGCGGTCCTCGACGACTTCGATCATGTCGTCGGTCTTGCTGTGCGCGTCATTCGAGGCGTGGATGCGGAAGGTCTTGCCGCCGATTTTGAATTCCTGGCCGTCGGCGGTCGCCACGGCAGGAATCTCGGCGCGGGTGCCGTCGGTATAGCCCTGGGTCATGTCGGACATGAGCTTGAGCCAGAAAGCGTCTGCGCCTTCTTTTGCCACGCGGATCATATCGGGGTGGGCAATGATCGTGGCACCAGGCCAGGCTTCGAGGATGGCGTGGTTGCCCAGCCAGTGGTCGCCGTGGACGTGGGTGTTGAACACGTGGGTGACCGGTAGTCTGGTCGCTTTCTTGATCTGCGCGACGACCATGCGGCCGGCCTGCACGCTGGAGCCCGGGTCGATTACCACTACGCTGTCTTTCGTCACTACCCAGGCCGGGTTGTTCATGAAACCCTGGTTCTTCACCGACGGCAAACCTTGAGGGCCGTGGATCACCCAGGTGGACGCCGCGACTTTCTGCGCGGGATAGGTGCGGACGGTATCTGTGGGGCCGGCGACGACGGCCGTGCTAAAGGCGAGGGCGGCGAGCAGGGGAAAAATGCGCATGGAAAGTCTCCTGATAGCTGTCGTGACCGAACCTTACACAGTCCGGACGCAGCGCTTAATAGTCGAAAAGCGCTACCACCACTTTTCAAAAATGATGCGGTTCATCGGCACGCCCTGGTCGTGCAGCAGCGCGCTCATGTCCTCGACCATGCCCTTGGGGCCGCAAAGGTAATAGAGCGTATCGTCGGGTACATGCAGGGCATGCAGCTTGGCCGGGTCGATGCGCCCGGTGAGGCCGTGCCAGCGCGGGTCGGGCTGGGTGACGGTGACGCTTACGTGCAGGTTGGCGTAGTCGCGCACGGCCGCATCGAGTTCGTCGCGGAACAGGATCTCGCGGCTGTCCGACACGCTGTAGAGCAGGTGGGCCTGGGTAGGTAACGCGGCATCCCGTACATGGCGGAAGATCGAAAGCAGGGGGGTGACACCCACGCCGCCGCCGATCAGCACCAGGTTCTCGCTCATCTCGGGCAGGTAGACGAACGGCCCTTGTCCCTGTGAAACGCGAACCGTATCGCCCACCATCCCGCGCTCGTGCACCCAGCGCGCAACCGGATGCTTGCTGCTGGCCTTGATGGCCAGCTCGATCTCGCCGCCGTAGAGCGGCGAGGTGGTGACCGAATAGCCGCTGGTCTGTACTTCGCCGTCGATCTCGACCGACAGATCCACCCATTGCCCCGGCAGAAAGCGGAAGGCCGGGTCGTCGATGGCCAGCCGCAGCGTGCGAATACTGGGTGTGGCGGCGTCGAGCGCCGTCACGCGGGCGTCAAAAATACGCAAGGTTCAGTCCTGGTTTTTGTTGGGGTCGGCTTCTTCGAACTGGAGCGAAGCCGAATTGATGCAGTAGCGCATCCCGGTGGGCGCGGGGCCGTCGGGAAACACATGGCCCAGATGCGAACCGCACTTGTGGCAGAGCGCTTCGGTGCGCACCATGCCGTGGGTAGTATCGGTTTTTTCTGCCACGGCACCCGGCTTCAGCGCCTGATAGAAGCTGGGCCAGCCCGTGCCGGAATCGAACTTGGTCGACGAATCGAACAGCGGTTCGCCGCAGGCGGCGCAGCGATACGCCCCGCGCGCGTGATGATCCCAGTACTGGCCGGTAAAGGCGCGTTCGGTACCTTTCTCGCGCAGAATGCGGTATTGCTCAGGTGTGAGTGTGGCGCGCCATTCGGCGTCGGTTTTGTTGTCGGTAGTCATGGCTGTCTCCGGTCAGGCTGTAAAGTTTACCTGCAAGGCGGGATGATGCGTTGATCGCGGATGTACAAGCGGTGCGGGGATAAGCAGCGATGAACCTGTGCTTTTATAGGGAACCCCCGCGCATTTTCAAGCAAATGCAGCGCCAAAGGTTGACAGTGTCATGGGCACAGGATTATTCTGCGTTCAGGTTTTAGACTTAGTCTAAACGCTGCGTTTCTACCTGTCGTTTTCAATCGGCGACAGACAGGAAAACCCCGCCGCAAGGCACTGACTTAAACAATATGGAGATCAGGTTATGCAACTCAAAGGCTCGAAAACCGAAACCCACCTGAAGGATGCCTTCGCTGGCGAATCCCAGGCCAACCGCCGTTACCTCTACTTCGCAGCAAAAGCCGACGTGGAAGGCTACAACGACGTGGCTGCCGTCTTCCGTTCCACTGCCGAAGGCGAAACCGGCCATGCGCACGGCCACCTCGAGTACCTGGAAAAGTGCGGCGACCCCGCCACCGGCATGACCTTCGGCCCCACCGCCGATAACCTGAAAACCGCCATCGCCGGCGAAACCCACGAGTACACCGACATGTACCCGGGCATGGCCAAGGATGCGCGCGCTGAAGGCTTCGACGAAATCGCCGACTGGTTCGAAACCCTGGCCAAGGCCGAGCGTTCGCACGCCAACAAGTTCCAGAAAACGCTGGACAGCCTGGGCGCGTAATTCTGCCCGAGCAAAAAAGCGGGTCGCATGCGGCCCGCTTTTTTTGAGCCACAGTATCCTTTAGCCGTCCCCATACCAATACCTGGAGCCACAATGAGCACCCGCGAAGGCAGCCTCGAAGCCCCCACCCGCCACCCGCTCGACTGGAAGAATCCCGATTTCTACAGCGAGGATTCGCTCAATCACGAACTCGAACGCATTTTCGATATCTGCCACGGCTGCCGCCGCTGCGTGTCGCTGTGCACCGCGTTTCCCACGCTGTTCGATCTGGTCGACGAATCGCCCACCATGGAAGTGGATGGCATCGAGAAGAAGGACTACTGGAAAGTAGTCGACGAATGCTACCTGTGCGACCTGTGCTACATGACCAAATGCCCGTATGTGCCGCCGCATCCGTGGAATCTCGATTTCCCGCACACCATGCTGCGCGCCAAGGCCATCAAGTTCAAAAAGGGTGAGACCACCTTCCGCGACAAGCTCTTGTCCAGCACCGACGCGATGGGCAAGCTCGCCTCGATTCCCGTGGTGGTGCAGGCCGTGAACGCCTCGCTGAAGAGCGCGCCCGTGCGCAAACTGCTCGACAAAAACCTGGGCATTCACGCTGACCGCATCCTGCCCGAATACGACAGCGCCAAGTTCCGTTCCACCGCCAAACCCAACGGCGATTTTCCGGCTAAAGCCGGCACCAAAACGCCCGGCAAGGTCGCCATCTACGCCACCTGCTACGTGAACTACAACGAACCCGGCATCGGCCACGACCTGCTGAAAATTCTGGCGCACAACGAAATCCCCGCCGTATTGGTCGAGAAAGAAGCCTGCTGCGGCATGCCCAAGCTGGAACTGGGCGACCTGGAAGCGGTGCAAAAACTCAAAGAAACCAATATTCCGCATCTGGCCAAACTGGCGCGCGAAGGTTACGCCATCCTCACCGCCGTGCCCTCGTGCACGCTGATGTACAAGCAGGAACTGCCGCTCATGTTCCCCGACGACGCCGACGTGCAGGCCGTGAAAGCCGCCATGTGGGATCCGTTTGAATACCTGATGGCGCGCAATGTGGACGGCCTGCTCAAGACCGATTTCAACAAGCCGCTGGGTAAGGTGTCGTACCACGTGCCGTGTCACCAGCGCGTGCAGAACATCGGCAACAAGACGCGTGATGCGCTGCAACTCGCGGGAGCCAATGTGCACATGGTCGAACGTTGCTCAGGCCACGACGGCACCTGGGGCGTGAAAACCGAGTGGTTCGACAAATCCATGAAGATCGGCAAGCCCGTGTTCCGCCAGATGGCCGAACCGCAGCCCGACTACGTGAGCTCGGACTGCGCGATTGCCGCCCGCCACATCCTGCAAGGCATGGGGGAGGGCGCAACCGCAGAAAAAGAGCACCCGATCACGCTCATGCGCATTGCCTACGGCCTTTGAGCCCGCACTGACAGAAGGAGAAGCCTCATGCCGCACATCACCCGTGAAAGTCTGATGACGCTGGAAGCGTATTCAAAAATCCGCGCCAGCTTCCGCACCGAAATCATCGCGCACAAGAAGAACCGCTTCGTACCGCTGGGCGAGCACATCAGCCTGCATTTCGAAGACGAAAAAACCATGCGTTACCAGATTCAGGAAATGCTGCGCGCCGAGCGCACGTTTGAAGAATCGGGCATCCAGGACGAACTCGACGCCTACAATCCGCTGGTGCCGGATGGCAGCAACTGGAAGGCGACGATGATGATCGAATACCCCGATCCCGACGTGCGCAAAGTCGAGCTGTCCAAACTCAAAGGCGTGGAAGACCGCGTATTCGTACAAGTGGCCGAAGGTCCCAAGGCTTACGCTATTGCCGACGAGGACATGGACCGCGAAAACGAGGAAAAAACCTCATCGGTGCACTTCCTGCGTTTTGAACTCGACGCCGCCTCCGCTGCAGCGGCCAAGGCGGGCAGCTCCATCCGCGTGGGCGTCGATCATCCCGCCTGCGCGATTGCGGCTGTCGTCCTGCGTGACAACATCCGTGCTTCGCTGGTGGCGGATCTGGCCTGAGCTACCGCACCTTTAAACTGACGCGGGGACCTGGCTGAACCTTCGTTGACGTGATGAACCCCGGCGGTCTGTGCCGCCGGCAATGCTGGTGGTGAGGCACATCAGGCCGCCGCCTTCTTGCCGGGCTCTCTCGGCGAGAAAATCCTGGTCTGCCGTGACCGCCTTCCGGGTGTCACGCCTCACAATCCCTGCACAAACCCCAACACCTCTGCCGCATGGCCCGGTGCTTTCAACCCGCGCCATTCCTTCACCAGCTTGCCGGTTTTGTCGAACACGAAGGTGCTGCGCTCGATGCCACGCACCAGCTTGCCGTACATGTTCTTCTGCTTCATCACGCCAAAGCGTTCGCACAGGGTGCCTTCGGTGTCGGAGAGCAGCTCAAACGGGAAACCCTGCTTGGATTTGAAGCCTTCGTGGGATGTCAGGCTGTCGCGCGAGACGCCGACGACGACGGTATCGGCTTTTTCAAAGTCGGCATGGAGGTCGCGGAATTCCTGGCCTTCGACGGTGCAGCCGGGGGTGTTGTCCTTGGGGTAGAAATAGACGACGACATTCTTGCCGCGCTGGTCAGACAGTTTGAACGTGCTGTTGCCGGTGGCGGGGAGGGCAAAGTCGGCAATCTTCAGGTCGCTCATGGCGGGTTCCTCAGGTGGATGATTTCAGTAAGACGACGACAGCGCCTGCGCCGCCATCGACGGTGCGGGCCTGACAGAACGCAAGCACGTCTTCGCGTTGCGTGAGCCAGTGGCGCACTTTGTTTTTCAGGACGGGCAGGCGGTTTTTCGAGCCCAGGCCCTTGCCGTGGATGATGCGCACGCAGCGCCGGTCTTCGCTCATGCAGCGATTGAGAAACGCGGCCAGCGCGACGCGCGCCTCAATGCCGGTCAGTCCGTGCAGATCGAGTTCAGCGCGGATGACCCAGCCGCCGCGTCGCAGTTTGCGCATCGCAGCGGCAGGCACACCCGGGCGGGCAAAGAAGAGTTCCTCACCGGTGGAAACGGCGGCTTCCCAGTCCCACGGGTCAGTCAGCGCGTCGATCAGTACTTGCGCTTCATCGGCCTGGCGCAGCCGGGCCTTTGGCTTGGGGCGCGGCCGATCGAGTTCGGCCCGCCCCGAGGGCGGCAGCGGAACGGCATCTGCCACTGCTCGGCGAAACAGCATGACGCCGTCGGGTGGAGCCTGCGTTTTGCGGGGTGGTGCAGGGCGCAGGGCAGAAGGCGTTCCCTGCTCGCCCAGACTGCGGCGCACACGCGCCAGCGCCGCAAAGGCGGCGGGGGCGAGCGGGCTGCCGCTGGCGCGCTTCATGGCATCGGGCGTGCGCTCAGGCTTTGCCCAGCGCGTCAAGGTAGCGCTCGGCATCGAGCGCGGCCATGCAGCCGGTACCGGCGCTGGTGACGGCCTGGCGGTAGATGTGATCCTGCACGTCGCCGGCGGCGAATACGCCTTCGATGCTGGTGGCGGTGGCGTTGCCCTTGTTGCCACCTTTGGTGACGATGTAGCCGCCTTCCAGCTCGAGCTGGCCGTCGAAGATGGCGGTGTTGGGCTTGTGGCCGATGGCGATGAAAATGCCGGTCAGCGCAATGTCTTGGGTGGTGTCGCTTTTGGTGCTCTTGATGCGCATCCCGGTGACGCCGGTTTTGTCACCCAGCACTTCGTCGAGCGTGTGGTCGAGTTTCAGACTGATCTTGCCTTCCTTGACCTTTTCCATCAGATGATCGACCAGAATTTTTTCGGATTTGAAGGTGTCGCGGCGGTGTACCACGGTGACGTGTTTCGCGATGTTGGCGAGATACAGCGCTTCTTCGACGGCCGTGTTGCCGCCCCCGATCACGGCGACGTCCTGGTTCTTGTAAAAGAAGCCGTCGCAGGTGGCGCAGCCCGACACACCCTTGCCCATGAAGGCCTGTTCCGAGGGCAGGCCGAGGTACATGGCCGAGGCACCGGTGGCGATGATCAGCGCGTCGCAGGTGTAAGTGCCGGCGTCGCCGATGAGCGTGAAGGGTTTTTCGGTGAGCTTGGCGGTGTGGATCTGGTCGAAGATGATCTCGGTGTTGAAACGTTTGGCGTGGCGCTCAAAACGATCCATCAGTTCGGGGCCCTGCACGCCATCCACATCGGCCGGCCAGTTGTCGACTTCGGTGGTGGTCATGAGCTGGCCGCCTTGTTGCATGCCGGTGATGACCACGGGCGACAGGTTGGCGCGCGCGGCGTACACCGCAGCAGAGTAGCCGGCGGGGCCGGAACCGAGGATGACGAGTTTGTGGTGTTGGGTGCTCATGGGGTTTGGCCGGCAAGTGATAAAGAAGGGATTCTAACCAAACTCTGCGGCGACTATTCCTCGCTGCGAGTCGGGTAGGCTCCTTTATAATCGGGGTCGTTTTGCTTGTTTCAAGTTTTTTTCAGGATTCCATGGCGCGTCCCGCCCCCCGACCTTCGACCCCGCTTTCTCCCCGCATGGTGCGCCTGCTGCGCGAGGCGCGCGCCATTCTGGTCGGCTTTGTGGCATTGCTGCTGGCCGCCATTCTGGCGACGCACGATGTGGCTGATCCCGGCTTCAGTACCACGGGCCAGGGCGATGTCTTGCATAACCTGGGCGGGCACATGGGTGCCTGGGTATCAGATTTTCTGCTAATGCTGTTTGGCCTGTCTGCGTGGTGGTGGGTGGGGCTGGCCCTGGGTTATGTGATTCATACGTTTCGTCATCTGGATGAGACGCCGCTTGCAGGACGACGCCAGCGTGTCGTGCGTTTGGGCGGCTTCGGCTTGCTGTTGCTTGCCAGCACCGGGGTGGAGTGGCTGCGTGGCTGGCACTGGGGTGTGGGGCTGCCCGACGTGGCGGGCGGTGTCCTGGGGGCCGGTGTGGGCGGTGGCATGGGGGCCATGCTGGGTTTTACCGGCGGCTCGCTGCTGTTGCTGCTGTTCATGGCCGTGGGGTTCAGCTTGTTCACGGGCGTGTCCTGGCTGGAAATGGCCGAACGCACGGGCGAAGGGGTCGAGCGCGCGTGGTGGCGCGCGATCCAGACCTGGCAGGCGTACCGTGACCGCAAGCTCGGCGAAGTGGCGGGTCAAAAGCGCGAGGCCAAGGTTCAGGTTGTAAAAAAGAAGATCGAAGACGCGCCGCCGATTCGTATCGAACCCGTGGTGAAGGAAATCCCGCAATCGGAGCGCGCCGTGGCCGAGAAGCAGGCACCGCTGTTCTCCGATCTACCGGATTCACCGCTGCCGCCGCTGCATCTGCTCGACCCCGCCGATGAGGCCGTGGAAACCGCCAACCCCGAGGCGCTGGAATTCACCTCGCTGATGATCGAGCGCAAGCTCGCCGAATTCGGCGTCGAGGTGAAGGTGGTGTCGGCCTCCCCGGGCCCGGTGATTACCCGTTACGAAATCGAACCCGCCGTGGGGGTGAAAGGCAGCCAGATCGTCAATCTGGCCAAGGATCTGGCGCGCACGCTGTCGGTCACCAGTATCCGCGTGGTCGAAGCGATTCCCGGCAAGCACACCATGGGTCTGGAGATTCCCAATCCCAAGCGGCAGATCGTGCGCTTGAGCGAGATTCTCGGCTCCAAAGCCTATGCCGACAGCACCAGCCCGCTCACCGTGACGCTCGGCAAGGACATCGCCGGCAACCCGGTGGTGGCGGACCTTGGCAAGATGCCGCACCTGCTGGTGGCGGGCACCACCGGTTCGGGCAAGTCGGTCGGCGTCAACGCCATGATCCTGTCGCTGGTGTACAAGGCCGACCCCAGCGCGGTGCGCATGATCATGGTCGATCCCAAGATGCTGGAACTGTCGATCTACGAAGGCATTCCGCACCTGCTCGCGCCGGTGGTCACCGACATGAAACAGGCCGCCAGCGCGCTCAACTGGTGCGTGGCCGAGATGGAACGGCGCTACAAACTGATGAGCGCGGTGGGCGTGCGCAACCTCGCCGGCTACAACCAGAAAGTACGCGACGCGAAGAAAGCCGGCACACCGCTCACGCATCCGTTCAGCCTCACCCCGGACAACCCCGAGCCGCTGGACACCATGCCGATGATCGTGGTGATGATCGACGAACTCGCCGATCTGATGATGGTGGTCGGCAAGAAGGTGGAAGAACTCATCGCGCGGCTCGCACAGAAGGCGCGCGCTGCCGGCATTCATCTGATTCTGGCGACGCAGCGGCCTTCGGTGGATGTGATTACCGGCCTCATCAAGGCCAATATCCCCACGCGCATCGCGTTCCAGGTGTCCTCCAAGATCGACTCGCGCACGATTCTCGATCAAATGGGGGCCGAAGCCTTGCTGGGGCAGGGCGACATGCTCTACCTGCCGCCCGGCACCGGGCTGCCGAACCGCGTGCACGGCGCGTTTGTGTCCGACGCCGAAGTGCATCGTGTCGTCGATTATCTCAAGTCGCTGGGCGAGCCGGACTACATCGAAGGCGTGCTCGAATCGCCGGAAGAAGGCGGCGAGGGCGGCGGCGAATATGGCGAGGCTGCCGAAGCCGACCCGCTCTACGACCAGGCCGTGGCCTACGTGCTGAAATCGCGCCGCGCGTCGATCTCCTCGGTGCAGCGCCAGCTGCGCATCGGCTACAACCGCGCCGCGCGCATGATCGAGGACATGGAACGCGCCGGCCTGGTGTCGTCGATGCAGAGCAACGGCAATCGCGACGTGCTCGCGCCGGGAGGCGAATCATGAAATTTTATGCGCTGATTCCTGCCGCGGGCTCGGGCACCCGCATGGGCGGCAGGGTCGAAAAGCAGTATCTGGAGCTCAACGCCGTGCCCATGATCGCGCACGCCATGATGGTGCTGGCGCGCGCCCCGCGCATCGAACGGATTTTTGTCGTGCTCTCGCCCACCGACCGCCGCTGGAACAACTATGCATGGCAGGGCTGGGAAGAACGCATCGAGGTGCTGCGCTGCGGCGGCAAGACTCGCGCCGAAACCGTGCTGAACGGCCTCGACGCCATCGCAAATCTTTGTGCGCCGGACGACTGGGTGCTGGTGCACGACGCCGCGCGGCCCTGCCTGCCGGACGAGATGCTTACCAGGCTGCTCGACGAGGTGGCCGACGACCCGGTCGGCGGGCTGCTGGCCGTGCCGGTTGCCGACACGCTCAAACGTGCTGCGGCCGACACATCAAACGGCGCGCGGGCCGAAGCCACCGTGCCGCGCGCCGGCCTGTGGCAGGCGCAGACGCCGCAGATGTTTCGCCACGGCACGCTGACCGCTGCCCTGCGCGCCGCCGGCAGCGACATGACCGACGAAGCCTCGGCGATCGAGCAACGGGGGCTGCTGCCAAAACTGGTCGAGTCCGACAGCCGCAACCTCAAGGTCACCTATCCGCAGGATCTGGAACTGGCCAGCCTGATCCTGAAAAAAATGCACGAGTGAATTTCGCCATGAATGATTTCCGTATCGGTCACGGTTTTGACGTCCACGCGATGGTCGCAGGCCGCAAGCTCATCGTCGGCGGCGTCGACATTCCCTACGAGCGGGGTCTGGCCGGCCATTCCGACGCCGACGTGCTGCTGCACGCCCTCTGCGATGCGCTGCTGGGTGCCGCAGGGTTGGGGGACATCGGTCGCCACTTTCCCGATACCAGCGCCGAATTCAAGGACATCGACAGCCGCATCCTGCTGCGCCGTGTTGCCGAACAATTGAAGCAGCGCGGCTGGGTCGCAGCCAACGTCGATGCCACCATCATCGCGCAGGCACCCAAAATGGCACCGCATATCGCCCGCATGACCACGCATATCGCCGATGATCTCGGCGTGAGCATCGACCGTGTCAACGTCAAGGCCACCACCACCGAAAAGCTCGGTTTCACCGGGCGCGGCGAAGGCATCGCCGCCGAGGCGGTGTGCCTCATCGTGCGTGGCTGACAAGGACACCGCGCAACGCATCTTCTTCGCCCTGTGGCCCGACGACGCCACGCGCGACGCGCTCAACCGCACCGGCAAATGGCTGCACCAGCACTGGGGCGGTCGCCGCATGCGCGCCGACACCCTGCACCTCACCCTGGCGTTTCTTGGTAACACTTCCGCTGAAATGTGCGATGCCCTGCTGCCGCGCATCGACACCCTGCGCGCCGACGCCTTTGAGTTGCTGCTCGACCAGGCCGGCTGCTGGCCGCACAACCACGTCGGCTGGCTGGGCTGCGGTGCCCCGTCCAAGCCGCTGCTTGAACTGGTCGAACGCCTGCGCGACACGCTGCGGGAGGTGGGCACGTCCTTTGATGCGAGGCCTTTTGTGCCGCACGTCACCCTGCTGCGCCATTCGGCAGGCGGGCAGGTACCTCCCTGCACGCCGGTGCATTGGCGTGCAGAGGATTTTGTGCTGGTCGCATCGCGGCCAGAAGCGGATGGGCCGCATTACCCCATACTCCGGCGCTGGCCGCTGGCCTGAATTGCGCGAAAAAAGCTGGCGTTCGCTCGACAGCCGCGCGCGCTTTCGGTTATGATGCGCCCCGCATTAGGCGCGTAGCTCAGCTGGTTAGAGCACCACCTTGACATGGTGGGGGTCGTTGGTTCGAGTCCAATCGCGCCTACCAATATTCATCGGGTCGGGATGACCTCTGGAGGTTGCGAAATGTCACCGCGAACTAGCAAGGCGCTGGCTGGATCAAACCAGCCTGGATAAACACCGGCGCATTGCGGTTTGCAGGCATATCTGCATCTTTCTGTAGTACACGAAAAGCGCGGCCGGTCCGCGCTTTTTTCATTTCCGGAGTCTGAAAACATGGTCAACGTCACGCTACCCGATGGTTCGGTCCGCCAGTTCGAGTCGCCGGTCACCGTCGCCGAGGTTGCCGCCAGCATCGGTGCGGGTCTCGCCAAGGCTGCGCTGGCCGGCAAGGTCGACGGCAGGCTGGTGGACACCAGCCACCGCATCGAGGCGGACGCGGCGCTCGCCATTGTCACCGCCAAGGACGCCGAGGCGCTCGATCTCATCCGCCATGACGCGGCGCACGTGATGGCGCAGGCGGTGCAGGAGCTGTACCCGGGCACACAGGTCACCATCGGCCCGGCGATCGAAGACGGCTTCTACTACGACTTCGCGCGCGACACGCCCTTTACGCCGGAAGACCTCGTCGCCATCGAAAAACGCATGGACGAGATCGTCAAGCGCGATCTGCCCATTCAGCGCGAGGTCTGGGAGCGCGAGGCCGCGAAAAAGGCCTTTGCGGATCTCGGCGAGTCGTACAAGGTACAGATCATCGAGGACATCATCCAGCCTGGCGAAGAACTCAGCATCTACCGCCAGGGCGACTGGTTCGACGTCTGCCGTGGCCCGCACCTGCCGTCCACCGGTAAGCTGCCCCGTGCCTACAAACTGATGAAACTTGCCGGTGCCTACTGGCGCGGCGATTCGAAGAATCCGATGCTGCAACGCATCTACGGCACGGCGTGGGCGAAGAAGGAAGACCTCGAAGCCTACCTGCATCGCCTGGAAGAAGCCGAAAAGCGCGACCACCGCAAACTCGCGAAGCAGCTCGATTTGCTGCACATGCAGGAAGAAGCGCCGGGCATGGTGTTCTGGCACCCCAAGGGCTGGATCGTCTGGCAGCAGATCGAGCAGTACATGCGACAGAAGTTCGTCGACTACGGCTACCAGGAAGTGCGCACGCCGGCGGTGATGGACAGGAGCCTGTGGGAAAAATCCGGCCACTGGGACAACTACCGCGACAACATGTTCACCACGGCGTCGGAAAACCGCGACTACGCGGTGAAGCCGATGAACTGCCCGGGCCACGTGCAGATTTTCAATTCGGGCCTGCATTCGTACCGCGAATTGCCGTTGCGGCTGGCCGAGTTTGGTTCGTGCCACCGCAACGAACCCTCGGGTGCGCTGCACGGCATCATGCGCGTGCGCGGCTTCACCCAGGACGACGCGCACATCTTCTGCATGGAAGAACAGGTCGAGACCGAGGTCGCCGACTTCATCGTCATGCTGCAGAAGGTCTACGCCGACTTTGGTTTCAACGATGTTTTGGTCAAGCTCTCGACGCGCCCGGAAAAGCGTGTCGGCTCGGACGAAAGCTGGGACCGCGCCGAAGCCGCGCTCGCCGCTGCTTTGGAAAAGAACGGCCTCGCGTTCGATCTGCAACCCGGCGAAGGCGCGTTCTATGGCCCCAAGATCGAATTCACGCTGAAAGACACGCTCGGCCGCCTATGGCAGTGCGGCACGATCCAGCTCGACTTCAACCTGCCGGTGCGGCTCGGCGCGGAATACGTCACCGAGGACAACAGTCGCAAGATCCCGGTGATGCTGCACCGTGCCATCCTCGGCTCGATGGAGCGCTTCATTGGTATCCTGATCGAGCACCACGCCGGTAATTTCCCGACCTGGCTCGCGCCGGTGCAGGCGATGGTGTTGAACATCAGCGACAAACAGTCGGATTACGTCAATGCCGTGGTCGCCAAACTGCGTGCCGCAGGCATCCGTGCGGCGTCAGACTTGAGCAACAACAAAATTACCTATAAAATCCGGGAACATAGCTTGCAAAAGCTGCCTTATTTGCTGGTGGTTGGCGACAAGGAAATGGAAACCGGTACAGTTTCCGTCCGGGCGCGGGGCAATCAGGAACTGGGGGCGTTGAATGTGGATGACTTCATTGCGCGGCTGAATGCCGAAATTCAGGCGCGAAATTAACGGTGGTCAGACAAGGCGTCGGGTGAGTCACCCGCGCCTTATTTATTTCTGGCTGGATAGACCCGGCGTAGCCCGCCGGGGTTGGAATTAGGAGAACGGCTCATCGCGACAGAAAAGAAGCAGACACGCATCAATGGCGAAATTACCGCGTCAGAAATGCGTTTGGTCGGTTCGGAAGGTGAACAGCTGGGCATCGTGAAACTTTACGATGCCTTGCGCCAGGCAGAAGAAGCGGATCTGGATCTGGTTGAGATTGCCCCCATGGCACAGCCCCCTGTGTGCAAGATCATGGACTATGGCAAGTTCAAGTACCAGGAAAGCAAAAAACAGCACGAAGCCAAGCTGAAGCAGAAGCAGGTGCAGATCAAGGAAATCAAGTTTCGTCCCGGTACGGACGAGGGCGATTACCAGATCAAGCTTCGCAACCTGATCAAGTTTCTGGAAGAAGGCGATAAAACCAAGATCACGCTGCGTTTCCGGGGCCGCGAAATGGCTCACCAGGAAATCGGCATGGCCCAGCTGAAACGGGTCGAGGCGGATCTGGCGGAACACGCTGTCGTCGAGCAGTTCCCGAAGATGGAAGGTCGCCAGCTTGTGATGATGCTGGCACCGAAGAAAAAGGTTCCGGCCAAGGCCTGAACGGGTTTCACGGGATCAGCGTGTCCTGGTTTGGGAACAAACCGAAAACGCTGGATAAGTGGGGTCGGGTTGGTGAAGCATTCCGCGTCGCGGGATCACCTGGCCACATGACATAAAGGAAAGCATCATGCCCAAGATGAAAAGCAAGAGCGGTGCCGCCAAGCGCTTCCGCGCGCTGGGTGGCGGCGGCTTCAAGCGCTCGCACGCCTTCATGCGTCACATCCTCACCAAGAAGAGCACGAAGCGCAAGCGTCAGCTCCGTGGGATGGAAACCGTCAACGCCAGCAACCACAAAGCGGTTGCCCGGATGTTGCCCTACGCATAAAGGAGAAAGAGCATGCCACGCGTCAAACGGGGCGTAACCGCCCGCGCCAGCCACAAGAAAATCCTCGACGCCGCCAAAGGCTATCGCGGTCGCCGCAAGAACGTCTTCCGCGTCGCCAACGAAGCGGTGATGAAGGCAGGCCAGTATGCCTACCGTGACCGCCGCCAGCGCAAGCGCCAGTTCCGTGCCCTGTGGATTGCCCGTATCAACGCGGCAGCCCGTTCGCACGGCCTGACCTACAGCGTCTTCATGAACGGCCTGTCCCGTGCCGAGATCGGCGTCGACCGCAAGGTGTTGTCCGACATCGCGATCTTCGACAAGGATGCCTTTGCCAAGATCGTCGATCAGGTCAAGGCCAAACTCGCCGCGTAAGCGGTGCCGTACCAGCAAAAAAAGGCCGCAAGGCCTTTTTTTGTTTGCGTGAGATTCGGGAAAACTTCTTATGCGCACACCCAATGAAATCGTCGCCGAAGCCCTTGCCGCCATTCACGGCTGCGCCGACCTGCAGGCACTGGAGCAGGTCAAGGCGGGCTATCTGGGCAAGAGCGGCCAGCTCACTGAATTGCTCAAATCCCTGGGCGGCATGCCAGCCGACGAGCGCAAGACCGCCGGTGCGCGCATCAACGAAGCCAAGCAGGCCGTCGAGGCTGCGCTGAAGGACAAGCGCGACGCCCTGCAGCAGGCCGAACTCGACCGCCAGCTCGCCGCCGAAACCTTGGATGTGACGTTGCCGGGGCGTGGTTTGTCGCGCGGCGGCCTGCATCCGGTGTCAAAGACGCTCTCGCGCATCCAGGCGCTGTTCCATTCCATCGGTTTCGAGGTCGCCACCGGCCCCGAGATCGAAACCGATTTCTACAACTTCACCGCGTTGAATATCCCCGAGGATCATCCGGCGCGGGCGATGCACGACACTTTCTATTTACAGAGCGGCGAGCTGCTGCGTACCCACACGTCGCCGGTGCAGGTGCGTTTCATGCAGAAGCACCAGCCGCCGCTCAGGATCATCGCGCCCGGCCGCGTCTACCGCTGCGACTCGGACGTGACGCATACGCCCATGTTCCACCAGGTCGAAGGCCTGTGGGTCGACGAGAGCGTGTCCTTCGCCGACCTCAAGGGCGTGCTGGCCGACTTCATGCGCAATTTCTTCGAGCGCGACGACCTGCCGGTGCGCTTCCGTCCGTCGTTTTTTCCCTTTACCGAACCCTCGGCCGAAATGGACATCGGCTGCGTGATGTGCGGTGGGGAAGGCTGCCGGGTCTGTTCGCACACCGGCTGGCTCGAGGTGCTGGGCTGCGGCATGGTGCACCCCAACGTGTTCAAGCACGTGAACATCGACACCGAACGTTTTGTGGGCTTTGCCTTCGGCCTTGGCGTCGAGCGCCTGGCGATGCTGCGCTACGGCGTCGATGATCTGCGGCTGTTCTTCGAAAACGACCTTCGCTTCCTGAAGCAATTCAATTAAAGGGCGCAACCATCATGCAATTTTCCGAAGCCTGGCTGCGCACGCTGGTCAATCCGTCTCTCGATACGCCCGCGCTGGCGCATGCCCTCACCATGGCGGGGCTGGAAGTCGAAGCCCTGGAGCCTGCGGCACCCGCATTCAGCCAGGTCGTCGTGGCCGAGATCCTGTCCGCTGAAAAGCACCCCGATGCTGACCGTCTGCGCGTGTGTCAGGTCGATGTCGGCGAATCCAGCCCTGTCACCATCGTGTGCGGCGCGCCCAATGCCGCAGCCGGCCTGAAAGTGCCGTGCGCGCGTCCCGGTGCCAAACTGCCCGGCATCGAAATCAAGGTGGCCCGCGTGCGCGGGGTCGAGTCCTTCGGTATGTTGTGCTCGACCAAGGAACTGGGTTTGCCCGGCGACGCGGCGGGCTTGATGGTGTTGCCGGAAGACGCGCCGGTCGGGGAAGATTTCCGCGCTTGGCTCAATCTCGATGACACGCTGATCACCCTCAAGCTCACGCCCAACCGCGCCGACTGTCTGTCGATGGCAGGGCTAGCGCGCGAAGTGGGGGCGGTAACGGGGACCGAGGTTCGGCTGCCGCAGATCGAAGCCGTCACTCCCACCATCGAGGATACGGTTCCGGTGCAGGTCGAGGCTGCCGACGCCTGCCCGCGCTACCTTGCGCGCAGCGTGCGCGGCATCGACGCCCAGGCCCCCACCCCGCGCTGGATGGCCGAACGGCTGGAGCGCAGCGGTATCCGCCCGCTCTTGGCACCCGTGGACATCACCAACTACGTGCTGCTCGAACTCGGCCAGCCCATGCACGCCTTTGCGCTGTCGCGGCTCGCGGGCGGTATCCAGGTGCGCATGGCCAGGGCCGGCGAGAAACTGGAACTGCTGGGTGGCCAGACCGTGGAACTCGCCCCCGACATGCTGGTGATCGCCGACGCCAACGGCCCGCTCGCGCTCGCCGGCATCATGGGCGGCCAGCCCACCAGCGTAGAAAAATTCACCGTCGACGTGTTGCTCGAAGCCGCCTTCTTCGCCCCCGCCGCCATCGCCGGGCGCGCGCGCCGGCTCGGCTTGTCTACCGATTCGTCGCACCGCTTCGAGCGCGGCGTGGACTTTGCCGCCACCCGCCAGGCCATGGAGCGCGCCACCCAACTGCTCACCGACATCTGTGGTGGCCAGCCCGGCCCCGTGGTCGAGGCTGTGGCCGACCTGCCGCGCCGCGATCCCATTACCTTGCGGTTGCCGCGGCTGGCGCGCGTGGCCGGCGTGACGCTCGACGCCGACCAGGTCGCGCGTGGCTTCGCCGCGCTGGGTGCCGGCGTCGAACGCCACGACGACAAGCTCATCGTCACCCCGCCCAGCTTCCGCTTTGACCTCGCCATCGAGGAAGACCTCATCGAGGAAGCCGTCCGTCTGCACGGTTACGACGCCATTCCCGCGCAGCCACCCGCTGCGCCCTCACGCATGCTGCCGCAGGATGAAACCCGTGTGGCCGACGACCACCTGCGCGAAATCATGGTGGGCCTCGACTACCAGGAAGTCATCACCTACAGCTTCGTCGATCCTGCGTGGGAAACCGCGCTCGATCCCGCCGCGCGCCCGCTGCCGCTGGCCAACCCGCTGGCCAGCCAGCTCTCGGCCATGCGCACCACGCTGTGGGGCGGGCTCATCGAAACCTTGCGTCACAACCTCAATCGCCAGCAGGAGCGGGTGCGCATCTTCGAGCTCGGCCGCACCTATGCGGCGCTCGATCAACAGCCAGTCAAGCTGGGGGGCATTGCCTACGGCTCCGTGACGCCAGAGCAATGGGGTTCAGCCGCACGCCATGTGGATTTTTTTGATCTGAAGGGCGATATCGAACGCCTGTTCGGGGCGGCGTTCGAGGGTCGCGCCTCGGCGCATCCTGCATTGCATCCGGGCCAATGTGCGGAAGTGTTGTGGGAGGGCAGGAGCGTAGGGCAGTTTGGTGCCTTGCACCCGCGTTTGGTACAGGCGTTTGATCTGGCCGCAGCCCCCATGCTGTTCGAGATCGACATCCAGGCACTGACCTGGCGTAGTCTGCCGCGTCACGCGGGGTTGTCGCGCTTTCCGCAGGTACGCCGGGATCTGGCTTTTGTACTGGATGCACAAACTTCCGCAGGAATCCTCCTGGCTACCTTGCGCGAGGCGGCTCCGCCAGCGGTTCGCGCCATCGATCTATTTGATGAATATCGTGGCAAGGGGGTACCGGAAAGCCAAAAAAGCCTTGCAATACGGGTAGTTATGCAAGATACTCAACGCACATTGACGGATCAGGAAGTGGACGACGTGATACACAAACTGGTCGAGGCTGCCCAGCGGCACTGTCAAGCCAGCCTGCGTGCCTGACCCGGTTTTGGCATGCCCTTCGTGTATTTTTATCATCCTTCCTCTCCGTACCGACCATGACCACCCTTACCAAAGCTGATCTGGCCGAAATGCTGTTTGAAAAAGTGGGTTTGAACAAGCGCGAAGCGAAAGATGTCGTCGAGTCGTTTTTCGACGAGATTCGTCAGGCGCTGGAAAAAGGCGACACCGTCAAACTCTCCGGGTTTGGGAATTTCCAGTGCCGCGAGAAACCCCAGCGCCCCGGTCGCAATCCCAAAACCGGGGAAGAGATGCCAATTTCCGCGCGACGCGTGGTGACATTCCACGCTAGCCAGAAACTCAAATCGCAAGTTGAAGGCACCCAGCTTGGAACGCCCAGCGCGGAGTGAACTGCCGCCGATTCCTGCCAAGCGTTATTTCACGATTGGTGAGGTTGCGGAGCTGTGTGCCGTCAAGGCGCATGTGCTGCGTTACTGGGAACAGGAGTTTGCCCAGCTCAAACCGGTCAAGCGGCGCGGCAATCGTCGCTACTACCAGCATCATGAAGTCCTGCTGATCCGCCGTATCCGCGAACTCCTTTACGAGGAGGGCTTTACGATCAGCGGCGCGCGCCAGCGTCTGGAACTCGACGCGGAGACCCCGGCTGAAACTGCGCATCCATCACAACCTGCCTCGTCTGGGTCGGTTGCGGGAATTGCCGCATTGCGGGAAGAAATCGCTTCGATACTCAAAATATTGGGCTGACGCCCTTCCTAGAGTCCGGGCACCTCTGCTAGAATCTTGGGCTTCGTCGGGGCGTAGCGCAGCCTGGTAGCGCACCTGCATGGGGTGCAGGGGGTCGGAAGTTCGAATCTTCTCGCCCCGACCATAAACAAAACAGAGATCAGGGCCGGCTCCAACCGGCCCTTTTTTCTTTGCCACGGACAGAGTGCGAGTGGACCTTCGTGAGCACTCCGGATTCATGGCGTTAAAATGTCCCAACCCGCTTGACTCAACAAACGATGGAGAGAAGAAACATGGAACATACCTTGCCCGCACTGCCTTTCGCCATGGACGCGCTCGCGCCGCACATGTCCAAGGAAACGTTTGAATATCACTACGCCAAGCATCATCAGGCGTACGTCACCAATCTGAACAACCTGATCAAGGGCGGCGATTTCGAATCGAAGTCGCTCGAAGAGATTGTCAAATCGGCCCCGGCAGGGGGCGTGTACAACAATGCCGCCCAGGTGTGGAATCACAGCTTCTTCTGGAATTGCCTGTCTCCCAATGGCGGGGGCGCACCCTCGGGCGCGCTGGCCGACGCCATCAACGCCAAATGGGGCAGCTACGATGCGTTCAAAACAGCGTTCCAGACCAGCGCAGTCGGCAACTTCGGCTCCGGCTGGACCTGGCTGGTTAAAAAGGCGGATGGTTCCGTGGATATCGTCAACATGGGTGCTGCGGGTACGCCCTTGACCACCGGCGACAAAGCCCTGTTGTGCATCGACGTATGGGAACACGCCTACTACATTGATTACCGCAACATGCGTCCCAAGTTTGTTGAGACCTTCCTCAACCATTTGGTGAACTGGAAGTTTGCTGAAGCCAATTTCGGCTGATCGGCGTTGCAAGGGTTGGGTTACCCGCCCTGTCTGCATGAAAAAAGCCGCGATCGCGGCTTTTTTCATGCTTTCCGCAGCCACTCCGAAAGCCCGGGTACAGTCAAGTCGACGCCCCGCTTGCCATGACGTAGCCAGTGGGTATGCGAAGCCATACAATGCCGGCATGAAAATTCTGACTATTATTTTGCTGAGTTTGCCGCTGCTTGCCCGGGCCGAGTGGGGCGATTTTGACTATGAGTTCGAACAGGACAAGCCCTGGGTCGAACTCGCCGCACAGCTGCCGGCCTATCCCAAATCCGAAAACCTCATCCCGTTTTCCGTCTCCTCGGCGACGGGGAACCGGTTTATGGTGGATGCAGCCTCGATCAGTGTCGGCGAGGACAAGGTCATACGCTACACCGTGGTGATCGACACGACGGGCGGAGCCCGCAACGTGTCATTTGAAGGTTTGCGTTGCGAATCGGGCGAGCGCCGCCTGTACGCGTATGGGCACCCGGATGGCACCTGGTCGAAGGCGCGCGCCCGGAATGCAGGCTGGGAGGCGATCAAGTTCCGCTCGCTGTTGTCATACCAGAAAGCCCTGTTCGAGGATCATTTCTGCCCGGACGGCATTCGGATCAAGGATGGCGCGGAAGCCGTGCGCAACTTGAAACGGGCGGCACCATGAGCCATTCGGTTGTCAAACTGGCGCGACGCATCGTCGTGAAGGTGGGTTCCAGTCTGGTTACGGCCGAAGGCCGCGGCCTGGACCACCAGGCGCTGGCGCGCTGGGCCGAGCAGATTGCCGCCCTGACCGCCGCGGGCAAGGAAGTGGTGCTGGTCTCGTCAGGTGCGATTGCAGAGGGGATTGCCCGCCTGGGGTGGAAGAAAAGGCCCAAGGCCGTGAACGAACTCCAGGCCGCAGCTGCCATTGGGCAGACCGGCGTTGTGCAGGCTTATGAATCGATTTTCCGCACGCATGGCCTGCATGCAGCACAGGTGTTGCTGACGCATGAAGACCTGGCCGATCGCACCCGCTATCTGAATGCGCGTTCCACACTACGCACCCTGCTGGCATTGCGGGCGGTGCCGATCATCAACGAAAACGATACGGTGGCCACTGACGAGATTCGTCTGGGCGACAACGATACGCTGGGGGCACTGGTGACCAACCTGATCGAGGCCGATTGTCTGGTCATCCTGACGGATCAACCCGGTCTCTATACGGCGGATCCACGCAAGGACTCGGCGGCCACACTGGTGATGGAAGCCCATGCAGGCGACCCTGAACTCGAACGGATGGCGGGCGGGGCAGGCAGCAGTGTGGGAACGGGTGGAATGCTGACCAAGATTCTGGCGGCCAAGCGTGCCGCACGGAGTGGGGCGCACACCATCATTTGCAGCGGCCGCGAAGAGAAAGTGCTGTTGCGGCTGGCAGCGGGAGAACCCATCGGTAGCCAGTTGGTGGCGCGACACGCACCGCTTGCCGCACGCAGGCAATGGCTGGCTGACCATTTGCAGTTACGCGGCGGCGTGGTGCTGGACGAAGGTGCGGTGCGCGCATTGGTCGAGGACGGCAAAAGCCTGTTGCCCGTGGGGGTGAAAGGGGTGACGGGGGAATTCGAACGCGGCGAGGTCGTGGCTGTTGTGGATACATCCGGCAGGGAGGTTGCGCGTGGCCTGGCCAACTACAGTGCGGGCGAAGCACGCCGCATTGCCGGCAAGCCCAGTAGTGCGATTGAAGTCGAGCTGGGCTACATGGATGAGCCCGAACTCATCCACCGGGATAATCTGGTGATGCTGGCGTGAGGCTCACCCTGGACTTGATGCGCCACGGCGAGCCGGTAGGCGGACGCAAATACCGTGGCCAGATCGACGACCCGCTGTCGGACAAGGGCTGGGCACAAATGCGCGACGCTGTCGGGTCAGCAGCACCCTGGACGCGAATTGTTTCGTCCCCCCTCACGCGTTGCCGTGCGTTTGCAGAATGGCTGGCTGGCCAACACAAGCTGCCCCTGTCGTTTGCACAGGATTTCCGGGAAGTGGGGTTTGGCGAATGGGAAGGCCACACCGCCGGTGAGATCGAAGCACGTTGGCCCGGCGATCTGGCGCGCTTCAAGGCCGACCCTGTTGCGGCCCGTCCGGCGGGCGCTGAACCCTTGCCGGAATTTCATGGGCGGGTAAGTCGCGCACTGGATGGCCTGATTGCGGCGCACCCGCATGAACACCTGCTGCTGGTGTGTCATGCGGGCGTTATGCGCATGGCGATGGCCTGGGCTTTGCAGATTCCGCTGGACAACGCCTATCGTATCGAGGTGGCCAGCGCCTCGTTCACGCGCCTGCACTTTGACGCGATGGGGGCTCGCCTGATTTTCCACGGGCATAGCCGACTGGCAGCGTGACCCGGTCCTTGCTGTTCGGATTCCTGCTTTGCCTGTTTTTTCCGGCACTCGCAGACGGCATCCGGATTACCGACGATAGCGGGAACGTACTCCTGCTGCCCAAGCCGCCGCAGCGTATCGTGTCGCTTACGCCGCATCTCACAGAACTGCTTTTTGCCGCAGGCGCGGGGGCGCAGGTTGTCGGCGTGGACAGCGCGAGCGATTATCCGGAAGTCGTCCGGGAGCTGCCGCGCGTCGGAGATTTCAGCCGGCTACGGTTCGAGCGAATTCTGGCGCTCAAGCCAGACCTCATCGTGGCCTGGGTGGGCGGCAATCGTGCCGCCGACCTGCACGGCGTGGCGCAATTGGGCATCCCCGTTTTGCGCACCGAGGCACGGACGCTGGGCGATGTGCCCAGACTCTTGCGTCTGTTGGGCAAGGCCACGGGGCATCCCCTGACCGGCGTGGCCGCTGCGGACAGGTATCAAATGCAATTGCACGCACTCAAACTGCGCTATGCAACACGTCGTGCCCTACCTGTTTTCTATCAGATCTGGGAACACCCCTTGATGAGCGTGGGCGGCGGTCACTGGATCAGCGAGGCGCTCCAGGTGTGTGGGGCGCGCAGTGTGTTTGCCGACCTGGATGGTGTGGCACCGGTGATCTCGCGCGAGTCTGTCTTGCGCCGCAAACCGATGCTGATACTGGGGGGAAGCGACGCGCCGGCTCTCAGAGGCGCGTGGCAGGCGTTTACCGGACTGCCGGCTGTCCAGCGCGGGGCTTTTGTTCAGGTTGACGCAGACCGGCTTCATCGAGCCACGCCCCGTCTCCTCGACGGGGTGGCAGGCTTGTGTGAAGCCGTGGCCGCTTATCAGCGATGACGCACGTCACCGGGTTTGCGGTTGGGGCAGTTTTCCTTGATGCAGTCGGCGTAAATCTGCAGGGAGTGATCGTGAATGCTGAACCCGCGATCCTTGGCAATGCGGTGCTGGCGTTTTTCGATCTCGGCATCCATGAATTCTTCGACCTTGCCGCACTGTAGGCAGACCAGATGATCGTGGTGTTCGCCATGATTGAGTTCGAACACCGCCTTGTCGCTGTCGAAGTGATGCCGCATCAGCAGGCCCGCCTGCTCGAATTGCGTCAACACCCGGTATACCGTCGCCAGGCCAATGTCCTGTCCTTCGTCGGAGAGCAGGCGGTAGACCTCTTCCGCCGTCATGTGGCGCTTGTCACTCTGCTCGAAGAGATCGAGGATTTTCAATCGGGGCAAGGTTGCCTTGAGGCCGATGTTCTTGAGGTCGGAGGGATTGCTCAAGGAGTGCTCCAGATGGGTAAGGCGAATACGCTATGATACGAGCTTTTGAAAACGGCTAAACCCTGACGGGTTTCGGGCTATGCGTCGAATTCTGTTCTCTCTTTTTATTGTCAGCCTATTTGCAGGCTGTTCGGTTCCCCGGATCGGGCCACATCGCATCGACGTGCAGCAGGGTAATGCGCTCGATCAGGAAAATGTGGCAAGGCTCAAGCTGGGCTTGAATCGCGCCCAGGTTCGTTTTCTGCTGGGCACGCCCCTGGTGGTCGACCCCTTCCGCACGGATCGCTGGGACTACGTCTACCTGTATTACAAATCCGGTCAGCTAACCGAGCAAAAACGTATCACCCTGTTTTTTGACGGAGATACCCTTGCCCGCATCGAGGGGGATTTGCCCGAGGCAACCGCGCCGGCCGCCGCGCCGCAGACCATGCGCGAGAGCCCTGCGTCGCGATCCGAATCCAGTGCGTCTGGCGGAGCCACCGCCCGCGAGGTGGCACCGCCGGTGACGGCTCCCCAGCCTGTAGCCCAACAACCCGATGCGACGCCCTCTGCCGCTACACAGTTGTCGCAGCACAGGACTGAGCCGGCACGCATGACGACCAAGGCCACCGAGCCCGGGCAGGCTGTTGCCGCCGAGCCAGTTGCGCCTCCGCTAACCCGGGTTGCACGCACACAGCCATCTGCCAGCACGGTGGTGTCCCCGCTGCCAAGTCCGCCGAATGCGCCACCTTACGTCGATCCCCGCGTCAAACCCGAACCAGCGCCGGGTATGGTGCTGGAAACCGATATCGAGCGGATTCAGCCGGATGTTATTCCGCCTTTCCCCGAGCCCGCTGTTGCAGGGGCGTCCGACGACGCAATCCTGAAAGCCGTGGATGACTGGGCAAAAGCCTGGGCTGCACGAAACGAGGCTGGCTACCTGGCCGCCTACGACGCCCAATTCATTCCGGTGGGAGACAGCAGCCGCGCCGAGTGGGAAAAACGTCGGCGGCTATTGCTGGGCATGTCGACCAATATCGATCTGCGTATTGATTCACCTTCGGTTGAGCGCAATGACGACGGGAGTGCGACCGTCACGTTCAATCAGTTTTACCGGTCTGACAGCTACCGGGATGCGGTCGTGAAGCAGCTCCGGCTCGCCGCGCGTGATGGCCGCTGGTTGATCGTGCAAGAAAAGGTGTTGTCGATATTGCGCGGGGTGCGGTCTTGAGTCTGGAAATTGCACTGGCCGGTGTATCGGGACGGATGGGGCGGACCCTGATCGAGGCGGTCAATGCCGATCCGGATTGTCGCCTGCATGCCGCCATCGACCGCGCCGGCAGCCCGCTTCTGGGCCAGGATGCCGAAGCAGCGTGGGGCGGGATGAGTCAGGTGATCGTGACAGCCGAAGCCGCCGACGCTTTGCCCGGCGCGCAGGCCCTGATTGATTTCACCCGCCCGGAAGCCACCGCTGGCTATCTCGATGCCTGTGTAATAGCGGGCGTGCCGATGGTGATTGGCACCACCGGTTTCGACGCGGCCGGGGTTGCCCAGATCACTGCCGCTGCACAGCGTATTCCCATTGTTTTTGCGCCCAACATGAGTGTGGGCGTCAATCTGCTGATGAAGCTCGCAGAGCTGGCGGCGCAGGTACTCGACGAAGGCTACGATATCGAGATTATCGAGGCGCATCACCGCCACAAGGTGGATGCCCCCTCCGGGACGGCGCTGGGGCTCGGTCGGGCAGTGGCGGGTGCCATCGGGCGTGACCTCGCCCAATGTGCCGTTTATGGGCGCGAAGGGGTGACCGGTGAGCGCGATGCCCGCACCATTGGCTTTGCCACGGTGCGCGGCGGGGATATCGTGGGTGACCATACCTTGCTGTTTGCCGGTATTGGCGAGCGCGTGGAGCTTACCCACAAGGCCAGCAGCCGCGCCACGTTTGCACAGGGGGCTCTGCGAGCCGCCAAATGGCTTCAGGGACGCGCGCCCGGACTCTACAACATGCGTGACGTGTTGAACCTCAACTAATTTCTTTCTGGCAATTCATGAATCTCGTCAAGGTATACAGCACCGGCACCTGTCCCATTTGCGTCAAGGCAAAAGCCTTTCTCGACAAACGCGGGATTGCCTACGATGAAATCCGCATCGATCTGGATCGCGAGGCAATGAAGGAATTTGCCGTTGTAACGCACGGTGCCCGCACCGTGCCGCAGATTGTGGTCGAAGGCACATGCATCGGGGGGTTCACCGAACTTACCGAACTGGATATGGATGGGGGGCTGGATCATTTACAGCGCTGAACTCCCCGTGCCGGCATTGAAGGTCGACGCCCGATAGGCTACAATCCGCGCACTACAAATTCAGGCGGGCCGTGCAAACGGCCCGCCTGAATTTTGTCACCTGTCTTACGGAGCGCCCCTTGTCTGGAACCCAATCCGCCATCCTTGTACTTGCTGACGGCTCGGTGTTTCGCGGCCTGTCGTTAGGCGCGGAAGGCATCACATCCGGCGAGGTGGTTTTCAATACCGCGTTGACCGGATATCAGGAAATCCTGACCGACCCTTCGTATTCCCGACAGATCGTAACCCTCACGTATCCCCACATAGGCAATACCGGTGTGAATGCCGAGGACGTCGAAGCGACTCGCATTCACGCTGCCGGCCTGGTTGTGCGTAACGTTCCCCGGTTGCATTCGAATTTTCGAGCCAAGCAATCCTTGAGCGATTATCTGGCCGGGCAAAACATTGTCGCCATCGCCGATATCGACACCCGGCGTCTGACGCGCCTGCTGCGTGAAAAAGGCGCGCAAAGCGGTTGCATCATGGCGGGGCGCGTAGACGAAGCCCATGCACTTGCGCAGGCACGGGCTTTTCCCGGCCTTGCCGGGATGGACCTCGCAAAAGTCGTCAGTGCGACCGAAGCCTACGAGTGGGCCGAGAGCGAATGGGTGCTGGGTAAGGGGTATGGCAAGCAGACGGCACCCCGTTTCCATGTGGTGGCGTTCGATTACGGCGTGAAGCACAACATACTCAGAATGCTGGCGCAGCGCGGTTGCCGCCTCACGGTGCTGCCGGCGACAGCCACAGCGGCGTCGGCGCTGGCGTTAAAACCCGACGGGGTGTTCTTGTCAAACGGCCCGGGCGACCCCGAGCCGTGCAGCTACGCCATCGACGCGATCCGTGACATTGTTGCAGCGGGCGTACCCACATTTGGCATCTGCCTGGGGCATCAACTGCTAGCGCTGGCGTCGGGTGCGAAAACCGTGAAGATGAAATTCGGCCACCACGGAGCCAACCATCCGGTCAAGGATCTCGATAGCGGACATGTTGCGATCACCAGCCAGAACCACGGTTTTGCTGTGGACGCGACCACGCTGCCCGCCAATCTGCGGTGCACGCACCTGTCCTTGTTCGACGGCAGCCTGCAAGGCATTGCGCGCACCGATGCGCCCGCTTTCAGCTTTCAGGGCCATCCCGAGGCCAGCCCGGGCCCGCACGATGTCAGCTATCTCTTTGACCGTTTTGTTTCGATGATGGAGCAGGGGCGCTGACCCGCGAAGGCGAGCCGCCCTGCGTCGCTTGCCTCACGCCACACGCCTCACCGAATAATGCCTAAACGTACCGACCTCCAGTCCATCCTCATCATCGGCGCCGGCCCCATCGTCATCGGGCAGGCGTGCGAATTCGACTACTCCGGCGCGCAGGCCTGCAAGGCACTGCGGGAGGAGGGTTACAAGGTCATCCTCGTCAACAGCAACCCGGCGACGATCATGACCGACCCGGACATGGCCGATGTGACTTACATCGAGCCCATCACCTGGCAGGTCGTCGAGAAGATCATCGCCAGGGAGCGTCCGTCGGCATTGTTGCCCACCATGGGCGGACAGACCGCGCTGAACTGTGCGCTCGATCTGGCCAAGCATGGCGTGCTGGAAAAATATGGCGTCGAGATGATCGGTGCTTCACGCGAAGCCATCGACAAGGCCGAGGACCGCGAAAAATTCAAGGCCGCGATGACCCGGCTGGGCCTGGGCTCGGCGCGCTCGTCCATTGCCCACAGCATGGAAGAGGCCTTGCAAGTGCAGGCCGTGCTGGGTTTTCCCACCATCATTCGTCCGTCGTTCACCATGGGCGGTTCGGGCGGGGGGATCGCCTACAACAAGGACGAATTCGTCGCCATTTGCGAGCGCGGCCTCGAAGCCAGCCCGACACATGAACTGCTCATCGAGGAATCGCTGCTCGGCTGGAAAGAGTACGAGATGGAAGTGGTGCGCGACCGCAAGGACAACTGCATCATCATCTGCTCGATCGAGAACTTTGACCCGATGGGCGTGCACACCGGTGATTCGATCACCGTTGCGCCGGCGCAGACGCTGACCGACAAGGAATACCAGATCATGCGTAACGCCTCGCTGGCGGTGTTGCGCGAGATCGGGGTGGATACGGGCGGCTCCAACGTGCAGTTTTCGATCAATCCGGACGACGGCCGCATGGTGGTGATCGAAATGAACCCGCGCGTGTCGCGTTCCTCGGCCCTGGCATCCAAGGCAACCGGATTCCCGATTGCCAAGATCGCTGCCAAGCTTGCCATCGGTTACACGCTTGATGAATTGCAAAATGACATCACGGGCGGCACCACGCCGGCGTCGTTCGAGCCATCCATCGATTACGTCGTGACCAAGATCCCGCGTTTTGCCTTCGAAAAATTTCCGCAGGCGGATGACCGTCTGACCACGCAGATGAAATCGGTAGGCGAAGTGATGGCGATGGGCCGTACCTTCCAGGAGTCCCTGCAGAAAGCCCTGCGCGGGCTCGAAGTCGGCGCCGACGGATTTGACCCGAAAACCAGCGACCGTGACGAAATCGAAGCCGAGCTGATGTCGCCCGGCCCCGAGCGCATCTGGTATGTGGGCGATGCGTTCCGGGTGGGCATGACGCTGGAAGAGATCTTTGCGGTGTCGAAAATCGACCCCTGGTTCCTCGACCAGATTCAGGGGCTGATCGAGTTGGAAAACGCACTGGCCGGGCGCAGCCTGGCGGGCGTCGGTGCCGACGAATTGCGGCAGCTCAAGCGTGCCGGTTTTTCCGATCGCCGCCTGGCCCGGCTGCTGAACACCGACCAGCACGCCGTGCGTGCCCGGCGCACCGAGCTGGCCATCCATCCGGTCTACAAACGCGTCGATACTTGCGCTGCAGAATTCGCCACGCAGACGGCCTATATGTACTCGACCTATGAGGAAGAGTGTGAGTCGCAGCCCAGTGAGCGCAAGAAGATCATGGTGCTGGGTGGCGGCCCGAACCGTATCGGTCAGGGCATCGAGTTCGATTATTGCTGCGTGCACGCGGCGCTGAGTCTGCGCGAATCCGGCTTCGAGACCATCATGGTCAATTGCAATCCGGAAACCGTCTCGACCGATTACGACACTTCGGATCGTCTTTATTTCGAGCCGCTCACGCTGGAAGACGTGCTGGAGATCGTGCGTATCGAAAAACCGGTCGGCGTGATCGTGCAGTACGGCGGCCAGACACCGCTCAAACTCGCGCGAGACCTGGAAAAGAACGGCGTGCCCATCATCGGCACTAGCCCGGACATGATCGACGCCGCCGAAGACCGCGAGCGTTTCCAGCAGATGCTGCACGACCTGGGCCTCAAGCAGCCGCCCAACCGCACCGCGCGCAACCCCGACAGCGCCATCCGCATGGCCGAGGAAATCGGTTATCCGCTGGTGGTGCGTCCCTCGTATGTTCTAGGCGGCCGCGCGATGGAAATCGTGCGCGAAGAAGCCGATCTGCGCCGCTACATGACCGAGGCGGTAAAGGTTTCCAACAAGTCCCCGGTGCTGCTCGACCGCTTCCTTAACGACGCGATCGAAGTTGATGTCGACGCGCTGTCCGACGGCGAACAGGTGGTGATCGGCGGCATCATGCAGCATATCGAACAGGCTGGCGTGCATTCTGGTGATTCGGCGTGTTCACTGCCGCCGTACAGCCTGTCGCAGACCTTGCAGGACGAACTGCGCCGTCAGACGGTGGCGATGGCCAAAGCGCTCAAGGTGTGTGGCCTGATGAACGTGCAGTTCGCGATCCAGGGCGAAACCGTTTACGTGCTGGAAGTGAACCCCCGTGCCTCGCGTACGGTGCCCTATGTATCCAAGGCCATCGGCGCGCCGCTGGCCAAGATTGCCGCGCGGGCGATGGCCGGTATTTCCCTGGCGTCGCAGGGATTCACCAAGGAGATCATCCCGCCTTACTACTCCGTGAAAGAAGCCGTGTTCCCGTTCCGTAAATTTCCGGGCGTGGATACCATCCTGGGCCCCGAGATGAAATCGACCGGCGAGGTGATGGGCGTGGGCGATAACTTTGGCGAAGCCTTCGTCAAATCCCAGCTGGCCTCGAGCGACGGTCTGCCCAAGGCGGGGGGGCGCGCTTTCATCAGCGTGCGCTCGGGCGATCGTGACGCGGTGATCGAAGTGGCGCAGGAACTGCGCGAACTCGGTTTCAGCCTGGTGGCTACGCGCGGCACCGCGCAGGCGATCGAGGCAGCCGGGATTCCCGTTGCGGTGGTCAACAAGGTCAAGGAAGGCCGCCCGCATATTGTCGACATGATCAAGAACGGCGACATCGATTTTATTGTCAACGTTGTCGAAGACAAGAAAGCCGTGAAGGACTCGTACACCATTCGGGCCGAAGCATTGGCGCGTCGCGTGGTCTATTTCACTACCCTGGCAGGGGCCCATGCCGCCTGTCTGGGGATGCGCCACGGCGGCGAACTTCAAGTCTATTCCCTGCAATCGCTGCATCAGCGTTTGCACTGAACCTACAAGGCACGTCCATGAACAAGATTCCTCTTACCGTCGTGGGCGCGGAGAAGCTCCGCGTCGAATTGCAACATCTGAAATCCGTTGAACGGCCCGCGGTCATTCAGGCCATTGCCGAGGCGCGTGCGCAAGGCGATTTGTCCGAAAATGCCGAATACGATGCCGCCAAGGAAAAGCAGGGCTTCATCGAAGGGCGTATCGCCGAACTTGAGGGCAAGCTGTCGAACGCGCAGATCATCGACCCCACCACGCTCGACGCCGAAGGCCGGATTGTGTTCGCGGCGACGGTGGACCTTGAAGACGCGGAATCCGGCGATAACGTGACCTATCAGATCGTGGGCGAGGATGAAGCCGACATCAAGGCCGGGAAGATTTCTGTTTCTTCTCCCATTGCCCGGGCGCTCATCGGCAAATACGCCGGCGATACCGTCGATGTACAGGCACCGGGCGGCGTGCGCCAGTATGAAGTGCTCGATGTGCAGTACAAATAAATGAGACGTTTCTGGGATGGTTTGGCCAGTGTATTGCTGGTGCTCTGGACAGGGGGCATGTGGGCGATTGGTTACGTGGCCGCCCCCGTGCTGTTTGCAAGCCTCGACGACAAACAACTGGCGGGCAATCTGGCCGGTAAATTATTCCAGATTGGCGCATGGATCGGTCTGGCGGCAGCGACTTATCTACTGCTCTATCGCATCGCCCGCGATGGCGGGGCGGCGCTTAAAACTCTGTTCTTCTGGATTGTGGCGCTGATGCTCGCGTTGACGGCTGCCAGCCACTTTGGCATCGCGCCCATCATGCAGAGCCTGAAGGATCAGGCCATGCCGCATGCCGTGATGCAGAGTGTGTTTGCCGACCGCTTTGCCCGCTGGCACGGGGTGTCGAGCATCGTTTACCTCATCAACAGCGCCCTGGGGCTGTTGCTGGTGTGGCGAACCGGGCTTGCCCGCTGAGTGCCGGCTCAGTTGGGCAGGGTAATGACGGGTTTCTCGGCAGCCCGGTAGATCACCAGTATTTTCCCGATCAGTTGCACCGGCTCAGCGCGGGTTGAGGTGCAGATCTCCTTCATCCATGCCTGTCTGGTTTCGGCTTCGTCACTGCTGGCCTTGACCTTGATCAGCTCGTGCGCGGCAAGGCTGCGTTCAATTTCCTTGACTACAGCAGGCGTCAGCCCGTGGTTCCCGATCATGACCACCGGCTGGAGGCCGTGGGCGATGCCCTTGAGGTATTGCCGCTGGGCAGGGGTGAGTGATTTCATGCCATGTCCTGAATTTAACTGAGCCCATCAAACGAGGGCGGATTGTAGCCGATAGAGCAGACAGACATGGCGCAGAAACCGAAGCGAACCAAATCCGGCAGTGCCTGGATGCACGAACATGTAACCGACCCCTACGTCAAGAAAGCGCAGTTTGACGGTTACCGCTCGCGTGCGGCCTACAAACTGCTGGAGATTGATACGCGCGACCGACTGCTGCGGCCGGGCATGACGGTGGTGGACTTGGGCGCGGCCCCCGGCAGCTGGTGTCAGGTGGTGGTGCAGAAGCTGAAACGCCAGGGCCGGGTACTGGCCATCGATCTGCTGCCAGTGGCACCCATGCCCGGGGTCGATAGCCTGGAAGGCGATTTTACGGAAACCGGTGCCTTGCAGTGGCTGGAGGCGCAACTGGGGATTAGCCGTGTCGATCTTGTTTTGAGCGACATGGCCCCCAATATCAGTGGAGTGGGTTTGCGGGATCAGGCGCGGCATTACGAATTGTGCGAACTGGCGCTGGATTTCGCGGTACATTGGCTGAAACCGGAAGGCGCTTTCCTCGTCAAAGTTTTTCAGGGTGTGGGGTTTGAGGATTTTCGCCGTCAAATGCAGGCAGCCTTTGAACAGGTCGTCATCCGCAAACCGGACGCGTCCAGGGATCGCAGCTCGGAAGTATATTTGCTGGGCCGTCGCCCCAAAGCGGGCAGCGGCCTTGCAGTGACAAGCACGGAAGAACAGGTTTAGAATCAGTCTAAATGCGTTGATTTCGACGCAAAAGCAATGCGCTGGCAACAGCGCGAAGGAGCAAATGTGAACAATCTATCCAAGAACATCGCCATCTGGCTGATTATTGCCGTCGTGCTGATGACGGTGTTCAACCAGTTTGGCGCGCAGCGCACGGCGCAGTCGCAGATGCCGTACTCGCAGTTCATCGAGGAAGTGCGTTCGCAACAGATCACCAAGGTGACCATCGAGGGCAATGTGCTCAAGGGCGAGCGTAGCGACGGTCAGCGCTTTACCAGTTATGCGCCGAGCGACCCCTGGATGGTGTCCGACCTGCTCAAAAACGGTGTACAGATTGACGCCAAGCCGGAAGAACAGCCCTCATTCCTGATGAGCCTGTTCATTTCCTGGTTCCCCATGCTGCTCTTGATCGGTGTGTGGATTTTCTTCATGCGCCAAATGCAGGGTGGCGGCAAGGGCGGGGCGTTTTCCTTTGGCAAAAGTCGTGCACGTCTGCTCGACGAAAACGCCAATCCGGTGACTTTTGCAGACGTGGCGGGTTGTGACGAAGCCAAGGAAGACGTGGCCGAACTGGTCGATTTTCTTAGAGATCCGTCCAAATTCCAGAAACTGGGCGGGCGCATCCCGCGTGGTGTGCTGATGGTCGGCCCGCCCGGCACCGGTAAGACGCTGCTTGCGCGCTCCATCGCGGGCGAGGCGAAAGTGCCGTTCTTCAGCATCTCCGGCTCCGATTTTGTTGAAATGTTCGTCGGTGTGGGCGCGGCGCGTGTGCGCGACATGTTCGAGCAGGCCAAGAAAAACGCCCCGTGCATCATCTTCATCGACGAAATCGACGCAGTGGGCCGCCAGCGCGGCGCGGGTCTGGGGGGGGGCAACGATGAGCGCGAGCAGACCCTGAACCAGCTGCTGGTTGAAATGGATGGTTTTGAAGCGACTTCGGGGGTCATCGTGATCGCCGCGACCAACCGCCCTGACGTGCTTGATCCTGCGCTCCTGCGCCCCGGCCGCTTCGACCGCCAGGTAGTGGTGGGGCTGCCGGATATTCGTGGCCGTGAGCAGATCCTGCTGGTTCACATGCGTAAGGTGCCGGTCGCACCCGATGTGCGTGCCGATATCCTCGCACGCGGTACACCCGGCATGTCGGGCGCGGATCTGGCCAACCTCGTCAACGAAGCCGCGCTGTTCGCCGCACGCAACAGCAAGCGTCTGGTCGACATGAATGATTTCGAGCAGGCCAAGGACAAGATTTTCATGGGAGCCGAGCGCAAGTCCATGGTGATCACGCCCGAGGACAAAAAGAAAACCGCCTATCACGAGTCAGGGCACGCCGTGATCGGTATGACGCTTGAGGGCTGCGATCCGGTGCACAAGGTCACGGTCATTCCGCGTGGCCGTGCGCTGGGCGTGACCATGTCGCTACCCGAACAGGATCGTTTCAGTCTTTACAAAGACCAGATGCTCGACCAGATCGCCATGCTGTTCGGCGGCCGGGTGGCAGAAGAAGTGTTCGTCGGTAGCATCTCGACCGGCGCGTCGAACGACTTCGAGCGTGCCACCAGCATTGCCCGCGACATGGTGACGCGTTACGGCATGTCCGACGCGCTGGGGCCGATGGTCTACGGCGAGAACGAAGGCGAGGTGTTCCTGGGCCGTTCGGTGACGACGCACAAGAACATGAGCGAGGCGACCATGCAGAAGGTCGATGCGGAAATCCGCCGCATACTCGACGAGCAGTACGCGCTGGCCAAGAAAATCCTGACCGAAAACCGCGACAAGGTCGAAGCCATGACCGCTGCACTGCTCGAATACGAAACCATCGACGCCGAGCAGATCGACGACATCATGGCCGGCCGCACTGTGCGCCCGCCCAAACCGGCAGCCCCTACACAGCCGCCCGCCAGCGGCGGCGACAAGCCGAGCGCACCGGCACCGACGGCGCAGCCCGCACAGGAAACCTGAGCCGGTTCATTCACCGTGCGTCTACAATAGAGAGGCTTTTGCCTCTCTATTTTTATGTCCGTTCTTCACGCAGGTTCCCACCGGCTGCAACTCGCACGTCCGCTGGTGATGGGAATCGTCAATACGACCCCCGATTCCTTTTCGGATGGCGGGCACTGTCTGTCGGCCCGGGCGGCGATCTCCCACGCATTCAAGCTGGCCGAGGCCGGTGCCGATATTCTCGACGTGGGTGGCGAATCAACGCGTCCTGGAGCGGCACCTGTCGCGGCAGACGAGGAAATGCGGCGCGTGCTGCCGGTCGTCGAGGCGCTGGTGCAGCGTGGTCTCGTGGTATCGATCGATACCCGCAAACCCGGGGTTATGCGGGCAGCGATTGCGGCGGGTGCGTCGATGGTCAACGATGTATCGGCACTACAAGAAGAAGGGGCCCTGGAGATTGTGGCTGCGTCTGGCGCGGCTGTTTGTCTGATGCATATGCGCGGTGAGCCACGCAGTATGCAGACGGCACCGGTGTATGACGATGTGGTCACCGAGGTGAAGGCGTTCCTGGAGGCACGCCTTGCCGCCGCTACGGCAGCGGGCATTGCGCGGGAAAGTCTGCTGATCGATCCGGGGTTCGGTTTCGGTAAAACGCTGGAACACAATCTGGCGTTGTTGAAAGGCTTGCCCCGGTTTGCCGAGCTGGGGGTGGCTGTGCTGGTGGGCATGTCACGCAAGGCGATGCTGGGGGCGCTGAGCGGGCGTGGCGTGCATGAACGTGAATTTGCTGGCGTGGCGGCGCATCTGGCTGCCGTTGCCCGGGGGGCGCGCGTTGTGCGCGTACATGATGTTGCCGCCATGCGTGATGCATTGGCGGTCTGGAATGCCATAGAGGACATTTGAATGGGACGCAAGTATTTTGGAACCGATGGGGTGCGTGGCAGGGTAGGGGAGGCTCCGATCACACCGGAATTCGTGATGCGGCTGGGCTATGCGGCCGGCCAGGTGCTGGTAGCGGATCGAGGCAGTTTGCCGTCCAACCAGCATCCCACCGTGCTGATCGGCAAGGACACGCGTATTTCAGGCTACATGCTGGAAGCGGCACTGGAAGCCGGTTTTACCGCAGCCGGCGTGAACGTGCTGATGACCGGGCCGATGCCGACGCCGGCAGTGGCCTATCTCACGCGGGCTCTGCGTCTGCAAGCGGGGGTGGTGATTTCTGCCTCGCACAATCCGTTTGAGGACAATGGCATCAAGTTTTTTTCCGCGGGCGGGCAAAAACTGCCCGACAGCGTGGAGGAGGCTATCGAAGCCCGTCTCGACGAACCAATGACTACGGTGGCGGCGCGACAGCTGGGACGGGCACGTCGGATCGAGGATGCAGCTGCGCGTTATATCGAATTTTGCAAAAGCACGTTCCCCAATCGCCTGGATTTGCGGGGTCTGCGCATCGTGGTTGATTGCGCCCACGGTGCGACCTATCACATTGCGCCGCATGTATTGCACGAACTGGGCGCGGAAGTCATCGCCATCGGCAACGCGCCCGATGGCTTCAATATCAACGACGAATGCGGTGCGACGCATACCCGGGCTTTGTCGGACGCAGTCAAGTCGCATCGCGCAGATCTGGGGATTGCGCTCGACGGAGACGGCGACCGCCTGATGATGGCGGATGCCAAGGGCGACATTTACGACGGCGACAAACTGGTCTACGTGATCGCCCGCCATCGGATCCAGACCGGTTATATGAAAGGCGGCGTGGTTGGCACGCTAATGACCAATCTGGGGACTGAACATGCGCTCAATCGCATTGATGTCCCCTTCGAACGCGCCAAGGTGGGCGACCGGTATGTGATGGAGCGCTTGCTGGACAAGGGCTGGACCCTGGGCGGTGAAACCTCGGGTCATATCCTGTGCCTGGACAAACACACCACAGGGGATGGCATTGTGTCGGCGCTTCAGGTTTTGCGCGCGCTACGGGAAACTGGCGAAACGCTGGACGCATTCACTGCCGATCTGAAGACCTATCCTCAGGTGATGATTAACGTCCCGGTGAGCAAAGGTTTCAAGCTGGATGCCGCCGAGGCGGTCAAACAATCTGTCGCCCATGTCGAATCCGAACTCAACGGTAGCGGACGGGTGGTTTTGCGTGCGTCCGGTACCGAGCCGCTGATTCGCGTCATGGTGGAAGGGCAGGACGCACGACAGGTGCGTAACCTGGCTGAAACAATTGCCCAGGCTGTTCAGCATGCAGTGGCGGGGTAATGTTCGCGTCTGAAATATAACTGTAATATTCGCCCGATAGTATTGATGGGTCGCCATAGCGGCACGTCAAAACTACCGGAGAAATTACATGTTTACACTCGATAACCTGGCCAAACACACCCTGGTTGCGGCCATGGGCCTAGCTTTTTCGGTGACCGCAATGGCCGCCGACATTACCGGCGCAGGCGCAACTTTCCCCTACGCGGTTTACACCAAATGGGCCGAAGCCTACCAGCAAGCCACGGGCAATAAAATCAACTATCAGGGCATTGGTTCCTCGGGCGGGATCAAGCAAATCAAAGCCAAGACCGTCGATTTCGGTGGTACGGATGCCCCCCTCAGTGAAGAGGATCTGGACGCTGCGAAACTGGTTCAGGTGCCGGCCGTGATGGGTGGGGTCACCATCGTCATGAATGTTCCGGGGTTTGACTCAGGGAAAATCAAGCTTGACGGCACAACAGCAGCAAATATCTTCCGGGGTGGCATCACCAAGTGGAACGATCCTGCCATCGCCAAACTGAACCCGGGTGCCAAGCTGCCTGACCTGGCAATTACCATTGCACACCGTTCGGATGGCTCGGGCACCACTTTTGTTTTCTCGAATTTCCTTGCCAAGCAGTCTCTGCCGTTCAAGCGTGACGTGGGTGCAGGCACGACCGTGAACTGGCCTGCCAATGCCGTTGGCGGCAAGGGCAACCCGGGTGTGGCGGCCAACGTACAAAAAATCAAAGGCGCGATCGGCTATGTCGATATCGCCGATGCGATGAAGAACAACATGGACTTTGTTGCTTTGAAGAACAAGGCGGGGAACTACATCGTGCCGAACCAGCAAGCCGTGGCTGATGCCGCTGCCGGGGCCAATTTCAAGGTGAAGGGCATGGCTCCCGACTTGCTGGATCAGTCGCACAAGAACGCCTGGCCGATTACCAGCGCCACCTACATTCTCGCTTACGAAAAAGGTAGCGATGCTGCCAAGCAAAAGGAAGTGGTCGATTTCTTCACCTGGTCACTGAACAATGGACAGAAAATGGCCGTGGAACTGGGTTTCGTGCCTTTGCCGTCGGGTGTGGTGAAAATGGTCGAAGCAGAAATGAAGAGCATCAAGTAATTTTCCTGTAAAGGCCGGGGGGTTCCCCGGCTTTCTGCGAAAGCGCCTGCGCGGCGGGCTTTTTCCCAGATAACAATTCTCAATAGGCATCCCGACGTGAGCGAGCCCAACGCAACAGCCGACAGCGTCGATCTGCATCAGCGGCAGGTCGCCAGGTTCCGCAGGCAGGACAAGCTGTTTCATGTGTCCACCCAATTTTTTGCCTTTCTGGTACTGGCAGCTTTATTGGGGATACTCATTTCCCTCACCATCGAAGCCTGGCCGAGCCTGAAGGCATTTGGGCCGTCGTTCCTGTGGACCAATGTCTGGAGTGTGCCGGATGACCAATACGGTGCGCTCGCTGCGATTTACGGCACGGTCGTCACATCGGTGATTGCGTTGCTGATTGCCGTGCCGATCAGCTTTGGGATTGCACTCTTCCTCACCGAAACCTGCCCGCTCTGGCTGCGTCGTCCCCTGGGTACTGCCATCGAGCTTTTGGCCGGCGTGCCGTCCATCATCTATGGCATCTGGGGCTTGTTCATTTTTGCGCCGCTGTTTGCGGAATACATCCAGCCGCCCATTCAGGCGCTGCTGGGTGACGTGCCGGTGATCGGTGGCTGGTTTTCCGGCCCCCCCATTGGCGTGGGGATACTCACCGCAAGCATCGTGCTGGCCATGATGGTGATTCCGTTCATTGCCTCGGTGATGCGCGACGTATTCGAGACCGTGCCCGATGTGCTCAAAGAATCGGCCTATGGCGTGGGGTGCACCACCTGGGAGGTCGTGCGCAACGTTGTTTTACCCTACACCCGCGTTGGTGTGATCGGCGGCATCATGCTCGGGCTCGGGCGCGCGCTGGGTGAAACCATGGCAGTTACATTCGTGATCGGTAACGCCAACCGTATAGTGGGCAGTCTTTTCGCGCCCGGCACCTCGATTGCTTCGACGCTGGCCAATGAATTCGGCGAAGCCGATCCGGGATTGCATATTGCTTCGCTCTTTGCTCTGGGCTTGATTCTGTTCGTGATCTCATTTGTGGTGCTCGCGATCTCGCGCTGGCTGATCAGCCGTAGCATGGGTTCAGAGGGGCTTTGATCATGATGAATATCTATTCGCGCCGCCTCTGGGTCAACCGCATCGGGATCACCCTCTCCATGCTGGCGATGAGCATCGGTCTTGTGGTTCTGATGTGGATTTTGTGGACGCTTTTTTCCAAAGGCTTTGCCGCGCTGAGCTGGGATCTGTTCACACAGGACACCCCGGCCCCGGGTTCTGAGGGGGGAGGTTTGCGCAACGCCATAGTCGGGAGCGGCATGATCCTGCTGTTTTCCATGTTGATTTCAACCCCCATCGGGATCCTTGCCGGTATCTATCTGGCGGAGTACGGCCGCATATCGAAGTTCGCATCCTTCACTCGCTTCATGACCGACATCATGTTGTCAGCACCGTCGATCGTGATCGGGCTGTTTGTCTACGCACTGTTCGTCGCCACGACAGGTGGGTTTTCGGGGTGGGCCGGCTCGCTGGCGCTGGCGCTGATTGCGGTGCCGGTTATCGTTCGAACCACCGAGAACATGCTCAAGCTGGTGCCGACCAGCCTGCGCGAGGCCGCGTTTGCGGTGGGTGCGCCGCGATGGAAGGTGTCGCTGTCAGTAACCCTGCGTGCGGTCAAGGCGGGAGTGGTCACAGGCGTGCTTCTGGCGATGGCGCGCATCACTGGCGAAACCGCGCCTTTGCTCTTTACTGCGCTGAACAATCAGTTCTTCAGCACTAATATGTCTGAGCCCATGGGCAACCTGCCGGTGGTGATCTTCCAGTTTGCACTGAGTCCTTACGACAACTGGGTCAATCTGGCTTGGGGAGGGGCTTTGCTGATCGCACTGCTGGTGCTCTCGGTGAACATCATCGCCCGCGTGATGTTCCGCAACAAAGACAAACGTTAATTTTTCCGGAGCACCGTCAAGATGTCCGAACACGCCAAATCAACCGGCGAAAACGCTGCCTTGCAGATTCGCAACCTGGATTTTTATTACGGCGACTTCAAGGGCTTGAATAACGTCAACCTCGATATCGCCAACAAGAAGGTGACGGCTTTCATCGGCCCGTCAGGTTGCGGCAAATCAACCTTGCTGCGTACCTTCAACCGCATGTATGACCTGTACCCGGGGCAGCGAGCGGAAGGCGAGATTCTTTTTCACGGCAAGAATCTGCTCGACAAGAAACAGGATGTGAATCTGGTGCGTGCCAAGATCGGCATGGTGTTCCAGAAACCCACCCCGTTTCCCATGACCATCTACGAAAACATCGCATTCGGTGTGCGCCTGTACGAACGCATGTCCAAATCGGCGATGGATGACCGGGTCGAATGGGCGCTGAACAAGGCCGCCTTGTGGGGTGAAGTGAAGGATAAACTGCAACAGAATGGGCTTTCGCTTTCGGGCGGTCAGCAACAGCGCTTGTGTATTGCGCGTGCGGTGGCAGTCAAACCCGAGATCGTGTTGCTCGACGAGCCGACCTCCGCACTGGATCCGATTTCGACCGCCAAAATTGAAGAGCTTATCAACGAGCTCAAAAGTGAATACACCATCGCCATCGTCACGCACAACATGCAACAGGCCGCCCGTATATCGGATTACACAGCCTTCATGTACCTCGGTGAACTGATCGAATTCAACGAGACCGGAACCATTTTCATGCGACCCGGAAAAAAACAGACGGAAGACTACATCACCGGCCGTTTCGGTTGACCGCCGGGCGCGTCGCGTTTACCATCGCGCACTTTTGTTCGGCGGACTCCGCCGTGGACAGTAACGATGCGCAAAAAGCTCGTAGCCGGTAACTGGAAGATGCATGGCAGCCTGGCGGAAAACGCCGCGCTGCTGGCTGCTATCAAGCCTGCGCTGGCGGGTATCGAAGCGGTAGTCTGCGTGCCTTTCCCCTATCTGGCACAAGCGCAAGCGACGTTGTTCGGTTCGTCGATCGCCTGGGGTGCGCAGAATTTGTCCGATCAGCCAAAGGGTGCTTATACCGGCGAAACTTCAGCAGCCATGCTGCTCGATTTTGGCTGTCGTTATGTCATTGTTGGGCATTCGGAGCGTCGCAGTCTCTACGGCGAATCTGATACCGATGTGGCGAAAAAGTACATGGCCGCCCAGATGGCTGGGCTGACCCCGATTCTCTGTGTGGGCGAATCGCTGGGTGAACGTGAATCGGGCGTGACCGAGCAGGTGGTAGGACGTCAGCTTGACGCTGTCATCAATCTGGCAGGCGTGGCTTCACTGTCCAAGGCCGTTGTGGCCTATGAACCGGTCTGGGCGATTGGTACCGGTAAAACCGCCACCCCTGCGCAGGCCCAGGCGGTACATGCTTTTATCCGTGGGAAGATTGCTGCGCTCGATAAAACGGTCGCGGAGGCGTTGCTCATCCAATACGGGGGTAGCGTCAAAGCCGCGAATGCGGCAGAATTGATGGCTCAGCCTGATATCGATGGCGGACTCATCGGTGGGGCTTCGCTGGTCGCCGAAGAGTTTGTGGCCATCTGCAAGGCGGCCGCCCAATAAGCTGGAAAACATGGAAACACTGGTCTGGATCGTACACATTGTCGTTGCCCTGGGGGTGATTGTGCTGGTGCTTTTGCAGCAGGGCAAAGGGGCTGACATGGGGGCTGCTTTTGGCAGCGGCTCGGCTGGCAGCCTCTTTGGCTCCAGTGGTTCGGCCAACTTCCTCAGTCGTTCAACGGCAATTCTTGCAACGCTGTTTTTCCTGACCAGTCTGGGGCTGGCTTTTTTTGGCCTCCAGCATCACAAGCCTGGCAATAGCGTGACGGATCGCACTGCGATTCCGGCACCCGCGCAGAGCGCTCCGGTAACGGCACCTGCAAATGGCTCAAAGGCGGGGGACATCCCGCAGTAACAAGTTTCAAGGCAGTATCCATCGGACGACAGTCCCGTGGCCGACGTGGTGGAATTGGTAGACACGCTATCTTGAGGGGGTAGTGACTTCGGTTGTGCGAGTTCGAGTCTCGCCGTCGGCACCATCAATTATCCTGATTGATTCATTAGTCGTTACTATTGCGTAACTTGTTGATTAATCAATAAAAATGACGTTTTTTTCAGCTTGACACCCGGCGCGCCGGACTAATACACTCCGGTCATACCATAATTAAGTCGTCGCCCGGTATGGGTGCTGTCGGAGGAACCTCGGTGCTGGAGAATTACCTCCCCATTCTGTTGTTCATTGCGGTTGGATTGGCCTTCGGTATTGGCCCCATCGTCGCAGGCGGCTTGCTTGCCCCCAATCGCCCAGACAGCGAAAAACTCTCTCCTTACGAATGCGGCTTCGAGGCTTTTGAAGACGCGCGCATGAAATTTGACGTGCGCTACTACCTCGTGGCGATTCTGTTCATCCTGTTCGACCTGGAAATCGCGTTTCTCTTCCCCTGGGCCATCGTGCTCGAAGAAATTGGCCTGTTCGGCTTTTTGTCCATGATGGTTTTCCTGGGCATCCTCGTCGTCGGTTTCATCTACGAGTGGATGAAAGGGGCGCTGGAATGGGAATGAGGTCGGGGAGACGCGCATGAGTATCGAAGGCGTCCTCGAACAGGGCTTTGTTACCGCCAAGGCGGATCAGCTCATCAACTACATGCGCACCGGCTCGATGTGGCCGATGACTTTTGGCCTGGCGTGCTGCGCCGTCGAAATGATGCAGGCGGGTGCTTCGCGTTATGACCTGGATCGTTTCGGCATCGTGTTCCGTCCCAGTCCGCGTCAGTCCGACGTGATGATCGTTGCGGGCACGCTGTGCAACAAGATGGCACCTGCCTTGCGCAAGGTTTACGACCAGATGGCCGAGCCGCGCTGGGTGATCTCGATGGGGTCATGCGCCAATGGTGGCGGCTACTACCATTATTCCTATTCTGTCGTGCGGGGTTGTGATCGCATCGTGCCGGTCGACATTTACGTTCCCGGTTGCCCGCCGACAGCAGAAGCCTTGTTGTTCGGCATTATCCAGTTGCAAAACAAGATCAAACGCACCAACACCATTGCCCGCTGACATGACACGCCTCCGTACGCCAGAAGAACTGGCCGTGACTCTGCAAACCGTGCTCGGCGAACGTGCCGATCCGGCATGGGTGCGTCTGGACGAGCTTACCGTTGAGGTTCGGGCGGATTGCTATGCCGAAACCCTGAAACTCTTGCGCGATCATCCCGCATGCCGCTTCGAGCAGCTGATCGATCTTTGCGGCGTGGACTACTCGACCTATGGTGATGGACGGTGGGAAGGGGCCCGCTACGCCGTGGTGCTGCATCTGCTTTCGCTCACGCATAACCAGCGCCTGCGGATCCGCGTTTACTGTCCGGACGATGATTTGCCCGTGGTGGCCTCGGCAACCGAATGCTGGCCTGCCGCCAACTGGTTCGAGCGCGAAGCCTTCGATCTCTACGGCATTGTGTTCGAAGGTCACCCCGACCTGCGGCGCATCCTCACCGACTATGGTTTCATCGGCCATCCGTTCAGAAAAGATTTCCCGCTCTCTGGCAATGTCGAGATGCGCTACGACCCGACACAGCAACGCGTGATTTATCAGCCTGTTTCCATCGAACCGCGCGAAGTGACACCGCGCATCGTGCGCGACGACAGCTACGGGGGCGACCGCTGATGGCTCGGATTTTGATCAAAGTAGCCCGCATTCATGCGGAGTTTCAGCATGGCTGAAATCCGCAATTACACGATGAATTTCGGCCCGCAGCACCCGGCGGCGCACGGCGTGCTGCGGCTGGTGCTGGAGCTCGACGGCGAAGTCATCCAGCGTGCCGACCCGCACATCGGCCTGTTGCATCGCGCGACCGAAAAGCTCGCCGAGCACAAGACCTTCATCCAGTCCGTGCCCTACATGGATCGCCTCGATTACGTGTCGATGATGGTCAACGAGCACGCCTACGTGATGGCGATCGAAAAGCTGCTCGGCATTCAGGTGCCGGAGCGCGCGCAATACATTCGCGTACTGTTCGACGAAATCACCCGCGTACTGAATCACCTGCTGTGGCTGGGTGCGCACGCGCTCGACGTCGGCGCGATGACGGTTTTCCTTTACGCCTTCCGCGAACGCGAAGACCTGATGGACTGCTACGAGGCGGTGTCGGGCGCGCGGATGCACGCAGCGTACTACCGCCCCGGCGGCGTCTACCGTGATCTGCCCGACACCATGCCGCAGTACGCCGCGCAGCACACGCGCAACGAAGCGACGCTGAAATCGATGAACGAGAATCGGCAGGGCTCGCTGCTGGATTTCATTGAAGACTTCACCAACCGCTTTCCGGCCTACGTGGATGAATACGAAACCCTGCTGACCGACAACCGCATCTGGAAGCAGCGCACGGTGGGTATTGGTGTGGTGTCGCCCGAACGCGCCAAAGCGCTCGGCTTCACCGGCCCGATGCTGCGCGGCTCCGGCGTCGAATGGGATCTGCGCAAGAAGCAGCCGTACGAAGTGTACGACCGCATGGATTTCGACATTCCGGTCGGCACCAACGGCGACTGCTACGACCGCTATCTGGTGCGGATCGAAGAATTCCGCCAAAGCAACCGCATCATCAAGCAGTGCGTCGACTGGCTGCGCAAAAACCCCGGCCCGGTGATCGTGGACAATCACAAGGTTGCCCCGCCCGACCGGCTGGCGATGAAGCAGAACATGGAAGAGCTGATTCACCACTTCAAGCTCTTCACCGAGGGCATGCACGTCCCGGCCGGCGAAGCCTACGCGGCGGTCGAGCATCCCAAGGGCGAGTTCGGCATCTATCTGGTGTCCGACGGCGCGAACAAGCCGTATCGCCTGAAGATCCGTGCGCCGGGCTACCCGCATCTGGCGGCGCTCGACGAAATGGCGCGCGGTCACATGATTGCCGACGTGGTGGCGATCATTGGCACGCAAGATATTGTGTTCGGAGAGATTGACCGCTGATGCTGACCGAACAAGCACTTAAATTGATCGACGTAGAAGTCGCCAAATACCCCGCTGAGCATAAGCAGTCGGCGGTGATGGGCGCGCTGCGCATCGCACAAAGCGAAAAAGGCTGGCTGAGCCGTGAGCTTGTCGAGTTTGTGGCGAACCGGCTCAACATGCCGGCGATAGCTGCGTATGAAGTGGCAACCTTCTACAACATGTACGACACCCAATCGGTGGGGCGGCACAAGATCACCGTCTGCACCAATTTGCCTTGCGCGTTGATGGGAGCGAACGAGATCGGCGAGCACCTCAAGAAACGCCTGGGTATCGGCTACGGTGAAACCACCGAAGACGGGCGCTTTACCCTGAAGGAAGGCGAGTGCATGGGCGCGTGCGGCGACGCGCCGATGTGCCTGCACAACAATCATGTGATGCACGTGCAGCTTACGCCGGAAAAAATCGACGCGCTGCTGGAGTCACTCGAATGACGCTCGCCGTCCCTTCGGTCAAGGTTTGTTCGTGGACGCAGGATTACGACCATCCGGCGTCGCTGGCCACGTATGTGGCCAACGGCGGCTACCAGGCCTTGCGCCGGGTCATCACCGAGCAGATTTCCGGTGACGACATCATCGCCCAGCTCAAGCTTTCCGCGCTGCGCGGCCGTGGTGGCGCGGGTTTTCCGACCGGGCTCAAGTGGAGCTTCATGCCGCGCGCCTTTCCCGGAGACAAGTACATTGTCTGCAACAGCGACGAAGGCGAACCGGGCACGTTCAAGGATCGCGACATCCTGCGCTACAACCCGCACCAGCTTATCGAGGGCATGGCCATTGCCGGCTACGTGCTGGGTGCAAAGGTGGGTTACAACTACATCCACGGCGAGATCTTCGAGATTTATCAAATCTTCGAGCGCGCCCTGAACGAAGCGCGCGAGGCGGGCTATCTCGGCGATAAGCTCTTCGGCACCGACTTCTGCTTTCAGCTTCATGCGCATCACGGCTACGGTGCCTACATCTGCGGCGAAGAAACCGCGCTGCTGGAATCCATCGAAGGCAAGAAGGGCCAGCCGCGCTTCAAGCCGCCGTTCCCAGCGAGCTTCGGGCTCTATGGCAAGCCCACCACGATCAACAACACCGAAACGCTGGCATCGGTGCCCTGGATCGTGCAGCACGGTGGCCAGGCCTTCCTGGAGCTGGGCAAACCCAACAACGGCGGGGCCAAGATGTTCTCGGTGTCCGGCCACGTCAACAAGCCGGGCAATTACGAAGTGGGGCTGGGCACGCCGTTTTCGGCACTGCTGGAGATGGCAGGCGGCGTGCGCAATGGCCACAAGCTCAAGGCCGTGATTCCGGGCGGTTCGTCCGCGCCGGTGTTGCCCGGGCAGATCATGATGGACTGCACGCTGGACTTTGATTCCATTGCCAAGGCCGGTTCCATGCTGGGTTCAGGCGCGGTCATCGTGATGGACGAAACCGTGTGCATGGTGCGCGCGCTCGAGCGCCTGGCGTATTTTTATTTCGAGGAATCGTGCGGCCAGTGCACGCCCTGTCGCGAAGGTACCGGCTGGATGTACCGCGTGATCCACCGCATCGAGCACGGGCAGGGCAGGGCAGAAGACCTGGATCTGCTTAACAGCGTGGCGAGCAAGATCGGCGGGCATACCATTTGCGCGCTGGGCGACGCGGCGGCGATGCCGGTGCAAAGTTTTCTCAAGCATTTTGGCAACGAGTTCGCGTATCACATCGAACACAGAAAGTGCATGGTCTGACGCATGGCGACGTTGAACATCGAAATCGACGGCAAACCGCTTCAGGTCGAAAGCGGCGACACCATCATGGATGCGGCCAACGAGGCCGGCATTCCGATTCCGCATTTCTGCTACCACAAGAAACTGTCGATTGCCGCCAACTGCCGCATGTGTCTGGTGCAGGTGGAAAAAGCGCCCAAGCCGCTGCCGGCCTGTGCCACCCCCGTCACCGACGGCATGAAGGTGTTCACGCGTTCGGACTACGCGGTGCAGGCGCAAAAAAGCGTGATGGAGTTCCTGCTCATCAACCATCCGCTCGATTGTCCGATCTGCGATCAGGGCGGCGAATGTACTTTGCAGGATCTGGCCGTGGGCTACGGCGGCTCGTCGTCGCGCTACCAGGAAATCAAGCGCGTGGTGCGCGAAAAGAATCTCGGCCCGCTGATCGCCACCGACATGACGCGCTGCATCCATTGCAGCCGCTGCGTGCGCTTTGGCCAGGAGATCGCCGGCGTGATGGAGCTCGGCATGGCCGGGCGCGGCGAACACACCGAGGTGATGCCTTTTCTGGAAACCCAGGTGGCGTCAGAACTCTCGGGCAACGTCATCGACCTGTGCCCGGTCGGCGCGCTGACCAGCAAGCCTTTCCGCTATACCGCCCGCACCTGGGAATTGAGCCGCCGGCCTTCGATCAGCCCGCACGACAGCCTGGGCTCCAACATCGAAGTCCACGTCAAGGACAACAAGGTGATGCGCGTGCTGCCGCGCGAGAACGAGGACGTCAACGAATGCTGGCTGTCTGACCGCGACCGTTTTTCGTACGAAGGCCTGAACACCGCCGAACGCCTGACCTGGCCGATGATCAAGCAGAACGGCCAGTGGATCGAAACCGACTGGCAGACGGCGCTGCAATTCGTCGCCGACAAGCTGAAGACCTTTGCCCCCGAAGACATTGGCGCGTTGTCGACGCCGTATCGCACCGCCGAAGAACTGTTCCTGCTGCAAAAACTGATGCGCGGCCTGGGCAGTGGCAACGTCGATCATCGGCTGCGGCAATCGGATTTCTCGCTGGACGAACAGGCCACCGGCGGTTTCTGGCTGGGCATGCCCGTCACCTACATGTCGCGCCTGAACCGGATGCTGGTGGTGGGTTCCAACCTGCGCAAGGATCACCCACTGATGGCGCACCGCATTCGCGAATCGGTGCGCTGGTATGGCGAACTCAACCTCATCAACGCGCACGAGGACGAATTCCTCGGCAAGGTCCACGCCAAGCGCATCGTGGCCCCGTCGCAACTGGCGGCTGCGCTGGCAGGAGTGTGTGCCGCCCTGGCAGAGATGAAGGGCCAGCCGGTGCCGGCCATTGCTGCGTCCTATCTGACGCATGGCGGCGCGGCCGACGACACGGCGAAAAAAATGGCGGCCAGTATTTCCGGTGGCGAGACGCGCGCCGTTTTCCTGGGGAACATGGCGCAGCACCATCCGGCTTATGCCCAGATTCACGCACTGGCGCAGGAAGTTGCGCGGCTGGCTGGGGCCAGCTTTGGCGTGCTGGGCGAAGCGGCCAACAGCGTGGGCGCAATGGCAGTGGGTGCGGTGCCGCATCACGGCGCGCTGCGTGCTGCTGCGACCAGGGGAAAACATGCCGCCGAGATGCTGGCCAAGCCGCTCAAATCCTATCTTCTGCTGGCAGTCGAAGCCGAACTGGATACGCACGACCCGGTTAGCGCGCTGAAGAGCATCCAGGGTGCGGAGTTCGTGGTGGTGATGTCGCCCTACAAGGGCAAATCGCTCGACTATGCCGATGTGCTGCTGCCGATTGCGCCCTGGACGGAAACGTCGGGCACCTTCATCAACACCGAAGGGCGTGTCCAGAGCTTTCAGGCGGTGGTGAAGCCGGTGGGCGAAACCCGTCCTGCATGGAAGGTGCTGCGGGTACTGGGCAACCTGCTGGGCTTGGCGGGATTCGACCACAACGACTCAAAAGACGTGCTGCGCGAGGCCCTGGGCGATACCCCCACCGGTAATGTTCAAGCCTATCTGTGCAACGCAGTCAGCGCTGTTGCACCTGCGCCGGTGCCGCAGGGCGAGGCGCTGGAGCGCGTGGCCGAAGTGCCGATCTACCAGACTGACGCCGTGGTGCGTCGTTCTCCCTCCTTGCAACTGAGCGCTGACGCCGCTCTGCCGGTGGCGCGTATGCACAGTCGGCTGATCGAGCGGCTGGGGCTGACCGAAAACGGCCGGGTGTCGGTGCGCCAGACGGCTGCTGCGCTCACGCTGAAAGTGCAGCGCGACGATCACCTGCCCGACAACTGCATCCGGGTGCCGAGCGGCCATCCGCTGACGGCGCAACTGGGCCCGATGTTTGGCCCGATCACGGCGGAGCCGGTCTGATGGAAGCGTTCAACGTGGACTGGGCTGCTGTGCAAACCGTGGCGTGGACGCTGGCCAAGATTCTGGCGGTCGTCGTACCGCTGATGCTGGGCGTGGCCTATCTCACCTACGCCGAGCGCAAGGTCATCGGCTGGATGCAGGTACGCATCGGCCCCAACCGCGTCGGCCCGCTGGGGCTGCTGCAACCCATCGCCGACGGCCTGAAACTCCTGATGAAGGAAGTCATCATCCCGTCGGGTGCCAACAAGGGCCTGTTCATCCTTGGGCCCATTCTGGCGATTGCACCGGCGCTGGCGGCATGGGCTGTGATTCCGTTTACCGACACCCTGGTGCTCGCCAACATCAACGCCGGCCTCTTGTACGTGATGGCGATCACCTCGATGGGCGTGTACGGCGTCATCATCGCCGGCTGGGCGTCCAACTCCAAATACGCTTTTCTGGGCGCGATGCGTTCGGCGGCACAGATCGTGTCGTACGAAATCGCCATGGGTTTTGCGCTGGTGGGCGTGCTCATGGCTTCGCAATCGCTGAATCTCATCGACATCGTGCAGGGGCAATCCGGCGGCCTGCACCAGTGGTATCTGTGGCCGCTGTTTCCGCTCTTCATCGTGTATCTCATTTCCGGCGTGGCCGAAACCAACCGCGCGCCGTTCGACGTGGCCGAGGGTGAATCCGAAATCGTCGCCGGCTTCCATGTGGAATATTCCGGCATGGCGTTCGCGGTGTTCTTCCTCGCCGAATACGCGAACATGATTCTCATCGCCGCGCTCACCACGCTCATGTTCCTGGGCGGGTGGCTCGCGCCGCTGCCCTTCCTCAACGACATCCCGGGTCTGGGCTGGCTGCTGGGCGACGGCATCCTCTGGTGGCTGCTCAAAACTGCGTTCGTGCTGTTCCTGTTCCTGTGGTTCCGCGCCACTTTCCCGCGCTATCGTTACGACCAGATCATGCGTCTGGGCTGGAAGGTGTTCATCCCCATCACCCTCGTCTGGATCGTCGTCGTCGGCGGCATGATGCAGACGCCGTACGGCCATCTTTTCCACTGAGCGCGCCATGAAAAGACTGACCCAGTTCTTCGGCAGCCTGCTCCTGGTCGAGTTGATCAAGGGCATGATGCTCACCGGCCGCCATCTCTTCGCGCGCAAGATCACCGTGCAGTTCCCCGAAGAGAAAACCCCGCAAAGTCCGCGCTTCCGGGGCCTGCACGCGCTGCGCCGGTATCCGAATGGCGAGGAGCGCTGCATCGCCTGCAAGCTGTGCGAAGCCGTGTGTCCCGCGCTCGCCATCACCATCGAATCGGAAAAGCGCGACGACGGCACCCGCCGCACCACGCGCTACGACATCGATCTGACCAAGTGCATCTTCTGCGGTTTCTGCGAGGAATCCTGCCCGGTCGATTCCATCGTCGAAACCCGCATCCTCGAATACCACGGCGAAAAGCGCGGCGACCTCTACTACACCAAGCCCATGCTGCTCGCCATTGGCGACCAGTACGAAGAACAGATCGCGAAGGATCGCGCCGCTGACGCCAAATTCCGCTGAGCCATGACGTATACCACCGCGATTTTCTACTTCTTCGCCGCCATCCTGGTCTTTGCCGGGCTGCGCGTGATCACCGCGCGCAACCCGGTACACGCCGCGTTGTACCTGGTGCTGGCGTTTTTTACCGCCGCCGGCCTATGGATGCTGCTCGAAGCCGAATTCCTCGCCATCGTGCTGGTGCTGGTTTACGTGGGGGCGGTGATGGTGCTGTTCCTGTTCGTGGTGATGATGCTCGACATCAACCTCGACCGCCTGCGAGAGGGCTTCTGGAAATATCTGCCGCTGGCTGGGTTCGTCTCGGTGCTGCTGGTGATCGAAATGGTGCTGATTCTGGGCAGCCGGCATTTCGGGCTGGACGTGATGGGTGTGCCAACCCCTCACCCGGCCGACTACAGCAACACCAAGGAACTGGGCCGTCTGATCTACACCGATTACGTTTATGCCTTTGAGCTGGCGGCCGTGATCCTGCTGGTGGCGATTGTGGCGGCGATTGCCTTGACGATGCGCCGGCGCAAGGACAGCAAGTACATCGATCCTGCAGAGCAGGTGAAAGTGAAGCGCAACGACCGCCTGCGTATCGTCAAAATGCCAGCCGTGAAGAAGCCGGGAACCGAAGGAGGGGAAGGCGCATGATTTCTCTTTCGCATTACCTGATTCTGGGCGGGGTGCTGTTCGCCATCGCGGTGCTGGGCATCTTCCTCAACCGCAAGAACGTGATCATTCTCCTGATGGCCATCGAGCTCATGTTGCTGGCGGTGAACATGAACTTCATCGCGTTTTCGCATTATCTGGGCGACATCCACGGCCAGATCTTCGTGTTTTTCATCCTCACCGTTGCCGCAGCCGAATCGGCGATTGGTCTGGCGATTCTGGTGGTGCTGTTCCGCAACCTGCGGACGATCAACGTCGATGACCTCGACCATCTGAAGGGCTGACGCGGATGGACATGCAGACGTTGTATCTCATTGTGCCGCTGGCTCCCCTGTTCGGAGCGATCGCGGCCGGCCTGTTCGGCAAGTTCATCGGGCGCACCGGCGCACACGTGGCCACCATCGCCGGCGTGGCGGTTTCCTTTGTCGCCTCGGTGCTGGTGTTTCAGGACGTACTCGCCGGCAACACCTTCAACGGCAGCGTCTACACCTGGATGACCATCGGCGATATCCAGTTCGAAGTCGGCTTCCTCATCGATTCGCTCACTGCGATGATGATGCTCGTGGTGACTTTCGTTTCACTGATGGTGCACGTCTACACCATCGGTTACATGCACGACGACCCGGGTTACCAGCGTTTCTTCAGCTACATCTCGCTGTTCACCTTCGCCATGCTGATGCTGGTGATGAGCAACAACTTCCTCCAGCTCTTTTTCGGCTGGGAAGCGGTAGGGCTCGTCTCCTATCTGCTGATCGGCTTCTGGTACACCAAGGAAACGGCGATTTACGCCAACCTCAAAGCCTTTCTGGTCAACCGCGTGGGCGACTTCGGTTTCATTCTCGGCATCGGGCTGGTGCTGGCGCATTTCGGTTCGCTGGATTACGCCACGGTGTTTGCCAAGGCACCGGCGCTTGCCAACGAAACCATCACGATCTGGGGCGAGTCGGCATGGAGCCTGATGACGGTGATCGGGATCCTGCTGTTCATCGGGGCCATGGGCAAGTCGGCGCAGTTCCCGCTGCACGTCTGGCTGCCCGACTCGATGGAAGGCCCGACGCCGATTTCCGCTCTGATCCACGCCGCAACGATGGTGACCGCCGGCATTTTCATGGTCGCGCGCATGTCGCCGCTGTATGAACTGTCCGACGTGGCCCTGAGCTTCATCATGGTCATCGGCGCGATCACCGCGCTGTTCATGGGCTTCCTCGGCATGGTGCAAAACGACATCAAACGCGTGGTGGCGTATTCCACGCTGTCGCAGCTCGGCTACATGACGGTCGCGCTCGGTGCCTCGGCGTATTCGGTCGCGGTGTTCCACCTGATGACGCACGCTTTCTTCAAGGCGCTGCTCTTCCTCGCCGCAGGTAGCGTCATCATCGCCATGCACCACAACCAGGACATCCGCTACATGGGTGGCCTGAAGAAATACATGCCGATCACCTGGATCACGTCGTTGATCGGCTCACTGGCGCTGATCGGCACGCCTTTCCTGTCGGGCTTCTACTCCAAGGAAACCATCATCGAGGCGGTGAAGCTGTCGCATCTGCCGGTGGCCGGCATTGCCTACTGGGCCGTGTTGCTGGGTGTGTTCGTCACCGCGTTCTATTCCTTCCGCATGTACTTCCTGGTGTTCCACGGCAAGGAACGTTTCCACAATGCGCATCACCACGACGACGCCAGCCATGGCCAGGACGATCACGGACATCACGGCGCTACGCCGCACGAAACCCCGTGGGTGGTCACCGGGCCGCTGTTGCTGCTGGCGTTGCCGTCGCTCGCCATCGGCTACATGACGATCGAGCCGATGCTGTATGGCAATTTCTTCGGCAATGCGATTTATGTGTCGGATCGTCATCCGGTGATGGTCGAACTCAACCAGCATTTCCATGGAGCAATGGCGTATGGTTTGCACGCGTTTGTCACCGTGCCGTTCTGGCTGGGCGTGGCGGGGGTGGGGCTGGCGGCGTTTTTCTACCTCAAGCGGCCCGATATTCCGGCGGCGATACAGAAGCGGTTTGCCTTCATTCATTCCATGCTGGTCAACAAATACTGGTTCGACGAGCTGTACAGCTTTGTTTTCGCGCGCGGGGCGCGCGTGCTCGGCGGCGGGCTGTGGCGCGGCGGCGACCAGGCGACCATCGACGGCGCTGTGAATGGCCTCGCGCGTACCGTAGGCCGTGTGGCGCGTTTGCTGCGTGCCTTCCAGTCCGGTTACATCTACCACTACGCCTTTGCCATGCTGATCGGGGTGTTTGCCCTGGTGACCTGGTTCGCGCGCCTTTCCTGAGCCATGTCCGATAGCCTTCTTTCTCTCGTCGTCTGGGTGCCCATCGTTGCGGGCGTGCTGGTGCTCGCCACCGGCTCCGACCGCAACGCGCCGCTGGCGCGCTGGCTGGCGCTAGCCGGTGCGCTCGCCGGGCTGATCGTGGCGATTCCGCTGGCCACCGGTTTCGACACCACCACGTCGGCGATGCAGTTCGTCGAAAAAACCCCGTGGATTCCTGCCTTCAACGTGTTCTACCACCTGGGCGTGGACGGTATCTCGATGCCGCTGGTGCTCTTGAACAGCTTCACCACGGTGCTGGTGGTCATCGCCGGCTGGCAGGTGATCCAGGATCGCGTCGCGCAGTACATGGCGGCCTTCCTCATCATGTCCGGCCTCATCAACGGCGCGTTCGCGGCGCTGGATGGCATCCTGTTCTACGTCTTCTTCGAAGGCATGTTGATCCCGCTGTATCTGATTGTTGGCGTGTGGGGCGGGCCGAACCGGGTGTACGCGGCGTTCAAGTTCTTCCTCTACACGCTCGCCGGTTCGCTCTTGATGCTGGTGTCGTTCATTTATCTCTATTACCAGTCGGGCGGCAGTTTCGACATCCAGACCTGGCACACCACCCCGCTGGGCATGACCGCGCAGACGCTGATGTTCCTGGCCTTCCTGCTTGCGTTTGGCGTGAAGGTGCCGATGTGGCCGGTGCACACCTGGCTGCCCGACGCCCACGTCGAAGCGCCCACCGGCGGCTCGGTGGTGCTGGCGGCGATCACGCTCAAGGTTGGTGCCTACGGCTTTCTGCGCTTCATCCTGCCCATCGTGCCCGATGCCGCGCACGAACTCGCGTGGCTGGTCATCACGCTGTCGCTGATTGCGGTGGCCTACATCGGCCTCGTCGCGCTGGTGCAGGCCGACATGAAAAAGCTCATCGCGTATTCGTCGATTGCACACATGGGCTTCGTCACCCTGGGCTTTTTCCTGTTCAACCCGCTGGGCGTGGAAGGCGGGCTGGTGCAGATGATCTCGCACGGCTTCGTTTCGGCGGCGCTCTTTCTCTGCATCGGCGTAATGTACGACCGTCTGCATTCGCGCCAGATCAAGGATTACGGCGGCCTGGTGAACAAGATGCCGGTGTTCGCCGCGTTCTTCATGCTGTTTGCCATGGCCAACGCCGGCCTGCCCGCCACCAGCGGATTCGTCGGCGAATTCATGGTCATCATGGCGGCGGTGGAGGTGAACTTCTGGTACGCCTTTGTCGCCGCCACCACGCTCATCTTTGGCGCGGCGTACACGTTGTGGATGTACAAGCGCGTGGTGTTCGGCACCATCACCAACCCGCACGTCGAGACCCTGACCGACCTGAACGCCCGCGAGTGGCTGCTGATGGCCGTGCTGGCCGTTTGCGTGCTCGGCATGGGCCTGTATCCCAAGCCGTTCACCGACGTGATGCACGTTTCCGTCGTTGACCTGTTGGCGCACGTGGCGCAGAGCAAACTCCCATGAACCTGATGTCCTTTGCCCCCGCGCTGCCCGAAATCTTCGTACTCGTCATGGTGTCGCTGATCCTCCTCCTCGACGCCGCCGTGGACGACAGCAAACGCTATCTGGCTTACGTGCTGTCGCTGGCCACGCTGGCCGGCGCGGCCTTCCTCACCGCGCGCGATTTTTCCACCATGCCGGTGCTGGCGCTCAATGGCCTCTTCATCGACGACCCGCTGTCGGACGTACTGAAGCTCTTTCTCTACCTGACCACTGCCGTGGTGCTGGTGTATTCGCGCGACTATCTCCGTCAGCGCGGCCTCTACAAGGGCGAATTCTTCGTGCTGGCGCTGTTCGCGCTCTTGGGCATGATGGTGATGGTGTCGGCCAGTCATTTCCTCACGCTGTATCTCGGCCTCGAACTGCTGGCGCTCTCTCTCTACGCCATGGTTGCGCTGCAACGCGATTCCAGCGTGGCGACCGAGGCGGCGATGAAGTATTTCGTGCTCGGCGCGCTCGCTTCGGGCATGTTGCTCTACGGCATGTCCATGGTCTATGGCGTCACCGGCTCGCTGGCGCTGGCCGACATTGCGCAGAACCTGGCCGACGGCACCGATCTGCGCATCCCGCTGGTGTTCGGCATTGTCTTCATCGTCGCCGGGCTGGCGTTCAAACTGGGGGCTGTGCCTTTCCACATGTGGGTGCCCGACGTCTACCACGGCGCGCCGACGGCGATGACGCTCTTCATCGGCTCCGTGCCCAAGATCGCCGCCTTTGCCTTCGTGGTGCGCATCCTGGGGCAGGGGCTGGAATCGCAGGTCGCCGAATGGCGCGACATGCTGGTGATCCTGGCGGTGCTATCGATGGCGCTGGGTAACTTCGCGGCGATTGCCCAATCGAATCTGAAACGCATGTTTGCCTACTCGACCATCTCGCACATGGGCTTCATGCTGCTGGGTATCCTCGCCGGCACGCAGAATGGTTATGGCAGCGCGATGTTCTACGTGCTGGTGTACGCGCTGATGAGCCTGGGCGGTTTCGGCATGATCCTCTTGCTCTCGCGCGCCGGCTTCGAAGCGGACAAGCTCGATGACTTCAAGGGGCTTAACCGCAAGAGCCCGTGGCTCGCCTTTGTGATGCTGCTACTGATGTTCTCCATGGCCGGCATTCCGCCCACCGTGGGTTTCTACGCCAAACTGTCGGTGTTGCAGGCCGTGGTCGAAATCGGCTACGTCTGGCTGGCGGTGGCAGCGGTGGTGTTTTCGCTGGTGGGCGCGTTCTACTACCTGCGTATCGTCAAGCTCATGTATTTCGACGAGCCGCACGATGCCACCACCGTATCGCCCAGTTTCGACGCCCGCGCGCTGATGTCCGCCAACGGCCTGGCCGTGCTGGTGCTGGGGGTGTTGCCCCAACCGCTGATGGCGGTCTGCCTGCACGCCGTCAGCACTTCATTCTGAACTTATCCGGGGTAGACCCAGTCTGCTCCTGCACCCTGATTGCCCTGATCTCCCGTGAATTTTTCGACCACCCTCCTGCTTATTCTGGCCTTTGTCGCGGCCAACCTGCCTTTTCTGCTTGAGCGCATTTTTTTCATCAAACGTCCCGCGAGCGGTACCAAGAACTTTGCCTGGCGTTTGCTCGAACTGGTGGTGCTGTTCTTCGTGGTTGGTGGAGTATCGCTCCTCCTGGAAGGCAATTTTGGCGATGTGCACAAGCAGAACTGGGAGTTTTATGCGGTCAATGCAGCGCTCTTTGTGGTGTTTGCCTACCCTGGTTTTGTCTACCGCTATTTGTGGCGTCACCGGGGGGCATGAACGTGCCCATCGATTTCCACCTGCAAGGCGAATATATCGCGCTGTGTGACCTCCTCAAACTCACCGGCATCGCCGACAGCGGCGGGCAGGGCAAACAGATGGTGGCCAACGGCGAAGTGAGCGTCGACGGGCAGCCCGAGGGCAGAAAAACCGCAAAGATCCGCTCCGGACAAACGGTAAGCTGTCTCGGGCAGACTGTTCGGGTGGTCTCTGGCAACTAGTCCAGGTTGCGGTTACGGCGGCAGGGAGTCAGTCCCGAACCTGCCGGAGGTTCAAGCCAGAACCCAGTTCCGAGGATTGTGATGTATGCCGAATTCACTTCGGGCGAAGTGATTTGTAAACTCTAGGTTGGCTTCGGCCACAATCCGCCCTCACCACATCGCGATAAGTAGCACCCTGATCCCACCAATGGAGGATTCTGTTTTGAGTGCCCGCTTGGTTGTGCCTTGTCGTGTGATTTGTGCGCGACAATGAGGCAAAGACCAGTGACCAGAGATGATAGTGTTATGCAAATCTGGCGCGGGCTGGCTGGATGGGGATTGCTGATTCTGCTGGGCAGTCTGCCGGCGCAAGCGGGGTGGGGGATGAACGATGCCACGGTGGTGTATCCCTTGCCGCTGTCCCAGGTGGGCATGAGTCAAATGCTTGCGCCGCAGGACACGGGCAAGGGCGGGCCACTGCTACCGCAAAAATTCTGGCAGCGTCTGCCTGTGCTCAATCAGGGCGAAAACATGGCGCGCACGTATCGCAATCTGCGCGTGGTGACGGTGCGTTTTGATCCCTGCTTCAAGGTGGAGGGCGAATGCCGTGCACAGGTGCGTCTGGTGTGGCAGCCCATCGATCAGGCGGGGTATGGCTCCACTTCGCTGCAAGGGCTGGAAACCAAGGACGCGGCAGTGCACAGTTTCCATACGCTGGGCGCGGCGGCATTCCAGCAGTTGATGGCCGAATACGATGTGCTCAGCCGGGAGGCGGGGGACATCAATCGCGATGCGCCTTTGCAGGTGCATCCGTTGATGCGTCAGCAGGGGCTGGAGGGCCGCTTTGCGTTGGGGTTGCGCCGTTTGCTGCTCAAGTATTGCGGTGAGGCAAACCTGTGGCGCATTACGACGATGAGCACGCTGGTGGGGGGCGACAAGTGGGCGTTCCAGGGCTTCAACATTGTCGATGGCGAGGCGGTGGACATCATGATCCCGCGCACGGGCAACGCGGTGCAGCAGAGCATTTTCGTGTCCTTGCTGAGCGACCACGATTACACCAATGGCAAGCTCAGCCCTGCGCCTGCGGGTGAAGACAACCTCAACCGCATGTTGCGCGATTCACGCACGCCGGTGATCAACAGCCCTGACACCTTGCTGGGGCTGGGCGAATCGGTGGTGCGTATCGAAAACCCGGACATTCACAGTGCCGAGAGCATGGATTGCGTGTCATGCCATGCCAGCCAGGTGGCGGGTTCGCTGCTGTTCGACAAGCAGCCCCGGCTGATGCAAAACCCGCAGATCATCCGCCAGGCCTACCGCAATGCGCCCATGCTGCGCGATCTGCCGAACACCCCCACGCGTCCGCGGGTGCTGCGCGCGCTGGGCTATTTCGAGAAGTTTCCGGTGGTGAGCCGGCGTGTGGCCAACGAGACGGCGGCAGCAGTAGGTCAGTTGAACCGCAGCCTGCCCCGGTGGGGCAGCGGCGCAAGCCCGCTGGCCGCGCAGCAGACCGAATCCCCTGCGCGCACGCTGGCCAATTAGGCCGGCTGGTTTGCGCTTATCAGGCTGCCGGACGGGGCTCGATCGCGCTTTTCTTCAGCATGCTGTGTGACCACAGCCCGGCAAACGGCACCAGCGAGGCGATAAATACGCCCAGGCTTTTTAGCGGCGACAAATGGCCGCGCGCCATCACCAGAATCAGCACGGCGGTGGCGGTGAGGAACAGCAGACCGTGTGCCATGCCGACGATGCGCACGGCTTCGGGGATGCCTGCGTAATATTTGAGCGGCATGGCGATGCCGACGAGGGCGATGAGGGAGCTGCCTTCGATGAGGGCAAGGCGTCCGAGTGCCTGGAGGGCGGCGGGGCGGGTCATGGCGGTCTCAGGGTTTTTTCAGGGTGGCGTAGTAAACGGCAAGTTCACGGATTTCTTCTGCGCTGAGCCGCTGGGCAAATTGCCGCATGCCCTGGTTGGCGTCGGTGATGCGCAGGCCGTTGCGGTAATCGTGCAGGGTACGCACGAAACTGTCTACGGTCTGCCCGGCCAGTGCCGGCGTTTCGTTGATGCCGCCCTGGCCGGTGGCCCCGTGGCACGAGGCACAGGCGGTGATGAGGCGCGCGGGGTCGCCGCGCCGCACCAGGCGTTCGGCGCGTGCGTGGGCGGCGGGGTCGAGCGCGGCCACGGCGGGGCGGGCGGGCGGCAGGCTGGCGTAATAGACCGCCACGTCGGCCATGTCCTGTTTGCTCATGCCGGTGACGGCCACCCGCATCAGCGTGGCGCGCGGGTTTTCGTGGCGGCCATTGTGCTGGTAGTCGATCAGGCTCTTGTAGGTGTAGGCGGCGCGCTGGCCGGCCAGACTCGCCCAGTTGGCGGTGGGGGCGGCACCGTCGTTGCCGTGGCACGAGGCGCACATCAGGCGCTGATTCAACTGTTTGCCGCGAGCTGCGTCGCCGCGCGGCATGGTGGCCAGCGTGGCGCGGATTTCGCTCACGGCGGGGGTGCGTGCAGCGGTGCCGGTTGTGGCCCCGGCAGCGGAACAGGCCAGCAGCAGGCCGGCGAGGAACAAAGGGCGGATCATGCGAAGCAGTCCTCGGTAAAGGTTCTGAGCCAGGCCTGCTGGTAGGCGGCGGCCAGGCGTATCTTGGCCAGGGGCGCGTCGAGCGGCAGATAGCGCTGGCCGGAAATCTGCGCGATCTTGCCGTCCTTGAGGCGGAACACGTCGGCGACGAACAGGCCGTAGTCGCTGCCCGCCAGCGCGTAGCAGGTGTTTTCCCACACCGGCTCGCCGGGCGCACGGCCGGCGAGCTGGTCGACGACCGCGCGGGCGGTAACCTTGGCCTGGGTGTTGGCGGAAAAGCCCGACTTGGGCATGGCGTCGGCGATGCTGGCGTCGCCGATCACGAACACGTTTTTGTGCACGCTCGATTCAAACGTGCGGCGCTCCACCGGGCACCAGCCGCTGGCGTCTGTCAGTCCCATGTCAAAAGCCAGTTTGCCGGCCTGCATGGGCGGAATGACGTTCAACACATCGGCTTTCTCCACGCCCTGCAAGGTGGTGACGGCGAGCGTGCGGGTGTCGATCTTTTCGACCGTACCGCCATCCTTGGCGCGCACCCATTCGATGGGCGAGGGCCGCCCGCTGTTTTTCACACCGGCCGGCATGTCCTTCAAATAATCGGTCGGGATGTTGTAGCCATACAGCCGGTGCCAGCCGAGCTGCATGGTGGCGTCGGTGACGAACTCGTCCTTGGGGTCGAGGATGAGCACCTTGCCCGTGGGGTTGTGGCGGCGCATCCATTCGGTGACGAGCGCGGCGCGCTCGTAGGGGCCGGGCGGGCAGCGATAAGGTTTGGGCGGCGCGATCAGCACAAAGGTGCCGCCCTGCCGCATTGCCTTCAGCTGCTTGGCCAGCAGCGCGGTCTGCGTACCGGGAATCCAGCCCGAGGGCGCGCGGGTTTCCGCCGCTGCCGCGCTATAGCCGGGAATGGCGTCGTACATCAAGCGGATGCCGGGGCTGACGATGAGCTTGTCGTAGCCGATGCTTTGCCGGCCGGCGGTGCGCACGGTCTTTTTCGCGGGGTCGAAGCCGACGACGGTATCGAACACGAAGTCGATGCCATATTTTGATTTCAGCACGTCGTAGGACACGTCGAGATCACGCATGGCGACATGCCCGGTGAGCACCTCGCTCGATCCGTAGGGACGAATATAAGTGCGATTGGCCTCGATCACCGTGACGCGCAGCCTGGGATTGGCGAGCTTCAGGTATTTGGCGGCAGTGGCCCCGCCCACGCCGCCGCCCACGACGACGACATGGCCCGCAGGGCCTTGCGCGCGCGCCGGCAGCGCGGCGGCAAACGCCAACGCTGCGCCGGCCTTGAGACCTGCTGTAAGAAATGCGCGACGGTTCAGCATGTCAACGTGCTCCGGGTTGGATGCGGGCAAAGTACTGCGCCATGGCGCGCACTTCCCTGTCAGTAAAACCATTGGCCACATGGCCCATCAGGGTGGACAGCCGTTTGCCCGAGCGGAAATCCTGCATGGCGCGGATGAATTCGGCTTCTTTCATGCCGGCCAGCGGCATGAACTCCCCCGTGCCGAGCCGGCCTTCGGTGCCGTGACAACCGGCACACGTGGCGGCCATGGCCTCGCCAGTCGGCCCAGGCGCAGCAGCGTGTGCAGATGACAGAGTGGCCGCCATCAATACCAGCGCAAGCAAAGGCGAGTTCATCAGCGTGCCCATACGTAAAATCCAATCGCAAAAAACTGCACGATCCACAGCACCAGCAAGCCGATGCCGAGATTGCCTAGCCGGGTGAGGGCAGGCGAGGGGATGTACACCCCTTTGGTCTGCCCTGCGTTCCAGGCCACGGTCAGCAGATAAGCCAGCACCACGCCGCCCAGCACCGCAAAAGTCACAAAAAACAGCACCGTGCTGTAGCCGTCGAAATTGATCGTGTAATCCATGGCGTTGTAGCCGTGCGTGCCCAAGAGCGTGACAAAGCGCAGCGCCTCGCGCGCGGTGGCAACGACGATGAGCGCGACTGCGCCGACGGCGAAGGGCGCGTAGCCCCAGGCCGCCTGGTCGAGCCGGCGGCCGAGCAGGCGCGGAAACACTGCCGTGATCAGCAGGGCAATGGCCCCCGCCCACACCCAGCCCGAGGTGGCAAACCACGCCATTTTTTCCGGCAGGGTGGCAAGCCACAGCGCGCCGCTGGCCACTGCCAGTACGCCGCCGGCCAGCATCAGCCGGTGCGCCAGCGGCAGCAGCCAGGCAATGTAAGCCGCGTCGTCGTTCTTGCGCCCCATGAGATAGCGGCGGTAGGCAAACAGCCAGGCGGCAATCACCGCCACCGACAGCAGGATGAAGAAGGCGAAACGCGCCGCGCTGTAGCCATGCAGCTTCTGGCCGGACGGGTCGATCTGGCCGCCGGGCGCGTACCAGCTCATCCATTGCTCGGGCAGTAGCATCTGGTACGACAGCACGTGCATGATCCAGCCCACCACCAGCATCAGCACCAGCGAAATCACCAGATGCCAGGTCCCGCGCGCAGGCTGGGTGGCGAGGTTGGGGTTGCGGTAATAAAAGGCGTACATCGCCAGATAGCCGCCGATGAGGATGACGATGAAGGCAATGACCCAGCGCGCGGAGAGCACGTTGGAGGTGTACCAGAACGGGTCGTAAATCACCTGCACAAAGAGCAGCGGTGCAACGCCCAGCACAATGGCAACCGATACCGCGATCTTGGCGGTGGCGAGCATGGCCGCCGCCAGCCGCCGCCAGTGCGCGTCATGCCGGAACGCGCCGAAGAGCGTGAGCGCCGAGGCCCCCAGCATCACCTGCACGGCGGCAATGTGCAGCGCCCAGGTGAGCACACCCAGCACCAGGAAAATGATCGGGTGAGCGGGAACGCCGGCGGGGTCGCGCAGCGCGTAGAGCATGGCGGCATCCATGGCTTACTCCTTGTTGGGCACGCTGGCAGTGCGCACGACGGGTTGAGCGGGGGCAGGGGAGAGCGACGCGATGTAGCGCGCCAGCGCTTCGGCCTCGGCGTCGTTCAGCGGAATATGCGGCATATATATGGTGTTGCCGGTGCCGAGCGCGCCTTGCAGGTAGGTTTTGAGCGTGGCGATATCGGTGTTGCCGCCAAAGTAGCGCGCCAGTGGACGCATCCCAGTGGATGACAGCGAATGGCAGTTGGAACAGGTAGTGAGCGCCAGGCTGCGGCCGGCTTCCAGCGCGTTGTGCGGGGTCACGCTGCGCAGGTTGTCGGGCACAAACACCTGCGTCTGCAGAAAGCCCTTCTCCTCAATCAGCGGAATCTCCGAGCGAATACCGAGCCCCGGCACGTCGCGCGCAATCACCTGGTTGGAGTACACGTACTGGCCGGCCACATACGGTTTGCGCAAGGATTCACGCGCCACTTCCTCCGGCCACAGGCCGAACACCAGCACCGCCACCGTCATCACCGACGCCACCGCAGGCGTCACAAAACGCGGCTGCATCCAGGTGAGGGCAAACCAGGCGAAGATGCCGCCCAGCGTGGCGATAAGCGAAGGCACGAACCACGCGGGCAGGCGGTTGGCGGCGATCACTTCGGCGGTTTCGGGCAGCGTGTTCATGTACCAGCTCAGCAACAGACCACCGGTGACGGTGGACACCATGCCGAGCACGGCGAGCTTGCGGGTGATTTCGCGCTTGAAGGCCGCATCCTTGATGCCGCCGGCGACGATGCCGCCCACCACCGCCGTCATGGTGAACATGAACGCCGTGCGCATGGCCAGCTGCGCAAAGGTGTTGGAACCGTAGAAGCCGTTGAGATAGCCGCCCTCGGTGAACCACTCCGGCTTGCCCGGCCACATCATGAACGACAGGATGCCGATGATGACGAGCATGGTGCCGTAGGACGCCAGCCCGAAAATGATCGAAATGCGCAGGTGGGTGACGCGGTCTACCTTGCCCACCAGATAGATGATCATGTAGACGCCGACCACCTCGATAACGAAGAACACCCACTCCGTCGCCCACTTCCACACAAAACTGTGGATCAGCGCCGAAATGCCGCGCGGGCTTGCTACCGTCGTCGAATACCAGATGCCCGGCCCGGTGATCGACCCCAGCACATAGCTGAACACCAGCAGGAACAGGCCGTATTTCTTGATGAAATCCAGCAGCTCGGGTTGGTTGCGCTGGTAAGCCTGCGTAGCCAGGTAAGCAAAAAAGATCGCCGCGCCGACCGCCGTATGCGAAAACAATACGTGCACCGTGGCGATGAGGCCAACGATCCACCCGCTGCCCACGCCGGGTTCGTACCACATGGGGTAAAGGCCGAGGTATTCCATACGTCGAATCGCGTTATCAAAAATGTCACACGAGCCAAGAGCAAAATGGATGCCAAGGTCTTTATTCTTGAGGCTGGATGAAAAAAACCATACGGTTCAATGCGGTAAGAAAATTGCCGGCTGGCGGGCGGGAATGCATTCCAGAGGCGACCTGCCATATATGTCTTCGTCTGGCCTGGGCAAATGTCATTTATGACATGCCGCGTCACGTCGCGTAGCTAACGATGAACCAGCCCGCTCCGGGTGTTTTCCTGAAAGATGGGTGCGACGATACGTGGCGCGGCGGTCGGTCACGTTGCCGCATCAGCGGCGAGGATGCTTTGCCTGACCAGGCTCAGACGCGGCCAGCGCCGATTTCCCGTAGTGGGCATAGAGCCTCACCTGATCATCGTGGCTGATGAGCGCGCCAGGGTCGTAGGCGGGAGCCGAGCGGATGAGGTCGCGTTCCAGATCCACGGACATGGCGCGATCCATCCAACTGATCCCGCTGATCCAGGCAGGCGAGATGAGCACTTTCTTGCCCGGCAGCCAGTTGCGGGTGTCCACCACAAAGTAGCGGACGCTCCAGTCCTGATCGTCGAGGATGAGGTCATGCACGTGGCCAAGCTCACCGTCCTCAGCCTGCAGGTGGTAGCCGATCACTTCAGCGCTGTCGCGCAGATGCGGGTTATCGGGTTCGCTGACCGGCCCGGTCGGCGGCTCGACTGGCAGCATCGGCACAGGGGCACCGGCGATGCTGCTCTCCCAGTAGGGCGGCCAGCCGAAGTGCTGGTGAAACTCGATTTCGTAATGCCGCGAGACGGGCCGCTCGCTGTCGATCGGGGGAGCGTTTTCCACCTGTGCGCGGCTGAGATCGAGTTCGATGCGCTTGTTGTCGTCATCCACGCCCGTCAGCGAGCGCGGCGCGATCAACACGTCACGCCCGAGCAGCCAGCCGCCGGCATGCACGACGAAATAGCGTACGACCCATTGCTCGTCGTCGAAATACACCTGCTTGATGCGGCCGATCTCGCCGTCATGGGCGAACAGCGCATAGCCCTTCAGGTCACCCAGTCTGCGGGTTTGTCTCATGGGGTCACTCCTTTCCTTGCTGCACCCGTTACACACTGGCCAGACACCAACGCGCGCAATGCGGCAGCGCAGCCAACCGCACCCTGGTCAACCGAATCAGCCGACGCTGACGGGTTTGTGCCGTTTCAGCTTAGTCAATCAAGGGCAAGCTGACAGGGCAGGGCGATGCAGTGCGCAAGGCAGATCGTCTATAAAGAACAATGCAAACAGGCAAGCCAAGCGTCTGGCTCGAACGAGCGCGCGGCAAAGGAACCCACTCATATTGGAGAAAACTGCCCATGCCAGCGGTGGAGGGGTTGGCCTGCATGGCTTGTCCCCAAGGGGCCGGCCGTCCAAGGCGGCAGCATCGGTGGCGTGTCCCTGCCGCCTTTCACTGAAGACGATTCCTTCGGAATCATCATGTAAGAACGCCGGAACCAGGCGCAAGACCGACGCATCCTGCGATTGGTGAGACAGGAGGGCATATTCATGGATTTCGAAACCACATTGCTGATGAGCGAATTTGTCACACATGACGTAAAACGCTTCATCCTGAGCCGACCCAACGGGTTTACTTTCACGCCTGGCGAAGGCGTCGAAGTCAGCATCGACGAGCCGGCCTGGCGCGATGCAGCGCGACCGTTCACCCCGACTTCGCTGGCCGATGACCGCGTGATCGAGTTCACCATCAAGGCCTATCCGCAACATGCCGGGATGACACAGGCGCTGCATGGCCTGAAACCCGGCACCAGACTGGGCATGTCGAATCCATTTGGCACCATCCGCTACCAGGGAAAAGGCACCTTCATCGCTGGCGGAGCCGGGATCACCCCCTTCATCGCCATCCTGCGCGAGCTTGCCCGCCAAGGCGAACTGGGTGGCCACGGCCTGATCTTCGCCAACAAAACCCCGGCCGATATCATCTGCGAGCAGGAACTGCGTCATTACCTGGGTGACCGCTGCCATTTCATCTGCACCCATGGCGAGACGGCCGGCTACGAACGCCGGCGCATCGACGAGACTTATCTGCGCGAAACGCTCGACAATTTCGAGCAGAATTTCTACCTGTGCGGCCCGCCTGGCTTCATGGACGCAATCTCTGCCTCGCTCAAGGGGCTCGGTGCAAAACCGCAGGCGCTGGTGTTCGAGCAGTGAGACGGCATGGCGAGGGCGTTCATTGAATTCGGCGCAGGAGATCGTTCATGCCCGGCGTTAACAAGCGGACAATCGGCCATGAATGGCACTCAGTCCGGGGCTTTACAAGCAACCCGGACTTGAACGACCGGATGCGCAAAACTTTGCTTAAATTTTGGGCGGCGCGGCCGACCCGTCGAGCCGCGATTTTCCTGACGGCTGGATGCGGGTTTCCGAGGGGGCAGGAATCGCGCCTTCGCCCCGGATACTTCGCATAATGTATATTAGCAAGTCCTGATATAGCACTCTATTGAGTAACGCGAAACTCAAGCCTGCTGCGGGTTCCGCAGCATTCAGACTGGTTGTCTCCATGTCCCTCGTTAAACCTGGGGAGGGATATGATCAAGTTCACTGTACTGAGTACGAAGGGCGGGGTCGGCAAGACGACTTTGGCAGCAAATCTTGGCGCACTCATGGCGGACATGGGGCTGAGAGTTCTGCTTGTCGACGCCGATGTGCAGCCAGCGCTCTCGAAATATTACCGTATAAAACGCGAAGCTCCGTTTGGGCTCACAAAAGTCATTACCACCGGGTATGTCACAGAGGATTGCATCTCTCAGACGGTAATCGATGGGCTCGATGTAATCCGGTCGGATGATCCAGATGGCAGTCTCCAAACCTGGCTCCTGCATCGTATTGATCGAGGCGAGCGCCTTGGCAATGCCCTGAATTCCCCCGCAGTATCCGAAGACTATTACGACTGCGTCTTAATCGACACACAGGGAACCGTAGGCCCACTGCAGGACACCGCCGCACTCGCTGCCACGCAGATCATTTCTCCAATCAAGCCGGAAATTCTGTCAGCTCGTGAGTTCAAAACGGGCACGATGGAACTGCTGGCGCGGCTTGAGCCCTCACCAAACTCGAAATACAGGGTAGGGCCGGTCAAAGCAGTCATTTCGATGCAGGACCGGACTGCCGACGCTAGAATTATCGCGGAGTCGATCAGACAGGACTTTATCAAGCTTGGCGGACGGGTCACGGTCCTCGATACGGTAGTTCCTGATGCTAAGTCCTACAAGGAATCGGCCACCCTGTGCATCCCTGCGCACCGGCATGAACCGTCGCGCAAGGGCACGATGCCATCTGCCTATGAAACCATGCACGCTCTCCTCTGGGAGTTGGTGCCGAGCCTCGCAGGTCATTACGCCGGATCGGAGGCAGCACAAGACATAGGCCGTGACGGAGCTGAAGCATGATGGCGGGCGGTAAGAAAAAGCCCCCACTCATGAACATCCCGAGTTCGATCAAGATGGTGGACTTGGCTGCCAAGCATGGGTTTACCCCAAAGTCCGATTCGGAAAAGCGGACCGTACGGGAGCGCCTGAAACTGGAGGTGTCCAACAGCCTGAACGTGCCGGCGCCAAACAGCGGGAGCGGCCTCAAGCATGACACTGAAGTGGATGATTCGTGGGCGAGTCTTCCCGTAACCACCGTCCACTTCTATGAGCGTAATCCCCGCAAGGCGAACAACGAAGCCTACGCTGAGCTGAAGGAGAGCATCCGGGTCAACGGAATCCTCCAACCCTTGACCGTCACCAAGCGGCCGGGAGAAACCCATTACATCTTGTACGCGGGTGGCAATACCCGCCTGCAAGCCATCCGGGAGTTGTGGGAAGAAACCTCAGAACCGAAGTTTCGCGAAACCCGCGTCATCATCAAAGCCTGGCGCGGCGAGGCTTCCGTTCTGCTGGCCCACATGGCCGAAAACACCCAGCGCAACGACATGACCTTCTGGGATCGTGCCAACGGGACGCTGGAAATAAAGCGGCAGATGGAAGAGGAGGGCGGTAAAACACTCTCACACCGGGAGTTTGAAGCCGAAATCAAGAAATTCGGCCTCCAGACTGATCTGCGAACACTCAGCATGTACCGATTCGCAGTCGAAAAAATTGCCGATGTCGGCCCGTGGCTTTCCGGTTTAGCCGTGAGAGCCATCCAGCCCCGCCTGAACCTGTTGTTGAAGCTGGCCAATCATCACGACATCGAGGAAAGCGCTTTCTACGCCGAGGTGGTCACGCCAACCGCAAAGACCATAGCCGGCATGGTTCTGGAAGATAGCCATGCGTTTACCGCTGACCTGTTTCTTGGTCGATGCGAAGCCAACTTGTCTGCCCGACTGGAATTGAATGGGAGGGACATGGGCAAGTTGCTCACCGCCATGGAGCGCTTCCCTGACATGACACTGGAAGGTTTGCAGCGGATATGCAGGCCCCAGTGTCCGGTTGAACCCCAGACTCAATCCACAGCAGAGTCTGTTGGCCAGGAACCGGGGAAATCGTCACAGTCCATTGCTCTTGCTCCACGATTGCCTGGGACGGCCACACCCTCCATTCCGGCCGCTACAGAACCCGGTGAGCGCAGCCAAAGAGTGAGTTCACCGGCTCCTCATTCCACAGTCAGTCTCCCCCCAATCTCAACTGAGAGTGGAGGGCCTGACCGGTTGATGACCTTGATTCAGCAAGTGCTTGTCTCCGCTGGCCTCGGCTCATGCTATGAGCCTGCACCCGACATGCCCATGGGGTATTGCATGGGTTTCCCCAAGGATGGCCCACTTGATTTGAAAGAGAACGCGCAAAGCCGCCAGGCTGCCTGGTGGGTGCTTGCGATGGCAAGCGGGCAGTTTGAAGCGGACGTGTGCCGGTCTGGCCTTGACGACCCCAATGAGTGGCGCACCTTGATCCTGGAAGAAGGCAGTCAGGAAACGCTGGGAGGCCTGGAGCTCGCCATCCAGCACAACATTGGTGGCCAAGGTGAGTTTCTGCCGATTCCATGGCTGCTGAACCCGGACAACCCTATTGCGGGCGTGTGCCTTGAGTTGCTCTCGGTCATTCGTGGAGGGACTCGATCATGATGATGGTTCGCGTCACCGACAACACGCTGAGAGCCTCGCTGCTGATGCACTTGATCGAGCAGCTTGAGCGTGGCGACCTTGCCGTCCTGCTGGAAAAGGGCGCTTGTCCGCGGTCCATGGATCGGTTGCGAGGTCTCGCCATTAATGAAATTCTGCACCTGGCCTCATCAGGCCATCCCGACATCCATTTCTCGATCGATGAGGGCGGTTTTGAACTCGGAATCGAAACCCTGTTTCGTCGCAAGCAGGAAACCGAGCATTTGGTGTATTGCATCCAGAATGGCGCCAGCCAGTCGATGCTGAACCAATTGTTCCCGTCGACCGACCCGCGTGTCATCCAGACCTACCGCAAGCTCCTCAAGAATGACCGCAAAATCGGCCGTGTCGCGCTACCTGATGAAAGTGTCCGCGATCTGATCCACCAATGCTGGTTCGGGATGAATGAGGAATACCCCGAGATCACCACTCTCCGCGAAAAACTCATGCTTCTGCATGGGTTTTTCATCAACTATTCCCTCGACGGGCTGTATGCCACCGTCAATGAATTCAACGAACCCCCAAGGAAGCACCATGGCCAGAAATAAAAGCCGTGCCACTCCTCCGGACAGTCTGCCAATGAATCCATCGACAGACGATCAGGCCGTCTACAACACGATCAGCCCAGCAATGTTGCTGGACATATTCGATGAGCCAATCGTGTTCCAGCGTGCCTATGTGGGTCTGACAGGCAGCGCTGTGGCAGCACTGTTCCTGTCTTATGCGATCTACACGATAGACCGTCTTCCGAAAGACGCGGAAGGCTGGTTCAGAAAGAGCGGGGATGAATGGAAGGCTGAAACGGGACTGACCCGCTTCGAGCAGCAAACGGCTCGCCGCATCCTGCGGGAGCTGGATGTTCTGATTGAACGGCGGGCGGGCTTGCCGGCCGAGCTTTGGTTCAAGATTCGAATTGATCGCATTCTTGAGCTGCTATCGGATCAGGCAGAAGCCAAGTGGGGGCAGGTCATCTAGGACCAGATGATGCCCCACGCATACGCCATAGCTGCCAAATCGAGTCAGGTGAACGAAAACCTGGCCCAGGGAGTGAAAGACCTTCTGTCGGCGCTTGGTAACCGCTACGTGGCGTATTACCCCTCCCTCGCCGAATTGACGGGTTCTCCCAAAGCCGCCCTGATGCTTGGACACGCCATGTTCATGACCCGTGTGGTCCTGGACAAGCAGCCCAATCGCGGAGGGTGGTTCTGGAAGACATCGAAGGAATGGAAGCAGGTCGCCGGGTTGAGCGTCCGGGAGATTGAAACATCTCGTAAAGTGCTGCTAAAAGACGGCATTTTGCAGGAATCAAGACGTGGCATGCCAGCCAAACTCTGGTTCAGGGTAGATCTTGACCGCCTGGCTTTGAAGCTGTGCCAGTATGCCAATACCACCTACCGCCCCTGGTCATGGGAAGACCGGGTACTGAAAACGCTGCTCGGTAAACCGGTGATGTTCTACGCCCCTTTTGCGTGGACGGCGGACAGCGCCTTGGCGGGTCTCTACATGTCCAGCCTGTTCAATCGGCTGCGGCAGACATTATCCCGGAACGAAGTTGACAAGGAAGGCTGGTTCAGCAGCCCGACCAGCCAATCACTGATCCATCTCCATTTTGGCCGTCGCATGTTGTCGAATGCCCGAGCCAAACTGATCGAGTCCGGCATGATGGAAGAGGTGCGGGAAAGCCGGATGCAATCCCAGTTGTTGTCACGGATTATGTTGACAACTCTGCCGGCCAAAATCTGCCTGGAAGCCAATGAATTCCACAGTTTGTCGGAATCCAACAAACTAGATTGCCGGAATCCGACAAACAACAGTTGCTCAAAACGCGTAACAAGACTTGCCGGAACCGTAAAACAAGAGTTGCCGGAACCGCAAGACAACAGTTCACGTTTCCGCGAAACAAGTTTTGCGGAAACAGCAACTCACTCTAATAAAGAAATAAATACTCCATACCACCCCCTCCATAACAGCTTGGAGGGGGTGGGCGTATTCGATTTCCCCAAGACCATCCGGACTGCGCCAGCAAGCGCTGATCTGGAAAACCTGATCTATCCGGACAAGCTGCTTCCCGGCGAGAAACAGACCGCACGGCAGATTCTGCACGGCAGCCCCAATCCTCAACTCATCCTCGACGAACTGGCAGGCCAGATGCAGGACGGCCACGTCAAAAATGCGATCGGCTACCTGCGAACCCTGAAAACCAGACAACAGGCCGGGACATTTGAGGCTGAGTACGCCCATCGGGTTGAAGCAGATCGAAAGCGCCGGCAGGAAATACTGGAACAGCGAAAGCGCCTGATCGTTGAGCCACAAACACAGTTTGCGACAAACCGGGATTCCGCCCGGATCAAGCTGACCGAACTGCGTCAGACCATTTGGGGAAAGAAATGACCAGAGCCACGGCTACAGGAAGTGAGGGTGATGGTAGTGCCATCACCGAAACAGGCAACCGCAAGGTGGCGCAGCAGGAAGTGAGAGTGATGGTAGTGCCATCACCGAACAGGCAACCGCAAGGTGGCGCAGCAGGAAGTGAGAGTGATGGTAGTGCCATCACCGAACAGGCAACCGCAAGGTGGCGCAGCAGGAAGTGAGAGTGATGGTAGTGCCATCACCGAACAGGCAACCGCAAGGTGGCGCAGCAGGAAGTGATGACTTATAGACGGAGACATTTGATGGCAACACCGAAATCGAAAAACAAGTTCCCGACCTCGGCGGATTCGCCGTTCGAGGATGGGTATGACATTGCTGGGGAGCGAGATGCTCTGAAGGACTTGGTCGAGGCGGAGGAACCGGACGAGAAAGATCCTCGCTGGGATCGTTTCATGGACCTGCTCGAAAGGGAAGAGCGCCTGCGGCAGGAACAGGCGAATCGCCAGCAACGCCAATACGCTGACCCGATCGTTCCCGATCATGAGGCACGCGCACTGAAGGCTATCGGCAGCCTCGTTGCTGATGAGACGGATGTGATGGCAATCCATACCAAGGAGGCCTACCGACTGTTTATCGGCAGGACGCGTGATGAAAGCCCGCGCGGCTACGGAATCACCAGCGGGAAGAAGGTTGCAGCAGTGCTCCGGTCAATCTGGAATCTGTCGGCCAATGACAATCCCTATGCAGACTGGATTCTGGTGCAGGTGACGGATCGGGTCGGTGAACTGCGCCAACAGATTGAGCATGCCGGAAAGCATTTCCAGGACGATCTGGACAAGTTGCAGGCGCGTGGTCTTCGCGTGTCCGTATTGAAGAGTCGTGCGCCAGTGGAAGTGGAACTGGGTTTCCGCAGTCCCTACGGCTACATGATCGTGGATCTGATCCTGGACTTTGACTGGTATGCGCGTGTGGTCAAGACGATGGTGCAGAAGAATCGTCTGGGCGACATCGAAGGGAAGGAAGACTTGTACCAGATGACCAAACGGATTCGGGCGTTGTTCGAGTCCACCTTGCCCTATCAGAAGTATCTCCTCCGTGAGGAACTGCGCCTGCTATCCAGGAGCGATTTCCTCCCTGGCGCCAGCGATGAATCAAGAAAACGGGTTGAAGCTGCGGTAGGGATATTCGGGGCTGTGCCGCAACCGATCTTCACTGGTGAAGTGCGACCGCGTCATAGCCGTCGTCGGGCGGATGTGAGTGAGGCGGAGATGCGATTACTGGTGGATGTGGCGCAGGGGAAAGTGGATACGGCCGGAAGTGATCTGATCCAGGAAAACACGCTCCTATGAGTGGTTTGTCATCAATCCAGATGGATAAAAGGCCTTTTAAGGGTAAGGGGGCGGATGAGTGGCTGGCGCGGCTCCATCGTGACTACCGGAAGGTCGTGGTTGAGATGGAGGAATTGTCCGAGCACTCGAAGAGTGCCGCAGGCAATGCCTGGTATGTGTACCTGCATCACCGGAAATCGACTGGGCAACGCTTCCTGATGTGGCGCAGCTTTGGCGTGAAGCATGTCCACCTGACATGGGACAGCATCCAGCCCACGCTGGGCCGAATGACACGGTCACAGCAGGACTGGTTTGAGGAGGTCAATGCGGCAGTGCGGTTGTTGAATGCGAAGGAAGTCGTGACCAGGAAGGCAATACGCATGGCACAGGAACTTGATCATTGAGGATTGAAGCAATGAAGTGGGTACGCCACCCCCTGGCGTGGGTTTTTTAATCAACTGAAGGAGAAGAGTCAATGAGCAATGAATTTCGTGGCACGGGCAATTTGGGCGACAACCCTACGCTGAAGACCGTACTGGTCAAGGGCGAGGACAGAAAGGTCGCGGAGATTCGGGTGTTTTTCGACGAATACAAGCCGGATGGTCAGGGCGGTTTCGAGCAGTCCGGTGGGTTCTGGATGAATGCTTCGGTGTGGGACAAGCGCGGCGAGGATGTTGCCCAGCATCTGCGCAAGGGGGCGCGTGTGCATGTCGCCGGCCGCCTGGCCGAGCAGGAATGGACAGACAAGGAATCTGGCGAAGTGCGGAAGACGATGCAGCTCAATGCCGACGATGTCTACCTGTCGCTGTCTCGTCTGGAGGAAGTGAAATTCAGGCCGAAAGCGCAGGAAGTGGGTGCTTGATGCGAACAGTCCCCTCTCTGCTGCTTTCATCAGCGCTCATGCTCAATACCTCAGCATTTGCTGCTGAGAGTCACGAGCTGATGATGTGCAACACCTATTCGGGTGGCGGAGGTGTCGGCGTCAAGGGCAGAACCCTCAAGTGCGAAGGCGAACCGGATGCTCGCGGCTACAGCAAATTCTGGACTACGAGTCTAACGGACCTGTACGGCCAGGGTTGGAGGGTTGAGTCCATGTCGACCTACCCGGCGAGCTCATCCGGGGAGGCGACGGTGATTTTCCTGTTGAACCGGACAACGACATCCGGCCCCGCTTCACCTGCCCAGAAATAGGAGGCTTCATGAGACACCCAACACAGCCTGAGGAAAACATGATTGCAGCGGTGCTGCAATCGGTGTCGGAAGATGCGTGCCGGCATGGGATGGGCTCGGGATGTTTTCATGGGTTCGAGTTCAAGGCCATGAGGCTTGGACGGCGTGGCCGGCCGGGTGCAATGGCAAGAGTGAGGATTGTGGTCAGCCAGGATGGCGAGGTGATCGAATCACGCTTACTCGATATCCTGAATGATCCGCTATAGGCCGCGCCCGGGTTGAGTCGGGGTTATGAGCTGGCACTATTTCAACACGACGTTTGAGGGTGAACCCGTGACCGTCATTCTTGAATGGGACGCAACGGTTTTTTCAGGGAGGTGATGCAGTGATAGAGAAGAACTGGCAGGAAATTGCCCCGGATCCTGATTGGGTACGGCAGGAAGTCGCCCGACTGAATGAGGCAGTCGATGAATTTGCTGGCGCCATGAAGGCGAAGCTCTCGCAGAAAGCGCATGAGGGCTGGACCGGCTGGGACCAGCCTGAATCGAGCATCAAGATCTGGAATGCCATGCTTGCCCAAGGCGCTGCGGTACCGCTGGCCAAGGGGCAGGAAGTGGACATTGCCAATTTGGCGATGATGCTATGGCGGACCAATGGGAGGATGGAATGAAGTTCCTTTCGATCTGGGGCCCGATGCATTTGGAAGCGCTGGCATCTCTCATTGATGTGTCTGCGATTTCAGGACGGCTTGAATGAAGCTCTACCTCTGCGAAAAACCTTCACAAGGCAGAGAAATCGCCAGCCACATCGGTGCTCGGACACGTGGCGAAGGATGCATTACTGGTAACGGTGTAACGGTAACCTGGGGTATCGGCCACCTGGTTGAGCAGGCGAAACCGGAGCACTACAACCCGGCATTGAAATTCTGGGATATCGCGCACTTGCCTGTGCTGCCGGATGAGTGGCACATGGAGGTAAAGGACCAGACCCGTGATCAGTACAAGATCGTTGCGAAGCTGTTGAAGCAGGCAACCGAGGTTGTCATTGCCACCGATGCCGACCGTGAGGGCGAAGTGATCGCACGGGAGCTGATGCAGCTGAACGGCTACCGCGGGAAGGTTTCGCGCCTTTGGCTTTCAGCGTTCGACGATGCGTCGGTGAAGAAGGCTCTGGCTGGCATCCTGCCGGGCGAGAAGACGTTGCCGATGTATTTCTCCGGGATGGGCCGAAGCCGGGCGGACTGGCTGGCCGGGATGAATCTCACCATGGCCTTGACCAAGGTATTCGGTGCCGGCGGCAAAGATGGAACCTTGCATTGTGGTCGTGTACAGACGCCTGTGTTGGCTTTGGTGGTGCGGCGCGAACGGGCCATCGCCGCGTTCATTCCAAAGGCGCACTTCGGGGTCAATGCGACCTTCCTGATGGGCGGGGCATCCGTACCGATGGCTTGGGTGGCGCAAGCGGCGCTGCTCGACGATGAGGGGCGTCTCGTCGACCGCGGAAGTGCAGAAGCGGTGGTCAAGCAGGTCGCAGGGCAGACCGGGAAGGTGAGCCTGGTCGAGACGACACAGGAACGCGAAGTCGCGCCGTTGCTGTACAGCCTGGGATCACTTCAGCGGGAGGCCTCGGCGCGCTTCGGGATGAAGGCGCAGGCCGTACTCGATGCTGCGCAGGCGCTTTACGAGAAACACAAGGCGACATCGTATCCACGAACGGATTGCGAATACCTGCCGCGCTCGATGCTGGCTGAATCGAACGAGACGCTGCAGGCTATCGCCGGAGCGAAGCCCGAGCTGGCAACACTGGCCACGGTTGCCGAGTCGGCGCTCAAGGGTGCCGATGAGCGTTTCCGGGGCAGGGCATTCAACGACAAACAGATCACGGCCCACCACGCGATCATTCCGACGCGAAACCCGAACATCGATGTGTCGGCCATGACGCCGACCGAGCGGACGATCTTCGACATGGTTTGTCGACGGTATCTGGCGCAATTCCTGGGGGATTACCAGTACAGCAAGACGGTGATCGAAGTGATCTGCGAGGCAGAGAAATTCAGGGTAAGCGGCAAGACGCCGCTGGTCCCCGGCTGGCGGCAGACCCTACCCGAGACGACGAAAGCACCCACGGACAAGGACGATGACCAGGAGGCGGCGGTAATGCTCCCGAAGGTACGTGTCGGCGAGGATGCCCGCAACCTGCGTTGCGAGGTGCAGGACAGAAAGACCTCACCGCCCAAGCGTTATACCGAGGGCACGCTGTTGGCTGCGATGGAGTCGATCGACAAGGAGATCGAGGATCCGCGCTGGAAGGCGGTGATGAAGAACAAGGAGAAAGCAGGCATCGGAACGGATGCAACGCGTTCGGCCATTATTGAGGGGTTGTTCAAGCGGGACTACATCGTCGCCAAAAAGAAGGAGCTGCTGCCGACCGAGAAAGCTGTCGCGCTGATTGGACTGATCGAGGAGGTTTCGCCGGAAATTGCAGATCCAGTCTTGACTGCTCAGTGGGAAGATCGACTGAGCCAGATTGAGAAGGGCGAGATCGAGTTGTCGCAGTTTGAACGCAGTCTTGGCGAGTGGCTGGTGCAGGTGATTGACGGCATCAAGAGTCAGAATGGCACGCGGCAGATCTCCGTGTCTGGAAAGACTCGTGATTTGCCGACCAATGGAAGTGCGGACGTGGCGTGCCCTGCTTGCGGCAAGCCAATGCGCAGAATTGATGGCCAGAATGGCTTCTTCTGGGGTTGTACGGCGTACCGGGAAGGGTGCAAGTCGACGCTTCCCGATGTCGATGGCAAGCCCGGCACCGCCAGACAGGCGTCGCTTCCGAAATCGCATGCAGGGCCTTCCTATCCATGTCCCAGATGCCAGAAGCCTCTACGCCTGGTGAAAGGCCTCAAGGGGCCATTCTGGGGATGTACAGGCTACCCGGAGTGCAAGCACACCCAGCCGGATGACGAAGGGAAGCCAGGCGTTCGAACTGACGAGGTGGCAGGCAAGGTTCAGCGACCCAAGGCGGCCGTGGCGCGAGGAGCACCCATGCGTACCGCCAGGGCAGGTGCAGCCTGTCCGGACTGCAATACAGGCTTGCTCGTCAGCAAAACCATGAAAGATTCCGGTAAGGCATTCGTGGGATGCAATCGCTTCCCGGCGTGCAGATTCTTCGCATGGCCAGAGAAATAGCCGGATGGGAGTGATGCACGCCACACGGATCGAAATTCCCTGCGCCGAGCCGGTATGGCTGGTTGCCGAATGGCCGGACGGCACTTGGTGCGATCTCCATGAGTTGCGTGAAATGACCCACATGAGCGACGACTACCAGATTGTTCGAGTGCTGACGCACGACGAAGGATTCACCCCAATTAAAACGCAACGATGGAGCCCGAATTGCAAATGACAGAAAGTGAAATCCGCCACGCAGTGAGCGACGAGTTGGTGAGGGATGTGCTTCGTGAGCGCCGCTCAGAACGGCGCTGGCGACTGATCAAGCGCGGAATGATGGTCGCGGCCGGCGTGGTGTTCTTTGCCTTGTATCTCTTCGGCTACGCGAAGCAGATGGGATGGAAGATGATCCCCAACAACGAGATCACGGCGGTGATTCACATCGATGGGGAGATTTCCGCTGGCGCCACGGCCTCGGCGGAGAAAGTGGTTCCCCTGCTCCGGAAGGCCTTCGAGGCAAAGAACGTGAAAGCAGTGGTTCTGAGTATCGACAGCCCAGGAGGCGCTCCGGTTGAAGCTGAGCGAATTTACCAGTCGATCAAGGCTTTCAGAAAGAAGCATCCCAAACCGGTTGTTGCGGTGATCAACAACGTCGGTGCGTCGGCAGCCTACATGGTGGCGCTGCATACCGACAGAATCTACGCTGCGAATTATTCGCTTGTCGGATCCGTTGGCGCGGTTCTGACAGGTTGGGACTTCCACAAGGCGCTTGAAAAGCTCCAGATCAGCCAGCGGGTGTATGCCTCCGGCAATCTGAAATCCATGCTCAACCCCTATATGCCCATGACGCCAGAAGCCGATCGCAAGGCGCAGGAAATGGTTCAGAAGATGGGCGAAAGATTCAAGGCAGAGGTTCAGGCTGCCCGGGGGAAGAAACTGCAGAACGGAGTGGATTACACCACCGGCGAAGTCTGGGATGGTGTCCAAGCCAGGGAGATCGGGTTGATCGACGAAATCGGTACCCTCGATACCGTGGCGAGTTCATGGGATAGGGCGGTGCATGATTTTGGGCCGCGGGCGCCAGGGGCGGGGTGGCTAAGTGGGATGGCCACGGCCCTTGAATGGCTGGCACGCTTTCAGAATGGTTTGCATTGATCGCGACTGAGTGATGAAAAAATAATCACGCGGTAAGGACGCTTGATCGGACTGAGACTTTGGGTGAAATGCTAAAGTCTTATCCACAGAAAATGTGGATGAATTGTCATGGAGCCGGATATGAGTAATGTGGTGGACCTTGCAGGGTTTCAGTGCCCGGTTGGCAGCATGGCCATGCATTCCGTGTATGGCCTGGTTGAGGTTTTTTCCCAGGAAGGGTGGATGCGTGGTGTGCTCTATGAACACCATGAAGAATTGAGCCTTGCCCATGAGAGTGATGACGTGATTTTTGCTGAGCACATCGAGATGCGTGAGGCATGGGTTCATGTTCGCGAGCTTACTGAGGCGGATCTTGCGAAAGACATCGAGAACCTGCGAAAGCGCGGTCAATTTCTCTTCGATACTGTCGACTGAGTGAGGTCGACGTGCTTCATGGCGTTACCTCTAGGATGCCGAACGGCTGCGCGACCCATGCAAAAGATTACTGACTGCCTCTTGAGTTCTTTTTCAAACGGCATACAATGTTTATCATCTGGTGATAAAGTGAATCATGCAGGCTAATACCGGACTCGAAACCCTTCTGGATCTTAACGGCTATACCATAGACCAGGAAGGTGGCTACTGGATAAAGGTCGAGGCGTGGCGGGTTCCGGTCACTGCCGATATTCCGCACGGCATCCGCTATTCGCTGACACTGCATGAACCATATGGAAAGCGGATTCTTGGTTACGACAACAGCCATGCCATCAAGCCGCCCAAGAAATTCAAGTTTGTTGGTCAACGTCTGCCATATGACCACAAACACCGCCATGTGGCGGATAAGGGTGTCCCCTATGAGTTCAAGGACGCCAATCAGTTACTGGCCGACTTCTTCAAGGAAGTGGATCGCGTAATAAAGGAAGCAATGAAATGAAAAAGATCGCCATCGGGATCATGACCCAAGAGAAAATCCGTGAACGCATGCTGGCTATCGCCAAGGGCGAGTACAAACCCAAACCCGGCGAACCCAAAATCTGGTTCACATCGATGAAATCCCTGGCTGAAGTCCTGAGCGACGACAATCGCGCCCTGCTCAAGACGATCCGTGATTCGCAGCCTGAGTCCATCAGCGGTCTGGCCGTTATCACCGGACGCAAACCCGGAAACCTTTCGCGCACCCTAAAAACCATGTCCCACTATGGGATAGTGGAAATGCGACGGGAGAACCGCCACGTGCGGCCCATTGTCAAGGCAACCGAATTCCAAATTCTTGCAGCGTGAAATTTGGGGCTGCATCGTGACCACTCAAGGCCACACTCCGAATCGATGGAATCCATCTTTGCGGTGAATCAGCTGACGAGACAACATCTAGTGTGAAGCGGTTGCGACCGGCTCTAGTCGGCCAACTGCCGCCGTTCGATGATTCCTGCAAACAGTTTTCTGAACGACTGCTGAATTCAGAAACCTGCCAGAAGACCAACTCACACAACTCGGCCAAAGGCGACAGAGGCCTTTCGATTAACCGCGTCCGTTGTAGTCGCAAGACCGGTCGTTGGCTCGCCTCTCGATGCCGAACGACCGCTGTTCCCAGTTCGGACAGCAGAACACGACCCTGAAAAGACGGTCGGGGCTTGCTTCACCGAATGGCCGAAAAAAGCAGCAATAGCGGCCTATTCACAATCCGATCCCGGATTTCTCGCCGATAGTTGAGCATCCTGAATAGGAGCATAATTGGTCACACCGGATCCTTTTTCATAACGTAGGAACCGGACAGGACGATAAGATCGATAAAAACCATCAAAATAAATCATCATGACAGCCGTCTCTATATTAATAAATGTACAGACTCGTGGGGCTCTTGATTAGTTATTTGACCGTGTACCCCTTATGGAAGAAAAAGTTGTCATTTCTCTGATTTCCGTTGCCTTGGGCTGGCTCCTCGCACAGGGGACAGCACTCATCAAGGACTGGTGGGCAGCGCGAAAATTAAAAACAGGCCTATTGACCGAGCTCGAAGACATTCAGGACCAACTGCAACGAGTCGTCCTAATACACAGTCGGCAGCTCCAGATTTTTGCCCATAAGGGAATTGAGCCAACTGCCGCACTTCCGGTCCAAAACATGTTTTTCAAGCAGTACTTCAAGGACGCATTTTCGCATCTGAATCGAAAACAACGAATTTCATACCAGTTGATTCATGCCTCCCTTGAAAGTCTCAACAAAATGAACGAAGACCTCGCAACGTTCACAGTGAAACTTTACGAAGAACGAAGGATAAAGCCTGACGAAGAGCCGCATTTATCGACCTTCGATGCATGGGGGGATCGGGTTATTGCTCTATACATGACGGCGATGAACGTGCGTTGGCACATCGAATACCACCTTCGCAATGCCGAGTCTCCCGCATTCGATCTCATGGGTCCGATGCATGAAAGCTACGTGAAGTTCGAGCACGAGTTGGATCAAAGGGTTAAGGACATCATCGAAAATGCCAAGAAGCTCAAGAAGGAAGATCTCGAAAAAATTTATGACGAACAAGACTTCTCGAAGAGTCGAAGTGTTGTCTAACCTGTCGATCAACCGGATGGTTGGCTTCGACGCTAGGTGGCGGAAGGCAAAGGCTAATGAACTCCATGACGCCAGAAATTGACGGCAAGATGTGCCAACTAAAGCGCCTGATCTTATCGTACGCGGACTTTAAACACGCGAAGCTAGCCTCATCCAGAATCCTTACAGAGGAACTTCATGACAAATATCCGAACGATAGCTATGTGATTCTTGAGGCCCTCAGTTGCTCGATGATTGTCGCGTACTGTCGGCCATTCTCAGGGAATGATCGCAGTGTTCCTGACCTCCCAGGTCGTCTACTTAAGTGTCTTAATGCCGATGAGCGGAATATTCACGACCAAGTAATTTACGATCGAAACAAGCTCCTAGCCCATTCCGATGCTGATGCGCTGCGGGTTGAGCCGGTTATGTGGCATGTGGACGGCCGGGCAATGGTCGTTCCCCTCAAAGACTGGGGTCTCGCTCCACTTACCAGAGAAGCGACAGAAATATTTCACTCCGCCGCAGCGAAGCTCTTTATCTCGACAATAGAGGAGCGGGCGCGGCTTGAGCCGGAGCTTATTCCATTCATGCGTGAAACTGAGCCAGAGAATTGGTTTGCATAGCGTTATACCCGCTGGCCGGCGATGGCGCGCTTTAGGTTTTACAGATGCCACTCGCTACTAAACCCATCGCATGTTCGAGCTGCTTCACAGATCGCGGTCTTCAGCTCGATGCCGAGCAACTCGGTAACGCAGATTCCGCGGCTTGCTCAAACTGTGGAAACATCGATGGACACAAACTCGACAAAGAAAAGCTCGAGTCTTTGGCTTACAGATTCTTCGTGTGGGGATCATTTTGGCGGACTGACTACGGTGGCACACCACTCATCCAGTTCAATGAGCATCAAAGTACGAGCATCGAGCCCTCACCTTGGCTCAAGTCAGATGTTGCACTTTTCGAGAAGTTGCTGGGGGTAGGCTTCTTCCACTACGGGCCGCGCCTCTGGATGGTTGGCGAAGTCGAGCCACTAAAGGCGCTGCAAGAGTTGGCGTCCCGCCCCTCCATTGTCGAGCGCATTGTGCGCGAGTATCCCACCCGCGAGATTGAATCGACACTGCCGTTTTATCGAATTCGGAAGGATCCGGAATCACCGTCAGAGCCGCATGAGTATGACAGCCCGCCCGCTGCATTTGCTGGGACTGGTAGGCTCGATGCCATTGGTGCGCCAGCGCTCTATGCATCGCCCGATCTGCAAGTCTGTGTCCATGAATGCAGGGTCACTGCGGAGGACGAGCTGTATGTCGCGACACTCGCGCCAACTCGCCAGCTACGGTTTCTCGATTTGTCGGTGATATTGCAAGAAAACGACGGGATTACTGAATTTGAGAGCCTTGATATGGCCGTTCACATGCTTTTTTTGGCTGGAAAGCATTCATACGACATCACTCGCGCCGTCGCATCCGCTGCACGCAACGCTGGGTTCGACGGTCTTATTTATCCGTCGTACTTCAGCCTCCTTCGGCTAGGCGCGGTGCCACTTCGTACGACTTATGGACTATCGCATCGGAGAATCCCGCAATTGCAAGCTCATGAACAGTCTTTCGCCGTCCCGAACCTAGCAGTCTTCGGGCGACCCATCGAGGCTGGCAAGATCAAGGTGAAGTGCATAAACAAACTCGTCCTCAATCAGGTTGCCTACGACTTCCACTTTGGACCTGTAACCTTCTAGAGCGAGAATAGCTGTTATGCCTCTCGAATGCGATGTGATGCTTAACCCATGAGCCGTCTATCTCCCAAAGCTGATGTCCTGCGCGCCTTGTTTGCGCGTTCAGGAAATCGATGCGCATTTCCTGGTTGTACTTCGCCGTTAATCAATGAACGGAATCAGTTCATTGCACAGGTATGCCACGTAGAGGCCGCCGAGGAAGGGGGAGAGCGATTCAATCAAAATCAAACAGATGAGGAAAGGCGCCAGTATGAGAATCTTTTGATTCTCTGCTACCCACATCACATCGAAACAAATGATGTGGCTGCATACCCGGTTCAAAGGCTTCGCGAAATTAAAGCGGCACATGAGCAGAACTTCGAGAAGAATCCCTTCAAGATCGATGAGAGCATTCTCTATAAGATCTCGCTTGAGATGGAGCAGTATTGGTCGCGAGTGGAAGCGCTGCACAAAGATCACCATGTCGCATCTGATCTTGCGATTGAAATCGATACAAAGGTTAATTTCTCTCAGTTAATCGAACAGGCTCGCTCTCTGGCTGGTGACGTCCTACACTTGCGGGACATTCTTCTTCAGTCAGATGATGTCCTTGCTGAAGACCTTGCTGCTCTCATTAGCGAACTTGGCGTCTCTGAAAGCACGCTGGAAAACCACCGCGAGCGAACGAGGCCGTTTCATGCTCGGAACTGGGAGATTCTCAATCTTGGCCTCACTAACACCGTTACCAAGTTGCACGTTGCCCTATCGCAGATGGAGATTAAGTATCTGCAAGAATTCATCAAACTCAACCCGAATGATTCGGTCGCGCGCCTGCGGTTGGAGAAGCTCAAAGTTGAATTCGAAACGATTGCCACCTCTGCCGGCTATGTCGACTGAGAGGCATAATCCTGCGGTCCACCGGACGCTGCGCGATCAAGCCGCGCAGTGCCGGACCTCCACGTTAGCCACTTCATGCTCCAGCCGCCAACCGTCACATGGGAGTGCGTTACCGATTACACGGCGACGCGCGACATTCATCATTGTCTATACGTTCTCTACAACGCCAACCCGTTATTTGAGAATCGACCGTACTACATTGGTAAAGCCAAGCGTTTGGGCGGAGTAGCCAAATCAAGGTACAACCCTGGCTACGGCTACCTTATTGACGGACTGCTGCTATCGGGATTCAAACTCTTCGTGGCGCGCCTTTCCCCATCTCACTTCGAAAAGGCTGAGCACTACGAGGAATTTCTCATTAAAGAATGGGATCCAATCCGCAATAGGCGTCGCGGCCGCTTCGTCCCATGGCCAATAGAGGCAAACCGACCATGGTGAAATGCTTGGCTAACAACTTGTTCCAGCGGACGTTAGGGTTCTTATGAACCGTGGAGCCGCACTCCAAAATCACTTAGAAGAGGATCTGGCAACATTGCTAGAACTTCTTGTTTGCCCTGGCCCACTTCCGCCACGGCACGTGCGTTCTGTGGGCTCTGCCATCGTACGTAAGTGGCTATTAGAGGGGGGGCTAAACAAGCTTGCTCACGAAATTGGCGTTAGGTTTGAGCTTCCAGCATATGACACATCAGCCGTATTTTTGGCGCTTCCGCAAGTACCAGAAGTCAATTTTTACTTAGCAGGAGGCATTAATCTTGGAGGCATCACTGTGCGGTCAATGTATGCCTCTTCGGCTTCCTTCAGTGGGGCGCCGCCTATTCCAGTAGAAACCGAGATCACCATGTACACCCCGGGAAAGTTCCTGGGGTCTAAGCGCATTTTCTTTGAGGGCCACGCGTTTAGTGCCGAGCAAGTCATTACCCTCGTGGCCAACAAGCATGGCGGTGTGCATTTCGACCCCAGCCGGGAAAAGCCATGGCAGGAACACCTTGAGCGTGCTGCCGGATACATGGCCTTCGGCAACCAAAACAATGAAAAAGAGCCCAAAGTAGTTGACCTCGGGGAGCCGGGAGGCCCTTGCCTAATCATCATTCCCAATGAGGTGGGCAATGAATGGAGCTGCCTAGAAATTGAAATGCTATCCGCAGCACAGGCATTGCTCAATGTTCACTGCAACGGTGTTCGGTTGCTAGTCACAGAGAAAGAAACCTAACCATTCGCTGCGGGAGCGACGACCCTGTCGGGCCGTGACCTAAGACCAAACGTTAACGGTCTGTTTCACGACTACCTGCGGACATTGATTCTAATTTTCGCTATGTCCGCTATGGATCGGGCTCTACGGTCCGAACCGAGGAAAACTGCCGTTCAGCAACGAGAAGCAATCCAACGACCGGTCTTGCGAGTACAGCGGACGTGGTCAATCAAAATACCGTTGCCGTCCCTCGTCGCTGTCGAAAGCAGACATTTAGCCCGAGCTTCGTACCGGTCCACACCGACCGCTCGTTGTCTCCGGTGTCAGCGGCAGCAAAGGCCCGAGGTGTTAACGGCCAAGTTGGCTGTAGCCGTCGATTAGGGCGGTTGAATGAGGCCGATCCCTGTACCATTTGCCCTTGCCAGTACGTTATGAGGAACCCCAATTGCCGAACATCGCATCCGTGCTCAAGGAAGAAATCGCCCGACTGGTTCGCAGGCAGCTTCGCGGCGAAACCGAAAGCCTCAAGAAGGCATCGAGCCGCTACCGGTCCGAGATCGCCGCTTTGAAGCGGCGCATCGAGGCCCTGGAAAAGCAGATATCCCGCCTCGAAAGAATGGTACCGAAGAAGGCCGCGCCTGTCGTCGACGGGGAATCCGAAACGAAACTAAGGTTCAAGCCGCAGGGTGTGCGTGCGCAGCGGACGCGGCTCGGCCTGTCCGCGCCGGAGATGGGCGCGCTCGTGGGCGTCTCCGCCCAGACCATCTACAACTGGGAGGCCGGCAAATCGCGCCCAAGGGCCGAGCAGCTCGCCATCATCGCGGCCGTCCGGAAGATGGGCAAGCGCGAGGTCAAGGCACGGCTTGACCAGATGCAAGCGGATTGATGGACCAGAACACTTCGGAGTAAGCGCTACAGCACTGCCGGAGAAGACTACCAAATTCGGCGCCACCCCCAGCCACGCAGCGCCTTGATGCGGCTGGTGCGCGTTCCCACTGTCGTTTTCTTGGCCATTGCGGCCGATGGCCTGTCGCGCTTAATCGGGCGGCAATAAATCGGTTACCTGTCGTTCAGACTTGAACAGATGTCATTGATGTTGATTGGAGCTTGACTCTTCGCCACAGTTGGTGACGGCAGCTATTGGGTAAGATGCTCAATGAGTGCTGGTGGTCATGAACAATTCTTCGACGCCGTGGCGCGACTGACTGCTTAAATTTATCAAGAGCTGACTACGAGGCTATCCGCGGTTGGCGTCTCACGTCGCCCTAGAGCGCCAAAAACACGCAAGGAGAGAGTGACAGATGGGCGCTTCAAACAGAACCACAGAGGGCGTTCGAGCTGACCAGACGGTGACCAGCAATTTCCCGAGCCCACGAGAGCTGATGCGTTCCAGGCACCCCGACCTGTTCTCGGACAGTGTCGTTGAGGAGCGTCCCATCTTTGCACGACCTGTCTTTGAATACCACCTGGAAACCTTGACCGCTCGGAAGGAGGAGTATCAGTTCGAGCATTTCTGCCGGCTGATCGCCGAGAAAGAGATTTGCCCCAACTTGCGAGTGCAAACGGGACCTACAGGCGGGGGTGATAGCAAGGTCGATTCGGAAACGTACCCTGTCGCAAAGGAGATTTCCAACCGCTGGTGGCTCGGTGAGCCCTCGGGCGGATCTGAACGCTGGGCATTCGCCTTCAGCGCAAAAAAGACATGGAAACCGAAACTCGAAGCTGACGTCAACAATATCCTTTCAACTCAGCGCGACTACAAGCGAATCTATTTCTTTACGAACCAGTTTGTCAGCGACAAATCGCGGGCCAGTGCCGAGGATGCGCTGACTAAGAAGGCCGGTATCCCCGTCCACATTGTCGACAGAAGCTGGCTTGTAGATCGCGTCTACAGTCATGGGCACCTGCAGCTCGCCATCTCAGCCCTCCAGATCGACGATGCTTCCGCCGAACGGAAGGCTCGGCTTGGACCGAAGGACACGGAACGCCTGGCGGACCTGGACGAGCTGGATGCGCAGATATCAGACCCCTCGCGCTACGCGGGCGCGCAGTATCAACTTATCGAAGATTGTGTTCGTGCCGCGAAGCTCGCGCGCTCGCTTGACAAGCACCGTCACGAAGTTGAGAGCCGATTTGCCATGGCTGATCGGCTGGCTCAGGAAGTCGCCATCCCGCAGCAGCAGTTGCGCGTTGCCTATCACCGTGCTTGGACGGCTCACTGGTGGTTCGAGGACTACGCTGAGTTCCTGCGGTTCTACGAAGAAGTCGAGTTCTTTGCTTTGCGGTCGCAAGAGGCACAGGATCAGGAACGCCTGTTGAACCTGAACCACCTGCTGGTGGCCATCGACGAGCGGGGCGCCCTGCCCAAGGACAAAGCGAGGGTCAATGATAGGCGGGCCGCGCTGATCAAGCACTTGGAGTTACTTGAAGTGGATGCTGCGCGACCGAACAACGCGTTGTTTGCGCGCATGCTCAGGACCTTTGCGCGTCTGACCTACTACATTAGAGCCCGCGATTTAAGTGCCGTCGGTGGCATCTGGAGTGACCTTGAAGCGATTGCGCAGGAGTCAAAGCAACTCGGGCAGTTCCCATTCGAATCATTGTCTTCGATGGTTCATGAAATGAGCGAGATGTTCGACAGCCCCGGGTTTGACAGCCTTTATGAGGTGGTCGTTGATATTGAGCGCCAGCGAATCAGCGAGGGCGAAGCCGGGGAATCGTTTAAAACCCGGGGTCTTCAAAAGCTCAAAAACGGCAAACCCTACGAGGCCATCCGTTGGATTGGGCGTGCCGAGGAACTCTTCGTCAAGGAAGAATATCAGCGCGAGCTGATCCTGACCCTTGCCGCGGGGAGCTACGCCTACCAAAACGCGGGCTTGCTCTGGGCGGCGCGCAACAAACTCCTAGTCGCGATCGAGAGAGCCTTCCATATGCTGAGTACGGAAGGGGAATTGCCGCTGATCGCTTATCGTTTGCTGCGACGCCTGACTTGGCTCGAACTGCAATTGGGTCGAGTTCCACAGATTCTTCAGTCGTTCGTCTGGACCGGGTATTGCGCCAACTTGGTGAAATTCGAAAAGGACGATGAAGCCGACGATAGAGACCACGAGGAGACAACGTTCATGCACGCTGTGTTCGGCATGCATTTCTTGAATGTTACTTTCAATCGCCTGTCGGCGCTGGAACAACTGCCAGACGCGCTGCAGAGGCTTGGGCTCGACATTCCCCGGACGGCTGTCCTGTATGCCTTGGGCCACGAAAAGCGCGTGAATGAAGAGGCCTTTCCAAAGGATCCCAAGTCCCCGGCCGAGCTCCGCGATTTCTTCGAGAAATGGCAGAGCCAGCCGGCTGCCCAAGAAATGCCAACCGAGCCGACCTTGAACGAGGGCCCCCGAACAACGCTTCGGTCGATCATATTGGGCGCCGAGTTCGTCATCGATTGCCCGAACGACCCCACATCGGTTGGCGTCGCGGAGTCGCTGTTAGGGGCCATGGAAGCATTCCTATCGACCAGCGACGAGGAAGACCTGTTGCCACATGCTGAGCGGACGGTGATTCGTCTGCGCAAGGTCAAGGAACAAGCCACCGGACCGACTTTTGACTGGGTAGAAGGTACCGCTGGCGTCCACGCCGAGATACTTACTTGCGAGAGGGTCGCCTTTGACGACGCTGAGGCTCTGGCGCAGTTTACTGACTTTCTTTGCGAGACCACGGCGACGGTCGCCGCCCGCTGCTTCATTATCCGCTCGCCCGAGGAATGGTTGACGCGGGTCGCCGGGGACGAGCGCGGCCTTGCACGCGCCACCATGCTTGGCAATGTCCTCGCGATCGGCAGGAACCTGTTTGGAAGCGACGCCAAGGTGCGCCTGACTGACTGGATCGATGCCGACGACAAGTATTACGACTGCCTGAGGGATCAGTGCTGGCGGCCCTCTACGCTGGCTGTGGCAGGTTCTTCGCCCCAAGGGCCTGCCAAGCGAGGCGAAGGGCCGCCGCCGAAGGAGCTGTTTGATACGTCTCAGCGAAAGCACACCGAGCGGCGGGTGCTGTCCCCCATCAACGTGCCGATCTGGGATCAGGCCGGTTGGGGCGGCACCTTGTATGGCTGGTCGGGATCGGCACCGCCCTTCATGGGTCTGATGTTCCGAAACATGGAGGCGGCCTCACGCATCTTTGCGGAGTGGAGCACCCGGTTTGGACAGGCAGACAAAGACAATGATCTGCGTATCGCGATCATCACTGGAATCTCGAAGGCGAATCCGACCCACTATGCCGTAATCGTTGGACCCAATATCGACCGAATTGAGAGGACGCTTGGAATAAGCAAGACTTTTGTCTTGGTGTCGCGCGTTAACCGGATGACCCCAGAGACTAACAAGAATCTCGATGCTTTCCTGAAGGAGTTCGACAAATACGGTGCCTATTACCTGATGCCGGTCAAACTGCCTGACAAGCCTGGCGAGGTGCCTGATTTGGAGTCCAGGCAATATTTGCTCAAGGGGCATATCTATGTCCGACCTGCCTGGCAAATCGGCGAACATGATTACGACATGGTGGCATTGGACGTAGACGAGGATCCTGTCATTCCCGATGGGATCACTGACGCGCCGGTGCTCAAGGCGATGGCGCGAAAACGGGATTGGTCAGGCAAGTAAGGCAGTGCCCTACGGGTATCGGCATTCGCGAGACAGAGATACAGCGGTACGGGCACGTTCTCGGGTGGGCACCGTCCAAGCGAGTGTGCGCAGGGAAGAACACTAGAACGGAGCCACCAGAGAATTTCCCCAGTCCGATAAGGCGGGTGCGGCGCCTTCTGGTCGTGGCCTATAGTGGTACTCAATGCTCGCCTCAAAGAGACCAACGCGGCTCAACAAGTAGACCTTGGTGGCGTCAGGAAGCAGCTCATACCATTCAGGCGAAAATGCGAAGTTTTCGCTATTGTCGAGAACGGCGTGAATCACGGCAGAGGTTCGGTTCGTCGACGACACTACAGACTCAAAAAATAGGCGTGGCGCGTTGTTTGCCGTATCGAGCCAAGAGAAGATGGCCGCAGCGCCTTGATCTGTTGGAATAACAGATACAGCCAAATGGCTCATTTCTGCTTCCAGGTTTGTGTAGTCTTGAAGTTGCTTGCCGTTGAGATCATGAAATGGCTGAAATACGAAGCAGGACGTCAAGCACGGGGGTTTCTCGAAGAGGATCGCGTGAGTCACCATTCGATCCCAACTGGATGAGACGAGCATTTCATCTAGCTTTGACTTGAGTTGCTCAAGCTCTTCGGCTCCTTGTAAGGATGCGGCCTGATGAATTAAGACCTCTTCGGTGTAGGAAATTTCCTCCGATATACCGTGCATGGATTTGATTTGCTCAAGCGTTGGCAATGACTCGCACATTTTTCGCTTGAGGTAACACTCTCTTGCCGCTGCTCGATATGCCAACATGAATAACTGCATGCGATTGAACCGAAAAGGTTCGTTTTCGAGGCAGCTGAAAAGGTAAGCGTCATGCTTCGCACAAAACCCGTTAAAAACCGAGACTGAGCGAAGCCCTTGGCGGCTTATTGCAATTGGAGGCGCATCTTCTGAAAGCTTCGCGCCAAAGTCTTGTGCGTATACATGTCCGTCCTTACTGATCTTCCGTAGAACAGCTTCAAGGGACATTGTGTGTGCCGATACGATTCGCCCTTCATGATCGGGTTGGGGTGCCATGCAGACTTTTGTACTGAAGCGGCGCTTGAAGTCTCCAATCAATTCCGCTGCTGCTCTAGGGTTGTGAAGGCCGCGCAGTGACATAAACTTAATGCCTAATGTCTGAATTCACCGGACCTTGCGCGGCTTTACCAGCGCATCCAATTGTTACGTCCACCGGAGTGCTGAACGCCACCAGATGGCGCTTTGTAATCTGGATTTTTGTAAGAAAGTCGGCAGTCTTTCACCGAACAAAACCAGCCACTTGCGCTTTCCTTTAGTGGGGAACGGAGCTTCTTTATATGGCATGACGGGCAATAATAAAGCCCGGTCTTTTTATCGCGATAAATACCGAGCCGAGAGTCGAATTTTAATTTCGGGCGGAAGAACATAAGCAATGCCGATGACCATAGAGCTACCACTAACAATAGTGCCGCTGATCGGATTACCCATGACGGGCTTAATTGGGAAACATATGGCACTAGATTCGACTCCGCCAATAGGAGCCAGACTGGTAGGGCTGTTCCTAGCGACGCCAGCGATCCTTCTAACGCATGGAGGGTGTAAGAATTTTTGTGTAAACGGTCATTTGGCAGGACCCTGCCGCCCTTCACGAGAGACCCCTCATGACCGTAAGCAACGAACTGATCGACAGCCTGCTGGCTGACTACAAGAAGCCCGAAG
>JBEQCG010000006.1:0-211891 GCA_041639395.1 Thiobacillus sp. | reverse complement strand
AGCTGTGATATCAATGCGACTGTCTGTTGGTTCAAGCACCAAAACGCGGTACCTCTGGTAAGGCTTTTTCCTTGAGTCGATTGACAGGCGCAAGCCACGACATGTTTATTTGTATGGATGGGAAAAAAGATGGAAATGGGTACCGTTAAGTGGTTCAACGATGCGAAGGGTTTTGGCTTCATTACTCCGGACAATGGCGGCGAGGATCTCTTCGCGCACTTCTCCGCGATTAACTCCAAAGGCTTCAAGTCCCTGAAGGAAAACCAGCGCGTCAGCTTTGAAGTGACCACTGGCCCCAAAGGCAAGCAGGCATCGAACATCCAGCCCGCAGAGTAAATTCCGCAGGTCTGGCAGAAAACCCCGGTTCGCCGGGGTTTTTTGTTGCTGTCGTTTCCCTACAGGAGTTCACGCTTGGCGCTCAAAGCCACCATCTACAAGGCCGAACTTCAACTGGCCGACATGGATCGCCATGTCTACGGCGACCACGCCCTGACGCTGGCGCGCCACCCTTCCGAAACCGACGAACGCATGATGGTGCGCGTGCTGGCGTACGCGCTTCATGCCGAAGACGGCATTGCCTTCACCAAGGGCCTGTTCGACGTGGACGAGCCTGATATCTGGGTGAAGAACCTGGCGGGTGAAATCACGCTCTGGATCGACCTGGGCCAGCCCGACGAGGCCCGCATCCGCCGGGCGTGCAGCCGTGCCGAACGGGTGCTGGTGCTGTGCTACAGCAGCAGTTGCGAAGTCTGGTGGAAGCAGATTGCCAGCAAGCTCACGCGGTTTGGCAACCTGACGGTGATGCAGCTGCCGGCCAACACCAGCGCAGCGCTTGCGGCGCTGGCCGAACGCAGCATGCGGCTGCAATGCATGGTGCAGGACGGCCAGATATGGATCAACACCGACGCTACCAGCGTAGCGGTCACCCTCACGCCCCTGATGGCCCCTGCCTGAACCGGCCCCGCTTCAGGGGGCGGACGGGCAATTCCTGATGCAGCGCGTTTCGGTGATGCGCTCGCCACCGCAGCCCACAAAGCATCCATCGTAGGCGGGCAGACACCCGCAATCCGCCTGACAGCGCGTTTTCTCCAGCTGGGCGCGCACCGCTTCCCGCGTGGGCGCGACAGGGGCAGTCGGAACCGGCAGCGGCGGGTAAGGCCAGAATTCATACCCGTAATACAGACGCCGGTAAGGATGACGGACGGGCCAGGCTTGCACCCAGCCCAGCCGCATGTCGAACTGGTATTGCTGCAGCTCGCTGGCGTAACGCCTGAGATCGGCTTCGTACTGCCTGAGCGCATCGGTGTACTTTGCCTCCACCTCGGCGTCGAGCGTTTTGATGCATCGCGCATAGCTTGCCTGACACTGCGCCTGGCAGGCCAGGCGGGCCGTGTCGCACTCCGCTACGCAGGCCCGCCCGGCGGGGTCGCTCGGCGGCACAAACCGCACTGTGCTCTGCATTTGCGGCGTGGCACAACCCGCCAGCCCGAGCAGGGCAGCCAGCAGTATCCATGGCGAAGGCCTGATGACAACGTAGCGCATGGGGGTATGAGCCACCACACGGCCAGCGGGTTCCGCAGGCTAGTCCAGAAAACGCGGGGCCAGTTCGGTGAGGTTGAGCGCGTCGAGTATGGCCGACAGCCGCGCGCGTGCGTCGCCCCGTGGCTGGCCGGTCTGGGTGGCGATGATGAGCTCGTTTTTCATCGAGTGCTCCCAGCCCACCAGTTCGGTCACGCTCAGCTGGTAGCCGTGGGCTTCCAGTTGCAGGCAGCGCAGCACGTTGGTGAGCTGGCTGCCGAATTCGCGGGTGTGGATGGGATGACGCCAGATTTCCGACAGCGGTGTTTTGCCGAACGAAGCGTTTTTGTGTTTGCGCAATACCGCCGCAACTTCGGCCTGACAGCACGGTACCAGCACGATGTGGCGCGCCTGTTTGGCGAAGGCAAAGCGGATCGCGTCGTCGGTGGCCGTGTTGCAGGCGTGCAGCGCGGTCACGATATCGAAACGCGCGGGCAAACTGTCCGCGCGCGTCGATTCGGCCACGGTGGTGTTGTGGAAAGCCATGCGCGCAAATCCCAGCCGCTCGGCCAGGGCGCGCGATTTTTCCACCAGCGCGTCGCGCGTTTCGATGCCGTGGATGTACGCCCCCGCCCTATCCTTCAGATACAAATCGTAGAGAATGAAGCCGAGGTAGGACTTGCCCGCGCCGTGGTCGGCCAGCAGCAGGGTGTCCTGGCGGCCGAGCACTTCGTCGATCAGCGGTTCGATGAAATGGCACAGGTGCGTCACCTGCTTGAGCTTGCGGCGGCTGTCCTGGTTGAGCTTGCCGTCACGGGTGAGGATGTGCAGCTCTTTCAGCAACTCGACCGACTGGCCGGGACGCAGCACGTCGGCCAGCGGATCGGTGTAGGCGGCCGGCTGGGCGGCCGGGACTTTTTCTGGGCGGCGCTTCATGCGTGCTCGAGCAGGCGCACTTCGCGCTGCGGGAAAGGAATGGCAATGCCGCGCGCGCGGAAGGTTTCCAGCACGGCCTGGGTCACTTCGCTGGAGGCGGCGTTGTAGTCCGGCACGGCTGCCCACGGCCGCACCGCAATCAGCACGCTCGAATCACCGAGGCTTAACACGCGGATCACCGGTTCGGGCTGCTGCAACACGCGCGGGTTGGCCGCCAGCAGGTCGCGGATGGCAGCCAGCGCGGCGGAAATGTCGGTGTCGTAGGCCACGCCCACTTCCACGTTCAGCTGCCGCAGTTCGCCATAGTTGTGCAGGATTTCACCGACGATCTTGCGGTTGGGAATCACGATCCGCGACTGGTCGGGGTGGCCCAGCACGGTATTGAAGAGCTTGATCTCTTCCACCGTGCCTTCCTCGTCGGCGATGGAAATATATTCGCCCACCTTGAACGGCCGGGTGAAGATGATGGTGAGCCCGGCCGCCAGGTTGCCCAGCACGCCCTGCATCGCCAGTGCAATGCCAGCACCGGCCACGCCGAGCCCGGCCAGCAGCGGCAGCAGTTCCACCCCCAGGTTTTGCAGCGCCATGACAAGAAACAGCCCCAGCACCGCAATACGCACCATGCGGGCAAGCAGCAGCCGCAGCGTTTCGTCGAGCCCCAGCTTGACCAGCATCGAGTCCGTGACCTTGCCGGCCCAGCGTCCGACAAAATAGCCGGCGGCCAGAATGAGCAGCGCCACCAGGACTCTGGGGCCAAACTGGATTGCCAGGTCGATGGCGGTGCGCTGCGCGTGTTCCAGGGTTTGCAGATGTTCGTCCATCTCGGGGAATTTTTTGGGGGAGAAGACCCAAGGGTATCAAATGCCTCCGCGTCCTATAATGCCCGCCTTGCCGTAAAGGGTTTGGCCGTGACCGTCGTCAATATCTCCTGCTACAAGTTCGTCAGCCTCGAAGACCGCGAAGCGCTGAAAAGCCATCTCGACACGCGCCTGCGTGAACTGGGCCTGCTCGGCACGATTCTGCTCGCGCCCGAAGGCATCAACGTGTTTCTTGCGGGCTCGCGAGCGGCCATCGACGCGGCCGTCGCAATCTTGCATGCCGACCCGCGCTTTGCCGATCTCGCCCCCAAGGAGAGCCTGTCTGCCGAAGCGCCCTTCAAGAAGCTGCGGGTGCGGCTGAAGAAAGAAATCATCACCATGAAGCTGCCGCTGATCCGGCCGGAAGCGGGCCGCGCACCGTCGGTGCCAGCCGCCACGCTGAAAAAATGGCTGGATCGTGGCTGCGACGACGAAGGCCGGCCGCTGGTGATGCTGGACACCCGCAACGATTACGAAGTCGCCGCCGGCACCTTCGTGCGTGCAGTCGACTACAACATCGGTGTGTTCAGCGAATTTCCTGCGCGCCTCGCCGCGCATCGCGACGACTTTGCCGGCAAGACCATCGTCTCCTTCTGCACCGGCGGCATCCGCTGCGAAAAGGCTGCCATCCACATGAAGGCGCTGGGGCTGGAACACGTCTACCAGCTCGAAGGCGGCATCCTCAAATATTTCGAGGACGTGGGCGGCGCGCATTACCAGGGCGACTGTTTCGTATTCGACGAGCGCGAAGCCGTGAGCGCCGATCTGCACCCCGCCAGCGGCCGGGTGCATCGCTAGTTTTTATTCGCGCACGAGTGCGTCCAGTTTTTCGCGCAGCGCCGTCAGCGCAGCCGGTTCCGCGCGCACACGGAAGCTGGCACCGTCTTCCCCGGCGCGCTCTTCCAGCACCGCACAGCGCGCGAACAATTCGCCGCGCAACTGCTGCGCCGACCACGGCAAAAACAGCTCGGCCTCGACCAGATCCTGCTGGAAAAACGCGACGATCGTCTGGTGCAGGGCGGCCACGTCTTCCGCACGACGCGCACTCATCACCACACAACCGGGGTAGGCTTCGCGCAGCGCGGCTGCACGCTCAGCCTGCGCAGCCGCATCGCCCACGTGATCAATCTTGTTGAAAATGCGCAGACGCGGCACCGCCAGCGCATCGATCTCGCCCAGCACGTGTTCCGTGGCCTCGATCTGCCGCTCGAACCCCGGGTCGCTCGCGTCGATGACATGCAACAGCAGCGACGCATCCAGCGCCTCTTCCAGCGTGGACTTGAACGACGCCACCAGGCCGTGCGGCAGGTTCTTGATGAAACCCACCGTGTCGCTCACCAGCACGCGCGGCACGCTTTCCGGGTAGAGCGTGCGCACCGTGGTGTCCAGCGTGGCGAACAGCTTGTTGGCCACCAGCACCTCGCTGCCCGTCAGCGCACGCATCAGCGTCGACTTGCCCGCGTTGGTATAGCCCACCAGCGCCACGCTCGCCAGCGTCTGCTGGCCCTGCCGCCGCGCACGCTGGGTTTTGCGGTCGGCATCCATGGCGGTGATTTCGCGTTGCAATTCGGCGATGCGGTCGCGAATCTTGCGCTTGTCCAGTTCGGTGTGCGATTCGCCCGCACCCCGCCCGCCCACCCCGCTGCGCTGCCGCCCCTGCGGCCCCGCCAGCTTCGCCGCCTCGCGCAGACGCGGGGCCAGATAGCCCAGCCGCGCAATCTCCACCTGCGCCCGCGCCGCCGGCGAACGCGCATTGCGGTGGAAGATTTCCAGAATCACCATGGTGCGGTCCATCACCTGGCAGCCCACCTCGTTTTCCAGATGACGCGCCTGCGACGGGGAAATTTCGTGGTCGACAAAAATCACGTCGATCGGCACCTCCGACACCGGCTCCGGCGCATCCATCAGGGTCGGCAGGCGATACAGCGGATTCATCGGCTCGGGCAGCGTATCGGCTTCGTCGGCCGCCTCCGGCTCACCCCCCACAAATCGCCGGATCGCCTGCCGCTTGCCCACCCCCAGATACGCCGTCGAATCGAACCCAGCCCGTTTCTGCGTAAACGTGTGCACCACGGTAAACCCCAGCGTCTTCGCCAGCTCGCGCAGTTCGGCAAGCGACGCCTCGAACTCCGCGTCGCTCACCCCCGGCAATTGAACCGACGCCGCAATGGCGTACTGGGGGGCTTCTTGAGGGTCGGTTTGCATGCAACAGGCTTGGGGAGTGAAGAAGCCGGGGATTATCCGCCAAGGCGGGCACCGCAGGATGGAATGGTTTGGGTGAGGCTTAGCTCGGCAGAGCGGCCTGTCCTGACCCCCGCGTCACATTCTCTGCGTGTGCAAGCGCAATCAGCCTAGAAACCGCAGTTGGACGCGCCCGAGGGTGCGTCGGATCGGGTGACTGCCGCGAAGCAACGACGCCGCAGGCCGGGGCCTGCAAGGAGGCGCGACAAAGGCAGGCGCACGAGACGGCGTGCCATCGGGTGCGTAGCGGTCTCACCCAAGCGGTGAACGTGACCGGAACGGAAATCGTCAGGTTTCATGCGGGATTTGCAAGGGTGGTGAGCGATCAACTGCGGTTTTTAGATCAGTGAACTTGGGTCTAAACGATAGCATTTGATCGAGCCGGGGGAGCGCTATGGGCTGCCCCATGATGTTTGGTGGCGCAAACAAAAAAGCACACGCGAGGTGTGCTTTTCTTCTTTCGCCAGCCCGTGTCAGTGGCTATGCGTCGTGCCGTCCTCACCGTGGTCGTCGCCTTTTTCACCTGACGAGCCCTTGCCATGAAAAATCTTGCCTTCCAACGACTTGGAGCCGCCACCCGTGCTGTCATGGTGGGAGCTGCCCCCCTTGTGTGAGCTGCTGCTATGGCTGGTGCCACGGTCCCCGCCCATGTACTTCGGGCCTTTGCCTTTTCCACCTGATGTGTGGCCATCTGAGTGGCCGCCCGCTGAGTGGCCGCCGTCATCTACGGCCAAACTCGCTGAGCTTCCCATCGCCAGGCCGGCCGACAGTAACAGGGCGGATGTCCATTTTTGATAAGCATGCATTAACGGGTACCTCCTTCGGACGGCACGAGACAACGAATTGCCTCGTGCCGTGGGTTGACGTGATTAACGAACTTCGTTGTCGTGGACGAACTGGATCACGCTCAGGTAGTCGTCTGCTGCGGTGGCGAAGTCATCCGCACCGCCGGCGACGGTCGGGTCAGTCCAGTTGGTTTTGTTGAACAAAGTGTCATACACGTTTACCACCTCCTGCTTGTACGTCACGCCATCTGCCTGCAACACCAACACGGTCACGTTAACGCCACTCCACGTGGTTGCCCGGTCGTAATTGTAGGTAGAGAAATCGTAATAGGTGGTGCCGCTGTTGATTCCCAGGATGGAGTTCATGTAGACCACGGTGTCAACCGATACATCACCAGTCTTGTCCGCCGCAGCCGCCAGCAGAGATGCCGGGTTAAACGTGGCAGGCAGCGTCACGCCGGGCAACGAACCCGCCGTCATGTACTTGTCGTACAGCGCCAGGTTTTCCAGCGGCGAGTCGATGGTCGTGCCATTCACAACCAAGCGTCCGGTTGCGTCGAGCGTGACCACAGCACCGGCGGCAGTCAGTTTGGACAGCGCCTCAGATAGCGAGTGGTCGAGCACTTTGCTTGGCGCACGGCCTACGCTCAGGCGACCCAGTTCCACTTCGGCACCGTAGACGTCATAGGTGGTCGTGCCGATAGTGACGGTCGGGAGCAGGTCGCCTTCGGCATTGTAGGGAATGACTACCAGATTGCCGGACGCGTCCTTCAGCGGCGCCAGTGCGCCGGTCGCGTCGTAGACATATGCAATCACCTGAACCAAGCCGTCAGCGGTCAGGATGGGCGCGCCGTTGACGTCGCGCAGCAGGACGACCATGTCACCAAACAGGTCGCCCTTCTTGCTGCCTGCACCCGCCGGCTTGCCGCCGCCACCGGACTTGCCGCCTTTCACGCCCGCCCAAACCGGACGATCGCTATCTTCCGACACGGTCGGCACGCGGAAAATCTTCTTGCTCGCTTCACCGCCCTTGCCCTGGGCGCCTTTCTGGCTACCGGCCTTGCCTTTTTGGCCGCTGCCTTTTTTGGAGGCGCCGCCATCCTCATCGGCGTAAGCGGCTGAAATGACACCCAAATCCAGACCGGTCACCGGGCTGATTGCGAGTGGAACCGCCAGCATGGCGAACATCGTGCCGCCAGCCAAAACCATTTTCTTAAGATTGTAAGTTGAGTGTGTCATTAATCTCTCCTTGATCAAGATGCTTCTTTAAATGAATCAGTGCTTTGCAACAGGCGAAGAAAAACTGCCTTTCACTGTTGAAGGCTAGCAACTCTTATTAGGGGGCGCACTGATATTTCGCAATTCCGGGTGCCAATTTAGCACCCGGAAACATTCCCTGACCGCGATCAAAAGCGGAACCCGAAACCCAGCCTGAACAGGCTTTCGCTGTTCTCGAATTTCATGGCATCGGGTGTGGCATGGTTTGTTACAAACTCGACCGAATCGCCATAACGGGTATAGCTGTATTCGGTGCGAATGAAGGCACTGGAAGAAACCGGAATCTCGGCACCAACACCAACGCGTGTGCCACCCAGCTTGTTGCTGAGGTCTTGCCAATTGGCGGCGTTGTTACCCCGGTTGTAAATGGTGTTGAAGCGGGTTTGCACGCCGCCGGCGCGGACGTACAACAGGGTGCCATTCCCGAGTGCATAACCGACGCGCAAGGCCGCGCCATAGCCACCGCGTTTTTCAACGGCGAAATCGCGGCCACCTCCGCCCGAGGTTGCGCGATCGTGATACCAGCCTGCATTGGAAGCTTCGGCTTCCAGTTCGAGACCGACATAGACCTGGTTGAACGTGAGCCCGTAGCCGGCGAAGAATCCACCGGTGAAGCCCAGGTTGGCAAAGTCGCCGGTGAAGGCGAAGTCGCCAGGCGTATCGCCAATATCGTGCGTACCGGTTGCTTTGCTGCCGATGGCGCCATGGCCGAGGCTCGCGCCGGCATAGAGACCGTTCAGCGTGGACGCCGAACGTTTGGCCACGGCGGGGCGCTCACCGCCGAAACGCCAGCCAAGCCCGATGCTGAATACGGCGTCGGTCGAATCGAACTGTTCGGTGGTGATGGTGGCCGCATCCGACTGATAGGGCACGTCGTAGCTGTCATAGCGGGTCACACTGTAGTCGGTGCGCACAAACAGGTTCCGCGAGGCGGGGATCTCCAGGCCGAGGCCGATCCGTGTACCAGTCTCATTGTGATCCTGGCTGAACGCGCCAGCCGGGTACTGGTTTTCGGTGTAATAGGTGTTGAACTTGGTCTTGACCATGCCCAGTTTGCCGTACAGCAGGCCGCCATCGAGCAGGTAGCCGACACGGGCATACACGCCGGCACTGGCGTTCTGATCCACATAGGTGGTGACGGCATCGGGCTTGTCTTTCTTGTGGTACCAGTCGGCACTGCTGCCGCTGCCGTCCACTTCAAAGCCCAGATACCAGTTGTTGATTTCGGTGCCCCAGCCGCCAAACAGCGCATAGCTGGCACCGAATCCGCCCATGTCGGCATCATCGTAGCCACCGCCATCACGCAGGCCCCAGGTTGCGGTCGTCAGTGCGCCATGGCCCAGCTGCGCGCCGAGATAGAAACCGGAGAACTGGCCTTGCGCGCGCGGTGCTTCAGGCGCGCCGGCCTCGCGATCGGGGTAAATCGAGTAGTCACGGTTGCGGGCAGGCGTGTAGCCCACGCTGACCAGTACCTGGTTGCGGCTGTATTGCGCATCACGGATGTTCGAGTCGCGGTCGGTGACGCGCAGGTCGGCCCCCAGATACACCTGCGGCATCACGTAATAACGCAAGCCTGCGCCGGCATCGATGATGGTGTCTTCACGGTTGTAGTTCTGGAAATCGCTCTGTGTGTAGGCGGCGCGCCCACTCACCGTCAGCTTTCTGCTGATGCGGCGCTCCACTTCGAAACCGTAGGTGGTGTCGAGCGCGCCGGCAGAAAAGTTGGTGCCGTCATTGACGACAGTTTCTTCCAGCGTACGGTCGATAAAGCCGGTCGCAGTCGTCAACGTGTTGGGTTTCCATACGGCCAGCGCACCAAAGTAGGGTTTGCTGATGTCGGAGAATCCGTTGTAGTCATAATTCTGGCGCATCACGCCCGCATAGGCTTCACCCGCAATCTGCTGGGGTTGCAGGTTGAATTTGACACCGGCAGCGGCACGGTAGCCGTCCGAATCGCGGTCGAAGGGTTGCCCTGTGATCAGGCGGTCGTATTCACGCTGGTCGGTCGCAAGCTGGCCAAAAATTTCAACCATGGGCGACAGCACATAGCCCAGTCGGGCACCCAGCGAGGTCAGCGTGTGATCGCGGTAATCGTTGTCAACGGTCGCGCCTGCGCCAGACACGCCATCCTTGTAATCATACTGATCGTAGGTGCCCCCCGCGCGCAGGCGGAAAGCGCCAAAGGCATGTGCCAGTCCAAGGTGGGCCTCGTCATGGTCGAAGCGGGTAGGTTCGGTTTGAGCGGTTGGATTGAGCGAACCGGCGGTCGAGCGATCCTCGTGGTCACGCGAGTGGCGGGTGCCGCCGAAAATATTACTCTGTGCGCTAAGGTCATAGCGACCGTCAAAGCCGAGCCAATAGTCCTTGACGTTTTCCGAGTCATTGCTGCGGTAACGGTCGAAATCCGCGCCGGCATCCAGATTCAGGGCATGTCGGGTCCAGTTTGATTTCAATTCGACCGACGGCGACAAAGTGTAGACCATGTCCTCGGTCACGTCGGTGCGTTCGCCATAGATGTTGTCATCGTAGGTGGCCGACAGCGATACATCCGGATAAACCAGGAACGTGCCCCAGGCAATGCCAGGGAATTCGGCTGGCTGGGCGGCGCGCATGGATGGCATGGGGCGAACAGCTGGTTTGGGTGAAACGATGGCTTTCGGAGCGGCGGTACCTTGCTGGGTTTCGGTGGTGTTCTGATTCTGGTTTTGAACAGGCGGCGTGGCCGGCGACGCGCCCCATGCAGTGATCGACGACACGCCAAAGGTGGCAGCCATGCAGGCAACCAGTGGTTTCAAAGCAAATTTCATCAGAACTCCCTAGATTGTCCGGTTGTCTGTGTTGTCAGTAGACCGGATTCTTTTTAAATCAATGTGTTGTAAATGAATTGTGCTGGATTCTAGAGGGTTCCCATGGACTGCTGAACGCTAATTGACAATTGTCAATTAGCGTGTGTGTCCGATTCGCAACGTTCTTGCTCTCATTCAGCTATCGGCCAGTGCCGCCAGCTTGTCCTGGTCGCATCCCATATAGACGCTCCTGTCCATTTGCACCAGGCCACGCCGCTTGAACTCGGCCATGATGCGGCTGGCTGTTTCCGTTGTAATGCCAAGAAGGGCACCCATGTCTTCCCGGCTGGGAAGCACGAATTCGGCATGCATCGTTGTTTGGCCTTTTAACAGCATCATTAGCAGCCGGGCCATACGGGACTCGGCGCTGCCGGTGGACAGCGAGGTAATGAAGAGGTCGGCCTGGTCGACCGAGCGTTGCCAGCGCTGTTGTAATGTGCGATGCACTTCAGGGGACGTTTGATCCAGCTTGCGGACGACCCCCAGCGGGATGCGGCACAGATCCGCGTCCTGCATCACGATGGCGCTGTGATGATAAGGGTCGCCCACCAGCGCTTCCATGCCGACCAGATCGCCCGGTCCGAGCAGGCGCACGATGCGCTGCCCACCATTGGGCAGGTCGACCTTGAGCTTGATGAGCCCAGCACGGATCGTATAGACATGCATGGCGGCCTCACCCTGACCATACAGCGTGTGGTGCTCAGGCGCACGCAGGTTATCAATGGGAAGCAGCAGCGAATCCAGTGTGTTGGCAGACAGACCCGCAAACAACACAAAGTTTCGGACATCGCATACCGAGCATCGGGCGCGTCCTGCCCACTCGAGATTGGTGCAATTGGGTTTCATAGGGCGACCGCCTTGCCTGGAAGGGTGTCGGCGGTTAAGCGTTTGTTTTTAAACACACAAATCTATTCTTGGCACATCCATATGGTCAGGCACCGTGCGCGGTTTATATCACATGCGGCCAGTCGTTCCCGGGGTTGGCGAACGACTGGCCGCATGTTTTTTTATTCTGGCAAATGATCGTTTGGTCTTGGTAGTTGAGGGAAACAATCCGGGGCATAATCCCGCACCCCTGCGTCTCTTTTTTGCATATCGAAGCAAAGAGACGGCCGAACCGACATCCATAGAAGAATCAAAACGATAGCCTATGAAAACGCGTGTCTCCTTGTTAAAAAACGTCCGGACCCACGGGTCTCTTGATTAACTGTTAGGTGCCATAACAATGCGCGCATACTTTCTTGCAGCAATTACATTTCTCATTCCGAGCATAGTCATGTCTAGTGATCCTCAAGAAAAGACGATATCAACCCCTGACGGGTCAATTACCATGAGCACCAAGACGGTAGAGCCTTTCCCGCAGAAAATAACCCTTGCAAGCCCTGCCGAGGTTGCGGGGTTCAATGCTCACGCAGCTAAAGGCGTATCTTTTGTTTCTGCCTATTTGCCAAACATCAAAAACATTAAAGAGCCAACTCTGAAAGATTTTGACGAAGCCTTCTACCTATGGCAAAGAGAGAAGAAACAGCGTTATTCCTCTCAACAAGTCGTTGACATACTCGGTTCGTGTCTTGGCAAGAAACTCATTAACGACCTCGACATGGAATGGGTCTTAGTTAAAGACGAATATGGAACCGACTATGCTGTTAGAGCGAAGAAAAAAGAAACTATGTCTTTCCCATTTTCTTCTGTCCTAAAGCGCATTGAATCCAACGAGCATGATTTTATGGTTGGTGTGTATCACGCCGTTAAATCAACCATTGACGAGAGCGATGTCAAGAGTAGGTAGCGTAGAAATGGCACCTAACATTGCGGTCAAGTTCGCTCCCTTCGGTCGCTGGGACGCGCCGCAAGCGGCGCGCCCCTTACCTTAAACGTTAAACGGCACTTTGACCGCTTAAGGCTGTGCAGCAGACTGATGCGACGGCCTGCCTGCGACGGATCGTTTTGGCCAAACACCCACCCAACGAAAAAGCGACTTCAATCTGAAGTCGCTTTTTTCTTTACGCCGCGCTGTGGGCCGCGCCGCACGCACACCTTGAGGAGACTAAACAGGTTTCACCGCCACCATGTCAATTAGCGCCGACATCCCGTGGTGATGCGCGCCTTCGCTGATGTGCGATTCGTGCTCGGCCAGGTGTTCGATTTGCCAGTCGCCGAACCAGCGCCGCAGGTCAGCTTTAACGTACATATTGGCGGGATTGGACGGGCCGCCGGTGCCAAACTCGATCTGTTTGGGCGTGTAGCCTTGCAGGATGAGCGTGCCGCCGGGCTTGAGGCTGCGGCGGATGTGGGCGATGAGGGTTTCGCGCTCGGGCGGCGGCAGAAACTGGATGAAGATGGCGACGACGACGTCGTAGGCGGCGTCGGGCCAGGCCCAGGTGAGCACGTCGGCCTGTTCGAATTCCACCGTGACGCCGCGCTCGGCGGCGAGTTTTGCGGCCTTGGCGAGGGCAGCGGGCGCAAAGTCGATGGCGTGGACGTGCAGCCCCTGCTCTGCGAGCCACACGCCGTTGCGGCCTTCGCCGTCGGCAATGGCCAGCGCTCGCTGGCCGGGTTGCAGCCGTGCGGCCTGGCTGGCGAGAAAGACGTTGGGGGCGGTGCCGAAGACGTATTCGTCGGTGGCGTAGCGGCTGTTCCAGAACTCAAAGCTCATGCCGGTTTAACCTAGAAACCGCAGTTGGACGCATCCGAGGGTGCGTCGGATTGGGTGACTGCCGCGAAGCAACGACGCCGCAGGCCGGGGCCTGCAAGGAGGCGCGACAAAGGCAGGCGCACGAGACGGCGTGCCATCGGGTGCGTAGCGATCTCACCCGACAGGTGAACGTGACCGGAACGAAAATAGTCAGATTTCATGCGCGATTCACGAGGGTGGTGAGCGGTCAACTGCGGTTTTTAGGTTTATTTGGCGTTGGCGGCGAGCAGGCGTTCCAGTTGCGCGGCGGGCACCATGCCGGGTACGCGCACGCCGTTGGCAAAGAAAATGGTGGGGGTGCCCGAAACGCCGAGCTTGTTGCCCAATGCCACGGTGGTATCGACGGGGTTGGCGCATTTGCCGTCGTTGCCGGGCACGCTGCCGCTCTTGATGTAGTCGTCCCAGGCCTTGTTGCGGTTGGGCGCGCACCAGATCTGTTTCGAGGTTTGCACGGCTTTGGGGTGCAGGCCTTCGATGGGGTAGAGGAAGGTGTAGACGGTGATGTTGTCGACCTTTTCCAGCTCGGCTTCAAACTTGCGGCAGAACGGGCAATCGACGTCGGAGAAGACAACCAGCTTGCGCTCGCCCTTGCCCTTGACGGTTTTGAGGGCGTTGTTCAGCGGAAACACCTTCCAGTCGACGGCCTGCAATTTGGCGAGGCGTTCCTGTGTGAGGTTGCGCCGCGATTTGAGGTCGATCACGTCGCCGGCAAACACGTACTGGCCTTTGGCGTCCATGTAGACGAGCTGGCCGTCCAGGTACACCTCGAACAGGCCGCTGTAGGGGGTGGGTTTCACCGAGCTGATTTGCGCGCCGGGGAAGCGCTCGGTAAGCGCCTTGCGCACGACCTGCTCGCTGGCGTGGGCGGTACCGGCTGCCAGCAGGATTGCGCTCAGGGCCAGTCCGGCCAAACGGGTGATTCGATTCATTGACTACTCCAGAGTCGGTTAAAAAATGTTAGGACATGGCTTCCCGCACCAGCGCCGCTTTCAGCGGCGCAAGGCGGTTGACGAGGCGCATGCCCAGGTTGCGCGGCCAGCTGGCGTGCGCATCCGTAAACAGATGATGCAGGCCGTGTGTGACAGCCTGCATCCGCGCCACCGGCTCCGCACGCAGCCGCGCGTAACCTGCCAGCACGCGCGCATCGCCGGGTGAGGCGCGGCGTTGCGCGGCGAGCACGTCCACCAGCACCTGCGCGTCGCCGAAACCCAGGTTCACGCCCTGCCCTGCCAGCGGATGCACGCCGTGCCCGGCATCGCCCACCAGCGCCACGCCGGGTGCCACCAGCGATTCGACCCGCAGCAGCCGCAACGGAAACGCCGCCGCCGGGGTCAGCGCGCACAATTCGCCCAGGGTGTCGTGCCCGGCGGCCTGCACGCGCTCGGCCAGTTCGAACGGCGTACACGCCAGCAGACTTTCCGCGTGTGCTGTGGGGGTTGACCAGACCATGGACATCCGGTTTCCGGGCAAGGGCAAAAAAGCCAGTACTTCGCCGCCAAAGAACCACTGGAACGCGGTGCCACGATGCGGCTTGGCACACGCGAAATTGGCGACCACGCCGCTTTGTTCATACGGCGTGGCGGTGGCTTGAATGCCGGCCCATGCGCGGATGCGCGACTGCGCGCCGTCGGCCCCCACCACCAGTTGCGCGCGCAGCACCCGGCCATCGGCCAGCGTGATCCGGGTGTCCGCGCCTTCGCGCTCGAGAGTGTCGATGTGCGCAGGGCAGTGCAGCGCCACTTCGCCGTTGGCGAGCAGCGCGTCCCACAAGGCGTGCTGCAAGCGCCCGCTCTCAAAAATGTAGGCCAGCCGCTCGGTGCCGGACGCATAGGCGTCGAGCCGCAGGCTGCCGCCCGCGTCGCCCGCCACGTCCATGCGGTACACCGGTTGCACCCGCGCCGCATCCAGCCGCGACCACGCGCCGAGGTCGGCCAGCCAGCGCTGGTTGGCGGGGGTGAGCGCGTAGATGCGTGTGTCCCATTCGGCCAGGGGAATCACGGGCGATGCGCGCTCGACCAGCGCCACGCGCAGCCCCTGCCGCGCCAGCGCCAGCGCCGTGGCCGCGCCGACCAGGCCCGCGCCGACGACGACGACTTGATAGCGTTCGCCGTTCATCCGCGTGCCCCGAACATCATGCGCCGCGCGACAAAAGTCTTGAGCGGTGGCAGGGCTTCGAGCGCGAGCAGCCCCAGCCCGCGCGCGTGACGCAGCGGCGGAAAATCGTTGGAAAACGTGCGCACCAGAAAATCAGTAAAGCCCACGCCCCCGGCCACGTCGGCGCGACGGCCGCGCGCGTAGGCGGCGAGCATGGCGGTATTGCCCAGTTGATCGGGCGGCGTGTCGCCGGCCAGCAGCGCCAGTTCAAACGCATCGCGCAGACCAAGATTGAAGCCCTGCCCGGCGACCGGGTGCAGGGTTTGCGCCGCGTTGCCGATGCGCACCCCGCGCGCGCCGGCGTCGGGGCCGGTGTAACTCAGCGTCAGCGGAAAGGTTTTGCGCGGGCCAACCTCCAGAAACCGCCCCTGCCGCCCGCCAAAGTGGGCGTAGAGCGTGTCCAGAAACGCCGCGTCGTCGAGTGCGAGCAGGCGCTCGGCGTCGGCAGGCGTGGCGGTCCAGACGAGACCGTAGCGGTCATTTTTGGGTAGCAGCGCCACCGGCCCCGCCGGCGTAAAGCGCTCGTAGGCGCGCTGGCCGTGCGGCAGTTCGGTGCGCACGTCGCACACCAGCGCCATCTGGCCGTAGTCGCGGCGGAATCGGGGTTCGGCGGCGGCGAGGCTGCGCCCGCCGTCGGCGACGACCGCCAGCGGCGTGGCGAATTCGCCTTGCGAAGTGATGAGCCGGGCGACGTCGCCGCCGGGCTGAACGGCTTCGACCGCCACGCCGTAGTCGACCGCCACGCCGGCCGCGGCGAGCGCGTGCTTGAGCGCAGCGGTGAGCGCGGCGTAGGGCAGCACGTAGCCCAGCGCGGGCACGCCGAGTTCGGCGGCGTCGAGATTGGCCACGCCCAGCGCACCGCGCTGCGAAATATGGATGCGGGTGATGGCGGTCACGCCGTCGAGCGCGTCCCACACGCCCAGCCGGTCGAGGATATGCCGCGCGCCGTGCGACAGGGCCAGCGTGCGGCCATCCCCGGCTGCCGTCGCCGCACCGGCTTCGAGCACGCGCGCGGGCACGCCCTGCTGCGCCAGCGCCAGTGCGCACACCGCGCCCACCGGGCCGGCCCCGACGATGATCGGCGTCAGCCCTGCATCCATGCTTCGATCTCGGCCACGGTCTTGGGCGGCGAGGTCAGCACCTCGCAACCGGATTCGGTGACCACCACGTCGTCCTCGATGCGGATGCCGATGTTGTGGAACGCCGCTGGCACGTCGTCGGCTGGCCGGATGTACAGGCCGGGCTCGACGGTGAGCACGTTGCCCGGCACCAGGGGCCGCCAGTGGCCGCCCACCTTGTAGTCGCCGGCGTCGTGCACGTCCAGCCCCAGCCAGTGGCCGGTGCGGTGCATGTAAAACCGGTTGTACGCGTTCGATTCGATGAGGCCGTCGACGCTGCCGGTGAGCAGGCCCAGATCGACCATGCCCTGGGTGAGCACGCGCACGGCCCCCTCGTGCGGCGCAATCCAGGTCGCGCCCGGGCGGGTGGCGGCGATGGCGGCAGCCTGCGCGGCGAGCACCACTTCGTAGGCGTCTTTTTGCGCCGCCGAAAATTTTCCGTTCACCGGAAACGTGCGGGTGATGTCGGACGCGTAACCGTCGAGTTCGCAACCGGCGTCGATGAGCAGCAGATCCCCGTCGCGCAAGCTGTCGCGGTTGGTGACGTAATGCAGCACACAGGCGTTGCCGCCGCCGGCGACGATGCTGGTGTAGGCCGGGGCCTGCGCGCCGCCTGCATAAAACGTGTGCAGGATTTCCGCCTCGACTTCGTATTCGCGGCGGCCGGGGCGGGTGGCGCGCATGGCGCGGCGATGCGCCTCGGTGGCAATGGCGGCCGAGCGGCGCATCACGTCGAGTTCGTGCGCGTCTTTCACCAGCCGCAGTTCGTCGAGGCAGGTGCGCACGTCGAGCAGTTCGGCCGGGGCCGTAATGCCCTGCCGGGTTTTGGCACGCACGGCGTTGAGCCAGCCGACCATGCGCGCATCCCACGCGGGCTGATCGCCAATCGCCCAGGCCAGCCGCGTGCGGTTGCCCATCAGCTCGGGCAGGCGCGCGTCGAGTTCGCTCACCGACACCGCTTGGTCAAAACCGAACGCACTTTGCGCCGCTGCCGGGCCAAAGCGGAAGCCGTCCCAGATTTCGCGCGTGTCGTCCTTGTCGCGGCAGAACAGGATCGACTGCGGTGCCGGGCCGCCCACCACCACCAGCACCGCCTCGGGTTCGGTGAAGCCGGTGAGGTGATAAAAGTAACTGTCGAAGCGGTAAGGATAGTGGGTGTCGCGGTTGCGCGCGGCTTCGGGCGCGGTGGCGATCACCGCAATGCCCTCGCCCAGCCAGGCGGCCAGGCGGGCGCGGCGGGCCGCGTAGGGGGTGGTGTCCAGCGGGGCGGAATCAGGCATGGGAGAGGCTTTCGTCGAGTTGCCGCAGGCGTTCGGGGGTTCCTACATCGACCCAGCGGCCGGTGAAATGTTCGCCGGAAACGCGCCCGGCGTCGATGGCCAGCCGCAGCAGCGGCGCGAGCGGCGCGCGTTCGCCCGCCGGCGTGGTGTCGAACAGGCTGCGATGGTAGACACCGATGCCGGAGAACGTATAGCGGAAGGGATGCGGGGTGAGCGGCGTATCACCGTTTTTAACGCGCCCCTGATCGAGCACGAAATCGCCCTGGCAGTGATGGGCCGGATTATCGACCAGCACCAGATGCGCGCGATCGCCCGTGGCCGACAGGCGCGCACGCGGGGCGTCGATCTGCGCAAAATCATACGCACACCAGATGTCGCCGTTGACCACCACAAAGGTTTCGCACCCGATGAGCGGCAGGGCGGCAGCAATCCCCCCCGCCGTTTCCAGCGCGCTGATCTCGCGCGAGTAATCGATGCACACCCCCAGCGTCGATCCATTCCCCAGCGCCGCTTCGATCAAATGCCCCAGATGCGCGTGGTTGATGACGATATGGGTGTAGCCCGCGTCACGCAGCCGCTCGATATGCCACACGATCAGCGGTTTGCCGCCCACCGCCAGCAAAGGCTTGGGCGTGTGGTCGGTAAGCGGCCGCATGCGTTCGCCGCGCCCGGCGGCGAGGATCATGGCGGTATGGGAAGACACTGCACTCAAGAAGCAATACTCGTTGGTTTTGATCGTTACAAATGTCAGTCAATCACTTGACCGAGACAAATTTCGCAAGCTTCACACCTTTGCTGATCTCGGTTCCATACGATTCTCTAATACCCGCTGCTTTGGCAATTCCCTTCATTGAAGCACCAGATTCTTTTATTTCAGCCGCATACTTGATTCCGAAAAGATGGATCATCGCCACGGCCTCTCCCTCTCTCGATTCGAAATACATTTCAGCGAGTGTTTTTCCAAGTTGTTGTAACGTCATATCCGTTCCTTGATAAGAGGCCAGTAGCGTATGGGGGCACGCCCCCAGGAAACCTGCAATACACCGCATAGTAAAACTCAAAAGAAATTACAAACCCAAGTTCATCACCGCCCTGGTTTTGACTTTCCCCCTTACAGTCCCGCCGAAAAACGGGCCTGCCGGGCGGATCAGCGGGGAAGGTGTCTGAGTCCCGCCCACAAAAAACCGAATCAAAAACAGCAAGGCGGGGCGAGTTCTTCGCCGCCCGCCCGGCAGGCCCGTTTTTCGGGAATTCGGGGCTGTTGGGGTCGCTTTCTTTTGGTTACTTTTCTTGGCGAGACAAGAAAAGTAACTAGCCGCCGGGCTACCCCCGGTCAACATACATCAGCCTGATGTACAGCCTTGCTACAGGGGCACACGCTCACCCGCATGCAACCTCGACTCCAGGCCGTTGCCCTTGGCCAGTCGGCTCATGCCGCGCGGGTGATGTTGCCCAGCCCTTGGCGATGAAAGCGGTGGCGTCACCGGCTTCTTCCAGGCAGGCCTCGAAATAGCGCACGACGCCCTCTTCGGTTTTGAGATGCAGGGCGGAATCCCCTTGCCGCTGTTTGGCTTTGGCCATGTCAATCCGCACTTGAAGAAAGCTTGGTCGGCCACGCAATCTGCACCTGGCGATGCTGCATCACGCAGTCACGCAGATAGAGATTGATGAGGCTCTGGTAGGGAACACCCGCCTCATGGGCCATCGTCTTGAAATACGTCACAACGTCTTCCGACAGGCGCATGGTGACAGGTTTTTTGAGCTTCGACGCGTAGGGGTTCCTGCGCGACTTCAGGGTAGACAGGTCGTATTCGGCTTTCATGGCATCTCGCTTCCGTAAAAAGTGCGTTCGCGTGGGGTCGCCTTGCGGGCGGAGATGATGCGGATGAGGTTTCCTGCCCCGCGTTCACAATGGCAGACAAGCAGCAATCTCGCCTCCGTACTCATGCCCAGCATCAGAAACCGGGTTTCATCGCCCGAATGGGCTTCGTCGAAAAACTGGACGGCGAAGTCGTCGTAGAACACCGTCTGCGCTTCTTCGAACGACACGCCGTGCTTCTTGATGTTCGATGCTGCCTTCGCCGGATCCCATTCAAAGTCGATCATACGTACAGTGTATTGAACGGGATCGGGGTGTCAATCCGGGATCAGAACGTATACCCCACCTTCACCTCCCGCTGCTCCAGTCCGTCGAGCAGGAACAGCATCGGCTTCAATTCGTCGTAGCGCTCGCAAACCTTGCGCAGGTAGTGCATCACCAGCGGCATGTCTTTCAGGTACCCGTCCTTGCCATCGCGGTGGTATAGGCGCGCAAATATGCCCAGCACCTTGATGTGGCGCTGCGCGCCCATCCATTCAAAGTCGCGCCAGAAGTCGCCGAAATCGGCCCGTACCGGCAGGCCGGCGGCACGGGCCTTTTCCCAGTAGCGGATGACCCAGTCGAGCTGCTGTTCTTCGTCCCACTGGATGTAGGCGTCGCGGTAGATCGACGCGAGGTCGTAGGTGATGGGGCCGTACACGGCGTCCTGGAAGTCGAGGATGCCGGGGTTGGGGTCGCTCACCATGAGGTTGCGCGAGTGCCAGTCGCGGTGCACATAGACCTGCGGCTGGGCGAGGTTGTTGGCGAGGAGGCGCTCGAAGACGGTGTCGAGAATGGCCTGCTGTTGCGGGGCCAGCGTTGCACCGAGGTGCCGGCCGACGTACCACTCGGGAAACAGCATGAGTTCACGGGTGAGCAGGGCGCGGTCGTATTCGGGCAGCACGCCGGGGCGGCTGGCCTGCTGGATGCGGATAAGGGCGTCGTTTGCCGTCAGATAGAGTTCGCGGGCGACGCCGGGGTCGGCCGCCGCGTTCAATGCGTCGAGATAGGTGGTACTGCCGAGGTCGGTGAGGAGCAGGAAGCCCTGCGCCAGGTCCTGCGCCAGCACCTGCGGCACGTGTACCCCGGCGTCGCCAAACAGGCGGGCGATGGCGACGAAGGGACGGCAATCCTCGTGTGCCGGGGGGGCGTCCATCACGATATAATCGCGACCTTGTTGGCCGCCCTGATTGGGGCTGACGCGAAAATAGCGACGGAAACTGGCGTCGGCCGATGCGGGCTGGATATCCAGCGTATCCACGCCCAATTGAGACGCCGCCCAGTTTTGCAAAACCTGCACTCGATCCACTGCCTGCACTCCGAATAACCCTAAACCACCGGATTTTACCCTCTTGTCCACCCTGCCCGGCCTTGCATTCGTCGCGCTGCTGCTTTCCTCGTGGGGTGCGGCAGCGCAGGGGATCGCGCTGAAAAAAGACGTGGAGCTGCGCGGCTCGGCGGCAGCCGGCAAGGACGGCCCGCTGTTTCTCACGGCAGACCGGATCGAATCGACCGCGCCCAATGTCGTCGAAGCCAGCGGCCAGGTCGAGGCCCGGCAGAACGGCATGAATTTCTACGCCAACTGGCTGCGCTACGACACCGCGCTCAACAGTCTGGATGCACGCGGAGAAGTTCGGATAGAGGACTCGATGCTGCAGGTGCAAGGCGAGTCGCTGAAACTCAACCTTGCCACTTATGCCGGTGAAATGATCAAGCCGGTGTATGCGCTCCCCGCGCGGCAAAGCCGGGGGGCAGCCGACCGTGTCGACTTCATCGACCGCGAGCGTTTCCAGATGGGCAACGCGACCTACACCACCTGCCCCGTCGACAACGACGACTGGTTCCTGAAAGTGGACAAGCTCGATATCGACCAGGGCCGCAATGTGGGCACCGCACGCAATGCTTCGCTGCGCTTTCTGGGGGTGCCCATCCTTTACACGCCGTGGATGGACTTTGCGCTCAACGACGCACGCAAGACCGGCGTACTGGCCCCCACCTTCGGCACCACGGAGCGCAGTGGTCTCGACTTGCTGGTGCCCTATTACCTGAATCTGGCCCCCAACTACGACGCCACGCTGTATCCGCGTCTGCTCTCGAAACGCGGCGTACAACTAGGCGCGGAATTCCGCTACCTGCTGCCCGACTTTGCCGGCGAAAACCGTTTCGAATATCTGCCCGACGACAGCCAGGCCAAGCGCTCGCGCTGGAGCGTGGCGCTGAAAAACGAGTACCGCATCAGCGATACCACCCGAGCCGGCATGAACTTCAACCGCGTGTCGGACAACGACTATTTCCGCGATCTTTCCAACCTCATCGCCGCCACCTCGCAAACCCACGTGGCGCAGGAGGCCTGGCTCACCACCCGGCGCGAGCACTGGCAGGCCGAACTGCGCGCGCAAAGTTTCCAGACCCTGCAGGATTCCACCACCACCCTGCTGGTGGACGAGCCCTACGACCGCCTGCCACAGGCACGGCTGGACATGGCCTATACCCTGCCCTACGGCGCGGAATTCCGCCTCGGCACCGAGGCCACGCACTTTGTGCACAGCAGCAAAATAGAAGGCACGCGCGTGCTGGCCTACCCGACGCTGCGGCTGCCGCTCACCAATTCGTTTGGTTTCCTCACGCCGCAAATCGGCTGGCACAGCAGCTACTACGCGCTGGACAGCAGCGCACCCGAAGACCGCATCTCGCGCAATCTGCCGATCTTCAGCCTGGACAGCGGGGTGACGTTCGAGCGACCATTTGCGTTTGGCGGCGACCGTTTCACCCAGACCCTGGAGCCACGCGCCTATTACGTTTACGCGCCCTACCGCGACCAGGCCAACATCCCCGTTTTTGATACCGCGCAGCTCGATTTCAGCTACGCGCAAATGTTCACCGAAAACCAGTTCATCGGCGGCGACCGCATCAACGACGCCAATCAGCTGACGCTGGCCCTCACCAGCCGTTTCGTCGAAGCCGACACCGGGCTTGAGCGCCTCCAGGTCACGCTCGGCCAGCGCTATTACTTCGATTCGCAACTGGTCACGCTGCCTGGCGTGGCCCCACGCACGACCAACGCCACCGATCTCCTTGCCGCCGTGGGCGGGCAGATCACGCACGACTGGCGCGCCGATGCCGCCTGGCAGGTTGATACCGAAACCGGCACCACGGTGCGCCAGAACATTGGCGCGTCCTACCGTCCGGCACCGGGCAAGGCGCTCAACCTGAGCTACCGTTTCATCGACCAGACCACCGAGCAGATCGATTTTTCGGGACAGTGGCCGTTGGCCCCGCGCTGGTACGGCATGTTCCGCTACAACTATTCCATGCGCGACAACAAGTTGGTCGAAGGTCTGGCCGGGCTTGAATACAATGGCGGCTGCTGGGCCCTGCGCGGCGTGTTCCAGCGGCTGGCCACCAAGGAAGACCAGACCACCGACGCCCTGTTCTTCCAGCTTGAATTGAACGGCATGGGCCGGATTGGCTCCAACCCGCTCGACGTTTTGAAACTGAGTGTTCCCGGATACAGGCCTAGCAATGAACTTACTTCCCAGCCCTGATTGGGCCCGCCCCCTGCGCGCACTGGTCTTTGCCGCCATCGCCACCCTGGCCTTGCCCGTCCAGGCGGCCGTCACCGCGCTCGACCACATCGTCGCGGTCGTCAACGACGAAGTCATCACCCGCCAGGAACTCGACCGCCGCTACCAGGAAGTGGTGCGCAATCTGGCACGCCAGAACACGCCGCTGCCGCCGCGCGGCGTGCTGGAAAAACAGCTGCTCGAACGCATGGTCACCGAGCTGACACTCCAACAACACGCCCGCAGCACTGGCGTGCGGGTCGACCCGGCGCAGGTGGAACGCGCACTCCAGCGCATCGCCGCGCAAAACAAGCTCGACCTGCCCGGGCTGCAAGCCGCGCTGGCGCAGCAGGGCCAGAGTCTCGAAGCCATGCGCGCCACCATCCGCAACGAAATTCTGGTGGCACGCGCGCGTGAACGCGACGTGGACAACCGCCTCTCGATTTCCGACGCCGAGATCGAAGGCTATCTGCAAACCCAGGCCCAGCAGGGCACCGAAACCGAATACAACTTTGCGCACATCCTCATCACGGTGCCCGAAAACGCCTCGCCCGAGGCCATCCAGGCGCGTCGGGCACGCGCCCAAGACGTCATCGACCAACTCGCCAAGGGCGCGGATTTCGGCCAGTTGTCGGCCAGCTATTCCGACGCCCCCAACGCTCTGCAAGGCGGCGCATTCGGCTGGCGTGAAGCCGGCAAGATTCCGGCGCTGTTTGCCGACGCGCTGAAACCGCTCAAACCCGGCGAGGTCGCGCCCCTGCTCAAAAGCAGCAACGGCTTCCACATCCTCAAACTCAACGACAAGCGCGGGCTGGACGCGACGCTCAGCGTGACGCAGACCCGCGCCCGCCACATCCTCATCAAGACCAACGAGATCACGTCCGAATCCGACGCCCGCAATCGTCTGCTGCAACTCAAGGAGCGCATCGACAACGGCAATAAATTCGACGAACTGGCCCGCCTGCATTCCGAGGACGCCAGCGCCACCAAGGGCGGCGACCTCGGCTGGCTGAACCCCGGTGATACCGTGCCGGAATTCGAGAAGGCGATGAACGCGCTGAAACCCGGCGAAGTGAGTGCGCCGATCCAGTCGCCCTTTGGCTGGCACCTGATCCAGGTGCTGGAGCGCCGCGACCAGGACGTGACGCAGGAACGCCAGAAGCTGCTCGCGCGCCAGGCGATCCGCGAACGCAAGGGCGAAGAAGCCTTCCAGGACTGGGTACGGCAGATCCGTGACTCGGCCTACGTCGAGCTGCGTCCGATTGACTAAGCCGCTGCCCGTCATTGCGCTGACGGCCGGCGAACCCGCCGGCATCGGGCCCGACCTCGCCGTCGCCCTGTCGCAGCGCGCCCTGCCCTGCCGCCTCAGCGTGCTGGGGGACGCCGAGGTGCTCGCCGCCCGCGCGTCGCGGCTCGGCATCCCGCTCACGCTCGACACCGGCGAAGCCATTCCGCCACACCGCCCCGGCCACCTGCACGTCCGCCACATTCCCGTCGCCACGCCCGTCACCCCCGGCGTGCTCGATCCGCACAACAGCGCACACGTGCTGGCGCTGCTCGACGCCGCGCTGGCCGGCTGCCAGCACGGGGCGTATCACGCCATGGTCACCGCACCGGTGCACAAAGGCGTCATCAACGACGCTGGCTTTACCTTCACCGGCCACACCGAATACCTCGCCGACCACAGCGGCACGCCGCGCGTGGTGATGATGCTCGCTGGCGGCGGCCTGCGCGTGGCGCTCGCCACCACCCACCTGCCGCTCGCTGCCGTGGCCAGCGCCATCACGCCCCCCCTGCTGGTCGAAGTCATCCGCATTCTCGACGCCGACTTGAAACAGAAATTCGGCATCGCCCAGCCGCGCATCGCCGTGGCCGGCCTCAATCCCCACGCTGGCGAATCCGGCCACCTCGGGCGCGAGGAAATCGAAGTCATCGAACCCGTGCTCGACTTCCTGCGCAGCGAAGGTCTCACGCTGATTGGCCCGCTGCCCGCCGACACCCTGTTCTCGCGCATCCGCCAGGAACCCGTCGACGCCGTGCTCGCCATGTACCACGACCAGGGCCTGCCCGTGCTCAAGTACGCCAGCTTCGGCGAAGGCGTGAACGTCACCCTGGGCCTGCCGTTCATCCGCACCTCGGTCGACCACGGCACCGCGCTGGATCTGGCCGGCACTGGCCGCGCCGAAGTCGGCAGTCTGATTGCGGCGATTGATCTGGCGATCCAGCTTTCGGATGCGCAGCACGATGAGGCGCTTGAACAAAGAGGACAGGAGGACAAGAGGGTTTGATCCGTTTTCCTCCTGTCCTCATGTCCTCCTTGTAAACCCGCCGCCATGCAACACCAAGCCCGCAAACGCTTCGGCCAGAACTTCCTCGTCGACGACGGCGTCATCCATGCCATCGTCAACGCCATCCGGCCGCAGCCGGACGACACCGTCGTCGAAATCGGCCCCGGCCTCGGCGCGCTGACGCGTCCCCTGCTCGAACGCCTGCCGCATCTCCACGTCGTCGAACTCGACCGCGACATCGTCGCCCGTTTGCAGAAAACCTGGCCGGCCGAGCGCCTCACCATCCATTCTGGCGACGCGCTGAAATTCGACTTCGGTACCTTAGGCGACGACCTTCGCGTCGTCGGCAACCTGCCGTACAACATCTCCAGCCCGCTGCTGTTTCATTTAATGGAATGTGCGCCGCACATCCGCGACATGAGCTTCATGCTGCAAAAGGAAGTCGTCGAGCGCATGGTCGCCGTGCCCGGCACCGCCGACTACGGCCGCCTGTCGATCATGCTGCAACGCCGTTTTCACATGGAATGGCTGCTCGACGTACCGCCCACCGCCTTCGACCCGCCACCCAAGGTGGATTCCGCTGTGGTTCGCCTCATCCCCAAAACACCGGCTGACATTGCGCCGCTCGACGAAACCCTGTTCGCGCGCGTGGTGCAAACCGCGTTTTCGCAGCGCCGCAAAACCCTGCGCAACACGCTGGGCGGCATGCTCAAACCGGAGGATTTTGCTGCGCTGGGGATCGATGCGGGACTGCGTGCGGAAGCGCTGCCGCTAGGGGATTACGAGCGGATCACGACACACCTGGCACGCCACACCTGACGCATTCGCAGCGTCCTACAGACAAAAACCTGCTCAATTCCTGAGACATTGCCCAACTTGCGGCTTGTAGGTTCCTCCAGCACCCAGACAGCGATCCATCGCCCAGGCTTCAGAGACATAGGCATAGCCGTGGTAGCCAGCAACTGAAATCACAATCCAGAAAGCCACACCGGCCGCAGCTACCCAACCACTGTCGGCGTTCACTTCTTGCTTAAAGACCCTGCATATCCGATAGCCAGGGCCGCGAACGAGTATTTCCAGAACAACTTCAAGCACGAAGTTGCCCAGGACTCTCAATGCACCACCAAGAAATTCACCTGCGATGTCTCCAATCGGCATCGTCAGGCTCCTGATGCCACCTGCGCCCACCCCGCCGTCCCCTTCTGGATGAACTCGATCGGATACCCGTCCGGGTCTTCGATGAAGGCGATGACGGTGCTGCCGTGCGACATCGGCCCGGCCGGGCGCAGCACCTTGCAGCCCTGCGCGGCGGCGGCGTCCACCGCGCCGTGGATGTCGTCCACTTCGAGCGCGATGTGGCCGTAGCCGGTGCCGCGTTCGTATTCGGTCACGCCCCAGTTGTAGGTGAGTTCGAGCACGGAGGCACGGTCTTCGGTGTCGTAGCCGACGAAGGCGAGCGTGAACTTGCCGCCGGGGTAGTCCTTGCGGCGCAGCAGTTTCATGCCGAGCACCTTCGTGTAGAAGTCGATCGAGCGGTCGAGGTCGCCGACGCGCAGCATGGTGTGGAGCAGTCTCATAGGGGTGTCCTTGTTTCTGTTTCAAACTTAAAGGGGGTGCACAGGGAGGTAAGGGAGGAACGGGAGTACTGCTTTTCCTCCCTTGCCTCGCTTACCTCCCTGTTCAATTGGGGTGTCCTTGTTTCTGTTTCAAACTTAAAGGGGGTGCACAGGGAGGTAAGGGAGGAACGGGAGTACTGCTTTTCCTCCCTTGCCTCGCTTGCCTCCCTGTGCAATTTTCTAAACCCGAAACAGGCTGTCGCCCATTTTGCGCAACGCGGCGCGTCGGGCCAGCGCCTCCGGGCACAGCGCCGATACCTGCGCCCAGAAACGCGGCGAATGATCCAGATGCACCAGATGCGCCAGTTCGTGTGCCGCCACATAGTCGATGAGCGCAAGCGGGGCCTGCACCAGCCGCCAGTTGAGGCGGATGTGGCCGCGCCGGGTGCAGCTGCCCCACTGCGTACGGGCGTCGCTCAATGCAAACCGGCTCGGCGCGCGGCCCAGCCGGCGCGCAATGCGGCCCAGCCGCCAGGCGAGCAGGCGTTCGGCACGCGCGACCAGCCAGTCACGCGCCAGCGCCTGTACGTCGGCACCGGGCTCGGCATAGCAAAACAGCGTATCGCCCCGACGACGGATTTCCGGGAAAAACGACGGGCGAAGCTGGATGCGCAGCGTGCGCCCCAGGTAACGCAGCGCGTCGGGGTCATGGGCCACTGCCGTGCGCGGCGCGCGCGCCTGCATCTTGTGCCAGGCGCGCGCCAGCCAGTCGTGCTGGCGGATCACATAGGTTTCGATTTCATCACGCGGCGTCCACACCGGCGCGTGGATGCGCACTTCGCGTTCGGTCACGGTGAGCCCCAGCGTGCGGCGGCGGCGCGAGCGGCGCAGTTGATACGGTACGGCGGCGTCGCCGAGTTGCAGCACGCCGCTATTGGCGTGTGGCAGCAGGGGGCAGCCTCGTCATTTCGGTTTCGATCCAGGCCTCGACGGCGCGCGTCAGTTCGGCCGCACTCTTGCCCGTGCTGTCGATCACCGGGCCGATGCGCACGGTGACGGTGCCGGGGCGTTTGATGAACGCATTCTTCGGCCACACCTCACCGGCGTTATGCGCTACCGGCACCACCGGCGTGCCGGTTTCCGCCGCCAGCCAGCCGCCGCCGATACCGTATTTGCCTTTTTCGCCCGGGGCCACACGCGTGCCTTCGGGGAACACCAGCACCCAGAATCCCGCCGCGAGTTTTTCTTTGCCCTGCGCCACGATCTGTTTTAACGCCTCGCGGCCCGCGCTGCGATCAATGGCGATGGGGTTGAGCAACCGGAAGCCCCAGCCAAAAAACGGCACCTTCAGCAGTTCCTGTTTGATCACCGGCGACACCGGCGGGAACAGGCACAGAAACGCCACGGTCTCCCACGCCGACTGGTGCTTGGCAAGAATGATCGTCGGAGATTTCGGCAGATGCTCGCGGCCTTCGACCACATAGCGAATCCCCAGCACGGCGCGCGCCAGCCAGATCAGCGCATGGTTGTAGCGGGTAATGGTGCGGTAGCGTGCGTGTGCCGAAAACGGAAAGGTGAACAGCGCCACCACGCTGAAAAAAATGGTGAGCCCCGTTTGCAGCAGCGCAAAAATCACCGAGCGGATCAGGTTCATGCGGCAGCCAATAGGTGTTCAACCGCTGCGGCCAGATCGTCGAACACCGGTGTGTCCTTCGGCAGGCCGCCCGCCGCCAGCGTGCGCACCCCCTTGCCGGTTTTGACCAGCAGCGGGCGGGCACCCACGCTCGCCGCCGCCTCCAGATCGCGCAGCGAATCGCCCACCGACGGCACGCCAGTGAGATCGCTGCCAAAACGCGCCGCAATCTCGTGCAGCATTCCGGCGCGGGGTTTGCGGCATTCGCAATTCATTTCAGCCGAATGCGGGCAATAGAACACCGCCTCGATGCGCCCGCCCGCCTGCGCCACTGCCTTGTGCATCTTGGCGTGTATGGCGTTCAGCGTCGCCATTTCGAACAGCCCGCGCGCAATGCCGGATTGATTCGTCGCCACCGCCACCCGCCAGCCCTCGCGCGTCAGCCGCGCAATCGCCTCCAGGCTGCCGGGAATCGCTTTCCATTCGTCCGGCGATTTGATGAACTGGTCGGAGTCGTGATTGATCACGCCGTCGCGGTCGAGAATGATGAGTTTCATGGCGTGCTCCTTGCCGTTCTCGTCCGGAGTTTACGCCGCTAGCCGCGACAAATCCGCCACCCGGTTCATGGTGCGGTGCAGCTGGTTCAAGAGCGCCAGGCGATTGGCTTTCAGGGCGGGATCGTCGGCGTTGACCATCACGCTATCGAAGAAGGCATCGACCGGAGCTTTGAGCGCGGCGAGTTTTTGCAGCGAGGCGGTGTAGTCGCCGACGTCGAAGGCGGCGTCGGCTTGCGGAGCGATCTCGCCGAGGGCGGCGAACAGGGTGTTTTCCGCGTCTTCGACGAAACGCGCCGGGTCGGCCTGTTTGCCGATCTCACCCTCGGCCTTTTTTAGAATGTTGCCAACGCGTTTGTTGGCGGCGGCAAGACTTTCTGATTCAGGCAAAGCAGTAAACATATGAACTGCGTCCAGACGCTTGGGGATGTCAGCCAATAGTTGGGGATTTAACGACAGCACAGAAGAAACTTCATTCAGCGAGAAATTCTTTTCCCTAAGGAGACCCGTCAACCGCTCAAGAATGAATGTTTGTAACTCTAGATTCGCCGATAAATTAACCTCGCCGCCTCTAATCCAGCGAGTTACATCGTATGCAAGAAAAGCTTGGTACAACAAACGATCAAGTGGCAGCGTCTGTTCTCGTTCCATCAGCAGCCTGATCAGACCAAGAGCATGTCGACGAAGAGCGTATGGGTCTTTGTCCCCTGTTGGCAATTGTCCGATCGCAAACATTCCGATCAGTGTTTCTAATTTATCGGCAAGTGCCAAAACGACACCCACACGGTTTCTCGGCAACTCATCACCTGCAAATCGTGGCTTGTAGTGATCTTCAATCGCAAACGCGACCTCATCCCCCAGACCTTCGTTTAGTGCGTAATACCTCCCCATTACACCCTGTAACTCGGGAAACTCACCAACCATGTCAGTAAGCAAATCAACTTTTGCCAAAGCCCCCGCCTCAGTTGTTTGCTGCCACAAACGATATAGCTCCGGGTGGTTGGCCTTCAGTTCAGACCCCAACGGAGGGATGCTGTACTTTTTCTCGCCATCAGCCATGAGACTGAAAATCGCACTAACAATATTGAGGACTCTTCCAGCCCTATCAGCCTGAGTTCCTAGTTTGTTGTGATACACCACCTTCGCCAGCCCCGGTACGCGCGATTCCAGCGTCTTCTTGCGATCCTGGTCGAAGAAGAACTTGGCATCGGCGAGGCGCGGGCGCACCACGCGTTCGTTGCCGCCGATCACGGCCGAGGCATCCGCCGGCGCGATGTTGGAGACGATGAGAAACTGGTTGGTGAGCTTGCCGGCTGCATCCAGCAGCGGAAAGTATTTCTGGTTCGCCTTCATGGTGAGAATCAGGCATTCGGGCGGCACGTCGAGGAAGGCGACTTCGAACTGGCCGACGAGTACGTTGGGCTTTTCCACCAGCGCGGTCACTTCGTCGAGTAGTGCGTCGTCGTCCACTGACTGCAAACCCAGCGGCGCGGCGGCGGCCAGCAGTTGCCGCACGATTTCTGCGCGGCGTGCGGTAAAGCTGGCGATCACTGCGCCTTCTTCACGCAGCTGCGCGGCATAGCTGTCGGCGTCGCGCAGCGTGATCGTGGCTTGCTTTGCTTCAAAGCGATGGCCCTGGGTGGTGCGGCCGGCTTGCAGACCCAGCACCGACACCGGCACCACGTCTGCACCGTGCAGCGCCACGAGGCCGTGCACCGGGCGCACGAAGTTGACGCTGCGCCAGCCGTCGGCCAGCTGATAGGTCATCACCTTGGGGATGGGCAGCTTGGCCATCGCGGCTTCAAGGGCTTTTTGCAGACCTTCCGCCAGCGTCACGCCGGGGGCGACGCTGTCGTGAAACAGGGCTTCGTTTTTGCCCTCGCCTTCGCGCCGCAATGTACTTGCCGCAGCGGCATCGACCCCCAGCGCAGCCAGACGCTTCTCCAGGGCGGGCGTGGGCTGGCCGGCTGCGTCGAGGCCGACCGACACCGGCATCAGCTTGGTCGAAACGGGTTTGTCGGCGGCGCGCGCCAGCACGTTGGCGACGTGCGCGCCGAGCCGGCGCGGCGAGGCAAAATTTTCAACTGCGGCATTTGCCTCAGCCAGCCCCTGCGCGACGAGGCTTTCGGCCAGCGCGGCAGCAAAGGCCTCACCCAGCTTCTTCAACGCCTTGGGCGGCAGTTCTTCAGTAAAGAGTTCGACCAGAAGGTTTTGCGGTGTCATCACGCGGCCTCCTTCTTCGCCAGGATAGCCTGCACTTCCCCGGCCCATTCACGCGGGGCCATCGGGAAGCCCAGCCGTGCGCGCGAATCGAGATAACTCTTCGCCACCGCGCGCGCCAGATTGCGAATCCGCCCGATGTACGCCGCGCGCTCGGTTACCGAAATCGCGCCACGCGCGTCGAGCAGGTTGAAGGTGTGCGCGGCTTTCAGCACCTGCTCATACGCCGGCAATGCAAGTTGTGCCGCCATGAGTTCCTGTGCGGTTTTCTCGTGCGCGCTGAACGCCGTCAGCAGAAAATCGACGTCGCTGTGCTCGAAGTTGTAGGTGGACTGCTCGACCTCGTTCTGGTGGTAGACGTCGCGATACGTGAGCCCCTCGGTCCACACCAAGTCGTATACGCTTTCCACGCCCTGCAAATACATCGCCAGGCGTTCGAGGCCGTAGGTAATTTCGCCGGTAATCGGCTTGCAGTCGATGCCGCCGACCTGCTGGAAATAGGTGAACTGGGTCACCTCCATGCCGTTCAGCCACACCTCCCAGCCCAGCCCCCAGGCACCCAGCGTGGGGTTTTCCCAATCGTCTTCCACAAAGCGGACGTCGTTCTGCTTCAGGTCGAAACCCAGCGCTTCAAGCGAGCCGAGATACAACTCCAGAATGTCCGCCGGCGCGGGCTTCAGCACCACCTGGAACTGGTAGTAATGCTGGAGCCGGTTGGGGTTGTCGCCATAGCGGCCGTCCTTGGGCCGGCGGCTCGGCTGCACGTAGGCCGCCTTCCACGGCTCCGGCCCCAGCGACCGCAGGAAGGTGGCGGTGTGCGACGTGCCCGCGCCCACTTCCATATCGTAGGGCTGCAACAGCGCACAGCCGCGCTCGGCCCAGTAACGCTGCAGGGTGAGGATGATGTCCTGGAAGGTGGGTTTCACGGCGGGGGTCGGGAATGCGTCAAAGCCACGATTTTAGCGTGCTTGGGCAATGATTCGGCACCGACAACCCACCAAAGAGCCATCACCACAGGCGCCACACAACAAGCAAAAATCAACAATTTCCGTCAATAGATTGATTTTTTTGTTCAGATAGTTGACGTGAAATTATTGTTCTGCGATTATTCAAGCTCAGACCAAGGAGCCATCATGAGTGCTGACAAATTTTCCGCTGCAAAATTGAGTGAGTTTTGGGACTACGTCATTGAGAAAGGCTTGATGAACAAGGAAACAGCGACCAGTAGGAAAATCGCCTCGCAAAAGGTGCTTGAGCTGCTGGACGAGGCGGAACGGCAGGATCTGCGCGCCTTAGATAGGGAGCACGCCTTTCTTCGTTTTCAAAATATTGCCGGCAAACGATATAGCCCGAGCAGCCTGACCGTATACAGGAGTCGCTTTAACGCATCTTTGGAAGACTTTCTCTCATACGTATCCAACCCATCAGGATTCAAACCTAGTGCAGGAAAGAGCAGCAGCAAAGTCAAAAGCGAAAGTGCGAAACCAACAAGAAAACGCGCTCCCGTAGTGGAGAAGGAAGATTCGCCCCTGCCCCCACAGCTGGATTTGCCCACAACTACAGACAATCTAACCTTGCCAATCCCCCTTAGGCCGGGAGTTGTAGTGAAGATTTTTGGATTGCCGTCTGATCTATCAGAAGACGAAGCCAAAAAAATCTCAGGGGTCGTAAGTGCCTACGCCTACTCAGTAAAAGGCTCTTGATCGAGCCAAAAAGATAAAGGCCACCTGCGCGAACAGATGGCCTTTGTTGCGGAATGGGAAACCCAGTTTATGCAGGTAATACACAGTCAGGATAATGGATTCCGCTTTTTTCAACAATATGCTCTGTTGTTTCCCCGGAGCACCAAGGAGAAGCGAATGCGGAAAGTTATTACCCGCGAAGTTCCTCCAGGTTGGCGCCCGGTTTATTGCCGCTTCCGCCGCGTAAAGAACAGTTCCAGAGTTCTTGACGCGTGGGATTATGGCTATGAGACCTGGTGTTTCCTGGTAAGAACTAAGTAACAAAACGCCAGGCAACAATGCCTGGCGTTCTCAATCAACGCCGTAGACGTAGCTGAATACAGCCTTTCAAATATGCATAGCCTTAAAAAAACAGCAAATTTCTTATTCGAGTAGCTTTAGCTCCACCAATCAATTTCAATCAAAGACATCTGGTACGAGTTAAACAAAACCGCTAAGCGCTCGCGGCCTCCAACGCCTCGATTTCCGATGACAATTCCAGCCAGGCTTCCTCTTCCTGCGCGAGGTCGGCGTTGACCTGCTCCAGTCTGCGGCCGGCCTCGGCGATGTCGTCGAGGCCGAGGGTGCCGGACAGGCGCGCTTCGAGCGTGGCCTTGTCGGCGTGCAGCGTGGCCACGCGGGCGTCGATCCGGTCGAGCTTCTGCCGCAGGGACTTGAGTTTGTTGTTGCTTGGCGTGGGCCGTTTTTCGGCAACGGGGGCTAGCGCTGGTACAGCGACTTCCGCTGCCTTGTCGGCGGCTTTGAGGCTTTCGCGCACGCGCTTGCCCTCTTCGAGCAGGTAGCGCTGGTAGTCGTCCAGGTCGCCGTCGAAGGGCTCGACGCCACCCCGGCTGACCAGCCAGAATTCGTCGCACACGGAACGCAACAGGGCGCGGTCGTGGCTCACCAGCATGAGCGTGCCTTCGAATTCGTTCAAGGCCATGGCCAGCGCTTCGCGGGTAGCGAGATCGAGGTGGTTGGTCGGTTCGTCCAGCAGCAACAAATTCGGCCGCTGCCACACCAGCATGCACAGCACCAGCCGCGCCTTTTCGCCGCCGCTCATGGTGCCAACGGCCTGCTTGACCATGTCGCCGCTGAAGTTGAAGGTGCCGAGAAAATTGCGCAGATCCTGCTCGCGGCTGCTGAACTGGCCTGCCCCGCCATTCGCAATGGTGTCGCGGGCGAGCCGGATCATGTGTTCCAGCGGCGTATCCAAAGGGCGCAACACGTCGAGTTCCTGCTGCGCGAAGTAGCCGATATTCAGCCCCTTGCCTTCGGTGACGGCCCCGGCGACGACGGCGAGGTCGCGCGCGATGGTCTTCACCAGCGTTGACTTGCCCTGGCCGTTGGCCCCGAGGATGCCGATGCGCTGGCCGGCGAACACCGACTTGCTGACGCCGCGCACGATGACGGTGGGCGCGCCGGTTCCATTTTCTGACGGGTAGCCAAAGCTGGCGTCGTCAATGGTCAGCATGGGGTTGGGCAGACTCAGCGGTTCCTTGAATTCGAAGGTGAAGTCCGCACTCGCCAGCATGGGCGCGAGTTTCTCCATGCGGTCCAGCGCCTTGACCCGGCTTTGCGCCTGCTTGGCCTTGCTGGCCTTGGCCTTGAAGCGGTTGATGAAGGATTGCAAGTGGGCGATCTTGTCCTGCTGGCGGGCGTACGCCGCCTGTTGCAGCGCCATCTGCTCGGCGCGCATGTCTTCAAAGGTGCTGTAGTTGCCGCCGTAGCGGGTGAGCTGGCCGTTGTCGATATGAATGGTGACGGCGGTCACCGCGTCGAGAAACTCGCGGTCGTGGCTGATGACCAGCATGGTGCCCGGGTATTTTTTCAACCAGGCTTCCAGCCACACCAGGGCATCCAGATCCAGGTGGTTGGTGGGTTCGTCGAGCAGCAGCAGGTCGGACGGACACATCAGCGCGCGCGCCAGTTGCAGCCGCATGCGCCAGCCGCCGGAGAAGCTGTTGACCGGCTGGTTCAACTCGCGCACCTGGAAGCCCAGCCCCAGGATCAGCGCCTGCGCGCGCGACTGCGCGTCGTGCGCACCCGCGTCGTGCAGGGCCATGTAGGCGTGCGCCATGCGTTCGCCGTCGTCGCTGGCCTCGGCGGCTTCCACTTCGGCCTGCGCCTCGGCCAGCACGGTGTCGCCGGCGATGACGAAATCGGTGGCGGATTCGGCCGTTTCCGGCATGTCCTGCGCCACCTGCGCGCGACGCCACTGCGCCGGCACGGAAAAGTCGCCGCTGTCTTCGTGCAGCGTGCCGTTGAGCAAGGCAAACAGGCTGGATTTGCCGGCACCGTTGCGGCCGACCAGGCCGACCTTCTCGCCGGGATTGATCGACACCGAGGCGTTGTCGAGCAGGACTTTGGCCCCGCGCCGGAGGTTGAGATTTTTGAGGAGGATCATGCAGGAAGGCGGCGCACTACGCGCCGGCCCAAATCAGAAAGCCAGGATTCTACCGGCAGGCAGTGTCCGACTGCCGACGCGGTCTGACGGGTTTCCGTCAGCGACTGACGCGGCGCGTCACCCTGCCCAAAAACGTCAACTCACAACCATTTGTTTTATATGTGTTTTTACAAACCCAGACCCGCGACGGGTGTGGCACATGCGTTGCAAGAGTCAGGGCACACCCCCTCGTTGCACGGAGACAATCATGAAACTGCAATTCGGCAAAAACCAGCTGGTGCTCGAACTTTCCACCACCCCCTTTGGCTGGTTCCATGGGCACACCCAGCGCATGAGCCTCACCAGCCTGTCGCTGCTGTTCGTGCAATTCTCGCTGTTCGCCCGCCAGCCAGCTGTCTGATGCAACTGGGCCGGAACACCCGCGTGAGCCTCAGCCTGAGCGGTTCGCCTTTCGGATTGTTCTGCGGCAGCACAAGCCATATGGCCCTGTTCAGCCTCACACTGCTGTTCATCGAATTGCGTGTACAACGGCGTTTGTCACGCTCCGTGACATAAGCCCGTTCCCCCCGGGCAAGTCCAACCACGCCGCGCATTACTCACGCCCCCGCCTTACCGGGGGATATCCAGCACCGCTTCGAGTCCCCCTTGGGGACGATTCTTCAGCTTGACTTTCCAGCCGTTGGTCTCCGCCAGCTGACGCACGATGGCCAGCCCCAGGCCCGTGCCGCCCGTGGCTTTGGCGCGCGAGCTTTCCAGCCGGTAAAACGGCCTGAACACTTTTTCGAGCTGGTTTTCCGGAATACCCGGCCCGCTGTCGCACACGTGGATACGCACCTGCGTTGGCTTGCAGTCGAGCGCCAGACTCACCGGCGACCCGCCGCCGTAGCGCTCGGCGTTCTGGATCAGGTTGGCGATGATCTGGCGCAAGGCCAGCGGCCCGGCGTCCACCATGCAGGTCGCGGCAGCGGGTGGCACAAGCCCCGCTGCGCTCGCCAGTTCATCCAGCAGCGCGGCCAGATCGATGCGCGTCCTGGTTTCGGCCTGCGTGGTGCGCGCCAGTTCCAGATAGCCCGCGATGAGCGCGTTCATGTCGGCCAGATCGGCGATGGCGCGGTCGATGCGCGCCGGCTTCGGGTCGTCGCGCAACAATTCCAGGTTCAGTTGCAGGCGCGTCATCGGCGTGCGCAGGTCGTGCGAAATGCCGGCGAGCAGCGTGGTGCGGTTGTCCAGCAGATCGCGCACCTCGGCCGCCATTTTGTTGAAGCGGCGCGCGAGTTCGGCGATTTCTGCCGGCCCGGTTTCGGGCAGCGGCTCGGGCAACTGGCCAGCCCCTACCTGGCGTGCCGCACGCGCGGCGCGCGCCAGCGGCACGGTGATGCGCCGCACCAGCAGCAGCGCGGTGAGCAGACTGAGAAACGCGCCGACGGCGATGACCGCGATGGCGGCGAGCGGCGGCTTGACCGCATAGCGATCCGGAAAGAAGCCCACCTTGAGATCGTGCCCGCCCAGCGGAATGTCGAGCCAGGCCGAATCGCGCCCGGGCAGGCCACGCAAGTCGACGGTCTCGCCCAGCCGCCGCGACAGCGCTTCTTCGATTTGCGAGCGGAAGGCGAACGCTGGCGCGTTGACCGTGGCCGCCACCGGCAGCGTGGTCAGCCGCAGGCCGTGCCGGCGCGCGAGTTCCTTCTCGAACGCGGCGCGCGTCTCCGGCGGCAGTTCCACCCAGGTTTGTGCCGACAGCACGATGAGGCCAGCCAGGTCATCCGCCGAGCGTTCCGCCACCGGCATCACCAGCGTGCGGTACACCACCCAGCTCGCCGCCGCCTGGAACACGACGAAAGCCACCGCGAGCGTCAGCGCGGTGCGCGCGAACAGTGAACCGGTGAGTGTTTTCACCCCTTGCCCTGCGGCACGAACAGATAGCCCTGGCCGCGCTGGGTGCGGATGTAGGCCGGGTTGGCCGGATCGTCCTCGATTTTCTTGCGCAGGCGATTCACGCGCACGTCGATGCTGCGGTCGAAGGGATCGCGCTCAAAGCCGCGCAGCTGGTCCATCAGCCAGTCGCGGGAGAGCGCGCGGTTGGCGTGGGTGACGAAGATTTCCAGCAGTTCGTATTCGCCCGTGGTGAGCGGAATCTCTGTGCCGTCCCTCGCCAGCGTGCGCGCGTCGAGATTGACCGCAAAGGGGCCGAATTTTGCCAGCCGGGCAGCGTCGGATTCCGGCGCAGGGGCCGTCGGCGGAGTTTGCCGCCGCATCACCGCACGGATGCGCGCCAGCAATTCGCGCGGGTTGAAAGGCTTGGGCAGGTAATCGTCGGCACCGACTTCCAGGCCGATGATGCGGTCGATGTCCTCGCCTTTGGCCGACAACATGATGATGGGCGGAAAGCCGGGTTGCGCGCGCAGCCGGCGGGCAATCGACAAACCATCTTCGCCCGGCATCATCCAGTCGAGCACCAGCAACGCGGGCAGGCGCTGCGCCAGCAGCGTGTCGAGGGATGGGGCGTCTTCCGCCGTTTCCACCGCGTAGCCCTGGCCTTGCAGGTATTCGGCGACCAGCTCACGAATGCCGGCGTCGTCGTCGGTCACATAAATCAGGTCTTTTTCCATGCGGCCAAATATAGCAGCGTGGCGCGTTGGCCATTGGTAACACTCTGTAACAAAATCCGGCTTGCGTGAAACACGACGCTTACTTTCCTCACCCACACTGCAAAGCGTGGAAGCGAGCTTCGCTGCCACCGAAACGGAGACCACGATGAACACACGACTCACCGGAATGATTGGCCTGGCTGCACTGGGACTGGCGCTTGCCGCCCCGGCGCACGCTGCACCCGATTTTTTCGAGGGGCGGATCATCCTGGCCAAGAAAGACCGTTCCGATGATCGCGACTTTCGCCGCGACGACCGCACCGATGAACGCCGCAGCCTGAAAAACGACGAACGCAGCGACAACGGGTATGGCACGGGCTACGAACGCCGCCAGCAGCAACGCGACGAACGTGACCGCGATACCGAGCGCCGCAGCTTCCGCCGCTGAAAACGCAGTAATTCACTCTAGGAGAGTCAGCATGAACGCACGCACCCCCAAACTTACCGCCATCCTCGTCGCCGGCCTCGTTGCCGTCGGCAGCGCCCACGCCGGCCCGCGTGGCAACGGCGACGGTTTTGTCGCCCAGGCCCGCGTGTTGTCGAGCACGCCGGTGTACGACACCCTCAACGAACCGCGCCGCGAATGCTGGACTGAAACCGTGGGCTACGAACGCGAGGCCGTGCGCAGCAATAACAACACCGGTGGTGCCATCCTCGGTGCCCTCGCCGGGGGACTGATCGGCTCCACCGTCGGCAAGGGCAATGGCAAGGTAGCCGCAGCCGCCGTGGGTGCCGCCACCGGTGCCGTCGTCGGCGACCGCTGGAAGGACGGCGATGGCCGGTATTACGAATCGCGCCCGCGCCAGGTCGAGCGTTGCCAGGTGCACGACAACTACCGCGAGGTGGTGACTGGCTACGACGTGCGCTACCGCTTCCAGGATCGCGAATACAGCACCCGCCTGCCCTACGATCCCGGCAAATGGTTGACGCTGAACGTGAGTTTCAGCGTGGCCGAGAACCAGCGCGGCGGCTGGAAATCCAGCCGCAACGGCTGGGACGATTGAAGCGTCTGAACGGAAAAGGAGAACCGCCATGATCCGCACCCTCATCCTTGCTGCCAGCCTGCTCGCCGCCTCCGGCACCGCCCTCGCATACGACGACTACGGTTATCGTCACGGTCGCGTGATTTCGGTCGAGCCGCATTTCGTGATCTCGTTTGGCACCCGCCATCACGATGGGTTTCGCATCCTCTACGAAAGCGGCGGGCAGCGTTACTGGACCCACAGCTATTCACGGCCCGGCGCGTATTACGTCCTGCCGCCTGGCCACGTCCGGCATATTCACCATCACCGTGATTACGGCTGGAATGACCGCTACGACTGGCATGGCGACCGTCGCGACTGGCGTCATGATCGGCGCGACTGGCGGCACGATCGCCATGACGACCGGCGTGACGACCGCCGCGACCATCGCCGCCACGGTCGCGACGATTGAGCTCCCTCCTGCCGGCTGAGCGGGCGACCGTTCAGCCGGGCGTGCGCGCGCCGCGCACCTGAAACTGCACGCGATCCAGGATCTTGCCGTCCTGGATTCCGCGCAACTCCAGCACATGCCGCCCTGCAACCGGTGACCACGGCACGGCCTGCCCGGCGTCGCCCATCCGCCTGTCATCCAGAAAGAACACGGCCCCCGCGCCGCCCGTCGCTTCGAGATACACGCGCTGCATCGCAGGTGGTATGTCGGGATCGAGCGCCAGAATCGCGCCGTCGCCCGGGTAGGCAATGCGTGACTCGGCCACGGCGGCGGCGCGGCGGGCGGGTGCGCTGCCGGCAACAAACCACTCGCCGGCGCGGCGTTCGACGCCCGCCGGCGGCGCGGGCGCAGTGGGATCAGCAGGCGGTAGCATCTGCATCACGTCCAGCCACACCGGCGCGGCCCCGGTCACGCCGGAGACGCCGCGCATCGGCCGGCCGTCGAAATTGCCCACCCACACGCCGACGGTGACGCGGCGCGAATAGCCCACGCACCAGTTGTCGCGCATGTCCTTGCTGGTGCCGGTTTTGACCGCGCTCCAGAACGGCGTGGCAAGCGGATTTTCCAGACCGAAGGTGACGCTGCGCGCGGCGCGGTCGGCGAGGATGTCCGATACGACAAAGGCGGCGGCGGGGGCGATGCTCTGCGTGCGCGGCTTTTGCCCCGGCACGACCTGCGCTTCGCTCGATCCGCCGCCGTTGGCCAGCGTGCGGTAAGCGTTGGTGAGCGACCACAGATCGACTTCGGACGAGCCCAGCGCCAGCGCGTAGCCGTAATAATCGGCCTCTTGCGCCAGCGACAGGCCCAGCTGCAACAGGCGTTCGTGAAAGGGGTCGAGCCCCAGCAAGAGCAGCGTGCGCACGGCCGGCACATTCAGGCTGCCTGCCAGCGCGGTGCGCACACTCACCCGCCCGCGAAAACGGCGGTCGTAGTTCTGCGGCACGTATTGCCCGGACGGCGTGGTGATGGCGACCGCACTGTCGTCGAGCTGCGAGGCGGCGGTGAGGAGACCCTGTTCGATGGCCAGCGCGTAGAGAAAAGGCTTGAGCGTGGAGCCGGCCTGGCGCGGCGCACGCACGCCATCGACGAACTGCTGGCGCGCGCCGCGCCGGCTGCCGACGTAGGCGAGCACGTCGCCGCTGGCGTTATCGGTCACCAGCACCGCGCCGTCTTCCACGTCTTCGGCTTCCAGCGTCGCAAGCTGCGAGGTGAGCGCGGCCTGCACGCGGCGTTGCAGATTCGCATCCAGCGTGGTGCGCACACGGTCGCCGGGCTTGAGGTTCAAGCGCGCGGCAAGCTGCGGCGCGTCGTTGCGCAGATCATGCGACGCGAAGCGGCCGGAAAACGCGGCGTCGGCAAGCGTCTTCAAGCGCGTGCAATGCGCAGCGTCGAGTTGCGCGACCCGGCAGGCGCGCGCCGCCACGCGATCGGCCCCGGCCTGTGGTGCGGGCAGCAGCGCGGCGAGCAGCAGGGCTTCATCGTTCGACAGCGCGGACGCACCCTTGCCAAACAGCAGGGCCGAAGTCGCAGCCACGCCGCGCGCCTCGCCGCGAAACGGTGCCAGATTCAGATAAGCCTCCAGAATCTGCGCCTTGCCGAGCGTGCGTTCCAGCCGCCACGCCGCCCCCATCTGGCGAAATTTTCCCCACACGGTTTTGTGCGCGCCCGAGGCAAGCGCGGGTTCAAGAAACCCCGCGAGCTGCATGGTGAGCGTGCTCGCGCCGCGCCGCTTTTCACCGATAAGGTTCTGCCATGCCGCGTGGCCCAATGCCGCAAAATCGACGCCACCGTGATCGTAAAAGCGCTTGTCCTCGAAGCGGATCACGGCGGCTTGCAGCGCGGGCGAAATGGTCTCCAGCGGCTGCCACGCGCCGCGCCGCACGCGGAAATCGACGCGCACTTCCTGCAACACCTCGCCGTGACGATCCAGCAGCCAGGCCGACGAAGGTGGATGGCTGCGCTGGATCGCCGCGAGGTCGGGTGCACCGCCGCAGGCACCGAGCGCCAGGCAACAGGACAACATCGTGATGGAACGCACGAGGTCGAATTTGTCGCACCGTCGCAGGTCAGCCATACCTTGCCGACAGCGTGCCTGTGCAAGATGTCGGCAAGGTATTGCCGACCTACTCATCGGACAGCACACGTAGCCCGGATTGCATACGGCTGTCGTAGGTCGGCAATACTTTGCCGACGGTGTACGCCTCTGGCAGTAAGGGTTGCGACAGGGAGGCCAGGGAGGAAGCGGTTCCCTCCCTTCCCTCCCTGTGACCCCTCACCCCTGCCACGTCACGGCCCCACCACCCAATCGGCGTTGGGCAGTTCGCCAAACTGCTCGGGCTGGTACATGGCCTCGACGCGCACGGGCGGCAGGTTGAAGCGGCCGGGGGTATTCAGGCGCACGGTGTATTCCAGCGAAAAACGCCCCTTGGGCACCCAGGCGTAGTAGGCGCGGTAGCGGTCGAAGGGGCGTTCCTCGAAGGCCAGCCAGGCGTTGCCGCTGGCGCGGTTGCCGCGATCGGCGAGTGCGGATTCGGTTTGCAGGCCGCCGCCCAGTATCGTGGCGCCCGCCGGCACCGGCGCATCGACGACGACCCAGCTCATGTCGGCCTGGGCGTCGATGTCCACCCGCACGCGCGCAAGGTCGCCACGCGACCATTTGCCGGGCGTGGCCTGCTCGACGGGTTCGATGCGCTGGCTGATGCGGTAGCCCGACGCAAGTGGCGCATTCAGCGGTATGGCGGCGCGGCTGGTGACGGTGAGCCAGGGCTGACCGCTGCCGGTCTGCGTGAGCTTCATCACACCCGGCGCGGCCGGCCACGGCAGGTCGATGGGCGCGGGTTTCGTCCAGTCGATGACGCGCGACTGGCCGGCGAGTTCGACGCGGGTGTGGCCGCTGACGGCGGCTTTTTCGAATTGCGCGGCAAAGCGGTCGAGCGCGATTTTCGCCCAGGCGTTGGCGGTGGTGAGGTCCCAGCGACCCTGCTTTTGCCGCGCCATGAGGCCGCGCGCCAGACGCGGGATGTCCGCCTGCATGGTGGGCTCGGCGAGCAGCACGTCGAGCGCGCGCGCGGTGTTGAGGTCGCCCGACACCATCAGCCACCAGAGAGTGTCGCGCGCGCTGCTCGACCAGTTGAGCGTGGTGCCGCGCAGATCCATGCGCGCGCGCAGGATGCCGATGGCTTCTTTCAGCTTTGCTTCGCGTGCGGGCACGCTACCCAGCCGTTGCAGGATGGAGACGTAGTCGATGAGCGCGGAACTCGGCCATTGATTCGGCGTGATCGCCAGCGCGTCGAGCATGTCGGGAGAGGCTTCGCCGTAGCGCGCGAGCGCTTCGATGGCGGCGAGCTTGCGCACACTGCCGTCGGCAAAGCCGATGCCGGGGTCGCGCAGGCGGCCCGCGACGTAGGCCCCAAGCCCGTCGAGCATCGCCCGCTTCGCGTCTTGCGGTAGCTCACGGCGCGCAGCGTGCGCGGTGGACAGCAGGTAGGCGGTGAGCGCGGTGTCGCCGGGCAGGGTGTCGCTGGGGAAATAGCGCACCAGACCGCTGGCGTCGAGATGGCCCGGCAAGCGGCGCATCGCGTCCGCCCACAGCGCGGCGTCGTCGAGCGCGAGGGCGCGCGACGCACGCTGTTCCATGCAGGTGTAGGGATAGCGGCGCATGTAGTCGCGCATGGCGGCGAGATTGCCGGCAAGACGCGGCGAGCCTTCCACCCTGAGCCCCCCCAAGCCGGGCAGCGCATCGGCCGGGCGCGCGACGTTGACGACCTGGCCGCCGTCAGGCTGGCTGTTCCCCAGCTGGAAGAGCGTGGCCTGAATCACGCGCACCGGCACGGCGGGCAGCACGGTCTGCGCCACTTTCAGGCTGTCGCGTGCCTCGCCTGCGGCCGCGTCGAGCTGCCAGGCCAGCGCGGCAGCCTCGGCCGGCACGCTCACCGGCCAGGTCACGGCACGTGCCTCACCGGGGGCGAGCGTCACGGTTCGGGGCGGCACGTCGAGCCGGATGTCGCCGGTTTTGAGTGTGGGCGAGAGCGTGACGGTCTGCGGTTTTTCGCTGCCGTTGCGCACCGTGAATTCCGCCGTGAACGCATCGCCCGCGCGCACCACCGGCGGCAGGCCTGCGAGCAGCATCACGTCCTGCCGGGTCTGGATGCGGGCCGCGCCGTCGCCAAAATGATTCACCCCGGCACTCGCCACCGCCACGATACGGAACCGCGTGAGGCTGTCGTTCAACGGCACCGTGAGCTGCGCGCGGCCGTGGGCGTCGAGCTTGACGCGGGCCTGCCACAGCACGCGCGTATCGAACAGTTCACGCGTGGGCAGCTTGCCGCCGCCGCCGCCCGGCGGCAGGCTCTTGCGGCCAAAATGGCGCTTGCCCACCACCTGCATCTGCGCGGTGGCGGTGTCCACTTCCCACGGGCGCGTCGCCATCATTGCGGCCAGCAGATTCCAGCTCGGATTGGGCGCGAGTTCGAGCAGCGCTTCGTCCACCGCCGCTACGGCTACTTCGGCCCCGGCGGGCAGCTTGCCGCCGTCGGCGCGCGCAACCTGAATGGCCACAGGCACCTGATCGCGCACCTTGTAGACCGACTGCGGCGTCTTCACGTCCACCTTGAGTGCAAAGCCGCGTTCGCCGACGCGCAACGACGTCACGCCGAGCTTGTACGCCGGCTTGCCCAGATCGACCAGCGCCGTGGGCGCGGGTTCGCCGACGCGGCCGCGCACGGCCAGCACCGACACCGCGACGTTGGGCGCGTAGCTCGCCTTGATCGGCAAACGCACGGTGGCGTTCGATGCCGTGAGCGGCACGACGAAGCTGTCGAGCACGCCTTCGCGTTCCACGGTAACGAGCGCGGTGGCATTGCGGAAGGGCAGCTTCACCTGCAAGTCGGCGGTCTGGCCGGGTTCGTATTGTGGCCGCTCGGGCAGCACGTCCATGCGGTCGGAATCGCTGCCGGCAAACCAGGCGTCATCGCTGCCCGGCACCCACAGGTCGCGACGCGCAAACACCGCGTTGCCGGCCGCATCCACGGCCCGGGCCCGCACGATGAGGCTGCCGCGCGCCGGCGGTTTAAGCGTGCAGGCGAGCTCGCCGCGCGCATTGGTTTCGCCGGCACATCCGGCGGCCACGCGTTTGATCTCGCGCACGTTCTCGTAAGCATAAAAACCACCGACCAGCCGCTTGCGGTGGCTGTAGGTGCGCTCGGTGTAAAGGTCGGATTCGACGCGCGCGTGCGGCACGATCTTGCCGTCGGCGTTGAGTACCACCAGGGTGTAGCGTAAGGCGTCGCGCGCGTTCCAGTCGTGCACGCGGACGCCGGGAATACGCTCGCCCGGCCACAGCGTGGCGCGCTGCGACGCGGTCTGCGTCACGCCGTTGGCGTCGGCGTAATCGAGTTCCAGCCGCAGCGTGGCGAGCGTGGCGCTTTGCGGCAGGCCGGTAACGCTGAGCCGCGCTGCGCCTGCGCGGTCGAGCGTGGCGGACTGGGTGCGGGCGAGGCTGGCGTGCGGGGCGCTGGTCACCGGGTCGGCCCCGTCCTCGAATTCGTCGAAGTTTTCGTACACGTCCTCGTCGCGCTGGATGCCTTCGACGACATTGCCGTTGGCAAACGCCGTATCGGGAAAATCGGGATGCGTGTAGTGCAGCGTTTCGACCAGACTGCGCAATTTCACCGGCAGGCTGCTTGCGCCGCCGCCCGACAGATACTGCACACCGATATCGACCTGGGCATTTTTTGCGCGCACCAGTTTTGCCTTGGGCAGGCTGATTTGCGCACGCATCGTCGGCAGGCGGAAAGCCGACACGCTGAACTGGCCGGACGACCAGGTTTGCCGCCCGCGCACGAGCGTGATGTCGTAGGCACCAAGCCTGGCTTCGCGCGGGATCGCCCACTGCGTTTCGGCGGTGCCGCGCGCGTCGAATTTCACCGGCAGCGTGATCGCCTGGCCGCTGCCCACGTGGGTGAGCGTCAGCTTGTCCGGCAGGGCTTTTACGCCCGGCACGGCAAACCCGGTGCCGGTGCGCGTGCGCACAAAATGCTTCATCGCCAGCGTGTCGCCGGCGCGCAAGAGACTGCGGTCGAGCACGCTGTGGGCGATGTCGGGGGCCCAGGTTTCGGCAGCCGGCAGGGCAAAGCGCCACGACTCGATGCCGTCGTTCCACGACGTGAGCGTAAACGTGCGGTCGCGGCCCACGCGCGCGGACACGAACCAGCCGCCCGCCCAGTTTGTGCACGACGGCGCGTCGCCGAGTTTTTTGGCGATGCGCGCGCGGCCCTGCGCATCGGTGGTGCCGGCCCACACCGGCTTGCCGGTGCAGTCGCTCACGCTCACGGCAGCATCCGCCACCGGCAGGCCGGAATCGAGCGCGGTCACCCACAGCAGCGACGATTCGCGGCCGATCTTGGCGTGCGCAACCAGATTGGTGACCAGCGCGGCGGTGTGCGTGTAGAACGGCGTCTTGCCGTCGAGATACGCCGCGCCGAGACGGGGGCTGGCCAGTTCGAGCACGTAGAACCCGGGGCCGGAAAGCGGAATGCCCACCACCTCGAAGGCCTTGCCGCCGTTGGGTTTGGGCACGGCAAACTCGCCAATCGAGGCAACACCTTCCAGCACCGAGAAGGTATTTTCGGCCTGCCGCGTGGCCGGCTTTTTCGGGTTGATGTTGGGCACGTTGCGGCCATAGCGCACGCTTTGCAAATGCTTCAGCCAGCCGATCACCATCGCGTCGCCGCCTTCGCGCACGGCGGCAATCCGGCCCGGCAGCGCCAGCGCGCGGTCGTCCGCGCCCGTCTCCAGATTGCGCAGCGTGACGGGCAGCACCGGGTTGACCCCTTCGAGCACCCCAAAGTGGCTGGAGAATTTGGCCAGCGGCGGCGTGGCGTCGGTACGGATCGTCAACGGAAACTGCGCGGCATTGACGAGCGCGCGGCCGTCGTCGTCTTTCAGACCGGACGGAATGCTGAGCGAGAACGTGGCTTTTTCCGGGAACGGCCCCTTGAAACGCAGCGTGTCGATCCACGGCCCGTCGTCGTCCAGCGTGGGCGTCCAGCTGCGCCCCGCTCCGGTCAGCCGCATGGCCTGCGCGTCCTCGCGCCGGATGGCCCCACCGTAATTGACGCGGATGTCGGTGAGCGGATTGCACGCCGCGCGCGCGTTGAGCTTGTCGCAGGTGGCGCGCAGACGGAAAGCCGGGCGCACCGTGTAATCGAAAGTCTGCGCCTCGTCGCTGGCAAGCCCGTTGCTCGCCTCCACGCCGGTTTCCAGCACCAGGCTCACTTCGGCGTCGTTGGGCAAGGGGCGCTTGCAGCGCAGCGCTTCGACCGTGTCGACGTTGGGCGCAAAACGGCGGCGGAACAGCGGATCATTTTTCGCCTTCAGCGGCGCCAGCGCGGCGTCGCGCGCCGCGCCCTGCAAGACCTCGACCTCGATGCGGTCGGCCAGCCCGCGCACCCGGCACGACGCGTGCGCCGCCAGCGTGCCCGGTTTCACCCGCGCGTCGAACGCCAGCAAAAAGGTCTGCCGCTCGTCGATACTCGACCCGTCCCACGGCCGCACCGCCACCGCCTGCGGGCCGCCGGTGTCGAAGCGGAAAGTGCCGGTTTTGAGTGGCTGTCCTGCTGCGTCTTTTACCCCGCTACGCAGCGTGAACGTGCAACGCGCCGCGCCCGGCAGATCGCGCTCAAAGTCATACGCCCAGGTGCGCTCGTCCAGCCAGGTGGCGCTGCCCGCAACCGCGCAGTCCACGGTGAAGGGTGACGGCGCACGCGGGTCGCCCAGCGCCACCATCGCCGAATCGAAGCGCGCCGTCGCCTGCCGCACGCCCTTGACCGTGCCCTGTGGACTGAACGCCTCGACACCCGCCGCCTGCACGGCCAACGCCGCGCACAGCCCCAACACTCCCATCCAGACCCGCATGCCGCGCCCCTCCCTTGTGTGCGGGCATTGTGACAAGGGCGAGGACAATTGTGAACCGCGACCCGCCCGTGATAGGCCAATTCTGTTGGCCGCCTGCTCACCGGCTTCACATCAAGAGACACCGCAGCGAGAAAGATGCGGTTTTATTTCTTGTTCTCGATACATTTTGCCCAGTGCAATAAAGGTGTAGGCGGGGATCTCCACTGCAGCCCGGGGCTGTCCGGGACGGCTTAGGAGAAGCTGCTGCGCTAGAGCTGTTGCTGGTGTAAGGGCAGGATGCATTCATGATGGCGCAGTTGAAAAGTGGATCCGTCCCCATCGTTGTTACGCAAAAACAACGAAGCCTCCATTGCGAGGCCTCGGACGCCCGCCCGAAAACCGGGCCGCATCAATCGGGAATAGGTATACGAGTGCCTGGGTTTACTGCGGCAGCATCCTGTCCTTTGCGGCGAAATATTTACGCGCATACGCCACCAACTGCCCGTCTCCGGGGTGATCGACGGTCTCCACGCCCACGATCTTGCTGGAGTAGGCGGGGTCATGCGCATGGATATGCTTGATGAGTTCCAGCTTGGCCTGCCCTGGGCCGACCACCAACACTTCGGACGCGTCAGCCAAGGCTTCCACGATTTCGTGATAGTAGTGCGGATCTTCGGGCTGCCGGCTCCCGCTCACCGAGCCCCGCTTGCGTTGCAGGTGACGATGCGCGTGTGCGGGATGCACCACGGATTTTTCGACATCGTCAGGACTGACGTGCATGACGCGGGCTTCGTTGTGATCCAGCCAGACGACGGCGTGATAGTGCGACATAAACCTTCCTCCATAAACAGGACAACCATATCCTTATTTCAATGTAGGGGCTGTCGGCGTATTTTCAAGCCGGTGCCGCAAAAACCGGCCCGGTTCGTCACACCGCCTGTTTCAACTGCTCCAGAATCGCCGGGTTCTCCAGCGTCGATACGTCCTGGGTGATTGCCTCGCCCTTCGCCAGCGCGCGCAAGAGCCGCCGCATGATCTTGCCGGAGCGCGTTTTGGGCAGGTTGTCGCCGAAACGGATTTCGTCGGGTTTGGCGATGGGGCCGATTTCCTTGCCGACCCAGTCGCGCAGGTCGGCGACGATTTTCTTCGCGGCGTCGCCGCTGGCGCGGGCCCCTTTCAGCACCACGAAGGCAACCACGGCCTCGCCCTTGATGTCGTGCGGTTTACCGACCACGGCGGCTTCGGCGACCAGCGGGTGGGCGACCAGCGCGGATTCGATTTCCATGGTGCCGAGGCGATGGCCGGAGACGTTGAGCACGTCGTCGATGCGGCCCATGATCCAGTAGTAGCCGTCGGCGTCCTGGTGGGTGGAGTCGCCGGCCAGATACATTTTTCCACCGAGTTCGGGCGGGAAATAGGTCTTCACGAAACGCTCGGGGTCGCCCCACAGCGTGCGCAGCTGGCTGGGGAAAGGCCGCTTGATGACGAGAAAGCCCCCCTGCTGCGCCGCCACGTCGTGGCCGGCTTCGTCCACCACGCCGACCTGAATGCCGGGCAGCGGCAGCGTGCACGAACCGGGTTTGGTGGGCACGGCACCCGGCAGCGGCGAAATCATGTTGGAACCCGTTTCGGTCTGCCACCAGGTATCGACAATCGGACAACGCCCGCCGCCGATGACCTGGTGGTACCACATCCACGCTTCGGGGTTGATCGGCTCGCCGACGGTGCCCAGCAGGCGCAGCGAAGAAAGATCATGCTGCGCCGGCAGGTCGGAACCCAGTTTGATGAGGCTGCGGATGGCGGTGGGCGCGGTGTAGAAGGTGGTGACCTTGTGCTTGGCGATCATTTCCCAGAAACGTCCGGCGTGGGGCCAGGTGGGCACGCCTTCGAAGATGACTTCGGTCATGCCCAGCGCCAGCGGGCCGTAGGCCACGTAGGTGTGGCCGGTGATCCAGCCCACATCCGCCGTGCACCAGTACACGTCGGTGTCGGGCTTGGCGTCGAACACCCATTGCATGGACAGGACGGCACCGAGCAGATAGCCGCCGGTGGAATGCTGCACGCCCTTGGGTTTGCCGGTGGAGCCGGAGGTATAGAGGATGAAAAGCGGATGCTCGGCCGACACCCAGGTGGGCTCGCAGGTGCCGGCCTGGGTTTGCGTCAGTTCGTGCCACCACAGGTCGCGCGGCGACCAGTTCACCGCGCCGCCCGAGCGGCGAAACACCACCACGCGCTCGACGCAGGCGGTGTCGCCCATCGCCAGCGCCTCGTCCACTGCCTGCTTCAGCGGCACGGCCTTGCCGCCGCGCAGGCTTTCGTCGGCAGTGACGATGAGTTTGGCTTGCGCGTCCGTGATGCGCTCGAACAGACTCTTGGCCGAAAAACCGCCGAACACCACGGAATGGATGGCCCCGATGCGCGCGCAGGCCTGCATCGCCACCACGGCCTCCACGCCCATGGGCATGTAGACAATGACGCGGTCGCCCGCCACCACGCCCAGCGATTTCAAACCGTTGGCAAACTGGCAGACGCGCGCGTGCAGTTGCTTGTACGTGACGTTCGTCACGCTGCCGTCGTCGGCTTCGAAGATGAGCGCGGTTTTGTCGCCGCGCGTGGCCAGATGGCGGTCGAGGCAGTTGTACGACACGTTCAGCGTGCCGTCGTCGAACCATTTATAGAATGGTGCGTGCGATTCATCGAGCGTGCGGGTGAACGGCGTTTTCCAGGCGATGTGCTTTTTGGCGAGCCCGGCCCAGTAGCCTTCATAGTCGGTTGCAGCTTCCTGGCACAGCGCCTGGTAGGCTTCCATGCCGGACACATTGGCCTGCTGGACGAATGTCTCGCTAGGCGGAAAAACACGGGTTTCGGTCAGGATAGACTCGATGGCGGCCATGGTTCAGTCTCCACTGATAGAGTGTTGGAATACCCGGGAATTCTAAATCAAGCCACCCCCAACCCGCCCATGAGCCACACTGCACTTGATCGCGTTGTCCGCTGTTCCCGCTTTGGTGCGCGTCTGCTCGCCGCCCGCCCGGCGCTGGCCGATCTGGAGATTGGGCATCCCTGCAGCCGCAGCGACATGGCCGCGTTTCTTGCCGAGCCGCCCTGCGTGGACGAAGACGCGCTCAACCGCCGGCTGCGCCAATTGCGCCAGCGCGTGTGGCTCACCGTCACCGCGCGCGACCTCGCCGGCACGGCGGATCTTGCCGAAGTCACCACCGCTTACACCGATCTGGCTGAGGTCTGCATCAAGGCAGCGCTGGATTTCCACCATGCCCAGCTTGCCACGCGTCACGGCAACCCGCGCGACGCAACAGGCCGCGCCCAGCAACTGGTCGTCGTCGGCATGGGCAAGCTCGGCGGCGGCGAACTCAACGTGTCGTCGGATATCGACCTGATTTATCTCTACGCGGAGGAAGGCGACACCGACGGCGAAAAGTCGATTTCCAATCACGAATTTTTCGTCAAGCTGGGGCGCAAGCTGGCCGGCGCACTGGCGGAAAACACCGCCGACGGCTACGTGTTCCGCGTCGATCTGCGGCTGCGGCCGTGGGGCGATTCGGGGCCGATGGCGATGGGCTTTGCCATGCTCGAAGATTATCTCGTCGCGCACGGCCGGCCGTGGGAACGCTACGCCTGGATCAAGGCGCGCGCGCTCACCGGCGGCGAGGACGACGCGCTGGCGGAAATCGTGCGGCCTTTCGTGTTCCGCAAGTATCTCGACTTTGAGGCCTTTGCCGCGATCCGCGATCTGCACACCCAGATCCGCCGCGAAGTGGCGCGCCGCGACCACGCGCACAACGTCAAGCTCGGCCCCGGCGGCATCCGCGAAATCGAATTCACCGCGCAGGTGTTTCAACTGATACGCGGCGGCCAGATCGCCGCGCTGCGCCAGCGCCCCACACTCACGGTACTGGCCGAACTCGCCGCCAGCGGATTGATGACCGACGACGCCGCGCAAGAACTCGCCGACGCCTACGATTTCTTGCGCCGGCTGGAACACCGCATCCAGTACCTCGACGACGCGCAGACGCAATTGCTGCCGGACGATGCCGCATCGCGCGCGATGCTGGCTGAATCCATGAACTACGCCGACTTCGACACCCTGCTGCGCGCACTCGACCGCCATCGTCACAAGGTCACGCGGCATTTTGAACAGGTGTTTGCCGCCCCGCAGGCCGACCAGACCAGTCACCCGCTCACCGCCGTGTGCTGTGGAACGGCTGACGCCGAGACCACGCACGCGCTGCTCGAAAACGCGGGCTACGCCCATCCCGAACGCGTACTCGCCACGCTCGACGCGCTACGCCAGCACACGGCGCGCCTGCCCGAATCGACGCAATTGCGGCTCAATGCCTTGTTGCCGCCTGCGCTCGAAATCGTCGGCGCGCTCGCCGAGCCCGAAACCACGCTGGAGCGACTAGCGGCGCTGATCCAGGCCATCGCGCGCCGCGCCACCTACCTCGCGCTGCTCGCCGAATACCCGGCGGCACTGCGACAGCTGGCAAAACTTCTGGCGGCAAGCCCGTGGGCGGCGCAGATGATCACCCGCCAACCGCAATTGCTCGACGAACTGATCGCGCCGCAACACCTGATGAACGCGCCGGACTGGACGCAGCTCGCCGCCCAGCTCAAGGCCGAGCTCGACGCCGCCCCCGACGACACCGAAGCGCAGATGGACACCATGCGCCGCTTCAAGCAGGTGCAGACGCTGCGTCTTCTGGCACAGGACGTGGCGGGCCGGCTCACGCTCGAAGCGCTGTCCGATCATCTGTCGTTTCTGGCCGACACCTTGTTGCACGAAACGCTGGCGCGCTGCTGGGACAAGCTCAAGACCCGCCACCGCGACGTGCCGCGTTTTGCCGTCATCGGCTACGGCAAACTCGGCGGCAAGGAACTCGGCTACGCCTCCGACCTGGATCTGGTGTTCCTGTTCGACGACGACGAACGCGCGCAGGAAATCTACGCGCGGCTCGCCCAGCGCATCAACACCTGGCTCGGCACCACCACGTCCACCGGCGTGCTCTACGAAACCGACCTGCGCCTGCGACCCGACGGCGCGTCGGGCCTCTTGGTGAGTTCGGCCGAGGCCTTTCGCGCGTACCAGACGCAGCACGCCTGGACCTGGGAACACCAGGCGATCACCCGTGCGCGTTTCGTCTGCGGCGACGCCGACATCGGGCGAACTTTCGAGGCTATCCGCCGCGATATTCTCTGCCTGCCGCGCGACGCCGCGAAGCTGCGCGACGAGGTGCTCGCCATGCGGCAGAAAATGCACGACGGCCACCCCAACACCACGGAATTATTCGACCTCAAGCACGACGCCGGCGGCATCGTCGATGTGGAATTCAGCGTGCAGTATCTGATCCTGCGCGATTGCCCGCGTCACCCCGAACTCGCCGACAACGTGGGCAATATCGCCCTGCTGAAACGCGCCGGGGTGGCGGGTCTGATTCCGGAGGGAGTGGCTGCTGCTGCCGCGGATGCGTATCGGGAATTACGCAGTCGCCAGCACGCCGTCAAGCTCGCCGGCGCGGAACACGCGCGGGTGTCACCCCACGATCTCGACGCCGTGCGCGCGGCGGTGCGCGCACTCTGGTCGGCCTTGTTTACAGGCGGCTGAGGTTTCAGCGCCGCCGCGCGCGGTGCTGCCGCAGGGTGTGCGGGTCGGGCAGAAGATGACGGAAACGTTCGGACATGGGATCAGCGGCTCGCAGCGGGCGAAGGTGCCGCAGCCTTCTCTTTGACGGCGGGTGCGGGCGAAAGGTTTAACCCGTCGAGTGTGATCGCGGTCGTGAGCAACTGCTCCAGCAAGCGGCGCATCCGGCTGAGGCGGCGCAAGGCAAGTTCCGTGTCGTGTATCGACAGCCTGCTGCCTGCGCCCGCGTCCGGCAAATCCGTCTTCATCGTCTGGTTGCTCGCGCAGCGCGCGCGTCAGGGAGCCGCCGTTTCTGCGGCCATGCTCGCCCGGTTGGCTCGCCGAGGAATGCCGCAATGACGAGGGTCAGGCGCTGCACCACGGCGTCTTCGGACTGGCCTGTCGGCCGGGCTGGCGCGCCCTGTGTGAAAATGCGGATTGCAAGTCCGTCATGAAAGGTTGCCTCAGCCCATGGATGACATGCCCATCGCCTGGCACGCACTCGCCACCACCGACGTCCTCGCCCGCCTCGACACCACGGCAAACGGCCTCCCCCCCGCCAGCATCGACGCACGGCGTGCGCAGAGCGGGCCGAACCGTTTGCCGCCGCCGCCGCACACGCCCGGCTGGCGGCGCTTCCTGCGCCAGTTCCACAACGTGCTGATCTACGTGCTGCTGGTCGCCGGCGCGGTGACGCTGGCTCTGGGACACCAGCTCGACGCCGGCGTCATCTTCGGCGTGGTGCTCATCAATGCCTTCATCGGCCACCTGCAGGAAGGCCGTGCCGAAGCCGCGCTGGACGCGATTCGCGGCCTGCTCTCGCCCCATGCGCTGGTCACCCGCGCCGCCCAGCGGCGCGAAATCGCGGCCGAAGATCTGGTGCCGGGCGACATCGTGCACCTGGTCTCGGGCGACCGCGTGCCGGCCGACCTGCGGCTCATCGCCGTAAAGAATCTGTCGGTGATGGAGGCTGCGCTCACCGGCGAATCGCTCGCGGTGGAGAAGCAGACCGCCGCCGTGGCCGCCGACGCGCCACTGGGCGACCGCGCGAGCATGGCCTGGTCGGGCACGCTGGTGACGCGCGGCCAGGCGACGGGCGTGGTGGTCGGCACCGGCCGCAGTACCGAACTGGGCCGCATCAGCACCCTGCTCACCCGCGTGGAAAAGCTCGACACGCCGCTGCTCGCATTGATGGCGCGCTTTGGCCAGTGGCTGGCGGGGGCCATCGTCGCGGGGGCAGTGGCCCTGTTCGCGTTTGGCGTGTGGGTGCGCGGCTACGATGTGGCCGAGATGTTCCTCGCTGCGGTGGGGCTGGCGGTGGCGGCGATTCCCGAAGGCCTGCCGGCGGTGATGACCATCACGCTGGCCATCGGCGTCACCCGCATGGCGCACCGCCGCGCCATCATCCGCCGGCTGCCGGCAGTGGAAACGCTGGGCGCGGTGAGCGTGATCTGTTCGGACAAGACCGGCACGCTCACGCGCAATGAAATGACCGCACAGGTGCTCCTCCACGCGGCGGGCGAAATCACGGTCAGCGGCAGCGGCTACGCGCCCGAAGGCGGCTTCAGCGAAGCCGGCCGGACGCTCGCGCCCGAACACCCCCTGCTCGCCGAAGTCGCCCGTGTCGCCGCGCTGTGCAACGACGCCGAGCTCGCCGAAACCGACGCCGGCTGGACGCTCGCCGGCGATCCGACCGAGGGCGCGCTGCTCACGCTGGCGCTGAAGGCCGGACTCGATCCGCACACCCTGCGCAGCGACTGGCCGCGCACCGACGTGATTCCCTTCGAGTCCGAACACCGCTTCATGGCCACGCTGCACCACGACCACGTCGGCCACGGGGAAATCCTGCTCAAGGGCGCACCCGAACAGGTGCTGGCACGCTGCGCCAGCCAGCGCATCGACGGCGGCAGTGCGCCGCTCGACCGCCCGGCCTGGCAGGCGCGCATGGACGATGCCGCCGCGCGCGGGATGCGCCTATTGGCGCTGGCCGTGCGCCCGGCGGCTGCGCGCACGCTCGACTTCGCCGATATCGAGGACGGCGGCTTCACCCTGCTGGCGGTGCTGGGGCTGGCCGACCCGCCGCGCGAGGAAGCCATCCGCGCCGTTGCCGCCTGCCGCGCAGCCGGCATCCGCGTCAAGATGATTACCGGCGACCACGCGGCGACCGCACTCGCCATCGGCCAGCAGCTCGGCCTGGTCGACGCCACCGGCAGCGCGCGCGTGCTGACCGGGGCCGAGCTCGACCGGCTCGACCCCGGCGCGCTGGCCGACGCCGCTGTCCACACCGACGTGTTCGCCCGCGCCAGCCCGGAACACAAGCTGCGCCTGGTCGAAGCCTTGCAGGCACGCGGCGCGATCACCGCCATGACCGGCGACGGCGTCAACGACGCGCCCGCGCTGCGGCGGGCCGACGTGGGCGTGGCCATGGGTCACAAAGGCACCGAAGCCGCAAGGGAAGCCGCCGAAATGGTGCTGGCCGACGACAATTTCGCCTCCATCGCGCACGCCGTGGAAGAAGGCCGCACGGTCTACGGCAATCTGAAAAAGGCGATCCTCTTCATCCTGCCGACCAACGCGGCGCAGGCGAGCATGGTGCTGCTCGCCATCCTCGCCGGGCTCACGCTGCCGATCACGCCGGTGCAGATTCTCTGGGTCAACCTGGTCACGGCGGTCACGCTGGCGCTGGCGCTCGCCTTCGAACGCCCCGAGCCGGACGTGATGCGGCAACCGCCGCGCAACCCGGCCGAGCCCCTGCTCACCCGCTTCATGCTGTGGCGCATCGGCTTTGTGTCGGTGCTGCTCGTCGCCGGCGCGTTCGGCCTGTTCCTGTGGGCACTCGAACGCGGCCTCACGCTTGAAGCAGCACGCACCATCGCCATCAACGCGCTGGTGATGGGCGAAATCTTCTACCTCTTCAACTGCCGCCGCCTCACCGCGCCGGTCGTCGGCTGGCGCGGACTCGCCGACAACCCGGCGGCGCTCGTCGCCGTGGCGGTGTTGCTGCTGTTGCAGGCCGCCTTCACCTGGTTTGCGCCGATGCAGGCGCTGTTCGGTACCGCCGCCCCCGATGCTGCGGCCTGGCTCGCCATCGTCGTGTTCGGCGTGCTCGTCTACGCCATCGTCGAACTCGAAAAAGCCGTGCTGCGCCACCGGCAACGCGCGGGCAGGCCGAACGCATGAACGGCCTCTACCAGGAATTCGCACTGCTGCTGCTGGTGTCCGCCGTCGTCGGCGCGGTGGCGGTGCGGCTGCGCCAGCCGCTGCTGGTCGCCTACATCGTCGTCGGCATCCTGGTCGGGCCGGCCGCGCTGGGCTGGGTCAACGCGCACGACCAGATCGACCTGCTGGCGCAGATCGGCATCACCGTGCTGCTGTTCGTGGTAGGGCTGAAACTCGATCTCACCCATATCCGGCATATCGGCCCGGTCGCGCTGGCAACCGGCCTCGGCCAGCTGGGTTTCACCATCCTGTTCGGTTTTTTCATTGTGCTGGCCCTCGGCAAGGGCTGGCTGGAAGCGCTCTACGTGGCGGTGGCGCTCACGTTTTCGAGCACCATCATCATCGTCAAGCTGCTCTCCGACAAGCGCGAACTGGATTCGCTGCACGGCCGCATCGCAGTGGGTTTTCTCATCGTTCAGGATCTCGCCGTGGTCATCGCCATGATGGTGATGAGCGGGCTGGGCGACGGCGGCGGATTCGGCCTTGCCACGGGCCTGCTGGCGCGCCTGGCGGGGGCGGCCCTGCTGCTTGCCGTGCTGATGCGCTACGTGCTGCCGCGCATCGTCGACACGCTCGCACGGTCACAGGAACTGCTGCTGATCTTCGCCATCGCCTGGGGCACCGCGCTCGCCGCCGCCGGCGAATACGCGGGTTTCAGCAAGGAAGCCGGGGCGTTTCTCGCGGGCTTCTCGCTCGCGTCGACGCCGTACCGGGAAGCCATCAGCGCGCGGCTCGCCAGCGTGCGTGATTTCCTGCTGCTGTTCTTTTTCATCGACCTTGGCACCAAGCTGCATCTGTCCACACTGGGCGACGAGGCCGGCACCGCGCTGGTGCTGTCGCTGTTCGTCCTGGTAGGCAATCCGCTCATCGTGATGGCCATCATGGGCTACATGGGCTACCGCAAGCGCACCGGTTTTCTGGCCGGGCTCACGGTGGCGCAAATTTCCGAGTTTTCGATCATTTTCGTCGCCATGGGCATCCAGCTCGGCCACGTCGGCGAATCGGCACTTGGCCTCACCACGCTGGTCGGGCTCATCACCATCGCCCTGTCCTCGTACATGATTCTCTATTCGCAGCGCCTCTACCCATGGCTCGCGCCCTGGCTCGGCGTGTTCGAACGCCGCCGGCCATTCCGCGAACTCGCCGTGGAGGCGCACGCACCGGACGCTGCGCGCCCGGACATCCTCGTGTTCGGCCTCGGGCGCTACGGCAGCCGGCTGGCGCAGGCGCTGCGGCAACAGGGCATCCGGGTCGCTGGCGTGGATTTCGACCCGGAAGTGGTGCGGGCACAGCAACAGCAGGGACTCGACGCGCGTTTCGGCGATGCCGAAGCGCCGGATTTCGTCGACAGCCTGCCGCTTGCGCACACGCCCTGGGTGGTCAGCACGCTGCCCGACCAGGCGTCCAACCGCGCCTGGCTGCACGCGCTGGACGTGCACGGCTATACCGGCCACATTGCGCTGGTCGCGCGCGACGAACACGACGTGCCGCCGACGGCGGATCGTAACCGCGTCGAGGTGCTGCACCCCTTCAACCAGGCCGCCGACTTTGCCGCGCTCGATCTCGCCGCGCGCATCGCCGCTGCCGAACTCGACGCCCCCCGGGAGACGACATGAGCCTCACCCTACTCGCCGCCACCGATTTTTCCGCGCCCGCGCGCCACACGGTCGAACGCGCAGCCCAGCTCGCGCACGCGCATCCCGGTGCCCGCCTGACGCTGGCACACATCGTGCCCGACGCCGCGCCCGGACTGCTTCGGTATCTCCTGCCCGGCGAAGCCGACACGCTCGCCGCGCGTCAGCACGACGAGGCGCGCCAGCAACTCGACACGCTCGCTGCCTCGCTCAGCGCGCGCTGGCCCTCGCGCATTGACACCGTACTGGGCGAAGGTGCCGCGCTGGACGGGCTCGCAGCCCTGGTCGATGCGCAGCCGCCCGATCTGCTGGTGATGGGCGTGCGCGGCGCGCATTTCGTGCGTGAATGGCTGATCGGCTCCACGACCGAGCGGGTGCTGCGCAAGCTGAAGCGCCCCCTGCTGGCTGTGAGGCAGCGCCCGCAGGCGGCCTATCGGCGCATCCTCGCGCCGGTGGATTTTTCCGCCCATGCAGAAGCCGCCATCCGCGTCGCGCACGCCTGGCTGCCCAGGGCGGACATCGTGCTGCTGCATGCCTTCGGGGTCGAACACGAATCCACTTTCCGCCTGGCTGGCATGGAAGAATCGCGCATCCATGACTACCGCATCCAGGCGCGCGACGCCGCAGCGGCAGAGCTGGAAAGCTTCATCGCCCGGCTCGACCTGCCCGCCGCCCACTTCACCCGCGTGCTGGCGCACGGCCCGGCCAGCCTGCGCATCCTCGAACACGAGCAGACCACCGACGCCGATCTCATCGTCATGGGCAAACGCGGCCTGTCGATGATCGAGGAAATGCTGCTGGGCAGCGTCACCCAGCAGGTGCTGGCGCGCGCGTCGAGCGACGTGCTGATCGCCGCTGCGGCATAGCGCGCGAGCCGTACCCGCCTTTGGCGTCTCATTCGCTTCCCGGCACGCGCACATCCTGCGATCATTACAGCCTGCACCCGACCCGGATACCCATCTTGACCACGCCCGCCGCCAGCGAAGCCCTCCGCCAGTTCCGCGTAATTTTCGGCGCGGTGCGCCAGCATTATCAGGATGTCGAAAAAGCCTGTGGCGTCAGCGGCGCGCAGATCTGGGCCCTGTCGGCGCTGCGGGACTCACCTGGCCTAAAGGTGTCGGAACTGGCGCAGGCCCTGTCCATCCATGCGTCCACCGCCAGCAACCTGCTCGACAAGCTGGAAAAGGCGGGCCATGTGCGGCGCGAGCGCAACAGCGCCGACCAGCGCGTGGTGCGGCTTTATCTCACCGAGGCGGGCTTGCAGGTGGTGGATCGTGCGCCGCGGCCGCTGACCGGCATCCTCACCCATGCGCTGTCCAGTCTTCCCGAGGCGACGCTGGCGCGGCTGAACGACGATCTGCGCGCCCTGATCGCGCAGATGGACACGGCCGACGTGCGCGATGCGCAAACCCCGCTGGCCGAGGCGCTGCGCCCCCCCGGCTGACTAGCGGCCCGCCGCGCGCGCCACGGCCAGCGGCAGCGGCGGCGCATCACCGGATTTGGATTGCCCGGCGTAGACGGTGAGGTGCGGATAGGGGATCTCGATCCCGGCGGCGTCGAAGGCCTTTTTCAGGCGATAGAGATACGCGCGGCGCACCGTCCACTGCTCCAGCGGCCGCACCCGGAAACGGCAGCGGACGACCACGGCGGAATCGCCCCACTGATCGACCCCGGCAATGTCCAGATCGTCCTCGATACGTGCCGCCATGTCCGGGTCGGCGCGCAGTTCCTCGCCCACCCGCCGCATCACCGCAAACACTTCGTCGATGTTTTCCCGGTACGCCACACCGACGTCGATCACCGCGTGGGCAAACCCGCGGCTGCGGTTGGTCACGGTGTCGATGACGCCGTTGGGAATGGTATGCACGCTGCCCTCGTAATCACGCAGCCGCACGTAGCGCAGGGTCATTTCCTCGACCAGCCCGCTCTTGCCGGCCACTTCGACCACGTCGCCCTGGCGCACCTGGTTTTCCAGTAGCAGGAACAAGCCGGTGAAATAATCCTTGACCAGGCTTTGCGCGCCGAAGCCGATGGCGATGCCCAGCACCCCGGCGGCGGCGAGTATCGGGGCAATCGATATCCCCAATTCGGCGAGCACCAGCATGACGGTCACCAGCAGGATCACCACGGTGAGGATGTAGCGCGCCACCTGCTCCAGGGTGGCGAGCCGCTTCTCGTGCTCGATGTCGGCCGCCCCGTCGATCAGCCGGTGGTGCAGCCGGCGAAGGCCGACACGCACCACGCGCCGTACCCCCCACGCCATTGCGATGATGAGCACGATATGCGTCGCCGTGATGGCACCGCTCTCCCAGCCCGACAGATGGGATACAAACTGATTCAGTGTTTCCATATGGACTCCGTGGTGCCGCCCGCCACCATGGCGGGCGGGCGAAAATCAACCGCCGGAAAAACCGCCCGCTGGTTTCGGGCGGCTGTCAGGGAGTGGCAGCCGATGCGGGGGTACACCAGGCCTCGCAAAAGGGCTGGTAAAACTCGGCGTTTTCGGGGATTGCGCCCCGCACCCCGCAGATGGCCCGGGCAAATCGGTCGGCGCGGGCCAGCGTGTCGGGAATCGACCAGTCACGCAACAAACCGAGCATGAACACGGCGGCAAAGGCATCACCGGCACCCACGGTGTCTACCAGCCTGTCCACCCGACCACCGGCCACCTGATCCATCCGCCCTGCAGCGTCCAGCGTCCAGGCCCCGGCCGCGCCACAGGTGACGATCACACGTTCGATCGAAAACGCCAGCAACAGCCGCGCCGCCCGCGATTCGGCGGTGAGGCCGTCGAGATCAAACTGCCCGGCAACGCGGTTCAGTTCGATTTCGTTGAGCTTGACGACTTGCGCCCGCGCGAGCGAATCCCTGAGGGCGTCGACGTCGACCCAGGGATCGCGCAGATTGACGTCGACGAAGACGCGTGCGTCGACAGCCTCCAGCAGCTCGCGCAAGGCGCGGCGCGAATCGCCGCGCTGGGCCAGCGTGCCGAAATAGACCATGTCCGGGTGCGTCGACAGCCCGATCATGCGGGCGAGTCCCGGATGGATATGGTCGTAGGCCTGATCCGGCAGGATATCGAAGCGCGCGCCTCCTGTATCGATAGCCACCTGTCCGGTGGGGCGGATCGGATCGCGCTGAAATCCTCGTGTATCCAGGCCACGTGTTCGCATGGCGCGTTCGATCCGCCGCCCGGCACTATCCTTGCCGGCACGCGTCAGCAGCACCGGGGCTGCCCCCAGCGCCGCCAGATGGCAGGCCAGATTGAACGGTGCGCCCCCCAGCACGGTGCCGTCCGGATAACAGTCGACGAGCGTTTCGCCGAAGGCGATCACTCGCTCGCGGTGCGGGGCATGCGCCAATGCCGTCACGTCACGGCTGGAATGTGAAGCACGCGTTTCAGAGAGCATAGTCCACCTGGAAGATGAGTGCGGTGTCGGTTTTTTTCTTGCCTGGGGCCGGCACGTTGTCGTAGTCGTAATGCAGGCTCGTACTCAGACTCAACTGTTCTGCCACAGGCACCCGCACGCCGGTGCGCGTGCGCAGCAGCATGTCATCCAGCGACTCCAGGCTGATCAGCAGATCGCTGTCATGGAACAATCGCACGCGTTCGCGCCAGACCGACTGTTCCGCCTTCAGCCCCAGACGTGCGCCGGGAAACCGCTGGTCGGGTGCACTGCCGTAATCCTCGCTGATGTAGCTGAGCCCCCCTTCGACTGCCAGGCTTCGGGTTTTTTCGTCCGCAACCTGCCAGCCGCCGCCCGCCCCCAGCACGCTGCGCAAATCCAGATCGGCTTCGCCATCGTGCTCGAAGCGCGTGTTGACATAGAGATAGGCACGGGGCGCGACGAAGTGGTCGTACTTCAGTCCCAGCCGTGCGTTCGACGCGGTTTGCTCCCCCGACTGCTCTGCCGAATTGATCGCAGCGTCGAGCGTGACGCGTTGCGCTGTGTTGCGCGCAACCATCTCGCCGGACAGATGCAGGGTTTGCGCATCCGTATTGCCACTGCTCAGGCTGCCCCCCGCCGACAAGCGCGCGCTGACGACAGTGGCGTCGGACGGAAGCGGCGGATTGATGGCTGCCACCTGCCGTATGGAAAGCGGAGCGGTTTCGGCCAGTTGGCCGATGCGGATGCGTACGCTGTCGTCTGCATCGCTGCGCAGCTGGCCGTCGAATTCCGTGCCGTCGGCGAGCCGCACGCGCACCGGCGCGTCGGTGTGAATCGCGCGGAGCCGGTCGCGTGGCAATGCAATCCGGCCGGCATAGGGTGTCTCCAGCGTCAGTTCAGTCCCGGTCAGTACAACGATGCGACCTGACAGCCGGTCGCCGTTGTCCAGCTGGACCCAGTCGGCGAGTACGGCGGACGCAAGGGTGGCAAGGCCAAGGCCCAGTACCCCGCTAAGTAGCGTGGGGGGTATACGGATCATGCTTTCCTTTCCCGGGCAGAATACGGCCCGACGAATTGAACACGACGCCCGCCTGACGGACGTCGCCCCGTTTGAAGGCGAACACCAGGCTGACCAAATGGCGTGCCTTGCCGGGGCAAAAGACGCTTATATATTTGCACAATATTATTGTGTGCGCAAATTTACCCGCTCCGAGGGCTTGCCCCGTGGCACGCCGCGTTACTTGCGTTTGGACTGTGGTTCTTTTCCGCTTGCCCGCGCACCTCTCGCACGTCGCCCCACGTCATGCAAGCCACCCTGAATAGGCTGCGCGGCTTTGGCGTGGATAGGACACAGGAAGGGTTCCCGCAGCCTCCGTCGGCAGGAATGCCAACAGCCCGGCGGGCGACGGGCCACAGGGTAGAATCCAACCGTCCGCCCGCAACAGGTGAACGCTTCAACCCGCACATGACGCTTTTTCTCGCAACGCTCCTCCCCTTTGCCGGGGCGGCACTCATCGCCTGGATCACCCGCTTCGGCCGCAGTGCCACTGCGTGGGCCGCCGGTGGCATCACGCTCGGCTCGCTGGCGCTGATCGCCCCGTTGTTCCCGCACCCGTTCGCCGGCGAAACGCTGATCCAGCAGATGGACTGGATGCCCGCGCTCGGCCTCAACCTGTCGTTTCGTTTCGACGGCCTGGCGATGCTGTTCGCCGGCCTCATCCTCGGCATTGGCCTCCTCATCGTGCTGTACGCGCGCTATTACCTGTCGGAGCGCGACAGCATGAGCCGCTTCTACGCCTACCTGATGCTGTTCATGGGTTCGATGCTCGGCATCGTGCTGTCGGAAAACCTCATCCAGCTCTTGATCTTCTGGGAGCTCACCAGCCTGTCGTCGTTTCTGCTCATCAGCTACTGGCAGCATCGCGAGGAAGCCCGCCACGGCGCGCGCATGGCGCTGGCGGTCACCGGCATGGGCGGCTTTGCACTACTCGGCGGGGTGCTGCTGCTGGGGCATATCGTCGGCAGCTACGAACTCTCGGACGTGTTCGCATCAAACGATCTCATCCGCGCGCACCCGCTTTACGTGCCGACGCTGGTGCTGATCCTGCTCGGCGTGTTCACCAAGTCGGCGCAGTTTCCCTTCCACTTCTGGCTGCCGCACGCGATGGCCGCGCCCACGCCGGTGTCGGCCTACCTGCATTCGGCCACCATGGTGAAGGCCGGCGTGTTCCTGCTGGCGCGACTCTACCCGGCGCTGTCGGGTACGCCGGAATGGTTCTGGCTGGTCTCCGGGGCCGGGCTCGCCACGCTGCTGCTCGGCGCGTACACCGCGCTGTTCAAGCACGACCTCAAGGGCCTGCTGGCGTATTCCACCATCAGCCACCTCGGCCTCATCACCCTGCTGTTCGGCTTGTCGACGCCGCTCGCGGCCGTGGCCGGCGTGTTCCACATCATCAACCACGCCACCTTCAAGGCTTCGCTCTTCATGGCCGCCGGCATCATCGACCACGAAGCCGGTACGCGCGACATGCGGCGGCTGTCCGGCCTGTGGCGGTTCATGCCCTACACCGCCACGCTGGCGATGGTGGCCGCCGCCGCGATGGCCGGGGTGCCGCTGCTGAACGGTTTTCTCTCCAAGGAAATGTTCTTTGCCGAAGCCGTGCACGTCGCCCACGGCCACGTCGGCGGCTGGCTGCTGCCGGCGCTGGTGACGCTCGCCGGCGCGTTTGCGGTGGCATATTCCATCCGCTTCATCCACGACGTGTTCTTTAACGGCGAACCGCGCGACCTACCGAAAACCCCGCACGAACCGCCGCGCTGGATGAAGCTGCCGGTGGAAGTCCTGGTCGTGCTCTGCCTCGCTGTGGGCGTCGCGCCGGGGCTCACGGTGGCACCATTGCTCGCCGCCGCCGCGTCGAGCACCTTGCAGACTGCGTTGCCGGCGTATCACCTCGCGCTGTGGCACGGCTTCAACGCGGCGCTGGGCATGAGCGCGCTGGCGTTGGCGCTTGGCGTGCTGATCTACCGCGTGCGCCGGCCGCTCTTCGCCTGGCACGAACGCGGCCTCGACCGGCTCGACGCGCGCGTGCCGTTCAACGCCTGCGTCAACGGCTTTTTTGTGCTGGCCACCGGGGTCACCCGCCGGCTCGACAACGCCTCGCTGCAACGCCAGGTGCTGTTTTTGCTGCTCGCCGCGCTGGTGCTGGGCGGGGTGCCCTGGCTGGCCGGCGACACGCCGCCAACCGGCCCCCGCGCCGGCCTGCCGACCGACGCGGTGAGTCTCGCCGTGGCGCTCACGCTCATCGCCGCCACCCTGGGCACGCTGTTGTGGCGCGACGCGCGCTTCACCGCGCTCATCGTGCTGGGCGTCGTGGGTCTGGTGGTGTCGCTCATCTTCGTCAAGTTTTCTGCGCCCGACCTCGCGCTCACGCAGTTGTCGGTCGAGATCGTCACCATCGTGCTGCTGCTGCTTGCGCTGTATTTCCTGCCGCAGCGCGGCGCGGCAGAACCGCGTCCCGCGCGACTGATACGCGACGCCGTGGTCGCGCTGGTCGCCGGGGCTGGCAGCGCTGCGCTGGCGTGGGCCGTGCTCACCCGGCCCTACGACAGCATCGCCGGGTATTTTCTGGAAAACAGCAAGCCGGGCGGCGGCGGCACCAACGTGGTCAACGTCATCCTGGTCGATTTCCGGGGCTACGACACGCTGGGCGAAATCAGCGTGCTGGCGCTGGCGGGGCTGGGCATTTTCGCGCTGCTGCAGAACCTGAACCTGACCGCGCCCGACGCCGATGGCGAAGGCCGCCGCTGGAGTGCCGACGCGCACCCGGTGATCATGGCCACGCTTACCCGCCTGTTGCTGCCGCTGGCGCTGCTGGTGGCGGTGTTCATCCTGCTGCGCGGGCACAACCAGCCGGGCGGCGGCTTCATCGCCGGGCTCATCACCGCCGTCGCGCTCATCGTGCAATACCTCGCCAACGGCGCGGCGTGGACGCACCAGCGCATGGCCGCCAACAGCCAGCCAGTCATCGCCTGGGGGCTGGCAATCGCCACCCTCACCGGACTGGCCAGCTGGGCCTTCGATCATCCCTTCCTCACCTCGACCTTTGGCTACCAGAGCTGGCCGGTAGTCGGCAAGTTTGAACTCGCCTCGGCGATGGCGTTTGACCTGGGGGTGTTTCTCGTCGTCGTCGGTGCCACGCTGATGATCCTCACCGGGCTGGGCGGGCTGCATCACGCCGGTTCCGCGCAAACCGGGAGGCAACGCTGATGGAAGCCCTCATCGCGCTGCTCATCGGCGTGCTCACCGCCGGCGGCGTGTTTCTCGCGCTGCGCGCGCAAACCTTTCCGGTAGTGCTGGGGCTCACCCTGCTGTCGTACGCGGTGAACCTGTTCCTGTTCGTGATGGGGCGGCTGGCCGTCGGTGTGCCGCCGGTCATCCATGCTGCGGCCACGGGCTATACCGACCCGCTGCCGCAGGCGCTGGTGCTCACGGCCATTGTCATCAGCTTCGGCATGACGGCGTTTGTGATTGTGCTGGCGTTGAAGGCGCGCGCCGAACTCGGCAACGACCATGTCGACGGGCTGGACAACGAAACGGACCGCCGCGCATGAGCTTCGCCGATCACCTGCCTATTCTGCCGGTTCTGCTGCCACTGGTGGCCGGCATCGTGCTGCTGATGCTGCCGGCCGCCAGGCTCGCCGCTGCACGCGCTGTCGGCCTCGTCGCCACGCTGGCGCTGCTGCCGCTGGCGGCGAACCTGCTCGCCGCCACCGCCGACGGCGCGCAGTTCGTCTACCTGCTCGGCAACTGGCCGGCCCCGTTCGGCATCGTGCTGGTGGCCGACCGCCTCGCGGCCTGGATGCTGGCCGTCACCGCGACAACGGCGGTGTTCGCGCTGCTCTACGCGGTGCAGGGCACCGACCGCCAGGGCCGGCATTTTCACGTGCTATTCCAGTTGCAGCTGTTTGGCCTCAACGGCGCGTTTCTCACCGGCGACCTGTTCAACCTGTTCGTGTTTTTCGAAATCCTGCTGCTGGCGTCCTACGGCTTGCTGCTGCACGGCGGCGGCCGCCTGCGGGTGAAGGCGGGCCTGCATTACGTTGTCATCAACCTGGTCGGCTCGACGCTGTTCCTGTTTGCCGTCGGCACGCTCTACGGCGTGACCGGCACGCTCAACATGGCCGATCTTGCGGTGAAGCTCGCCGCCACGCCGCCGCAGAGCGCGGCGCTGGTGCAATCCGCCGCGCTGCTGCTGTTTGGCGTGTTTGCGCTGAAGGCCGCGCTGGTGCCGCTGTACCTGTGGCTGCCCGCCGCCTACGGACAGACCAGCGCGCCGGTGGCTGCGCTGTTCGCCATCATGACCAAGGTGGGCGCATACAGCATCCTGCGCGTATACAGCCTCTTTAGCGGCCAGGACGGCGGCCCGCTTGCCGGCCTGCTCGACGCCTGGCTGTTGCCGCTGGCGCTCGTTACGCTGGTGCTGGGGATGCTGGGGGCCGCCGCGAGCCGCAGCCTGCGCGAACAGGCCGCGTATTTCGTCGTGGTGTCGGTCGGCACGCTGCTCACCGCTTTCGGTCTCGGGCACGCCGACGCGCTGGCCGCCGGCTTGTATTACCTGCCGCATTCCACCTTTGCCGCCGCCGCGCTGTTCCTGCTCGCCGACAGCATCGCGCGCGGTCGCGGCGAAATGGCCGACCGCTTCGAGCCGGGCCCCGCCATGCCGCGCGCGGCCTGGGTGGGCGGCCTGTTCTTTGCCGTGGCGGTGGCGGTGGCGGGTTTGCCGCCGCTGTCGGGCTTTCTCGCCAAGTTCATGCTGCTGAAAGCCGCACTCGACACGCCGGCTGCCGCCTGGGTGCTGGGCGTGGTGCTCGCCACCGGGCTTTTGGGCGTGGTCGTGCTTGCGCGCAGCGGCAGCCTGCTGTTCTACCGCACCCATCCCGCGCCCGACGCGCTGCCCGCGCCGGGCGTCGCCGCGCTCGCGCCGGTCGCCGGTCTCCTTGCGCTCCTCGTCGGGCTCACCGTCGCCGCCGGCCCGGTGTCCGACTACGCCGCCGCCACCGCCGCGCAGATCGCCGCACCGCAGACCTACATCGACGCCGTGCTGGGAGCGCGACCATGAGGCGCATGCTGCCCCACAAGGGGACTCCAACTTTCTACGCGCTAAAGCGCGTGAAAGCTTGTATGCCCCACCCCCTGTTGAGCCTGTCGCTCACCGTGCTGTGGCTGTTGCTGGTCAACGAACTGTCGGCCGGCGCGCTGGTGCTCGGTGCCGTGCTGGGCTGGCTGATTCCGTTTGCCACCTCGGCGTTCTGGCCCGAGGCCATCCGCATCCGCCGGCCCGGCGTGCTGCTGCGCTTTTTTGGCGTGTTCGCATACGACATCGTGCGCGGCAGTTTCCAGGTGGCTTGGTTAATCCTGAAAGGCCCGCGACGCCTGCGCCCGGCCTTCGTCGTGGTGCCGCTCGATCTCACCAGCGATCTCGGCATCAGCCTGCTTGCCAACACCATTTCGCTCACCCCCGGCACCGTGTCCGCAGAGGTGTCCGCCGACCGCCGCACGCTCGTCGTGCACACGCTCGACACCGACGACGCGGCCGCGCTCGTCGCCGAAATCAAGCAACGCTACGAAACGCCCTTGCGGCAGATTTTCGAAGGAGACCGTTGATGCTCGACACCGTGATTCCCCTGGCCTACGCGCTGGTGACGCTGGCCTTCCTGATGAGCTTCTGGCGGCTGATCAAAGGCCCGGACGCGCCCGACCGCATCCTCGCGCTGGATACGCTGTACGTGAACACCATCGCGTTTCTGGTGCTGCTGGGCATTCATCTGGGCAGCGCCATCTACTTTGAGGCCGCCCTGCTGATTGCAATGATGGGCTTTGTCGGCACCATCGCGCTGTGCAAATACCTGCTGCGCGGCGACATCATCGAATGAGCGCCCTGGTCGACTTCCTCCTCGCCGGCCTCGTCCTCGTCGGCGCGTTGTTCACCTTTGCCGGGTCGCTCGGGCTCGCCCGCCTCACCGACTTTTACACCCGCCTGCACGGGCCAACCAAGGCCACCACCCTCGGCGTGGGCTGCCTGCTGATCGCCTCCGCCGTGTTTTTCAGCCTGCGCGACGACGGCCTGAGCCTGCACGAGATCCTGGTGACACTGTTCCTGTTCATCACCGCACCGGTCTCCGCCCACCTGCTGGCCCGGGCCGCGCTGCACCTGAAGGTGAAATCGATTGCCCCGGTGCCGGAAGCGCCGCCCTCCCCTAACAACCGGCCGCAGTAAAGAAACGATGCGAACTTGGAGTCTGCGCTCCACGTCGACGAGCACAGCGATATGCATCGCCCGTGCACTCATTGCGCAGTCGGGATCAGGCGCTGTTGCAACGCCTGCCACCAGCGCCTGCGGTTACCCGGCAGGGGGACGGCAGACACGAGCGTGCTGGGTCGATCTAGACTCAGCACCCAGCCCGCTTCGATCTTGTAACCGATGCTGCCGCAGCTCGATCCGAGGTTGTTGGGATCGTAGATCTTGATGAGGCTGGGGCTGTCAGGATCGTCGACATAGACGATGCCGAGGTAAGACTCCTGATGATCTTTCCGTAGCAGGGCACCGATCTCATCCAGCAGCAGTGCCAGCACATGCGGCGAGAGAGGCTCCGCCGGGGCATCTGCACCGGCCATGACGACATGCCATCGCGCGGCGGTTTCTCCGCGCAGGGCGTCAGCCAGGCGATCCCAGGCCTCCCACTGCAGCAGGCCGTGGAGCGGGCCATTCAGTTTGGCTTCGTATGCATTCATGATGTGTGCCTCCGGGTGTCATTTGCATGGCTGACCGGCCCATCTCGGTCGGCATGCATGGTTCAGGCGGCCAGTTGCTCGGTCCGCTCCAGGAATTCAAGGTGCGTCACAGGCATCGAGAACATCGGCCAGTTGTGACGGATCGCGTTGCTGTATTCCTCCAGGCCCAGGGTCGCGCTGGCATCGGTGATGCCGAACACGCCATAGCCCTTGTCGTAAGCCGCGCGCATGGTCGACTCGATGCAGACGTTGGTCAGCTGTCCGGCAAGCGCGATATGGGTGATGCCGTGGCTGCGCAGCACGAAGTCGAGATTGGTACTGGCGAAGGCATCGATGGTGGTTTTTCCTTCGATCACGACGTCGCCCGCCATGCGCGTGAACATCGGTGCGATTTCGGCGCCCCATGTGCCGCGTATCAGCGCCCCGGCATTCTTCACTGCCTGCAGGATGCCGAATGGGGCATGCCCCATTTCACGATAATCCGGCGAGAACTGGATGGGGGCGTGCACGATCAGCATGCCTTGTTCGCGTGCGCCCCGAATGAGATGCCTCAGGTTGTCGACGATGCCGTGGGCATCCAGCACAGGTTTGATCAGCGGGTAAAGCTTGCCGTTTTCGCTGAGAAAGTCGTTTTGCAGTTCAAGCAGAACGACGGCGGTTTTCTTCGGGTTCATCAATTGCGCTCCTTGTGGCTTGCGTTGTGGATCAGCCGATGGCTGACGATTCCGGGCAGTCGGATGTGGCGGCCCGGGATTTACCGATGCGCCCCCAGGTATTTCTCGATGAGGCTCGCGAGATAGACCGGGGTTTCGTGCATCGGGTAATGACCGGCATCTGTAATGAAGGTGAATTCCACATTCGGATACAGAGTGCCGAAAGTCTTTCTCAGGTGGGCTTCCTGGAAACCGGGAAGGTCCTGCCGGCCGCCGATGACCAGGAGCGGGGTTCCGACCCTGGCCTTGCGCGCCTCCGCCGAGAAATCGGTTTCCAGCCACATGCGGTAATAGCCCTTGAGCGCGTCTTCCCTGGAAGTCTGCAAATGGCGGGTGGTCTTGATGCGACTCCAGGCCGGCGACAAACGCTGCCCGGTAAGCGCCTGGAAACCCTGCTCTGAAAGATTGCGCTGACCGATCAGGCCCCACAGGAATTTTTTGGTCCCTTCGTCGGCCGGATAACCGTCGGAGGAGACGGGCGTGATCGCGATCACGCTTTTGAGTCTGTTGCCGCCGGAGATGCGGTCGTCGACGGCCATGCGTTGCGCCACCATGCCGGTCATCGAATGCCCGACGACATGGAAGCGCTTCCAGCCGAGCGTGTCGGCCAACCGGAACGCATCCGCGGAAACCTCGTTCGCGGAGTACTCTCCGGTCAGATGAACCGATTTTCCATAGCCCCGCACGTCGGCGAAAACATAGGTGTAGCTGACGGGGTCAAGATAGGGGATCAGGGATTCGTAGTTCGACGCATCCCCCATCCAGTCGTGAAAAACCAGTACTTTCTCCTCGCCCTGCCCATAGGTGCTGTAGCCGAGAACCGGCTTGTCCTGGCTCATGGCGTGCGAGCTTGCGAAAAGCATGCTGAAAAAAAGGCCGAGGAAAGTCAGTAGCCTGGCCTGCAAAGTGAAATGGAACGTTTTCATGGGGAAGGGCCTTGGGGGTTTAATTGTGGGGTGGCAAGCTGGCATGCCGTTCAGATGAAAAGGCAGATATCCGTGTCGCCGGCAAATTCGAAGAACGTTGCAGCTCCGCCGTATTCGATGTCGTCCAGGAAATCGCTGTGCTCCATGTTGAACAGGCTGACCGTCATTTGGCAGGCGATCATCTTCACGTCCGCCTCCATGCAGAGCGAGCGCAAATCCTGGATGGAGGCCACACCGGTATTGGCGATCGTGCGCTTCATCAAAGAGGTGGCGATACTCTCGAAGCCCGGAACCAGAGACTGCACCGAATTTGGAATATTCAGGTTCATGCTCTTGAGCCATTTGGGACCGAACGGAAGTTTCATCGGCATGCCCGGATTCCCCAGCGGACTGACCTTAAGGTCGGACAAGTCCTTCTTCAGTAATTGCAGCCCGTAGAAGGTAAAGAAAATCTGCACTTCGTAACCCAGTGCGGCGGCAGTCGAAGCCAGAATGAAAGGCGGATAGGCCCAGTCCAGCGTGCCCTTGGTGGCGATGAGCGCCATTCTTTTGGTTTCCATGAGTTTCTCCTGATCGGCTTGGCGGGTGGCTCAATGCTTGCGCAGCAGGAACACGTACTCACCCCGGTTCTCCGAGGAAGCGACCAACTCGTTTCCGGTCTGCTTGGCAAAGGCCTGCATGTCCTTCACGGAACCAGGGTCGGTGGAGCTCACTTTCAGCACCTGGCCACTGGTCAGTTCGCCCAGGGATTTTTTAGTGCGCAAAATCGGCAGCGGACAGTTCAGGCCGCGTGCATCCAGTTCTTTGTCGAAGTTCATGGTTCTCTCCTAGCAATGGAATCCAGCTGACTTTTTAGCGCGCGCAGCCGGGTAAAGCGCGTCTACTGCCTGTTAATTACGCACGAGACCGGCAAATCGCTTTATTTCGTCGAACGGGAGATGGTCTCCCTCATCCCTGCCGTAATAAGTGCGGCGTATGACGCCGGACTCGTCTACCAGGAAATCTGCTGGCATGGTGGTCATGCTTCCCTTGATCTTGAGCGGCACGTATCCCTTGGACATCGCGCGCATCATGGTGGGCATCCGCATGAACATGCCTTTCAGCATGCCGAGCACCGAATGTTCGATCCCGTACTGCGCGTAATAGAGGCCGCGCTCGTCCGCCAGGACCGGGAACGGCGAATGATGGCGGTCGGCATGCTCTCGCAGGTTGTCGAGCGGTGAATCGAAGATCGCAACGATGGTGAACTTGTCACCCAGTTCGCCGTATCGCTTGACCAGCTCATGCATGCGCAGATTGCAGAACGGGCACGAGGCGAATCGAAAGAATGACAGCATGAAAGGACGACCTTTCAGACTGAAGAGATCGAATGGCTTGCCGTCTATACCGGTCAGTTTGATATTGCTGACCTTGTCGCCAACTGTTTTTCTCATGGTGTTCTCCTGAGGAGGTGTGCGCTGACCGTCTTGCGGCCAGCGCAGTCGGTTTCAGTCTTCCCACGCCCGGCTTGCGAACATGGCGTCCAGCGGCGTGTGGAACATGTGATTGGCGTAGTTGCTGAGCGTCTTCACTGAGATAGCCAGCACGATTTCCAGAATCCGGCGTTCGTCGTAACCGGCCGCCAGGAATTCGGCCACGTCCGCCTTGCTCGGCAGGCCGCGCCTCAGAACCATGGTTCGGGTGAAATCGTGCAGCGCAGCCAGTTTCGGGTCAGATATTGGGCGCCCGTCCCGGATGGCATCCGTGATCTCTGCTGGCACGCCCGACATCTTGTCTGCGATGAAACTGTGTGCCGCCACGCAATAGGTACAACCGTTTTCGCGGCTGATTGCCAGCAGCACCACCTCCTGTTCGGCAGGCGAGAATCCCGAGTGCTGGCGGAAGCGGTCGTAGCCATGCATATAGGTATCGAGCAGGCCAGGCGAGTTGGCCATGACCGCATACATATTGGGTACGAAGCCGAGCTTGGCTTTCGACTCCTTGAGTCGCGCAGCGGCGATCTCCCCGGCATTGTCCGCATCGAGTGACGGAAGGTTGAACTTGTGACCTGCTTTCATGACAACTCCTTATAATGTACCAATCGGTACAGATTAGTCGAAAAAAATGAAAAACCTTACACCAGGGCTTTCATTGCTACTTCGATGATGCCGCGCATACTGGCTTCGTCGGCACCCGCTTTACTCAGCGTCTTCAGTCCGCTCATGTTGCTGACGAGGAAATTTGCCAGCATGACGGCATCGCGCTCGGGCGGGATGTCACCTTCCGCCTGGGCGCGGCGAACGGCATCCTGCAAAACATTGTGAAAACGCCCAAGTCCGGTTGCCACGGCTTCCGCTACCGTCGGGTTGCGTCGGGCAAATTCGTTTGCGGTGTTCAGCACCAGGCAACCACGTGCTTCGCTGGTGCCGCGCGCCTCGTCGAGCACGCTCCCCAGTAAAAGTCTGATGAACCCGAGACCAGTTGGGGAATCGGCCAGTGCGGTTCGCATTTTTCCAACCATGAAATCGCCATAGTGATCCATGCACTTTTCAAATAATTGCTGCTTGCCGCCGAAGGCCTGGTACAGACTGCTTTTGGATATGTTCATGGCCTGCAGCAAATCCTGCATGGAGGTGCTTTCGTACCCCTTTTTCCAGAACAGTTGCATGGCCGCTGTCAGGGCGACTTCAGGATCAAATTCGAGGGGGCGTCCGGGAGACAGTTTCATGCGCGCTTATTGGCCAGGGGGCGCGACATGTCAAGCGCGGTCGCCCCCTTGGCGGCGACCGATTTCTCCTGAATGACTACTGCTTCATTCATGAAGCCCCCACAGCCGGCTATGGATTGCAATGGTTCCAGCGCGGCTACCGATGCGCAGGCAGGATGCTTCGGACGCCAAGGCTGCCCCATCCCTGGTGTCAAAATAGCCTTCTGCCATTCCCATTTTTTCAGTAACTAGCCTCATATTGACCTGATCGTTCCGAATAAAACCTTAAACAGCACAAATCCACATTCACTTCGCTCGCCGGCTCAGGCTACCGAAGATGCAGTCATCGTGTCGATATTTAATATATTGTACCAACCAGTACAATATGTCAAGCATGTTCTCAAAAAAAGGGGCTTTCTGGGCGTGCACGGCCAGGTGGCATCGACGGGCGCTTCGGGGTATGCTGCCTCATCCCTGCGGGGAACCTCAAACCGGATGAGACACTCTCTATAGCGTTGTTTTGTTGAACCCTTTCGGAGACGAACCATGAACCCGCAAGTCACCCCCTACGATCGCAGCGTTGCGATCGCCCCTTCGACCAACAAGGTTCTGAAAAACACCTACCTGCTGCTGTCGCTCACGCTGCTGTTCAGCGCCGCCACCGCCGGCGTGTCGATGGCGATGCATCTGCCCTACTTCGTCAGCCTGGCCAGCAGCATCGGCGCGTTGCTGCTGCTGTGGTTCGTGGTGCCGCGCACCGCCAATTCCGCTGCCGGCATCGGCGTGGTGTTCGCCGTCACCGGCCTCTTGGGCCTGGGTCTCGGCCCTATGCTCAACCACTACCTGGGCCTGCCCAACGGCCCGCAGCTGGTGATGGGCGCCATGGGCATCACCGCCTTCGTGTTCCTCGCGCTGTCGGCCTACGTGCTCGTCACCCGCAAGGATTTCAGCTTCATGGGCGGTTTCCTCATGACCGGCGTACTGGTCGCCTTCGTCGCCGCGATCGTGGCGCTGGTCGCCAGCCTCGTCGGCTATCCCATGCCCGGCCTGTCGCTGGCAGTGTCCGCCCTGTTTGCCCTGCTCATGTCCGGCATGATCCTGTGGCAGACCAGCGAGATCATCAACGGCGGCGAAACCAACTACGTGCTCGCCACCATCAGCCTCTACGTCGCGATCTACAACCTCTTTACCAGCCTGCTGCATCTGCTGGGCTTTGCCAGCAACGATTGATCGGCTTCGGCTCAGCGTTCGCCCCCTCTCCCGCAGGCGGGAGAGGGTTGGGGAGAGGGCAAACAATGCGTACGGTCAGCACAACGGCGTCTTCACAGGCGCCGTTTTTCATTGATACCCACAGCCATTTCGACGCCGCCGAGTTCGACGCCGACCGCGACGCCGAATACACGCGCGCAGTCGTTTCCGGCGTCGCCGTGCAGATCGTTCCCAGCGTCAGTGCCGACAACTTTGCGGCCGTCGCCGCCACCTGCGCGCGCTACCCCGGCTGCCTGCCGGCGTGGGGCCTGCACCCCATGTACGTCGGCGTGCATCAGCCCCACGACCTCGATGCTCTGCGAGCGCAGATCAGCGCGCAGCGTCCGGTGGCCATTGGCGAAATCGGCCTGGATTTTTTCGTGCGCGGACTCGATGCCGCTGCCCAGGAGTTTTTCTACACCGAGCAGCTGAAAATCGCCCGTGACCACGACCTGCCCGTATTGCTGCATTGCCGCAAATCCAGCGATCAATTACTCAAGCAACTGCGCAAAATCAAAGTCTCCGGCGGCATCGCCCACGCCTTCAACGGCAGCGCGCAGCAAGCGGCCGAATTCATCAAGCTGGGGTTCAAACTGGGCTTCGGCGGCGCATTTACCTGGCCGCGTGCGAATCACCTGCGGCGGCTGGCGGCCGAACTACCGCTGGAATCCATCGTGCTGGAAACCGACAGCCCCGACATTCCACCGGTGTGGATCGGACGCGGGCGCAACGCGCCGGGGGAGTTGCCGCGCATTGCGGCGCTGCTGGCGGAATTGCGGGGAGTCAGTGTGGACGAGGTGGCGCGGGCTACAGCCAACAACGCCACTGTCGTCCTGAACTTGTCATGAATGACTACTGGATTTATACCCAACGCCTCACGCGCGTTTTGTAAGCCCTGTACACCTCGCCAAACTTCGCCTCCAGATGCGCCTCCTCGTGTTTGATTACGCCATAGCGCAGCATGATCCAGATAAGCGGGGCAAACACCAGTGGCCAGAGCGTGTTGAGCACCAGCGCCACGCCGACAAGGATGAACCAGTCGCCCAGATAGATGGGGTTGCGGGTGTAACGAAAAGGGCCGTCTGTACACAGCGCAGACGCCCCGGCATAGGGATTGACGGTGGTGCGATGGCGATGGAAAGTCCACAGCGTCCATATAAATAGCGCAAGGCCAAGGCCCACCCACACCCAGCCGAGCATAGCCGACACTACTCCGTCGTCCAGCGGGAGCGGTTGCCAGCGACGATCCAGCCACCAGCCGCCAAGCGCAGCGGCAGCATAAGGAGCGGGTGGCAAGATGAGGGTGCGGGGGCGTTGGTGTTCGTCTTTCATGGTGTGCAAAAAAGAACAGGTGGTCAGATGATACGCTGGCCTCAGCAGGGCGAGGCGTCGAGCTGCTGGCATTCACCGGGGATACCGACACGCAGTACGGCGTCGAGCCGTTTGCCCAGGGCAGTGGGCGTGGTGAAACCGGTTCTGTCGAGGCTCCTGAAAGGTTCGAGACCGACCAGCAGATTCTGCACAGCAGCAGCGCAAAAAAGTGGCGGCGTGGGGCCGACGTCACGGATGCGCTGTTGCAGGCTGCGGAAGGCTTCAGGCTGCAAACGGAAACGGTAGAAACGTACCTTGAGGCCATCGGTGGTCTGGTAGCGCGCGTAGTCGGCGAGCGTGGGGCCGCGCCAGCTTGCATCTTCGCCGCGCACGCCAAAGTAACTGCCGGCGGGGTCGATCAGCAGATCGCCTGCAAAAAGTCCGGCGTGGTTGCCACCCAGCGCGTTGTCGTTGATGACGACGACGACTTCGTCGGGCAGGGGTTCGGCAAGTTTGATGGTGGCGGCGGGTGCAGGTTCGGACAGCCAGTTGGGCGCGTCCTGGGCGTGGAGCGGGCTGCTGTCGAGGAGCACCGTGACGAGAAGCAAGTAGCGCGTCATTACACCAGTGTGTACGGGGCGGATTTCGCTGGCGTGACACGGCCACCTGTTGCCGCCCGGCCCGCGCGGGTGCAGCACAGACTCAGGCCAGCGCCCGCAAAAACTCATTGCGCAGTTGTTCGCTCTCCCGGAAGCAGCCGGTGAACGCCTGCGTCACCACGCGCTCGTCGCCGCGCCGGTCTTCGCCCAGCAGCAAACACAACTGTTCGGCTTCGACGATGCACGCGCCGCCCTGCGCCAGTCCGTGCGTCATCAGTGCCTCGGCGATATCACGCGTCATCCATTCCTGGTAGGTGAAGCGGTGGCCGATGGCATCGACCATGCGCGCGATGCGCCCGAAGCCGTGCAGCCTGCCGCCGGGCACGTAGGCCACATGCGCCACGCCGCGAAACGGCACCAGATGATGCGGACACACACCATGAACGGCGATGCCGCGCACCACCACCATGTCGTCGCGCGTGTCGGCAAAGCCTGCGCCCAGCGCGTCGGCGGGATCAATGGCATAGCCGCCGAGCAGGCGCTTTTGCCATAGCTCGCGCACGCGCTCGGCGGTGCGGCCGGTGTGCACTGAATCGGTCGCCACACCACAGGCGGCGAGCATGGCGTTGACTGCCCGCTCGAAGGCCAGCGGGTCGAACGCGCCGATCTGCGGAATGCCCAGGCTGCCTTCGCCGTGCGGCGCGTGGCAGTCGTCGTGGTCGCAGCTGTCGGCCATTACTTCAGCGTCGCCTTCAAAAATTCCAGCGTACGCGTCCACGAATCCTTGTCGGCATCCGCGTCGTATTTGAGCGGCAGGCCAAACTGCGTGGCATAGCTGTCGGCTTCGCGATTGGTGAAGGTGTGCTTCACGCCGGGGTAGGCCACCAGCATGTAATCGGCTTGGGCATTGGCCATCTCGGTCTTGAAGGCTTCGACCTGTTCGGGCGGCACGATGGGGTCGGCCTCGCCGTGGAAAACACGGATCTTGGTTTTCAGCTCACCGGGTTTGACGGCAATGTCCGTCGCCAGCACCCCGTGGTAACTCGCCACCGATTTCAACGGCATCCCCGCACGCGCCATGTTCAATACCACCCCGCCACCAAAGCAGTACCCCAAGGCGGCGATTTCGCCTTTTTTCACGCCGGGCTGCTTGTCGAGAAACTTGCGCGCCGCGTCCATGCGTGCATACGCCACGTCGGGATTCTTGTTCACGCTGCCGGCCAGCGCGCCCGCGTCCTTGGGGTTATCCGCCACCTGGCCGTTGCCGTACATGTCCACCACCAGCGCCACGTAGCCCTGCTCGGCCAGCATCCGCGCACGCTTGCGCGCGTAGTCGTTGGCCCCCCACCATTCCGGCACTACCAGCACGCCGGCGCGTTTGCCCTTGACGGCGTCGTCGTAGGCAAGCCAGCCTTTCATCGACGTGTCGCCGGCTTTATAGCTGACATCCTTGCCGACTACCGCAGCCAGCGCAGACGAGGTGAACAACAACAGGGACAGGGCAAGTGCTGTTTTCATGGGTTTCTCCGGGGGTGAGCGACCGCACGCGCGGTCTGGCAGACAAGGGCAAAAGCATACCCCGCCACACACAGCCTGAACAACCGCGCTGCGCACGCGGCGTAGAATCCCCGCTCCGCCTCATACCCCGCCGCCATGACCGAACCCGTCCGCCTCGCCAAACGCATCGCCGAACTGCGCGGATGCTCCCGTCGCGAAGCCGAACTGCTCATCGCCGGCGGCTGGGTCCAGGTGGACGGCATCATCGTCGAAGAACCGCATTTCCGTGTGGCAGACCAAGCCATTGCCATCGACCCGGCCGCCGATCTGGATCAGGCCCAGGACGTCACCCTGCTGCTGCATCAGCCCGCCGGCACCATTACCTCCGCCCTGCCCGATGTCGCCAGCCGCTGGGCCGACGACCCCGACACACGCCGCATCCTCAAAAAACATTTCGTCCAGCTCACCCCCTGCGCCCCGCTGGATGCCACCACCAGCGGCCTCGTCGTCTACACCCAGGACTGGCGTATCGTGCGCAAACTCACCGCCGACGCCGCCACCCTGGAACACGAACTCCTCGTCGACGTCGCCGGCCAACTGCCCCCGGACGGCCTCAAGCGCATGACCCGCAGCCTGCCCCATATCAAGCTCAGCTGGCAAAGCGAACAGCGCCTGCGCGTGGCGATGAAAGGCGCACACCCCCAACAGATCGCCCGCCTGTGCGAAACCGCTGGCTTGCAGGTGCTGTCGATGAAGCGCATCCGCCTGGGCGGTGTGACCATGGGCAAACTGCCAGCGGGGCAGTGGCGGTATTTACGGGTAGTGGAGCGGTTTTAACCGCGAGGTGTTGACCAGTGGCCGAAGCAGACTGCGATAGGGGGCATCTTGATAGTCTGTTTCTGGAAGCCGACCAGACACCCGAGAATGAGCATGAGAATGTGGCTGAAAAACCCGGCGTTTGTGGCCTTGCGTTTGTTATGACCCCGTGTTCGTGCCCATCACTTGACCGACGGCTTTTGCCAAACCACACGAACGTGCTGTAGCGGGTTGCATTTCAAGTCGCGGTTCCCCTACCAAAAGCCATACATCTCACTGAATACGACACGGCGACAGCGGAGCCTATCAGGCGTGATGCGTGACGAAAGCCAGTTCGGTGCTGAAGTTGCCAATGCCCTTGTGGTTGGTGAGCGTCCAGCCGGCGTCCTTGAGGTGGGTGGTCAACTCGCGCGTCATTTCGGGGTTGCCGCAGATCATCACGCGATCGTGTTCGGGGTCGGCGGGCGGCAGGCCGAGCGTTTCGAACAATCTGCCGGAAGTGAACAGCACGCTGCCGCGTTCGGGGGTGGCGAAGGGCTCGCGGGTGACGGTGGGCACGTAATGAAAACGCCCGCTGGCGCGCGATTCGAGTTCCTCGCGATACGCGAGTTCGGCGACGGTGCGCACGGAATGCACCAGCACGACGGTTTCGAAGCGTGCGTAGGTGGCGGGGTCGCGCACCAGGCTCATGAAGGGCGCGAGCCCGGTACCGGTGGCGATCATGGTGAGCACGCGGCCGGGCAGCACATGTTCCAGCGTGAGCGAGCCGGTGGGCTTGCTGTTGAGCCACACGGCATCACCCGGCTGTACGTGGACAAGCTGGCTGGTGAGCGGGCCGTCGGGCACGTGGATGCTGAGAAATTCGAGTTCGGGTTCGTTGGCCGCCGAGACGATGGAATAGGCGCGCGCGATGAGTTTGCCTTCGCGCTTGAGCCCCAGGGTGACGAACTCGCCGCTGGCGAATTCGAAGCCCGGCGGGCGTTTGACCGTAAAGCTGAAAGTTTTGTCCGACCAGGGGCGGACGGAGAGGACGGCTTGTTCGCTGTAGGGCATGGCGGCGCTTTCAGTTAGTTTGTGCGAAATGGACGCGCGCGGGGCCACTTCGGTTCCGCACGGACTGATGTTACAAGCGTGCAACCCGCTTTCGTCCACACGGCTTGCAGGGCTTTGCACGCAGCTACCGCGCCCGCACCGGGCGCGGGAAACGGATCGCCGTGACCGCCGCCCGGTAGAACGCAAAGTAGTCGTCCGTGCCGAACTGGTTGCCCGCCTCGACGCGGAAAGGCAGCCGGTAGCCCTGAACCTCGCGGAAGTCGGACAGCGTGCCGCCAAAGGCTTGCTCGCGGTAACGCTTTTGTGGGTTGGCGTTGCTCCAGCGCAGGAACGACACGGCGACGAGCCGGCCTTCGGCGTCGACGGTGCACGCCACCGTCTGCGTCAGCTCGCCGAGGCTGAGCGTGACGCTGGCCGTGTCCGGCCCCGTCGCCTGCCAGCGCACGTCGGGCGCGGGCAGCAGGGCGGCCGGCGTCCAGAACACCGCTTCGGCCACGTAGCGGCCAAACGCTGCGCGCAAATGATCGCGGTCGCCGCCCAGACGGGCAAGGGGAATCAAACCCAACATGCGAAAACGCGTCCAACTGGTCGAAGCCGATCCGGCGTCCGATCCCGACAGCGGAATCCAGCCCGGCAAGCGCACCCGCCAGACGAAGCCGTGCGGCGCAGCGAGAATCTGCCGGCCGCGCATCGGGCGGAAACCCGGCGCATCGCGCGTGCCCAAGCTGAACTGGCCGCCCATGTCGATTTCGGCCACAGGCAGCAGCGGCGTACCGGGGGCAATGGCGAAGCGGAAATAGCGTTGCGCCGGCTCGGGCAAATCCGCCACCGTCGCCGGGTCGAAACCTTGCAGAACCGCAGGCTGCATGGCCGCGAGGCGAGCCCAGGCCGCACGATCCGCGCGCGCGTCCCGCACGCGCAGCCACAGCAAGGCACACAGTGCCAGTCCGGCAAGAAAGACGATCAGCACAGCGAGGCGCATCGATTGCACGTCCGCAACGCGACGCAGGTGCTCAGTTCAGCAGGCCGCGCTTCCACGCCGCCAGCGCCTGCGCGCGCGCCTCGAATACGGCTGCGCGCACGCGCGCCGGATCGGCGGCGCGGGCCACTGCGCCGGCGTCCACCGCACGAGCGACGGCCAGCGCCTCGCGCAGATAGCTGGGCGCAGGGAAAGGTTTGGTCTCGTAGCCCGGCCGGCCGCGAAAATCGCATTCGCAGGCCTGCAAAAACGACTCGAAGCGTTCGGGGCGGCGGAAGGCATCGACGCGCTCGAACAGTTCGACCAGGGTGGCGGGCCGCAATTCGGCGGCACGGTAGGCGTTGCCGTGGTCGCGCGCGACGGCGAGCGCGAGGTCGCGGCAGTCGGCGGGCACGCGCAGGCGTTCGGAGAGGGTGCGCACCAGTTCGACAGACTTGGCTTCGTGGCCGTGGTGCTTGGGCCAGAACTCGGGCGGCGTCGCGCCCTTGCCGAGGTCGTGCGTGAGCGCGGCGAAACGCACCGGCAGTTCAAAGCCCTGCGCGGCGGCCCAATCGACGACCAGCATCACATGCACGCCGGTATCGACTTCGGGATGGTGTTCGGGCGGTTGCGGCACGCCGAACAGGCGATCGACTTCGGGCAAGAGTCTGGCCAGCGCGTCGCAGTCGCGCAGCACGGCAAACATGCGCGACGGCCGCGCTTCCATGAGGCCGCGCGCGAGTTCCTGCCAGACGCGTTCGGGCACCAGCGCATCGACTTCGCCGGCTTCGACCATCTGCCGCATCAGCGCCTGCGTTTCCGGAGCCACGCTGAAATCGGCAAAGCGCGCGGCAAAGCGGGCGACGCGCAGGATGCGCACGGGGTCTTCGGCAAACGCATCGCTGACGTGGCGGAAGATTTTTGCGGCCAGGTCGCGCTGGCCTCCGTGGGGGTCGATGATCGCGCCTGCTTCATCTTCGGCCATGGCGTTGATGGTGAGATCGCGGCGGATCAGGTCTTCTTCCAGCGTGACCTCGGGCGCGGCGTAGACGACAAAGCCCTTGTAGCCGCGCCCGGATTTTCGTTCGGTGCGCGCGAGCGCGTATTCCTCATGGCTGACGGGGTGCAGGAAGACCGGGAAATCTTTGCCGACAGGCTGGTAGCCCAGCGCGACCATGTCGTCGGGCGTGGCCCCGACGACAACGTGGTCGCGGTCGGTGCCCGGCAGTCCCAGCAGGCGGTCACGTACCGCCCCGCCGACAACGTAGGTTTTCATGCGATGCGTACTGCGTGCGTTACCGGCGCGCGTGCTCGCGGTAGCCCTCGTAACGCGCGCGCGGCGTGGCGGCGGAGAGATACTCGGGGGCAATCGCTTCGAGCGCCGCCGGCTGGAAATCGAACACGGCGGGCCAGCCGCCGGCACAAACGTTGTCGGTGCACATGGCGTAGTAGTTGTCGCGCGTCATCAGTTTTGCGCCCGGCTTGAATTCCATGGCCCAAGCCTGGAAATACGACGGCCATTTGCCCAGCGGAATGACGCTGCGGCGCTTGCCGATGACGCCACCGACGTATTCGATCAGCGCCTTCAGCGTGTAAACACTGGGGCCGCACAGGTCGTAGGTCTGGCCGTAGGTGGCGGGGTTGTCGAGGCTGTCGGCAAAGGCGCGCGCCACGTCTTCCACGTGCACCGGCGCAAAGCGGGTACCGGCGCTGGCGAGCGGCAGCACCGGGAACACCTTCAGCAGGCGCGCAAACATCGACAGGAAGGAATCGCCGCGCCCGAAAATCACCGACGGCCGGAAGATCGTGACGTTGAGTCCATAGCCATGAATGAACTTGGGGCCGTCGAGGAACCAGCGTTCGTGCGCCTGATGACGCAGCCCGGCCTCGCGCACCAGTGCTTCGGCGACACCCTTGGAACGCTGGTAGGCGGAGCGCGAGGTAGCGTCGGCCCCCAGCGCGCTCATGTGCAGCAGCCGGTGCACGCCGGCTTCACCACAGGCGTGGACGACCTTGCGCGCCAGTTCGATGTGCACGCGCTGGAAATCGCCGCGCCGTGCGCTCGGCAGGTCGACGCGGCCGATGTTTTTTTCGTGCAGGATACCGACCAGGTTGATGACGGCGTCCATGCCGCGAAACTGGCGAACCAGTTCGTGCGCGTCGTGCACGTCGGCCTCGACGACTTCCACGGTGGGCAGCAGGATCAGCTCCTTGGCCATTTCACGGCGGTGCGACAACACGCGCACCTGGAGGCCACGCGCGGCGAGCTGGCTGACGAGATGGGTGCCGACGAAACCGGAACCCCCGAGGATGCAAATGCGTTCGATCTTCATGAGCGTGCTGAACCAGACTAAAAGGCGAGCCTGATTCTAATCGGCGTCTTGCCCGGGTTCCAGCGATATTCCTGGCCCCGGCACAAGCGCTGCGGTTGTTGCACGCGCGGGCACCACGCCCAGGCGGTCTTTCAGCAGCACCGACGGCTGGCCGAAACGCACCGCGTAGTACATGGCGTTGCTCATCACCTTTTTCACGTAATCGCGGGTTTCGGTGAAGGGGATGGTCTCGATGTATATCGCACTTTCCATCGGCTGGCTGTGCCGCCAACGCTGCGCGCGCGACGGGCCAGCGTTATACGCAGCAGTGGCCAGCACGGGCGAACCGTCGAGCGCGGTCTGCACGTGACGCAGGTAATACGAGCCAAAGCGGATATTGGTGGCGGGATCCTGAATATCGGCCGGCTGATAGCCCTTGATCCCGAGTTTGCCGGCGATCCAGCGCGCGGTGGCCGGCATGATCTGCATCAAGCCCGCCGCGCCCACGCTGGAACGCGCCACGTTGACGAAGCGGCTTTCCTGCCGCATCAGGCCAAACACCCAGGCTTCGTCGAGATCGTTGTCGTTCGCGGCGCGCTGCGCCAGCTCGCGGTAGGGTGCGAGAAAACGCAGCTCGAAATCGTGCAGGTCACGGGTGCGCTCGGCGGTGTGGATGGCGCGGTCGTACCATTCGGCGCGGCGCGCCAGTTCGGCGGCGGCCAGCAACTGGGCGTCGTTGAAATTGCGTATGGTCCAGTTCCATTCGGCATTGGCCTCGCTGCGCAGCCCCAGTTCGTACAGGGCCAAGGCGCGCGCGATGCCCGGCGCACGTGCCACGGCGTCGATGGCCGCGCCGCCAATCTTGATGTTGATGGCAGGGGCAGCCACCACCGGGCCCAGCTCTTCCCGCGCAAGCTGGCCGTAGTAGTTGTGTTCACGCGACAACGCCAGCAGCAGCGGGTTGGCCACCGCACGCGCATTCGTTGCCAGCAATGCACGCGCACGCCAGTACCGCCAGGTGGCCTGCTCACGTGTGGCCTCATCCATGCTTTCGATGACCGCACGCACGATGGGCCAATCGCCGCCACGCAAGGCTGCGCGCACCCACCACTCGCGCTGGCCGTCAGTTACCCCTGCCACCCCTGCGCGTGCAAACGCGTCCAGCGCGGCCGGCTCGTGCCGCCGTGCAGCCCACACGGCTACGCGCGCCCAAGCCGCCCGGCGTTCGTCGTCGGTGAATCGGGCCGACCAGTCGGCCAGCGCGCGGGTGGCCTGCGCGGTGTCGCTACGCGCGAGACGGTCGATCGCATACAGCGCGATTTCGCGGTCGATGCGCTGCCCCGCGTCGAGCCCTGCGCGCAGGAGCTTGTCGGGCTCGCGCGTGGCGCGATCGAGAAGCGCCGGTGCAGTGCGTTGCGCCAGCGACAAACCCGGCAATACCGTGCGTGCGACACCGGGATTGCCGGCTTCCAGCGCCAGCCGCACCCGCCGCCAGCGGTCTTCCTCGCTCAGGTAACCAGCCTCGGCCAACAAGTCGAACAGGGGGGCGCACGCGGACGGCAGATCGCGCCCGGTGAACCACAGCGCCAGCGCCTCCTTCGCCCGGCGACGGTCGCCCGCCGCCCATTCGGCACGGTGGGCGTAACACTGGTGTGCGATGTCGGGGCGTTCGAGACGCGGATACTCGGCGCGATAGCGCGCCCAGTCGCCGCGCGTGCCCAGGGTTTTCAGCCAGTCCGCGCGCAGCAGTTCGGCTACACGGCTGTCGGCATGGCGCGCGAGAAACTGGCTGATGCGGGCTTCATCGCTGCGGCCGGCCAGCATCAGTTGCCAGTATTCGACATACGGCATCAAGACGTGATCGGCGGGCACCTGGCTGGCCGCCTGCACAAGCGGCGCAACCTTGCGGGCAAGCCAGGCGCGATGGGCGGCTTCGACGGCGGAGTCGCCCGGCGCGGCAAAAGCCGGCGGCAGCCAACACGCACACAACAGGGCAAAACAGACAGCGCGAAACATGGGCGCGAGGGTACCATGCGCATCAACCTGCCCGTCCGTCCATTTGATTGCGGTTCCGCTTTGCGCCATGTCCGATACGCCCCCGAATGCCGCTGCCCTGCTGCTTGCCGCCTTCCCCGCACTGGGCGGCCTCGACCCGGTTCGACACGCCGCGTTGATGCACGCGCTCGCGTGGTTTCGCATTGCACGTGATGCCCCGCTGTTTGCGGCGGGTTCGCCCTGCCAGGCGTTTCCGCTGCTGGTACAGGGAGAGATCCAGGTGATGCGCGCCACCCCCGACGGCCACGAAATCGAGTTGTATCGCGTGCGACCGGGCGAATCGTGCATCGTCAGCACCAGCTGCCTGCTGGGCGACGCGGCCTATTCGGCACGCGGCCAGACCACCTCCGACGTGCTGCTGGCGATGTTGCCGCACGCCCAGTTCGACGCGCTGATCGGCACGCACCCGCCGTTTCGCCACTATGTGTTCGGGCTCTTTGCCGAGCGCCTGGGCCGCATGATGCAGCGGGTGGAGGAAGTCGCCTTCCGCTCGCTGACGCGGCGCATCGCGGCGGTGCTGCTGGATGCGCCGGCCGGCGTGCTGGAACTCACCCACGAAAGGCTGGCCGCACAGATTGGTGCCAGCCGCGAGGCCGTGAGCCGCGCACTGAAGAAACTGGAAGCCTCGGGCAGTGTGGCGCTGGGGCGCGGGCGGGTGGAAGTGGCGAACCGCGCAAGGCTCCTCGACGAAACCTGAGCCGCCGGTGACGGCGGTCACAGACGCCCGCGCCGCACCGTCCTATCCTGAATTTTCCTCGACCGAGGCCCGTCAATTTTCAGGAGCACATCATGTCTTGCAATGTTGGAAGTATCGACCGCGTCATCCGTATTCTCGCCGGCCTCGGCCTCATCGCCTGGGCGCTCGCCGGCGGCCCCGCCTGGGCCTGGATCGGCGTGGTGCCGCTCGCCACCGGCCTGTTCAAGTTCTGCCCGGCCTACACCCTGCTCGGCATGAACACCTGCGGCACCAAGAAGTGAATCAGGCCAGAAACAGCTTGTAGGCCGGATTGCGGGATTCGTCCCAGTAGCGGTAGCCCAGCCCGTCCAGAAACTTCTGGAAGCTGGGTTTTTCTTTTTCCGGCACCTGGATGCCGACCAGCACCCGGCCATAGTCCGCGCCGTGGTTGCGGTAGTGGAACAGGCTGATGTTCCAGCCCGTGCTCATGCTCTGCAAAAACTGCATCAGCGCGCCCGGACGCTCCGGAAATTCGAAACGGAACAGCACCTCATTGACCGCCTCGGGCGCGCGCCCGCCGACCAGATGGCGCACGTGCAGCTTGGCCATTTCGTTGTCGGTGAGATCGACGGCTTCGAGACCGTGCCGCCCCAGCGTCTCGACCAGACGCGCGCCCTCGCCCGCCCCCGGTACGGACAGGCCGACAAACACGCGCGCCGTCTTCGGGTCGGAATAGCGATAGTTGAACTCGGTGATGTTGCGCGCACCGAGCAGATTGCAGAAGGCCTTGAAGCTGCCCGGCGTTTCGGGAATGGTGACGGCGAGCACGGCCTCGCGCTTTTCGCCCAGTTCGGCGCGCTCGGCAATGTGGCGCAGGCGGTCGAAGTTCATGTTGGCCCCGGAGGCCACCGCGACCAGCGTCTTGTCGCGTAGCTTGTCGCCGGCGATCGCGGCCTTGAGACCGGCCACCGACAAGGCCCCCGCCGGTTCCAGGATCGAGCGGGTGTCCTCGAACACGTCCTTGATCGCGGCGCAGATGGCGTCGTTGTTGACGCGGACGATTTCGTCCACGTAGAGCTGCGCCAGGCGGAAGGTTTCCTTGCCGACCCGCTTCACCGCCACGCCGTCGGCAAAGATGCCGACGCGCGGCAGCGTGATGCGCTCGCCCTTGCACAGCGAGCGCGCCATCGCGTCGGCGTCCTCGGGTTCGACGCCGACGATCCTGATTTCGGGCCGCAGGCGCTTGATGTAAGCCGCCATGCCGGCAATCAGCCCGCCGCCGCCAACCGGAATGTAGACCGAATGAATCGGCCCCGGATGCTGGCGCAGCAGCTCCATCGCCACCGTGCCCTGGCCGGCGATCACATCCGGGTCGTCGTAGGGATGCACAAAAGTGGCCTTGGCTTCTTTGGCCAGTTCGGTGGCGTGGGCGCAGGCTTCGTCGTAGTTGTCGCCGTGCAGGATCACCTGCGCGCCGCGTGCGGCGACGGCATCGACCTTGATCTTCGGCGTGGTCGCGGGCATGACGATGGTCGCCCGCACATCCAGCTTCTGCGCGGCCAGCGCCACGCCCTGCGCGTGGTTGCCGGCCGAGGCGGCGACCACGCCGCGCGCGAGCTGCGCCGGCTTGAGCTTCGCCATCTTGTTGTAGGCACCCCGGCACTTGAACGAGAACACCGGCTGTAAATCTTCGCGTTTCAGCAAAATCTGGTTGCCCAGGCGGCGCGACAGGTTATGGGCTGTGTCGAGCGGCGACTCCACCGCCACGTCGTAGACGCGGGAGGTGAGGATACGTTCGAGATAGTCGTCGGGCTGGCTCATGACCGGGTTTGATAATTGGCTGCGATGCCGCTATCTTAGCCGGCTACTCGAAACGGACGAAACGATCATGACGCAAGACGCAATGAGCCAGGATGATATGAAACGGGCCGTGGCACGTGCCGCGGTGGACTACGCCAAAGGCGGCATCATCGGCGTGGGCACCGGCTCCACCGCCAACTATTTCATCGACGCGCTGGCCGAGGTCAAAGGCCGCATCGACGGCGCAGTGGCGAGTTCGGAAGCCACTGCCGCCCGGCTCAAGAGCCACGGCATCCAGGTGCTGGATCTGAACAGCGTGGGCGAACTCGAAATCTATGTGGACGGGGCCGACGAGATCACCGAACACTATGCCATGGTGAAGGGCGGCGGCGGCGCGCTCACGCGCGAGAAGATCGTGGCCGCGTGCAGCAAGCAGTTCATCTGCATCTGCGACGAATCCAAGCTGGTCGGCGTACTGGGCAAATTCCCGCTGCCAGTGGAAGTGATTCCGATGGCGCGTTCCTACGTGGCGCGCGAACTGGTGAAGCTGGGCGGCCAGCCCCGATTGCGCGAAGGCTTCACCACCGACAACGGCAATCTCATCCTCGACGTGCACGGCCTGTCCATCGTCGATCCGGTATCGCTGGAAACTGCGATCAATCACATCGTCGGCGTGGTGACGAACGGCCTGTTCGCGCGACGCGGTGCCGACGTGCTGCTGCTCGGCACCCCGAACGGCGTCAAGACGTACAAGAAGTAAGACCTACTGCGGTGGCCCGCCGGTGCCGGGTGCCGCGTCGTCGTCCGGCGGTGTTTCCGCCGGCACCCGATACTGCTCGGTCGCCCAGTGTCCCAGGTCGATGAGCTTGCAGCGTTCGCTGCAAAAAGGCTTCCATGGGTTGTCCGCTGTCCAGCGCACTTCGGTGCCACAGGTCGGACACAAGACGACAGGCGGCTTCACAGTGTGCAGAAGGTCAGGTCGAAATCGATCGGCTGATCGGCACAGTTGCGCATTGGCCCCCCGCCTACATGGACAAAGCGGATATTGAGCATGTATTTGTTGGCCGCGATTTCAGGGACGCAATGCACGGCATCGGTCAGCGTCACGCGGATCAGGTGCGGGTTGCGCGACTCCAGCATCCGTTGATAGGTGCCGTTTTCAGTGTGCTGCATTTCGGGCTGGCCGCTGTCGCGCAGCAATCCCAGCACGATTTCAACCGCAGAGCGGATAGGCGAAAAAGGCGCGAACCATGCGTGCAGGTCGCGTTTGCGCGCTTCGATATGACGGTGCAGCCAGTGATGGTAGGCCGGCAGATCGAATTCGCACATGCCGCCCGGAATCCCGGCACGGTGCTTGATCGCCATGAGCCACTCGTCGTCGCGCAGGTGCTGGCCCACTTTCCCCGGTAGCTGGTGTATGCCCTGATGCGCAGCTTCCATGCGGGCCAACACCGATTCCAGCGTGTCGCGCTCAACCTGGGGGTTGTCACGCAGTGCCGCCAGCGTGGTTTTCTGCCGATCCAGTTCCTGCAACAGGTCGGTTTTAAGATCGGCACGCGCGGCCACCTCGGCCAGTTCGAACAAGGTGAGCATGGCCGCATGGTGCGCGGGTTGTAGCGATGACGACGCAAACGCGTCGAAACGCTCGAACAGATCTTCCAGCCGCAACAAGGTGCGGATGCGCTCAGAGAGGGGATATTCGTAATGGATCACGCGGCGCGGCCTGGCAAACTGCGGATCATTGTCGCTGCTTGAACCACAAATTCAAAGCCCCGTGCCGCAAACGGGGGGCTGCCGTGCCAGTTCCAGGTATTGCGCATGAAGCTGCTTCACGCTTGCGTCCAGGCTGTCGGCCTCTTCGGCATTGACGACGATATCGTCTGCGGCATCGCGCCGTTGCGCGTCACTCGCCTGAGTAGCCACAATGGCTTCGACTTCGGTGCGAGTCAATCCATTTCGCGCCATGACCCGTTCGATGCGAACCGACTCGGGACATTCGACGACCAGTACCCGCTGCACCTGATCGCGCCAGGTTCCGGTTTCAATCAGCAGCGGTATCACCAGGATCTGATACGGCCCCGCAGCGGCACGCATTTCACGTTCGGCTTCGGCGCGAATCAGCGGATGCAGTATGGCCTCCAGTTGGCGGCGCGCGCCGGCGTCGCCGAATACACGGTGCCGCAAGGCTGCCCGGTCGAGCAAGCCCGAAGCGTCGAACAGGGCCGAACCAAACGCTTCCCGTATCGCGGGCAAGGCGGAACCGCCGGGTGCCGTCAGGGCGCGGGCGATCTGGTCGGTATCGATGACGGGCACGCCAAGCCGGGCAAAGCGATCCGACACCGCTGTTTTTCCCGCACCGATCCCGCCTGTAAGTCCCACCCGAAACATCAGAACTGAGCGAGGTAAGCCTGGGTGAGATCGGCCCCGAAAAACAGCGCGACCAGTCCGCCCCCTGCCAGATAAGGCCCAAACGGGATGGGCACGCGGCGATCATGCTTCACCAGCACGATGAGGGCGATGCCTACGGCCGCCCCCACCACCGACGACAACAGGATCGTCACCGGCAACAGTTGCCAGCCCAGCCAGGCTCCGATGGCCGCCAGCAGCTTGAAATCACCATACCCCATGCCGTCCTTGCCGGTGATGAGCTTGAATCCCCAATACACGGACCACAACACGAGATACCCCGCGACCGCGCCGATGACGGCATCGGACAGGCTGGCAAAATGCCCGCCCAGATTGAAGAGCAGCCCCAGCCAGATCAAGGGCAAGGTCAGGTCATCCGGCAACAGCGTGGTATCGAGATCGATGAAGGCCAGCGCAATCAGGATCCATACCAGCAACAGCGCACCCAGCGTCTGCGGGCTCCAGCCCCACTTCCAGGCAACCGCAGCCGACAACAGACCGGTCAGCAGCTCGATCAGCGGATAACGCACACTGATCGCGGTGCCACATGCAGAACAGCGTCCTCGCAGGCCCAACCAGGAAAGCAGCGGAATGTTTTCCAGCGCCGTGATCGCATGGCCGCACACAGGACAGGCAGAGCGCGGCACCGCAAGGTTGTAGCGCGCGCCTGTCGATGCCGGCTCCCCACGCAATTCGGCACATTGCGCATACCAGTCTGCCTCCATCATCTTGGGCAGGCGATGAATGACCACGTTGAGAAAACTGCCAACGAGCAGGCCCAATAAAAAAACCAGCCCGGCAAGGGCTGGTTCTGTAAGTATCGCCCCCATCATCCGCTGACAATCGCGCCCATTTTGAAGATGGGCAGGTACATTGCGATGACCAGCCCGCCAATCAGGACACCGAGCACGACCATGATGATGGGCTCCATCAAACTCGACAAAGCTGCAACGGCATCGTCAACCTCTGATTCATAAAAATCAGCCACCTTGGCCAGCATGGAATCCAGCGCCCCCGATTCCTCACCAATCGCGGCCATTTGCAAGACCATATTCGGGAATTTACCGGTGTTCTGCATGGCCGTGGTCAATGACGTACCCGTTGCCACCTCACTCCTCACTTTGGCGGTTGCTTCGACAAAAACCTGGTTTCCAGAGGCACCGCCCACAGAATCAAGCGCCTCGACCAGCGGCACACCGGCGGCAAACATGGTGGACAACGTTCGGGTCCATCGAGCGATCGTGGCCTTCTCTATCACCGGGCCAAAAATCGGCAGCTTGAGCATGATTCTGTCCATGGTCATTTGTATCTTTTTTGACCTCTTCCACGCTTGGAGGAACGCATAGAGTCCACCGCCAATTGCGCCGAAAATCGCCCACCACCATTTGACGAAGATATCCGAGATGGCCATCACCACCATGGTTGGAGCGGGCAAGTCTGCGCCAAAACTGCTGAAAAGCTGTTTGAACGCCGGAACTACAAAAATCATGATGACTGCGGTGATCACAAAGGCCACCACGATGATTGAAACGGGATAAAACAAAGCCGATTTGATCTTGCTTTTGACTGCGAGTATTTTTTCTTTGTATATCGCCAAACGATCCAGCACGGCTTCAAGAATACCGGCCGATTCACCTGCCCCGACCAGGTTACAAAACAGGCTATCGAAATATAAGGGGTGCCTGCTGAACGCTTGGGTCAGGCTGCTACCCTTTTCAATGTCCGCCTTGATTTCCAGCAGCAAGCGTTGCACCGACGGATTGGAATGTCCCCGCGCCACGATCTCGAATGCCTGCAACAAGGGCACCCCGGCCTTCATCATCGTCGCCAGCTGGCGGGTAAACAGCGTAATGTCCTTTTCGGTGATTTTCTTGGCCCCAGCAAACAGGGTGCTTTGTTTTTTGACCTTGGTGACCGTGATGCCCTGCTTGCGCAGCAGACTGTTTACCACTGCTTCGCCGCCGGCCATCATCTGGCCTTTGACTTTCTTGCCGCGTTTGTCCATGCCCTCCCAGAGGAAGGTGGCTTCCTTGATGCCTTTTGCCGCAGTTGCCATTGCTTAGACCCTTATAGATTGGTGACGGCTTCGACTTCTTCCAGCGAGGTGAGTCCCGCCTTGACCTTGAGCAGCCCGGCCTGACGCAGATCCAGCACACCTTCGCGTTTTGCCTGATCTGCGATGTCCGATTCGTTGCCCCCCTTGAGGATGATGCGGGTCATGGCGTCGGTAATCGGCATGACCTGGTAGATGCCGAGGCGGCCTTTGTATCCCGTACCACCGCAAATGTCGCAACCGACCGGTTTGTAGGGTTTCCAGCTTCCATCGATCTGCTCCGGCGTGAATCCGGCAGCCAGCAGTGCCTCCTGGGGAAGGTCGGCAGGCTGCTTGCAACTGCAAAGTCGCCGCCCCAGTCGCTGGGCGGTGATGAGGATCACCGACGAGGCGACGTTGAAGGGGGCTACCCCCATGTTCAACAATCGGGTCAGGGTGCCCGGCGCATCGTTGGTGTGCAGGGTGGACATCACCATGTGACCGGTTTGGGCCGCCTTGATGGCGATGTCGGCGGTTTCCAGATCGCGGATTTCGCCCACCATGATCACATCGGGATCCTGCCGCAGGAAGGATTTCAGCGCCGCCGAAAACGTCAGGCCCGCCTTGTCGTTGACGTTGACCTGATTGATGCCCGGCAACTGGATTTCCGCCGGATCTTCGGCCGTGGAAATATTCACGTCCGGCTTGTTGAGGATGTTCAGGCAGGTGTAGAGCGACACGGTTTTGCCCGAGCCGGTGGGGCCCGTCACCAGCACCATGCCGTAAGGACGCTGCACGGCATTGAGCAACAACTCCTTCTGCCACGGCTCGTATCCCAGCGCCTCGATGCCGAGCTGGGCGCTGCTCGGATCGAGAATCCGCATGACGATTTTTTCGCCATACAGCGTGGGCAGGGTGCTGACCCGGAAGTCGATGGCGCGGGTCTTGGACAGCACCATCTTCATGCGGCCGTCCTGCGGCACGCGTTTTTCGGCAATGTCCAGCCGTGACAAGACCTTGATGCGCGAGGCCACCTTGTCCTTGATCGCCATCGGCGGCTGCGCCACCTCGGCGAGGATGCCGTCGCGGCGGTAACGGATGCGGTAGAACTTTTCGTAAGGCTCGAAATGGATGTCGGACGCCCCGGCGTTGATGGCGTCGAGCATGATCTTTTGCAGATAGCGCACCACCGGCGCATCGTCGATTTCGATGCCGCCGGTGTCGGGCTGGGCGGTGCTCTCCTCGTCGGCAAAATCGAGGTTCAGGTCTTCGGCATTGAGCACGGCAAGCGTGTTGTCGGCCGCCTCGCCGACTTTTTCGATCAGATTGCTGAGCTTGTCGTCTTCGACGACGACCGGCTCGACCGCCTGCCCGGTCTGGAATTTCACTTCGTCCAGCGCCTGGAGCTGGGTGGGGTCGGACGTGCCGACGTACAACTTGTTGCCGCGCTGGTAGAGGGCAACCACCCGACGCTTCTGCATCAGCTTGGGGTCGAGCAGCCCCTGGGGCAGACTGTCCGGGTCCATCGCCCCGAGATCCAGAAGGGGGTAGCCAAAAGAGACAGCGGCAAACTCGGCGATCTGTTCGGCCTTGAAGCGTTTGGTGCGAACCAGCTCGGTCACGAAGGAGTCCCCCGCCTGCCCCGCCCGCTTGGATGCGCTCGCTGCGTCGTCTTCGGTCAGCCAGCCATGATTGACCATGGCACGCGCCAGCCCGGTTAGATTGATGCCATTTGTCACAACAGCCATAGCGGATTCCCGACCCTATCTGGTTGAGCGTATCGCCCGGGCCCGCCTGTCACGGGGCCAAGGCGCGATATCACAGGCCATAACGGCAGTTTTCCGGTTAAATTGAGCCGCCCCCGGTAGCTGGCTCCCGACGGGGAACCAGTACGCGGGCCATTTTCACAGCCCGATCCTGCGTCTGCACGATTTCCACCGGCACCCCGCCCAGTTTGATACTCACGCCGGCCTCGGGGATATCTTCAAACTGCTCCAGCAACAGGCCATTGAGGGTCTTGGGGCCGTCAAGCGGCAGATCCAGGCCCAGCTTGCGGTTCAAATGCCGGAGCGACACCCCGCCTTCCACCAGCCAGCTGCCGTCCGTTTCGCGCCGCAGATAGCCCACATCGGACGGAGCCTGGGTAGTGAATTCGCCGACCATTTCCTCCAGCAGGTCTTCCAGCGTCACCAGCCCTTGCAGCTCGCCGTATTCGTCGACCACCAGCGCCAGACGTTTACGCCCGCGCTGAAAATTGTTCAGCTGGGTAAATAACGGCGTGCCGGCCGGCACATAGTAAGGTGCTTCCAGATTTTCGCGCAGCACCCCGGCATCGAGTTCCTCGCCCGTCAGCGCATGGAGCACCCGCCGCACATGCAGCACGCCCAGCACCGTATCCAGCGAATCCTGCACAACGACGAGACGGGTATGGTGACTGGTGGACAGCTGCTGGCGCAACCGTTCGGGCTCATCGGCCAGGTCCACCGCCTCGATCTGGCTGCGCGGGGTCATCACGTCGTCGACAGTGATGTCTTCCAGCTCCAGCAGATTCATCAGGATGCGGTGGTGTTCGCGCGGCAGTCGGCCGGACGACTCCAGCACGATGGTACGCAGCTCTGCCAGCCCCAGACTGGTACCCTGACCAGGCTCCGGCGGCTTGATGCGCAGGCCCCGGAGGATGCCCTGCACGAAGAGATTGACGAACCAGACGATCGGATAAGCCAGCTTCAATAGCGGCGTCAGCAGATAGGCTGCCGGGTAGGCGATGCGCTCCGGATAGGACGAACCCAGCACCTTCGGCGTCACTTCACTGAAGACCAGAATCAAGAAAGTGAGGATCAGCGTGGCGATCGACAGCGCGATGTCTGACTCGCCGAACAGCCGGATCGATATGATCGTCGACAGGGTCGCCGCCGCGATATTGACCAGGTTGTTGCCCAGCAGAATCACCCCCAGCAGCTTGTCGGTGCGATCCAGCAAGGTCTGGGTCATCTGTGCGCCACGATGGCCGCTTTCCGCCGCGTGTTTCAGTCGATAGCGATTGATCGCCATCATCGCGGTTTCCGATGCGGAAAAGCACGCCGACAAAAACAGCAATCCGCCCAGCAGGGCGAACAGGGTGGTGATCGACAAGGATTCCATCAGCCCCGGGGCAGCCGCTCAGCGGCCGAGCAACACTTCCAGCACGAACTGGGTGCCCAGATACGCCAGCAACAACAGGGTAAAGCCGGTAATCGTCCAGATCAGGGCCGTGCGCCCCCGCCACCCACGATAGTGACGCCCCACGAGCAAGCCCCCGAACACCATCCAGGACAAAATCGCGAAAACAATCTTGTGCGTGAATTGCAGCGGCGTGCCGAACAGCTCTTCCGAAAAGAACACCCCGCTCCCTACGGCCAGCGTCAGCAACACGAACCCTGCCCCCAGAGTACGGAACAGCATGGCCTCCAGTGTAAGGAGGGGCGGGGCACCATCCTGCAAATGCACCTTGCGATGCAGTTGTTTCTCCAGCATGGTCATCAGCACGGCGTGAAGCGCGGCCACCGCCAGCAATCCATAGGCCAGAAACGCCACCACGAGATGCGCCCGCAATGCCAGCGCCTGCGAGTTGGGAATGGTGTGATTTGCAGGAAAGGCCGCCAGCGCCAGCACCGCGCAGGCTGCCAAACCACTCACCCAGGATTGCAGTCTGGCCAGCGGGGCACCCCGGCTGGCCAGCCAGTAGATCAGCGCCATCAGCCAGCCTATCGCCGATAGCGAACTGCCGAATCCCAGGCGGATATCTCCCTGCCCCAGCACTGCGTGATACAGCAAAGCACCATGGATCAGCAACGCCAGCGGCAAAACAGTCAACACCGACAGGGCCCGAGGGGTGGCCCGCAACCGCCAGGCCGACCAGGCATACAGGGCGCTCACGCACAGGGTAAGCAGCAGAAGAGGGGACATTCGTTAAAATAGCGATGAACTCAGCGATTCATTATCCATGCCGCCCCAACGCGCAACAAGGAAACCATGCTAGAAAACCTCAGCGGGCGCCTCGCCGGCGTCGTCAAAACCCTGCGCGGCCAGGCACGCATCACCGAAGCCAACGTACAGGACACCCTGCGCCAGGTGCGCCTGGCTCTGCTCGAAGCCGACGTGGCGCTGCCGGTGGTCAAACGCTTCATCGAGAGCGTAAAAGGCCGCGCACTGGGCCAGGAAGTGCTCACCAGCCTCACCCCCGGCCAGGCGCTGATCGGGATCGTCCACGAAGAACTCACCGCCCTCATGGGCGGCGAAAATGCCGATCTCGACCTGGCAGCCACGCCCCCCGCCGTCATCCTCATGGCCGGCCTGCAGGGCTCGGGCAAAACCACCACCTCGGGCAAGCTCGCGCTGCTGCTCAAGAACCGCAAGAAAAAGGTGCTGCTCGCATCAGCCGACGTCTACCGCCCGGCGGCTATCGACCAGTTGCGTCAACTCGGCAAGCAGCTCGACGTCGCTTTTTTCGAGGCTGGCGATGAACGCGAGCCGCTGAAAATAGCCGCCGCTGCGCAGGAGCACGCGCGACGCCAGTTCTACGACGTGCTGATCGTGGATACGGCGGGCCGGCTGGCGATCGACGAAGCCATGATGGCCGAGATCCAGGCCCTGCACGCTGCGGTCAAGCCGGTCGAAACGCTGTTTGTGGTGGACGCCATGCAGGGCCAGGATGCGATCAACGTGGCAAAAGCCTTCAACGAGGCGCTACCGCTGACTGGCGTGGTACTGACCAAACTCGACGGCGACGCGCGCGGCGGCGCGGCGCTGTCGGTGCGACAGATCACCGGCAAACCGCTCAAGTTCATCGGCGTCGGCGAAAAACCCAACGGCCTGGAGCCCTTCCACCCCGAGCGCATGGCGCAGCGCATTCTCGGCATGGGCGACGTACTGTCGCTGATCGAACAGGCCAAGGACAGCGTCGATCTGGCCGAAGCCAAGAAGCTCGCCGACAAGGTCAAGAAAGGCAAGGATTTCGACCTGGAAGACTTCAAGGCGCAGATTCAGCAGATGCGCAAAATGGGCGGCCTGTCCGCGCTGATGGACAAACTGCCCGGTGCCGCCGGCATGGCCATGCCGGCCGGAGCCGATGAAAAGGCGGTCAACCGCGTCGAAGGCATCATCAACAGCATGACGCCGCTCGAACGCCGCAAGCCCGAACTCCTCAAGGCCAGCCGCAAGCGCCGCATCGCCGCCGGAGCCGGGGTGCAGGTTCAGGAGGTCAACAAACTCTTGAACCAGTTCGAGCAGGCCCAGAAGATGATGAAAATGATGGGCAAGGGCGGCCTGTCCAAGATGATGCGCGGCATGAAGGGCATGCTGCCGGGCATGCGCTGACCCGGGCGCTGGCCAAGCGGGACTTTTTGGGTATAATTCGCGGTTTTCTCCGTTTCCCGGTGGGTTGAATCATGGTCGTTATTCGTCTTTCGCGCGGCGGCGCCAAAAACCGTCCCTTCTACAACGTGGTGGTGGCCGACTCGCGCTGCCGTCGCGACGGCCGCTTCATCGAGCGCGTCGGTTTCTACAATCCGGTTGCCCCCGAAGGCGCAGAAGGCATTCGCCTCAACGCCGAGCGCATCGGTTACTGGGTGAGCAACGGCGCGCAGATGTCCGACACCGTCGCCCGCCTGGTCAAACAGAACAAGCCCGCTGCCGCCGCGTAATTGGGTTCGGCAAGCGACTGGATCGTGATGGGGCGCATCGCCGCCCCGTTTGGCATCAAGGGCTGGATCAAGCTCCAGCCTTACAGCGAAGACCCGGGCACGCTGATGGATTTCGAATCCTGGCGTATCGGTCGTGGCGAGCAACAGGTGCAGTACACCGTCGAAGCCGTTCAGGATCACGGCAATGCCCTGGTCGCCAAACTGGCCGGCATCGACGACCGCGACGCGGCGTATGCCCTGCGCGGACAGGAAGTCTCGGTAGAGCGGGCAGACCTCCCGCCGCCCGAGGACAATGCGTTTTACTGGTCGGATCTGGTCGGCTTGCGCGCCATCAATCGTGACGGCGTCGAACTGGGCAAGGTCGACAGCCTGATGGAAACCGGCGCACACGACGTGCTGGTGATCAAGGGCACACGCGAGCACCTGGTGCCGTTCGTCGAAGCATTCGTCGGCAAGGTCGATCTGGCGGGCGGGACGATCGAGGTGGATTGGGGTGCAGACTGGTGATGCGTTTCGACGCACTGAGCCTGTTCCCCGAAATGTTCGATGCCGTACTGGATTACGGCATCACCCGGCGGGCGCTGGATCGCGGGTTGTACCGGTTCAGGTCGTGGAACCCACGCGACTTTACCGACGACCCGCACCGCACCGTGGACGACCGCCCTTACGGCGGCGGCCCCGGGATGTTGATGCTGGCAGAGCCGCTGGATCAGGCGCTGAACGCGATCCAGCAGGATTTGGCCACCGAGAACCTGACACCGTGGGTGGTGCATTTTTCCCCCCGGGGTCGGCCGCTGACCCATCAGCGGGTGATGGCATTGAAGCATGCCGCGCTGCATGAAAATCGTGCGCTGGTGTTGCTGTGCGGACGTTACGAAGGCATCGACGAGCGGCTGTTGCAACGCCGTGTCGACGAGGAAATCTCCCTTGGGGACTTCGTGCTGTCGGGCGGCGAGTTGCCCGCGCTGGCGCTGATGGACGCGATCATCCGGCAATTGCCGGGCGCGCTGAACGACGCCGAATCGGCGGTGCAGGATTCGTTCAGTCAGGGCCTGCTCGACTGCCCGCACTACACGCGGCCTGACGTGTGGCAGGGCATGGCAGTGCCCGAGGTGTTGAAAGGCGGCAACCACGCGGCGATTGCCCGGTGGCGGCACGACGAAAGCCTGCGTCTGACCGCTGCGCTTCGGCCCGACCTGCTGAAGTCGCGGGACAAAAGTAGTTGAAGGCAAACAATTTGACCGGCCTGCCACAGGCAAGCCGGAAATAAGCGGCCCGGGACATTTCCGGACCAATGTGAAACGGCGTGACGTCCATTCGCAAGAATGCACCTCTCCCGCCAGATGTAAGGAAACATCGTCATGAACATCATCGAGCAACTCGAACAGGAAGAAATCGCCCGTCTGGGTAAAACCATCCCCGACTTCGCCCCCGGCGACACCGTGATCGTCCAGGTGAAAGTGAAGGAAGGTAACCGCGAGCGTCTGCAGGCCTACGAAGGCGTGGTCATTGCCAAACGCAACCGCGGCCTCAACTCCGGCTTCACCGTGCGCAAGATTTCTGCCGGCGAAGGCGTTGAACGCACCTTCCAGACCTATTCGCCGCTGGTCGCCAGCATCGAAGTGAAGCGTCGGGGTGACGTGCGTCGCGCCAAGCTCTACTACCTGCGCGAGCGTTCCGGCAAGTCCGCCCGCATCAAGGAAAAGCTGCCGGCCCGCAAGACCGCCGCTGCCCGCGCCGCCGAATAAGCGTCGATGCCCAGCAAAAACGCCCGCCTCTGCGCGGGCGTTTTTGTTTTTGTGCAACGTAGAATGTCGCCATGCTTGCCTACGATGCCATCCTGGATGCGCCGCCTTGCCGCCTGGGGGCGTGCTTCTGCGACGATACCCTGACACGCCTCGACTTCCTGCCTGTCGACGCCCCGAAGCCCAGCCGCCTTGACCACCGCGCCCGCGCGCTGGCAGACGAACTCGATGCTTACTGGCGCAATCCGGCGCACCGTTTCGAGCTTTGCTTTGCCCTGCACGGCACGCCCTTCCAGTTGCGCGTCTGGCAGGCATTGGCCGACATTCCCCCGGGCGCACCGCTCACCTACGGCAGTCTGGCCCGTCAGCTCGGTTCGGCGGCACGCGCGGTCGGCCAGGCCTGCGGTTCGAACCCGCTGCCGATCCTGATTCCCTGCCATCGGGTCGTCGCCGCCAGCGGACTGGGGGGATTCATGCACGCGGCGTCGGGTGCGCCGCTTGATGTCAAAGCCTGGTTGCTCGCGCATGAACGACGCGCTGATTGATCGTTTCTGTGACCATCTCTGGCTGGAGGACGGCCTGTCTCAGGCCACACTCGCCGCCTACCGCCGCGACCTGCGCGGGTTTGCCGCCTGGCTTTCCGACACGCACGCACGTGCACTGGAAAACGTGCTCGCCGGCGATATCGAAAACTGGCTGGGCTGGCGCTTTGCACAACAGACACACCCCCGCAGTGCGGCACGCTATCTCTCGGCGCTCAAACGTTTTTATCGATTTTTACTGCGCGAGCGCCTGATCGACGCCGACCCGACGCGCAATCTTGATCGCCCCAAGCTACCGCGCGGCCTACCCAAAACCCTGACTGAAGCCGAAGTCGAACACCTGCTCGCTGCCGCAGGCGACGACACCCCGGCCAGCCTGCGCGACCGCGCCATGCTGGAAACGCTCTACGCCACCGGCCTGCGCGTTTCGGAGCTGGTTGCGCTGAAACTCACCGCGCTCGCGCTCAACGACGGCGTCTTGCGCGTGGTGGCCGGCAAGGGCAACAAGGACAGGCTGGTGCCGCTGGGCGAAGAAGCCGTGCGCTGGCTGGGTCGCTACCTGATTGAGGCCCGGCCCCGTCTGCTCGGGGCAAAACGCTGCGACGCCGTATTCGTGACCCCCCGCGGGGCAGGCATGACCCGTCAGGCTTTCTGGTATCTGCTCAGGCGGCGCGCGCGCCAGGCCCAGATCGACAAGCCTCTGTCACCGCATACCTTGCGGCACGCGTTCGCCACCCATTTGCTCAACCACGGTGCCGATCTGCGCGTGGTGCAGGTGCTGCTCGGCCACAGCGACATTTCGACCACACAGATTTACACGCACGTGGCGCGTGAACGCCTCAAGGCGCTGCACGCGCAGCATCATCCACGTGGCTGATCACACCCGCCCGCTGGCCCGGGCGAGATAGAACCACTCCTGTCCGGGCAGCGCGGCAGGATTGGGAAACACCACATAACCGTCACTGTCGGCCCGGACTTCAGCACCATCGTGGCGTATGCCTATGCAGTCGCCCTGCTTCACGGGGTCGAAACTGGCCCAGGGGCGAGTGAACGCATCGCCTTCGGCAACCCGGTCCACCACCGAATACAGGCGCAAGGCTTCGGTTTCCTTCACCGGCTGGGGGGCGGGCTCAGGCGTCAGCCCAAGCTGGGCAAGCGTGTTTCGAATCGCCCGATAGGCAACCTCGGGGGCGCGCGGGTCTTCGTGCTGACCGCATTCCAGTGTGAGCGCAATGCCACCCCGAGCCCGCATGTATTCAGTGGTACCCACTCCATAACGGGCGTCAGCCTCCAGGCTCGACACCCCGGCCGCTGCCCGTCGTGCCACCCCGGCGGCGTAGGTATCCAGCCAGCCGTCGACAAAACGCTGTACGCCCAGCCGCAATGCCAGTGCCGTTTCTTCCTCTGCGCGCGCAAAGCTTTCCAGCGTTCCCGTATTGTTCTCCGGCCCCAGCATGACGAACGGCTGCCCGGCGGTATGGAAGGAATGCAAGTCAAGCAACACGTCATGCGCCGCAAGCAGGGGGCACAACCAGTTGGCGATGTGGTCTTCGAACTGTGCCGGCGTGGCAGTCGGGTCAAGATTGCGATTGAGGTTTCGATCCCCCATGCGCCGTTTACGCGCGTAGGCGAGCGGATTGGTCACCGGCACAAAAGTCACCCGCCCCGCCGCCAGCCGCAGTTCCTCGCGCTCGATTTCGGCAATCACCCTCCGGATTGCCACAGTGCCGCAGGTTTCATTGCCGTGTACCGCACCCAGCACGATCAGCTTCGCACCGGCAGCCAGGCCGTCAAACCGGATGGATTGAAAATGAAAAGTTTCGGTCTCGCTCATGTATGCATGGCCTTGAAAAACAACGTCACGCTGGATACCAGCAACAATCCGCCGACCAGCTGCATCATGCGCCGCGCGCTCAACCCCAGATGGACACGGCCACCGAGATACAGCCCGCCCAGCACCAGTGGCAAGGCTGCCAGATAGGACAGCCAGACCGATTTCGACATCAGCAGACCCGCAATGACAAAACTGGTGAGACGCATAAGTCCTTCGACAAAGAATACGGCGGAGAAGGTGGCGCGCAAATCACTTTTGTCACGGATGCGATGGGTCAGATAGATCACGTAAGGCGGCCCGCCCGTACCGAACAGCGCCCCGACCGTTCCGCCCGTCAGCGAAGCGGGCAGCGCCCACAGCCGGGATATGCGCTTGTCACCGCCAATGCCCAGCAGGGTTTTCAGCGCAAACACGCACACAAACACCGCAAGCGCGATCAACATGGGCTGCGCCGGCAGATTGACCAGCAAGCCTGTGCCCAGCCCCACCCCGATCATGCCAAACGGGATCAACCAGCGCACCTCTTGCCAGTCCACCCGCCGTACATTGAAGCCGCCAATCACCAGCGACGCCGTGAAATCCAGCAGCAACACCAGCGGCACGACAAATTGCAAGGGTAAAAACAGGGCCAGCAGCGGCACCGCAATCAGCCCGGAACCAAACCCGGTAATGCCGCGTATCACATACGCCGCGAGCAAAATGGCCGCAGACGCGGCGACCTGCTCGACCATCACAGGCGGCTGCCGCGCTCGATGATGATGCCCAGCTCCTTGACGCCGGGAACGATGGCAAATTTGGTCACCGACACCTTCACCCAGGGCGAACCAAATTCGTCACGCACGATGGCCGCCACATGCTCGGCCACCGATTCCACCAGCGTGATCGGCTGCGGCGCATTGTGCAGATAGTCCTTGACCCGCTTGGCGACCGCCCCATAGTCGATGGTGTCGGCCACATTGTCGGTGCCGCCCGCGCGGCTGTGCGGCAGGCCGATCTCCAGGTCGAGCCGCACCGGCTGCGGCACTTTGCGCTCCCACTCGTATACGCCGATAATCAACTCGAGACGAAAGTCCCGCAAGAACAAGATATCCATTGCTTCGCGCCCTGTACGGGCTCGCCAAAACCCGCCATTCTACTGAATATGACCCCTCTGCTCTTCATCATTGCCGCCTATCTGATTGGCTCGCTGTCTTTCGCGGTCATCGTCAGCAAACTCATGCGCCTGCCCGACCCGCGTAGCTTTGGGTCGGGCAACCCCGGGGCCACCAACGTGCTCCGTACAGGCCGCAAATCGGCGGCCGCGCTCACGCTGCTGGGCGACGCCCTGAAAGGCTGGGTCGCCGTCGCCGGCGCGCAAGGGCTGGGCGCAGATGCGGGCACGGTGTTGCTGGTTGCACTCGCCGTTTTTATTGGCCACCTGTTCCCGATCTTCTTCCGCTTTCAGGGCGGTAAGGGCGTGGCCACGGCGCTGGGCGTGCTCATCGGCCTGAATGTCTGGCTGGGGCTCGCCTGTCTCGCCACCTGGATTGCGATGGCCTGGCTGTTCCGGATTTCCTCATTGTCCGCACTCGTCACGGCCCTGCTCGCACCGGTTTACAGCACCTTGCTGATGGGCTGGGGCAACACGGCTATGGCGGTGCTGGCGCTGGCGCTGCTCCTGGTCTACCGTCACAAGAGCAATCTCATCAAACTGGCAAACGGCGAGGAAGGCCGTATCGGACGCACCTCCTGATCCATGGCCCTGTTCGAAAAATCCATCACCTACGCCAGGGACAGCCTGGCGGAAGTCTCGCGCGAGGCGATCGACCGCGCGGGCGAGCGGCTGTCGGATGTGGTGAAGGACGGCGTATCGCAGGCCGGCACCGAACTCAAGGACGTGATTCTCCAGGCCAGCCAGGAAATCGACGGCAAGCTCGACAAGATTTCCGAAGAACTGCACGCCCAGCGCCAGTTCACCAAGGACGACGTGCGCGAACTGGTCGATTACGCAGGCGAGCGGCTCGGTTCGCTGATGGACGAGCGCATTGTGCGGGCCAAGCTCGAAATTTCCGAACTGGTGCAGGACAAGGTCGAATATTTCAAGCGCGAAGTAGACGGCTTCTTCATCGAGCGCCAGCGCGACCTGGCACGGGAACGGCGGCGGCTGTTCATCAACGTCGCCATCGCCGTGCTGGCCTCGTTGTCGCTGGGCTTCGTCTCATGGGTCTACCACCAGTATATCGGCGGTGAGTTCGATGTATTTTCGGCGTTCCGCATCGTGTTCGCCTCGCTGGCGGGCGGCTACGCGGTCTGGCTGGCGGTGAAATTGCTGCGGCGCTGGTTGTCGATGTCCGAGCACAGGAAGGACACGCTGTTTCTCGTCAGCCGCTATTGGGGCGTGCTCAGACCGGAAAGCGTGTTTGGCACGGTAATCCTGGTATGCCTGATGGCCGTTCTGGTCGGTTTTCTGCTCTTCCCCGATCAGGTCGCGCAGCTCACCGGCAGCGAAGCCTTGCTCACCAGCTTGCGCCAGGCGTTCCCTTTCCTGCGCCCCTGATCAGACCGCCTCAAGCGTTGCCAGATCCCAGCGGGGCCTGACCGCGAACCCCAAATCGGGCTGTGCGTGAACGAGGCGCTGCGCGCCCGCGTAGGCAATCATGGCACCGTTGTCGGTACAAAACTCCAACTTCGGATAGAACACCTCGATCCCGTGGCGGGCGGCCTCCGCGGTCAGGTGTGCGCGCAAGCGCCGGTTCGCGCCGACACCGCCCGCCACGACCAAGCGGTCTGCCCCGCTGCGACGGCACGCAGCCAGGCTCTTGCCGACCAGCACATCCACCGCTGCGGCCTGGAACGCCGCCGCAATGTCCGCCGAGGCCGCCAGCCCCACCTTCTTCACCAGCGTGAGCACTGCCGTTTTCAGCCCGGAAAAACTAAAATCCAGCTCGTCGGAATTCAGCATCGGTCGCGGCAGGGCAAAACGCGCCGCATCGCCGCTTTCAGCCAGCTTCGACAAAGCCGGCCCCCCGGGATACCCCAACCCCAACAGCTGGGCGGTTTTGTCGAAGGCTTCACCCGCCGCGTCGTCGAGCGTTTCACCCAGCAGGGTATAGCGCCCCACGCCCGCGACATGCATCAGCTGGGTATGCCCCCCCGACACCAGCAGCGCCACAAAGGGAAACTCCGGCGGCGCATCGGCAATCAGCGGCGACAGCATGTGCCCCTCCAGGTGGTGCACGCCAATCGCCGGAATGTTCAGGGCGTAGGCCAGCGCCCGCGCCATTCCGGCCCCGACGAGCAGCGCTCCTGCCAATCCCGGCCCCTGCGTGTAGGCCACTCCGTCAATATCCGAAAGCGCGCATCCACTTTCAGCCAGAATGGCGCGCGTCAAGGGAAGAAGTCGCCGAATATGGTCACGCGACGCCAGTTCCGGCACCACGCCACCGTAGTCGTTGTGCATGGCAATCTGCGAATGCAGGGCGTGCGCCCTCAGTCCGAGGGCGCTGTCGTAGAGCGCCACGCCGGTTTCATCACAGGAAGATTCGACGCCAAGTACGAGCATGGGGCGATACCGGGCCAGTCGAACCCGGGGCTGGAAAAAACTTGAAAGACTTGCTATTATTCTCGTTTTTCCACGTTCCCGGAAGCCGTCTTCAACATGCCTCACGTCAAAGTCAAGGAAAACGAACCGTTTGATGTCGCCCTGCGTCGCTTCAAGCGCTCCATCGAAAAAGTGGGTCTCCTGACCGAACTGCGCGCCCGCGAGTTCTACGAAAAGCCCACCGCCGAGCGCAAGCGCAAGCTCGCAGCAGCGGTCAAGCGCCAGAGCAAGCGCCTGCGCGGCCAGCAGCTCCCCCCCAAGATGTATTGATTCCGCGTCAGCGCGGAATACCCTGTCCATGTCGCTCAAGGATCGCATTACCGACGACATGAAATCTGCCATGCGCGCAAAGGAAACCGCGCGCCTTGGCACGATTCGCTTGCTGCTCGCTGCCATCAAGCAGAAAGAAGTGGACGAGCGGGTCGAACTGAGTGACGCTGCCGTCAGCAGCATCGTCGAAAAACTCATCAAGCAGCGCAAAGATTCCATCAGCCAGTTCCAGGCAGCGGGCCGCGACGATCTGGTTGCGGCTGAACGGGCCGAACTCGCCGTACTGCAAGCCTATTTGCCCGAACAGCTCTCCGCTGTCGAAGTCGAGGCCGCCGTTATCGCCGCCATCGCCGAGTGCGGTGCGACCAGCGCAAAAGACATGGGCAAGGTCATGGGGCTTCTGAAAGCCCGATTGGCCGGTCGCGCTGACATGGGCCAGGTTTCCACCCTCATCAAAACCCGCCTCGGCTAAGGCCGCAGCCCCGCTGCGGGGTTTATCATGCAGCCACCATGATCCCGCGCGATTTCATCGACACCCTGCTCGCTCGCGTCGATATTGTCGATGTGATCGACCGGCGCGTGCCGCTGAAAAAAGCCGGCCAGAATTATCAGGCCTGCTGCCCCTTTCACAGCGAAAAATCCCCCTCGTTCACAGTCAGCCCCACCAAGCAGTTCTATCATTGCTTCGGCTGCGGCGCGCACGGCACCGCGCTCGGTTTCCTGATGGAATACGAGCACATGAGCTTTCCCGATGCCGTTGCCGCGCTGGCGCAGGACGCGGGATTGGCCATTCCGGAATCGGCGCAGACGCCGGATCGCCCCAAGCCGCCCCCCGCCCTGTGGGATGCACTTGAACAGGCCGCCCGGTTCTACAAGCAGAAACTGAAAGACACCCCGCACGCCATCGACTATCTCAAGCGGCGCGGCCTCACCGGTGCCATCGCCGCCCGATACGGGATCGGCTACGCACCCGATGGGTCGCCCCTGAAGCAGGTGTTCCAGGAATATTCAGCCGAAGCCCTCTCCAGCGCCGGACTGGTTGTGGAAAACGAAGGCCGGCGTTACGACCGGTTCCGCGACCGGATCATGTTTCCGATCCGCAATGTCAAAGGCCAGATCGTCGGTTTCGGTGGGCGCGTACTCGACAGAGGCGAGCCGAAATACCTGAACTCGCCGGAAACTCCGCTGTTCCACAAAGGTTCGGAAATCTACGGGCTGTACGAGGCGCGCGCCGCCATCAAGTCTGCCGGCCGCGCCATCGTGGTCGAAGGCTACATGGATGTCGTCGCGCTCGCCCAGCATGGCGTGGAATTCGCCGTAGCGACCCTGGGAACCGCCACGACCCCCCACCATGCACGTACCCTGTTGCGTCACACCGATCAGCTGATTTACGCCTTCGATGGTGACAATGCCGGCCGCAAGGCGGCCTGGCGCGCACTCGAAAACACGCTCGAAGCCTTGCAGGACGGCAAGGAAGTCCGTTTCCTGTTTCTGCCCGAAGGGGAAGATCCGGACAGCTATATCCGCGCGCAGGGCCGGGAGCAGTTTCAGCGCTTGCTGGACGTCGACACACTCCCTTTATCCGCTTTCCTGATACGCGAGCTGACCCGTGACCGCCGACTGAACACCCAGGAAGGCCAGGCGGCATTATTGAAAGAGGCGCGTCCCCTGCTGGACAAAATCGCCGCACCGCTACTGGCCAGCCTGATCCGGCGACAACTGGCGGAGCGCGCGCGCGTCCCGCTCGACGAGTTGGGACAACCCGGTTTCACCTCCGCTCGCGCGGCTCGCCCCACTCCCCGCCCCGTCAGACGTCCGGCCCCTTCGACCCTGCGGAGCCTGGCCCGCATACTACTCATGAATCCACAACGGGCCGCAGAAGTGGACACTCGTTGGCTTGACCCGCAAGACCCCATGAGTGCCGCCGTACACGAACTGACCACCTGGCTACCCTCACTGCATGCGGCGGGACACCCCGCCATGCTGGCCGAAGCGGCAAGGGGCAGCTCGATTGCCCCACTCATCGACGAACTGATGGTTGACCTGCTCGACACAGACGAGCAATGGGACTGGAACACTGAGTTCGACGGCGCAGTCAATCAGATACGCGCTGACTGGCGTCGACGCCGCATGGGCGAACTGGCTGCCCGCCCCCTGTCGAGCCTCAGTGCGGACGAACACGCAGAATTGACCGAACTGGCACGCTCCTAGCTTGCCTAAAATGCCAAGACAACGGCTGCCGTTGCGGTATAATGCTCGGTTTTTGAAAGATTTTTTCCGGCTGTGAGCTGCACGCCTTGCCGGAAATTCTGAGCGGAGAAAGCCTGTGGCTGTACGTGGAAGAAAACCGGGCGGTGGCGCCAAAAAACCCGAAGCGCTCATCACCCTGAAAGAGCTGACCCCGGTCGAAGCGGAAGCCCGCCGCACCCAGCTCAAGAACCTGATCATACTGGGCAAGGAACGCGGCTTCCTGACCTACGCGGAGATCAACGACCACCTGCCCGACGAAGTGCTGGACGCCGACCAGATCGAAGGCGTGATCAGCATGATCAACGACATGGGCATCCAGGTCTACGACGAGGCACCCGACGCCGAAACCCTGCTGATGCAGGAAGCCACGCCGGCCGTGGCCGACGAGGATGTCGTCGCCGAAGCCGAACAGGCGCTCACCACGGTCGATTCCGAATTCGGCCGCACCACCGACCCCGTGCGCATGTACATGCGCGAAATGGGCTCGGTCGACCTGCTCACGCGCGAAGGCGAGATCGAAATCGCCAAGCGCATCGAGGAAGGCCTGCGTCACATGGTGCAGGCCATTTCGTCGTGCCCGCTCACCATCCAGCAGATTCTCGACATGGCCACTCAGGTCGAGAAAGAAGAACTGCGTATCGACGAACTGATCGACGGTTTCGTCGAAGTCGAGGCCGAAGCCTCCTCCGAGGACGAGGCCGAGGTTGAAGAAGCCGCCGAGGACGAAGAAGAAGACGAAGACGCCAGCGCTGCCGTCGCCGCCGCCAACCTGGCGCAACTCAAGACCGAGGCGCTCGCGCAGTTCGATTACATCCGCAAGGCCTACAAAAAAGCACAGAACGCGCACGTCAAGTACGGTCTGGGCAGCGCGCAGCATATGAAGGCGCAGTCCGAAGTCACCGAACTGCTCATGGCCATCCGCTTTTCGGTGCGCCAGGTGGACAACCTCTGCGAACAAATTCGCACTGCTGTCGAGGAAGTCCGCTCGCACGAACGCAAGATCATGGATTTCTGCGTGAATCGCGCCGGCATGCCGCGAGCCCATTTCATCAAAACCTTCCCCGGCAACGAAACCAACCTCGTCTGGCTCGACAAGGAAATCGGCGCAAAGAAAGGCTATTGCTCCACGCTGGCCCGCCTGCAGTACGAGATCAAGGCGCATCAGGAAGCGCTGATCGCGATGCAGGATCGCGTTGGCCTGCCGATCAAGAATCTCAAGGACATCAACAAACAGATGTCCACCGGCGAAGCCAAGGCACGCCGCGCCAAGCGCGAAATGATCGAGGCCAACCTGCGTCTGGTGATTTCCATCGCCAAGAAATACACCAACCGTGGCCTGCAATTCCTCGATCTCATCCAGGAAGGCAATATCGGCCTGATGAAGGCGGTGGACAAATTCGAATACCGCCGCGGCTATAAATTCTCCACCTACGCAACCTGGTGGATCCGTCAGGCGATCACGCGCTCCATCGCCGACCAGGCGCGCACCATCCGCATCCCGGTGCACATGATCGAAACCATCAACAAGATGAACCGCATTAGCCGGCAGATCCTGCAGGAAACCGGCATCGAGCCCGATCCCGCGACGCTGGCGATCAAGATGGAAATGCCGGAAGACAAGATCCGCAAGATCATGAAGATCGCCAAGGAACCGATTTCGATGGAAACGCCGATCGGTGATGACGAGGATTCGCACCTGGGCGATTTCATCGAGGATTCGAGCACGCTGTCGCCCGACGATTCCGCGATCTACGCCAACCTGCGCGACGCCACCCGCGAAGTACTGGACAGCCTCACCTCACGCGAAGCCAAGGTGCTGCGCATGCGCTTCGGCATCGAAATGAATACCGACCACACGCTGGAAGAAGTCGGCAAGCAGTTCGACGTGACCCGCGAGCGCATCCGCCAGATCGAGGCCAAGGCCCTGCGCAAGCTGCGCCACCCCACCCGTTCGGAAAAGCTGAAGAGCTTTGTCGGCAGCGGGGAACAGTAAACGCACCGTTTCTACCGGGCCTGTAGCTCAGTTGGTTAGAGCAGGGGACTCATAATCCACTAACCCGAGGCTTTCGGAGGCCCGTGAAGGATCACTCAGACCCGGAGGAAGAAGCCGGGCAAAAACAGAAAAAGGGCCGTTAGCTCAATAGGTTAGAGCAGTCGACTCATAATCGATTGGTAGCTGGTTCGAATCCAGCACGGCCTACCAACAGCGCCGAAGTTTGCCGCTTCGGTACAGTTTCGGTACAGTGGCGGTACACCCGCCCTGTACCGAGACCTATGGCAACCATCGTCAAGACGCCTTCCGGGACGTGGAAGGCCGTCATCCGCAAGACCGGCTTCCCGACCACCATCAAGACCTTCCGGCTGAAGAAGGACGCCGAGGATTGGGCTCGCCGAACCGAGGACGAGATGGTTCGCGGCATGTTCGTGCAGCGCGCTCCTTCCGAGCGCCTGACCTTCGAGAAGGCTATGCAGCGGTACTTGTCGGAGGTGACTCCGACCAAGAGGCCGCTGACTCAGACGGGCGAACACAAGCGCTCCGTCCCCTTGATCGAGTTCTTCGGCAAGTATTCCCTCGCCGCCGTGACGCCCGAGCTGGTCGCCCAGTACCGAGACAAGCGGCTAGCCGGTGAAGACAGAAGGGACGAGGCGGGGAAGCCGATCCCGAGGGCAGCGAACACGGTGCGCCTTGAACTCGCCTTGCTCGGACACCTGTTCACGGTGGCCGTCAAGGAATGGGGTCTAGGCCTGCCCTTCAACCCTGTTCTAAACGTCAGGCGTCCCGCGCCAGGCCCGGGCAGGAATCGGCGGCTTGACCAGACCGAGGAGACCCGGTTGCTGGCCGCTGTAGATCGGCACTCAAACCCGATGCTGGGATGGATCGTCCGCATCGCTATCGAGACGGGCATGCGGTCGTCGGAGATCGTCACCCTGCGCCGTAGCCAAGTGGACTTAGCAAAGCGCGTTGTGCGCCTGGTCGAGACGAAGAACACCCTGCCGCGTACCGTACCGCTTTCGGTCGAGGCGACAGCCTTGTTCAAGAAGGCCCTCGCCAACCCCGTTCGCCCCATCGACACCGACCTTGTGTTTTTCGGTGAGCCAGGCAAAGACGAGAAGCGGCGGCCTTACAACTTCAACAAGGTCTGGCTCGACATCAAGCGGTCAGTCGGCTGTGCTGACTTCCGGTTTCATGACCTTCGGCATGAGGCCGTCAGCCGCTTCGTCGAGGCTGGGTTGAGCGATCAAGAGGTCGCGGCCATCAGCGGGCACAAGTCCATGCAGATGCTGAAGCGATACACGCATCTGCGCGCCGAGGATTTGGTGGCAAAGCTCGACCGTCTTGGTCGAACCGCCTGAGTCCTCCGATTGATGGTGACAGGTGCGCGCTGGCCAGGCGCGGTGTTTGTCACCAAGCGGATTTGTCGGACGCCGATTGGCGGTGTTCGATGACCGCTGAAGCGCTCCAAATCTTGGCTATCAAGTCTCGCGCGTGAAAAAAAGCCACAGCGCGAAAAGCCAGTATTCATGCGGGTTTGCGCGTTTTGTTCGCCATATGCGCCATATGCGCCAGACTTCCGCAGCGGCTTCTAATTGAACAGACTTCCTGCATATCCGAATGTTTTCGGAGTTATGCGGAGTCTGAACATGACCAAGGAAGAAGCACTCACCACCAAGTACGGCACGCTGATGACCTTGGGCCATTTGGCCCAGGAACTCCATCGCTCCCCGGACGGGCTGCGAATCAGCCTCCGAGGAAATCAGGGTTGGGCGAGCCAGATCAACGCAGCACGCAAGAAGCTCGGGCGGCGGGTCTACTTCGACACGGCCAAGATCGCCGCGATCATTGAAGCCGTGAATTGATCCCGACTCAGTCTGATCGTGCTGAGAGTGGGGGCTTCATCCTTTGCCGAGGTTCAGGCACTGCTGCCTGAACCCTTGGCTGCTGCCTTGCGCGAACGGCAGCAAGCCCCATTGCAAGACGCAGCGCCGGTGTTGGCGCAGTCGGCCCGAGCGGAACGGCTGATCGAGGCATCCGTGGCCATCCGAAGCGCAGCCCCGACCGGCGATGACATGGCTTTCACGCATGCGGTCTTGTGCCAAGTCGGCCTGCCTCGCTCAAGAGTCAAAGGGGATCGCTTCATGCGTGAGTCGGGGGCCGCATGGGTCAGCGTTCAAGCTGGCTATCTCGACGAGGGCAGAGGCCCGATCTTGCAGGCAGTGCCCTATGGGGCTACACCGCGCCTTGCGTTGGCGTGGGTGTCTACCTACGCGAAGCGGCACAAGACCCGCGAGATTCCCATTGGCGAGAGTGCCGGGGAGTTCCTGCGAATCCTCGGGCAATCCACCAGCGGCGGCGTGCGGGGCGGCTATGCGATGTTGCGTAAGCAGATGCACGCCCTTGCTGCATGCCGATTGCAGCTCGGCTACCGCGGTCGCACCTACAACGGTCAGCCTGTGGAGCAGTTCGACACTTGGCTAACCGCGCGTGACACTGGTCAGCGCCCCCTATGGCCCGGTGTCATGGTCTTGTCTGAGTGCTACTTCCGCGAACTGGAGCAGCACGGGGTTCCACTCGATAACCGGGCACTGATGGCGTTGAAGGGATCGGCTCTGGCGTTGGATGTCTACACCTGGCTCGCTCATCGACTGCATCGGATCGAGGGCAGGCCCATCGTGCTGCATTGGAAGACGCTCAGGGCGCAGTTTGCCCAGGAGTATCGAGGGAAGGACCCTGACAAGGACTTCAAGAAGGAATTCTTGCCGGCCCTGAACGCTGCGCTCGCTGTGTACCCGCGAGCGCAGGTCAAACAGGTGCCCGGTGGCGTGCTGCTTCATGCGTCACCTCCGCCAGTCGCCTACAAAGGCGGCTGATCCACTTACGCTGAATCGCCCCCCCCTTGCATGACGGGTCGCCACAGGCGGCCCGTTTCTGTTTACAAGCCTGTGATCTCGCCAACTTGTCCACGCTGAATCGCCCCCCCTCCTTGCGCTGAATCGCCCCCCCCTTGGACGATGAATTCACGCTGAATCGCCCCCCCTGCGTGCGCTGAATCCCACCCCCCCTAAACCGGTACGGTTCTGCCTTTAAGGTTTTCCGATAACTCTTGCTGGTAGTAGGAGCCCGCCTGTCTGTGGATAGTGACCACGTGATCGGCGGTGAAGGTGTCCCGCCCGCGCTGCGCTTGGGGAAAGAAGGGGTGAGGCGTCATCGGCTGCGCTATGACCTCTTGGCGGCGCTTTCGTGGCGTGGGCAAGGGGTAGCCTGCGGTGACGGGCGTTCGTCGCTTGTAGGCCCGCTTATGCGCTCGAAGTTTTCCGGGCATCGCCCGGTGCGGGTTGACCAGGCGCGCGGGGCGGCTCCCGACAGGGCTCGCTGAGTGGTGACAGTGACGAGCTGGCTAGGTCGAAGGCCTGTCACCATCCAGACGAAGAAAGGCCCGCGCGGAGGCGGGCCTTGGTGTAGGTGTCCCCGGCTATTCGGTGGGACTCTGCCGGGGACTCAGAGCTTTTGCGCGGCGGGCGGCCATGCTTGACCGCGCCCCACCTATTCCGGGTCAGTCGTGGTGTCCGTCGAAGCGAATCGAAACGGTTGCTGGTGCTGATGCGTCAGGGGGCAGCTGTGGAGGGCGGACGTTGCGCATCTGGTCGAGTCGTTCTTGAAGCCCGGGGCCTTGCGGCTTTGGCGCAATAGGCGCAGGCGCGGTTGGAGCTGCCCCGGCGGTGTTGTTCGCCTGGCTCGCTCCTGGCGCCGCCACAGGCGCCGCCTGCGCCGATGAACTGCCAGCAGATACCGACGAGTCAGCGCCTGCGCCTGCACTTTCCGCTGCGGAGGCTTCAACAGGCGGGGCGACTGTCTGCCCGGCAGAGGTCGAAGCAGCCGGTGCCGGTGCTGGCGTTACTGCTGCGCCGCTTTCTGCGGGCGGGCTGCTGCCCGAGCTGGCTGAAGTGGGCTCGGTCGATGGCGCAGCCGCTGGGGATGCTGGCGCAGCTTGCCGACGCATGTACGCCGGTTTGTCGTACTCACCGCCTGCGCCTGGTGGCGGGGCCACTGTCGGCGCTGCTGATGGCGTCCCGGTGCTGGCCGCGCCTTCCGATGCTGGCGCGAGTGCCGCAGCGGCTTCACCAGAGCCACCAGCCGGAGCCTGACCGCTCGATGTCGATCCAGCCGACGAATCGGCGGCTGGTGCCGGGGCCGGTGGCGTTGATGGTGCCCCCGACTGCCCGCCCGATGGTGAAGGGCCGCCCGCAGCCGCGCCTTTCTCTGCGGCGCGCGCCGAGCTGACCTCGGCCATGCGGCCGCCGAACGTCGGTGCGAGCGAACTCGCCGCGCTGGACTTCATCACGGAGCCTGCCGCGCTCCCCATGTTGCCAAGGGTCGAGACGGCCCGGCTGATGCCCGATGCGCCACCCGCACCGGCTTCGCCCCATGCGGCCCGAGCTGCGGAGGCCAGGCCTCCGGCTGCCTTGGCAGCGCCGACCGTAGTCGAGGCCAATGCCGCACCAGCGCCCACCATCCCGGCACCGATCGCCGCGCCCGTGGCCGCTGCGCCGCCTGCCGTGAGCGTCGGACTACCGGCGAGCATTGAAGCAGCCATCGAAGGAATCTGCATAGCCAGGAAGGCCAGCAGCACAGAGCCGCCCATCACGGTCAGAATGACATTGAACTTGTCTCCTGCCGCTGCGCCGAGTGCGTTGGTCAGCATGGGTGCCCAGGTCAGCGCCTGCGTGTTCCCGATGCTGATGACCAGGTACAGCATGAACAGCTTGACGCCGGTTGCCACGGCATAGCCGATGAACTTCTGAACGAAGTCAGTCGTCCACCGCGAGCCACCGAAGCCCAGGAACAGCATGCCCGCAGAAATGGCGATGTAGCTTTCAACCAGGGCGATCAAGAGCTGACCGGCGATCACGGCGAAGGCCAGCACCATGATGATGGCCGATAGCCCGCCGAACATCATCATTGCCGGGTCTTTGAGGATGTCCAGCGCGCTCATGCCGCTGACCAGGGTTGCCGCGTTCATGATGCCCGTGTTGAAGACATCGGTCGGACTCAGGCCAGCACCACCACCCGCCGCCGCCCCGGCATCGACGAACGAATCGACGATGGCCGGAATCCAGACCGGGCCATTCAGCAGCAGCGCATAGAACATGCCGATCCACATGATCTTCTTGGCGATGGCCGCGAAGAACGATTGAAACTCGTTCTTGTCCAGCACCCACACCGCCGCCGACCAGGCCAACTCAATGAGGGCCAGCAGTGCGAACAGTCGATTGGCGAAGCCCAGGAGGGTGCCGCTCCATCCGACGCTCGCGTTTTTGTACTGCTGCGCGATGTCGTCCATGATGCGGGTGTCGGCGTGCGCCGACAGGCTCACACCAGCCAGCACGGCCAGCGCGCCGAGGTGCAGGCCAAGGCGCAGCCATTGCCCTTTCGGAGAGGCTAGGGAGTTCATCGGCTACCCCCTCGGAAGTTGGTCGAACCTTGGCGCGGGTCAGAGAACCGGAAGAAGTCATCGAGCGCCAGGCGCGAGGCCGCATCCTTCTGTTCCTGCGCGGCCAGGTAGGAGTTCTGTGCCTGCATCTGAACCATCATGAGCTGGCGCAGCTTCTGGAGCTGCTGAACCTGTTGCTCCGCGATCTGCGCGCCCACTTGCAGCGCCTGCATCTGGCCTTGAGCTGACTGCGACTGCGACCGCAGGCCGATCAAAACGCCTTCCTCGGTGGCGAACTGGTCAGCCTGCATCTTCGAGGCCTCGAAGGCCCCCTTGATGCCGTCCAGCGTGGCCCGCGACCAGTTGCGATAGTCGGTCTTGAAGTTGAAGCCCTGGGGGTAAGAGAAGCCCTTGAAGGTGTTCTGAAACTGCGTGCCGATGTTCTGTGCCGAGTAGGCCAGGGCCTGCCCTTGGCGCACCACGTTGGCAACGCCCATCAGATCGTTCTGGATCGTGCCCCACACCTGATTGGGGATGTTCAGCGTGTTCGTCACCATGTTCTGGTACTGCTGAATCTGAGTCTGGAACTGCTGCAACTGCGTGGCGTAGGCCTGCACTTGCTGTGCGTACTGCTGCACCAGTTCGATGTTGTTGGCGAGCTGCGTGATCTCGGTCGAACCACCGAAGCCCGCGACCGAACCGGCTTGCGTGGTCGGGGCGATGGCAGTGAACGAGGCGGCGACGGCCAGGGCGATGAAGTGCTTGCGATTCATTTGGAACCTCCACGGAATTGACGGGGTTGAGCCAGCGGCTCGGGTTGAAAGGTGTTCCCGGCGAGGGTGGCCGCGCGGCAGCGAAGCCCTTCGTCGGTGTTGTTCCACTCGGGCGCTTTGCCCTTGGAAAGCTCGGCGCACTTCTTCAGCTCGGCGCGAGCGTCGGCCTCATGCGCGATGAACCAATCGACGAGCTTCTGATCGACCTCGGGCTTTTTCTCACCGCAGCCGGTGAGCGCGGCCAGCAGGAGCGCCAGGCCGAAGCCCGCGAGCACCTTCAGCAAGGACGTAGCGATATGGCCCGGCGACTGCTGTTCTGCTTCTTGCAGGAGAGCGAAGGCCTGCCGAACATCACCGCGCATGGCGGCGATGACGCCGCGCACCCCCACGAAGAAGGCCGCCATGAGAGCCAGGGCAGCGAGAGAACCTGCGGCGCTGCTCATACGTGCCTCCCGACCAGGAACAAGACTGCCAGGCCAGCGATGACCACCAAGGGCAGAGCCAGCGGGCGCAGCCGGGAGGGATCGAACCAGGCATTCAGGCCGATCAATGCGACCGTGCCAGCGAATGCGCCCAGCATGGCGGCATTGCCCGACCAGAGATTGAGCGCCCCGCCGAACATGGCGAGCAGGATCGGCGCGACCGTCAGCAGCCGGAAGACCGGCAGCGACCGCGATGCGCGAGCTGGGGGAGTGGGGACGACGCGGAAATCCGCGTCAACGACATCGGGGGAATGCTCCCCGTAGTGCTTGAGTTGCGACATGGCCTAGCCCTTTCAGGTGTGGGCTTCCATGCCGGAGGGAGAGCGAGAACCGACCCGATGACAGGGAAGCCCGTTGAGGAACGAACTTGAATACCTGTCTCTCCGTGGTCTGCTTCACGGGAGCTACGCCGGGTCCGGCTTCAGTATCAGCGCACGATGGCTGAATCCATCGGATTGAAACCTTGGCCGGATGTCACCGCCGATCCCGATACGACCGCGCAGATATAGGGCTTACACGCCCGGCTTTAGGTTCTGAGACTAGCGAGAGGTGTCGCTTTCGCTACTTCCGCCCGACCTGCCTTCGCAGGGGGTAGACCGCCAAGCGGTCACCGCGTTTGTCCAATCTTATAGCTCGGGCATGTTTCCGGTGATCGGAACCGGCAGACCGGCCTTTGACCTGGTGCCCAATCTACCCGCTGCAACGACATCGGCCAAGGCTTGCGCATCGACCTCGATGCCGCCGCCTTTGCCGTCATCGGCAAGAAACTCAGCAATCTCCTTCAACTGGTAGCCGAGCCTCACCAGTCGGACGATCTGCGGGCGCAGTAACTGCAAGGCGTCCTGCACGCTCACGGGCTCGCGTACCTCTTTGCGCCGAACCTTTTTCAGCCGGAGCTGCGCGCGGTCAATTGTCGTTGGCGACACAAGCCCGCCTGGTGCGAGCGATGCACCCCTGCCGGGTGCGCTTGGTTTGTCAGTAACTGGCATGGCCTTGCCCTTTGTGGTGTTCATGACGAACAGCGGTTAGACCTGTCTCGCCGTGGTCTGCTTCACGGGAGCTACGCCGGGACCGGCATCAGTTGCAGCGCCAGGCTGCGCCATCGGTAGCACCTTGGCTGCATCGTCACCGCTAGCCCCGACACGGCATCGCGGATGTAGGGCGTTGCCGCCCAGCTTTAGGTGCGGAGACTCACGAGGGGTTGGCTTTCGCATCACCCGCCCGCCTGCCGACAAGCGTCAGGAAGAAAGCCCCAAGTAGGGCCTCTTTATTGTGCGAGGAAATGGCCTGAATAGCAATTAAGCGAAGGGTTGCTAATTTTTTGCTTATATTTTGCTTATGTGGACCTTCGAGTGCTACTTTTTTGCTTATGTTTTGCTCATGTTTTGCTTATATCGTCAGGCGGGGCGGGCCAGGTGCTTATGTTTTGCTTACAAATGAGTGTCAGGGCCGGGGAAAACAAGGCTAGTGGAACATAAAGAATGTGGCACGGATGCACACTTCGCGGGTTGACTTTCCTTTTCCCGGCGCACATTTATACTGTGGCACATATCGCAACTTCGGTGCCACACAGAGGATGCCTAAGAAAACCCCCTCCCAATTGGTCCACAAGACCCTTCGACTGCCTCAAGACCTACTTGATGCCGCCAAAGCCGCAGCCGATGAGGCGGGCATGAGCCTCGCGGACTACCACCGCTTTGCGCTTCGCCAGGCCATTGACCGGCAGAGCGCGGCTGCCGAGCTGGCAGGCGTTGAAGACCGCATGGCGGCGCAGCTCACCAAGCTGCATCGCCGGTTCACGCAGCTCTTTCAAGCGCAGCAGTTCCAGTTCGCGGTGCTTGATCAGTTCATGAAGATGGCCCTTGCCCTTGAGCCTGAGCTTGTGGACGACGCCACCAGGGCGGCGGCCAGGGCGACGGGCGTGCGTCGCCATCAGCAGCTCATGGCGACCGTCCCGGACGCGCTTGATGGGCCAATGTCGCGGATGCTCCAAGCCTTCATCAGAGGCGAGGGCGAGGCGACTGACATGCCTGCCGTGTGAGTCGGCGGATAGGGGTTAGCGACGAGTCAGTTAACGTTGAGTGATGGTAGACTCAACAACAAAGCCGCCATCAATGATTGTTGCCTGACATGCTCGAAACCATCAAAGAACCGGTCATGCGCGAGCTGGTCCGAGCCAACTCCATAACCAGAGCGTGCCTTATTGGAAAGGCAGGCGGCTTCGCTGTTTCTATTGCATATGCAGCCGAAGAAAGGCTGCTTGCAACTTCTCGCGGTGATATTCGTTTGTTCACCCTTGAGGGCGCTCAGAAATATCTTTGCGAGCTTGGTATTCCAAGATTTGAGGTCGATGCTTCAGGATATTTGCCCGGCAGGCTGCGAAAGGCTAGGCCTGATCGAGCCGAGGCATTGAGAAATACCAGAACTACGCCCAGGCAGGCGGAATTGCTGCCGTGACCGATTCAACTGATAAGGGATTTTCTGGTTCGCGCCTCAGCGAATCAGTAATGCAGTCGGCGTTGGTTATTGGCGTCGATAGAAAGGCGGCGACTAGGGTGCGTCAACACCCCAGTCGCCTAACCACAACCCACCTGTTACCGAGGTGCATCATGGCTACTTCAATTGTCCCACTCCAGGCGGGCGCGAGGCGATCCCCGCGCCTTGCCTTCCCGACTACGTCGCCGCAGCTCTATGGTCTTGATGACGAGCTTTGCCGTCTCATGGAGCAGTACGCGGCTTATCTGTACGAGCAGACCGGCGAATGCTGGACGCTGGCCGAGCTGGCCCAAGAGCTGACCATGCGATCACTCGCCGAGGAAGACTCTTGGGACTTCTGGGCATGGGTTGCGAAGAACGACGACAAGGCCGGAGCAACGTACTACCTGCCGTGCCCGAGCTGGCCGCTGCACTTTGAGGGCTTCAACGATGACGCCGCCTGGTGCATCAGCCGCTGGGCCGAATACAGCGCGGCCAACGGCTGCCCCATGAGTCCTGGCGACGTGGTTCGCGGGATGGCCTTCATGATGATCGACGACGATGAAGACTTCCGCGCGTGGCGCTTGAGCCGCCGCGCGGGCAATCAGAACAACGCACAGGAGAACCGCCATGTCTGCTAACACCCGCAAGGCCGCTGGAGCCTCGCGCCTTACTGTGGTGACACCCACCCGAGGCGAGCAGACCAGGTCGACCCCGTTCCAGCCCAAGGCCGCGCGCGCGGGTGACGTGCTAATCGAGCGCGAAGACGCGATGAAGTGCTACGCGCAGTGGGCCGCCCCGACCTGCATCGTGGCCGATGGCCCCTATGGGCTTGGCAAGTTCCCGGGCGAGCCGAAGACACCGAGCCATCTTGCAGAGTGGTACGCCCCCCACGTCGCCGCCTGGTCAGCCCATGCGCGCACAGACACGACTCTTTGGTTCTGGTGTACGGAAGTCGGATGGGCGCTGGTGCATCCCGTCTTGGAGATGCACGGCTGGCAGTACGAGGAATGCAACATCTGGGACAAGGGCATCGCCCACGTCGCGGGCAACTGCAATAGCAAGACCATTCGAGGCATGCCGGTTGTCTCGGAGGTCGCCGTTCGCTACACGAAGCGGAACCTACTGCCGGGCGACAAGGGCGAGCAGTTGACCATCAAGGATTGGGTTCGCCACGAGTGGATGCGTAGTGGCCTGCCGATGTTCAAGGCCAACGAGGCTTGCGGGGTGGCGAACGCTGCCACTCGCAAGTACCTCACGCAGTGCCACCTTTGGTACTTCCCGCCGCCCGAGGCCATCGTTCGCATGGCCGACTACTGCAACAAGCACGGGAAGCCCACCACACGGCCCTATTTCTCGATTGACGGCAGAACGCCAGTCACCGAGGCCGCTTGGCGGCAGATGCGCTCCAAGTGGACGCATGCCCACGGAGTCACGAACATTTGGCAGGAGCCAGCCGTTCACGGAAGCGAGCGGATTCGGGCCAAGTCGAGCATTGGCTATCTGCACGCCAACCAGAAGCCGCTATCCCTGATGCAGCGCCAGATTCTGGCCTGCACCGATCCGGGTGACGTGGTTTGGGAACCGTTCGGCGGGTTGTGCTCGGCTTCTATAGCTGCGATGCAGACGGGACGCCAGGCCTACGCTTCGGAGATCAACCCCGATTACTTCCAAGTGGCCGCAGCACGCCTCAGAGAAGAATTCACACGCATGGAGGAACAGAGACAGCATGCCGCCTAAGACCACGCCCCCTACACCCGCAGCCGCTGCACCGGCTGTTGCTGCCGTGCCCGTAATCCCGAAGCCCGAGAAGTCGGGCGGGCCTGACGCGAGCTGGCCGCATCGCAAGCTCTACGAGAACGTCATCAAGACGCTCTACGCGCTGCCGGAGGAATTCAAGACTTCGCTTCGGATCTCTGACTTCCGGGCGACGGACATCTTCACCTTGAATTCGGCTCTCGGCGCGTCCATCGAGGACGCGGTCGTCAATGGGCTGAACAGCTTGCGCGAGGTGTGGGACGTGGACGGGCGCTATGCGCTCTATCGCTTCGAGCGCCAGGCGCAGGCCTTCCCGGATGTGCGCCTGGTCACTGAGTCACCAGGCGAAACGCCGATCATCATGGGGATCGAGCTGAAAGGCTGGTTCGCGCTGTCCAAGGAGGGAGAGCCGACCTTCCGCTACACCGTGACGCCCAACGCTTGCGCCCCTGCTGATTTGTTGGTTGTCTTCCCGTGGGTGTTGAGCGACGTGGTCGCGGGTAGTCCCAAGCTGCTGCGCCCATTCGTAGGCGAGGCGCGCTATGCCGCCGAGCTGCGTAACTACTACTGGCAGACGATGCGCACCCAGCGCGGGGGCAATGGCGGCATCACCCCGGCCACCCACCAGACACCCTACCCTGCGGTCAAGACTGACCAATGCTCAGACCGTGCCGACGATGACGGCGGCGGCAACTTCGGGCGCGTGGCGCGGTATGGGCTGCTGGACGACTTCGTCGCATCGACCAAGAAGCAGGAGGCTTCGGGCATCCCGGTTCTGGCCTGGCTGACCTTCTTCAAAATCTTCAGCGACGGGTCGCGCGACTTGGATTCGGTTGTCGCCACCATCGAGAGCGCACTGCGGCGCTATCGGGAGACGAACCAGCAAGGCACCGAGGCGCTGGCCGAGGCCTTCTCGCAGATCGTCGCCATTCTCAGAGGCCAAGAGGTCTTGGCCCAGGGCGGGGTTCCGCTCGAAGGTTCAGGGTTCGAGGATCAAACGCCAGTGGAGGATTGAAACGATGACTGAAGCCAAGACTCAAGGTGGCCGCGTGTTTGGCCGCACGTTCAGCGAGCTGGACCAGCTCGCAAAGCAGGCGGTGCGGCGAAGCGTCGAGAACCTTCATGCCAAAGGCATCGCCACGTTCCATCGGGACGAGCAAGGCCGAATGGTGGAGACGGCACCTGATGGCAGTTCGACCACAGTAGCTGCGGACGCAGAGCGGGGCGCGTGAGCGGTACGCTGACGGTACAGCCGTCATGTCCGCCCGGCTCCGCTGAACTTCGCTAAGTTACTGTCACTAAACTACTTTCGCCTTCCGTACGCTACGCATGCTTTCGCTCGCTTCTCCTAGGCATGCTGCGTCACGGGCAAACTCATAATCCCTTGGTCCACGGTTCAAGTCCGTGCAGGCCCACCAAACTTTTCCAATTTCGTTGATAATCCCGTCACGAAAACGACAAGGATGATCGATGGAAGGGGAAGCCAGAAAGCCGGGCGAGCGTCGCCTGCAAATCTTGCAGACGCTCGCGGCCATGCTGCAGGAACCGCAGCCAGAAAAAATCACCACCGCCGCACTCGCCGCCCGCATAGGCGTGTCGGAAGCCGCTCTGTACCGGCATTTTTCGAGCAAGGCCCAGATGTACGAAGGCCTGATCGAATTCATCGAACAAACCCTGTTCGGCCTCGTTGCCCGCATTACCGCCGACACCACTTCGCCGGTTGCCCAGGTGGAAGCCATTCTGGCGATGCTGCTGAATTTTTCGGCCAAAAATCCGGGCATGACGCGCGTGCTGATCGGCGAAGCGCTGGTGCACGAAAACGAGCGCCTGCAAAAGCGTATCAACCAGTTGCACGACCGAATCGAAGCCCAGCTCCGGCAATGCCTGCGGCTCGCCGGCGAGCCCTCCGCCGAATTCAGCGGGCCGCTCGCCAACCTTCTACTCTGCACGGTCGTAGGTCGCTGGCATCAATTTGCCAAAAGTGGATTCACCCGCGCCCCTGGCGGCGAGATCGAGCTGTTGACCTCGCGCCTGCTTGTGGCTCAGCCTGTCTGATTCGGACGTTTTCCGCAAACTGTACAGGCAGGATCGCGCGGCACCCGAACCTGCCGCGCCTCGGCACGCAAGCCGTCCCACAGCAACAAACGCGCGCTAAGAGGCTCTCCCACGCCCATGAGCAGTTTCAGGGTTTCCGCTGCCTGCATCGCGCCAACGATGCCCACCAGCGGCGATAACACGCCCGCTTCGGCACAACGGAGCTCGGGCTCGCCGGCTTGCTCAGGAAACAGGCAGTGATAGCAGGGCGTATCGGGATGGCGCGTATCGAACACGGCCACCTGCCCCGAGAAACCCATTGCCGCACCCGACACAAGCGGTTTGCCCCAAGCCACACAGGCGCGGTTGACGGCATGACGTGTGGCAAAGTTGTCGGACGCATCCACCACCACGTCCACTGCGCTAACGGCGGCGTCGAGTTCCGTCCCGGACAAGGCGACGGGATAAGGCTTGATCACGACATCCGGGTTGATTGCACGCACACTACTGGCGAGGGAATCGGCCTTGTTGATGCCGACTGAGTCGGTATGGTGACCGATCTGCCGTTGCAGATTGCTCAGATCGACGACATCCCCGTCGGCCAGCATCAAGCTGCCCACACCCGACGCTCCCAGATAGAGTGCAACCGGACATCCCAGCCCGCCTGCGCCCACCACCAGCACACGGGCGGCCATCAGCCGCAACTGGCCCTCGATACCGATTTCGGGCAGCAGAACATGCCGGCTGTATCGCAGCAGTTGCCGATCATCCAGGGTCATGGGAACGGCCGTGCACCTATTTGTAGTCGCGCCATTCTTCCGGCGTTTCATCACGGTCGCCATGCAAATGGCGATCATAGACTTTGACAAAGGCCTGCTGCGATTTGATATCGGGTTCGTTTGCAGCCACATTGCGCCGCTGAACGTTTTCGCAGAAATGCGCCAGCGCTCGACGCAACTTGCTCATCAGGCTGCCGTCCAGATGAAAGCCCTGGCTGACAAGCGCCGATTCCAGGCCCTCGAGGGTGTATTCGCAAACGTGATAGCGCACAACCAGGGTGTTGGGGCGATTGCCACGCGAGACCCGCAGGCCCTCCAATCCTTCGATCAAGGCCAGGGCGCGTTCCACCTGCCCTGACGGCAGGGGGTGGAACACGATTTCCCGGCTTTTTTCGAGATCACACGGACGCATGACACCCCCACGCGCAACGGGGTTTGAGTATAGCGCGGTAACTGCCCCGCTCAGCGATTCTGGAGAATCTGCAAACCCTTGAGCAGGTTCAGCGCCTGATTCACCTGAAAGTCGTTTTTGGACACGACTTCACCGGGTTCCAGCGGTGCCGGTTTTTTCTCTTTGCTATCGGCCGGCTTGGCGGGCTTGCTTGCGTCATCCGCCTTGCTCACCGGCACCGAGGGCACTTCTTCACCCGCCGGATTGGTCAGATGCTTGTCGAGATCGGCTTCACGAATACCCAAACCGTCATCGTTCTCGGACATGGCCGGGTCTTCAATCACGATATCCGGCTCGATACCCTTGGCCTGGATCGAACGACCGTTCGGGGTGAAATAACGCGCCGTCGTAAGTTTGATGGCGGTGCCGTTACCGAGCGGCAGGATGGTCTGCACCGACCCCTTGCCAAAGGTGCGGGTTCCCATGATCACGGCACGCTTGTGATCCTGTAGCGCGCCGGCGACGATTTCCGACGCGGACGCCGAACCGCTGTTCACCAGTACCACCATCGGCACTTGCTTGACCCCCTCCGGCAGATTTTTCAGGTAGTCGAGCTGCATCGGGCGCAAGTAGTGTTCGCGGCTTGCGGTAAGGCGCATTTTTGCGTCTTCGGTGCGGCCTTCGGTATACACCACCAGGCTGTCGGGTTTGACGAAGGCCGCTGTAACGGCAACCGCGCCGTTCAGCAGGCCACCGGGGTCATTGCGCAGATCCAGGATCAGGCCTTTGAGCGGTGCCTTGTTGTCTTTGTAGAGTTTGCTCAGCGCCTCGACCAGCAATTCACCGGTGTGCTCCTGGAACTGGGTGACGCGAACATACCCGTAGCCATTCTCCAGCAACTTGGATTTCACGCTGCGAATCTTGATCACGGCACGGGTCAGCGTGAGCACCAGCGGCTTGTCGACCCCCTTGCGGACAATGGTGAGCTTGATCGTCGAGCCCGGCTTGCCGCGCATGCGCTTGACCGCATCGTTCAGCGTCAGACCTTTCACCGGCGTGTCGTCGAGCTTGACGACGAGATCACCGGCCTTGACGCCGGCCTTGAACGCGGGCGTATCTTCAATGGGCGACACCACCTTGACGAAGCCGTCTTCCATGCCCACTTCGATCCCCAGGCCACCAAACTCACCCTGGGTGCCCACTTGCAGATCCTTGAAGCCTTCGGCATCGAGATAGGCCGAATGCGGATCAAGACCGGTCAGCATGCCGTTGATCGCCTCATTGATCAGCTTCTTGTCGTCGACCGGTTCGACATAATCGTTCTTGATGCGAGCGAATACGTCGGTAAAGGCGCGCAATTCCTCGATAGGCAGCGCAGTCTGCGCGTCCTTGTCCGCCACCGCCGAGAGATTGACGGTCAGCGCGGCCCCTGCCAGCAAACCTGCGAGTCCCACCAGAACGAATTTGGCCTTGTGCGTCATTTTTTCTCGACGTGTCATGATCATTTCACCCACAGCATGGGATTTACCGGGCGGCTCTGATGCCGCATTTCAAAATACAGGCCGGTGTCAGGCTGGCCGCCGCTATTGCCCACAGAGGCAAGAGAATCGCCCGGTCTGACCCGCTCGCCCACCTGCTTATACAGACTTTCATTATTGCTGTATAGGCTCATGTAGCCCTCGCCATGGTCGACGATGATGAGGTTGCCGAAGCCGCGCAGCCAGTCGGAAAACACGACTTGGCCTGCCGCAATCGCCTTCACTGCCGTGCCTTGTCCGGCGCGGATGAACAAGCCTTTCCAGCTCACTCCGCCGCCTTCTCTCGGAGCCCCGAAGCGATTCATCAGTTCCCCGGCCACTGGCAAACGCAAGCTACCTTTCAGTCTTGAGAAGGGCCGGTCTGCCTGGAAGGCTTCCGGCGTGGCGGTGTTGACACCCAGCGGTTTGCGCGCCGCACTCTCGGGTTCCTTTTTCGCCCTGCGGGCTTCACGCGCCTGCGCCTCTCTGGCTTTCTGGGCTGCCCGCGCCGCCTGCTCGGCCATCAGGCGATTGAGGCGCTCGACCAGTTGCGTGAGCGAGCGCTCGTCACGCTTCAGGGTTTCGATCTCTCGTCTTTGTTGCTGGATTTGCGCCGACAGTTTTTGTAGTACCGCCTCGCGCGCGCGCCGCTCGCTGAGCAGTTTTTCCTGTTCTGCGGCGCGCTCGGTTCGCAGACGCGCAAGGACGTCGGTTTTGTCCTGTGCCTGCTGTTGCAGCTCTGCAAGGCGGGCCAGATCCGCACGCAGCTGCGCAACCTGGGCCTGCTGTGCACGCGACAGCGCGGCAAGATAACGCAGATCGCGCGCTGTCTGGTTGGGATCCGCGTCGTTGAGCAGCAATTTCAGCGCATCATTTCCGCTACGCTGATGACCGCTTTTGAGCGTGCGCACAAGGCGGGTTTGTCCGGCCTCGACCTGCGCGCCGACTGTGGCGATCTGGCGACGCAGGGCTTCGAGCGTACTTTCGGTTTGCTGGCGTTCCCCCTCCAGCTGGCGCAACTGGCGCACCCCGGCACTCACAGCCTGTTCGGTCGATTTCAGTTCGTCGGCCGCTTCACGGCGGTACGATTGCGTGGACTGAAATTCCTTTTGCAGGGTTTGCAGACGCGATTTAAGCGCATCCAGCTCGGTTTGTTTCCGCTCAGCCTGATTGGCACTGACGGCCAGCGGGCAAAGCAGCAACAGCAGCAGAAAAAACGATCGCGAGCTCACCCTACTCGAAAGTCACCAGCGACTCGCCGGTCATCTCGGGCGGTTGCGGCAGGCCCATCATTTTCAGGAGCGTGGGGCTGATGTCTTCCAGCGCGCCGGTTTCAGCCAGCGTGGCGTGGCGGCGTCCCAGGTAAAGCAGCGGCACCAGATTCATGGTGTGCGCGGTATGCGCCTGATGGGTTTCCACATCGCGCATCAGCTCGGCATTACCGTGGTCGGCCGTCAACAGCACTTCCCCGCCGCGCGCGAGCTGCGCCTCGACGACCTTGCCGAGACAGGCATCCACGGTTTCAATCGCCTTGATCGCCGCATTCAGGTCGCCCGTGTGCCCCACCATATCGGGGTTGGCATAGTTGCAGATGATCAGGTCGTACTGCTTGCTGTTGATGGCCGTGATGAGTTTGTCGGTGACTTCGAACGCGCTCATCTCAGGCTTGAGGTCGTAGGTCGCCACGTCGGGCGAGGGCACCAGCACCCGGTCTTCGCCGGGGAAGGAGACTTCTTCGCCGCCGTTGAAAAAGAACGTGACGTGCGGGTATTTCTCGGTTTCTGCAATGCGCAACTGGCGCAGCCCCAGATTCGCCACATACTCCCCCAGACCATTCTTGATGCGCTCGGGCGGAAACGCCACCGACACATCGAAATCATCGCTGTAGCCGGTGAGGGTGCAGTAGGTGGCAAGCCGTGGCGTCACCTCGCGCTCGAATTCGGCAAAATCGGGTTCAATGAACGGGCGGGACAACTGACGCGCCCGGTCGGAACGGAAGTTGAGGAACACCACCGCATCGCCGTCTTCCATTGTCACGGGCTTGCCATCGGGCGGCAGAATCGCCGTAGCCTTGATGAATTCGTCGGTTTCGCCGCGCGCATAGGCAGCTTCGACCCCCGCCAGCGGCGTCTCTGCCCAATATTCCGTACGGCCCTGGGTCAAAAGGTCGTAAGCGGCCTTGACCCGCTGCCAGCGACGGTCTCGATCCATGGCGTAGTAGCGGCCGATCATGGAGGCGATGTGCCCCACACCGGTTTCAGTGATCTTGTCGGAAAGGCGCTTGAGATAGATTTCTGCGCTTTTGGGCGGTGTATCGCGGCCATCCAGAAACACGTGCAGGCAGACTTTGCGCAGACCCTCGCGCCGCGCCAGTTCGAGCATGGCGTGGAAGTGCGATTCGTGGCTGTGCACGCCCCCGTCGGACAACAGGCCGAACAGATGCAGGGTCTTGCCGTTGTCGCGCGCCAGATGCACCGCGTTGAGTAGCGCAGGGTTGGTGTAGAAGTAGCCGGTTTCGACAGCCCGGTCGATCCGGGTGAATTCCTGATACACCACGCGCCCCGCGCCAATATTGAGATGCCCGACCTCGGAATTGCCCATCTGGCCACGCGGCAGACCCACTTCCATTTCGGATGCGTGGATCAGGGTATGCGGGTTTTCCTTCCAGAACCGGTCGAAATTTGGTTTGCTGGCCTGCGCGATCGCGTTGTCTTCGCGTTCGGCACGGCATCCGAAACCGTCGAGGATGATGAGGAGAACCGGCGAGGTCTTCATGAAAAAATGTCTATATCCTGACTCGTTTTTGTGGGAATATTTTAATATATGCGTGATTGCTAATCTACATTTCCTTGCGCCAGGCTCTGATTTCAGGTCTGAACAATGCCGATCGCGAGGGTACTACACGAACAGGATCGGGGTATGAACATGTCTGCAGAGTGGGACGCAGTGGATCTCATGGACAAGGACGAACACATCGAGCAGGCCTCGCGCGCGATGAAAGCCATGTCCCACCCGCTACGGCTGAAGATACTCTGCGTGCTCGGCGACAAGGAAGTCAGCGTGCAGGACATCGTCGATAACGTCGGCACCTCGCAGAGCAACATTTCCCAGCATCTCGCCATCCTGCGCGACAAAGGTGTGTTGCGCACCCGCAAGGACGCCAACCGCGTCTTCTACCGCGTAGGCGACACGCGCACGCTCAAGCTCCTGGGCATGATGCGCGACGTCTTCTGCGGATTCTCCAAGTAAGCCCTTCTCGCGCGCTCGCCAGCCGCACTGATGGCAGGCAGCCCTGTGCTGCGGCATACTCGCGTCTGTCACCAATGCGACTCTGCGCCCACGCAAGCGCTTGATTGAAATAATAAATTAGAATATTCTAATGAACGATTTTTTGGAGATGTGCCTGTGCTGACCCCTGCCCGCCTGCTCGCCAGTTTCGTCCTCATTGCGCCGTCCGCCTGGGCCGCCCTGCCGTTTGCCGTTGCACCTGTGCAATACCAGCTTGCCGACACGGGATACTCAACCGAAGCCTCGGTAGAAGCCGTGAAACAATCGACTGTTGCCGCCCAGGTGTCAGGCAGGGTGTCGGCCGTCAATTTCGACGCGGGCGACTACGTCAAGGCCGGCACCGTCATCGTGCGCCTGTCCGCACAGGAACTTGGCGCGGCGGTGGCCGGCAGTCAGGCTCAGGTCGCGCAGGCCGCAGCCAACCTTGCCAACGCCCGCGCCAATTACGAGCGCCAGCAACAGTTGTTCCAGCAAAAGTTCATCAGCCAGGCCGCCCTTGACCGGGCCACCTCGGAATTCCGCGCCGCCGAGGCGGCCGCGCGCGCCGCGCGCGCCGGGGTGGGCCAGTCGGCTGCGCTATCGAGCTATACCACCATCGTTGCGCCGTTTTCAGGGGTGGTTGCCGCGCGCCACGTCGAAGTTGGCGAAACGGTCACGCCCGGTAAACCGCTGATGACCGGCTTCGACCCCAAGGATATGCGGGTCATTGCCAATATTCCGCAGTACAAGCTGGCCGAAGTGAAGGCGGCACCGCGCGTGGCGGTGGAGATTCCCTCACTCAACAAGTGGATCGACGCCACGGGCGTGACTGTCCTGCCGGCTGCCGACAGCGGCACCCATACGGTCAAGGTTCGCATCGACCTGCCGGAGAATCTTGAAGGCGTGATCCCGGGCATGTTTGCCCGTGCCCATTTCTCCACCGGCAGTGCACGCAAACTGGTGATTCCGGCCAGCGCTGTTGTGCGCCGCTCCGAAATCACGGCGGTCTATGTGGTGAACAAGGACAAGGTGACACTGCGGCAACTGCGCCTGGGCACACCGGACGCACGCGGCCGGGTCGAGGTGTTGGCGGGGCTCAATCCCGGCGAGACGATCGCGCTCGACCCGGTCAAAGCCGCGATTTACGCCAAAAGCGCGTCCAACCAGTAATCGGGGACGCGCATGGGACCCTCCGGACGCATCGCCCGCTTTTTCCTCACTTCCCAGCTGACGCCGCTGATCGCGCTGATCGCCGCGCTGCTGGGCCTGTTCGCCATTCTGGTCACGCCGCGCGAAGAAGAGCCGCAGATCAATGTGACCATGGCCAACGTCTTCATTCCTTTCCCGGGCGCGTCGGCCAAGGACGTGGAAGCGCTGGTCGCCACGCCGGCCGAGCAGGTGCTCTCCCAGATCGCGGGCATCGAGCATATTTACTCGGTGTCCAAACCCGGGATGGCGGTGCTGACCGTGCAATATCTGGTGGGCCAGGATCGCACCCAGGCGCTGGTGCGGCTGTACGACACCATCCAGGCCAACCGTGACTGGGTGTCGCCCGAGCTCGGGGTGAGCGAACCCATCATCAAGCCGCTGGGTATCGACGATGTGCCCATCGTCACCGTCACGCTATGGACGCGCGATCCGAATCGTGGCGCGTATGAACTCGAACAGGCCGCGCACGCCGCCGAAATCGAGCTGAAACGCATCGCCGGCACACGCGAAGTCACCACCGTCGGCGGCCCCGGCCGCGCCGTGCGGGTGATGATGGATCCCGACCGCATGGCGGCGTTTGGCGTCTCGGCGCAGGACATCCGCGACGCATTGCAGGTGTCCAACGCCGCGCAGCCCTCGGGCACGCTGGTCTCCAACAACCAGGAAATCCTCGTCCAGACCGGCACCTACCTAACCGGCGCGGACGACGTGAAACAGCTCGTGGTCGGCGTCTCGCAAGGGCGTCCGGTCTACATGAACGACATTGCCACCGTGGTGGCCGGCCCCGACCAGCCCACACGTTACGTCTGGTACGGCCCCGGCGCGGGCGGCACCGACAAGGCTGGCACCGGCCAGACCTTCCCCGCCGTGACACTCGCGGTGTCCAAGAAACCGGGCGAGAACGCGGTCGATGTCGCCGAAAAAGTCATCGCGCGCGTGCAGGCGCTGGAAAACAGCGTGTTGCCCGAAGGCGTGGAAGTCAGCGTCACCCGCAATTACGGCGCAACGGCCGACGACAAGGCCAAGAAACTCATCCAGAAGCTGATCTTCGCCACCGCCTCGGTGGTGCTGCTGGTGCTGTTTGCGCTTGGCAAGCGCGAGGCGCTGATCGTCGGCGCGGCAGTGCTGCTCACGCTCGCCGCCACGCTGTTCGCGTCGTGGGCCTGGGGCTTCACGCTCAACCGCGTATCGCTGTTTGCGCTGATTTTCTCCATCGGGATTCTGGTCGACGACGCCATTGTGGTGGTCGAGAACATCCACCGCCGCATGAGCCTCGACCACGACGGGCTCGAAGCGATCATTCCGCGCGCGGTCGACGAAGTCGGCGGCCCGACCATCCTCGCCACGCTCACCGTCATCGCCGCGCTGTTGCCGATGGCGTTCGTCTCCGGGCTGATGGGGCCGTACATGAGCCCGATCCCGATCAACGCGTCGATCGGCATGGTGATTTCGCTGGCGATCGCCTTCATCGTCACGCCCTGGCTCGCGCTGAAGCTCATCAAGCAGGGTGCACACGGCCACGCTGACAGCGGCAACGACAAACTGCTCGGCCTCTTCCGCGCCCGCCTCACGCCCTTCCTGCGTGGCGAGGCCGGCAAGGGCGCGCGCCGCAAGCTGTGGCTGGGCATTGGTGCCGCCATTCTCATTTCAGTTGCGCTGCCGGTGGTGCAGTTGGTCATCCTGAAAATGCTGCCGTTCGACAACAAATCAGAATTCCAGATCATTGTTGATATGCCGGTGGGCACGCCGCTGGAAAAAACCGCGCAGGTGCTCGCCGAAATGGGCGATGCCGTCGCCAAAGTCCCCGAAGTCACCGACTATCAGGCCTACGCCGGCACCGCCGCGCCGATCAACTTCAACGGCCTGGTGCGGCAGTACTACCTGCGCAGCGGCCCCGAAGTCGGTGACCTGCAAGTGAATTTGGTGGACAAGCACGAACGCGACCGCAAGAGCCACGACATCGCGCAGGCGATCCGCCCGACGGTCGAGGCCATCGCCAAAAAACACGGTGCGGATGTGAAGGTTGTCGAAGTGCCGCCAGGCCCGCCGGTGATGTCGCCCATCGTCGCCGAAATCTACGGCCCCGATTACGACGCGCAGATTGCCGTCGCCAAGCAAGTGCGCGGCGTGTTCGAAAAAACCGACGGTATCGTCGCCATCGACGACACCGTGGAAGACGACGCCCAGCGCTTTGTGCTGCGCGTGTTGCAGAACAAGGCGGCGGTGGCGGGCGTGGCACAGAAGGATGTGGTCGCGGCGATGAAGATGGGCCTGTCCGGCGAAAACGTCACGCCCATCCACGGCAGCGGGGCCAAGTACGAAATCCCGGTGCGCATCACCCTGCCGCCGGAACGCCAGAGCGGCATCGACGAACTGCTGAAACTGACCGTGCGCGGCAACAACGGCAATCTGGTGCCGCTGTCCGAACTGGTCGAAGTCGTGCCGACCGCGCGCGAAAAAACCATCTATCACAAGGATCTGCTGCCGGTCGTCTTCGTCGTCGGCGACACCGGCGGCGCGCTCGATTCGCCGCTGTACGGCCTGTTCGGGATGCGCGGCGAACTCAAGGACCGCGAACTCAAACAGGGCGGCACGCTGACGGAATATTTCATCAGCCAGCCCGACGATCCCTACGCCGGCTTCGCGCTGAAGTGGGACGGCGAATGGCAGGTCACCTACGAAACCTTCCGCGACATGGGCATTGCCTACGCCGTGGGCCTGATGCTGATTTACATCCTGGTGGTGGCGCAGTTCAAGAGCTATCTCACGCCGCTCATCATCATGGCACCCATCCCGCTCACCATCATCGGCGTGATGCCGGGCCACGCGCTGCTCGGTGCGCAGTTCACCGCCACCTCGATGATCGGCATGATCGCGCTCGCCGGCATCATCGTGCGCAACTCCATCCTGCTGGTCGATTTCATCAACCAGCAGACCGCCGCCGGCATGGACTTCCAGGAAGCGGTGATCCAGGCCGGGGCCACGCGCGCCAAGCCGATTGTGCTGACCGGGCTTGCCGCCATGCTGGGCGCGTTCTTCATCCTCGACGACCCGATTTTCTCGGGCCTCGCGGTGGCGCTCATCTTCGGTATCGCCGTCTCCACCCTGCTCACCCTGGTGGTGATTCCGGTGCTGTATTACGCCGCGAATTACCGCACATTTTCCCGTCAATAATTTCACAGGAGTTTTCTCATGACCGTCGAACGCATCGTCCGCATCGTGGCCGGCTTTTTCATCATGCTCTCGCTCGCACTGGCGCATTTTTCCGGCACCGTCGACATGACGCAGGTGTCCTGGCTGTGGTTCACCGCCTTTGTCGGCTTCAACCTGTTCCAGTCCGGCATCACCCGTTTTTGCCCGATGGACATCATGCTGAAAAAAGCCGGTGTCAAGCAGGGTTGCGGTCTCTGATCGAACACCCATGGATACGCAATTCATTCAGGCCAACTGGATGCTGGTGGCGCTGGCCGTGGTGTCCGGTGCCATGCTGCTGTGGTCATTCATCGGCAGCAAGCTCTCCGGTGTCGAACAGGCCGACACGCTGAAAGCCACCCGGCTCTACAACGACGAAGCGCTGGTGCTCGATGTGCGCGAAACCGGCGAATTCGAATCCGGCCACATCCCCAAGGCCCGGCACATTCCGCTGGGGCAGCTTGGCAAACGGCTGGGCGAACTGGACGCCTTCAAGGACAAGCCGGTTCTGGTCAACTGCCGCAGCGGTGCCCGCTCGGCACGCGCCTGTGGCCAGCTCAAGAAAGCCGGCTTCACCACGGTCTATAACCTGGCGGGCGGCATACTGGCGTGGGAACGCGCCAGTCTTCCCGTCACCAAAAAGAAGTAAGCAAGGAACCGTCATGCAAAAAGTTGTCATGTACTGCACCGCCGTCTGCCCTTACTGCGTGGCCGCCGAGCGTCTACTGAAGAGCCGCGGCGTCACCGAAATCGAAAAAATCCGCATCGATCTCGACCCCGCCCGGCAGGACGAAATGATCGCCCGCACCGGTCGCCGTACCGTGCCGCAGGTGTTCATCGGCGACACCCACGTCGGCGGGTTTGACGACACCTCCGCGCTCGACGCCGCCGGCGAACTCGTCCCGCTGCTGAACGCTTGAACCCGGCGCGCACGCGCCCGTCCACCCACCTTGTAAACGGGGGCTCGCGCCACCATATCCCACGTAATCCAATTTCCGGAATACGTCATGGAACTCGCCTGCCCCCACTGCCTCGCCGTCAACCGCGTCCCCGATGACCGTCTGGGCGACCATCCCAAATGCGGTCAATGCGGCGCGCCGCTCTTGTCCGGTGCGCCGGTCGATCTCACCACCGACAGTTTTGATCGTTTTGTCGAGCGCTCCGGCCTGCCGGTGCTGGTCGACTTCTGGGCCGAGTGGTGCGGCCCGTGCAAGATGATGGCTCCGGTGTTCAAACAGGTGGCTGCCGAAATGGCCACGCGCGTGCGCTTTGCCAAGGTGGAAACCGAGGCGCACCCCAAACTCTCGCTGCGCGCGCATATCAAGAGCATTCCCACGCTGGTGCTGTATCGCGGTGGCGAAGAAGTCGCCCGCGTGTCCGGTGCACTGGATGCGCGCAACCTCAAGGCCTGGCTGGCGTCACAGGGCGTACATTAAAGCCGGGGTAGAATGGCGACTTTTCCGGGGCCAAGGCTCCGGTTTTGTTATCCCCAGGAGACACCATGGCAGACGAACTGCAACCCGTATTCAATATCGAAAAACTCTACGTGAAAGACCTTTCGGTGGAAGTGCCCAACGCACCCGCGATCTTCACCGAACGCGACGCACCGCAGATGGACGTGAACATGTCCACCGAAAGCCGCGCCCTCGGCACCGATGTTTACCACACCAGCATCACCGTCACCATCACCGCCAAGGCCGGCGACAAGACCATGTTCCTGGTCGAATGCACCCAGGCCGGCATTTTCCGCGTGCAGAACGTGCCCGCCGACCAGATGCCCATGGTGCTCGGCATCGGCTGCCCCAACATCGTTTTCCCCTACCTTCGCGAAACCGTTTCCGACGTGGTGATCCGCGCCGGTTTCCCGCCGCTGCTGCTGAATCCGGTCAATTTCGAGGCGCTGTTCATGCAGCAACAGCAAGCACAGCAGCAACAGGCCGCGCCTGCACAAACCCATTGAAGCGCCCTACTGGCGTGGCGAGGCTATCGCTCGCGCTTCTGCTCCCGGCACTCGCATCCCCCGCTCTGGCGCTGGAGTACCGCACAACCGCGCGCGCAGCGCTGCTGTATGACGCGCCCTCGACCGCCGGTGGCAGGGTTGCCGTGACCGGGGCGGGGCTGCCGCTCGAAATCGTGGTGGACACCGACGCCTGGGCCAAGGTACGGGATCCCGGCGGCCGTCTAGCCTGGATCGAAAAATCTGCCCTCGGTGGCCCCCGAACCGTGATGGTCAAAAACGACGTCAGCGATGTGCGGCGCGAGCCACGCGCCGATGCCGAGGTCGTTTTTCGCGCAGCACGCGGCGTGCTGCTGCAACTTACCGGGGACGCACGCGCCGACGGCTGGCTACCGGTAAAGCACGCCGACGGCCTGGCTGGCTGGTTGCCCGGATTCGAGGTGTGGGGGCAATGAGACTCACCATGCTGGGCGCGGGAGCCTGGGGCACCGCACTCGCCGCGCAGTGGGCCTCCGCACACGAAGTCACGCTGTGGGGACGCAATACAGCCGAGATCGATGCCATGCGCCAGAGCAGGATCAACGCACGCTATCTGCCGGCGTGTCCGCTACCCGACGCGCTGGCCTTTGACGCCGATTTTGATCAGGCGGTCGAGCACGCCGAGCTGCTGGTGATTGCAGTGCCGAGCCATGGCCTGCGCGCCACACTCGATGCCCTGTTCCGCCGCCCTGCCGCCCTGCCGCCCCTGATCTGGGTTTGCAAAGGTTTCGAGCAGGGCACGGGCAAACTGCCCCACCAGCTGGTCGCGGAGATCATGCCGAACGCGGCCGCCGGCGTGCTCTCCGGCCCCAGCTTCGCACTCGAAGTCGCGCGTGGCTGCCCCACCGCGCTGACGCTCGCCTCGCGCGATCTCGCCTGGGCACAGCGCCTGGCCGAATTGCTGTCGGGCCCGCGCCTGCGCATCTATGCGCACGATGACGTGATCGGGGTGGAAATCGGCGGCGCACTGAAAAACGTGATGGCGATTGCCGCCGGCATCTGCGATGGTCTGGCGCTCGGCCACAACGCCCGCGCCGCGCTGGTCACCCGGGGTCTGGCCGAAATGACCCGGCTGGGCGTCCGGCTGGGCGGCCATGCCGAAACCTTCATGGGGCTCTCAGGCCTCGGCGATCTCATCCTCACCACGACCGGCGATCTGTCGCGCAACCGCCAGGTGGGGCTGAAACTGGCCCGGGGGCAGCACCTCGACGCCATCCTCGCCGAGCTGGGCCATGTGGCCGAAGGCGTAACAACCACCCGCGAGGTTGACACGCTGGCCAGCCGGCTGGGCGTCGAGATGCCGATCACCCGCGCCGTGCGTCGCATCCTCTACGACAAACTGCCTGCCACACAGGCCGTCGACGCCCTGCTGAACCGGGATATTCGTACCGAGTTCTGAACCGGGGCTTCAGACATGCCCTGTCACGCCCGTAATAGCGTCTAAGCTAAACGACGCCCTTTTCTCGCCCACGCATGGCCTCGCCCTCCTCTCCGCCACAGGCCAAGCCGATGCGTGGCCTGTTCTACATCCTGGTCGGATTCCTGATCGCCGCCTATTGTGTTGCAGTGGGTCGTTACGCCTTCGAAACGCAACGTGATGCAGAAGCCAGCCTGCGCTACCTCAACGCCACCCTGGTGCAGAATACCCGCACCACCCTGCGCAACTACGAATTGATCCTGCGCGGCATTGGCACCGAACTGGTGGGGCTCGACACACTCCGTTCCCCGGATAGTGGCCGTGCCCTCTTCGAGCGCATCCGCACCATCGACCCCGGCATGGCGGGGTTTGGCCTGGCCCGCACTGATGGCCAGTTGCTGCTGATCAGCGGCGTGCCGCCTGGCGTAGCCCTGCCCAACCTGCTCCATCAGCCCGAAACGCACGACAGCTTTCTGAAGAGCCTACAAAGCGGCAAGCTGGAAATTGGCCGGCCGTATTTCATGCAACTGCTGAAACAGTGGGTGATACCCGTGCGTGTTCCCGTGCTCGACGCGCACGGCAGCCCCATTGCCGTGATGACAGCCGGCTACCCCATCGAAGGCGGCAATTCCCTGCTCGCCAATGCCACCCTGCCAGCCCATACCGCCACTGTTCTGCTGCGTGACGACGGCTATATCCAGTATTTCCACCCGCTCCCAACGGGCGATCGCCAGACTGTCTTGCGCCGATACTTTTCCCAGCAGGCCGCGCCGGGCACGCTGCTCGCCCAGTCACAGCTGCAATCCGCACAGGGCACACTATGGCTGGATTTGCCCCACCAGGGCGGCTATCACCTGGTCGCTTTCGAACGCATAGGCGAATACGGGCTCACCTCCGGAGCGCTCATCCCGCTTGCAGCACTCACCAGGGAGTGGCTGGAGCGGCTGATTCTGCCGACGCTCATGCTGCTGGTTTTCCTGATGGCTGCCACGCTTGTTTATCGTCGCGCGTTGCGGCACCAAAATGCGACGGATGCCACCGTGGCACGCCTCTCATACTGGCGGCAAGCGGTACTCGACAGCGCGCAGTACAGCATGATCTCCACCGACACACGCGGCGTCATCGTGAGTTTCAACGCGGCCGCTGAACGGATGCTGGGCTACCGCGCAGACGAAATGATCGGACTCGCCACCCCCGAGCGCTTTCACGACGCAACCGAAGTGTCGCGGCGTGCTACCGAATTGTGGCAGGAACTGGGTGTCACCATCGAACCCGGCTTCGAATCCTTCGTTGCGCTTGCACGTCGCGGCGAGACCGATGAACGTGAATGGACCTATGTGCGCAAGGACGGCAGCCGTTTCCCTGTGCGCCTCTCGGTGAGTGCCCTGCACGCGCCGGATGGCCGCATCGAAGGTTTTCTCGGTATTGCGGCCGATCTCAGCGCCCACAAAGCGGCGGAATCAGCGTTGCTCGAATCGCGCCGCGCCCTCATCGAGCGCAACGATAGCCTGCGGGTGATTAACCAGCTTTCGAACCGCATCCACGCCTCGCTCGAACTCGACGATATCCTGCAGGAAGCCATGGAAGCGCTGGCGAACCTGAGCCATGCGCCCCACATTGCCATCTATCTGCTCAGCCAAGACGGCAAGCGGCTGGACTTGGCTGCCAGCAGCGGCTTTAACGACAGCTTCCTGGAGATCACCCGCCATATCCCCATCACCGGCAGCCTGTGCGGCCAGGCCGTCTCCGAAAAACAGATCATGATCTGCGAGGATTTCCGCGAGGATCCCCGCATCCAGCCCTATCTGCGCGAAAACCTCGCCTCGGTCGGCCTGTACACCGGCATGGTCGCCCCCCTGATCTATCACGACGAGGCATTGGGAGGCATCAACATCGTGTACGCCGAACGCTACGCTTTCAGCGAAACCGAGATCGACACCTTCAGCGCCTTCAGCAACACCGTAGCGTTGGCCATCGCCAATTCAAGGCATGTCGTCAAACTGGCTTATCAGGCAAGCCATGACAGCCTAACCCGCCTGCCCAACCGCACTGTGCTGCACAATGACTTCATTGCGCGCATCGGTTCAGCCCAACATACCACCTCGGCTCTGATGCTGCTCGACCTCGACCGTTTCAAGGAAGTGAACGACACACTGGGCCACCATGTCGGCGACCTGCTTCTCACCCAGGTCGGCCCGCGCCTCGAAACCGGCCTCGCAGGCCATGATTCGCTCATCTGCCGGCTGGGCGGTGACGAATTCGCGCTTCTTGTCACCGGCATCGAAGACGACGAAACAGCGGCCCGGCTGGCCCAGCAGGTAAAAAACGCCCTGCGCGAACCTTTTGTCATCCAGGGCATTGCCCTGCAGATCGGGGCCAGCATTGGCGTGGCGATTTATCCCGTGCACGGCGACACCAGCCACGACCTGCTGCGCGCCGCCGACGTGGCCATGTATCAGGCCAAGCAATCCGGTATCGGTGTGGCTGTGTACGACCGCGATTTCGACACTTACAGCCCCGAGCGCCTCACGCTCGCGGTGGAACTGGCCCACGCCGTGGAAAACGGCGAGCTGGTGCTGCACTACCAGCCCAAACTCGACCTCGCCACCCGCCGCGTCATCGGCTTCGAAGCGCTGGTACGCTGGCGCAACCCGCGTCTCGGCTTGCTCTTCCCGGCCGCGTTCGTGGACTTGGCTGAAATGAACGAACTCATCCACCCGTTCACCCAGGCCATTCTCGACCTGGCCGTAGCTGACAAACAGCAACTCAACGCACGGGGCCATGAGCAGCCCATCGCCATCAACCTGTCAGCACGCAATCTGCTCGACAACCGCTTCACCGGGCACCTCAGACAAGCGCTCGACACAGGGCGGATCAAGCCCGGCGAGATCGAGATCGAACTCACCGAAACCGCACTCATGCAGGATCCGGACATCTCGGCCGCCATGCTGCGCGACCTGGCCCGCCTGGGATCGAGCGTCGCCGTCGACGACTACGGCACGGGCTATTCCTCGCTCGCCTATCTGCGCCGGCTACCGCTTTCCGCGCTGAAAATCGACCGTTCCTTCGTCTCCGGCATGGTCGGCAACACCCAGGATGCGATCATCGTGCGCTCGACCATCGCGCTCGCGCACAACCTGGGACTGGGGGTGATCGCAGAAGGCGTGGAAACGGCAAACGCTGCCGACGCACTGCGTCGCATGGGCTGCGACCAAGCGCAGGGCTATTACTTCAGCAAACCGCTGCCCCTGGACGCACTGCTGGACTGGCTCGACCAGCCCATGTTCGAGACCGTCTGAGTATCAGCGGACTGCCGCAGCCTCGGCTGCGATGCGGGTGATGGCCGCGACAAATCCTGGATCCTCGCCGTGCGACAGCGCCGGCAAGGCAGCCCTGAAATCCGCCCGCCGGCACCACTCATGCATGTAGTCCGCCCACGACTGCCACAGCCTGGCCTGCTGGCGGCTCATGTCATCCTCGTACACCAGCACGTAGGCGCGTTCGAACAGCGCCACCAGAATCGCGAACAGCGCCTGCTTGCGCTCCTGCTGTTCTTCGGTGAGTTCGCCGCGCGGTTGCGGCGACAACAGGTGAAGGTCGGCGTTGTCGATCACCAGCCGCATGAAGTCGGCGTATTCGTCAGACAGGCGCAGGAAGAGTTCTTCTTCCTCGTTCTGCCGCTCGCGGCGCTGGTCGTACAGATACACCGCGATCGCGAACGGCAGGCCGACAATGGTCACCAGGTAACTTGCCGCTTCCAGCCATGCCATGCCCGTCATCATTCGCCTCCCGCAAAGCCGTTTTGCCGCCAGGCCTCGAACACAGTGACGCTCACCGCGTTCGACAGGTTCATGCTGCGTGAACCCGGCCGCATCGGCAAGCGCAGCCGCTTGTCTGCATCGAATTCCGCCAGGATTTCCGCCGGCAGGCCGCGCGATTCGGGCCCGAACACGAATACGTCGCCAGGATGATAGTCCACCGTCCCGAACAGCCGGCTGGCCTTGGTGGTGAGCGCAAACCAGCGCCGATCCGGCAGCGCGGCGCGTACCGCTGTCCAATCCGCGTGCACGGTCACACAGGCCATCTCGTGGTAATCCAGCCCGGCGCGCGCCACCTGCTTGTCCGACAGGTCAAACCCCAGCGGCTCGACCAGGTGCAGGCGAAAGCCGCTGTTGGCCGACAGGCGGATGAGGTTGCCGGTGTTGGGCGGAATCTCGGGCTGGTAGAGAACGATATCGAACATGGAAAGCACTACAATGCATTGAAACAAACATTCCACATTGTATGGTTCCCTACCTCACCACCGCACTCACCGGCCCGCTCCTGGAACTGGAAAAACGCCTGCTCGACGCGCAGCCGCAGATCGAGCACTGGTTCCGCCTGCAATGGAAGGAACAGGCCGCGCCCTTTTACACCTCGGTCGATATCCGCAACGCCGGCTTCAAGCTCGCGCCGGTGGATACCAACCTGTTTCCGGGCGGTTTCAACAACCTCAACCCCGCGTTCATGTCGCTCGCCATTCACGCGGCGATGGGTGCGGTGGAAAAAATCTGCCCCGACGCACAACGTTTATTACTCATCCCCGAGAACCACACGCGCAATACCTTCTATTTGCAGAACGTGGCGGTGCTCGCGCACATCCTCAGGCAGACCGGTCTCATCGTGCGCATCGGCACGCTCATCCCCGAGATCACCCAGCCGACCACGCTGGAGTTGCCCGCCGGCGGCCGCCTCACGCTGGAACCGCTGGTGCGTAAAGGCGAGCGCGTCGGGCTGGCCGATTTCGACCCCTGCGCGGTGTTGCTCAACAATGACCTTTCGGCCGGCGCACCCGACATTCTCCAAGGCATCGAGCAGACCGTGATGCCGCCCTTGCACGCCGGTTGGGCCACGCGCCGCAAGTCGCGCCACTTTGGCGCGTATCGCCATATCGCCTCGGAGTTCGCGCGGTTGGTGAATATCGATCCCTGGCTGATCGACCCTTACTTCGACCAGTGCGGGAAAATCGATTTCCACGCGCGCCAGGGCGAAGACTGCCTCGCCGAAAAAGTCGAAAAACTGCTCGCGCGCATCCAGATCAAATACGACGAATACGGCATCGACCAGCCGCCCTTCGTCATCGTCAAGGCCGACGCCGGCACCTACGGCATGGGCATCATGACGGTGAAATCGCCCGACGACGTGCGTGAGCTCAACCGCAAGCAACGCAACAAGATGGCAGTCGGCAAGGAAGGCGTTGAAATCAGCGAAGTGCTGATCCAGGAGGGCGTCTACACCTTCGAGAGCATTAACGAAGCCGTCGCCGAACCCGTCGTCTACATGCTCGACCACTTTGTCATCGGCGGCTTCTACCGCGTGCACACCGGACGCGGTGCCGACGAAAACCTCAACAGCCCCGGCATGCATTTCGTGCCGCTGGCGTTCGACACCGCCTGTTTCACCCCGGATCGCGGAGCCAACCCCGACGCCGCGCCGAACCGCTTCTACGCCTACGGCGTGATCGCGCGGCTGGCGATGCTGGCGGCGAGCATAGAGCTCGACGAAGCGCTGAACGAGACCACCGAAGCCGTCGCCGCATGAAGCTGCTCTTCGTCGTCGATCCGCTCGACACGCTCAAGCCGCACAAGGATTCCAGCGTGGCGATGATGCGTGCCGCCGCTGCGCGCGGCCATGAGGTACACGCCTGCGAAGCCGGCCAGCTCTACGTTCGCCTGGGTGACGCCTGCGCCGATTGCGACGCGCTCGAACTCTTCAACGACGACACCTGGTTCTGCGTGCGGGGCCGGCGCGAATGGCGGCTCGCCGATTTCGACGCCGTCGTGATGCGCACCGACCCGCCGGTCGACACCGATTATCTGCTCGCCACGCACCTGCTCGGCATCGCCGAAGCCAACGGTGCGCGCGTGCTGAACCGTCCGTCTGCCTTGCGCGACTTCAACGAAAAACTCGCGATCCTGAATTTTCCGCAATTCATCGCGCCCACCCTGGTGGCAGCGGCCAAGGTGGAAATCGAGGCCTTCCTGCTCGAACACCGCGACATCATCGTCAAGCCGCTCACCGAAATGGGCGGCGCGGGCGTGTTCCGCCTCACCCATACCGACCCCAACCGCAACGCCATCCTCGAAACGCTCACACACAAAGGCCGGCGTCCCATCATGGCGCAGCGCTACCTGCCGGAAATCCTCGACGGCGACAAACGCATCCTGCTCATCGACGGCGAGGTGATTCCGTTTGCGCTCGCGCGCATTCCCCAGCCCGGGGAGACGCGCGGCAACCTCGCCGCCGGCGGCACGGCGCGCGCGCAGCCGCTCTCCGGCCGCGACCGCGAGATTGCCGAGGCCGTCGCGCCGTGGGCTCGCGAACGCGGCATCTTCCTCGCCGGGCTCGACGTGATCGGCGACTGCCTCACCGAAATCAACGTCACCAGCCCCACCGGCTTCCAGGAAATCACGGCGCAAGCCGGCATCGACGTGGCGGCGCGCTTCATCGAGGCGCTGGAACGCGGCTGATCCCATACAGCCAAGGCGTCGAATACCATGCGCAATATTGCCTCCAGACTTACTTTTGTGTTCGCGGCGTTAAACGTTGCGACCGGAATTCTCATCACGCAATTTCTGACTTTATTCAACGTCCGGCAGGAAAACGTCGATGAATTACGTTGGGTACTGATACTGGGTATGCCCGTATTAATGTTCGTTTCATATTTCCGGATTGCCAGGGTACCCGTAGAAGACAAAACCATTCTTGCCCTGCAAATCATCGGATTGGTTGCACTGTTCCTCGCCCCATATGTTTGGATACTGCGCCATTCGCAGAATTTGCCTGGCTAAGCGCGCTGATCGCCCACCAGCGGAATTGAAATGGACACCGTGCGAAGCCGCATTCTGTTGTTACTATTTTCGGCGTACCTGCTGGCTGCCTGCACCCGCGAACCCGATATCGTCAAACAGCAGGCCTACGTCTTCGGCACCCTGGTCGAAGTGAGCGTGGTCGATGCGCCGAATGCCGCACCGGCGCTCGCCGAGGTGCTCGCCCGCTTCGACGCCCTGCACCGGCAACTGCACGCCTGGCAGCCGAGCGAACTCTCGCGGCTCAACGCGGCGCTCGCGCGCGGTGAGTCGATGGTGGTCTCGCCCGAACTGGCCGCCCTGCTGCGTGACGCACAAGCGCTGTCCAACCAATCCAACGCGCTTTTCAACCCGGCTATCGGCAGCCTGATCGCGCTGTGGGGCTTTCATGCCGACACCCCCCAGGCTCAGGTGCCCGACGCCCGCGCCGTGGCGGATCGGGTGGCGCAACAGCCGCGCATGAGCGATCTGGTGTTTGCCGGCAACGTCGTTTCCAGCACCAACCCGGCGGTGCAACTCGACCTGGGCGGTTACGCCAAGGGCGCCGCGCTCGACCAAGCGGCTGCGATCCTGCAACGCCACGGCGTCCACAACGCGCTCGTCAACATCGGCGGCAACGTGCTCGCGCTGGGCACCGCGGGCACGCGGCCCTGGCGCGTCGGCATCCAGCATCCTCGCAAGCCGGGGGTGCTCGCCACGCTGGAACTCGCCGACGGCGAGGCGCTGGGCACCTCGGGCGATTACCAGCGCTACTTCGAGGCGGACGGCCGCCGCTACTGCCATCTCATCGACCCGCGCAGCGGCCGCCCGGCCAGCGCCCTGCAATCGGTGACGATCCTGGTGTCGGGTGCGCACGCCGGCACGCGCTCGGATGCGCTGTCCAAACCGCTGTTCATCGGCGGGCCGGAATCGCTCGGCACGCGCGCCCGCCAGCTGGGTGTAAACACCTGGCTGGCAGTGGATGCAAAAGGACAGGTAAGCCACTCGCCCGCCCTGCGTGCGCGGCTTATACAATAGATCTTTCGATACACAGTTCGTATTCATGATCGGCATACTCATCGTCGCGCACGGCTCGCTCGCAGACAGCCTCATCGAATGCGCGGTACACGTGCTGGGCAGTCGCCCGCCTGCGCTCGCCGCGCTGGATTTCACCGGCCACGCCGACCCGGACGAACGCCAGACCGTGCTGCGCGCACGGCTGGAAGAACTGGCCGCGTTCAACGACACCCCCGACGAAGGGGTGCTGGTGCTGGCCGACGTCTACGGTGCCACCCCCTGCAACACGCTGTGCCGGCAGCTGCTGCCGGGGCGTGTGGAAGGCGTATCCGGGGCCAACCTGCCCATGCTGCTGAAGGCGCTGACCACGCGCGACACGCTCACCTTGCCGCAGCTGGTCGCAAGCATCGTCGAAGGCGGCCGCGACAGCATCAACCACATTTCCGAGATCATGTGTCATGCCGCAACGGGACGTTGAAATCGTCAACAAGCTGGGGCTGCACGCCCGTCCCTCGGCCAAGCTCACGCAGCTGGCCTCGCGCTTTGCGTGCGAGGTGCACCTGTCCAAAAACGGCCGCCGCATCAACGCCAAGAGCATCATGGGCGTGATGATGCTGGCGGCGGCCCGCGGTAGTACGGTCACGCTCGAAACCGAAGGTGCCGACGCCGACGCCGCGCTGGACGCGCTGGCCGAACTCATCACCAGCGGCTTCGGCGAGGACTGACCCGATGAGCTTCTCGCTTCACGGCATCGGCGTTTCCGGCGGCATCGCCATCGGCTACGCGCACCTCGCGTCGAATGTGCGCGTCGAGGTGCCGCAGTACATGCTCGACAGGAAATACATCAAGGAGGAGCTGGCGCGTTTTGACGAGGCCATCCTCGCCACGCGCAGCGAACTCGAAACCCTGCGCGACCATATCCCGGCCCATGCGCCTGCCGAACTCGCGGCCTTTCTCGACATGCACCTGATGTTCCTGGGCGACTCGATGATCGCCGAGGAACCCAAACGCCTCATCCGCGAAACCCAGTGCAACGCCGAATGGGCGCTGGCGCAGCAGATGGAGGCGCTGGTCGCGCGCTTTGAAGAAATCGACGACGCCTATCTGCGCAGCCGCCAGGAAGACGTGGTGCAGGTGGTGCAGCGCGTGCTGAAAGCGCTGATGGGCCACCCCAGCCACCTGCCGCTCGACGTGGACTTTGACAGCGAACGCATCCTCGTCGCGCACGAGCTCACGCCGGCCGACATGGTCATTTTCAAGAACGTGCACTTTGCCGCGTTCATCACCGATCTGGGCGGAGCCACCTCGCACACCGCGATTCTGGCGCGCAGCATGGCCATGCCCTCGGTGATGGCCATGCACAACGCGCGCGGCCTCATCCGCGACCACGACCTGCTCATCGTCGATGGCCGCGACGGCGTCGTGCTCGTCAACCCTGACGAAGCCGTGCTCGCCGAATACCGCCTGCGGCAGAACCAGTGGCGCATCGACACCGACAAGCTCAAACGGCTCAAATCCGGCAAGTCCGCCACGCTCGACGGCACGCCGGTCGAACTCATGGCCAACATCGAACTCGTCAGCGACCTCGACGCCGTAAAAGCCGCCGGCGCGCACGGCGTGGGCCTGTTCCGCAGCGAATTCCTGTTTCTCAACCGCGACGACCTGCCCACCGAAGACGAGCAATACACCGCCTACCAGGCCGTGGCCGAAGCGCTCGACGGCAAGCCCGTCACCATCCGCACGCTCGACCTCGGGGCCGACAAGCAGGCACCCTGGGGCCACACCGTCGCCGACAATCCTGCACTGGGGCTGCGCGCCATCCGCCTGTGCCTCGCCGAACCCGGGCTCTTCCACACCCAGCTGCGCGCCATCCTGCGCGCTTCGGCGCACGGTCGCGTGCGTATCCTCATCCCCATGCTCGCCAACTTCGTCGAACTGCGGCAAACCCTGCAACGCATCGACGAAGCCAAGGACTCGCTGCGCAAAGACGGCCTCAAATTCGACGACGGCATCCCCGTCGGCGGCATGATCGAAATCCCCGCCGCCGCGCTCTCGGCCACGTTCTTCGCCGATCAGCTCGACTTCCTCTCCATCGGTACCAACGACCTCATCCAGTACACGCTCGCCATCGACCGCGCCGACGACAGCGTCGCGCATCTCTACGACCCGCTGCACCCCGCCGTGCTCGGCCTCATCCAGCAAACCCTGCGCGCCGGGGCCAAGGCCGGCAAACCGGTGTCGGTATGTGGGGAAATGGCCGGCGACCCGCTGCTGACGCGTTTGCTGCTGGGATTGGGCCTGCGCTCGTTCTCCATGCACCCCGCCAGCCTGTTGCAGGTGAAACAGCAGGTGCTGAAATCGCATCTGGAAGAACTGACGCCGGTGGCGCAGAAGCTGTTGAAGAATACCGATCCAGAGAAGACAGCGACGCTGCTGTCGCGGTTGAACGGTTAAGACGCACCCTTCCGGGACTGCGGCGCGTACTCAACCCGCCAGCGCCGCCGCAATCTTCGTCAGCGCGGCTTTCTCCTGCCGCAGTACACCGATGTCGTCCTTGATCTGGTTCATGCGGCCGTGCAGGGTGCCCATGTTTTCGAGGATGCGCTGAAGGTTGCCGAGCCGGCCATCCAGATACTGCTTGTGCTCGCGGATGCGGGTCATCACGGGGTCGAGCGCGATGCGCAGCCAGCGTTCGGCGTCGGTGCGGGCCAGGTCGAAGGCCTTTTTGGCTTCTTCGGCCAGGCTGGCAAAAAAGCGCCGGATCATGAAGCGCTTTTCGAGCATGAGATTGGCGGGGTCGCGACAGAATTCCTCGGTTTCCTTCACCAGTGTTTGAAGGCGGTTGCGGTAGGCGGTGAGGTCGAGGCGCGGCACCTGCATTTTGGGCAGGTTGTGCTGACGGTGGAAACGCAGGTAGGCCTGCTCCAGCGCGTCGAGCATGTTGTCGGATAACTGGCTGGCCTGACGGAGCCGATCGTTCATCTGCCCGGACAGTTCGCGGATGCCGCTGGTGAGCCCGCGCGTGGTCCAGCTGCCTTCCATGGCGGCACGGGCATTGGCGAGGATGCCGTCGAGCGTGTCCTGCGACAGATTGCCGAGCAGGTGTGTGCCCTGCCCTTGCAGGGATTTGCGGGTGACGCGGAACTGTTCGGCGGTGGCGTCGTAGGCGTCTTTTTCCTGTTGCAGCGCGGCGCGCGTCTGCGCGATGAGATCGCGGTTCTTGCCGGAGAGCTGGGTGAGCTGGATGAGCTCTTCGCTGCTGCGCTGGATGCGTGCGGCCAAGTCGGACTGCGATTCGTCGAGCATGACGTTGACTTCGCGGGCGACGGCGTGGTGCAGCATGTCGCGTCGCGCGGGGATGACCTGGTGCGCGAGCAGGTATTCCAGCGATTCGATGCCGGAGCGTAGCCGCAGCGCGTCGTCGCCGCGTATCTTGGCCGCCAGCGCTTTTTGCGCGGACACGGCAAACACGCGGCTTCTGGGCAACTTCAACACACGCGCGGTTTCTTCGGCCTGGCGTTCGATGCTGGCCTGGATTTCGGCCTCGGTCTTGAGGTCGTCCCACTGCATGTCGATCTTGTTCAGCACAGCCACGTGGTAGTTGGCGTGGCGATGTACGTGCTTTTGCCAGATTTCGAGGTCGGAGCGCGTCACGCCGGTGTCGGTGGCGAGCAGGTACAGCACGGCGTGGGCGTTGGGGATCACCGACAGGGTGAGCTCGGGTTCCGCGCCCAGCGCGTTGAGGCCGGGGGTATCCAGAATGGTGAGCCCGGCCTGCAACAGCGGATGCGGGTAGTTCACGGTGGCGTAGCGCCAGGCGGGCACGTCCACGGTGCCGTCGGCGCGCAGCTGGTGGCGCATGGTGTCGTCTTCGCCGTTCCACAGGCCGAGTTCGATGGCTTCCACCGCCGGCATGGGGCGGGTTTCGGTGAGCTTTTTGAGGCTGTCGGCGAGCTGGCGCGGGTTGGCGGGGTCGAGCGGAATTTTCACCCATTCGATGGGCAGGTGTTTCAGCCGCGCCAGGGTTTCGCCGCGCGCGCGCGTCTCGATGGGCAGCAGCGCCAGCGCGGGGGCTTCGTCGGCATTCCAGCCGAGTTCAGTCGGGCACATGGTGGTGCGGCCGGCGTCGGACGGCAGCAGGCGCTGGCCGTGGTCGGCAAAGAACAGGGCGTTGATGAGTTCGGTCTTGCCGCGCGAGAACTCGGCGACGAAGGCGACCACCAGTTTGTCCTGACGCAGGCTGGCAGCGGTGTCGGTGAGCCGCAGGGTGCGTTCCACGTCGATGCCGTGCTGGCCATCCAGCCATTGGGCGTAGTCGGAAATGGCGGTCGCCAGCCGCATCCGGCGTTCGCTGAAATCGGCAACTTCCTGTTCGAGATGTACGCTCATGTTGAAGGCTTTGTCTGTTGTTGGAGTGCGAGCCAGGGGCATTTGACCCCGCGCACCACGACGGCTTCATGCCGCGCGGCCAGGCGAGCAGTGCGCATTCGTCTTGTTATCGACCGGCGGCGCGGCAATCTTGAGCGCAGGGCCCTGCCGTGTCGCCCACGCCGTTGCAAGCGCGGGCCCCGGGCCAGCTGATAGCGATCAGGCTCAGGTGTTGCCGTCGCGACGGAAACCGGCTGGAACCCGTTTACAGGGCAGCGAGCAGCGCGCGTTCCAGCGCCATCACCGGCACCATCAACACCAGCTGACAGACGATGAACAGCACGATGGGCGACAGATCCACATTGGCGATCAGTGGCACCACACGGCGGATCGGCCGCAAAAAAGGCTCGGACAACGCCTGCACCACCGGCATCAGCGGCGTGTGCGGGTTCACCCACGACAACACCGCGCTCACCAGGGTGACGCCGATGATGAGATACACCGTCAACGTGATGAGCTTGACCAGCGCCAGGCCCAATATCACCGGCCACACACCGACCCCCGCCAGCGCGAAGGGAAAGCCGTTGAGCCAGTAGCCTGCAACGACAACGAGCAGCTCGATGAGAAAAGCCAGCACCAGACAGGCCCAGTCGAGCCCGCCAAAACCCGGAATCACGCGGCGCAGCGGCTTCACCGCAAAATCGGTGAGCACCACGATGAAATGCGCGAAGGGGTTGCGGAACGACACCCGGAAGAGCTGCATCAGAAAGCGCAGCAGCACCGCGATGACAAACAGGTGACCAATGGTCTGAATGAGGAAATGCAGCGCACCGGCGATCACGCGAGCCTCCCGAGTTCGTCGCCGAGTTCGGCGCTGCGCGCACTGGCGGCCACCACGGCGGCGGCAAATGCGGCCTGCACCCCTGCCGCGTCCAGCGCAGCCAGACCGCGTTCGGTGGTGCCGCCCTTGGAGGTGACGCGTTCGCGCAGGCGAGACGGTTCCTCGCCCGATTCCAGCGCCAGCTTGCCGGCCCCGAAAAAGGTTTGCAGCGCGAGCTGCCGCGCGGTATGCGGAGCCAGCCCCTGCGCCACGGCGGCCGCCTCCAGCGATTCGATGCAGTAGAACACATAGGCCGGGCCGCTGCCCGACACTGCGGTGACGGCATCCAGCTGCGTTTCGTCGTCCACCCACACCACGCCGCCCACGGCACGGAGCACGGCTTCGGCGTCGGAGCGCGCGGCAGCATTCAGGCCCGGCGCGGCGTACAGGCCAGAAATGCCGGCGCGCACCAGCGCCGGCGTGTTGGGCATGGCGCGCACGATGCGGTCGTGCCCGCCCAGCCAGCGCGCCAGGTCAGCCACGCGCACACCGGCGGCTATCGAGAGCACCAGTTGCCCCGCCATGCGGGTGGACAGCGCCGCCGCCACCTCGGGCAGCGACTGCGGTTTGACCGCCAGGACAATCAGGCTGCGCAGCCGGGCGTCGGCTAGATCGGCGTGGGTGACGACGCCAAAGCGGGCGGCCAGGCTCGCGCGCGCGTCGGCGTTGATTTCCACCACCTCGATCGCGGTGGGGTCGACCCCGCTGGCCACCAGCCCGCCGATGATGGCAGCGGCCATGTTGCCGCCACCGATGAAGCTCACGTTATGCATAGTGTTTTCCAGTTCGTGTTCCAAACAAGGCAGTGCCGATGCGTACCATCGTCGCGCCCTCCAGTATGGCGGCCTCGAGGTCGGCCGACATGCCCATCGACAGCGTATCGAGCGCATGGCCCTGCGCGACCAGTTCGTCGAACAGCGCGCGCACCCGGCCAAAGGCGGCGCGCTGATCGGCCGGATTGTCTCCCGGCGCGGGAATCGCCATCAGCCCGCGCAGTGTGAGTCGGGGCAGTGCTGCCACCGCGCGGGCCAGCGCGGGCAGATCGGCGGGGGCAACGCCGCCCTTGCTGGCCTCGTTGCTCACCTTCACCTCGATGCAGACCTGAAGCGGCGGCAAGGCGGCCGGGCGCTGCGCCGACAGCCGCTCGGCGATTTTCAGGCGATCCACACTGTGCACCCAGGCAAAGTGTTCGGCGATGGGGCGTGTCTTGTTGCTCTGCACCGGCCCGATAAAATGCCATTCCAGCGGCAGGTCGGCCAGCGCGGCGATTTTCTCCTGCGCTTCCTGCACGTAATTTTCGCCAAAGGCCCGCTGGCCGCAGGCCGCCATGGCGCGCACCGCATCGGCTGAAAAGGTTTTGCTCACGGCCAGCAGGCCGATTGCGCTGACGCTACGGCCCGCCTGCTGTGCAGCCGCGTCGATACGGGCGCGGACGGCCCGCAAACGCGCGCAGGGCGCATCGTAGGAAGACGCTGCCAGAGGCTCAAGTTGGCGGGGGCTCGGGCCGTTATTCATACCGATTATTATCTTCCAAAACCCCCCAACGAGGCCCACGTGGACATCTCCGAACTGCTGGCATTTGCCGTCAAGAACAAGGCTTCCGATTTACACCTGTCGTCGAGCCTGCCGCCGATGATCCGGGTCAACGGCGACATTCGCCGCATCAACCTGCCGCCGATGGACCACAAGGACGTGCACCGCATGGTGTACGACATCATGAACGACAGCCAGCGCAAGGTGTACGAAGAAACGCTGGAAATCGACTTCTCGTTCGAGATTCCCTCGCTGGCGCGTTTCCGCGTCAACGCGTTCAACCAGCAGTACGGGGCCGGCGCGGTGTTCCGCACGATTCCGTCCAAGGTGCTGACGCTGGAAGAGCTCAACTGCCCGGCCATCTTCAAGGAAATCTCCGACCAGCCGCGCGGTATTGTGCTCGTCACCGGCCCCACCGGCTCGGGCAAATCCACCACGCTGGCGGCGATGATGGATTACGTCAACGAGAACCAGTATTCGCACATTCTCACCGTCGAAGACCCCATCGAATTCGTGCACCAGAGCAAGAAATGCCTGATCAACCAGCGCGAAGTCGGCCCGCACACGCTGTCGTTCAACAACGCTTTGCGCTCGGCACTACGCGAAGACCCGGACGTGATCCTGGTCGGCGAATTGCGCGATCTGGAAACCATACGCCTCGCGCTCACCGCCGCCGAAACCGGCCACCTGGTGTTCGGCACGCTGCACACCTCGTCGGCCGCCAAAACCATCGACCGCGTGGTGGACGTGTTCCCGGCGGCGGAAAAGGAAATGGTGCGCTCGATGCTGTCGGAATCGCTGCGCGCGGTCATCTCGCAAACGCTCTTGAAGACCAAGGACGGCACCGGCCGCGTCGCCGCGCACGAAATCATGATCGGCACGCCCGCCATCCGTAACCTCATCCGCGAGAACAAGGTGGCGCAGATGTATTCCGCCATCCAGACCGGCGGCAACCTGGGCATGCAAACACTCGACCAGAACCTGCAAGACCTGGTGAAGCGCAACATCATCTCCGGGCCCACCGCACGCTCTGCCGCCATGAACAAGGACGCCTTCTTCGGCTAAATTGAACGCAGCCGCGCCCCCGCGTAACCCCTCCTACAAGGTACCCGCATGAACGCCGAAAAAACCGTCCACGATCTCTTGCGCCTGATGCTGGCCAAAAACGCGTCCGACCTTTTCATCACCGCCGGTTTCCCGCCTGCGATCAAGGTGGACGGCAAGATCACGCCGGTGTCGCAGCAGAGCCTCACCCCCGCGCACACCAGCGAACTCGCGCGCTCGATCATGAACGACCGGCAGTGGAACGACTTCGAGGCGACCAACGAATCCAACTTTGCGATCAACCCGCCAGAAATCGGCCGCTTTCGCGTGAACGTGTTCGTGCAGCAGGGCCGCGTCGGCATCGTGATGCGGACCATCAACACCAAGATTCCCAAGCTGGAAGAACTCAACCTGCCGCCCATCCTGAAAGACGTGGCGATGATCAAGCGCGGTCTGGTCATCTTCGTCGGCGGCACCGGCACCGGTAAATCCACTTCGCTGGCGGCCATGGTGGGCTACCGCAACGAAAACGCCTGCGACCACATCATCACCGTCGAAGACCCGATCGAATACGTGCACGAGCACCGCAAGTCCATCATCACCCAGCGCGAAGTCGGCATCGACACCGACAACTGGTTTTCCGCGCTGAAGAACACCCTGCGTCAGGCCCCCGACGTCATTCTCATCGGCGAAATCCGCGACCGCGACACCATGGAATACGCCATCGCCTTCGCCGAAACTGGCCACCTGTGCCTGTCCACCCTGCACGCCAACAGCGCCAACCAGGCGCTCGACCGCATCATCAACTTCTTCCCGGAAGAAAAGCGCGACCAGTTGCTGATGGATTTGTCCTTGAACCTCAAGTCCTTCATCTCGCAGCGCCTGATTCCGCGCAAGGGCACCAATGGCCGCGTCGCCGCCATCGAAATCCTGCTGAATTCGCCGCTGATTTCCGACCTCATCTTCAAAGGCCACGTGCACGAGATCAAGGAGATCATGTCCAAATCACGCGAACTCGGCATGCAGACCTTCGACCAGGCGCTGTTCGACCTCTACGAATCCGGCCTCATTTCTTACGAGGACGCGCTCAGAAACGCCGACAGCCTCAACGACCTGCGCCTGAAGATCAAACTGCACGGCCAGGAATCGAAGGGGCGGGACATGATGGCGGGGCTGGATCACCTGGATATTGTCTGACCGACACGCACCATGCAAAACGGGGTGCCTAGGCACCCCGTTTTTGTTTGACACACAGGCTATAGCTTGCCGAGCAGATTCACGAACCACCCCTGGCTGCGGTAATCCAGGTTGGTGAGATCGTCCGAAAAATCAGTGAAGTTGTAGCCCACGCCCACCTTGACGTGTTGATTGATGTGGCGATACACCCCGACCAATGCGCCGGAGCGGGCGTCGCCCGCCGCCTCGGCGTCGAGATAGCGCAGTTCGCCGATGGCGTCCCATTCGTGCACCACGTGCCAGTCGAGCCGCACGATGCCGAGCCAGGCGCGGCTGTCGAACCACGGGCTGCCGGCGACGCTGGTGTCGCGCAGTTCACCGAAGCGGTAGCCGAGTTTGCCGCCCACCGAGAGCTTGGGCACCAGATCGTAGATCGCGTCCACCGACAGCACATGGCTGCGCTGCTCGAAGGTGCTGGCACCGCCGGAGGCGGAGAGCTGGCCGGGGCTCGGCAGGTCGGCAAGGTAGGTGTACTTGAACAACGCATTTAACTTGTCGTTCAGCACCGGACGATAGCCCAGGCCCAGCACCACCTCGGTGAAATCGGCGTCGGTGGTGCTGCCTGTGCCGGCGTCGCTGACGGCGAAGTTGAACTTGCCCAGCACGCGCCAGTCGGGCGTGGTCTGGTAGCCCAGCGTGTTCTTCATCAGCCAGCTGTCGCGCTCGCCGGTGAGGTTGCCGTCTTCGGTGCGGTATTCGATTACGCCGGCGTACTTGATGCGCTCGAACTGATAGCCCGCCGAGAGCGACACCGCCGTGCGGTCGAGGTCGCCGGTCGCGGGATCGGAGGTGATGCCTTTTTCAAAGCGCGCGCCCCAGTTCCAGCGGTCGTTGGCGGCGAGATCCAGGCCGAAGGCGTGGATGAGGCCGGACGGGCCGTTGTCCGCCGTTTGATAGCGTTCTTCGGCGTACACCGAAAGGCTGTCGCTAACCCGCGATTTCATGCCGGCGGTGAGGTTGCCGACGCGGCCACGATAGCCGGTGTCGCTGCGGTCAGGGTCGAGCAGATAGTTGAGGTAGACGCTGTTGCGGTCACTCAGACGAACATCCGCACCCACTTTGCCGCCCACGCCGCCGTCGCCGTCGCTGACTTCACCGATGAGCTTGACGCGGTCGTTGATCTGCACGTGGCCGCCGACGCCGAGCCGGTCGTTGTCGCGGCGGGTGCCGTCGTGCTGCGCCGTGCCCTGCACCAGGCCATACACTTCCCAGCGGCCCGGGTCGCCTTGTTCGGTGACCGGATGCCAGGCCAGCTTGGCGGCGACGTCGGTGCGTGCGCCGGTTTCCGCCAGGATCGCGGACGCGCCCGCCGCCAGCGCGGTGTCGCGGTCGTCGTGACGCACGCCTACGCTGGCCGACAGGCTGGGCGTCAGCGCGTAAGTGGCGTCGATTTCCGCCGACTGCGACGCGCCCGACAGGCTGCCGTCCTTGAAGTCGGCGCGGGCCAGGAGTTCGAGCTTGTCGGTTGCCTGTACCTTCATCTGCACGCCGGTCTGATCGATGCCTTCATTGGTGAGCTGGCCCGGTGCCGAATAGCCGTCGTCGCGCTTCAACCAGTAGGCGCTGACGCTGCCCGGGCGCGTGGCACCGAGTTCGGCGAGATCGAGCACGCCTTCGACGCGATGCGCCTGCGCGTCGATGCCGGCGGTGGTGGTTTGCGCCACCGTGCCAAAATCAAAGCCGCCGTTTTGCGAGCTGAGCGCGCCGTTGCCGGGGCCGTCGGAACGGGCGGTTTCGAGTTTGAGCCAGGTGCCCGGCGCATAGCGCAGGGTGAGATCGCCGCCCAGGAGTTTCTGCTCGGTGCCGGTGCCGTCCTGTTTGTAGCCGGTAACACCCACTTTCACCTGATCGGTGATCCAGTGGCTGGCGCGGCCGCCCAGGGTGAGGTTGTCCGCCGCCGACACGCCGGGGGTGTATTCGTAGCCCGCCACCAGATAGACGGGGTGGCCGCTCAGGCTGCCGCTCATCACCAGCGTGCCGGCGCTTGCCGTGGCTGGCAGCGGCGTGCGCAAGACCACCCGGCCCTGAATGCTGTTGAGCTCGTAATCCTGCCCGGCGACCAGCGTGGTCGACTGGAGCACGATGCCGGAATCCTTGTCACGGATTTCCACCCGCAGGCGCTCGGAGCCCGCCAGGATGTCCTGATGACGCAGGTAGTAGAGCGAGCCGCCGGTGCCCCGGAATTCCTCGATCGACGCCAGCGTGCCGGGGTCGGCCGCGAACAGCTCGGCCTCGGTACGCCGCTCGCCGAAAGCGGTGGCCACCGGTGCCTGATAACGCGCCTGCGCGCCGTACAGGCCACGACTGTAGTTCACCAGATCGGTGCCGGTGAGTCTGGTCTGGAAGCTGCCCCACAGCACGTGCGAATCGCCGCGCTGCAACTTGACGTAAAACTTGCCCTGCGTGGGCGCGTCTTCCACCAGCGTCGAGTCGTCGCCGTATACCGGGTAGTAGGCGTTGGGGTCGAGCCGGCGCAAGAGATAACGCGGATCCTTGCTGTTGAAATGAGAAAACAGGTCTTCGAGGGGCTGCTCGCGCGTGTCGGCGCTGGCGGTCAAAAGCGTTTCGCCCTTGATCTTGCCCTTGAGGTAAAACGCCAGCCGGCCATCGACGTAGACCTCTTCGTCGTAGCGTTTGCTGTCGTCGCCGGTGACGAGTTTGGCCGGGCCCTTGACGTTGTTCTGCCCCAGGGTGAGGTCGGCCAGCGCAACGTAAAACCAGTCGTTGTGCGGAATATAGAGATGGCGGTTGAACTCGGCACGCTGGCCGGACGGCGCTTCGGTCGCCACCTCGACCACATGATTGCCTGCGGGCAGAATCTGCCGCACCGCAAATTTGCCGTGGGCGTCCACCGGCACGCTGCGACCCAGCACGGTGACATGGCTGCCGGGTGCGAGCTTCTCGCCGTTGACCGTGACCGCACCCCCTGAAACCGGGATGGTGTGCAAACCACGATGGTTTTCGCCGTAGCCGATCAGGTCTTCGCGCGCGGGTTTGTCCTCGTCGCCGAGCGGGCGTTTCGCGTCGAGTAGCTTGAGCAGTTTGGGATAGGTTTCATCAAACCGCCCCTGCGTGTCGTACACGCGAATCAGGTATTGCACGGCATCGCGATCTTTGGGCACCTGCCACTCGACCGGCGTATCGACGTGCGGGTCGAGCGCAATCACCGCCAGCGGCGTTTTCTGTGTCGAAGCGTCGGCGGCAAAAATACGCACCTCGGCTTTTTTGATGAACGCGGCATAGTTGCTGTAAGGCGTGAAGCGCACGGTTTCGCCGCGCACTGCGCCGTCGGGATGCACGGTGAGATTCAGCACCGGCGTGGTTTCCAGTCCGTCGAAACGCACCTGGATGTCCGCTTTTTCCAGCGCAATATCGGTGCAGCGCGTGGTGTCGGCGGTGTTGGGCACGTCGCCGGCGTCCAGCGGTTCGCCGTCGACCGAGATGCGGAACGGCAGGCCAGCGTCACCGCCCGACTGATCCTTGCACGGCAGCGCGGGCGCGGGCGTGGGGGCCGCCACGGGGACGGTTTCGGTTTTTGTGCCTGCCGGCTGGTCGTACCAGATTTCGATTTCGACGCGGCGGTTGGGCGCAAGGCAGGCCTTGTAGTCGGCCATGTCCTGCGTGTTGCCCGCGTAGGCGCGGCGGGGCTCGCACGACTTCACCGGCTGGGTATCGCCCCGGCCGCGCGTGTCCATGGAGACGCTCGCCATGCCGGCTTGCGTTTTGAGAAACGCGGCCACTTCGGCTGCACGCGCTTCGGACAGGCCCTGGTTGTTGCCGTAGCGCTGCTTTGCTTCCGGCGTCATGCGCTGCACGTCAGCGTGGCCGGTGAGGCGCATCCGCAGCCCGGGTTTGCCGGCCAGACGCTGCGCCAGGGTGACCAGAATCTGGCGTTCCGCGCCGCTCAGGAGATCGCGCCCGGAGGGAAACTGCGGCAGCGTGGTGGGCGCGTCTTCGGCACGGGTCTCGAATACCGTCACCTCGCGGGTTTCGGCTTTGGCTACCGGCGCGCTCAGCACCACCACTTCGTCTGGCCGGCGGTATTCGACGCTGGGCGGGGTGTGGCCTGCTTCCCGTGTGAAGACGAGGCTGTTTTGCCAGGTTTTGCCGGGTTGCGCCGGTGCCGGGCAACCCGATTCCGACTCGCAGCGTGTGCGGTCTTCCGCGCCGGCAGGCGTGCCGCACAGGGCGGCGATGAGGCTGGCCAGTACGGTATGTTTCACGGGCAGTTTATTCATGATTATTTGCCCTCCTTGTTGGCCTTGGCGGCAGGCAAGAAGAGTTCTTCCTCGATCAACAGCGTGTGGCAACAGGCCTTGTCTTTCCACGTGCGCTGGAGTTGCTGGCTGACGGCGGCGAGACGCTCGCGCGCAAGTGCCTCACCGTCGGCACCGGCCTTGTAGCCGAGGCGCAGGACTGACGGACGGGCTTTCAGCTTGTCCGGCAACGCAGCGAGTTGCTTCGTCCAGGCGGGTTTCAGCGTGGTTTTGCCCGCTTCGAACGCGGCATCGCTCATGTCCACCCGCACCACCTTGTGGATCGTCGCGCCGAAGTTCAGCTTGCTCAGCTTGCCGCGCGTGATCCGCACGTCACGCGGGTTTTCGGTGGTGACGCGATAGCCGGTCGGCAAGGTACGCTCGTCCAGCTTCATGATGAAATTGCTGCCGCGATCGGCATCGGGAATCGCCGCGCACGCCACGTGGAAGCGGCCTTCGGCGTCGGTGGTCACCAGCCAGCCGCGCGCGGTGGCAAGGCGCACGTTGGCAATGCCGGGCTCGCCGTCGTCCTGGTAGCCGTTGGCGTTCCGGTCGTCGAACACCTTCCCGATGAGGTCGGAACAGTCGAACACGGCATCCGGAATCACGCGTACGGTGGCGGTGGCCACGCTCGACACTGCGGCATTGGCCAGGTTGTTGAAGGCTTGCGCCGAGTTGACGTATTCGCCCGGCTGCACGCCCGCCCCCACCACCAGCAGGAGCTTGATGGTGCGCGTGGCGTTGGCCGCCAGCGTCTGGTTGGTCCAGGTGAGTTCGCGGCCATTGATCGCGGGCTCGGTCGGCACGCCGTTGATCGTTGCGCTACCCGGTTTGTACTTGAAGCCCGGCGGCACGGTGTCGCGGATGTCGATGTTGGTGAGAGTGGCCGCCAGCGTGTTGCGCGCGGTGATCGTGTACGGCACCAGCTGGCCGACGCTCACATTCACCAGCGGCGTGGTTTTGGTGAGCGCAATGGCCCCGCCCAGAATCGGGTCGAGCGGAATGTGGTTGTTGACCACGTTGCTCGAACTGGTGCCGGGCACGCCGGTGAGCGTCAGCGCAAAACTGGTGTAGTACACCGTGGGGTCGGCACCATTCGGCGCGCCGGGCTGGGCCTGGATTGCATCGGTGCCGCCGTTGCCCGGCACGTAGGGGCCGGCAGTCGGTGGAATGATCGTCGAGTCTGGCGGCAAGTAACCGCCCGGCTGCCCCACTTGCAGCGTGTAGGTACCGGTGCCGGGGCAGCCCGGGGGGGCGGGGTTCAGCAGCAGGAACTGGTACATGCCGGACGGGCCGGTCGTCTGCGTGTTCACGCCGCCGACCAGACACGATCCCGGCACCGCCGCGCCGCCACTTAACAGCGTGACCTGCGCGCCGGAAATCGGCGTGCGCGTGATCGAGTCGTACACCACGCCGGACGGATCGAGCGGCAGGTTCTGCGCCAGCGTCGTGACGCCCGGTGCCAGTTGCAGTCCGGTGATGATGCCGTTCTGGATGGTGCCGTTGCGCGCGGGTGTGGGGTCGCTCGACTGCGCGAGACCGTAGATGGCCCCGCTAACGGGTTCGCGGAAACGCAGGCTGTATTCGGTCGCCGCATTGCCCGGGGTGGAGGGGAAAAGCCCACCGAGGGTGTAGTTGCCGCTGGCGTCGGTCACCGCGCTGCCCACCACGGTGCCGGCGCTGTTCAGCACTTCGACGATAAAGCCCTGCACCTGGGTGGTGGCCAGCGGATCGTCGTTGACCCGGTTGTGGTTGGCATCCAGATACACAGTGCCACTCACCGACGACAGGCTGCCGGCGGCAAAGCTCACCGGCGTCGGGTCGTTTTCACCTGGCTCGCTGGCGTCGCCGTTGGCGTTGGGGTCGGGGTTGACGCCGTTGTCCGACAGATCCGTGGCGATCACCGTGCCGCCGGGCGTCTGCGCCGTGGTGGCCGTAGCCTGGTTGTTCTGCGTCGCGGCGGGCAGCGGATTGCTGCCAAAGTCGATCTGCACCGTGAACGTGAGCGTGCACTGCTCGCCGGGTTGCAGGTTCTGGTTGCCCGCGAGCAAAGTGTTGACGCCGCTGCCGGTAAACGCCGGATTGGCGTTGAGCACGGTGCCGGTACACGCGGACACGGCGACCGGGGGGGCGATCGTCCGCGTCACCGCCGTGGGGAAGGTGGCCACCACATCGTCCGTCACCTGCACATTGGTCGCCGTTACGCTGGCGCTGACGTTGCGCACGATGATCGTGTAGGGGACGCGATACTGCTTCGCGCCGGTCTGCACGATGCCGGATACCGACTTGGCCACGCCGATGGCCTGCGCTGCCAGACTCACCGGAGTGGGTGAGCTGTCGTCGTTGGGCGTGCCGTTGCCATTGGGGTCGGGGTTGCTGCCGTCCACACTGTCGTCCTGCACCGTGCCGCCGCCGGGCGGTGAGGCGGTGGACACCGCGCTGTTTTCAAACGGGCCGGGGGTGGTCGGGAAGAAACGCACGGTGAAGCTGATTTGCGCGCTGGACGCCGACGCGCCGAAGTTGGGCAGGCTGCTCGACGCGGGATTCAGCAGGTTCGTACCCGAACCGTTGCCGGTAAACACACCGGGGGCCACGGCGGCGAGCGACGCGCCGTTGGTTTGTGCGCCCACGGTGGGCCCGCTGGTGATCGTATAGTGTCCGGCGGCAGGAATCGCGCTGGCGGTGTAGGTGCCGAACTGCGGCAGGGCACCGGCCAGCGTGTCGCTGACCTGCACGCTGGCGAGCGGCGTCTGGCCGGCGTTGCGTACCGTCAGGGTAAACGGCACGGTGTAGGTGCCGTCGCCGTTATTGACCACCGCGCCGGCGGATTTGGCCAGACCGATGCGCGGCACCGGTACCGGTGTGGGATCGTTCTCGCCCGCCTCGCCCGCGTTGCCGTTGCTGTTGGGGTCGGGGCTTGTCCCGTCGTCCGACAGGTCGTTGACGGGTGAGCCGCTGTAGTCGCCGGTGCCGCTGGCCTGCGCCTGATTGGTGTAGGTGAGCGCCGCACCGGGGTTGAAGCGGTAGACGAAATCGAGGGTGCAGACGGCGGCGGGTGCCATGGCCGAGATCGTCGCCACGGCGAGATTGCCGCTGTGGCCGGTGAACCCGCCCACGGTGGCACCGTTGGCGCAGGCTCCCGAGAAGGCCGGCGCGGTTTGCACGGTGTACTGGCCGCTGGCGAGCACTGCTGCCGCGCCGCCGGGCACGAAACCGCCGAACTGGCCGCCCGCCGCCGTGGAGAGCGGATCGGTCACCGACACGGTATTGAGCGGTTCGTTGCCGACGTTGCTGACGACGAGGCGCACCGGCACCAGCAGACTACCGTCCGGCTGCACCGAAACTTGGGTGTTCACGCGCTTGGCAATGCCGATAGCCGCGTTGAATGCGGGCAGAACCGGTGTGGGGTCGTTTTCGCCGGCCTCGTTGGCCTGGTTGTCGTTATCGGGATCGGGGTTGCTGCCGTTGTCCGACAGATCCTGGAGTTGCGGGTTGGTCGCCGAGGTCTGGCCGGACAACGCGCCCGTGCCATTCACAACGGCCTGGTTATCGTAGCGGCCGCCCGACGGCAACAGCGGCGGCAGCGGATTGGTCGGCCGCACGCGCAGCGCCAGGTCCACCGTACACGTTCCCCCGGCGGCGAGGCTAAATCCGCTGGCGACTGTGGTGCTGGCACTGCCGTTGTACGTGGCATTGAGTCCGGAACACGACCCCGCCGGCGCAGCCAGCAGGGTGTATTCGCCCGGATTGAGCGCGTCAGCAGCCGGGTTGCCCAGCGTAACCTGCGTGCCAAAGCGCGGCGTGCCCCCCGCCAGCGTGTCGGTAATGACGATGCTGTTCAGCGCTTCCAGGCTGAAATTTTCGACCAGCAGGCGGAAGGTGACGTTGAAGCTGCCATCCGGATTGACCGTCGGCCCGGCGTTCACGGCCTTGGCGATACCGATGCGCGCCTGCGGCACCTCGGCGAAGGTGTAGCCGGTGGCGGCGGTGTTCGCCGGCAGGGCAATCGCGGAAATCACATCATTGACCGAAGCATTGCCGCCCACCGTGCCGGCGGTGTCGATGCCATCCACGAGATACGCTTCGCTGACCGCACCTTCGCTGAGGGTGTACGTACCTTCGGGCAAATTGGCAAAGCTGTAGTTGCCGCTGGCGTCGGTGGTGGCGGTCCGGCTGATGGCTGCGCCGTCAAAGCTCGTACCTGTGAGCGTCAGCGTGATGCCGGCGATGCCGGTATCCCCCGCCGTGACCAGACCATCGTTGTTGAAATCGCGGAACACGCGACCGGCCAGCGACGACGCATTGACCGACACGCTGCCGCTGTTGCTGTTGTTGCCGGCATTGATGTCCAGCGACGAAGTCGCCACCGAGGCCGTGTTGTTGAAATTCTGCGGGGTGCTGCTGACGGCGACGATCTGTACCGGCACCGTGATGTCCACCTCGCCACCGCTGCTCACCGTGCCCAGGGTACAGGTGAAGGCGACGCTGCCCGCGTTGCCGCTGCACGTGGTGGACGTGGTGGTGCCGGCAATGATGGCCACCGTAGGGGTGCCCGTCAGCTGCATGTTGGTGGGCAGCGTGTCGGAGACGACAACGTTGTCGGCCTCGGCAAGCCCTGCGCCCACGTTGTTGCGCACCTTGACGACAAAATTGAAATCGTCACGCAGGTTGACCGGGTTGGCCGACGCAATCTTGCTCACCACCTGCATGTCCGCCTTGGTGCGCACCGTGGTGGTTTCGTTGACGGTGTTGTTGGCCGCGTTGGTGTCGAACCCCAGGGCGGCTTCGTCAGAGGTGAGGCTCACCGAGTTGGTGTCCACGCCCTTGATTTCGCCGCGCAGGGTGACAGTGAAACTCGCCGTCTGTCCCGACGCCAGGCGCGGCACCTGGCACACCAGCGTGCCGCCGGTGCTGTTCACCGCCGGCACGGTGCCGCAACTGCCGCCCGCCGGCACGGTGTGGGACTGGTAGCTCAGGCGGGTGGGCGGCAGGCTCTCGGTGATCTGCACGTTTTCCGCCACCGACGGGCCCTGGTTGCGCGCGGTGACGGTGTAAACCGTGTTGTCGCCGGCGGCAACGGGATCAACGCTGTCAGTCTTGTTGATGAGGAGATCGAGCGCAGGATTCAGCACCGCAGTATTGACGCTGGCGCTGTTGTTGCCGGCGTCGGTTTCTGTCGTGCTGGTGGCCACGCTCACGTTGTTGGTCAGCGTGCTGCCCCGGGTGGCGGTGTTGGGTTGCACCACGATGGTGAGCGTGCGCTGCGCGCCGTTGTTGATCGTGCCGAAGTTACAGACGATCTGGTCGTTGCCCGGGCCAGTGGTACTGTTGGCCGTTGGTGTCGTGCTGCACGACCCCGCCGACGGCGTGGCGGACACGAACGTGACATTGGCCGGCAGGGTGTCGGTGACGGTGACGTTGCCCGCATCCGACAAGCCATTGGCGATATTTGTCGCCGTCACCACGTAGGTGACGTTCTGCCCGGCCGGTACCGAGGCGGGATTGGCGGTTTTGCTGACGGTGACGTCTGCACGCGGGGTCACGGTGCTGGTCACGCTCGCGGTGCGGTCGGCGGCGTCCGGATCGGCGGTGTTGGCCGACACCACGCTGACGGTGTTGGTGCGGCTGCCGCCGTTGCCGCCGGGGCGCACCTGCACCGTCACCACCGGGCAATCGACGCCGGCGGTACACACCGGCAGGCTGGCAAAGGCGCAATTCAGGTTGCGCGTGGTGCCGCCGCTGGCCGACGACGTGCAGCTTGCCCCCGTGGCCACCCCCGCGTTGAGGCTTTCGCCCACGTAACCCGCGCCGGTCGGCCCGGTGCTGCTGTTGATGAGGCTGGTGAGGCTGTCGGCCAGTGACACCGTGGTGGCAGCCTGCGGGCCCGCGTTGACGATTTCGAGCGTGTAGGTCAGCACGTCGCCAGCCGCCACAGTGCCGGGCGACACCGATTTCAGTACCGACAGATCGGCCGAATCGCCGGGCACGCTGCTGGTCACCGGCGCAGTCGTCGTGTCGTTGCCAGGGTTGTTGTCGGGCAGGTTCGCATCGGGCGAACTCACGCTCATGCTGTTCACAAGGCTGCCGGTACCCGATGCGGTGGCGTTGAGCGTAACGACAGGGGTAGTGGCGTTGGCCGCCAGCGGGGCACCCGCCGTGTATACGCGGGTGCAGGTAATGCTCGCCGGCCCGGCGACGGGTGCAGCAGGCAGGCAGCTCCAGCCGTTAAGCGTGTAGCTGTTGGCGGTGACACCGGCCGGCAGGCTGTCGGTCATCGTCAGCGTGCCGAAGAACGCAGCAGTACCAATATTGGTAGCGCTGATCGTGTAGTCGTACGGCACACCGGTCACCACCAGCGCGGGGCTGGGTGCAGACTTGTTGGCGCGCAAATCGACGGTGGCGGCCTGAATGGTGGCGGCCGTGTCGCTCGCGCTGTTGTTGGCCGGGTTGGGGTCAGACGGGCCCGCCGCGCTGATCGTGGCTGTGTTGACGACGCCTGCACCCGCGCCGCTTGCGGTGGCCGGAATAACGACGTTGCCTAGCGACACAGCGTTGCCCGCACCGCTGCCCGCAGGCTTGGTGCAGGTGACGGTCTGCCCCGACACACCGCAAGTCCAGCCGTTCTGCGGGCTGGCCACGGCACCCACCGTGTAGTTGGCGGGCAGGGTATCGGTGATCGTAAGCGTGTTGGGTGAATCGCCGCTGTAGCTCGGCGTGAGGGTGAAATTCACCGCCTGCCCGACGATGAGCGTGCCCGCAGGCGCACGCGATTTGGTCAGGCGCACGTCGCTGCCGGCCGTTACCGTGGTGTTGAACACCGCCGTGTTGTTGGTGCTGACCGGGTCGGCAGGCGTGCCCGCCGCCGCAATGCTGCCAGCCGGCGTGAGCGTGGAACCTGACGCCGCTGCAATCTGGCCGGTGAACACCCGCGTGGTCGAACCGCCGTTGGCCAGCGCCGCCACCGTGCAGGAATAGGTTGAACCCGCCAGTGTGCAACCACCGGGCGGCGTCACCCCGACGAGGCCGGTGGGCACGGGAAACGACAGGGTCTGGCCGGGCGAGGTGTCCGGGCCGTTGTTCAACACCGTGAAGGTGTACGACACCGTGCTGCCGGATTGCGCGCTGGCCGGGCCCGCCAGGCTCAAGGCAATGTCCGCGCCCGCGTTCACCGTGGTCGATTCGTTATCGACGTTATTGTTCACGTCGTCGTCGCCCGCTGCCGGTACGCTTGCCCCCAGGATCACCGAACCCGACACGCTGGTACGCAGGGTGACGTTCACCGTGGCGCTATCGCTGCCACCGCCGGCTTCGCTCAGTGCCGGTACCGTGCAAGTTACCGGGCCGCTGCCACTGCAACTCATGCCAGTGGCGCTGATAAAGCTCGTCGTCGCCGGAATCGACAAGATGAGGGAAGTCGATGCTGCGGCGCTGTTGCCGTTGTTGCTGACAGAGACCACGTAGACCACGTTGCCGCCGGCTATCACCGGGTCGAAACCTGTGTCGCTGTTGTTCACCACCCAGTCCACGCCGGCCCAGGCGGCAGGGGCCATCAACAGGCTGGCTGCGGCTACGAGGCGCACGCACCCGCTACGCACGGCACGAAGGCTCGGCAAAGTCATGAATCGCATACGGTAATCCCTGAGCAAGATCTTATTGTTGGGTGCTGCCGACCTGCCACGCGGGCACGTCGGCAGCCGCCCGCACCGGACTATAAGGTCGCTGGGCGGCGCGCAGTTGATAAAGAATTGTTAAGTTTGGGGAATAACGGTAGTGGCGGGTGGCACTGTGGGGCCGCCGCAACACAGGAAGCGCAGGATCAGGCCGGGGCAGGCCGGGGCTTTGCCCGCATCGACCCCGCAATCAGCCTGTACTGCAAAAACCGCGTCTCGATCTGGCCGTTGAAGAGCGGAATGCGGCGGCTGGCCTTTAGCCCCATCAGTTTGGGCAGCAGCGGGTCGCCGGAGATGATCCACGCGTCCCAGCCGGCAAAGTTCTGCTTCAACCAGTCACCCAGCAACGGGTACCAGTCGGCGAGATCGTCGGCGTCGCCGATGCGTTCGCCGTAGGGCGGGTTGGTGATGATCGTGCCTACCGGGGTGGGGGGTTCAAGGTCGAGTGCGTCGGCAACCCTGAGCTCGATGGCCTCGGCGTAGCCGGCGGCGGCGAGGTTGTTGCGTGCCTTGTCGAGCACCCAGCGATCCCGATCCGCGCCGAAGAGCGGCAGGGATTTGAGCGGTTTTTCCTTCGCTTTTTCCTCGGCCTTGATCCGCTGCCACAGCGCGGCGTCGAAGTTACGGTAGTGCTCGAAGGCAAAGTGCCGCGCGCGACCAGGCGCACGGTTGAGCGCGATATCGGCGGCTTCGAGCAGAATGGTGCCGGCTCCGCACATAGGGTCGAGCAGCGGCGTGCCGGGTTCCCAGCCGGACAGCATCACCAGGCCGGCGGCGAGGTTTTCCTTGATCGAGGCGGCGCTGGCCTCGGTCTTGAATCCCCGCTTGAACAGCGGCTCGCCGCTGGTGTCGAGGTAGAAGGTCACCGCGTCCGGCGTGAAGAAGGCATACACCGGCACATTGGGCGATTCGGTGTCGACGCTTGGGCGTTCGCGCGTTTCCTCGCGGAAGCGGTCGCAGATGGCGTCCTTGATTTTCAGCGTGATGAAGTTGAGGCTTTTGAGCGGTGCGTTCTGCGCGCCGACTTTCACCGCGATGGTCTTCGTCACGTCGAACCACTCGGGCCACGGCAGGTCGAGCGCGGCGCGGTAGATGTGTTCTTCCTTGCGGTAGCGCGTGTAACCGACCTTGCGCAGGATGCGGGTGGCGGTGCGCGAGGTAAGGTTGGCACGCATCTCGATGGCGGCGTCGGCCATGAACAGCACGCCGGCAGGCAGTTGGCGAACCACGGTGGCACCGGCAGCGGCGAGTTCCGCGACCAGCAGTTCTTCCAGCCCGCGCGGGCAGGTGGCGAAATGGCTGGCGGGCGGCAGCGCCTCGCGTTCGGGGCGAACGGGGTACGGCGTTTTAGGGCGACGGGGTTCGGGCTTCAAACAGGGCTTTCAAAAAGAATCAGAAGGGCTTCAGCACCACCAGCAGCACCACAATCAGCAGTACGATCACCGGGATTTCGTTGAACCAGCGGAACCAGACGTGGGATTGGGTGTTCTGTCTGTTTTCAAAATCGCGCAGGCGGCGTTTACACACATGGTGATACCCGATCAGTCCGGCGACGAATGCGAGTTTGGCCCACATCCAGTTCATCGACAGCGGAAAATACGCGAGCCAGAGCCAGATACCCGATGCGAGCGTGAGCCACATGATGGGCGTGACGAACCGATACAATTTGCCGGCCATGAGCAGCAAGCGGGCGTAGGCCGTGTCGTTGGTTTCCATCGCCAGATTGACAAAAATGCGCGGCAGGTAAAACAGCCCGGCGAACCAGCTCACCACCATCACGATATGAAACGATTTCAGCCACAGCATGGATAAACGAGCCCTATTGAAGAAGTGGACACCGAGTCCGCTGACCCTGATTCTACTGGGTTTGATTGCGTATCTGTGGTTCCGCCCGCCGGCAGATGTGAGCGATGACAACATCGCCCCGCCCCCCTGGAACGTGGTGTTGCCGGATGGCCGCACGCTCAGCAGCGAATCGCTCAAGGGGAAAGTCGTGCTGGTGAATTTCTGGGCCACCTGGTGCCCGTATTGCCGCAAGGAAAAACCAGTGATCGACGCCTTCTGGAAGGATTATCGCGACCGGGGCTTCGAGGTGATCTCGATCAGCACCGACGATCCGCCGGAAAAAATCGCCGAATGGATGCGCGACAAGGGCTACGCCTTCATGGCCGCCCCCACCAACGCCAGCGTGGCCGCCGCGTTCGGCAGCGTGACGAGCGTGCCCACCTCGTTCATCGTCGACGCCGACGGTCACATCCGCCACAAGATCGCAGGCCAGGTGCACTATCCCCGGCTGGAAAAACTCGTGACCCCTTTGCTGAAAGCACCTGCGCCATGACCCTGGACACCCGCGTCGCCGAACTCGAAGCCAAGCTCACGCTGGCCGAAGACCTGATCGACACCCTGAACCGCACGGTGTTTCGTCAACAACAACAGCTCGACCTGCTTCAGGATCAATTGCGCCTGCTCAACCGGCGCATCCAGGATTCGCAGCCGGACGAGGCGCGCAACCTGCGCGACGAAATCCCGCCGCATTATTAGCCGTCGCATCGGGACAAAAAAGCGATTTACAAAGAGGACAAGAGGACATGAGATCAGCAGAAGTGTCCCTCTTGTCCTCTTTGTTCGGGGTTTCAGGCTTTCCCCTTGAAGAGACCCAATATTCAAACCGCGATTTTCACCACCACTTTGCGGATGAAGCCCGTGCTCACCAGCGGCGCGTGCGCATCGTCGGGGAAAAACAGGCAGAACGAACCGGCAGGCGTGGCGATCCAGCTGACCGGCGCGTCGTCAAAAAAACGGATGTCGCGCGCCACGTTGTAATCGGTGCGCGGCAATACACAATCGGCCAGCGGCCGCCAGCCCATTTCATCCACGCCTTCGAGCACCAGCTGGATATCGATGTAGCGGCGATGACATTCGAGTTTCGCTTCTTCGCGCGTGCGCCCCGGGCAGGCTTCGACGATGGCAAAAATCTGCTCGCCCTGCACCTCGTGCTTGCCGGGCGCAAGCGCATTCAAGTCTGTGCTGCGCAGAAAACCGAACGCGCGCGGAAACAGCGGATGCAACGCGGCAAAGCGATCGGACTCGGTCAAGGTTGCCAGAATCATCGGATTTTCAGCGGCTGATCGGCTTGTAACGAATTCGCTTCGGTTTCGCGCCTTCTTCGCCCAGACGCTTCTTCTTGTCGGCTTCGTATTCCTGGTAGTTGCCGGGGAAAAACACCACCTGCGAGTCGCCTTCAAACGCCAGAATATGCGTGGCGATGCGGTCGAGGAACCAGCGGTCGTGCGAGATCACCAGCACGCAGCCGGCAAACTCCAGCAAAGCGTCTTCCAGCGCGCGGAGCGTCTCCACATCCAGATCGTTGGACGGTTCGTCGAGCAGCAGCACGTTGCCGCCGGCGATCAGCGTCTTGGCCAGATGCAGCCGCCCGCGTTCGCCGCCGGAGAGATTGCCGACGATTTTTTGCTGGTCGCCGCCCTTGAAATTGAAGCGGCCCAGATAGGCGCGCGAGGGAATTTCGTAGCGGCCGACGGTGAGGATGTCGCGGCCTTCGGCGACTTCGTCGAACACGGTTTTGCTCGCCGACAGGGCGTCGCGGCTTTGATCGACGAAGGCCATTTTCACCGTCTGGCCGATTTCCACGCTGCCGCTGTCGGGCGTTTCCTGCCCGGCGACCATTTTGAAAAACGTCGATTTGCCCGCGCCGTTGGGGCCGATGATGCCGACGATGGCGCCGGGCGGAATGCTGAAGCTCAAGTTGTCGATCAGCAGGCGGTCGCCGAAGGCTTTGCTGACGCCGTTGAACTCGATGACCTTGTCGCCGAGGCGCTCGCCCACGGGGATGAAGATTTCCTGCGTTTCGTTGCGCTTCTGGTATTCGACCGAATTCAGTTCTTCAAACCGCGCCAGCCGCGCCTTGGATTTGGCCTGGCGCGCCTTGGGGTTTTGCCGCACCCATTCGAGTTCCTGCTTCATCGTTTTGATGCGGCCGGCTTCCTGCTTGGATTCGGTTTCCAGCCGCGCTTCTTTCTGCTCCAGCCAACTGGTGTAGTTGCCCTTCCACGGAATGCCGTGGCCGCGGTCGAGTTCGAGTATCCACTCGGCGGCGTTGTCGAGGAAGTAGCGGTCGTGCGTCACCGCGACCACGGTACCGGGGTAGCGCACCAGAAACTGCTCCAGCCATTCGACCGATTCGGCGTCGAGGTGGTTGGTCGGTTCGTCGAGCAGCAGCATGTCGGGGTTGGACAGCAAGAGCTGGCATAGCGCGACGCGGCGTTTTTCGCCGCCTGACAGATTGCCGATGACGGCATCCCACGGCGCGAGCCGCAGGGCATCGGCGGCAATTTCCATCTGCGTGTCGAGGTCGGCCCCGGCGGTGGCAAGAATCGCCTCGCATTGGGCCTGCTCTTCGGCCAGCTTGTCGAAGTCGGCGTCGGGTTCGGCGTAGGCGGCGTAGATGGCTTCCAGCTTGTTCTTCGCTTCCACGATTTCGCCCAGCCCCGCTTCCACCGCCTGCCGCACGGTGTGCGCCGGATCGAGCTGCGGCTCCTGCGGCAGATAACCGATGCGGATGTTGGGCATCGGGATGGCTTCGCCTTCGATGTCTTTATCCACGCCGGCCATGATCTTGATGAGCGAAGACTTGCCGGAGCCGTTGAGGCCCAGCAGGCCGATTTTCGCGCCGGGGAAAAAGCTGAGCGAAATGTCCTTGAGGATTTGCCGTTTGGGCGGGACGATCTTGCCGACCCGGTTGAGGGAGTACACGTATTGCGCCATGACAGTTGGGGAGTGGTGAGGAATAAAAAGCAGGGTTACAGGGAGGAAGGGGAGGTAAGGGAGGTTTGATTTCCTCCCTTGCCTCGCTTGCCTCCCTGTCGAATTATTTCTTCTCTGCCGGGCAGGCAGCAAATTCACAACGCAGCCCGCTACGGCTGATCGCGCTGCCGTCCGGGCAGAGTTTCACGTCGGCGGGGCACATGATCTGCGATTCTTCGGGCAGGGGTGGCGGCGGCGGGCCGGCCGGCGAGGCCTTGGCGGGCTTGGCGGGGGCGGGCGTCTGGCAACCCGCCAACGCCAGCAGCACCGCGATCGCGATTCCGCGCGCGATCACGACAGTTCCTTGTCGAGCTGGGCGCGCAGTTTCCCAAAATCAAGCTCGCCGAGTTTCTGGTCGAGGATACTGCCGTCCTTGCCGATGAGGAAGCTGGTGGGGGTGAGCTGCACGTCGCCAAAGGCACGCGCGTGTTCGCCTTTCACATCCAGCGCCACCGGAAAAGGCAACTGCCGCGTCTGCACGAAATTGGCCACGTAGTTGGGCGGGTCGTAGCTCATCGCCACGGCGACGATCTCGAAGCCTTTGTCCTTGTAGTCGCGGTAGGCCTCGATCATGTCTGGCATTTCCTTGATGCAGCCGGGACACGAGGTGGCCCAGAAATTGACCAGCACCACCTTGCCGCGCAGCTGTTCCATCGAGAGTTGCCGGCCGTCCAGCGTGGTAAAGGTGGCGGCCGGGGCCTGCGGTTTCTGGGTGAGGGCATAGGCCAGTGCGCCCAGGATGGCGAGCACGGCCAGCGCAATGAAGAGGGGTTTGGTGGCTTTCACAGGGTTTCCTTGAATCTTGTGTCTTGAGGCTTGCTACTCGGTTTGATACGACCGGGCCAGTTGTACATAGTGCCCGGCCGAATAGGCGAAGTAGGCGATCTCCTCGGCACTGAGCGGACGCACCGCCTTGGCGGGCCGGCCCAGATACAGATGGCCGGATTCGAGCACCTTGCCTTCCGGCACCAGCGAACCGGCCCCCAGCAGCACGTGTTTTTTGACCACCGCGCCGTCGAGGATGATCGAGCCCATGCCGATGAGGCATTCGTCTTCGATGGTGCAGGCGTGGAGGATGACGGTGTGGCCCACGGTGACGCGGTCGCCGATGACGAGCGGCCCGCCTTCCGGGTGGGCGGGGGTTTTGTGCGACACGTGCAGCACGCTGCCGTCCTGGATGTTGCTGGCGTCACCGATGCGGATCGAATTGACGTCGCCGCGGATCACCGCCCCCGGCCATACCGAACTGTCGCGACCCAACGCCACCTCGCCGATCACCGTGGCGCGCGGATGTACCCAGGCACCCGGGGCCAGTTCCGGGGCCACGCCGTGATGCGGCGCGAGGGCGCGCGTGTAATCCTTGTCCGTCATGGGGTTGAAAATCCATTGATGAGGCAGAAAGTATAATTCCCCAACCCGCCTCACTCCCCCTGCCGCCATGAATCCGCTCCTCGATTTTTCTGCCCTGCCCCGCTTTGCCGAGTTCAAGCCCGAATTTGTCACCCCCGCCATCGAGCAGCTGCTGGCCGACTGCCGCGCGGCGGTGAAACAGGCCGAAGCGGCCGACACCCCGGCCGAATGGGACGCCTTCGTGGCCCCGCTCGATGATGCCAACGAAAAACTCGGCCGCGCCTGGGGCCAGGTATCGCACCTGCATTCGGTGATGGACTCACCCGAGCTGCGTGAGGTGTACAACGCCAACCTGCCCAAGATCACCGTCTACTACGCCGAACTGGGCCAGAACGAGGCACTGTTCGCCAAATTCAAGGCCTTGAAGGACAGCGCGGGCTACGCCGCGCTGTCGGCTGCGCGCAAGAAGATTGTGGAAAACGAGCTGCGCGACTTCCGCCTGGGCGGGGCCGAACTGCCGGACGACAAGAAGGCCCGCTTCATGCAACTCCAGGAGGAACTGGCGCAGATTTCCGCCAAGTTCGAGGAAAACCTGCTTGATGCAACCAACGATTACCACCTCATCATCGACGATGCGTCCGAACTGGCCGGCATACCCGACGACGTGCTGGCGATGATGCAAGCCGCTGCAAAATCCGACAACGAGACCGGCTGGAAAATCACCCTGCACATGCCGTCCTACCTGCCGGTGATGCAATACGCCGACAGCCGCGAACTGCGTCAGATCCTGTATCGCGCCTACGTCACCCGCGCGTCCGAATTCGGCAAGGCCGAACTCGACAACACGCCGCTCATCGCGCAGATTCTCAAACTGCGCCGCGAGGCCGCCCAACTGCTGGGTTTCAATTCCTACGCCGAGCTGTCGCTCGAAGCCAAGATGGCCGAATCGCCGCGCGAGGTGCTCGATTTCCTCGACGAGCTTGGTGCGCGCGCCCGCCCCTACGCCGAACAGGACTTTGCCGAACTCAAGGCCTTTGCCCGCGACACGCTGGGCTACGACACGCTCGAAGCCTGGGACAACGCCTATGTTTCGGAAAAACTGCGCGTCGCGCGCTACAGCTTTTCCGACCAGGAAGTGAAGCAGTACTTCCCCGAGCCGCGCGTGCTCGCCGGTCTCTTCAAGCTGGTGGAAACGCTTTATGGCCTCTTCATCCGCGAAGACAGCGCCCCGGTGTGGCACCCGGACGTGAAGTTCTACACGCTGACGGATCACGCCGGCCAGCGCGTCGGCCAGTTCTATCTCGACCTCTACGCGCGCGCCTCCAAGCGCGGCGGCGCGTGGATGGACGACGTCATCACCCGTCGCCGGCTGCGGTCCAATCAAGACGGCACCGACGGCATGCAGACGCCGGTGGCGTATCTCAACTGCAATTTCTCCAGCCCGGTCGGCGACAAACCCGCGCTCTTCACCCACGACGAAGTCATCACCCTGTTCCACGAAACCGGCCACGGCCTGCACCACCTGCTCACGCAAATCGAGGAGCTGGGCGTATCCGGCATCAACGGCGTGGAGTGGGACGCGGTCGAACTGCCCAGCCAGTTCATGGAAAACTTCTGCTGGGAATGGGATGTGCTGAAGCACATGACCGGCCACGTCGACACCGGTGCGCCGCTGCCGCGCGACCTGTTCGACAAGATGCTGGCCGCCAAGAACTTCCAGTCGGGTTTGCAAACGCTGCGGCAAATCGAATTTGCCAGCTTCGACATGCGTCTGCACGACGACTTTGACCCCAGCGGCACGCGCACCGCGATGGACCTGCTGAACGATATCCGCAAGCAGGTCGCCGTCATCATCCCGCCGGCCTACAACCGTTTCCCCAACAATTTCTCGCACATCTTCGCCGGCGGCTACGCGGCGGGCTACTACAGCTACAAGTGGGCCGAAGTGCTCTCCGCCGACGCCTACGCGCTGTTTGAAGACGAAGCCGAAGGCTACGGCGGCGTGCTGAACCCGGAGGTGGGCCACCGCTTCTGGAGCGAAATCCTCGCCCAGGGCGGCGCGCGGCCCGCGCTCGAATCGTTCAAGGCCTTCCGCGGCCGCGAACCGTCCATCGACGCGCTGCTGCGGCACAACGGCATGGCGTGAGCCGGGTGGCTGGCCTGGCCACCACCCGACCGCGCCTACCGCCAGTCGGCACGCACAGTCACCGGGTAAAGCCTCGCGGTATTCCGCCGTTAACGTGGGTGATTACGTCTTACCTCTGGAGGCACGCATGAAGGCAGCATTGTTTCTTTTCGCCCTGGGCCTGGCGGCCAGTTCTCTGGCCGGTGCAGCGCAGCTTTACCAATGGAAGGACGCGCAGGGCCGCATGGTCTATAGCGACCAGCCGCCGCCGCCCAGCGTGCGCAATGCGCAGCAAAAAGCCTTCAAAGGCAGCGTCATCGAAGGCAATGAAAACTACGCCGCCCGCGTCGCCCGCGAAAAATCACCGGTGACGCTTTACGCCAGCGCGTGCGGCGCACCCTGCGACCAGGCCCGGCAGCTGTTGAGCGAACGCGGTATTCCGTACAGCAACAAAGACCCGCAAACCAGTCCGGAAGCGCAGGCCGACCTGCAGAAACTCACCGGCCGTCTCTCAGTGCCGGTGCTGGTCGTGGGTGCCGACAAGGTCGATGGTTTCGAGGCTGGCCAGTGGCAAGGCGCGCTCGACCGCGCGGGTTATCCCAAGGTCGCGCCACCCGGCAAAAAGCCTGCGGCCCCGGCCACCACGACCCCGTCGCAAGCACCCGCCGCCCCCTGAATCCAGCGCGCGCAGGCTTGGGCGTTGGGCCGCACCGGCCCGCCTGCTACACTCGCCGGCATGAAAATCGCCGCCTGGAACGTCAATTCACTCAAGGTCCGCCTGCCGCAACTGCTGGACTTTCTTGCCACCCGTCAGCCCGACGCGGTCTGCCTGCAGGAAACCAAGCTCATCGACGAAAACTTCCCCGTCGGCGAGCTTGAAGCGGCGGGGTATCACGTGGCCTTTACCGGCCAGAAAACCTACAACGGCGTTGCGATCGTCAGCCGTCACCCGATTGCTGACGTGCAGTTCGGGATTCCCGGCTTTGCCGACGAGCAGAAGCGCGTGGTGGCAGGCACGGTCGGCGGCGTGCGGCTGGTGGGGGTGTACTGCCCCAATGGCCAGGCACTCGATTCCGACAAATATCCCTACAAACTCGCCTGGTTCGACGCGCTGATCCGCTGGCTTGAAGACGAGCTCACGCGCTATCCGCAACTGGCCGTGCTCGGCGACTACAACATTGCGCCGGACGACCGCGACGTGCACGACCCCGCCGCCTGGCAGGACGAGGTGCTGGTGTCCCCGCCAGAGCGCGAACGCTTCCGGGCACTGCTCTCGCTGGGCCTTTCGGACAGTTTCCGCCTCTTCGAACAGCCGGAAAAAACCTTTTCGTGGTGGGATTACCGGATGCTGGGCTTCCAGAAAAACCGGGGGCTGCGGATCGACCACATTCTGCTGTCACAGCCGCTGGCCGCCGTTTGCACGGCGTCGACCATCGACCGTGCCATGCGCAAGCTGCCGCAACCCTCCGATCACGCGCCGGTGGTCGCCGAACTGAATCTCGCCCCGACCGTCTAGCCCCCCGCCCGATCGGGCTGGCGGCGGCGCGTCACCGGCTCAGGCATAGCCGCCGTAGCGGTGCATGGGCGAAAGCACCACGTCTTCGTGGTAATGGTGATGCAGGGCATCGAGCAGTTTGGCGTGTATGCCGCCAAAGCCGCCGTTGCTCATCATCAATACGTGGTCGCCGGGGCGTGCGTCCTTGACCAGTTGCGCCACCAGCGTATCAAGCTGATCGAAAACACGCGCCTTGTCGCCCAGGGGGGCCAGCGCTTCGGCGGCATCCCAGCCCAGTTGCGCGCCGAAGCAGTACACCTGATCGGCGTCGCGCAGGCTCTCGGGCAGCTGGGTTTTCATCACGCCCAGCTTCATGGTGTTGGAACGCGGCTCCAGCACGGCCAGAATGCGTGCCTTGCCGACCTTGCGCCGCAGACCTTCCACGGTCGTGCTGATGGCCGTGGGGTGATGCGCAAAATCGTCGTAGACGGTAATGCCGTGCACCGCGCCGCGCACTTCCATGCGGCGTTTCACGTTTTCGAAACGCGATAGCGCGTCGATGGCGGCGGCGGCCGTCACGCCGGCATGACGCGCAGCGGCGATTGCGGCGAGTGCATTCAGGCGGTTGTGCTCGCCGATCAATCCCCAGTTCACCCGCCCTTGCAACACGCCGTTGAAGCAGACGTCGAAGCTGCCGCCCGCATCGGGCTCGCCGGCAGTCCACCCGCCGACGCTGCCGAAGCGTTCCACCGGCGTCCACAGCCCGCGTGCGAAAACGCGGTCGAGCGACTCTTCCCGGCCATTGGCCACCACCAGCCCGTTGCCCGGCACGGTGCGCACCAGATGGTGGAACTGGGTTTCGATGGCCGCGAGGTCAGGAAAGATATCCGCGTGGTCGTATTCCAGATTATTGAGAATGACGGTGCGCGGCCGGTAATGGACGAACTTGGACCGCTTGTCGAAAAACGCGGTGTCGTATTCGTCGGCCTCGATGACGAAAAACGGGCTGTCGGTGAGCCGCGCCGACATGCCAAAGTTTTGCGGAATGCCGCCGACGAGAAAACCGGGACGCAGCCTGGCGTCGTCGAGTATCCAGGTCAGCATGGCGGTGGTGGTGGTCTTGCCGTGGGTGCCCGCCACCGCCAGCACCCATTTGTCCCGAAGCATGGTGTCGGCCAGCCATTGCGGGCCGGAGGTGTAGGGCAGGCCCTGTTCGAGGATGGCTTCCATCAGCGGATTGCCCCGGCTGACGACATTGCCGACGACGAACATGTCGGGTTTGAGTTTGACCTGCCGGGCATCCCAGCCTTCGGTCAGCTCGATCCCGAGCGCACGCAGCTGGTCGGACATGGGCGGGTAGACGTTGGCGTCGCAGCCGGTGACGGTGTGTCCCGCGTTACGTGCGATGGCAGCGATGCCGCCCATGAACGTGCCGCAGATGCCGAGAATGTGGATATGCATGATGCTTGAGCTTGATCGGTAAATGGGGAGGGGTAAGGGGAGCACAGATCGCTCCGCTTACCGCTTGCCACTGGCCTTCCGGCTGCCCGCGGATTATCCCACGGCAGCCGCCCTCGCCTGCTGGATAAGGTGCATGAGCAGCGCGCGCAGCTTGGCGGGGCGCAATGGTTTGTGCAGCAGCGGCAGGCCTGCCTGGGTAATGCGTTGCAGGGTTTCCGGTGCCGTATCGCCGGTGACGAGGATAGCGGGGATATCGCGTCCGAATCGCGTGCGCAGGCGCGCGATCACCGCCAGTCCGTCGTCGTCGGGCAAACGATAGTCGGTCACGATGACATCCGGGATGCGCTCGATACTCGCCAGCCATTGCTCGGCTTCAGCCACGCTGCGGGCCGTGATCAGATCAATGTTCCAGTTATCGAACAGCTCGGCCATACCGCGCAGGATGGCTGATTCATCGTCGATCAGCAGCACCAGCACGTCGGCCGGCATTTTTCCGGGCACGACCGCGGCAGCGGTGGCCTGGATGCGAGCAGGATCGCCCAGCGGCACATCGATGCTGAATACGGAACCGCGCCCCGGCCGCGAACGCAACACCACGCGGTGCCCCAGCAGACGGCCCAGACGCGACACGATGGCAAGCCCCAGACCGAGTCCCTTGCTGCGGTCGCGCGCCGCGTTGTGCAACTGCACAAATTCCTGGAACACGCTTTCCTGCTGATCCTCGGGGATGCCCCGGCCGGTGTCGTAGACGGCCAGACGCACCAGGGATCCGCGCCGCCGGCAGGTCACCAGCACGCCGCCATCGTCGGTGTAGCGAATGGCGTTGGCGATGAGATTCGCCAGAATCCGCTCCAGCAAGAGCGGATCGCTGTAGAGCGCCGGCACGCTGCCGCGAAAGCGCAGGCTCAACGGCTTGTCGGCGGCCAGTGCGGAAAACTGCTTGTCAAGATCGGCGAACAGCCGGTCGAGCGAAAAATGCTGCGGATGCGGCTCGATCGCGCCGGCATCCAGCCGGGAAATATCGAGCAGGGCGTTGAACAGCAATTCCATCGCCGCCGTGGACGCTTCGATATTGTCGATGAGCGGCTGAGTTTCAACCTGGCGATTGCGCGCCTTCAGGGTGGTCACGAACAAGGACAGCGCGTGCAATGGCTGGCGCAGGTCGTGGCTGGCCGCCGCAAAGAAGCGGGACTTGGCGCTGTTGGCACGCTCCGCCATGTCCTTTTTCGCAGCCAGGTCGGCCGTCGCCGCCTGGATGCGCGCTTCCATATGGGTGCGCTGCGCTTGCAGGGCGTTGGCCATGTCGTTCACGCCGGCGGCAAGTTGTCCCACTTCGCCCAGCGCGGGCAGATGCGTGCGAACCGTGAGGTCGTCGCGCGCCAGCCGCGCCACCACGCGGCCGATGTGGTTCAGCTGGCTGGCCAGGCGGTCGGACAACCGCCACGCCACCATGCCGGTCAGCGTCAGCGCGGCGAGCATGAGCAGCGCCGCGCGTATCAGCGCGCTGCGCGTAAAGGACTCGACGCTGTCGCGCGTGACGCTGACTTCCACCTGTCCAAGTTTGGAGGGGCTGGCCGGCCTGTTCGGCGCGTACAGGGTGTCGTCCGCCAGGTCGATGCGGGGCAGGCTGACCGATACGCGACGCATCACATGCCGGGCATCGGGAATCTGACCCTGGCTGGCGAAGATGCTGCCGTTGCGGTCGACGACGCGGGCATGGGCCAGTTGGCTGTTACGGATTTCCGCCGCCAGCAGCGTGTGCGCGAGCACGGTGTCGCCACTCACCAGGGCATAGGTGAGTGCATCGCCCAGATGCTGCGCAGCATTCTCCGCACGCTCAAGCAAGGTGCGCTCCGCTGCATCCAGACTTTGCGTGGTGAAATAGGCCACCAGCCCGAATTCGGTGAGCAGCGCGGGCAAGAGCGCAATCAGCAGCATGCGGCTGCGGATGCTGTGAAGCGGCAGGCGGTTTGCCAGCGCGCGCAGCACGCTCACGGGGGCGAGAGGCGCTGCATAACGAGCACGGCCTCGGTGCGGTTGGTGACACCCAAGGCCCGAAAGATGGCGGCCACGTGAACCTTGACCGTGTTCTCGGTCATGCCGAGCATGCTGCCGATCGCCTTGTTGGTGAAGCCGTGCCCGAGCAGGCGCGCCACCTCGCGCTGGCGGCCGGTCAGCTCGTCCAGCACCGTATCGGGAAGCAGGGGGGGGCGGCTGCGATCGGCCGTTTCCTGCACACACTGGGGCACATACAGATCCCCGGCCAGCACCCGGCGCAGGGCATCGAGCATCACCTCCGTGCTGGCCGCCTTGGGAATGTAGCCCAGCGCGCCGGCTTCGAGCACACTGCGGATGTCGTGTGACGATTCGGAGGCCGACAGTACCACCAGCGGAATGTCCGGAAACAGTTGCCGGAACTGCGAAATACCCTGCATTCCGACCAGACCCGGCATGTTGAGATCGACCAGCGCCAGGTCGAGATCGCTGTGCAGCGCGGTTTGCGCAAACAAACTGGGGTAGTCGTGGGCGTCGATGATCTCGACCGAGGGCTCAAGCTGCGCCAGCACCTGACGCACACCTTCGCGCATCAGCGGGTGATCGTCGGCCAGCAGGGTTTTCAAGCGGGTGCTCCCATGACGGGCGATTCTACCGTCATGCGCACGCCACGCGGCACCGTCTTCAGGGCTTGCGCAGCTTGCCCAGCCCTTCTTCGATGGCGGCTTCGAGATAGCCGAAGTAGTAGTCGGCCGTGAGCAGGCCGACGATGGGCTCGGCGGCGTCCTGGCCTTTGAGGTCGAGCACTTTCACCGTCGGCACCATGAAGACCTTGTGCGCGGCGGCAAACGCGCCTTCGGTGGTCCTGGTGCCGTCGAAGTCCACCAACGGCGTGCTGGCCCCCACCGTCACTTCGCGGATCACCACCTTGTTGCGGTAGGCCTTGTCCTTCTGCATGGGCACGAGATAGTCGCGCTTGACCCGTTCGCAATAGTGGCAACCGGGGCTGGTGAAAATCACCATCACCGGCATTTTCTGGCGGGCGGCCGCGCGCGCATCAGCCTGAAAACTCTTCGCATGGACGAGCCCGTCTGCCGCCTGCGCCGGGCCTGCGGCCATCAGGCCCCATGCTAGAATCGACGCCCAGATTGTGATTGACCGCAGCATGTTGTTGATCCCGTTTTCTCCGCCAGGGAACGTACACATTTCCAGTGTCGCGTGCCCGCATTTTGTTTCAAAGAGTCCATTCCTACCGCCATGCAAACGCTGACCATCGCCTCCCGTGAAAGTGCCCTCGCCCTGTGGCAGGCAGAGCATATCCGCGACCGCCTGCGCGCGCTGCATCCGGGGGTGACCGTGCAAATTCTGGGCATGACCACGCGTGGCGACCAGATTCTCGATGTCACGCTATCCAAAATCGGCGGCAAGGGCCTCTTTGTCAAGGAACTCGAAGTCGCGCTCGAAGCCGGCCAGGCCGACCTGGCCGTGCATTCGATGAAGGACGTGCCGATGGAACTGCCGCCCGGTTTCGAGCTGGCGGTGATCGGCGAGCGCGAAGACCCGCGCGATGCTTTCGTGTCCATCCAGTACGAGCGGCTGTCCGATCTGCCGCCCGGTGCCGTGGTCGGCACCTCCAGCTTGCGCCGCGAAGCGCAACTGCGCGCGCGTTACCCGCATCTGGCAGTCAAACCGCTGCGCGGCAACGTCGGCACGCGGCTGAAGAAACTCGACGAAGGCCAGTTCGACGCCATCTTGCTTGCCGCTGCCGGTTTGAAGCGGCTGGGTCTGGGCCACCGCATCAAGAGCCTGCTGTCGGTGGAAGACAGCATTCCTGCCGCCGGACAGGGTGCGCTCGGCATCGAGATACGCAGCGACAAGCCCGAGGTCGCCGCCATGCTGGTGGCGCTCAATCATCCCCGCACCGCCGCGTGCGTGCGCGCTGAACGCCAGGTCAGCCGCGTGCTCGGTGGCAGCTGCCAGGTTCCGCTGGGGGCGCACGCCACGCTGGAAAACGGCACGCTGCACATTGCCGGCTTTGTGGCCCACCCCGACGGCAGCGGGTTCATCCACGACCGCGCCGAGGGCGACGCTACCGACCCCGAAGCAGTAGGCCAGATGCTTGCCGATAAACTCCTCGCCCAGGGCGCACGCGCGATCCTCGACGCCCTGCCGCAATGATGCCAACGCTCGGCGGCCGCGCCGTGCTGGTCACCCGGCCGGCGCATCAGGCGGCTTCGCTGATCGCGGCCATCGAGGCCGCCGGAGGCAAAGCGGTGCATTTTCCTGCGCTGTCGATCGAAGCCGTGCCCCCAGCCCAGCTGTCTGCCGCGCTCGCCTGGCTGCACGACGCCAACAGCGTGATCTTCATCAGCCCCAACGCAGCGCAGTTCGGCATGGCGGCCATCGGCAGCCTGCCCGCCGATGCAGCGGTCTATGCCGTGGGCCCCGGCACGGCGCGGGCGCTGGCGTCGGCAGGCGTGCAGCCTGTCGTCGTGCCTGACGGCCAGGACAGCGAAGCCCTGCTCGCGCTGCCGCAGCTGGCCAACGTAGGCGGGCAGCGCATCGCCATCGTGCGCGGTGTCGGCGGGCGGCCGTACCTCGGCGACAGCCTGACCGCGCGCGGTGCCGAGATACGCTACGTCGAGTGTTACCGCCGGGGCTGCCCCAATGCCGACCCCGCGCCCCTGCTGGCGCGCTGGCGCAGCGGCGGCATCGACGCGGTCACCGTGGCAAGCTTTGAGACGCTGACCAACCTGATGACGCTGCTGGGCGACGCGGGCACGCCGATGCTGGCAAGCACCCCGCTTTTTGCGCCGCATGAGAAAATCGCCGCGTCAGCCCGCAGTCTGGGGCTGGTGCACGCCATTGCCACCCCGGGCGGCGACGCCGGTCTGGTCGATGGCATGATTCAATGCTTCAACGCCAAGACAGACCGATGAACGACACCCCTGAATCTTCCGCTGCCACTGCCTCTTCCACGCCGCCCCCTGCACCCGCTGCCCCGGCGCGTGCGCCGGTTTCGACGCTGGCGCTGGTTGCTGTGTTGTTAGCCGTCATCGCGCTCGTGATGGCGGCCTGGTCGTGGTCGGACAACCGCGAGCGCGTGCGCGACCTCAAGGCGGAACTCGGGCGCAAACTTGCCGAATCGGGTCAGCTGGCGAGCGAAACCCGGCTGCTGGCGAAAAACGCCGACGACGCCATGCGGCAAACCAGCGAGCGCGTCGGCCATATCGAAAACCAGATCACCACGTCACAGCAGCAGCAGCTCGCGCTCGAAGCGCTGTACAAGGATCTCGCGCAGGGGCGCGACGAATGGACGCTGGCTGAAATCGAACAGGTACTGCTCACCGCCGCCCAGCAGTTGCAGCTGGCCGGTAACGTCAAGGCGGCGATCATCGCACTGGAAGGTGCCGACACCCGTCTGCAACGCCTGAACAAACCGCAGTTCACCGCCTTGCGCCGTGCCATCGCCACCGATCTGGCCAACCTGCGTGCCGCACCGTCGCTCGACGAAGTGGGGGCCAGTGCCCGCATCGAGGCGCTGGTGGCGCGCCACGCCAGCTGGCCGCTGGCGAGCGCGCAGGGTTCCGAGGCCGTACCGGCACCCCGCACGGTCAGCGCCGCCAGCCTGGGCCAGGAGCTGTGGGACGAGCTCAAGCGCCTGGTGCAGATTCGCCGGGTCGACGGCAACGAAGCCGTGCTGTTGCCGCCGGATCAGGCCTATTTCCTGCGCGAGAACCTGCGCCTGCGGCTGCTGTCGGCCCGGCTGGCGCTGATGGCGCAGGACGAAGCTGCGTTCCACGCCGACCTCAAGGCCGCGTCGGATACGCTGTCGCGCTACTTCAACACCCGCGACGCCGGCGTCGTGGCGGCGCAGAAGGAAATCAAACGGCTAGGCAGCCTGAACATTGCCGTGAAGCTGCCCGGCATCGACGCCAGCCTGGCAGCACTCGACGCCTACAAGGGGTCGCACTGATGCGCTGGCTCGTCTCGCTTGTCATCGTTGCGGTGCTGGCTGTCGCACTGGCCATGGCTGGCCGCTACGACCCCGGCTACGTCGTGCTGGTGTACCCCCCGTGGCGGCTCGAAATCTCCTTCATCAGCTTTGTGCTGCTCGTCGCTGCGCTGATCGTCGGGGGCGTGGTGCTGTTGCGACTGGCGGCGCTGACACTGAGCCTGCCGCGCATCGTGCGCGAGCTACGCGCCCGTCGTGCCGCCAGAAAACGCGACGAGGCCTTTGTCGAGGGCTTGCGTGCGTTTACCGAAGCCCGATTCAAGGACGCCGAGCAAACGCTCGGTGCCTGGCAGGGCGCAGACGGCGACGCGCGCAGCGGACTGGCGCGCGTGCTGGCCGCACGTGCCGCGCAGGAAATGCGTGCACCGGCCCAACGCGAAAGCCATCTGCGTGCCGCCACCGAACAAGGTGCCGAGCTGGCTGCCCTGCTGTTCGAGGCCGAAACCTGCCTCGACGCCAAGGACACGGCCACAGCACTGGCCGCCATCCAGTCGGCCCGGCAAATTGCCCCTCAGCACACAGCCCTGCTCCGCATGGAACTCAAGGCCCGCCAGCTCACTGGCCAATGGGACGAAGCCGAGCGCCTGCTCGACACGCTGACGCGCAGCCACGCGCTGGAGCCGGTGCTGGCCGAACAGCTGCGACGCGCCACCTACGCCGAAAACCTCAAGCGGCGGGCGCAGGATGACCGCGCCCTGCTCGAATACTGGAAAAAACTGCCCGGCGACTTCAAGATTGATCCCGCTGTGGCGCAGGCGGCCGCGCGCGCGTTCATGGAACGCGGCGGCACCGATACCGCGCTCGACGTCATCGAGTCCGCGCTCAACAAGCACTGGCACGAAGACCTCGTGGCTCTGTACGGCGAGGTGCGGGGTTCGAGCCCGGCCCGACAGATCGAGCAGGCCGAAAAGTGGCTGCACAGCCAGCCGCGTGATGCGCACCTGCTGCTCACGCTGGCGCAGCTATGCAGCACGCAGCAGCTCTGGGGCAAGGCGCAAAGCTATCTCGAAGCCAGCCTGGCGATTGCGCCCAGCGCCGAATCGCACGTGCGCATGGCCGAACTCAAAACGCACAGCGGACAGCCCACCGAGGCCTGCCAGCATTACCAGAAGGCGCTTGCGCTCTGCCGCGGCGCATAAACCCGGTTTATCCATTTGCCATAGTTTCAGCGCTCGCGTGTATGCACGGGGCCGGCGCAGCGCTATACCATCAGCGTTCACTAATATTCTGGAAAGTTTCCTGCCATGCGCTCCTCCCTGTTGGCCGCCTGCTTCGCCCTCGCGAGCGTGTTTGCCACCCCGGCCCTTCACGCCGCCACCAAATCCAAGGCCCCCGCCACCGAGGTGTACAAGGTTGCCATCGACCGCTCGGTGAGCCTGGCCGACGCTGCCGAATCGATGCGTCTGCGCGCCAACGCGCTCAACCTGAAACTGGTCGCCGAGCTGCCACTGTCCAAACAAGTGGAAGTGATGACCAATACCGCGCAGCGCACCATCACCATCTTCCAGTTCTGCGATGCCGTCACCGCCAAGGATCTGATCGAGCTGAACCTGGATTTTTCGGTCTACATGCCGTGCCGCATTGCCTTGATCGAAGACGACAAAGGCCAGGGCTGGCTGGTGATGATGGACGTGAACGTTGACGCCGTGGCGAAAGAAAAGCGCCTGCCGGCGCATTTGAAGACGCGCATCCAGGCAGTACGCAAATCGCTGGTAGACATCATGCAGGCCGGCGCGAAAGGCGAGCTTTGATTACTCCCGCCAGGTGCTGAACACGTAGCTGGTTGCCGCGCGCGGCGCGTGGCAGTCGAAGCAGGCGGTTTTGGCCTTGTCGCCGACCGCGCGGTGCCGGGGGTCGCCTGCGGCAAACCCTTCAAACCCCCAGCCGCCGGTCGCGGCAAAACGCTTTGCGTCACGGTGCATCACGCCCACGATCTTGCGCGGCCCCTCTGAGAGGGCGTTGCCGCCGGTATCCGCTTCCAGCAGATCGAACACGATCACGCTGCCATCCTTGAACGTGCCGGATCGATAGCCGGCCATGGCTTTGGTATTGGCGTAGATGTGGTGCAAGCCGCCAAAGCCCTCGTGCAGGGGATGCCCGGGCAGGATGGCCATGCTCTTCACGTGTGTCCACGCGCGGTAACCTTCGGGGTAGGGCACGTCGGCGGCCTGCGCAGGCAGGCTGATGGCGAGCGCGGCGAGCAGCGGCAAAAACGGGGTGCGGAACATGGCGGCCTCCTTGTGTCACGAGTCGGGAGCTGCAAAGATAGGCGGGCAGCAGGCCCGCGCCTAGCGGGCACCAAACGGTTCCCACCCCACCGGACGGTGCATCTTCATGACGGACAAGGATAAAAAATTCGATACGGCGGCGTCCCCGAGCGTGGCCGAAATGGTGGAGAACCTCGTCGGCTGCAAATGGTCGCTGCGCGTGCTCGCGCTGGTGCGCGCCGGGGTGAACCGACCGGGGGCGATGGAGCACGCGGTGGAGGGGCTGACCGCGAAGGTGCTCAACGAGCGGCTGAGGAAGCTGACGACTTACGGCATCCTCGACAAGACCGTGTTCCCGGAATCGCCGCCGCGCGTGGAGTATCACCTGACGGGCTTTGGCCAGCAGTTCTCCGCGCTGCTAGACCAGGTCGAGCAACTGGAAAAATCCCTGCGGGGCTGACTCAGGCGGCCGGCGCGGTTTCCGCGTCCGCCGCGTAGACAAAGGAATCGGCGAAGAATTCGTCTTCCGGCAGGGCGCGTGTGGCGACGAAGGCTTCACGCGCGCTGTCGACCATGATGGGCGCGCCGCAGGCGTACACCTGATAGCCGGAGAGATCGGCAAAGTCGGCGAGCACGGCGTCGTGTACGAAGCCCGTTCGCCCCTGCCACGCATCTTCCGGCGCGGGGTCGGAAAGTACGGGAATGAAGCTGAAATTGGGCCGTTCGGCCAGCCACCGCTGCGGCAGCTCGGCCATGTACAGATCGCGCAGACTGCGCACACCCCAGTAGAGCACCAGCTCGCGGTCGGTGTGTTCGGCGAAGGCATGCTCCAGCATCCCCTTGATCGGCGCAAAGCCGGTGCCGCCGGCGATGAAGATCATCGGCTTGTCGGAATCTTCACGGATGAAGAAGCTGCCGAGCGGGCCTTTCAGACGCAGGATGTCGCGCTCTTTCAGCGTGGAAAACACCTGATCGGTAAACAATCCGCCGGGCACGTGGCGGATGTGCAGTTCCAGCAGCGCGTCGTCGTGCGGCGGGTTGGCGAGTGAATAGCTGCGCGACTTGCCGCCCTTCAACTGGAAGTCGATGTACTGGCCGGCGAGATATTGCAGGCGCTCGCTGGCCGGTAGCTTGATCTTCACGACCATGACGTCGTCGGCGCGTTTTTCCAGTTTCTCCACCCGGCACGGCAGGGTTTTCACGACGATGTCCTTGGCCGCGCCGATTTCCTTGGCTTCGATCACCAGATCGGACAGCGGCTTGGCGCGACAGAACAGGGCGCGGCCTTGGGCTTTTTCGTCGGCCTTCAACGCGGTGGGGGAGTGCTGGCCGTAGTCGAGTTCGCCCGACAGCACCGTGCCCTTGCACGCGCCGCACGCGCCGTTGCGGCAGCCGTAAGGCAGCGCGAAGCCTTCGCGCAGGGCGGCGTCGAGTACGGTTTCGTCGTCGCCGACAGTGAACTGATGCCCGCTGGGCTGAATGGTGACCTGATACGGCATGGCGCGCGCTTACAATGCAAAAAACGAAAGGGGCGCATTATCGCCCGGGCCGGGCCGGTTTTCACCCTTACGAACAAAAGGTTATGAAACGATGAAGAAAATCCTGATCGTGGGGTTTGGCGATGTGGCGGAACGACTGGTGCGGCGTTATTCGGGCCAGGCCGAGTTCATCGGCCTGGTGCGCCGGCCTGAGCGGGTTGCCGACTTGCGTGCGCTGGGTGTGACCCCCTATCCGGGTGATCTCGACGAGCCGGCTTCGCTGGCCCGTCTGCCGCGCGTCGATGGCGTGTTTCATTTTGCGCCACCGCCCAATGAAGGCCGAACCGATCCGCGCACCGCGCGGCTGCTGGCGGCGCTGAGCCGCCGTCCACCGGGTGCGCTGGTCTACATCAGCACCAGCGGCGTGTACGGCGATTGCGGCGGGGAATGGGTGACCGAAACGCGGCCGGTGGCCCCGGTCAACGGCCGCGCGGTGCGGCGGGTGGACGCCGAACGCCAGCTGCGCGCCTGGGGCAAAAAATTCGGCGTGCAGGTCAGCATACTGCGCGCGCCCGGCATCTACGCCGCCGACCGCCTGCCGCTGGCACGCATCCAGCGCGGCACCCCGGCGCTGGTGGCAAAAGACGACAGCTACACCAATCACATCCACGCCGACGACCTGGCGCGTCTGGCGTGGGCGGCACTGTTTCGCGGACGCGGGCAACGGCTGTATCACGCCGTGGACGCGCATCCGCTGAAAATGGCCGACTGGTTCGACAGCTGCGCCGACGCCTTTGATCTGCCGCGCCCGCCGCGCGTGAACCGCGCCGAGGCGGAAAAGGTGCTGTCCGAAGCGCTGCTGTCGTTTTTGCGTGAATCGCGCCAGCTCTCGAATGCCCGCACCGTGCGCGAACTGAAACTGAAATACCGCTACCCCACCTCGGACGACCTGTTGCGCGAACTCAAACAGGCGCGGGGCCAGCTTGACCTGTTCTGACTTGGCGGATTTCCAGATTCAGCGCAGCAGATCGTCGGGTTCGCGCCGGTATTCGCCCTGGATCACCTCGTCGTTGGCAGCACGAACCGGGTCGGCTCGGCGGCGGTTCCAGGTGCCGGGAATCAGCAATAGAACCAATGCCAGCGCGTCGCTGAGGAAGCCCGGGAAGACAAAGAGGCCGCCGGCGAGCAGAATGCGCCCGCTGGCGAACAGCGCGGAAAACGGCTGTTGCCCGGACTGGATCGAAAACAGCAAGCGCGCGCCCCAGGCTACGCGCTCGAAACGGATCAGCATCACGCCAACGACCACGTCGGCCAGCAGCCACAGCAGCACCCAGCCCCCGATGGCGCTGGCCATCCAGAAAATGCCGATGGCTTCCAGCACGGGAAACGACAGCAAGAGTAGAACAATCCAACCAAAGCGCATGTGATGGAACCTTTGTTAATCTTGACCAATGTACCCGATCAGGGCGTTGCCGAAACCCTCGCGCGCGCCCTGATCGAAGCGCGCGCAGCGGCCTGCGTGAACGTTCTTGCGCCGTGCCGCTCCATTTACCGGTGGCAGGGCGCGGTCGAGGTGGCGGAAGAAATCCCGCTGCTGATCAAGACCACCCAGGTAAGGTATGCCGAGGTCGAACGACTGATTCACTTGCATCACCCCTACGCCGTGCCGGAACTGATTGCATTGCCCATCATAAAGGGCCTGCCCGCCTACCTTGGCTGGCTGGCCGAAGAAACTGGTTCTTCTGGAGACTGAACGAGATGACGAACAAATGGTTCCGCCTGCTGGCTGCCCTTCCCCTATTCTGGGGGCTGTTTGTGTTTTCTCAAGGCAGCGCCGCGCAGGAAGAACCGCTCGACCCCGAGGTCGCGTTCAAGTTTTCTGCGCGCGCACTCGACGCGAACACGCTGGAAGCGCGCTGGCAGATCGCCGATGGTTATTACATGTACCGCGACAAGTTCAAGTTCGAACTCGCCGGCGGCACGCTGGGTAAACCCACCCTCCCGCCCGGCAAGATGAAGGACGACGAGACCTTTGGCCGCGTGGAAACCTACCGCAAGGACGTGCGCATCACCCTGCCGGTCCAGCGCACGCCGGGCACCACGGCGGTCACGCTGAAAGCCACCTCGCAGGGCTGCTGGGACGGCGGGCTGTGCTACATGCCTCAGACGGTGTCGATGGCAGTCAAGCTGCCGGCGCTGATCGCCCCCGCCGCCGCCGCGGATCTGCCCGCTGCGGCGTCACCGGCTGCCAGCCCCGCCGCGCCGTCTGCCCTCGATAGCCTGCGCAGCCTCGGCGGCATGACCATGCCCAAGGTGCTGCCGCCGGACGAAGCCTTTCTCGTCGCCGCCACCCTGCCCGACGCGCAGACCGTTCGAGTCGATTACACACTCACGCCCGACACCTATCTGTATCGCAACAAACTGGCGTGGAAAGTGAAATCGCCGGCCGGCGTCAGCGTGGCTCGCGCCGACACCCCCGCCGGCGACATGAAGGACGACCCCACCTTCGGCCAGACCGAGGTGTACCACCAGAACTTTGCCGCCACGCTCCAGCTGTCGCGCCCACTCGCCGCCAACGAGAAACTGGTGCTCGAAGCCGGCTGGCAAGGCTGCAACGACGCTGTCGGCATCTGCTACCCGCCAAATAGCCGCGATTTCACGCTGACGACTGGAGGCACCGCTACGGCAAGCACCGCGCCCGGCGCACCAGCTGCGGCCAGCGGTAACGAATCCGACACCTCGCGCATCGAACGCGTGTTGAAAGGCGGCAGCTTCTGGGCGGTGGTCGCCACCTTCTTCGGCTTTGGCCTGCTGCTCGCGCTCACACCCTGCGTGTTCCCCATGATTCCGATTCTGTCCGGCATCATCGCCGGGCAAAGCCACGACGTGCCGCTCACCAAATCGCGCGGCTTCCTGTTGTCACTCGCCTACGTGCTCGGCATGGCGATCACCTACGCGCTGGCCGGCGTGGCGGCCGCGCTCTCCGGCACGCTGCTGTCCAACGCCTTGCAGAACCCGTGGGCGCTCGGTATCGGCGCGGGCGTGTTCGTGCTGCTCGCGCTGTCGATGTTCGGCTTCTTCGAAATCCAGTTGCCCAGCGCGATCCAGAGCAAGTTCAACGACGCCTCCAACAAGATGAAAGGCGGCAATTTCGTCGGCGTGTTCATCATGGGCGTGCTCTCCGCCGTCATCGTCGGCCCGTGCGTCGCGCCGCCGCTCGCCGCTGCGCTGGCGTTTATCGCGCAGACCGGCAACACCGTGCTGGGCGGCGTGGCGCTGTTCGTGCTCGCGCTCGGCATGGGCGTGCCGCTGCTGCTGGTGGGCCTGTCGGCTGGCGCGCTGCTGCCGCGCGCGGGCGGCTGGATGAACGCGGTGAAATATTTCTTCGGCGTGCTCATGCTGGCCATCGCCATCTACCTCATCTCGCCCATCATTCCGGCGTGGGTGAACATGCTGCTGTGGGCCATGCTCTTGATCGCGTCCGCAATCTATCTGCACGCACTCGACTCGCTGCCGGAAAAAGCCTCGGGCTGGAAACGGCTGTGGAAGGGCCTGGGCGTGGTGCTGCTGATCGGCGGCACAGCGCTCATCGTTGGCATGCTGGCCGGCAGCCGCGACCTCTTGCAACCGCTCGATGTCTTCAAGGGCAGCACGGCAGGCGGCGCAGTGGCGGTGGAACAGAAAGGCCTGCCCTTCGAAAAAGTGAAGGACGTGGCCGAGCTCGACGCGCGACTGGCTGCCGCCAAGGCCGACGGCAAGACCGTGATGCTCGACTTTTACGCCGACTGGTGCGTGTCGTGCAAGGAAATGGAGCGCTTCACCTTCAGCGACGCAAAGGTGCAAACGCGGCTTGCCGACACCGTGCTGTTGAAAGCCGACGTCACCGCCAACACCGACGCCGACCGCGCCCTGCTCAAACGCTTTGGCCTGTTTGGCCCGCCCGGCCTCATCTTCTGGACGGCAGACGGGACGCAATCGGATTTCAAGGTGATCGGCTTTGAGAAAACCGATAAATTCCTCGCCAGCATCGACGCTGCACTCGGAAAGTAAACACAGAAACACACACGGCCCCGCTGGCTTGCGCTGGCGGGGCCGTGTGCTTTGGTGGGGTCAGCCTGCGCTCAGGGCGCGCGGCGCAACACCGCAATCGCCTCCATCAAGGGCGACACAATCGGCTGGATCTTGCGCCGCATCAGCGAACCGATAGCGGTGGTCTTGAGGAAAATCGGCCGCACGGTGTCGGCATCCACCGCCGCCAGCGCATCCAGCGCCGCGCAGTCCGATTCGAATTGCGGCGCGGCAGCCAGCAGCGCCGCACGGGCAGCTTCGCGCGTGGCTGCATCGGCCTGGCGCAGCGGCGCGCACCAGTTGGCCAGCGCGTTCAGGGTATGGTTCACCACCTCCTGCACCTCCGGGCGGTCGAGTATCAGATACGTGGTGTAGATAAACGTCTGCCCCTGATCCGACAGCGCGCGGGTGAGCATCTGGCTGTAGGGGTTGCCGGGCAGCGCAGGCACGGTTGCGTGATCGGCACGCGCCGGGCGCGGGCTCGGCAGGTTGTCCGGCTGCAATTCCAGAAACGCCACGTAATACGAATTGCGGCTCATGCCGCGCTTCCACATCGACAGCCGCTCGGCGTCGGTCATCACCCCCGAATACAGCATCACCGCAATGGTATCGAGGATGCCCACGTCGTCTTCGTGCAAAAACGCCAGATGCTCGACCAGAAACTCCGCCAGCGTGCGGCCCATGCTGCCCTGGCACACCACGTCGCGCATCAGCATCAGCCGCGCGTTTTCGATAGTGGGCATGCACCACCAGGCGTAGCGCGCCAGTTCGTCGGTGAGCGCGGGCGAATGCACCACGGCCACCACCGCTTCCTCTTCGGCAATCAATAACAACTGTGCCAGATGCTGGGTGGAGAGCCCCGCCTGCGACTGCCGCGTCCAGCGCGTGAGATGCACCGGATAGCCACCGGGCGACCCCAGCGCGTGGCCCGACAGCAACTCGCGCACGCGCTTCAAGTAGCGATCCGCACGCTCAGTCGGTTTCAGCGGCACACTGGCTTCGCCCTTGGGCGTGAGCGCCCACAGCGTCATGTTCGATTCGTCGATGCGCACGGCCTTCAACTCGGTGTTGAAGAGCACGTTCAGCCGCAGTTCGTCTTCGGGGGAGAGTTCGTCATTCATGGGGGAGAAGTGTATTGCAAGCGTAGAACGTGATTTTTATCCACAGGGCATGTGCGGATGGTGTGTTGCTGAAAGACAGCGATAGGGTTTTCGGGCAAGGCAGCGAGGGTCATGCGTCGATGCCCTCACCGCGTGCCAGCCGCCGCACCCAGAGATCGCTCAGCGGCACCAGATTGCCCGCGTCGGCTGAACGTAACGCCGAGAAATATACCTCGCGCTCGGCAGGCTCCGCCGGGTTGACTGGGGGCAGATTCAGCTTGTACGCCAGCGCCACCAGCAGGATGCGGCCCACGCGACCGTTGAAATCCTTGAAAGGATGAATCCACTGAAAGCGCCAGTCCACCCACGCCAGCAGCTCGGCGACAGAGACCGCGCCGGAAAGGTGACGCTGGCGTTCGGCGAGGTCGAGGCAGAAATCCTGCACCTGTACCGGCACCGCGTGGGCGGGCGGCGGCGTATGCGTCCCCACCTGCACGTCGCTCGTGCGAAAGCGTCCGGCCCAGTCCGGGAATAGCTCGCCTGCCAGGCAACGATGCGTTGTGCGTAGCCAGTCCGGCGTGAATTCAACCGGCTCGGGGGCGTCGAGCACCGCGTCCAGGCAGCGGACGATCTTCACCGCCAGATGCTCGGAGACTTGCGTGTAAGTGAGCGAACCGGCGGCGGTCGCCAGTTCGCGGGTCGCGTCTAGCGGGCGGGTTGAGTCAAGAGCGCGCGCAGGCGTGCCGGGTCGACCGGCTCCTGTTCCAGTGCCATCGAATTCAGCGCGAAGCGCTCCAGCTTCGCCCGATACGCCGCGCGCCGACTCGCCGCGTCCGGATGGGCGGCGCGCCAGTCGTTCAGTTGCCGGTCGAGGCGTTGCAGTTCTCGGGTGGTCATGAGGATCTTCCTTTGACGCGGACTCTACGCCAGAGGGAGCGAGCACGGCAAGCGCGGGCACGCGACCGAGGATCGCGGCTTCGACTTCGGCGTCGGCGAGGGCCTCGCGCGCGGCGGCGTCGGCACGCAATGTGGCAGCGCGTGCGCGGGCGGTTTCGATGGCGGCGACGAGGGTTTGCTGGGTTTCCAGTGGGGGGACGGGCAGGCGCAGCGCCAGCAGCGCGGGCTTGCTGATGTTTTTCATCGTCGGCGACGTACCGGTCAGGGCGTTTTCGATCTGACGGCGTAGATGCGGAATTTTCAGCACCTCGTCGAGGTATGCGGGCAGCGCCGCGCTGTCCGGTTTCCACACGGCACGAAAGAGCTTGTCGCATAGCATCAGCCGGGGGCGTGTCGCTTTGACCAGCGCGCACGCCCCGACCAGACGCGCGATGTTGGCGCGGGAAAGAATGAAGTCGCCGACGCGCACCTCGTAGCGCGGGACGGGCACGAGAGTTTTCGGCAAGGCCTTGTTCTGCGCTTCGTCGAAGCTGCCGAAAGACACCGCGCCGACTTTGAGCACGCCCCATTCCTCGTCGGTCGCGGGGCGCCCCAGGCATTGCGGACTCCAGCCGTTTTCCAGATCGGCGACGAGCGCGCCGAGTTCGGCGACCGGATAGCGGCTCGCGTTCACGTCGAGCCCGGCGTCCGGCTGGTTGGTGTCCACGCCCCAGCGCGCCAGCGCCCGCCACGACACGACGAAGGACTTGCGCGCCGTCGTTTCGCCGGGCGCTTTCAAGCCCAGCCCATGCAGAAAGTCGCGCGCTCCCGTGCGTTCGAGTGCGTCGGCTTCGAGGCGCGCGGCGGCGCTGTCGGCGCGGGCTTGTTGCCAGCGGCGGACGATGGCTGCCTGGGTGGCGAGCGGCGGGAGGGGAATTTCCACCTCCAAAAACTTGCTCTCTTTGAGTCGGTTGCGACTAACCGCCGCCGATCCTGCGGACGCGCGGTTGATTTCGCGGATTACGTTTTCTGACAGGATGTATAGGTAGAGGTAATCCGGAAGCACTTTCGCGGCATCCACACGGAATTGCGGGAATTCGCTGGACACGAATTGTTCTTCCACGGTATCCGGGACAACGGCGAACGAGCCTTTCCATGCGAAAAGACGGTTGTAAATGAGCGCCCCCGCTACGACTGGATGGACATGGCTTGCACTCAAGTTCTCGCCTAGAACGGTCTCACGCAGAAAAACACCTTCGCCGTACCACTTCACGCCTGTCATGCCGTAGTGGCGCTCGGGTTTGACCTTCACCCGATTCCCGATTTGCGTGAGCAAATCGCCAAGACGCCGGATTTCCCAGCCTTGTGGCACTTCGGTAACGAGCGTTTGGACAGGTTTCGCCCACAAACACAACTCCGAAAGCCGCATCGCAAAGCCCCCCTCACCGCCCCCGGCGGCGGAGGGGCTCAGACGAAAAAAGGCGCGGGGTCGGCGCGAAAGGCGCGGTACTGCTCCAGCGCGGTGTGTTCGACGCCGGCGGGGACGCGCGGGTTGGGGTACAGCTCGTTGTCGTCGGCTTCCCCGGTGGCGGTCAGCCCGACCTTGTCGGCTTCGTACAGGAACACGGGGTAGTCGAAGCGGGCCTTCAGGAGCGCGCGGGCTTCACGGGCGCAGGTTTCGGCCATGCGTTTTTCGTAGTCGCGCAGCGCCTTGTCGGCGGCCTTGCGCGCGGCGCTGTCTTTCGCGGCTTTGGCGGCGGCGACGGCGGATTCGAGCCGGCTGCGTTCGGCGGCGATGGCGTCGGCGTGGTTCGCTTCGACCTCGGCGCGCGCGGCTTCGCGTTTGGCGTCGAAGTCGGCCTGCGCGTGCGCGTCGAATTTTTCGAGGAAGAGCAGCGAGGCTTTGACCGACGCGCCACTGGCGGAGAAGGTTTCCTGCGGCAGGCTGACAACGGCGCGCAGATACGCGCGGTCTTCGACGAATTCGCGCACGTAGGCGAGCGAGGGGTTATTGAAGATGCCTTCGGGCAGGACGATCCCGAGCCGTCCGCCGGGTTTGAGCAGATCGAGGCAGCGCTCGATGAAGAGAATTTCGGTTTTGATCTTGCCGACTTTGTCGCCGTCGGCGCGGGCGAGTTTGAACAGGCTGGCAACGGGCTTGCCGACGGCGGCTTTGAGCGCGGCGCGGGCACGCTGGTAAGGCTCGGCGTAGACCTCGGCGTAGTGGCGCTCGACCGCGCCGGGCAGGGCGATTTCCTGTTCGAGGATTTTTTCGTCGGCTTCGACCTTGGCCCCGAAAGGCGGGTTGGTGAGGATGAGGTCGAAGCGGCCGGGAAAGATGCCGTTGACGTTGAGGAAGCCGTTCCAGTGGTGCACGCCGCCGTGGCCGTCGCCGTGCATGATCATGTTCATTTTGCTGGTGCGCGCCATGCGGTCGTTCTTGTCGGTGCCGTAGAGGCAGCGGTTGGCGAGCGTCCACAGGCGCGAGCCTTCGGCGCGCTGGTCGAGCGTGGCCTGGAGGGCATCGAATTTTTGCCGCAGCTGTTCGGCGCGGGCTTCCTTGCCGAGCTTCTTGTCGCGGTCGAGCGCGGCGGCGAAGTCGCGGTATTCGCGGTCGGCGTCGGCGAGAATGGCTTGACGCACGATTTCGAAGAAACGGATAAGGAAGCCGCCGGAACCCGAGGCGGGGTCGCACAGGGTTTCACCTTCTTTCGGTTCGAGCATCCGGATCATGAATTCGACGACCGGACGCGGGGTGAAGAACTGGCCGATTTCGCCCCGGAAGGTGCGCCCGAGAAACCGCTCAAAGGCGATACCTTTTATGTCTTCGCTGGTGTCGGAAAGGTTGTAGGCCTGCAACAGGCGGACGATTTCCTTGCCGGTTTCGGGCTTCAACTGGATGCGGTCGTCGGCACCGAAGATGGCGTCCTTGTCGTAGTGCTTTTTGGTTTTGTCGAAGAGGTCGTTCAGCGGGTCGTCGCCGAGCTGGGTTTCGAGGAATTCGACGGTGAAGAGGTTCTGGCGCTGGCGCTTTTTCTTCATTTCGCGCTCGACCCAGACTTTGACGAAAAGTATCTTGGCGGTTTCGTCGAAGGCTTTGGTCGGGTCGTGCGCCTCGCGGTTACGGATGACGTTATGGCACTTGTGCAAGAGGTCGGCGAATTCGTTTTCCTTGAACACGCGCAGGCGCGCCAGCAATTCTTCGATTTCGCGGTCGCTCGCGCCGGCGTGCGGGATGTTGGCGATTTCTTCCAGATACCCCGGCATCTTGTCCTTGCGGACTTTCCAGTATTTGGTTTCGCGGTGGTTGTGGGTGACGAAGAACGGCGCGCCGACGATGCGCGCGTAGCTGTCGCCCTGCTTGTAATCGTCGGCGCTGATGGCGACGTTGTCGGATTTGTATTCAATGATGACGAGCGGCGGTTTGCCTTCGGTCTTGTCCTGCGGCGTGCGCCAGATGACATGGTCGGCGCGCGCCTGCGCGGAGCCGCGCCCGGTGAGACTCACCTCTTCGGCGATCTGGTCGAGGCTGAAGCCGTAGTCGTTGACCAACACGCACAGGTAATCCTGACGCACGCGCTCCTCGGGCGTTTCGACGAGCCAGACTCGGCGGGCGTGGCTGTAGAGTTTGCCGTTTTTCGATTCGGGTTGGAGCGGTTTCAGGCTGGTCTGGGTCATGAGTTATCCGATCAAAGTTCACCCGCCCGAATGCGGATCAGCGGCGGCATGGCGGCGCGGCGGAAGCGCGCACCAACAACATGGTTAGAAAACGCCGATTTGTATACACGTTGCAAGCGACGTGCATACCTCGCGCAGGATGCTGATGCATACCCCGCACTCACCGAACTGGCTTACCTCCCCGCAAACACCTCGCGCGCCGCCGCCACGGTGGCGGCAATGTCGGCGTCGGTATGCGCGGCCGACACAAATCCGGCTTCGAAGGCTGACGGGGCGAGGTAGTAGCCTTTGTCGAGCATGGCGTGGAAGAAACGGTTGAAGGCGGCGCGGTCGCTGGCCATCACGTCGGCAAAGGTTTCGGGCGGGTTGTCGGCGAAGTACAGGCCGAACATGCCGCCCTGGCAGTCGGCGCAGAAGGTCACGCCGGCGTCCTTGGCAGCCATGTTCAAACCTTCACACAGGGCAAGGGTTTTTGCACCCAGCGCGGCGTAGAAGCCGGGTTGCGACACGGCACCCAGCGTGGCCAGCCCCGCCGCGACGGAGACCGGGTTACCGGACAAGGTGCCCGCCTGGTAGACAGGGCCTGTGGGTGCCAGCGCGTCCATCACGTCGGCGCGGCCGCCGAAGGCACCGACGGGCATACCACCGCCGATGACCTTGCCGAGGGTGGTGAGATCGGGCTGGATGCCGAGCACGCTTTGCGCGCCGCCGAGCGCGACGCGGAAGCCGGTCATCACTTCGTCAAAAATCAGCAGCGCGCCGTGTTGCGTGCACAGCCGCCGCATGGCGGCCATGAATTCGGCAGTGGGTTTGACGAGGTTCATGTTGCCGGCGAAGGGCTCGACGATGATGCAGGCGATTTCCGACCCGATTTCGGCAAAGGTACGCTCCAGCCCGGCGACGTCGTTGTAGTCGAGCACCAGGGTTTCGGCGGCCACCGCAGCGGGCACGCCGGCGGAGGTGGGGTTGCCGAAGGTGAGCGCGCCAGAGCCGGCTTTTACCAGCAGGAAGTCGGCGTGGCCGTGGTAGCAGCCTTCGAACTTGATGAATTTGCTGCGGCCGGTGAAGCCGCGCGCGAGACGGATCGCGCTCATGGTGGCTTCGGTGCCGGACGACACCAGCCGCACTTTTTCGATGGAGGGCACCAGCTCGCGGATTTTGTGCGCGATGGTGAGTTCGGGTTCGGACGGCGCGCCGAACGACAGGCCATTGGCGGCGGCGTCCTGCACGGCTTTTACCGTGCCGGGGTGGGCGTGGCCGAGGATGGCCGGGCCCCACGAGCCGACGTAATCGGTGTAGCGGCGGCCATCGGCGTCCCACACGTACGCCCCGTTGGCTTTGGCGAAAAACACGGGCGTGCCGCCGACGCTTTTGAAGGCGCGCACGGGGGAATTCACGCCGCCGGGAATGACGGCTTGCGATTGTGCGAAGAGTTGTTCGTTGCGATTCATGGCTGTTTTTATCCTTCTGATTCCGTTTCGAATAAGAGATTGAGCGTATGCGCGGCGGCGCGGATATCCGGGCCGTCGAACACGGCCGAGAGCACGGCGAGGCTGTCGGCCCCGGCATCGAGCAGCGCGCCGCCGTTATGGGCCGTGATGCCGCCGATGGCGACGATGGGCGCATGGATCGCCTCGCGTGCGGCGTGCAGGAGTTCGATCGACGCGCGCGGCGCAGCAGGTTTGGTGGACGACGGGAAAAAGCTGCCAAACGCCACGTAGTCCGCGCCCGCTTCCTGCGCGGCCTTGGCCAGATCGAGGCTCTGATAACAACTTGCACCGACAAACTTCTTCGGCCCGAGGATGATGCGCGCCTCGCGCAGGCTGCCGTCGTCGCGCCCCAGATGCACGCCGTCGGCGTCGGCCAGGTCGGCCAGCCGCAGGTCGTCGTTGACGATCAGCGGCACGCCAAAACGCCGGCACAGCGCCACCAGTTCGCTGGCTTGTTCGTGCCGGAGGGCCACGTCGGCGGATTTGTCGCGGTACTGCACGGCCGCCACGCCGCCGACCAGCGCGGCTTCGACCTGCGCCAGCAGTCTTGCGGTATCAGCGGTTTCCGAGGTGAGGGCGTACACGCCGCCGGGAAACGGGCGCGACGGCGTCATGCGTTGCCTTCGGTCTGCCCGTCCTGTGCCCAGAAAAACCGGTCGGGAATGTACTGGCCCATGCCGGGGCGGAACGCCGCCTTGAGCGTTTCGTAGGTGTAGTTCTGTGCTTCACGCACGGCATTGGGCACCTCCTGCCCATAGGCCAGCGTGGCGGCGATGGCCGACGCCAACGTACAGCCCGAGCCGTGGTAGCTGCCGGGCAGGCGATCCCAGGCGTCGGTCTGCACGTGACCTTTGGCGTCGTACAGGCTATTGAGTACGCGCGGCGTGTTTTCGTGGGTGCCGGTGATGAGTACGTACTCACAACCCAGTTCGGTGAGCCGCGCCGCGCAGGCGGCCAGATCGAGATCGTCCTCGTCCGACTCGAACAGCGCCAGCCGGCGAGCTTCGTGGCTGTTGGGGGTGAGGATGGTGGTTTGTGGAATCAGCATGTCGCGCATGGCGGCGATCATGTCTTCGCTGGCGAGTTCGTCGCCCCGGCCCGACGCCAGCACGGGGTCAAGCACCACCGGGATATCGGGGTAATCGGCGAGAATTTCGGCGATGGCGGCCATGGCTTCCGGGCTGCCCAGCATACCCAGTTTGAACGCCGCCACCGGCACGTCTTCGAGCAACATGCGCGCCTGATCCAGCACCCAGTCGGCGTCGATGGCCAGAATGCTGTCGACGCCGGCGGTGTCCTGCACGGTGAGCGCCGTCACCACCGTGAGCGGGTGGCAGCCCATGCTCGCCAGCGTCAGCAGATCGGCCTGGAGGCCGGCTCCGCCGGTGGGGTCGGAGGCGGCAAAGCTCAATACCAGCGGCGGCGTGGGCTTGGGGGAAAAAATAGGCGGCATGGGGTCACTGCTTTAGAATGAAGCACGATTTTAGCCGATTCGACCTCTTCCCATGACCGATACCCCTGTTTACCAAAGCTGGATGTGCCTGATCTGCGGCTGGATTTATGACGAGGAAGCCGGCGCGCCGGACGACGGCATTCCGCCCGGCACGCGCTGGGAAGACGTGCCGGTGAACTGGACCTGCCCGGACTGCGGGGCACGCAAAGACGATTTCGAGATGGTGGCGTTCTGAGTCCGGCGGCCGGCCGCCGCGCTGGCTCAAGATTTCCCCATAGACGGCGATAATGTCCGCAGACCCGAACGATATCGGGGCCACAAGAACTATATAAGAGGAGAATTACCATGTTGCTACGCTGGATTTCTGGCTGTGCCCTGTTCATCTGGACAGCGACTGCCCTCGCCATTTCCCCCTATATACAAGGCGATCCGGTCGCCGGCGGCAGCGTCCAGGCCGCTGCCAGCGCTGTGGAGGCCAAACTCAAGAGCGGCGGTTTCAGGGTCGTCGGCAAATACTTTCCCAAGAACCTCGGCGGCTTTGGTGTGGTGGTCGCCACCGATGACGCGATGCTCGATGAAGTCGGCGCTGTCGGCGGACACGCCATCCTGGGTGCGGCTCTGCGTGTGGGCGTCAAGGCCGACGGCAGCGTGAGTTACACCAACCCGGATTACTGGTATCGCGCGTATTTCCGCAAAGGCTTCGACAAACGCGAAGGGGCCGTGAAAGCCCTGCAATCCAGACTCCAGGACGCCCTCGGTGCCGGGAAGGGCATGGGTGGCGACGAAACTGCGGCCAGTCTCGCCAACTATCGTTACATGATCGGCATGGAACGGCTGGATGCCGCCAAGAGTCTGCTCAATGAATTCGGCAGTTTCAACGACGCCCTCAAGGCCGTGCGTGACAACCTCGCCAAAGGTACGGGCAAAACCCACAAAATCTACGAAGTGGTGATGCCTGATCGCAAACTGGCGGTATTTGGCGTGGCCATGAACGAGGTGTCGGGCGGCGACGGCGAATGGCTCAAAAAAATCGAAATGACACAGAATGTGGCCGGCCTGCCCTACGAAATCTACATCGTCGACAAGGATGTGCGCGCGCCGCATGCGCGTTTCCGCGTCGCGCTGGCTTTCCCGGATGTGGGCATGGGTCAGTTCATGCGGATTTCCGCATTGCCGAACCAGGTGATCGAAACCCTGGGCGCAGTGGCGGGGGTCGACAAGAAAGAAGCGGAATCGTCCTGGCAGTAAACCTCGACCACCCCCAAAGCGCTGCCTTGGCAGCGCTTTTTTTATGCCCGCGTGCCCGCTAAAGAAGACGCCACACCTGCCGTAATCTAAGCACGCAGGGCCGGCAAACGCCGCCCGAGAACGACCCATGGAGACAACGAGTGGACAACGAAGCCTTGAAGGGCGTGAAGGTCATGGTCATCGATGACAGCAATACCATCCGCCGAAGCGCCGAGATTTTTCTGAATCAGGCCGGATGTCAGGTCATCCTCGCGCAGGACGGCTTTGACGCCCTGTCCAAGATCACCGACCACGAACCCGATGTGGTGTTCGTGGACATCATGATGCCGCGTCTCGACGGCTACCAGACCTGCTCGCTCATCAAGCGCAACGCCAAATACCGCAGCACACCGGTGATCATGCTGTCGTCCAAGGACGGCCTGTTCGACCGCGCACGCGGGCGCATGGTGGGCTCGGACGAATATCTCACCAAGCCCTTCACCAAGGACACGCTGCTGTCGGCCGTGCGCGAACACGCACACGCCGGCGTCTGAACATTTTTCCGGGAGCACACAACATGTCAATCAGCCGGATTCTGGTCGTGGACGATTCACCGACCGAACGTTTTTTCCTGTCTGAACTACTGGTGAAAAACGGCTATCTCGTGAGCATGGCCGAAAGCGGTGAAGAAGCCGTGGCGCAGGCCAAGCAGACCCTGCCCGACCTCATCGTGATGGACGTGGTGATGCCCGGCATGAACGGCTACCAGGCCACCCGCATGATTACTAAGGAAGATGCGACCAAGCACATCCCCGTCATCATGTGCACTACCAAGGGCCAGGAAACCGACAAGGTCTGGGGTATGCGGCAAGGTGCCCGGGCCTATCTCGTCAAGCCGGTGAAACCGGAAGATTTGCTGACGCAGATCAAGGCACTGGGCTGAGCAAAACGCCATGTCGAAGAAATTCAATCTGCGCGAGTTCCAGACCCGGCTATCGCAACAGCTGCAGGCTGCTGCGAACCGCGACACCTCCGGGTCGCGGCTGGGGTTCCGCGTCGGTGATGCCAACTGGCTGGTGAGCCTGGCCGACACCGAAGAAGTCTTGCCTGTGCCGCCCATAGTGAATGTGCCCGGCGCATGTCGCTGGTTCAAGGGGCTCGCCAATATCCGTGGCAACCTCTACGCCGTCAGTGACTTTTCCGATTTCATGGGGCAGGGCCCCACACCCGAGCACAGCGAATGCAGACTGCTGATTCCGCATCGTGATTTCGGCGTGAATGCGGCACTGCTCATTCGCGGCACGCTCGGTCTGCGCAACATCTCGCGCTACACGACTCGTGACGACAGTCGCCTGCACCCCTGGGTTTCTCAGCATTACGCAGACGAGAACGGTGCCGAGTGGCGCGACCTGGATTTTGCCCAGCTACTGGGTACGCCGGCTTTCCTGATGGTGGAAGCCCTCAGCGGCAGCTGATTTTTCCCGCGTACAGCACAGACAACACGCACAGCGTGAACCAATGGAGACAGTGGAGCAATGAACATGGCAATCACGATGAACGGCCTCAAAGGCCTGGCAGGCCGGATGAGCGACAAGGTTCGCGGCAACCATCAGGGGGAGCACACCACCCTCATCATGCAGACTGTGCGCAAACTGGCCGATCAGGAACCCGGCAAGGCCCCACTGATTGGTCATTGGCCGGTCGAAAAGCAGTATCTCTACACCGGCGGCACGCTGCTGGTTTCCCTGCTCCTCGCCGCCGGTTTCACCATCTATGGCTCTGCGCAGTTGGGCAACCGCGCCGCGTATGAAAGCCGCGCGGGCGACCTCAAAGTGCTGTCGCAGCGTTTGCCGCTGACCGCGCAGCAGTCTGTGCTCGGCAACAAGGACGCCTTCAAGAAACTCGCCGAAGGCAAGGCCACATTCGAAACCACGATCATCGGCCTAACCGAAGGCGACGACGATGTGCCCGCAACCGGAGGCGCAGCCGAAGACACGCTCGTCAAAATCCGCGCCCAGTGGGACAAGGCCAATCCGCAGATCACACAGATTCTGTCGCAGCAGAAAAACCTGATCGCGCTCAACGAAAACGTGAAGCGGATCAATACGCTGAGTATCGACCTGCAGGAAGTGGCTGAGCAGCTCTCCACCCAACTGGCCGACGCCGGTGCGGGTGCGCGTGAAATTACGCGGGCCAACCGGCTGGTGATGCTGTCGCAGCGCCTGCCGAAAAACGCCAACCTGCTGCTCTCGTCCGACCTGATCGACCCCGAAGTGGTATTGCAGCTGGAAAAAGACACCACGCTGTTCCGCGACACCGTGCAATCGCTCATGGAAGGCAGTGCTGGCCGCAGCGAAAACAGCATGATCACGCTGGAAGACCTGGGCACCAACATGGGTGACATGGTCGAGGTAGTCGGCTCGGTGCTCGGCAGCACACAGGCCCTGCTGCAAGCGAAACTTGCCGCAAGCAGCCTGTTCGCCACCAGCGACACGCTCTTGGTCGACACCAACCAGCTGTCCGACGACTACCAGTCGGTGGGCAGCACGGGCTATCTGCTGGCGGCGCTGTTCGGCCTGCTGGCAGTCGGCTCGCTGGTGCTGCTTGGGCTGGTCAACATCAACGAAACCAAGTCTCGTGCGCGCAAGAGCGAAGAAGAAAACAGCCGCAACCAGGAAGCGATCCTGCGACTGATGGACGAACTCGGCGAACTCGCCGAAGGCAACCTCACCATCAACGCCAGCGTCACCGAAGACATCACCGGCGCGGTCGCCGACTCGATCAACTACACCGTCGAGGAACTGCGCAGCCTGGTACGCGGCATCAACAACGCCGCCCAGCACATGGACGTAGCCGCTGGTGAAGCCAGCCAGGTATCCGAATCGCTGCAACAGGCCACCCGCCGCCAGGTGGACGAAATCGAGACCACCTCGGTGGCCGTTGTGCGGCTGGCGCAATCGGTGCAGCAGGTGTCGGGCAACGCCGCCGAATCGGCCCGCGTGGCCGAACAATCGCTGGCTGCTGCCGAAAAAGGCCAGCAGGCGGTGGCCAACGCCATTTCCAGCATGAACACCCTGCGCGAGCAGATCCAGGAAACCTCGAAGCGGATCAAACGCCTCGGCGAATCCTCGCAGGAGATCGGCGAAATCGTCGAACTGATTTCCGACATTACCGAGCAGACCAACGTGCTGGCACTCAACGCCGCCATCCAGGCCGCGTCTGCCGGTGAAGCCGGACGCGGCTTCTCGGTGGTGGCCGAGGAAGTGCAGCGGCTGGCAGAACGTTCCGGCGACGCCACCAAACAGATTGCGGCGATCGTGAAGACCATTCAGTCCGACACCCAGGACACCGTGGCCGCCATGGAAGTGTCGACCCAGGGCGTGGTCGAAGGCGCGAAACTCTCCGACGCCGCCGGCCAGACGCTGGCCGAGATCGGCGACGTGTCGAAACAGCTCGCCAGCCTGATTGCCGACATTTCCTCGGCCACGCAGAACCAGGCCGAATCGACCGCGCTGGTCGCCGAAACCATGCAGGACATCAAGGCCATTTCGGCGCAGACCTCCAGCGGCACACAGCAGACCGCCGAATCCATCGGCGGCATGAAACAGCTGGCACAAGACCTGAAGAGCTCGGTCGCCGGCTTCAAACTCGCCTGATTCCCTGCCCGCCCTCCGGAATTCGACACCATGAGCGCCTTACTCGATTACGACACCGGCCCCCTGAACTGGGTGCGCAGCGACATTGATACCGCCTTGCAGGCCGCACTGGGCCGCATCCAGGCCTACAGCGTCGACGCCGACCTGACCAACGCCCTGCGCCTGGCACGCGACGACGCGCACCAGGTGGCCGGTGCCCTGCGCATGGTCGGACTCGAAGGCGCGGCCACGCTCGCCAGCGCGCTCGAAAGCTGCCTTGCCGACGTCAACGAAAACCGTCTCACCCCTGACGACGTGCTGCTACGCGCCCTGCGCAACGCCCTCGAAGGCCTGCAACGCTGGGTCAAGGATCTGGCCGATGGCCGTGGCAGTGGCGAGCTCGCGCTGTTTCCACTGTACAAGCGACTGCGCGAACTCCAGGGGGCTGAGCGCGTCTTCGAAGGCGAGCTGTTCTTCCCGGACCTGCGCGTGCGCGGCGCGCGCAAGGCTGCATCAAACGAACTGAGCCAGGAAGCGCTCGCCGCCGAAGTGAAAACGGCCCGCGCGATTTTCCAGCGCGGCCTGCTGGCTTTTCTCCGCAACGCCGGTGCCGAACAGGGCCTGGTCAAGATGCGGGAGGCCCTGGTGGCAATCGAGCGCATTGCGCCCTCGCAGGCCGCGCAGACCTTCTGGTGGGCATCGGTCGGTTTCGTCGACAGCCTGATCGCGCACGGCGTCGAAGCCGACTTCAACGTGAAGCAGCTGCTTGCCCGCATCGACCTGCAGATGCGCCGCCTGATGGAAGGCTCGCCCCAGGTGGCCGAACGCCTGATGCGCGACGCGCTGTTTTTTGTCGCCAAGAGCGAAGCGCTAGACGGCCGCGCCGCCGAAGTGCGCCACGCGCTCGGACTCGACCGCTATCTGCCCGGTCGCGGCCTGCTCGACCCCGAAACGCTCGCGCGGATGCGTCCGGTGCTCGACACCCTGCAAACCAGCCTCAAGGCCGCGCGTGACAGCTGGCACGGCACGGTCGAAGGCCAGGCTGGCCAGCTCGAACAGTTCAAGCACCAGCTTGCGCACATGCAGCCGCAGGTTTCGCTGTTTGCAGAAAGCGGCCTGTCCGCCCTGCTCGACGCCCTGGATAACGCAGCTAATCTCAGCAGACAACACGAGGGCACTGCGCGCGAACAGGCCAATCTCGAAGTCGCCGCCACACTGCTCTTCATGCAGAACGCCGTGGAGCGCGAAGACGTGCTGCACGACGACTTTGCCCCGCGTGCCGCCAACCAGCGCGCACGTCTGCTCGCGCTCATCGAGGGGCGCGACCTGCCGGCTGCCGAGGTGGAATCCGCCAGCGTGCGCGAGGCCGAACGCGACATGCTCGTTCACATGGCCGAAGAAGTCGGGCAGAACCTGCGGCAGATGGAAGAAGCGCTCGATGCCTTTTTCCGCGACAGTTTCGCCCGTGAAGGCCTCGCCGAACTGCCCGCGCTCGCCCAGCAGGCACAGGGCGCGCTCACCATGCTGGAGCAGCCAGATGCGGCACGCCTGCTGGGTGCGGCGACCGAACTGGCCGGCAGTTTCGCCCATGACGGTTTCCCGGACGCCGCCACACAACAGCGCCTGGCCGATGCTTTCTCCAGCCTGGGGCTCTACATCGAAGCCTATTGCGCTGGCCGCAGCGATGCCCATCGCATCCTGCATCCGGTGCTGATCGATTTCGGCGTGATCGAAGCCGACCCGGCAGAAGACGACCCGTTTGCGGATACCGTCGAATCCGGTCTGCCCGCGCGCAAGGCCGCCGTGCGCGCCGCCTATCTGGACTGGCGCGACACGTCCGGCGACGCGGACGCAAAAAAAAAATGCCTTGAGGCCCTGACCGAACTCGCACGCGACGCCGAGCTCATCGACGACGCGACGCTGAAGCAGCAGGCGCGCGAGGCGCTCGACAGCGCGCAGGACGCGCCGGAAGCGCCCCTGGCGCTGGACACCGCCATCGAAGCCCTCACCGGGCTGGCACTGCCGGCGCGGCCGTCAGCCTCTGACGCATTTGATTTGCCTGCGCAGGATTTGCTCTCGGCAGAGGCCGTCGCGTGCGCCGAGCCGGAGCGTGAGCTCGCCGCCAGCGAAGCAGTATTCGCCATGCAGGCGTCTACCCCGCTTGTTGCAGCCGAATCGCATGGCGTCTTCGATGCAGCAGAACCCCAGGCAGTCATGGCAGAGACCGCGGTGCCCCACCCCGCGCAAGCGGATGGCCAGCCCACCGCCCTGCCCGAAGCCGTCGAACCCGAGCTGCTGGAAATCTTCCTCGAAGAAGCCAGCGAAGTCCTCGCCACCCTGGGCGACGCCGCCGAAACCTGCCGCGCCACCCCGGATGACCCCGAGGCCCTGACCGTAATCCGCCGGGGCTTCCACACCCTCAAGGGCAGCGGCCGCATGGTCGGACTGGACGATCTGGGCGAAGCGGCCTGGCAGCACGAACAATTGCTCAACGGCTGGCTGGCTGAACACAAGCCCGCCAGCGCCGATCTGCTGGCACTCATCGCCCGCTCGCGCGGCGTGTTCCAGGACTGGGTGAATGCGCTTCAGGCCGGCGAAGTCGTGCACCTTCCCGTGCCCGCGCTGCTCGCCGCCGTGGCGCGCGTGGGCGCAGGCCAGCCGCTCGACCTGCCCGATGCCACAGTCGAAATCGAAAGCCCGGTCGAAAGCACATCAAGCCTGCCGTTTGCCGAGCCGGAGACGCTCGCCCTCACCAAAACACGTGTCGAGCCCACAGCCGGGATACAGGCCGAAGCCCCTGCCGTGGCGGCGGAGCCTGTCCAGACATTCGCTGCGCTGATCGAAGTGGCCACGCCGCCGCGCCAGAGCGAACCCCTCGGCATCGACGCACCCGGCGAGGCTGCGCCCCCCCTCCCGGAAAACGAAGCGGCATACTCCGCCCGCATCGAATACGCCGTTCCACCCGCGCCCGCCGCCGATCTTCCCGCGCCTGCCGAAGCGGAACCGGCGCAATCGACCCCCGCGTACTGTGCGGTGGTGGAATACGCGCTGCCTGTCGAAATTACCGAACCCACACAAAGCGACGAAACCACAGTCGTCATCGAAGCCGCCGCCCCGTTCGACGACACCCCGATGACGCCCTACGTGCCCGACGAAATCTGTATCGGATCCGTCTGCCTGTCGCCGGGTCTGTACGACATCTTCATGGCCGAGGCGAAGCAGCGCCTGGAAGTGCTCGAAGAGGAAGTCGAACGCCAGGTCGAGATGCAGGGCAGCCCCGTCGTCGAGCACGCCCGCCGCGCCGTCCACACGCTGGGCGGCATTGCCGGTACTGCCGGCATCGTCGTGCTGGCCGACCTGGCACACGCCTTCGAACAATATCTGAATCCCTACGCGCACGCGCCCCTGCCCGCCGCCCACCTGCCGCTGATGCAGGATGTGGCCGCCCGCTTTGGCGACATGCTCGCCGCGCTGGACAGCCGCACGCTGCCGGAGGCGGCGAGCGACCTGATTGCCACCCTGGCCGAACTCGAAGATACGCAGATCGCCCAGACCGAGCCTGCTGCACACACACCCGAACCGATCGTCGTTGCCGAGGTTTCCACCCAGCCCGAGGCCGTCAGCCTGCCCGATCTGGGCGCGCTCATTCCCGGCATCAAACCTGCCGCCCCAGCACCGGTTTTTGAACGCCGTGAAGTGGCCGACGAAATCGACGCGCAACTGCTGCCCATCTTCCTCGAAGAAGCGGAAACCCTGGTGCCCGACACCAGCGCGCAGTTGCGTGCATGGAAAACCGATCCCAACGCGAGCGGCCCGCGCGATGCCTTGCGCCGCAACCTGCACACCATCAAAGGCAGCGCCCGCATGGTCGGTGCAATGCGCCTGGGCGAACTCACGCACGTCATGGAATCGCGCGTCATCGCCGTGATCGAGGGCCAGCTGGCCGCCGGCGACGATGTGTTCGACACGCTCGAAGCCCAGTTCGACCGGCTTGCCGATGCCGTCGAACGTCTGCGCCTCGGCGATGCCGCGCCTGCGGATGCACCGGCCGAAACCCCCGTCGATACGCCCGCCGACCCACTGGTCGCCGCGCCGAGTCCGGCGGCGGCGGTCATCCCCGCCGACCCGCTCGCCCTGCCGGCGCAACCCGCCACGCGCGACGCCAACGCGCTCACCCTGCGCGTGCGCGCCGACTGGATCGACCGCATGGTCAACCAGGCCGGCGAAGTCGCCATCGCGCGCTCGCGAATCGAAAGCGAAGTGTTTGCCTTCAAGCGCCACGTGTCCGAACTCTCCGACGCGCTGGCCCGCCTGCGCGGCCATATCCGCGAAGTCGAAATCCAGGCCGAATCGCAGATGCAGGCCACCTTCCAGACCCAGGGCGCAACCGAGGAATTCGACCCGCTGGAATTCGACCGCTTCACCCGCTTCCAGGAAGTCACCCGTTTCCTCGCCGAAAGCGTCAACGACATTTCCACCGTGCAGCACATCCTGCTCGCCCGCCTGGGCGAAGCCGATGCCGCGCTGATCCAGCAGACGCGCCTGAACCGCGAACTGCAACAAGACCTGCTGCGCGTGCGCATGGTGCCGCTGTATTCGGTGGCCGAGCGCCTCTACCGAACCGTGCGCCAGACTGCACGCGACGTCGACAAGCGCGCCCAGCTCGACATCCAGGGCGGCGAGCTGGAAATCGACCGCTCGGTACTCGAAAAAGTCACCGCGCCGCTCGAACACCTGCTGCGCAACGCGCTGGCACACGGCATCGAAGATGCCGACACGCGCCGCGCCGCCGGCAAGGCCGAATTCGGCGAAATCGTGCTCACCGCCAAACAGACTGGCAATGAAATGCTGCTCACGGTGAAAGACGACGGTGCCGGCCTCAACTACGCCCGCATCCGCGAAAAAGCCGAAGCCCAGGGCCTGCTGCTACCGGGTGTGGCCCCCACCGACAGCCTGCTTGCGCAGATGATTTTTGCCGCTGGCTTTTCCACCGCCGAGGCCGTCACCGAAGTCTCTGGGCGCGGCGTCGGCATGGACGTGGTGAAGAGCGAAATCTCCGCGCTGGGCGGCCGCATCGAAATCGTCTCCACGCCCGGCACCGGCACCCGTTTCGACATCTACCTGCCGCTGACGCTGGCGGTGACCCAGGCCGTGATGGTGCAGGCCGCCAAACACGACTACGCCCTGCCCGCGCCGCTGGTGCAGCAGGTCATCGAACTCAAGCCCGACGAACTCGCGCACGCCATGGCACACGGCGAAATCGACTGGCGCGGCGCACGCTACCCGTTCTCGTACCTGCCGCATCTGCTCGGCGATGCCGAAGCGGTGCACGAGGTGCAGCGCTACAACCCGGTGGTACTCCTGCACAGCGGTGCCAGCCTCGCCGCCGTGCTGGTCGACGCCATCGACGGCACGCGCGAAATCGTCGTCAAGAACATCGGCCCACAAATGGCGCGCATCACCGGCGTGGCCGGGGCCACCGTGCGCGGCGACGGCCGCGTGATCCTGATCCTGAACCCCGTGCCGCTGGCGCTGCGCTGGGCCAGCCAGCCGCGCGCCGCCGTCGAACACCGTGCACCGGCCGAAGCCGTGGAAGTCAGCGCCGCGCTGCAAGCACCGATGGTGCTGGTGGTGGACGATTCGCTCACCGTGCGCAAGATCACCACGCGCCTGCTCACGCGCGAAGGCTTCCGCGTGGACAGCGCCAAGGACGGCGTCGACGCCCTGGAAAAAATGCACGATCTGGTGCCCGACGTGGTGCTGCTCGACGTCGAAATGCCGCGCATGGACGGCTTCGAACTCGCGCGCGTCATGCGCTCAGATCCCCGCCTGAAATCAGTGCCCATCATCATGATCACCTCGCGCACGGCGGATAAACACCGCAACCACGCGCTGGAAATCGGCGTGAACGTCTACCTGGGCAAACCGTATCAGGAGCAGCAACTGCTGGATCACATTGCCGAGCAGCTCGGCGACAAGGCCCTGCTCCCGGTGTGATCTGGCATTGCACGGCAAAACGGGCGCAGCGCGCCCGTTTTTTGTTTCAGCACGCGCTGTTGCGGCATCCGCTGAAAACGCTCATCCATCACAACCGATGAATGTCACATGGCTGTTTTGGGGTGGCGCTTTTTCAGCCGAAGTGGACTCTGATGGATGCTATCGTTACAGTCCCCTTCCGCTCCAAAGGAGTCAGCTAAAAAACCGAAGCTGCCCCCATATCTCCTGTCGGTCGCCTTATCGGTCGATGGTCCACTTAAATTAAAACGTCGCACCCTTCAGAAATCCAGATGCTTGCCACAATGGCCAACGAGGATTTTCTTCTCGTGAGCCAGCCATTCAAAATGCACACGCAGGGTTTCGGCAAGGCTATCTTTCACACCGTGTTTCAAGTGCTTTTCCATCAGGAATTCACGCCCACGGTAGCTAAAGGTGCGGCGACGCTTGCCGTCGTTGCTCAATGCACTGGCCTCATTTGCCGCATAAGCGTTTTGCCCAAATACGGTTTTAGCCTGCTGATCGCTCTTGCCGTCAGCAAGCTGCTGCCAATATTCGGTAGCTAGCTTTTGCAATAGATAGAAAGACTTCTCCCCCTGACGGAATCCGCCACGATCAGATTCTTTCGCTGAGCTCTTGGCGGTTTCCAAGAAAACAATCCTGTCTGAATAAAGCGTGGCGATCAGATCCACGGTCTGTTGGAGACTCGGGCTTCCTTTGAGAATCGCAGCAACAGAGTCGCGTAAGGGCGACAAGACCTCCACGAGGTCATCACCGCCACCGTCACTTGATTGCACGCCATTTAAAGCATGTTTAAGGTTGGCAATATCCGCCTGAAGAACTCGAACTTCTTGCTCCTTTTCCTTGTAATTGGTGCGAATCCTTACGAGTTCTATGTCCTTCGACTGCAGTTCCTGATCGGCAGACTCCAGCAGAGCAATATATTCAGTCAGCTCCGCTGACTGATCGCCCGCCTTGGCCCGTTCGATCATCTGCGCTAACTGGAAACGAAGTAGCGCCTGCCCCACTTTTTCTGGTGAAATATGCCGCCATGAAAATGGCAGGTTTGTGCGATGCGTTATCGTGGATAAGACCTCGGATTCGATTGAGTGGCCACTTTCACGAAGGTCGACAATCTCATCCGGTCGCAACAGCACCGATTCGCAGTAGTGTCCGCGATCACCCTGACGGCCAGGAAACACAATGTTGAGTGCTCCACCAAAGGCCATGAAGCGTCTCCCAACAACCTCTTCAATGGCAAAGGTGTCCTCTTCTGCTGGCACACAAACGACGTCAGCCAACCCTACCAATATTGAACGCAAGCGCTCTGGGCCGACTGGGTATTCGTTGTCGCGATTGACGCTCAGTATCACAATTGGGTAGTCCCGCTCGTCGCGCTCTACCTCACGAAGAAATGCTGATGCACTTTCGAGCGTCAGTTGTTTGACCCTCAATCCCGGAGTTTGTCCGAGAGGGTTGCATGACTGGATGAGTTGCTCGACCAATTTTGGACGAGTCACCTGAATCGGAGCGGTAACACGTGCGCTGACCTCGTCGGTTCTCGAGGGTGTAAGAATTTTTGTGTAAACGGTCATTTGGCAGGACCCTGCCGCCCTTCACGAGAGACCCCTCATGACCGTAAGCAACGAACTGATCGACAGCCTGCTGGCTGACTACAAGAAGCCCGA
>JBEQCG010000005.1:0-219524 GCA_041639395.1 Thiobacillus sp. | reverse complement strand
GCCATTACAACGACCCTTTATTCAAGTGTGAGCATCTATGCTAGTTGCCACCCCAGCCTAAACCAGGACAGCTCGCCGCAAAAATACCCACACCTATCGGCTGTTAATTGTTAAAGATCAATCGATTGGACGTCGCGCACTTGCCGACTTCGTTTCGAAGGGTGCGCATTCTACATTCAAACAGAAGAACGTCAACACTTTTTCGAAATGGTTGCGGGGGCAGGATTTGAACCTACGACCTTCGGGTTATGAGCCCGACGAGCTGCCAGACTGCTCCACCCCGCGCCTGTCGCAAACTTCGCGTCAATCGAGAAGTGAGACTATAGCAAAGCACCGGCCAGGCCGTCAACCTTCAGACACAATCTAATTCGTAATCCGGTGCCCAGGGCGCAGACCCAAAGCCGCTAACATTGTCTATCCACTATTGAGGACGGTCATGCACGTCACCCATTTTTCCCTTTCCCGCCTGCCCAAAATCGAATTCGGTGCGGGCTCGCTGGCAAAATTGCCTCAGATTGTCACGCAGTTCGGGCAGCACATGCTGCTGATAACTGGCGGAGCTTCTTTGCTGCGTTCGCCCGCCTGGGCTGGCCTGAACTCGGCGTTGAAGGAAGCAGGTGTCCATTTCCAACACCACTCCATCACAGGGGAGCCTGCGCCAGCGATGATCGATGACGCGGTGCGGACATTTCGGAAGGGGCCAGTTGACGTTGTAGTCGGGATAGGCGGCGGTAGCGCACTAGACGCAGCCAAGGCCATTGCAGGTCTGCTCAGCCCCGGCAATTCGGTTATGGATCACCTTGAGGGCGTGGGGCCAGAACTGCCGTATGGCGGCCCGGCTGTCCCCTTTATCGCGGTGCCAACAACAGCAGGCACAGGATCTGAAGCGACCAAGAATGCCGTTCTGAGCATTCGGGGCAAGGACGGCTTCAAAAAATCTTTTCGCGATGAGCAGCTTGTGGCTGCCTACGCACTGGTCGACCCGGACTTGCTGGCCACTTGCCCGCCGGCAGTGATTGCGGCAAATGGAATGGACGCCTTCACGCAACTGCTGGAATCCTATGTTTCAAGCCGCGCAGCCCCGCTGACCGATTCACTCGCCTGGGGCGGGATGAAAGCCGCACGCGATGGGTTGCTCGCCTTGTACGCCAGCGCGGGGGATGCCACGGCACGCGAGAAAATGGCCTACGCTGCCATGGTTTCGGGCATCACGCTGGCGCAAGTCGGGCTTGGCTCAGTGCACGGACTGGCTGCGCCACTCGGGGCTTTCTTTCCCATACCCCACGGGGTTGCCTGCGGTACGCTTGTCGCCACGGCAACGCGTGTCAATATTGAGGCTTTACAAGCCCGTGAGCCCAGCCACCCGGCGCTCGATAAATACGCCCAGGTGGGCCGCCTGCTGGCGAGGTGCAGCGATCTTTCACGCGAGGAAGCCCATGCAGCCCTGGTCGATACGCTGTTCGACTGGACTCGTGCACTTGGCTTGCCAACGCTCTCCAGTTTCGGCGTCAGTGCCGATGACATCCCTCGCATCGTTGCCAACAGCCGGGGGAGCAGCATGAAGACCAACCCCATTCTGCTGGATGACACTGAAATCGCATCGATCGTGACAGCGCGCCTCTCAAGTTGAATGAGGTCCATCCGCTAATCGACCGATACCAACCTAGCGGAGCCTTCCATGACTGGCGGCCTGATACTGCTGATTGTGCTTGCCCTGTTCGCCGTCTTCGGCGTATTCATCTTCAACCAGCTAGTGCAGTTGAAGCACAACGTCGGCAAAGCCTGGTCGAACATCGACATTCTGCTCAAGCAGCGTCACGACGAATTACCCAAGCTGGTCGAAACCTGCAAGCAGTACATGCAGTTCGAGCAGGAGACGCTGGAAAAGGTGATGCAGGCACGCAATCAGGTAGCCAGCGCCCGTGAGTCACGCAACATCTCGGCGCTGGGCCAGGCTGAAGGCGCGCTGCGGATGGGTCTGGGCAACCTGTTTGCAGTGGCCGAGGCCTACCCCGATCTGAAGACCAACGAAACCTTCCAGCATCTTCAGGCCCGCATCAGCGGCCTGGAGAACGCCATTGCCGACCGCCGCGAGTTCTATAACGAATCGGTCAACGTCAACAATGTCCGTGTCGAGCAATTCCCCGACACGATCATTGCCCGGCTCTTCAGCTTCCGCCAGTTCCCGCTCCTGCGTTTTGCCGCAGAAGAGAAAAAAGACGTCGACATGAAGCAGCTGTTCAATAGCTGATGCTCAGCTTTGCCGCGCAGGCGGTCTGGAAACACGATTTCGCCAACCTTGCCCTCACGGGCGGCAATCTGTCGTTTCTGGTGCTGGGTTTCAAGCTTGGCACCCCCGCAGGCTGGATGTTTGTATTCGCGCTCGTCGGGGCCAGCAGCGCATGGGCCTGGCTGGCCAACCTGCGGCGGTACCGCACAATTGCCGACACGCCCACTTCGCGCATCGCCTCAGCCCCCCAGGGATATGTGGAAATTTCCGGCCGTGGCCGGCAGCCGCCCGGTTCCCAATTGCGCAGCCCGATCACGGGCCTGCCCTGCCTGTGGTACCGCTACATCGTCGAACATCGCGAAGACAACCGCTGGCGTGTCATCGAGTCCGGAATCTCGGACGACACGTTTGGTGTGGACGATGGCAGCGGGCAGTTGCTGGTCGATCCCGAAGGCGCGGAGATCCTCTCCACGCGCAAGCAAGTCAGCCAGCAGGGCGAATACCGTCGCACCGAATGGACGCTCATCGAGAACGAGACGATTTATGCCGTTGGAGAGCACGTCACGCTCGGCGGGCCGAATGCGATGCTCGACAAAAAAACAGACATGGCCGATCTTCTGGCGGAATGGAAGCGCGACAAAACCGCACTGCTCGCCCGTTTCGATGCGGATCGGGACGGCGAGATCAGCATCGATGAATGGGAGGCCGCACGCAAGGCGGCGTCCGACGAGGTGGACCGCGCCCATCTGGATATTCGCCTGAAGGATGGCGTGCATCTCATGCGCAAACCCGCCCATGCCCGCCCCTACCTGATCGCGAACCGGGAGGTAGAGGCTCTTGTGCGCCACTACCGGGTATGGAGCTGGGCGCATCTGGGCTTGCTGGGGGCAGCGCTTGCCGCACTCAGCTTGCTCTGAGCAACGAGACGCCTATATTGGGAAGATGGAGGTCAGACCATGAAACAACCCATCCCGGAAACGCCCGCCGATTACGATCACACCCGAATCGTGGAAAGACCCGACGGGGTCTACTGGATCGACGCCGAAACCAGCGAGGAATACGGCCCGTTCCCCAGTCTCCTCGACGCCATCCAGGATATGCAATACACCGCTGACACCGATTACGAACCAGGCGAAACGATCGAAGAAGCCGAAGACGAGCTCGGCATCACCGACTGGATCGATCCCGACACGGGCGACCCCGGTACGATTTCACACCGCCCCATCGAATAGCCCACCTCACGGCTTTCCTTCCGCAGCACGCGCTTCCCGCTCATAGGGGTTGTCCCGATACGGGTCTCCGCCGCGTATCCAGGCCACTGCCCCGGCCAGCGGATAGAGCACCAGCATCAACCCTCCCCAGCGTTCAAATTGCCGCACATGCGCGCGCTCGTGCAGGCGCGTAGCGTCGAGATCATCCCGGCTGACACCCACCACCACGTGTCCGAACGTAATCGCGGCAACCGGGCCGCTGAACGGCAGCCCCGCGCGCAACACCCGCGCGGGCCAGCCGCCCGACACCTCCAGTACGCCGGTGACGCGCCGCCACTCACCGCCACTGGCGCGCGCCAGCAGCGCCAGCATCAGACCCAGCAAGGTCGCAGGCATTGGCCACAGATACATCAGCAGTCGAAACATCAGGCGTCGAGCGCACCCGCAAACCAGCGTGCGCCGTGCATGCCCTCGCGCACAAAATGCTCGCGTGCGCACTCAAGCTGTGCGGCTGTACCTGCCGCGTAGACATCGAAGCGGTGCAGATCGGGGTAGTCCACGGCAATCGCCCGTAACACCGCATCCAGATCATCCGCCGGCGGATGCGGCAGATAGTTGAAATTATCGAGCGCATCAGTCCATGCACGGCACAGGTTGTCCTGATAATGCCCCGCTTCGTCGGCCAGCCAGTGCAGATCCATCGACTCGGCAAGATCGAGCGACATTGCGTGCTGCACCAGGCTCTTGATCGGTGCGAAGCCTGCCCCAAACGCCAGAAATATCACGGGACGCGGCGAATCCTCATCCAGCACGAACTCGCCGAACGGCCCTTCCACCTCGACCGTGTCGTTGGCTTTCAGCGTGGTGAACAATGCGTTGGCGAAGGCATCCCCGTCGCGACGCGGCACCTGCACTTCGATATGACGATCCTCACAGGGGCAGCTCGCAATGGCGTAGCGCCCGCTGACTCCGTTCGAGGCGAGCTGGATGCTCTGTCCGCCCAGAAATCGCAGTCGCTGGCTGCGAGGGGCCAGGATGTGCAGTGCAGCCATTTGCGGATTGAACACTTCCACCGACTTCACCTTGGCTTGCAGGGTTTGTACGGGGATATCGCGTGCGCCCGCCACATTGGCCTCGATCACCACGTCGTTCACCGGCGCATACGAGCACAGCAGGATCGTGCCACTGTCTTTTTCAGCCTGCTTCAGCACATAGTCATGGGCATGAACTTTTTTCACTTCACCTGACACCAGCCGCGCCTTGCAATCGCCGCAGTTGCCGTTGCTGCACCCGTAGTTGAGCGATACCCCGTTGCGCAAGGCCGCTTCGAGCAGGGTGTCGTTGCCCTCGACATAGAATTCATGGCCGCTGGGCTGGATGGTGACGTGGGCTGACATGATCCTGAGTATCCTCTCCCGAGCGATGACGGCCTGCGCCAGAGCCGCGTCAGCCGGTGCTTCTGCCAGATTGCGCAGCAGAAAGGCACGCACCGTATGGAGCGCATGACGCGTCTCTTTGCTGCCGTCTTCGTCGATTTCCTCGATTTTTTCATCCAGCCAGGTCAGCACGTTGGCATAGTGCGCCAGCAGGGCTTTTGCGGCTGCGTAGTCATTCCCCAATTCGGTCAGCCGCGCGGCCAGCACTTCCTTGTCTGGCAGGGCGCGTTCCAGCACCCGCTTGGCAAAGGCCTTTTCCTTGATTTCGCTGACCCGGCGAAATTCCGCGTCATCATCCCATTTCACATCCGGGAATACGCGCAGGAGTTCGTCGAATTCGACCATGCCGTCAAAGGTGGCCAGCGTGCCGCCACGGATCATTTCCTGCAGGGCATGACGTGATTGGCCAACCAGCCTGGCCACGCGCGATAGCGGCAACAAGTGACTCATGCAGGCAGTCTACCCCGCGCAAGCGGCCAGTGTGAAACGGCAATTCACCAGATTCTGAATCAATGATGCTGCTCGCTCAGCGTATCTGGCTCATTACAATGACGCCATGCCCACCATCACCACCCGCCCCTATCCTGCCGACACCTGCCAAAGCCTGGAACAGGCAGATCTGCCGCCGGTCTGGGCTCGCCTGTACGCCGCACGCGGCGTGACGCACCCGGATCAGATCGCGCACCGGCTGCCAGGCCTGTTGCCGCCTTCCGGCCTGTTGCACGTTGGACAGGCCGCCCGTCTGCTGGCCGACGCCCTGGCCGCACACCAGAGATTGCTCATCATCGCCGACTACGATGCCGACGGGGCCACGGCCTGCGCTGTGGCGGTGCGCGGCCTGCGCCTGTTCGGCGCGGAGGTGGAATACCTGGTGCCCAATCGCATCGAACACGGCTATGGCCTGTCGCCTGCGCTGGTCGAACTGGCCGCCGAGCGCGCGCCCGACCTTCTCGTCACCGTCGACAACGGCATTGCTGCGGCAGCCGGTGTGGCCGCCGCCAACGCGCGCGGCATTCCGGTGCTGGTCACGGATCATCACCTGGCCGGCGACACCCTGCCGGACGCCGCCTGTATCGTGAACCCCAACCAGCCCGGTTGCGGATTCGCCTCAAAAAATCTGGCCGGGGTCGGCGTGATGTTCTACGTGCTGCTCGCGCTGCGCGCCGAACTGCGCCAGCGCGGAGCCTATGCCAGCCAGCCCGAACCCGACCTGCGAACGCTGCTTGATCTGGTTGCACTCGGCACGGTGGCCGACGTGGTGAAACTCGATGCCAACAACCGCACGCTCGTCGCGCAGGGCCTTGCAAGAATGCGCGCCGGCCTGGCGGCGGCGGGGGTCAACGCCCTGTTCAGCGTGGCAGGCCGAGATCCGACACGGGCCACCGTATTTGATCTGGGCTTCATGCTGGGCCCGCGCCTCAATGCCGCCGGCCGGCTGGACGACATGGCGCTCGGTATCGAATGCCTGCTCGCCGACACCCCGGCCGCCGCACTGCCGCTGGCGCAACAGCTCGACACGCTCAACCGTGCACGTCGCAATGTCGAATCCGACATGCTCGACGAGGCACTCGCCATCCTGGCCACTTTCAATCCCGCCGACAGCCATACCCTGGTTGCCTATCAACCCGACTGGCACGCGGGTGTCATCGGCATTCTCGCTTCGCGTCTGAAAGACAAGTTCCATCGCCCCACGATTGTTTTCGCCCGTGCCGACAACGGCGAACTCAAGGGCTCGGGGCGCTCCATCCCCGGCCTGCATCTGCGCGACGTGCTGGATCTGGTCGACCGGCACCACCCCGGCCTCATTCTCAAATTTGGCGGGCACGCCATGGCGGCCGGCCTCACCCTTGCCGCACAGGGCCACGAAACCTTCGCCGCCGCGTTTGAAACCGTGGTGCGTGAATGGCTCGACCCGGCCGACCTTGAAGGCCTGGTGGAAACCGACGGGGAACTCGACCCGGCCGAACACCGCTACGAACTCGCCTGCGAACTTGAGCGTGCGGTATGGGGCCAGGGCTTTCCCGCCCCGCTTTTCACCGGCGTGTTTGATGTCACTGCCCAGCGGGTAGTGGGTGAAAAGCATCTCAAGTTGCAGCTTCAGCGGGATGATCAGATCTTTGAGGCCATGCGCTTCTTTCATCCTGACCCCCTGCCCGAACGCATCCGCGCCGTCTACGCGCTCATGCCCAATGAATTCAATGGTCAGCAAAGCCTCCAGCTGAAGATTCAGCACTGGGAGGCGGCCGACGCGTAGCGGCAACCTCTAACTTGAAACTATCGACATGCCTCCCATCACCCTCGCCCTCATCCTGCTGAATGTGCTGGTGTATGCGCTCAGCGCCTACACGGGCCCCGATATCGTGCGTACATTCGGCCTGTGGCCGCCCGGCAGCGGCGGCGCGTTTCACCTCTGGCAACTGCTCAGCTACGGCTTCCTGCACGGCTCTCTGCTACATCTGACGTTCAACATGGTGGCCATCGCCATGTTCGGCACCGAGCTGGAACGGCGCTGGGGTGATCTGCGCTACCTGTTGACGTATCTGCTCAGCGTGATCGTTGCCGCCATGACGCAGATTGCCGTGAGCGGTTATTTTCTCCAGGCAGGTGGGCCGGTCATTGGTGCTTCCGGCGGCGTATTCGGCCTGTTGCTGGCCTATGCGCTGTATTTCCCCAACCGGGTCATCACATTCATCTTTCTGCCTTTTATCCGCATTCCGGCGCGCACTTTCGTATTTGGCTACGGTGCCATCGAGCTGTTTCTCGGCGTCACCGGAACGACTGCGGGGGTAGCGCACTTTGCCCACCTCGGCGGCTTGCTGGGCGGCTGGCTGGGCGTGCAGTACTTCCGGGGGCGCGGCCTATTCGGTGCCCGGCGCTAGGCGCTGCAAGACACAGGCAAGATCAAACCACTTTATCCCCGGGCACGTGTCCGGCGCTCACACATACCCCTCGGGGTTGCGCGACTGCCAGCGCCACGCATCGGCGCACATGCGCGGCAGATCGTACACCGCGCGCCAGCCCAGGTCGTGCGCGGCGCGCGCGGGGTCGGCCCAGCACTGCGCCACGTCACCGGCACGGCGCGCCACGATTTCGTACGGCACCTTTTTGCCGCTGGCGGCTTCAAAGGCACGCACCATGTCCAGCACCGACACGCCCTGCCCGGTACCCAGGTTCCAGGTATGCACGCCGCCAGGCTGGTGATGCAGGCGGTTCAGCGCGGCCACGTGGCCGCGCGCCAGATCGACCACGTGGATGTAGTCGCGCACGCCGGTGCCGTCCGGCGTGGGATAGTCACCGCCGAACACGTTGAGGTGCGGCCGCCGGCCCACCGCCACCTGTGCCACAAAGGGCATGAGGTTGTTGGGAATGCCGCGCGGGTCCTCGCCGATGAGGCCGGATTCGTGCGCGCCCACGGGATTGAAATACCGCAGCAGGGCAATATTCCAGGCGTCATCCGAGCGCGCGATGTCGCGCAGGATGTCTTCGATCACCAGCTTGGACCGACCGTAGGGATTGGTTGCCGACAAGGGAAAGTCCTCGGTGATCGGCACCGTCGCCGGGTCGCCATAGACCGTGGCGGAGGACGAAAACACCACCGACTTCACCCCCGCCTCGGCCATCACCTCGAACAGCGCGATGCTGCCGCCGATGTTGTTGTCGTAATAAAGCAGAGGCTTTTCCACGGATTCGCCCACTGCTTTGAGGCCGGCGAAATGCACCACTGCGTCGATGGCGTGCTTTGCGAACAGCGCCCGCAGCGCCGCGCGGTCGCGGATGTCGCCTTGCACAAAGCGCACCGGCCGTCCGGCGATTTTCGCCACGCGATCGAGCGATTTCACGCTACTGTTCGACAGGTTGTCGAACACCATCACCTCGTGGCCCGCCGCAAGGCATTCCACTGCGGTGTGCGAGCCGATATAGCCGGCACCGCCGGTCAAGAGCACATTCATGGACTCTCCATTCCTGATTCAAGTGTTGTTCAAGCATAGCGCCAGCGCCTCGCGCCAGTCGCGCAGGCGCAGACCAAAGCTGCATTCCAGTCGTTTGTTGTCCAGCCGCGAATTCAGCGGACGCCGTGCGGGCGTGGGGTAATCACTGCCCGGGATGGGCACGAGGCGCGCGGGCGTCAGGGTTTCGTCGAACTCATCCAGCGCACGGATCGCCTCGGCAAAGCCATGCCACGAGGTCTCGCCCGCGTTCGTCATGTGGTAGAGGCCCCAACGCGAATCGTCGGGCCGGGCGTCGGGCGTACGCACCTGCGCCAGTACCTGCGCAGTCGCTTCGGCGAGGTCGCGACACCAGGTCGGCGCGCCGATCTGGTCGGCCACGATCTTCAGTTCCGGCCGCTCGCGCATGAGGCGGCGCATGGTGAGCAGAAAATTGCTGCCGCGCGCGCCGTATATCCACGAGGTGCGAAAAATCAGGTGCCGGCAGCCGGCGGCGGTAATGGCCTGCTCGCCTTCCAGTTTGGTGGCACCGTACACGTTGAGCGGGCCGGTCGCATCGGCCTCACGATAAGGGGTGTCGCCCGCGCCGTCGAAAACGTAATCGGTGGAGAAATGCACCAGCAGCGCGCCCCGCCGGGCCGCCTCCTCCGCGAGCACTCCCGGTGCCACGGCGTTGAGGGCACGGGCACGCGCGGGTTCGCTTTCGGCCCGGTCCACTGCCGTGTAGGCGGCGGGGTTGACGATGATGTCCGGCGCAAGGGCGCGCACGGCCTCACGCAAGGCATCGGCATCGGCCAGATCGAGGGTGCGCGAATCGGTGGCCACCACTTCACCCAGCGCTCCCAGCGTGCGGCGCAGCTCCCAGCCTACCTGGCCGTTGACGCCGGTGAGGAGGATTCTGGGGCAAGCAGGACGCAGGGAACGGGACGGGATGGTCATGCAAAGCCCTCGGCGTCTTGCAGTATAGGCAGCACGCGATCCTTGTCGGACAGCGTGGGCGGCGCATCGAGCGGCCAGTCGATGCCGATTTCTGGGTCGTCCCAGCGCACCCCGCGATCCCATTGCGGCGCGTAGTAGTCGGTGGTCTTGTAGAGAAAATCCGCGCTGTCGCTCAGCACCAGAAAGCCGTGCGCGAAACCCGGCGGAATCCACAACATGCGATGGTTCTCCGCCGTCAGTTCCACCCCTTCCCAGCGCCCGAAATTGGGCGACGACCGGCGCATGTCCACCGCCACGTCGAATACCGCCCCGCTCGTCACCCGCACCAGCTTGCCCTGCGGTGCATTCATCTGGTAATGCAGCCCACGCAGCACGCCCTTGCCGGAACGGGAGTGGTTGTCCTGCACAAAGTGGATATCCAGCCCGGCATCGGCAAAGGTTTTACGGTTCCAGCTTTCCAGAAAAAAACCGCGCGCATCGCCAAATACCCTGGGTTCGATGAGCAGCACGCCGGGAAGGTCGGTTTCAACGATGTTCATCAATCAGATACAAGTTTCAAGTTGCAAGGAAAAGCAGCCCCGGTCACACGCACCGTGAGGCTCTGATTGTGTGCCCGGGCGCTCAGAACACCCGCTCGTGCAGCACATTGAGCAGATACTGCCCGTATGCATTTTTCTTGAGCGGCTCAGCCAGGCGCACCATTTGTTCGGCGTCGATATAGCCCTGTCGGTAGGCGATTTCCTCCGGGCAGGCGATCTTCAGGCCCTGACGCTTTTCGATGGTTTCGATGAAGAGCGAGGCTTCGAGCAGCGATTCATGCGTGCCGGTATCCAGCCAGGCGTGACCACGCCCCATGATGGCCACATTGAGCGCACCCGCATCGAGGTAATGCCGGTTCACGTCGGTGATTTCCAGCTCGCCGCGCGGCGAGGGCTTGAGCGTGCGCGCGATCTCCACCACCTTCTCGTCGTAGAAATACAGTCCGGTTACCGCGTAGTGCGACTTGGGCTGCGCCGGCTTTTCTTCCAGGCTCACCGCCCGGCCCGTCGCGTCGAACTCCACCACGCCATAGCGCTCGGGATCGTTCACCCGGTAGGCGAACACGGTTGCCCCCGACTGACGTGCACTGGCCGCGCGTAAATCCTGCGCCATGTCGTGGCCATAGAAAATATTGTCGCCCAGCACCAGCGCGCTCGGGCCGTCGCCCACAAAATCCGCACCGATGACAAAAGCCTGCGCCAGGCCATCCGGGCTGGGCTGCACGGCATAGCGCAGATTCATCCCCCACTGGCTGCCATCGCCCAACAGTTGCTCGAAACGCGGTATGTCCTGCGGCGTGGAAATGATCAGCACCTCACGTATGCCCGCCAGCATCAGCGTGGTGAGCGGGTGGTAGATCATCGGCTTGTCGTAAATCGGCAGCAGCTGCTTCGATACGGCCAGCGTAGCCGGGTACAGCCGTGTTCCCGAGCCTCCCGCCAGAATGATGCCCTTGCGGTTCATGTCGCGCTCCTGTCTGTGTAATTCCGGTCGAGCCAGGTGCGGTATTCGCCGCTGGCCACCCGCTCCACCCATGCCATGTTGTCGAGATACCAGCGCACGGTTTTGCGGATGCCGGTCTCAAAGGTTTCCGCCGGTTTCCAGCCCAGCTCGCGATCGATCTTGCGTGCGTCGATGGCATAGCGGCGGTCGTGGCCGGGGCGGTCTTTCACGTAGGTAATCAACCGCGCGTGCGGGCCGGCGGGGTCGGGGCGCATGTCGTCGAGCAGCGCACACACGGTGTGCACGATGTCGAGGTTGGGCATCTCGTTCCAGCCGCCCACGTTGTACGTCTCGCCCAGCCGGCCTTTGTCCAGCACGGCGCGGATCGCGGCACAGTGATCCGACACGTATAACCAGTCGCGCACGTTCATGCCGTCGCCGTAGATCGGCAACGGCTTGCCGCGCGTGGCGTTGAGGATCATCAGCGGGATGAGCTTTTCGGGGAACTGCAAGGGGCCGTAGTTGTTGGAGCAGTTGGTGGTGAGCACCGGCAGCCCGTAGGTATGGTGGTAGGCGCGCACCAGATGGTCCGACGCCGCCTTGCTCGCCGAATACGGGCTGTTGGGCGCATACGGCGTGGTCTCGGTGAACGGCGCGTCATTCGGCCCCAGCGAGCCGTACACCTCGTCGGTGGATACATGCAGAAAGCGGAACGCGGCTTTCTCCGCATCCGGCAGACTCGCCCAGTACACCCGCGCCTCTTCCAGCAGATGGAACGTGCCCACCACATTGGTCTGGATGAAATCCTCCGGCCCATGGATCGAGCGATCCACGTGCGATTCGGCGGCAAAATTCAGGATCGCGCGCGGCCGGTGTTCCGCCAGCAACCGCGCTACCAGGGCGCGGTCGCCGATATCGGCCTGCACGAATACATGGCACGCGTCGCCCGCCAGGCTGGCCAGACTTTCCGGATTTCCCGCGTAGGTGAGCTTGTCAAGATTAAGCACCGGCTCGTCGTGCAGACGCAACCAGTCGAGAATGAAATTAGCGCCAATGAAGCCGGCACCGCCGGTAACAAGAATCATGGTGAATTTTCCGGGGTTGAATCAGGTGTGGACTAGTTTGCCTTCCAGTTTTCTCTACCGAGGGAACTGATCATCACTGCGCACTCGCCGAACCACTGAACCTGGGAAATGTACCTCGACGCCACGGATATCAGCGCCGATTTCGGCAAAGCCTGTCTGCAGGCTGCGTATAGCATGCCCTGAAACCCTGCTCACCGGGCGTCATGAGCCATCATAAAATCCCGATACGCCACCGCCAGCCCCTCGCGCATCCCCGTCTTCGCCGTCCACCCCATGGCGTTCAGCCGGTCAACGTTCATCAGCTTGCGCGGGGTGCCGTCGGGTTTGCTGGCGTCGAATTCCAGTGTGCCTGTGTAGCCCACGGTGGCGGCCACGGTTTCGGCGAGTTCGCGGATGCTGATGTCGTGCCCCACGCCTATGTTCACCAGCGGGGCCAGGCCGTCGTTGCGGTCTTGCCCCAAGAGCGGCACGAACTGTTCGTCGGGCAGCTTCATCAGGTAGACGCAGGCGTCGGCCATGTCTTCGCTGTAGAGGAATTCGCGTTTGGGGGTGCCGGTGCCCCAAACCGTCACGCTCGGCGCATTGGTGAGTTTGGCTTCGTGAAAGCGGCGGATGAGCGCGGGGATGACGTGGGAGTTTTCCGGGTGGTAGTTGTCGCCGGGGCCGTAGAGATTGGTGGGCATCACGGCTAGGAACTGGGTGCCGTATTGCCGGTTGTAGGCCCAGCACATTTCTATGCCGGCGATTTTGGCCAGCGCATAGGGCCGGTTGGTGGGTTCCAGTTCGCTGGTGAGCAGGTGTTCTTCGCGCATGGGCTGCGGGGCCAGCTTGGGGTAGATGCAACTGGAGCCCAGGAACAGCAGGCGCTGCACGCCGCTCTTGTGCGCGGCGTGGAGGATGTTGGTCTGGATGGCGAGATTATCGCGGATGAATTCGGCCGGGTAGGTGTTGTTGGCGTGGATGCCGCCGACCTTGGCCGCGGCCAAAAAGACATAGTCGGGTTTTTCGGCTGCAAAGAAGGAGTCCACAGCAGCTTGGTTCGTGAGGTCGAGTTCAGCGTGGGTGCGGGTGAGGAAATTTGCATACCCATTGGCCTGGAGATTGTGCATTAACGCAGAGCCAACGAGGCCTCGGTGGCCGGCGACGTAGATTTTGGATTCAAGATTCAAGATTCAAGCCTCAAGTCTCATGGCGCAGGGGACCTGGAACTTACCCCTGGCAACGGTCTTTATTCGTGGTAATCCATGGCCTTGTAGCCGTGCTTCTTCACCAGTTCGTCGCGCTCGGCGGCCTTGAGATCTTCACGCACCATTTCGGCGACGAGTTCGTCGAAGCTGATTTTTGGCACCCAGCCGAGTTTGGTTTTTGCCTTCGCGGGGTCGCCAAGCAGGGTTTCCACTTCGGTGGGGCGGAAGTAGCGCGGGTCGACGGCGACGATGCACTTGCCGTTGGCGTCAAAGCCTTTTTCGTCGACGCCCTGCCCTTCCCAGCGGATGACCATGCCCAGTTCCTTGGCGGCGGCGTTGACGAAGTCGCGCACGCTGTATTGCACGCCGGTGGCAATGACGAAGTCTTCGGGTTTGTCCTGTTGCAGCATCAGCCACTGCATTTCCACGTAGTCCCTGGCGTGGCCCCAGTCGCGCTTGGCATCCATGTTGCCGAGGAACAAACAATCCTGAAGCCCGAGTTTGATGCGGGCGAGCGCGCGGGTGATCTTGCGGGTAACGAAGGTTTCACCCCGGATGGGGCTTTCGTGGTTGAACAGAATGCCGTTGCAGGCATACATGCCGTAGGCCTCGCGGTAGTTGATGGTGATCCAGTAGGCATACAGCTTGGCGCAGGCGTAGGGGCTGCGCGGGTAGAAAGGCGTGGTTTCCTTCTGCGGGATTTCCTGCACCAGACCGAAGAGTTCGCTAGTACTGGCCTGGTAGAAGCGGGTTTTCTTTTCCAGGCCGAGGATGCGGATAGCTTCGAGGATGCGCAACGAGCCCAGGGCGTCGGAGTTGGCGGTGTATTCGGGTTCTTCAAAGCTCACGGCCACATGGCTCTGCGCGGCGAGGTTGTAGATTTCGTCGGGCTGCACCTGCTGGATGATGCGGATGAGGCTGGACGAGTCGGTGAGGTCGCCGTGGTGCAGCACGAACTTGCGCGATTTCACCTCGGGGCCTTCGTAGAGGTGGTCGATGCGGTCGGTGTTGAACAGCGAGGTGCGGCGCTTGATGCCGTGAACTTCGTAGCCTTTGCCAAGAAGGAATTCTGCGAGATAGGCGCCGTCCTGGCCGGTAACGCCGGTGATGAGTGCTTTTTTAGTCATGGCGAGAATTGTCGTTGATAGTCAAAAAATCCGGTGCCCGGCCTCCCGCCGGCACACCGCTGTCAGGAACCGAATTTCCTGGTTATGCCTTCCCGGTCATCTTGCGCACCGAGGCCAGCATGGCTTAAATGAAGTCGGCCTGACGCTCGTAGGCACCGGATTCATCCCGGTCGATCGAGGAGACCCTTACCAGTATGCCATCCGGGATCTCGCCCGTGAGCGTGTAGCGAAGCTGCGCCAGCCTCATTCCCAGGCCAAACTGAGTTTGCTGATCCACCACCACAACTCAATAGGTAATGGGTTCGTTACGCGGCCCCTGGGCGGCCACCAGTCGTTTGATTGGCAACTCGCCGTAGCGGGTGTCGAGCAGTGCTGCACGAGTGTCTTTGACGACCTGGAAACCCTGGGCCGGATAACAGACTTCGGGGCGATGTGTCTGCATTCCCTCTCCGCGGGTTCCGCCAAACGCCACCGACATCATGATGCGTTTGCCTTCGTCGTTGACAGAGATTCGCGTCAGGGTTTGGCTGTACGTCTCATCGATCATTTTTTGCAATTCTGGCGTTACCAGAAGCGGCGCGATGGTCTCATCCAGTTTCCAGTTGCAGAACTGTTTGGGAATCAGGGTTTCCAGGCTGATTTGCACTTCCTGATCGACGATTTTGGCTGTCGGTTTCAGTGCCAGCGCCAGACCGGCCGCCGAGAACATGTACAAGCCTATGACCAGATGCTTGATGCTGAAGGGTTTCATCAAATTCTCCTGTTCCAGGGTGTCACATTCTGGAATGTATACGATTGCGTGGTGATGAATGGCGGATTCAACTCTAAAGCGCGACGACGCCCTGCTACGATTGTAACTTCGCGGTAAACACCTCGTGAGGTGTTTTGAAACCGAGGCATTTTCTGGGTTGAACCGCCCCGGTTTTCGTGGAGGCCATTTGTTTCAAGGGCAGGCCGTTGACTTGGCCTGTTCGGCGAGTTGCTGGTAGTAGTTTGCCTCAGCTTCTGCGGGCGGGATATGGCCGATCGGTTCGAGCAGCCGGTGATGGTTGAACCACGCCACCCATTCCAGCGTCGCCAGTTCGACCGCTTCCCGCGTCCTCCAGGGGCCGCGTCGGTGGATAAGCTCCGCTTTGTATAGCCCGTTGATCGTTTCGGCCAGGGCGTTGTCATAGCTGTCGCCACGGCTCCCCACGGAGGGTTCGACACCGGCTTCGGCCAGTCGCTCGCTGTAGCGGATGCTGAGGTACTGCGAGCCTCGGTCGGAGTGGTGGATGAGCCCGTCGTCCGGCTGGCGCGCGTACAAGGCTTGTTCCAACGCGTCCAGCACGAAGTCCGTCGTCATGCTGCGGCTGACCCGCCAGCCGACAATGCGCCGAGCATACACGTCGATCACAAACGCCACATACAACCAGCCCTGCCAGGTCGAGACATAGGTGAAATCCGACACCCACAGCTGACTCGGGCGCTCTGCCCTGAACTGGCGATTCACCCGGCCCAGCGGACACGGCGTCTTCGGGTCAGGGATGGTCGTGCGCACTGCTTTGCCCCGAATAGCGCCACGCAGCCCAAGCTGGTGCATTAGCCGCTCGACGGTGCAGCGGGCGACCTCGAAGCCCTCGCGTTTCATCTGCCGCCAGACCTTGTCGGCTCCATAAACCTGCATGTTGGCATCCCACACCCGCTGGATTTCTGGCATCAGGAGACCATCGCGCTGGGCACGCGCACACAGCCTCTCTGGATTGCGCTGCTGCGCCGCATGACGCCGATAGCCTGACGGGGCGACCTGCAAGACTTTGCAGATCGGCTCGACCCCGTGGGCGTCGCGATGCCGGTCGATGAATGCGTTCAGGACTTGAGTCGGCGGTCGAGCTCCGCCTGGGCAAAAAACGCGCTCGCCAGCTTCAGGATTTCGTTGGCGCAGCGCAGTTCCTTGACCTCGCGCTCCAGTGCCTTGATACGTTCGCGCTCCTCGCTGGTGAGGCCCGAAGCCCGGTATCGACTTCATGCCGCTTGCCCCATTCATGCAATGTGTGGGGTGAATAGCCGATCTTGGGGGCAAGGGACTCGACCGCCGTCCGGGTGAGGAATACTCGCCTCGGTGTTCTTACACCATGCGCACCGCGCGTTCGCGTACTTCAGAGGAATATTTGTTCGTCTTGGATCTTTTCATCATGGCTCCATTCTCTTGGGAAAAGGAGCCACCCTCAAATCCCAGGGCGGTTCAGCGGGCTCTGAAACGGGTGTACCAACCTGGAGTTTCATCATTTTGCTCGACGGGGCGGCACGAGATCAGAACAGGCTTTCCTTGACATAGATCACGTCGTCTTTTTTCACGCTGTCGGCGAGTTTCACTTCCACCTCCTGCATGGCACCGGACTTGTCGCGGCGCAGGATGCGTATGCCGCGCTGGGTGCCGCGCGGGGTGAGGCCGCCGCCCATGGACAACGCCTGCACCACGCTCATGTCGCGTTCGAGGCGGAACGCACCGGGGCGTTGCACTTCACCGTAGATGTAGAACACCGGCTGGCGGGCCACGTTGAGGACGTCGCCATCCTGAATGTGGATATTGTCGGCTTCGCCACCGGCGCGGAACAGGTTAGGCAGATCGATGTCGCGGTACTCGGTCTTGCCATCCACGGTACGCACCAGCGTCACGGTGTCAGCACCGTCGATGATGACGCCACCGGCGAGCGCAATGGCGTCGGCCAGCCGCGTGACTTTTTCCAGCGAGTATTTACCGGGGTTGTTGACCCGCCCCAGCACGGATATCTGCTGGCCGCGATACTGGACGATGTTGAGATTCACATTGGGATCGACAATGAAGCCGCCGCTCACCAAACGCCTGACGATGTCCTTTTCGATGGCGGCCGGGGTCTCCCCGCTGGCCTTGACTTCGCCGATGAGCGGAAATGTGATGCCGCCCGCATCGCCCACCCTCGCCTCGGTGGTGAGGTCGGGGTTGCCGTATACAGTTATACGCACCACGTCGCCGGTACCCATGAGGTAGTCATTGTCCGACGCCAGTGCAGGACTCGCCATCAGCGCGCTGCACACCATCCAGATACCAGCCCAGAACTTCTTCATCGCTGCTCTCTCCACGGGCAGGCCACATGGCCGCCCTGTTTGAAATTGTGCACCCCGCCTGCCACAGGCTAAGGGTTACAGGTTACCGTTTACCGCGCGCCGTCCGGGCCAAGCTTCCAACAGGAACCTCCCGCCGCACCAGCCCCATTGTCATGCAAATTTCGCACCAGCCAGATTGCGCCGGGGTACCTCAAAAATCCGCGCGCACATGGGCGAACACGGTCTGGAATCGGTAATCGTCATTCACGAAGTTGGAATCCCGACGGCCACTGCGCACGCCCAGATCGAGCGCAACCGCGCGGATGGGCGAATAGGAAGCCGACAGCGATACGCTGCTGGTGTCGTCGGTGCGCACGAGGCCGGCGCTCGCGTCGCCCTTGAAATCACGATTCTCGAAATTGAAACCCGCGTTCAACCGCCACTTTTCGCGCACGAGCCACACGCCATTCAATTGCGCACCGCGTTTTTCCACCGAGCTGGCGTTAATGTCCGACGCGCCGCCCAGTTCCTGGTAGGCGGTGAGGCTGACCAGGGTTTTGGCGGTAAGGAACCAGTCAGCGGTGCCGCGCGCGGTAAAACCGGAAAAGTCAGGCCGCTGGAGTACTAGCAACGCCGATGGCGGTGGGTCGTTGAGGTAATCGCGCGACACGCGGCCCATCTCCCCGCGCACCGTGAGCTTGCCGGAAAACTGCCAGTCGCCCGCCAGCAGGTATTCGGTCTGGTCGAAGCTGTTGTCAGCAGCGAACCCGCCCACCGTCTGTCCATTCGGGAAATCGGCTTGGTTGCGCCGCATCAGCACACGCAGGTTGCTGCCTTTGGGGGTGCGGTACGTCAGGCTGAAATCGTAGCTATCCTGGTCGAAATTCTGTGATATCTGTGTGGGCGCACTATTGGTGTTCTGTGTTCTGGCCACGCCGCCACCTATGCGCCAGCGCGGGTGAAACGCCCAGTCGGCGCGCGCAAATCGGCGTTCGCGGTCGACCGCATTGTTCACCAGCCCCAGGTTGTCGAAACTGCTCTGGCTGGTGGACTGGCTCGCACCCGCGTTGCCCGACACGTGATTGCCCAATCGCCAGTTCCAGGTGGCGCTCACGTCGTCGCCGTCAAAATCGAGAAAGGTGTTGGTGTTGTAGCGGATGCGGGTTTTACTCACATTGACCAGGAACTGCTGGTGACCCTGCTTCCAGTCGATGTTGATGCCCGCCTGGTAAACGGCATAACGGTCTTCACGCGGGTTTTCAGCCTTATCGAGCCGAAACAGGTTGTCGTCGTAAAAATACTCCGCCGACACAAACGGTCGGAAGATATCGCCTTCATGTGCCGCTGCGGGCAGGGCCAGCAGCCCGCCCAGCACCAGCAGCAGTACGCCGCTTTTCACCAGAACCTCCATTGGCCGGTTTGCACCACGTACAGCCCCAGGCCGCCATTGGTGACGGCATGCGCTACCACCGCAGCCCACAGGTTGCGCGTGCGGATATAGAGCCAGCCGTAGGCCAGGCCCGCAATCACGGCAGCAAACCATTGCACATGCGCAGTGGCAAACAGCGCACTGGCGATGAGGAGTGCCTTGAGGCCGATTTTGGCCGGGTCCAACGCCAGAAAATCGGGCTGCTGCACCCAGCGCTGTAAAAAGGAACGCCAGAACAGTTCTTCCATCAGCGGCACCACCAGCGCGGCACCGGCAATGCGAAAGGCCACCAGCAGCCAGTCGACCTGCCCGTCTGTACGCGGATCGAACCCGTCGCCCATGTCGCCCATGAGCATCCAGCCAGCGTCCAGGTTGACCCACAACACCAGCACCACTATGCCCGCCGCAACCGACAGCAACAGATCAAACGCCGACAACCCCCAGCGTTTGAGCTCGTTGTAATAGCGCCATAACACTGCGAGCGCTACCGCCACCAGCGCAGCCTTGGCCGGATACAGCCAGCGCACGTCGACATCCGGCGCGTAATCCTTCAGCGCGCCTTCGATCGCCAGCACCACCATGTACAGGGCAAACGGCAGAACGCGAACAACGATGGGGGACATGGGAATCAGGCTCAAGGCCAAGGCCCAAGATTCAAGAAAGAGGGAGCACGCAGCCTCTTGTAACTTGAACCTTGCTTCTTGTATCTGCCTTTTACTTCAGGCCGGAAATGCCTTTGCTGATAGCGTCGGCATCATTAGCAGGGGCAGATTCAGCCGCCGGTTGGGTACCGGGCTTGGCTGCATTGGCAGCCGGCGCGGCGGCTTCCTTGCCTGCGTCGACAAACTCACCCACGTATTCGATCTTGGCGGCAGCTTTCAGCGCATCCATTTCCGCCTTGGCGGCCTTCTGGCGGGCCTGCTGCTGCAACAGACGGGCGATGGCCGGCTTGGCCTGCTCCATGCCCACCGGCTGCGATTGGGTGTCGGCCACCACAATCACCAGCAAACCGTCCGGCGTATTCACCACCATGGCCTGGCCTTTGGCCACCTGCGCCAGCTTGGGCAGAATTTCAAGCGGCAGTTGCTCCGCCGGTTTCACACCCTGCGCGGCCTGAGCCGGAATGTTTTCGGCCTTGAGCCAGGTAGCAAAATCGTTCAGTGTTTTGGATTCGGCCAGTTTGGCACGCACCGCCTCACGCTTGTCGGCCGGGGCCTTGACCGAGATTTCCTGCAGGCGATATAGCTTGCGGTTGGTAAAAAGCTCTGGATGCGCATTGAAATACTCGCTGATTTCCGCATCCGTCGGCTCGGCCGGCGTGCCCAGTTTGCGGCCCATATAAGCCTCGGCCAGAATCTGCCGACGCGCCGCATCCAGCGCCTGGATCACCGTGGGATCACGGTCGAGCTTGTCTTCCGTGGCTTTCTGCACCAGCAGCTCCTGCTCCACCAGGCTTTTTACCACCTGCAACGAAGCCGCCTTCGACTGCTCCTGGCTCAGATCGGGAATGCGCTGCAACGCGTAGTTCACCTGATGCACCGTGAGTTCGGTTCCATTGACCTTGACCGCCACCTGCAACGCAGATTTATCGGCTTCTGCCGTCTCGTCTCTTTTGTCGCCGCATCCCGCCACCAACGCAGCAGCCATCAACAGGGGGAGAGTCAGTTTTTTAGAAACGTACATGTCGTCTTCCTCAATCCAGAGTACGGTTAATTAAGTGGTACGAATGTTACAGCAAACGCACCGCCCGAAAACGTAAGCAGAATGCGGGCAGCGGACGAAATTGGTTGAGTATATTTATGGTGCCGGCGGGCGGTTTTTTGCTTACCGGAAACCACGTCGGCAAAGTGCTCCTCATAAAGCGGAGGCCATGGTTGTAGAGCTGACCTTCCCCTGTTTTTCGTCTTCCAACGAGCGGTGTTCAAGCTACCCGTTTTTCCCTCTGCTGAGCGGTCAGCCAGTCCTGCATGAACAGTGTCGGAGATTTGTAACCGAGCGTCGAATGCAGCCGCTTCCGGTTGTAAAACACCTCGATGTACTCGAAGGCCGTGGCCGTCATGTCCTCGCGCGTCGCGAAGCGCCAGCCATGCACCCGCTCATTCTTGAAGCTGTTGAACCAGCTCTCGGTCGGGACGTTAGACGGCACCGATCAGCCTTGCCGCCGCGTTTCCAGGCACGGTGGCCGCTGACGCTAAGCGCCAGCACAGGGCACATCTCGGACAGGGCGTAGTGCACGCGTTGCGTGTCGATCCAGGCATACTTCACAGCGCATCTTTCGCGAAGTATGCCGTCGCTTTTTTTAATATTTCGACCCCGCGCCGGAGCCGGATGATCTCGGCACGCGCCCGGGTCAAGCCCATCTGTTCAGGCGTGATCGGCCTGGTGCCCGCCCCGCCCGGCTTGCCCGCGTCAGTGGCCTTGACCCAAGTTACGCAAGATCTGGTCAATCAACCCCAATTCACGGGCTGCTGCGCCTACCGTCAACCCGTCTTTTACCCGCTTGACCGCCAGCGCTTTGAACTCGGCGGTGTATTCTCGTTTCGATATCTTCTTCATCTTTCCTCTTCCCAAGTTAATGTCAATACTACGTCATCCTTTAAAGACGAAATTTCGGGGGAAGGTCAGTCTTAGCGTGAGTGTAAGGTTCATACCCCTGTCAGCATTATTCACACAAGCACTTGTTCGTACTGAATATTTTCACCAAACGCCCCACTGGCGCAGCGCAGACGTGACCTGCATGTCAAGAATCCCGGCAAATCAACACGTTCGGCCGTTTGCCGCCCGGGCAAGGGCGCGTGCTATTCTCGCAACCGAAGCAAAACCCCGCCATTAACTACCGTGCTGAAATTACTGCTGCTGATTGCCATTGTGTTTGTCGCCGCCCTGATTTTTCGGGCTTACAAACGTTCGCTCGACCAATCTGCCCCGTCCGGCCGCGTGGCACAGCCTGAAGACATGGTGAAATGTGCACATTGTGGCGTGAACATGCCACGAAGTGAGGCCATTTTCTCAAGCGGTGACTTTTACTGCACGCCCGAGCATCAAAAACTCGGCCGGCAATGAGCTTAGCGCTCACCACCCTGCCCCGCCCTGACCAGCACGGCTATTTTGCCTCTCACTGGCGCAGCCTCGATTATTTCAATCTCTACCGTTTAACCCTGGCCCTTGCGCTGGTGTTTGCGGGCACCCTGTTCGGCTCGTCAGAATTTTTTTCTGAAGGAGCGAGCGAACGTTTTCTGGCCTACGCCTACGTTTACCTGATTTGTGCCGCCCTGTTCGTGCTGGGGATTCGGGCACGCTGGCCAGGATTCCAGATTCAGCTAACAGCACATATCACGGCCGATGTTTTCTTTACCGTGCTGCTGATGAGTACCAACGCGCAACTGGCGGTTGGGCTGGGGCTGATGTTGGCGGTTTCCGTAGCGTCCGGTGGCCTGGTCGGCAGCGGTCGCCTTACCTTGCTCTACGCGGCGGTCGCTTCGATTGCCCTGTTGCTCCAACACACCTTTGCCTGGCTGGGCGGTGGCCGGGGAACCGAGAGCTTCTTTCAGGTGGGCCTGCTGTGCGCAGGCTACTTTGCCATTGGCTGGCTGGCGCATGCGCTGACCGAACGCGCCTCGCGTTCGGAACGACTTGCCCAGGAACAAGCAGCGAAGCTGGCGCTGCTCGACCGCATCAACGCACTCGCGGTCGAAAACTCCCCCGAAGGACTGCTCGCAATCAACGCCGCCGGGGTGGTGAAGCACATGACCCCTCGTGCGCTCGAACTGCTGGGTCTACCCCCCGGCAGCTCGCCTTTGGGCAAACCGCTCACCGATTGCGTCCCCACACTGGCTGCAGCTCTGCCGGCACAGGGTGAACCGGGCATAGTCCGCGAAGTGCTGCTGCCCAATGCGCGCCTTCGAATGCGCTCGATTCCCACCGCCGCGTCAGACGACACCCGTATCGTGATGCTGGAAGACCCGACGCAGGCCGAACAGGCGGCACAGCGGCTCAAGCTGGCCGCACTGGGACGGCTGACTGCCAATATCGCGCATGAAATCCGCAACCCCCTGGCGGCCATCAGCCAGGCGGCGCAACTGTTGCGGGAGGACGCCGCCGATACCAGCTCGGCGCGTCTGGCGGGCATTGTCGAGAACAACGCCCGCCGGCTCGACCGGCTGGTGGAAGAGGTGTTGACCCTGAACCGACGAGACCGCATCAGACCCACTCATTTCGATGTTGCCACGCTGACGACACTACTGGATGAACTGCGTGAGGCTGAAGAAATCCCGGCAGCCGCCGTCATTGTAGATATGCCCGGCACACTACATTTTGCATTCGATTCCGACCATCTGCGCCAGATTCTGTGGAATCTGCTGCGCAATGCCTGGCGCCACGCAAGCCGCCGGGCGAGCTGCCTGCACATCCAGGGCAGGACTCTCGACGGCGAGGTCCAACTCGACCTGCTCGATGACGGCCCCGGGGTGACGCCGGAACAGCGCAGCAAACTGTTCGAACCGTTTTTTACGACAGATGCGCAAGGCACCGGGCTGGGGCTTTTTCTTGCGCGTGAACTGGCCGAAGCCAACCACGCCACGCTGAACTATCTGCCAGGATCGGCGGGGGCGTGCTTTCGCCTGAGCCTTGCTTACGGAGACTGAGATGGCCACCCTGCCCCGTATTCTTCTGGTAGATGACGAGCCCGATTTGCTCGATCTGATGGAGCTCACACTGGCCCGGCTCGGACTGGAAACGGATCGTGCCGCCAGCGTGGCCGATGCACTCGCGCAATTGAAATCACGTGTCTACGATTTGTGTCTGACAGACATGCGCCTCGGCGACGGCGAGGGACTCGAAGTGATCGCCGCTGCCAGCGCCCTGCCCGCGCCCGTACCGGTTGCGGTGATTACCGCATTTGGCAATGCCGGCAATGCGGTATCGGCCCTCAAGGCCGGGGCGTTCGATTACCTGGCCAAACCGGTTGCGCTCGACCAGCTTCGCACACTCGTCAAATCGGCACTCAAGCTGCCCACCCCCGGCAGCAGCGACGACGCAGCCACCCGAACCCTGATCGGCCATTCTGCCGCCATGCAGGATGTGCGCGCCCGCATCGCCAAACTAGCGCGCACCCAGGCACCCGTCCACATTGCCGGCGAATCCGGCAGTGGCAAGGAGCTCGCCGCAAGGCTCATTCACACCTCGGGCAGCCGCGCCAACGCCGCTTTCATCGCAGTGAACTGCGGCGCCATCCCCGAAACCCTGATGGAAAGCGAGTTCTTCGGCTGCCGAAAAGGCGCATTCAGCGGAGCCGACGCAGACCGGGAAGGTTTTTTCAAGGCAGCTCACGGTGGCACCCTGTTTCTGGACGAAGTCGCCGATCTGCCTCTCTCCATGCAGGTCAAACTGCTGCGCGTGCTACAGGAAAAAAAAGTGCGCAAGTTGGGCACCACCACCGAAGAACCCATCGACGTTCGGATCGTCAGCGCCACCCATCAGAATCTGGCGGCGCTGGTTGAGGCCGGGCGCTTTCGCCAGGACTTGTACTACCGCCTCAACGTCATCGACCTCACCTTGCCCAGCCTGCGCGACCGCAGCAGTGACATACCCCTGCTTGCCCGCGCATTGCTCGACCGCCTGGGCGGAAGCGACGCTCAACTAGAGCGTGAGGCCGAACAGGCGCTGAAGGCCTACGCGTTCCCCGGCAACGTACGCGAACTGGAAAACATCCTCGAACGCGCACTTGCGCTGTGCGAGGATCGGCGGATCACGCTGGCCGATCTTAATCTTGCCCCTCCCCTGCCCGCTGCAAGTGCCGCCACCGGCAACAAATACCCTTTGCAGGACTATCTCGACCAGGCTGAGCGCACCGCCATCGTCGAAGCGCTGGAACAGACACGTCACAACAAGACAGCCGCTGCACGCGTACTCGGGGTCACCTTCCGCAGCCTGCGCTACCGGCTGGAGCGACTAGGTATTGAATAACCCCGGCCCGGGTGAAAATAAAAAACCCGCGCACTGGAGCACGGGTTTTAGGTTTGGTGCCGCTTGTCGGATTCGAACTGACGACCTACCGCTTACAAGGCGGTTGCTCTACCCCTGAGCTAAAGCGGCGCGGGCGACATTATAGCCACGACCCGTGTGGCCCGATGGCTTATTTGACGACCTTGAGTGAAGGCCGGCCTTTGACAGGTGCTGCTGCGTCTCCGCCCGCCGACGCAGGCGGAGATGGCTCGGGAGACATGGCCTCCTCGGGTTCGAAGTGCAATCCCTGACCATTTTCACGTGCAAAGATGGCGGCCACACGCCCAACCGGCACGGCAATCTCGTGAGAAACGCCACCAAAGCGGGCTGAAAACTGGATCCAGTCATTATCGAGCTTGAGATCACGGGTGGCACCAGCGCTCACGTTGAGGACGATCTGGCCGTCCTTCACAAACCCGGGGGGAACCCGGGTATGCGCATCCACCGCTACCAGTATCTGCGGCGTATAGCCCGAATCCACGCACCACTCGTAGAGGGCGCGGATCAGATAGGGTTTGGTGGAGAGCTCGGCCACGCGGCTTGAGGGCTTACTTGCGCAAGGCCTTTTCGGTTGGTGTGAGGGCGTTGATGAAGGCCGGGCGGCTGAATAGGCGCTCACGGTATTTGAGTACGGGCGCGGCCATCTTGGGCAGTTCGATGCCGTAATGCTCCAGACGCCACAGCAGTGGAGCGATCGCCACGTCGAGCATGGAAAACTCGTCGTTCATCAGGAATTTTTGCTTGGTGAGGATGGGCGTGAGCTGCGAGACGCTGTCGCGGATTTCGGCGCGGGCCTTGTCGGAAGCCTTGCTGAGCGAATGCTCGAGCGTGTTCACGTGGGTGAACAGGTCATGCTCGAAGTTGAACAGCACCAAGCGGGCGCGGGCGCGCATCACGGGGTCGGGTGGCATCAGTTGGGGATGCGGAAAGCGCTCGTCGATGTATTCATTGATGATGTTGGACTCGGTGAGGATGAGGTCACGCTCGACCAGCACCGGCATTTTACCGGTGGGGCTGATGCTGGCGACTTCCTCGGGTTTGTTGTGCATGTCCACATCGATGACTTCAAAGTCCATGTCCTTTTCAAAGAGGACGATACGGCAGCGGTGGCTGTAAGGATCAGTGCTGCCGGAATACAGGGTCATCATGGCGGGGGCTCCCTCGTGCGTTACGTGTATTGCGTATCAAAAGCTGAAAATGCCAACAGCCGGACGCATGCCGGCTGTTGGCGACAGGTCGGCGTGCAGGTTCAGTGCACGTCTTTCCAGAATTCCTTCTTGAGGTAGTAGGCGATGATAAAGAATCCCGCCAGGAAGAGCAGGACGATCACACCCAGCTGCTTGCGCTCTACCTGGGCCGGTTCGCCCATCCACACCAGGTAGTTGACCAGGTCACCGACCATGGCGTCGTACTCGGCGACGGTAACGCTACCGGGCTTGGCCAGTTCAAGGCGTTCAATCACCTCGTGCTCGCCCTCTTTCTTGTAGACGGGCACCATCTCGCCTTGCAGGCTCCACATCACGTGCGGCATGCCCACCTTGTCAAACACGGTGTTGTTCCAGCCGGTGGCACGCGTGTCGTCACGGTAGAAACTACGCAGGTAGGTATAGAGCCAGTCGGCCCCTCGCGACCGCGCGATCACGGACAGGTCGGGGGGGGTGGCCCCGAACCAGGCTTTGCCGTCAGCCTTGGTCATGCCGACCTTCATCAGTTCACCCGGTTTTTCGGCGGCGAACAGCAGGTTGTCCTTGATCTGATCTTCGGTCAGGCCAATATCCTGCAGCCGTGAGTAGCGCATGGCTTGCGCACTATGGCAGTTCAGGCAGTAATTCACGAACATGCGCGCACCGCGCTGCAAGGATTCGTTATCGGCCAGATTCACCGGTGCCTTGTCGAGCGGCACGCTGTGACCACCAGCCGCCATCGCAACCGCGGGCGCAGCCAGCAACAGGAACAGAAAATTCTTCACGCGTTTCATTTAGCCAGTCACCCTTTCCGGTTCCGGTTTGGTTTTGTCAATCGAGGTATACCAGGGCATCAACAGGAAAAACAGGAAGTAAATCACCGAGAACACCTGGGCAAAAATCGTCGCGACCGGGGTCGACGGCAGCAGGCCAAGGTAGCCCAGACCGATGAAAGAGACGATGAAGGCAGCCAGAAAAATCTTGTAGATGGGGCCGCGATAACGGATCGACTTGACCTTGCTGCGATCGAGCCAGGGCAGGAAGAACATCAGCACGATCGACAGGCCCATCGCCACCACGCCCGGGAACTGCGAGCCGAACAGCGGCGGCACGGCGCGCAGAATGGCGTAGAACGGCGTGAAATACCACAGCGGCGCAATATGCTCAGGTGTCTTCAACGGGTCAGCCGGCACAAAGTTGGCCGCTTCGAGGAAGTAGCCCCCCATGGCCGGGGCAAAGAACAGCACGGCCGAGAACACCATCAGGAAGACCACCACGCCCACAATATCCTTCACCGTGTAATAAGGGTGGAAGGGAATGCCGTCGAGCGGAATATGCGTGACCGGATCCTTGTGCTTCTTGATTTCGACGCCGTCAGGGTTGTTGGAACCCACTTCGTGCAGCGCAACCAGGTGCACCACGACCAGGGCGATCAGCACCAGCGGCAGCGCGATCACGTGGAAGGCGAAGAAGCGGTTGAGTGTGGCGTCAGAAATGACGTAGTCGCCGCGAATCCAGATGGAGAGGTCTTCGCCGATCACTGGCACGGCAGCGAACAGGTTGACGATCACCTGCGCGCCCCAGTACGACATCTGACCCCAGGGCAGCAGATAGCCCAAGAAGGCTTCGGCCATGAGCATCAGGTAGATGAGCACACCAAAGATCCAGATCAGCTCGCGCGGTTTGCGGTACGAGCCGTACATCAGGCCCCGGAACATGTGCAGGTAGACGACGACGAAGAACATCGACGCGCCGGTGGAGTGCATGTAGCGGATCAGCCAGCCCCACTCCACGTCGCGCATGATGTATTCGACGGAATAGAACGCAAGCTCGGAATCGGGCTTGTAGTTCATGGTGAGGAAAATGCCGGTGACGATCTGGATCACCAGCACCAGAAGCGCAAGGGAACCGAAGAAATACCAGAAGTTGAAGTTCTTGGGCGCGTAGTACTCGGAGAGGTGCGCCTTGTAGGTGGCGGTGAGCGGAAGACGATCGTCGATCCAGCCCATCAGCTTTTGCATGGCAGACATTGAATCAGGCTCCTTTGGCGTCGACGCCGATCAGCAACTGTGTGTCGCTGACGTATTGATAGGGCGGGATGACCAGATTGGTCGGTGCAGGCACGCCTTTGAAGACGCGCGCCGCGAGGTCGAAGCGCGAGCCGTGGCAGGGACAGAAGAAACCGCCCGGCCAGTCGGCACCCAGATCAGCCGCGCCCACGTCCTTGCGGTAGGTGGGCGAGCAGCCGAGGTGGGTGCAGATGCCCACCGCAACCAGGTATTCGGGTTTGATCGAGCGGGTGGCGTTCTTGCAGTACTCGGGCTGCTGCGGCATTTCGCTTTTGGGGTCGACGAGCTGCGCATCATGCTTGGGCAGCATGTCGAGCATTTCCTTGGTGCGGTTGACGATCCAGACCGGCTTGCCGCGCCACTCCACCGTCAGCAGCATCCCGGGTTCGATCTTGCTGATATCCACATCAACGGGTGCGCCTGCCGCTTTGGCACGTGCACTTGGCAACATGCTCATTACCAGCGGCACGGCAACGCCTGCGGCCGCCACGCCCCCTACGGCGCTGGTGGCGGCGATCAGGAATTTCCGCTTGCTTGAATTCACTTTTTGCCCATCAACTTCCTGGCTCATGATGTCCTGACCTGAACGGATTTCGAGAAAACCGGCATTCTAACCAATTTGTCGCACCCACCGGAAGCCTGTTGACGCGCAAACGCGTGTCAACAGGCACTGGGCTATAATCCGGCGCACGCCGTTCTGGCTGCTTTCGCCCATTTCTCCATGCGCAAACTCTGGTTGCTATTCGCTCAATCCACCACGGTGGCGCTGGGCGTTCTGTTCATCGTTGCCCTGTTCAAACCCGATTTGCTGCGCTGGCAGTCGGCCCCGCAGAACCTCACTATCCAGCAGGCCGGCGCACCGGCCTCCCCGGCCCTGCCCGTCGAGACTTTTGCACCGGCGGCGCAACGCGTCATACCGGCCGTGGTCAACGTTTTCACCCAGCAAAAAGTTCGCGGGCAGGCGCACCCTGCGCTACAGGATCCGGTCTTCCGCTACTTTTTTGGCGACCGCCTCGATTCGCGTCCGCGTCAGGCATCCAACCTGGGATCCGGGGTAATCGTCAGCCCCAATGGCTTCATCCTCACCAACCAGCACGTGGTTGACGCGGCCGACGAAATCCAGATTGCCTTTTCGGATGGCCGGGTTCTGCCCGCCCGCGTGGTGGGAGCCGATCCCGAAACCGATCTGGCGGTGCTCAAAATCGACGCAGTCAACCTGCCCGCCATCACTTTCGCCCAGCCCGACAGCCTGAAAGTGGGCGACTGGGTGCTGGCCGTCGGCAACCCGTTCGGGGTGGGACAAACCGTTACCGCGGGCATCGTGTCCGCGCTCGGTCGCACCCATCTGGGCATCAACACCTTCGAGAACTTCATCCAGACCGACGCGGCGATCAACCCCGGCAATTCGGGCGGCGCGCTGGTCGACGCCAGCGGCAATCTGGTGGGCGTGAACAGCGCGATCTATTCGCGCACCGGCGGCTCACAGGGCATCGGCTTCGCCATTCCCGTGAGCATTGCACGCCAGGTGATGGAGCAGATCATCAAATCCGGCAGCGTGACGCGCGGCTGGGTCGGCATCGAGGTGCAGGATCTGACGCCCGAACTCGCCGAATCCTTCGGCCTCCCTGCGACGACGGGCGCGCTGATTTCAGGGGTGCTCAAAGGTGGCCCGGCTGACCTGGCCGGCATCCGGCCGGGCGACATTCTCATCGCGGTCAACGATGGCACGGTTTCAGATTCCGCCTCACTGCTCAATCTGATTGCCGCGCTGGAGCCGGGCAAGACCGCCAAACTCACGGTGGCCCGCAAACAGCAGAAACTCGCTATGCCCGTGAGCGTAGGCAGGCGGCCCATGCAACGCCTGAACCAGGAAGAAGACGCGCAGTAAGGCTCAGTAGCCGGCCAGCAGGCGCGCGCGCGTGGCAAACGCAAAGGGGTCTGCCACCATGGCCGGCACCCGCCAGCTCAGCGCAACGCGCGCCTGCCTTGCCAGCGCGGCATCGCCCAGACGCAGGCTTGCCCCGATCAACACCGCAGAGGGCGAATACAGCGCACCGTCGGCCATTGCCGGCTCCGGGGCAACAGTTGCCAGTAGCGGGTGGGTTTCATGTCGCCAGCCGCGCTCGTTCCAGAACCGCTGCCAGGCCACACGGGCCAGCCGCACTGCCTGCCGGCGCGATTCGGTATTGCCCGTCGCTTCGGCGTGATCCAGCAGGCCCTGCACCACGTAGGCGTAATCCTCCAGTTCCGCGTCCGGCAACACCTGTTTGCGTGCGATTGCCTTGACGAGCGACTCGCCGCGCATCATGCGCTTCAATAAAAATGCCTGGAGCCGGTCGGCGGTTTTGCGGTAGGCGGGATCGAGTGTGCTGGCCTGGCTGAACGCCGACAAGGCCAGACCGTTCAGGCCCGCGTTGCGCTTATCGTCGACCGGCAGGCTGCGCGCGCGGCGGACGGGCCGTAACACGCGCGCAGCCTCCGTCAGCAGCGCACGCTCGGCGGCGGTCGGCTTGCGGTTTTCGGCGGGCAGGTAGCCCGCCTCGAAACTGCGCGGCGCGTCGAGCCGCCACACCCGGCGCACGGCAGCGTAGGTGGCGGGCACCAGCAGGGGTTGCAAAGTGTCGGGCTCCCATAAATACGTTGCCCCTTCCCGGCCTTCGGCGTCGACCGCCGAGGTGCTGGTATAGAACCCGCCGCCGGGGTCGGCGAGCGTGTCGTTGAGGAAATCGAGCGTGCCGCGCGCGATGTCACGATAGCCTGGCCGCCCCAGCACGCGCGCCGCCCGCAGGTAGAGCCGGGCGAGGTGGGCGTTGTCGTAGAGCATTTTTTCGAAATGCGGCGTTTCCCAGCCAGGATCGACGGTGTAGCGGAAAAAGCCGCCACCGATGTGATCGCGCAAACCGTGCGCGGCCATCTGGTCGAAAGTCAGACGCAGGAATTCGGCCAGCCGGGGATCCGGCTGCGCCGCCTGGCGTGTCAGCAAGGCGTCGAGCTGCGGGGCCAGCGGAAATTTGCTGACTTCACCGAAGCCGCCCCGCAACAGATCGGCTTCTTGCCAGACGCCGGCGACAAACGCCTGCATGGCCGTCTCACCGCGCGCCGGCGTGTTCGCTTCGGCAACCGGTTTCAGCAGGGGCGGCGGCGCGGCCCGACGCGCAAGCGTACGAATGCCAGCTGCGTCGGTGCGCCAGCGTTCGGTGAGCCTACCCGTCAGCTCCCGAAACTCCGCCGGCGGCGCATACAGCACGACAAAGGCCGGATAGCCTTCTGGGGTGATAAAGGCATTGAGCGGCCAGCCCGCTACACCGTTGAGCCGGTTAGAAAACTGTTGCAAAGCGTCGTCCAGCCCGCTGTTGAGTTCGCGATCCACCTTCACCGGGATGAAATCGCGGTTGAGCTGCGCGGCAATCTGCGGATTTTTGTAGCTCTCCCGCTGCATCACGTGGCACCAGTGGCAGGCAAAGTAGCCGACCGACACGAACAACAGCTTGTTTTCGCGGCGCGCGCGGGCGACGGTTTCGGCGTTCCATTCCTGCCACGCCACCGGGTCGTCGCCGTGCTGCGCGAGGTAGGGCGACGCGTGGCCCTTGAGCGCGTTGGCCTCTGCGGCGGCGCACGTTGCCAGCAGCATCAGGCCGCTAACCAGGCGAGCAAACTGGCGGAAACCTGCCTGCGCAATCCCGATGCGCCCTGCTCTCCTGGCGGCGATCAAACCAGCGGCGATCAAACTAGCGGCGATCGAAAATCCGGGGGAACCGCTATACCCGAACATACGTCCAGCCCTGTTGCAGGCGGGTGACGATTTCCCCGATGGCGGTGGGCGCGGTACGCACCGCAGGCAGCAGCTCCACGCGCTGGCCTTCACGAATGAAACGCGCGATCGACTGGCTGCACGCCACCCAGTGCAGGTTGGCGTGGCGCGCCTGCATGTTGGCGATGCGTGCCGCATGAGGGCTGCGGCCGGCGCGCAGCAAATCCAGCCCGTTGCTGTTCGCGATGATTTCCATCTGCATCTGCCGGCCCTCGCGCTCGGCTTTGTCGAGCAGGCGCTCGGCGCGGTCGAGCGTGGCCTGCATCCGGTCGGGCGCGGCGGTATCGACGTGCAGCAACATGCGGTCTGGATCGGGCACGCGGGCAAGGCTCACCGTTTGCAGACCGGGCATCGCCTCGAACGGGGCCTGTGCGGTGGCGACGGCAGGTTCTGCGCCGCGCAGCATCCACCCCACCACCAGCCCGGTGCCGAGCACCAGGCAGCCCAGCGCGCAGCGTTGCAGTCGCCCGCCCTGCGCGCGCGCCACGTCACGGCGCTGCGGTGCGGGCGGCTCGGCGTACGCCAGCTTCAGCATGTCCTTCAGGCTGCGCAACGCGCAGACGCGCTGGGCCAGTTCGGGGTCGCCCTGGATGCGCACCGCAAGCGCCTCGCGTTCGGCCTGGTCGAGCTCGCCATCGACGTAGGCGTGCAGGGTTTCGTCGGACACGAACGCGTTCATTTCACTCTCCGCAAGACCGGCGGCCGCTCGGCCTGCCGCATTTTCCGTTCCAGGATGAGCTTCAACGCCGCGCGCGCGCGCGACAGGCGGCTCATCACCGTGCCGACGGGAATCTCCAGGATACGTGCCACCTCGGCGTAGCCGAATTCCTCCAGATCGACCAGCGTCAGCACCTGGCGCTGCGCCAGCGGCAGGGTGGCCACGGCGGCGCGTACGCAGGCAACGAGCTGTTCGCGGTCGCAGCAGACTTCCGGCAGGTCGGCGTTCGACGCCAGCGTGTCGTGCAGCGCGTCCACGTCCTCGAAATCGCGCCGCGCCCGCAAATGGTCGATCCAGCAATGGTTCATGATCGACACCAGCCAGCCCTTCAGCGCAGCGGTTTCGCGCAACTGATCGCGCCGCGCCCAGGCCTTGGACAGGGCTTCCTGCGCCAGGTCGTCGGCCAGCGCGGCGTCGTGGCACCAGGCATAGGCGAGCCGGTAGAGCAGCGGACGCTGCGCCTCGATTCCCTGGCGCAGCGGCCCGGAAAACAATCGGTTGATCATGTGCATGGCTCCAAGACGCACGGCATGGTTCATTTATTCCACATCCGGACGCCGACCGGAATGGAATAAGCGTGTCATAAGTCCCGTCTACCTACCAGGAATCGAACGATCGATTTCACTAATCCAACAATTTCTCAAGGAGACCACCATGCACCGCGCACTCGCCCCTCTTTTCGCCGGCCTGCTGTTCGCAGCCGCCCCCCTCGTCCAGGCTGCCCAACCGGTTGAAGCCGCCGCCCCCGCTGCAGAAGAAAAAGTTGTCTATCATGTCAACGATTCCGACAACGCCCGGGTCGCGCTCAACAACGTCAACAATCACCTCAGCGCCAGCCCGGACGCCAAGATCGTCGTCGTCACCCACGGCAAGGGCATCGACTTCCTGCTCAAAGGCGCGGAAGACAAGAACGGCAACCCTTACGAAATCGGCGTGCAGGCACTCAAGGCCAAGGGCGTCGATTTCCGCGTGTGCAACAACACCCTACGCTCGCGCAAGCTGGATGCCAGCGCTGTGGTCGAGGAAGCGAGCATCGTGCCATCCGGCGTGGCGGAAATCGGCAGGCTGCAGGCGAAGGAAGGCTTTGTGTATCTGAAGCCCTGATCCACCCGGCAACCCATCTCAATCACAATACGCAGCCCCACCATAAGGGGCTGCCAGGGAGAATATCCAGATGCCGTACTTGCGCCTTCGCCACGCCGTGACTGCCAGTTTACTGCTCGCGGCCCCCGCCGCCATGGCCGCAAACTGGCTGCAAATCCAGGGCCAGGAGTCGCCCGACTCTGGGCCATTCAAAGTTTTCGGTTTTGCCCAGCCGACCTACACCTACATCGACGCCGACCCGATCCAGGGTCTGGCGGGTGCCACTACGCCGTTCAACGGGCAACTGACCGCACCTAACCTCGTCGGCCCAGAACTGGAGGACAACGACGCCCTGCAATTCAACCGTCTGCGCGTCGGCGCGCGCGGCAACCTCATCCCAGGCAGGATCAACTACTTCGCGCTGATCGAGGCGGGCAAGAACGCCATCACCGCCCAGCGCGACGTGATGGTTACCGACGCTTCGGTCACGTTCAGCTATATCCCCGGGGCACGCATCCGCGCTGGCCTGTTCAAGTTGCCGACCAGCGAGGAGGCGCTGGTTGCGGTACACACCTCGTTTCCCTATGTGTATTTCAGCAACGTGGCGACCAATCTTCTGATCGAAAGCCCGGTCAAGTCGACGGGCGCGGTCAATATAACGGGCGCATCGAACGGCACCGTCGTCAGCGGCGGTTCGGGTTTTCGCGATATCGGCATCCAGGTGTTCGACGCGTTCAACAAGGGGCCCTGGGAGTTTTCCTACGCGCTGATGCTGTCCAACGGCAACGAAATCGAGGAACTGTCGGATGACGACGGCAACAAGGACATCACCGGCCGCTTCCAGGTGTCGTACGTATTCGGCAAGAGCAAGGGGCCCAACCGCGAAGACGCCTCATTCTGGCTGTGGCACCAGAACGGCGAGCGCGCCTTCGGCGGCCAAGATTTCGACCGCATCCGCGAAGGTCTGGGCGCGCGCTACCAGAAAGGCCCGTGGCGCGCGACGGCGGAATACCTGCGCGGCGACGGCATGATCGTCGCCGGGCCCAATCCGCCCTTTCCGGGCCAGCCCACGCAAATCGGCGTCAACGAAAAAGCCGACGGCTGGTACGTCGAAGGCGGCTGGCGTTTCCTCAAAGACTGGGAAATCGACCTGCGCTACGACACGCTTGACCGCATGACCGAAACCGCCGCGCTGGAACGCGAGTTCACCACGACGACACTGGGTGCCAACTGGTACTTCTACAAGAACACACGGCTCACGCTCAACTACGAATGGCGCGATCTCGAAGTGAGTAATCCGGCGGCGATTCCGGCAGGTGCCCAGCGCAACAACGCGCTGGCCATTGCCGACAATCTTGGCGGCCGCGTGAGCCTGCAACTGACCTGGTTCTTCTGACTCCTCCAGCGGCGCGTCCTGCGCGCCGTATTCCGGGCGGCTCATGGGCCGCCCGTTTTTTGTCCTGGCGATTTTCAGGCCGGGCGGATGAAATGCTCGCGGTAGTATTTCATCTCGTCGATGGACTCATAAATGTCGGCCAGCGCCTCGTGCTTGCCGGATTTCTTGAAACCTTCGGCAAGGCCCGGCCGCCAGCGCTTGGCCAGTTCCTTCAGCGTGCTCACATCCAGGTTGCGGTAGTGGAAGAAGGCTTCCAGCGTGGGCATGTAGCGTGCCATGAAGCGGCGATCCTGGCAGATGGAGTTGCCGCACATGGGCGAGGTGCGCTCGGGCACGTATTGCTTCACGAAGGCCAGCATCTGCGCCTCGGCGTCGGCTTCGGACAGGTGTGAAGCCTTGACCCGGTCGATGAGGCCGGACTTGCCGTGCGTGCCCTTGTTCCAGTTGTCCATCGCGTTCATCACCTCGTCGGGCTGATGCACCACCAGCACCGGGCCTTCGGCCACAGTGTTGAGGTCGGCGTCGGTGACGACGATGGCGAGTTCGATGATGCGATCGGTTTCGGGGACCAGGCCGGTCATTTCCATGTCGAGCCAGAGCAGGTGGGTGGGGTTCGTTGCCATGCGCTTTCCTTGTTCGGGGAGCCGGCATTCTCGCATAGACCCTGTCGGGTCCGGGGTAGCGAAAGACAGGGCTTGTCTCCATAATCCAGTCATCCCCTCTGGAGTCACGCCATGAAAATTCTGCCCGTACTCACTCTGCTCCTGCTTTCCCCTGCGCTCCAGGCCGCGCCCTTTGACAAGGGCGACCCCAAGGTCGGCAAAGCGCTACACGACAAATCGTGTACCAGTTGCCACATCAACATGTTTGGCGGCGACGGCAGCAAGATCTACACGCGCGCCGACCGCAAGACCCAAACCGCGCAGCAGCTCGCCGCACGCATTTCGGGCTGCAATGCCAACACCGGCGCAGGCTGGTTTCCGGACGATGAGGCGCACGTGGGGGCCTATCTCAACCAGCAGTATTACAAGTTCAAGTAAGGCTGCCTCGATCAAGGACACGCCATGACCACCATCGTCGAAGAACTCGTCCGCAAGAAATGCGCGCCCTGCGAAGGCGGCGTCGCCGCGATGACCGACGCGCAGATCGCCCCCATGCTCAAGGGCCTGTCGGGCTGGCAGCTTGACGGCGTGAAGATCGTCAAGGAATACCGATTCAAGGATCACTACCAGGCACAGGCTTTCACCAACGCGGTGATGTGGCTGTCGCACCGCGAGGATCATCATCCCAGCCTCGTCGTCGGCTACAACACGGTAAAGGTCGAGTACTGGACCCACGCCATCGGCGGCCTGTCCGAAAACGATTTCATCTGCGCGGCGAAGGTCGATCAGCTGGTCGAGCGCTGACCCATGGCAGAAAAGGCCGGCAACCTGGAAACCGGCCAGGTCATCGCTGCCTTCAGCCGTCGATTCATCATCGACACCGCGCAGGGCCCCCTGCCCTGCCAGGTGCGCGGCCGCCATCTCCAGGTGGTATGCGGCGACCGGGTCGCGTGGCGGCGCGATGGCGACAGCGGCGTGATCGAACAGGTGCATCCACGCGATACGCTGCTTTACCGTTCCGACGCCTTCAAAACCAAGGCCATTGCCGCCAATGTCACGCAACTGGCGGTGGTGGTCGCCGCGCGACCGAGTTTTTCGCCCGAACTGGTACAGCGCTGCCTGCTTGCCGCAGAAGACCAGGGCATCACCAGCCTGCTGGTGCTGAACAAGACCGACCTGCCGGAAACCCCCGCCGCACGCCAACTGCTCGAACCCTTTGTTCGCATCGGCTATCCGGTGGTGGAATTGTCAGCCCTGGCTGATCCCACTCCGCTACGCGGCCATTTGGCAGGACACACCACCCTGATGATCGGCCAGTCCGGCATGGGCAAATCCACACTGGTGAATGCGTTGTTTCCCGGTGCCGGAGTCGATACTGCCGAATACTCAGAAGCACTCGATAGCGGGCGCCACACCACCACGCATACCCGCCTGCATCGGATCGACGCGAATTCGGCGCTGATTGATTCGCCCGGCCTGCAGGAATTTGCGCTCCAGCATCTGGATGCCGATGCGCTGGCGCATGCCTTCGTCGAATTCCGCCCCTACCTCGGGCACTGCCGCTTCCGCGACTGCAAGCACGAGAGCGAGCCAGGCTGCCGTCTGGCAGAGGCGGCCGCAGCGGGGGAAATCGATCCGGCGCGGCTGAACCTGTTTCGTCTGCTGCGGCGCGCGCAGCACAAGGCCGCGCAAAAGCTATAACGCAATCAGTACCCAAACCCAGGAGATCGCCATGAAAACCCTGCTCATCCTGTGGGCTGCGTTGTGGCTATTCGTCGCCCCACCAGTACAGGCCGCCGGTAAATGGGTGCAGACGCCCTATGCGCCGCCCAAGGTGATGTTCGAGTTCTACCTCGACAATCCGCAGAAAATTGGCAGCGCCCTGTACTGGGTGCGCTCGCTGATGAATCCGCTGACCGAGGCACCCTACAACTACTCGCCTGAGGACTTTTCCATCGTGGTCGTAATCCACGGCACCGAAATCGTCACGGTGGCAAAGAAGAACGAGGCGAAATACCAGGAAGTGGTGGACCGCATGCGTTACTACGCCGACCTCGGCGTGCAGTTCAAGGTGTGCGGCCAGGCTGCGGAGGACTACGGCTACGCGGTGAAGGATTTTCAGGATTTCATCGAGGTCGTGCCCAACGCCATCACCGAACTGGCGCACTGGCAGCAGCAGGGCTACGCGCTGATCCTGCCACAGATCGTGGACAAGAAAATCGACATCGAGTCGATTCGGTAGCATCACGGCGATCCGTCTGCGTGGACAGACCCATCTTACAGGGAGGCAAGGGAGGCGCGGGAGGAACCCCCCTCCCTACCCTCACTTACCTCCCTGTAGAACCTACTCATCGCCTGTCGTGTTCACTCCGGCCAGTGCTTGATGTAGCGCTTCAACAGGCTGTTCTCGAAATTGGCTTCCTTGAGGCAGGCACGTGCCACGTCGTGGAAGGAGATGATGCCAAGCAGCTTGTTGCCGTCGAGGATGGGCAGGTGGCCGATGTGCGACTTGGTCATCACGTCACGCGCGTAATCCACCGAGTCCTCGGCGTTGGCGACCACCGGTTCGGTGACCATGATGGTGCTGACCTGCGCATCCTTCAGATCACAGCCCTGGCTGACCATGCCCTGTACCACGTCGCGCTCGGTGAGCAGACCGACCATTTCGTCGTTCTTCATCACCACCAGCGAGCCGACGCCCAGTTCGACCATCTTGCCGACCGCACTCTGCACCGGGTCGGTGGGGGCGATGCTGTAGATGGTGTCGCTCTTCAGGGTGAGGATTTCGCGAATCTGCATGATTGTCTCCGGATCGACTGTTATCTCGCACGCATCATAATCCCAAAAACCGCAGTTGACCGCTCTCCAAACTGCCCCTTGCATTCACGATTTTCCACCTCGACCCACCTGCATCTTCAGGGTGAGCCGCTACGCACCCACTGGCACGCCTGCTCGCGCGTCTGCCTTTGTCGCGCCTCCTTGCAGGCCTCGGCCTGCGGCGTCGTTGCTTCGTGGCAGCCACACGATTAGACGCCCCATTGGATGCGTCCAACTGCGGTTTTCAGGATTAAGGGGACATCAGGCTCTGACCAGAGCCGCCTCGACCTTGCCACGCACCTCTGCGCCCTGGAGGATTTCGATCAGGACAAGTGCAAAGTCCATGGCGGTACCCGGCCCGCGTGAGGTGACGACGGTTCCGTCGACCACCACGGATGCCGTACTCAGCTGTACGCCGGGCGGATTCAGCGCGTCCAGAAAACCGGGGTAGCTGGTCGCCTGCCGCCCGGCGAGCACGCCGGCTTCGAGCAACACCGTCGGCGCGGCACAAATCGCGGCCGTGTATTGGCCTGCCGCCGCCATGCGCCGGACCAGGTCGACAATGCGCGGGTCGGCCTTGAGATGGCTTGCGCCCGGCATCCCGCCCGGCAGCACCAGCATGTCGTATCTGTCCTGCAGGGCAACGTCGAGCGTCACGTCCGGTACCAGCTGCACGCCACGGCTGGCCTTGACGATACCAGGCTTGAGGCCCGCCACCGTCACCTCGATGCCGGCGCGACGCAGCAGATCGATGAGAGTGACGGCTTCGAGCTCTTCGCACCCGTCGGCAAGCGGAACCAGCACTTTGGCCATGGCGAGTGATTCCTTTCCCGAATCAGGCAGGACACGAAGTCGAACCGCAGACAGCATCTGTGGCCCGGCAAGGCGAAGACGGCAAAATCATGGCTGATTCTGGAGAGGAATCAGTCGCGGAAATTCTGGTATTGCAGCGGAAAGTCGGTGATGCTCTTCCGCACCAGGGCAATGGTGTCCTGCAGCACGTCGCGCTTGGTGCCGGATACGCGCACGGTGTCGCCCTGGATGCTGGCCTGGACCTTGAGCTTGCTGTCCTTGATGCATTTGACGATCTTCTTTGCCAGTTCGGTTTCCACGCCGGTCTTCACGGTGATGCTGCGCTTGACCTTGTTGCCCGAGACCTTTTCCACGCTGCCGACGTCGAGGCATTTCACATCGACGCTGCGCTTGGCGAGCTTCTGCGAGAGGATGTCCTGTACCTGGTCGAGCTGGAATTCGGTGTCCGCGAACAGCGTCAGCACGTAGTCGGCCTGCTCGACGCGCGCGTCGGAGCCCTTGAAGTCGAAGCGCGTCGACACTTCCTTGTTGACCTGGTCGACGGCGTTGCGCACTTCCTGCTTGTCCACTTCGGACACGATGTCGAAACTCGGCATGATCAGCTCCCCTCTTCCAATACGTGCAACTCGACCGGCGGGCCCGACTCGTCGTGAAACTCGCACGCCGCCAGCACGCCCAGCCGGGCGATCTCGCCGGCGTCGCGCGCCGGGTCTGTCCAGGCGGCGAACATCGCGCCCAACGCGTAGGAGCTGCCCGAACCGTAGGCATAGAACTTCGAGAATTCCTGCACGGTGCGATGCGCCGACACGCCGAAGATGCCGTGGCGGTTGGCGATCAGCACATCCATGCGGCTGGATTCGAGTTCGTCTTCCTTGTCTTCTTCGGCCTGCAGGAAATAGTTTTCCTTCAGCGCACCGTGCAGTGCATTCCAGGCGCGAAAGATTTCCGCAGGCGTGGCAAACGCGGGCGGCGTCTCCAGACCGGAAAAATAGTCCGTCAGGATGAGATGCGCCGTCGCGGTACCGGTGATCCCCAGCAGGCTGTCGCCCACGCGGATGATCTTGCGATGGTTGACGATGTAGTCGGCGGATTCCTTGCCGCCGCCCCATTTGGTCAGTGTGTCAGCGGCGATGGCGATGCGGCCGTTTTTGCGAACGACGGTGACGGTGGACATCGCAACGCTCGCTCAACCGAAATGGCAGACGTAATGATAGGGTTCGCCCGTCACTTCGATATCAAAGCTGGAGTTGGCGGGAATGCTGAAAGACTCGCCCTCGGGACAGGTCTTCCAGTCCTCGCCCTTCAGGCGATAGCGGCAGGCGCCGGCGACGGTTTCCATGATCTCGGGCGCGCCAGTGTTGAAGGTCAGCGCGGCGGGCAGGATCACGCCGACCGATTTCTTCGTGCCGTCGGCGAGCTGGATGGTGTGCGACACGCACTTGCCGTCGAAATAGACGTTGGCCTTGGCGACCACCGAGACGTTGTTGAACTGGGACATGCTTACTTTCTCCGTGCGTCGAGTTTGGCGGCGATGCGCATGCGCAACGCGTTGAGCTTGATGAAACCGCCTGCGTCCTTCTGGTCGTAGGCGCCGGCGTCGTCTTCAAAGGTGGCGATGGTCGAGTCGAACAGCGAATCGGACTTGGAATCGCGGCCGACGACGATGACGTTGCCCTTGTAGAGCTTGAGCCGCACCGTGCCGTTGACGTTGGCCTGGGTGTGGTCGATCAGCACCTGCAGGGCGCGGCGCTCGGGCGACCACCAGTAGCCGTTGTAGATGAGGCTGGCGTAACGCGGCATCAGGTCGTCCTTCAGATGCGCGACTTCGCGGTCGAGCGTGATGGATTCGATGGCGCGGTGGCCTTTGAGCAGAATCGTGCCGCCGGGGGTTTCGTAGCAGCCGCGCGATTTCATGCCGACGTAGCGGTTCTCGACCAGATCGAGGCGGCCGATGCCGTGCTTGCCGCCGAGCTGGTTCAACTTCGCCAGCACCTCGTGCGCCTTCATCGCCACGCCGTCGATGGCGACGACATCGCCCTTCGCGTAGGTGAGCGTGAGGTATTCGGCCGCATCGGGGGCCTTCTCGGGCGACACGGTCCAGCGCCACATGTCCTCTTCGGCTTCGGCATTCGGGTCTTCGAGGTGACGGCCTTCGTAGGAGATGTGCAGCAGGTTGGCGTCCATCGAGTACGGTGAGCCACCCTGGCGGTGCTTCATGTCGATGGGAATGCCGTGGGTCTCGGCGTAGGCGAGCAGTTTTTCGCGCGAGAGCAGGTCCCACTCGCGCCAGGGCGCGATCACTTTCACGTCGGGCTTCAGGGCATACGCGCCGAGTTCGAATCGCACCTGGTCGTTGCCCTTGCCGGTGGCACCGTGGCAGATGGCGTCGGCCCCGGTTTCGTTGACGATGTCGATCAAACGCTTGGCGATCAGCGGGCGCGCGATCGAGGTGCCGAGCAGGTATTCGCCTTCGTACACGGTGTTGGCGCGGAACATGGGGAAGACGAAATCACGCACGAATTCCTCGCGCAGGTCGTCGATGTAGATCTGTTCGGGCGGGATCCCGAATTTGAGCGCTTTCTGGCGGGCGGGTTCGAGTTCCTCGCCCTGCCCCAGGTCGGCGGTGAAGGTGACGACTTCACACTGATAGGTGTCCTGCAGCCATTTCAGGATGACCGAGGTGTCGAGGCCGCCGGAGTAGGCGAGTACTACTTTCTTGATGTCGCTCATGGTGTGAGTGGATTAATGAGTGGAACCGGATTGATTCTTGTCGATGACTTCGACCATGCCGGGGAAGCCGCCAACCTTGAGGATGTCCAGGTTGGATTTCTGGCTGGCCTTCTCGATTTCGATGCCGACGACACGGCCGTCTTCGGACATGTTGAGGACGATACCTTCGTGCGCTTCCCAGGCATGAGCCGGGTTTTCAGGGGTGATTTCGATGTACAAGGAATCCATGTCCTTGAAGTAAGCAATGTTCATGATCTGGGGCCGGGAGCGAGGAGTTGGGTGCGGGGTGTCAGCTTTCGACCTTGCCGAGCAGCAGGTATTCCATCAGTGCTTTCTGCACATGCAGGCGGTTCTCGGCCTCGTCCCACACCACAGACTGCGGGCCATCGATGACATCGGCCGTGACTTCCTCGCCGCGATGCGCCGGCAGGCAGTGCATGAAGACGGCATCCGCCGCCGCGACCTTCATCATGTCGGTGTCCACGCACCAGTCGGCAAAGGCTTTCTTGCGCTCCTCGTTCTCGGCTTCGAAACCCATGCTCGTCCACACGTCGGTGGTGACGAGGTCGGCATCGCGGCAGGCATCCATCGGGTCGGCAAAACTCTCGAAGTGATCGGTGCCGTAGAGATTGGCGCGCTCGGGTTCGACTTCGTAGCCCGGCGGCGTCGAGACGTGGACGTTGAAATCCAGCACTTCGGCGGCCTGCAGCCAGGTGTTGCACATGTTGTTCGAATCGCCGACCCAGGCCACGGTCTTGCCCTGGATCGAACCGCGATGCTCGATGAAGGTAAAGATGTCGGCCAGGATCTGGCAGGGATGGTATTCGTTGGTCAGGCCGTTGATCACCGGCACGCGCGAATGCGAGGCAAAGCGCTCGATGATGTCCTGCTCGAAGGTGCGGATCATCACGATGTCGACCATGCGCGAGATGACTTCGCCGGCGTCTTCGACCGGCTCGCCGCGCCCGAGCTGGGTGTCGCGCGTGTTGAGGTAGATCGCCGAGCCACCAAGCTGGTGCATGCCGGCTTCAAACGAAAGACGCGTGCGGGTCGAGCTTTTCTCGAAGATCATCGCCAGCGTCCGGTCGACCAGCGGGTGATAGGGCTGGTAACGCTTGAAGCGCGACTTGATCAGCCGCGCACGCTCGAACAGGTAGTTGAGTTCGTCGCGCGACAGATCCTTGAATTGCAGAAAGTGCTTGAGCATCAGGCCGCCTGCTGCAGGTAGTTCTTGACGATGGACGAGACGGATTCGACCAGCGCGGCCACTTCGGCATCGCCATAGATCAACGGCGGCACCAGGCGGATCACCTTGTCGGCCGTGACGTTGATCAGTACGCCGGCGTCGCGCGCCACGCCCACCAGTTCCCCGCAGGGCCGGTCGAGCTCGACGCCGATCATCATGCCTTCGCCACGAATGTCGACCACGCCATGCACGCCGGCCAGCGCCGCGCGCAAACCGGTGCGAATGGCTTCTCCGCGCACGCGGGCGTTTTCGAGAATGTTTTCCGATTCGATGGCGCCCAGCGTCGCCAGCGCCGCCGCGCAGGCCAGCGCGTTGCCACCAAAGGTCGAACCATGGTTGCCCGGCTTGAAGACCTCTGCCGCTACGCCACGGGCAAGGCAGGCACCGATCGGCATGCCCGACCCCAGGCCCTTGGCAAGCGCCATCACGTCGGGCACCACACCGGCATGCTGGAAGCCGAACCAGGTGCCGGTACGGCCGATGCCGGTCTGTACTTCGTCAAGCATCAGGAGCCAGCCGTGGGCGTCGCAAATCCTGCGCATTTCGGCCAGGTAATCGGGTGCCAGCATGTTCACGCCGCCTTCGCCCTGCACCACCTCGATCAGCACCGCCACCACGCTCTTGTTGTGCCCGGCGACCTGGCGCACGGCCTCGATATCGTTGTAGGGCACACGGGCAAAGCCGGCGAGCAGCGGCTCGAAACCCGCCTGGATCTTGCGCGAGCCGGTGGCCGTGAGCGTGGCCATGGTGCGACCATGAAACGCCTTTTCCATCACGATGATGGTCGGCACCTCGATGCCCTTGCCATGGCCGTACAACCGCGCGAGCTTGATCGCCGCCTCGTTCGCCTCACAGCCGGAATTGCAGAAAAACACCTTGTCCATGCCCGACAACGCGCACAATTTGTCGGCCAGTTCTTCCTGGCGCGGCACGCGGTACAGGTTGGAGGTGTGGATGACACAGGCAGCCTGATCGGCAATCGCCTTCACCAGTTTGGGGTGGGCATGGCCCAGGCCATTCACGGCCACGCCGGCGACGGCGTCGAGATAACGCTTACCGGCCTCGTCCCACAGGTAAGCGCCCTCGCCGCGCACAAAGGCAACCGGCTGGCGGGCATAGGTGTTCATCAGATGTGTCGTCATGGCAGTCCTCGTGCAGCGCTTGCCGCCGGGCGGCTTGGTAGATTCAAACAGCGTTGAAATTCACTGGTCAGCAGGCAAAACAGAATAGAAAACGGCGGCCATGGCCACCGTTCTTGTTGCAGCGCCTTGATTATAGGCCGAAAACCCCTTGATGCGGTCGCCAACGGCCTGCTGAGCCTGTCCCAACACACCCGGCGCACCCCGAATTCTCTGCCTACCACAAGGCCCATGACTTGCCGCACACCTGCGGTTATGCCGCCCGCATCGCGGCCGCGACGCCAGCGAGGCGACTTGGCACCCAACCCGCTTGGCTGCATGGCCGCGTGCTAGAATCGGCCAACTTTAAACGCGCCATTTCATATAAGCACCCGTCATGGACGACGCTCCTTTCATCATTCGCGGACTCACCACCAAAGGCAGTCGTTTTCGTCCCAGCGACTGGGCCGACCGGCTGGCCGGCGCGTTTGCCGTCATCGACCCCAACAACCGTACCAATTATTCTCCTTACGTGCAGCCCACCAAGCTCGACGGCATTCCCTGCGTGATCGTGGATGCCCGGCTCAAGCTGTCCGACCCCAACGCCTGGCGTTTTCTGCAAAATTTTGCGCAAAGCAACGAGTTGGTGACCGAAAACTCGCAATAGCGTGGCATCGGGTTTCGGCTATTGCATCAAGCCATCGCCCATGAAAAAACGCCGCAAATGCGGCGTTTTTTCATGGGCGTAGCGACAGGCTTCAGGCCATGGCCTTGACTGCCTGCGACAAGCGGCTCTTGTGACGCGCAGCCTTGTTCTTGTGCACGATGTTCTTGTCGGCAATGCTGTCGATGGTGCTCATCGACGACTGGAAAACAGCCTGCGCCGCCGCCTTGTCGCCTGCCTCGATGGCCTTGCGCACTTTCTTGATCGCGGTGCGCAGCTCCGAACGCTGGCTCATGTTGTGGTCGCGCTGGACAGTGGCCTGACGGGCGCGTTTGCGGGCCTGGGCGGAATTCGCCATATTGCTTGCTCCTGGCACCCCGACTACGGCGAGGCGCTGATTAAACGTAAATAAGGTTCCGACTGGGGCGGAACGTTTGAACCCGAGTGCCCAAACAAAACGGGACAAGCCGGGTTCACCAAAGCCCGCGATTATAAGAGCAAACCCCGCAACAGATCAAGCACATCTCCGTAACGCCGCGTTGCGGGTTGCGGGGAGGCCCGCTCCCCCGCACAATGCGGCCCACACACCGCCGCCGCCATGAATCTCCTCAAAGCCCTCGCTGCGGTCAGCAGCATGACCCTGCTCTCCCGCATCCTGGGATTCGTGCGCGATACCGTGATCGCGCGCACCTTTGGTGCTGGGGCGATGACCGACGCCTTCTTCGTCGCCTTCAAAATCCCCAACCTGCTGCGGCGGTTATTTGCCGAAGGCGCGTTTTCGCAGGCGTTTGTACCGATTCTGGCGGAGTACAAGAATCGCCGGGGCGAGGACGCAACGCGTTTGTTGGTCAGCCAGGTCGGCAGCGCGCTCACCCTCGCGCTGGTGGCCGTCGCGGCGCTGGGCATCGTCGCCGCGCCGTGGGTGGCCTACGTCAGCGCGCCCGGCTTTGTGTCCGATCCAGAAAAGTTCGACCTGACCATCACCCTGCTGCGCATCACCTTTCCTTACATCATCTTCATTTCGCTGGTCGCGCTGGCGGCGGGCATCCTCAACACGTTCAGCAAGTTCTCGGTGCCGGCCTTCGCGCCAGTGCTGCTCAACGTCGCCATGATCGCCGCCGCCTTGTGGCTGGCACCGTATTTCGACCCGCCGGTGCTGGCGCTGGGTTGGGGCGTGGCGCTGGGCGGCGTGCTGCAACTGGCATGGATGCTGCCGCATCTGGCAAAAATCAACATGCTGCCGCGCCCCACCCGGCATTTCGACGACCCCGGCGTGCGGCGCATCCTCAAGCTCATGGCTCCCGCCACGCTGGGCGTGTCGGTCGCGCAGATCAGCCTGCTCATCAACACCATCTTCGCGTCGTTTCTCGCCACCGGCAGCGTGTCCTGGCTGTATTACGCCGACCGCCTGATGGAGTTTCCCACCGGAATGCTGGGGGTGGCGCTGGGCACCATTCTGCTGCCCAGCCTCGCCAAGCACCACGCGGACAATTCGCCCATCGAGTATTCGCGGCTGCTCGACTGGGGCCTGCGGCTCACGCTCATGCTCGCCCTGCCCGCCGCCGTCGCACTCGCCGTGCTGGCCGTGCCACTCATCACCACGCTGTTTCATTACGGCGCGTTCACCGCCACCGACGTGACGATGACGCAACGCGCGCTCGTCGCCTACAGCCTGGGGCTGGTGGGACTGATTCTGGTGAAAGTGCTCGCGCCCGGTTTTTACGCCCGGCAGAACATCAAAACGCCGGTCAAAATTGCGCTGGTCACCCTGCTCGCCACGCAACTGATGAACCTGGCCTTCATCGTGCCACTCGGCCACGCCGGCCTGGCCTTGTCGATCGGACTGGCGGCGTGTCTGAATGCAGGCCTGCTGTTACACCTGCTGAAAAAGCATGGCATCTATCAGCCCCAGCGGGGCTGGCCAGGCTACTTTGCACGCGTATTGATCGGCGTGAGCCTGATGGGCGTGTTGCTGTATTTCAGCATGGGCAACCCGGCCTGGTGGCTTGCGGCCGGGTTTGGCGAACGCCTGTTGCGGCTGACTTTGCTCGTTGGTGGCGGCGTGCTGGTGTATTTCATCGCCCTGGGGGCAATGGGTTTCCGGCCACGCCAGTTCATACGCCGGGCTGCCGAATAAGCCGGCGGATCGGCTAAAATCAGCGCTTTTCGCGCTGTCTGTCGCTCGTTACGCTCCCATGCGCATCACCCACGGTTTCGCCCCGCTCGGCACGCCCCACGCGGTCACCATCGGTAATTTCGATGGCCTGCATCTGGGGCACAAGGCCATGCTCGCCCGCCTTCAGGACGTGGCGCGCGTACGCGGTCTGCCTACGTGCGTGCTGAGTTTCGAACCGCACCCGCGCGAATTTTTTACCCCGGACCAAGCCCCCGCCCGGCTCTCCAGCCTGCGCGAAAAGGCCGAGTGCTTGCGCCGTCTGGGCATTGATCGTCTGCACCTGTTCCGCTTTGATCGCGCGTTTTCGGCATTGACCGCCGAGACGTTCATCGAGCGCGTACTGGGCCAGACGCTGCAAGCGCGCTACGTGCTGGTGGGCGACGATTTTCGCTACGGGGCGAAGCGGGTGGGGGATATCGCGCTGCTGGAAAAAATGGGCGCAACGCTGGGCTTCGACGCCGAATGCCTGCCCACGGTGGAAATGGCGGGCGAGCGTTCCTCCTCGACTGCGGTACGCAACGCGCTTGCCACCGGCAATCTCGATCACGCCGCCCGATTGCTGGGTCGGCCCTACAGCATCTCGGGCCGGGTGGTGCATGGCGACAAGCTGGGGCGCGACATCGGCTTTCCCACTGCAAACATCCAGTTGAAGCACAACCGGCCGCCGCTGATGGGCATCTTTGCTGTACACGTTGCCGGACTCAACGGCAAGCCGCTGCCCGGCGTGGCCAGTCTGGGCAAACGGCCGACGGTGAAAAACCCCGACGCCGCGCCGGTGCTGGAAGTGCACCTGTTCGATTTCGATGCGACCATCTACGGTCGCCGCGTGCGCGTGGATTTCCTGAAAAAACTGCGCGACGAAGCAAAATATCCCGACCTCGACAGCCTCGTCGCGCAGATTCACCGCGACGTGGCCGACGCCAAAACCTATCTGGCCACGATTCCTTGACTGCCCGACCTCATGCCCGACTACAAAAGCACGCTCAATCTGCCCGACTCGCCCTTCCCCATGCGCGGCGATCTCGCCAAACGCGAACCCGGCTGGGTAACAAGCTGGCAGGAGAAAAAGCGCTACGAAGCGATCCGCCAGGCCGCCGCCGGCCGACCGAAATTCATCCTCCACGACGGCCCGCCCTACGCCAACGGCGACATCCACATTGGCCACGCGGTGAACAAGATCCTCAAGGACATCATCGTCAAATCCAAAACCCTCAGTGGGTTCGATGCGCCCTACGTGCCGGGCTGGGACTGCCACGGCCTACCCATCGAGTTGCAGGTGGAAAAGACCCACGGCAAGAATATTCCGGCGGCCCGCTTCCGTGAGCTGTGCCGTGAATACGCGGCGACGCAGATCGAGCGGCAGCGCGCCGACTTCATCCGCCTGGGCGTGCTCGGCGACTGGGCGAACCCGTACCGCACGATGGATTTCCGGTTCGAGGCCGATGCGCTGCGCGTCCTCGGGCAGATTCAACAGTCCGGTTACCTCTACCAGGGCGCGAAGCCCGTGCACTGGTGCGTCGATTGCGGCTCGGCGCTGGCCGAAGCCGAAGTGGAATACGAGGACAAGACCTCGCCCGCCATCGACGTGGGCTTTCGCGTGGCCGATCGCGCCGATTTCGCGCGGCGTTTCAATGCCGAACTCGGCGACGATGCCGCCTATGTGGTGATCTGGACGACCACGCCGTGGACGCTGCCGGCCAACCAGGCCGTGGCGCTGCACCCCGACTTTACCTACGCGCTGGTAAAAACCGGCAAAGGCCTGGTCGTGCTCGCAGAAAATCTCGTCGACACCGCACTGAAGCGTTACGAACTCGAAGGCGTGGTGGTCGCCAAGGCCAGCGGGACTGCCCTTGAAGGCACGCTGCTCTGGCACCCTTTCCAGGAACGACAAGTACCGGTGATCGTTGGCGAGCACGTCACGGCAGACGCCGGCACGGGTGCTGTTCACACCGCGCCCGGCCACGGTCTGGAAGACTACGTTGCCGGTTTGCGCTACGGCCTGAAGGTCGACAACCCGGTGGGTGACGACGGCAAGTTCTACGACTCGACGCCGCTGGTCGGCGGCATGAGCATCTGGCAGGCCAACCCGCTGGTGATCGAAACGCTGGAAGCCGGCGGCAATCTGTTCTGCCACGAAAAACTCAAGCACAGCTACCCGCATTGCTGGCGGCACAAGACGCCGATCATCTTCCGCGCCACACGCCAGTGGTTCATCGGTATGGATGCGCGGGATCAGGGGGAGTCACTACGCAACCACGCCATGTGCGCGGTGGACGCCACGCAATTCTTCCCGAGCTGGGGCCGCGCGCGGCTGGAGGCGATGATCAAGAACCGCCCCGACTGGTGCGTCTCGCGTCAGCGCAACTGGGGCATCCCCATGCCGTTTTTCACCCACAAGGAAACCGGCGCGCTGCATCCCCGCTCTGCCGAATTGCTGGAAATCGTGGCGAAAAAGGTCGAAACCGCCGGCATCGAAGCCTGGTTCTCGCTCGACCCGGCCGAACTGCTGGGCGCGGACGCCACGGAATACAACAAGACCGGCCACACGCTCGACGTGTGGTTCGATTCGGGCGTGACGCACGCCTGTGTGCTGAAGACCCGGCCCGAACTGGATCATCCGGCCGATCTCTACCTCGAAGGCTCCGACCAGCATCGCGGCTGGTTCCAGTCTTCCTTGCTCACCGGCTGCGCCACCGACGGCCACGCGCCGTACAAGGCCCTGCTCACCCACGGCTTTGTGGTGGACGGGCGCGGTCACAAGATGAGCAAATCCAAGGGCAATGTCATCGCGCCGCAGAAGGTGATGGACCAGTTCGGTGCCGACATCCTGCGCCTGTGGGTGGCGAGCACCGATTACTCGGGCGAGCTGACGATTTCGGATGAAATCCTGAAGCGTGTGGTGGAAACCTATCGCCGGATTCGCAACACGCTCAAATTCCTGCTCGCCAACCTCTCCGATTTTGACGCGGCGCGCGACGCCCTGCCCGCAGACGCGTGGTTTGAAATCGACCGTTACATGGTCGCGCTGACGTCCCGCCTGCACACGGAAATTCGTGCGCATTACGACGCCTACGAATTCCACTTCATCGCGCAAAAACTGCAAGCCTTCTGTTCCGAAGACCTGGGCGGTTTCTACCTCGACATCCTCAAGGATCGCCTCTATACCAGTGGCGCAAACAGCCCCGCCCGCCGTTCGGCACAGAACGCACTCTCCCACATCGCGCACGCGCTCATCCGCTGGCTGGCCCCGATCCTCTCGTTTACCGGCGAAGAAGCCTGGAGCGACCTCAACCGCACCCCGGATGACAGCGTGTTCCTGCATCAATGGCATGCCCTGCCCGCGCAGGACGACGCGCTGATCGCGCGCTGGGCCCGCATCCGCGACGTGCGTTCCAGCGTGCTGAAAGAACTCGAAACCGCACGCGTAGCCGGCACCATCGGTTCCTCGCTGCAAGCGGCCGTCACCCTCCACGCCACGCCGGACACACATGAGCTGCTTCGCACGCTGGGCGACGATCTTCGTTTTGTGCTGATCGTCTCGTCCGCCACCCTGGTTGCAGGCGATGCCGACCGCGTTGACGTAGCCCCGGCCAGCGGCACCAAATGCGAACGCTGCTGGCACGTGCGCGACGACGTCGACGCCGACCCCGCGCATCCCGGCCTCTGCGGACGCTGCGTTGCCAACCTGTACGGCGCAGGGGAGGCACGTCAGCATGCGTGAACACAAGCCCTATTCCATGCGTTTCTGGCTGGGCATTGCACTGGCCGTGATCGTGGTCGACCACGTCACCAAATTCTGGGTGTCGTCGGTACTGGACTACCAGGAATTCATTCCCGTACTGCCGTTCTTTTCGCTGGTGCTGGTGCACAACACCGGCGCGGCGTTCAGTTTTCTGGCCGACGCAGGCGGCTGGCAGCGCTGGTTCTTCATCGCAGTGGGAGCCATCGCCACCGTCGTCATCGTGCGCCTGCTCAAACGCCATACCCAGGAAGCACGCCTGGCGCTGCCACTGGCACTGGTGCTCGGCGGCGCGCTGGGCAATGTGATCGACCGCGTCGTGCTCGGTTACGTGGTGGATTTTCTCTATTTCCACTACCGGGGCTTTGCCTGGCCGGCGTTCAACATTGCCGATTCGGCCATTTTCGTCGGCGCGGTCTGGCTGGTGTGGGACAGCCTCACCGGCAAACACGAGGCCAGTAAACCCGCATGAACAGCCCGCGCACCGTTGCCCCTGGTGACACCCTGGAACTGCGCTATGCCTTAAGGCCGCGCGGCGGAGACGATCTCGTCTCCAACTTTGACGACGCCGCGCCCGACACGCTGACACTGGGCGACGGCACGCTCGCGCCCACGCTCGAACAGTGGCTGCTGGATCTGCCGCCCGGCGAGCGCCATATTTTTCTACTCGACCCCTGGCAGGCCTTTGGCGAATCCCGGGCCGATCTCATCCAGACCCTGCCGCGCACCGACCTGCCCGCAGACATGGCATTTGAAATTGACCAGCTCGTCGAATTCGCCATGCCCAGTGGCCAGACTCTCGCCGGACACATCCTTGAAATCGGCGACGACGCGCTCAAGGTCGATTTCAACCACCCCCTCGCCGATCTTTCCATCGAATTCGAAGTCGAAATCGTCCGCATCCTCTGACACGATGAATCCCATGCCCCCCACCATCCTGCTTGCCAATCCCCGTGGTTTCTGCGCCGGCGTCGACCGCGCCATTGCCATAGTCGAACGCGCGCTGGAAAAATTCGGCGCGCCCATCTACGTGCGCCACGAAGTCGTCCACAACACCTACGTAGTCAACGATCTGAAATCCAAGGGTGCGATTTTCGTCGACGAACTCGCCGACGTACCCACCGGTGCCACCGTCATCTTCAGTGCGCACGGCGTATCACAGGCCGTCAGAACAGAGGCCGAGGCCCGGGGTCTCAAGGTATTCGACGCCACCTGCCCGCTCGTCACCAAGGTGCACGTCGAAGTAAGCAAGATGCGCGACAAGGGCTACGAAATCGTGATGATCGGCCATAAAGGCCACCCAGAAGTCGAAGGCACTTTGGGCCAGTCAAGCGCTGGAATGTATCTGGTCGAAACCCCAGACGATGTTGCATCGCTTACGGTTACCGATCCGGATCGTCTCGCGTATGTCACCCAAACCACGCTGTCGGTCGACGACGCGGCCCGCGTGGTCGACGCGCTGCGCCTGCGGTTCCCCAACATCGTCGGCCCCAAAAAAGACGACATCTGCTACGCCACGCAAAACCGACAGGACGCCGTCAAGGCGCTAGCCAAACAGTGCGACGTGGTGATTGTGGTGGGTTCGCCCACCAGTTCGAATTCGAACCGGCTGCGGGAGGTGGCAGAGAATCTGGGGGTGCCGGCGTATATGGTGGATAACGCAGAAGAAATTGACCCGCACTGGTTTGCAGCAAAATCGAAGATAGGCATTACGGCCGGTGCATCTGCGCCGGATATCCTGGTGAGAGCATTGATTGCCCGTCTTACCTATCTGGGGGTCGATACGGTGCTGAACCTCGATGGTGTCACCGAAAATGTGGGGTTCCCGCTTCCCCGAGAGCTTGCCTGAAGATCAGCGTCCCCAACAATCCTGCACAATAGCCCCGGCTACCACACCTGCCGCCCCTTTCTGCCCCCTGTCGTTTAACGTCATGGTGCCACAGGCATCTCCAATCATAGGGCCGCCCGCACGCGGCACAGCGCTCAGAACGAACGTCTGGCCGTTAGCCCCGTTGACCGCCCCTGTTGCCAGCCCGATGTCGTACTTGATAACCCCACCCACAACTGGGGATGTGGCAGCGATCGCCACAGCATTACCGGCAGCATCCTGATCATATCGATTAGCCGTCGAGTAGTTACGCTCCAGAACCTGAGTGGCTTCCATCAGAATGGCCTGCGCCTCAGCCCTGTTGGCTCGCCTAACGTGGTCAACATAGCTGGGGTAGGCAATCGCTGCCAGGATGCCGATGATCGCGACCACGATGAGCAGCTCGATCAAGGTCATGCCATGTGACGCACTGCGACTGAACTTGGTGTGCTTCATCGGTATTCCTCACTCAACTGTGTTTATTGCAGGATTTCACGCCAGGTAATTCGGCCGCTCGATCCCGCGCCAAAGTTAATCTGGTTGGTTGGGGTCGAGCCGCTGGTCGTGGACGACACCCCTACACCGATAGGACTGGCAGCAGATCCCTTGATGAGCGTTGTGCCGCCCAACGCGGCTCCAACCTGAATTCCAGCAACTTTGTAGTCATTTACGTCGATCTTCCCATCATTGTTGCTATCGAAAACAGCCGACGATTTAAGTGTGCCGTCGAGATAATCCAACGCCATCAACCAGCCTGTGCCACCAAAATCGCATGGTGAAGTGGACGGAATAAAGGTGTTGAAGAAGATGGTGCCCGAGACCAGGTCGGGAGATCCGGTCACCCGCTCGCCGGTAACCGGAAGATCCAGGAACCAGCCGCTGTTTGGATTGGGGCACGCACCTACACATGCCGTCGCAACAGTATCGCGAGGGTTGGTGGTCGTACTTACCACCATGGGCACAAGATTGCTGCGCCCACCCACCGTTGTGCCTACGTCCCGGATTCCATAGAACGTCTGGACGGATGTGCTGGAATTGTCCCCCGCCTCCAGATATTTGCCGGTGCCGAACAGAACCATCATCCCGCCACTGGGGTGCAACGTAATTTCTGGCGAATTGGTGATGGGCTGCGGGTTATTGAGCGCATCGCGTGCAGAAAAAACCTTACTGACTGTCGGCGAGGTCAACGAAGCAATGTTGAACTTCCACATATTTCCTTGCAGATCACCTGCATAAACGGTGTCGGCCAGCCCATCTCCGTTTGAATCTATTGGAATCGGCGTAGACAGGCCGTTATTGGGCCCCGCATCGGCTTCGATCCGGACGTAGTCGACAGCCCCGGGCTGCCAGCCGCCGCCCAGGCCGGTCGGGCCTTCAACGAACAGAATATAAAGCACAGCTTTTCCGCTCGGGCTGTTGTAGCCGTTACCAACCACCACGCCCCAACGGCCATTCGCGAATTTGGCAATTTGCTTGGCCTGCCCGTTGTTAAGTTTGGTGGGTGCACTGTTGAAGGTATAGCCAAGATCGACATCGTGGCTTGTAGTGAACTCCCACTCCACAATATCAGCCGCACGTGCCGCACTGAACAAGGGCGTGTTGGCCGAGTTCTGGGCTACCAGATCGGGGTTGCTCACGTTAAGTGCAAAATAGCCTAGGCCTCCAGCCCCCAGACCACTGATCAGCATGGTTTTCCAGGTTGCGGTGCCCAGCGTGCAATTATCTGTGCAGACATCTGCCACCATGGCTGAGGCATCCACAAAATAATGGTGATTCGACAAGGCAGTGTTGCCCGAGTAACTAGGATCGGTTAATCGGCTCAGATTGTCGTAGATCATGGACGGGACATAGGCGATTACTTCCTTGCCAGCATCGGGCGTGGGAAGTTTGGTCGTGGTGTCTATCGATACATCAAAACCATGCAGCATCCCATCATTGGCACCCACGTAAACCACCGGTTTTCTCGATGCCAGCGCAGCAGAAAACGCTGAATAACCAGGGTGGTCGACATCAGAGTAACCCGCGTTAGGGGGGCCGACAAAAATCGGATTTGAGTTCACGATGTCGCCAAGCACACTCACAGGGCGGTCGCGGAATCTCTGGATGGTACTGCCGCCGAGACTCGCGCACGTAAACGTGCCCGTGCCACTGTTAACGGAATGCCCCCGCAAGAACGCTACCCGCTCAGGGCCACAATTATCGACATTGGCCAAATAATCTCGATTCAGAACAGCTTGCTGACCAGTTGTGCCTGTTGTCAGGTTGGCATACTGGAAATCCACGCCACCGCCGCTGCCATTCGTCAAGATCAAACGGCTATCCGACGCAGTCGTGACTTGGGTCATCACTTGCTGTCCCGCATCCCATTCCGGATAAGGGGTTTCGGAAAGATCCCAGAGATTAGGTGCAGTGGATGCCGAAATGACGCTGCCGTTGGCCGGATTCAAGCGATAAGACAGGAGCTGCCCACTCCATGTGTTATTGGAAAAACGTCCTTGGTAAATCCGGCTCCCCGTGTTCAAAGAAGAGGAGTTGGTGGCCACGGCAGAAGCAGATGAATCCCTGAGAATTTTCAGGAACGCACTGTTCAGGGCCAGCTCCAGACCAAGCGGGTTATTGACCAGAAAATAGTTATCCGGAATGCCATCATTTCCCGGCTTGCCATCGGCTTTGAGTACATCCCAGTCTGCCTGTTTATCGATCAGCTTGTTGTTGTCGGCATCGCTAAAACCACCAAATTTTGCAGCGTAATAAAGCGGGTCTTCCAGGGGTTTCGCAAGCGATCCGCCCAACGTATAAACCATCGTGGTGGGCGCGTCGTTCAACTGGCAATTCGCGCAACCAAGTACCCCGGAGTTCGGATCGGTGTAATTGAACCCTTCAATTCCCGAGTGGAAATGGGCACCATCCTGCGTGGTTCCGCTGATCACATAACCAAACCCCTGAGGCTGATTGGTCGATTCGGCAATCGCGTCGGTGATTACGGTAATGGAATCGGCCGCAGTGCCAGCACCACACCCATTTGCCACGCTTGTCATGCAGTATTTGATCAATCCCCACATATCCTGGTCATAATCGCCCCCCTGCTCACTGTCTTCCCAGTTCACGTAAATCGAACCAGTCGCCACAGTGCTGGTAGCCTCTTGCGAAATGATTTTCATATCGACCAACGCACCTCCACCCTGGGGGGAGGAATTGTTCAAGCGGTAAATTGGCTGCAGGATCACTGAAGCGACTTTGCCTTGATAAGCAATGGGGACACGCGGCACGTTTGTTGCCAGTTGAATACCGTAGGTGGCGACCTTGAGCGAGCGCGTATCCGTTGCGGGAACCGTCAAGTCCGTGCGGATGCGATTCACACGAGCGTGATACGCCATCCCCGGCATCAAATAAGAGCCCAGTAGCGTTGGGCCTTCCGGGCAAATGCCGTAGATACTACCTAGGCCGGATACGGTTTTGCCGTTACATAATTCGTTGTTGATTGTGCCGTTCGCGCCGATAAAGTAGGTATTCCCGTTGATCCCCTCCATCAATCCCACAGCATCTGCCAGAGCAGCAGCAGTCGAGGAGCTGTTGATTACCGACATCGACGTTGAAGCTAGGTCAAAGTCATTGGTCGAAACGCTGGCGTTGAACACCAGATTGTTAATCGGCGCGCAGTAGTTCGTCTGTGTAATGGGGGCGACCCAGGCTGGCTTGGGAAGCCCCAGTACATCGTCTTTGCTACCCGTATTGGTGTAGTCGTAAGCTGCAACGGGGCCCGTTGCACCGGCGAAATACCGCAAGGCTTCATGGTAGGACTCAGACATGGGGTTGCCCCAGCTGGTACAGTTCCCCTCAGTAATGTTGGTCAACTGAAAACTACAGTTGTCACCATTCGACCCGAGGTAAGTCCCGTCGCCATAGTAGTAACCATAGATACGCATCCGATCGAGGGTACGGACGATTCCTGCCGTGGAGGTGAAGGTGCCGTCGGTTGTCCGGTTCACTTCATTGGTGAACGTGCCTACATTCTTGCGTAACACCCCGCCGGAAATATTTTTTGCATAGCTCCCGGTCATCAATCCAAAGTGGATCTGGTCAGTGTCGCCATATACCTGCAGGAGTCCCACTGGCTTATAGTTGCCCCCGGGATAGCGCTTGCACTTTTCAGTGCCTAACAGCGAGCCTACGCAGGCCTGAACCCGGACGAAATAATCCCCCAACCCAGTCCCCGTTCCGTGTGTCGCAAGAACAGGATTGCCCGAAGCTGCAGCAATCCCAGACTGGGCGAAATTGTTCGAGTTACTTGCGGTTTTTTCGCCATTCCAGTAGCACTGCCAGCGCTCGTTTGCATTCCACAATGAGAAGTTACCCGCAGCCACACGCAGCCTAGGCAAATTCGTATTCGTTTGTGATTTGTCCTGCGGGCTGGAACCACCCAGGGTGGTATTACACATCGTGATACCACGGGTGCTAAGGTTCCGCACTGCCCACGAACTATGCGCACCCGAGCCACTGTAGTTCTGGTTGGCCACACTGACTGTGATGGTGCTTCCGCTCACCCCGGTGATGTTGCCTCGCAGAAAATTGCTTGAATTTGCTGCAATCTCAACAAAATTCCCCGTGCTATAGCCAGTGGCTGAACCCAGAGTGAAGCTGTAGCTCACCGTATTCGAGCCGGTGTTGGTGATGGTAAGTGAAGTACTACTGTTCGTATCCGTAGCGGGCGGGCTGTAAGGGGTAAGCTGGCTGATATCAGCGCCATCGTAATATTTTGCCCAGGAGTGCGCGTCTGTAGGTAAGTAGCTACGTTCCAACACGGTAGACGAGGCTGTATCGCCATCTGAAATTCCGTTCCCATCGCCCGAGGTTCGATCGGGCGACCTCATCCCGCCATACAGGAGTTTGCGAACCGCATCCATGCGAGCCATGGATGCCCAGTTGAGGAAGTTGCCACTCCATTGCCCGCTGCAATATTTACCCGGGGAGTCAGAAGCGGGCTCAAAGCGCTTGTTAGCGCTGCTATAGGCGTAGCATTTCTTGGGATCGAAATAGCCGTAGTAATCAATGCTGTGCTTGTAGGTTGTCTCTATCTGTCCATCGTTATCCAGATCGGAGTAGTCGTTGTAAGCCTTTTTGTATAACTGCTGATCCTTGGAAATGGTCAGCATGGTTTGTGGCGGCACGCTCCCTTGCAGGAACAGCGGGGTTTGCGACAAGACCAGTGCATTCGCACCCAGCGAGGTCAATACGCCCGCCAGCACGATTATGGACATTGACCCGGCAGTAAGTCGGAATGGGGTTTTCATGTTGATACTCCAATGCAAAGCGCTCAGGGTTTGAACACTTCCTGTAGCCATACAACGGTATTCGGATTCGCGCCTTGGGCACGGACTGTAATTCGGTAAAAAAACTCTTCGCCACCACCAGGTGGGGTTTTACGTATACCTTCCAGCACGTAACGAGGCTGTGCAGATACCCCTGCCAAGGCAGCGGCGGCCGGAGCAGGGGCCGGTGCCAGTCCATAGGCCAAACTGGGTGCCCCTGTCATGCTTACTATTGTCCATACAGGAGTCGTGTTCCAATCAGTTCCATTCGATGCACCCGTAGTCCCGTTGTAACAACGTCCTGCCGGACAGGTGCTAAGAAAACCAGTCAAGCCCGATATACGCGCCAGCACGTCACGCTCGGCATAACGGAGAGTTTGCTCCGCAGCCTGAACAGCAATTGCGCGATCACGCATATTCCCTGACATACGTTCTTCAAGGCCCGCCATGCGGGCAGCCGTTATGGCAATCAGCGTCAGCATCACCAGAAAAGCCAGCCCTGCAATGAGGGCTGCCCCCTGGTTGCCAGAATAAGGTCTGGGAATCCGTCGGTTGTATGGCATGTTCATGGCACTGCGTTGACCCGGTTGCGCAAATTGAAGGTTGCGACAAATGTGCGGCGCAAACGCAAGTCTCCGGCCGCTGCATCGGAGAGCCCGCCTCCAACCAGCGTGGCAGGAGACGTTCCCAACGCGCCAGCACAGTTAAGAAAACGTTGCGGTGTGTCTGACACGCGATTGTTGGCAGAAACGATCCGGAGGCAGATGCGGGCAGACACCACCTGATCCCAACTGGCCGGCGCAGCCAGATATTGATCAGCGGATTGATCCCCGGTGGTGTCTATGCCATAGAGAACCTGAAAGTCCTCCGCATTAGCGGCAATTTCCTGCACACCTCCCGTACTGCCATTACAGCGGAAACTGGTACCCGCCATGCTGAATGTGTTGGTGATGATGGTATTGGTACTAGCCTGATTAAGGCCCCCGGTACAGTCACGCATGATCCAGTTCCCCGCCACCAACTCGTCACGGTTGGCGTAGAACTGGACTGCCAGCGTATCCGGGGCACCCGCCACGCCGTTGGTTCCATTAACAGGCTGGCAGGCAGGTGCCGCACAGTCGAGCGTGGCGGTCGCTGCGTTGTAAGTCATTTCCGCATCCGCCCCGGCCTGGCGAATACTCCGCCCGATTAATTCGATGACATAGCGGCCAGATTCCTGCAACCGGGCATCGTCTTCCTGAATACGGTAAGTCCGTAGGCTGCTAACGTAGATGGAACCTACCCCCACCAGTACGATGAGGCCGATGGTCATGGCCACCATCATTTCAACCAGGGTCAGCCCTCGTTGACCTGTCAGTGTGTGGTTTGGCTGGGTCATGGCGTGACCACCGTTTGAAAGCTTTGGGCGGCAGCGCCCAATTCAGTGCGTTCGCTCCAGGTAACTGTGATGTTGAATGCCCAGTTACCAGTTGATGCCACACATCCGGCTCCCGCCGCCCCATCGAGGCATCGCACCGTGCCTTGTCCACCAGGCAACATCACTCCATTGTTGGTGTTCCATTGCCTGTGATCGGCCACTGCCATGTCCGCTGCTGAGCATGTGGCCGGAAAGCAGGCAGGGTAGGCTGGGATATTGGTTCCCAAGTTACTGTAGTTGCCTGCGCGAGCAGCAGCGAGATTGGCGCGTATGCGATCGGCCATGTCGTAGGCCTGCTGGGTGGCGATACTTCTGTAATAAGCAGTCTGGTTGTTGCGCAAGCTGGCGGCTTGCAGGCCGGCCAGGCCCAGCAGGCCGAGCGACAGCACCACAATGGTGACCAGCACTTCGAGCAGGGACATACCCCGATTGGATGCAATCATGGACATGCGGTGGTCGGCGGCGCATTGACTGCGACCCGCCCCTGGAAGTTAGCTACGATGGGACGCGCTGCACCGGGACCCCGGTCGTCGCAGAGACGAAACGTGGCGGGCATCCCGGAAAAGCCAGTGTTTTGATAGGTAATGCGATTCAACGTAGTGCGCATTGTGTTACCCGCTTCCAAAGGGTCCCTGATCAGCATGATTTGCTCCCCACCCACCGCCCCGTCTCCATTGGTATCGATGAAAACTATCCAGCCCGTGTCCCAAGTTGTCGACCCCAGGCAGGACGCGCCATCGTTACTGCTGCACACGGTGACACGAACGCCCCGCTTGATGGCCTCGCTACGGGCGTAATTCAATGCGGTCACCAGGTCATTTGCCTGGCTTGTGAGGCGATTACCCTGGATGAAAGTCAGGAAATTGGGCACCGCAATCGTAATCAAAATGACCATCACGGCGATGGTCACGAGAAGTTCGATCAAGGTAAACCCGGCGGCCATACGACCCGCCCAGGCAGGAGATCGACAATTTACGCAAGTGTTGAGCATGGTGAACATATAAACGGGCAGTATTGAACTGCACAGTGAATCCCGACAGGCGGTCGCATTGCTAGAATGCACGGGTTGCCATTACCTTTACTGTGTTCTTGACAAATCACACTGTCATTATCGGCTCGGGCATCTCTGGCTTGAGTGTTGCCTGGCGTCTTTTGCAAAAAGGGCATCAAGTCACATTAATCGAACAGGGTGCCCCGAGCGGGGAGTCTTCCTGGGCTGGCGGGGGCATTCTTTCTCCACTGCTCCCCTGGGACTATGCGCCGGCAGTAACGAACCTGGCCTTGCTGGCGATGCGTAGCTATGGGGAGTGGGTAACTCATATCGAGACACGCGCCAGATTGGCTGCTGAGTACTGGGTATGCGGAATGCATGTCTACGCCCCTCACACTGATGCGCACACCGCATTGGCATGGTGCAAACACGCCGAACTGAACGCCACGATGATCGATAGCCCTGTCGGCGATGGGCTTTGGATACCGGACGTTGCACAGGTAAGGAACCCCCGTCTCAGTAGCGCTTTGCGTGCAGCAGTTTCATCCAGCGGGGGGAACCTGCTCACTCACTGCACTATCCGGGGATTTAAATCCGTGACACAGCGCATCAGTCATGTCGAAACGAGCTCTGGCCTGCTGGGCGCAGACAGGATCGTGGTGGCCACAGGGGCATGGTCGGGCCTGCCGCTTGCCGGGCTGGAGGCTGTGCCCAATATCCGCCCGATCCGGGGACAAATGTTGCTTTTCAAGCTGGCTCCGGGCCGGTTGAACACAATCCTCTACCGAAATGGGCTTTATCTCATCCCGCGTCAGGACGGACACATCCTGGTCGGCAGCACACTGGAGGACGCGGGTTTTGACAAATCCACTGACAATGAAACGCTGCGTCGGCTTCACGCCGAGGCAGCTGCGCTCATGCCCGAATTGCGCAAGGCCGAACCCATCCACCATTGGGCCGGGTTGCGCCCCGGCTCGCCGCAGAATCTTCCGGTGATAGATCGCCACCCTGACTGGGACAATGTGTACATCAACGTAGGCCACTATCGCTACGGGGTGACCATGGCCCCGGCTGCGGCTGAACTGCTGGTCGATCTGATGGAGGGCAAGACGCCCGCTCTTGATCCCACACCTTATAGCTGGGCGTCGGCACAGGCTCGGCAATGGGGCGATCAACTCTGAGCACAGCCGAACCTGCCGGGATGTTTTACACTTGCGCCACCCTTCCGTGCGCGATGACCCACGCCGTAACCTGTTCACCCTTGGCGCATGACTGATCCTGTCGAACCTGACGCATCCACACGCCACATCTGGATCGTGTCGGACGGCAAACCGGGGCACCTCAATCAATCACGTGGTCTGGCCGAGGCCATCGGCCGGGTTCGGACATCGACACTGCACGTACTCCCCGCCCTACCCGCTCCGCGCGCGCTATTGGGCTTTTTACTGGGCCGGCTGGGCACAGGCTTGCCCCCGCCTGATCTGATTCTGGGTGCGGGACACGCCACGCATCTCACCGTGCTGGCGGCCCGGCGGGCAACGGGGGCACCTGCTGCCGTATTGATGAAACCCAGTCTGCCGCGTGCCTGTTTTGATTATCTGATCGTACCGGCTCACGACCGGCCAAATGCCCATGCACGTACCTTTGTGAGTCAGGGAGCGCTCAACCGTATCGAATCCGTGCCGCGAACAGCCGAATGCGCTACGCGGGGACTGTTGCTCATCGGTGGCGAATCACGCCATTTCGAATGGAACAACGAAGCGCTTGCTGTTCAAATCCGTAGCCTGGTCACACGCACGCCGGGGATGCGCTGGACACTGACCACCTCGCGCCGTACGCCGGAGGATTTTCTGGCGGGGCTGCCGCATTTCGACACGCTGGAGGTGGTTCCGCATACCGCCACCTCGCCCGACTGGCTGCCCGCACGGCTGGCCGAAAGCGGCACGGTCTGGGTCACGCCGGACAGCGTATCCATGGTTACGGAGGCACTCACTTCGGGAGCGGATGTCGGCGTGTTCGACCTGCCGGTCAATCCCAAAAGCCGGGTCGCCTGGGCGATTGCCGATCTGGCCGATGCGAAGCGCATTACCCGGTTCATTCAGTGGTGCGCGCGCGGTACCCTCTATCCCAATACCCACCCACTGGCCGAAGCCGACCGCTGCGCGGCCTGGATACTTGAATGTCTGAAAAGAAACTGACGGTTCTGCAAATGCTGCCGGCGCTGGAATCCGGCGGTGTAGAACGTGGCACGCTGGAGATTGCGCATTCGCTTGTTGAACACGGCCACCGGGCGCTGGTGATTTCGGCAGGCGGGCGGCTGGTTGCACCGTTGATCGAATCGGGCGCAGCGCACTTCGCCTGGCCCATTGGCAAAAAATCGCTTTCGTCCCTGCGCTGGGTGCGCCCCTTGCGACGCCTGCTGATCGAGCAGCGTGTCGACATCCTGCATGTTCGATCACGCGTGCCTGCATGGATTGCCTGGCTGGCGTGGCGCGGCATGAACCCGGCCACGCGCCCGCGTTTCGTCACCACGGTGCATGGCCTTTACAGCACGGGCCGCTACAGCGGGATCATGACGCGCGGCGAGGCGGTGATCGCAGTGTCCGATACCGTGCGCGAGTACATCCTGGCGCACTACCCCGACACCTTACCGTGGCGGATTCACGTCATCCCCCGAGGGGTGGATGGCCAGCATTACCCGCACGGCTGGCAACCCGAGGTGGCCTGGCAAAACGCATTTTTTAGCCAGCTTCCGGCTGCGCGCGGCAAGCGGCTTGTCACCCTGCCCGGCCGCATCACCCGGCTCAAAGGCCACGAGGATTTCATCGAACTCATCAGCCGCCTGAAGCGGCGCGGATTGCCTGTACACGGTTTGATTGTCGGCGGCGCTGCCGCGTCCAAACAGCGCTATTTGCAAAAGCTGCGCTACCGCGTGCGCAGCCTGGGGCTGGAATCGGACATCAGCTTTACCGGCCAGCGCGACGATATGAAGCAGATACTCGCCGTGTCCAGTCTGGTGCTGTCGCTATCGAGCCAGCCCGAATCGTTTGGCCGCACCACGCTCGAAGCGCTGCGGCTGGGTGTGCCCACAGCGGGCTACGACCACGGCGGCGTGGGAGAGATTTTGCGCACTGTTTATCCTGCCGGGCTGCTGCCGCTGAACGGGCTGGACGAAACCAGCCGCCGGCTTGCCCAACTGCTCGATCAGCCGCCGCCGGTGCCTGCGGGGGATTTTTATCCGCTACGCGACATGCTCGACAAAACGCTCGCGCTCTACGCTCAACTGGCCCGCACGCCTCGAAGCTGATTCAGCCGCCCCGCCAGGCCGTGGGCAGATAACGCACCCGGCCGTGTAATTTTCCGGCCACATCGCGCACCGCAACCCAGGGGCTGGACAGCCGCATCGCACGGCGTGACAGGAGTGTTTCGCCTGCACCCGGCACTTTCCCTGGCTGGTGGCGCGCTTCGATCAGGCGGGAGACCACCGCAAAAAAGTTGTACTCGAACATCACCCTGCGCCGCGCCTCGTGCAGCGCCGGCAAGCGCTTCTCGTATTCCTGGTCGCGCACGGCGCGACGGACAATTTCCAGTGCCGCTTCCGGTGCGCGGATGTCGATGCGGATGACACTGTCTTCCGGGAAATATTCCTCAACATTGGGGCAGCCCGCGTAAAACGGCAGCGTCAACCCCAAAAAGGCATCGGCGAGTTTTTCTGTCCAGTGGTGCGGGCCCAGATAGTTTTCGACGGCAACGTGGTAGCGGTAGCCGCGCAGGCAGTCCGCCTTGTCGTCGAGCGGACGCTGCGTCTGCCGGCCAAACAGATCCAGCTCGGGCATCTGCGCCGCCAGCCAGTGCATGAAGCGCGCGCGCCGGTAATGCAGGGTGTGGCGCATGGCCTTGGGCGAATGCACCATGGAAATGTCATGCGTTTTGTCTGCTGGCGGATGTGCCAGCATGTGGTCAAAGCTCTCGATATGCGATGCGCCCACGCCGTAAAACCAGTGCAGCGCCGGCTGCGAAAAAATGCGTTGCGGATGCGGCAAGGCCCACTCGGGCTGGCTGGTCAGCACCGCGCCAAACTGGCGGGTAAAGTCGTTGCCGTAAATTTTGACCGAGGCCGGTTCACTGGTGACCAGCAGGGTATGGTCGGGCGCGCAGGCCAACTGCTCGGTGGTGCACTTGCGGGGTTCGCCTGCCCGGGTGGGCAAATCGTCATACACCACCAGCCAGTCGTAATCGCGCGCGTCGCGGTCGAACACAAACGTGCAATGCCCCCACGCCGGCTCGCCCGCCGGCAATTGATGCAGCCAGCTGGCAGCCGGCAGGTTGGCGAGAACCTTGACGCGAATGCGCGGAGTGGCAGCGCTCATTCAAACACCCGAACAGAGGCGGCGGCATCCGCCCAATCTGCCGCTGGTTGTTCCGATAGCACCCGCTCGGCCAGCCAGGCGGGCTCGATGGCCTGCATACAGGCGTGGTGCACCGGGTTGGCACAGGTGCGCGCATAGCAATTGATGCAGTCGAGCCTTGCCTGCACCGCAAGCACGTGCGGGCCGATGGGTTTAACGCGACGCGGATCGGTGGGGCCGCACAGCACCACCACCCGCTGCCCGGACGCCGCCGCAAAATGCGCCGCGCCGGTGTCGTTGGCGATGACGGCGCGCGCGCCTGCGCACAACAGGGGAATATCGAGCAAACCCAGTTGCCCGTTCAGGTTGACGATGTAGTCGCCTGCTGCCGCGATGTCTTCACACAACGCCAATTCGTCGCCCCCGCCCACCAGCACGATCCTGGCTCCGGTTTTGTCGTGCAGGCGCTGCGCCAGTTCACGGTAACGCTCGCCGCCCCAACGCTTGAGCGGATGCGCGGCGGCGGCACCCGGAACCAGCACAAAGTACTGCCCGGCGACCAGGCCGTTTGCTTGCAACAGCGTGCGTATGGCTTCAGCACGATCGGGCGCGGGATAAAAAACAGGCACCGGGGTCTGAGTCGGAATCCCCACCGATTCGAGCACCGATCGCATGGTGTCCAGCGCGTGGGAGCCGGAGCGGCGAATGGCCGGCTGCCGGTTGTAGGGAAACCCGCCCCGATTGCCGGCGCGGATGCGCGGCGCGCGTCCGCTTGCCCACCATAGTGCGAGCAGCAGGCGCGTGTGATCGGAGCGTTGCAGATCAATCACCATGTCGTAGCGGCCGGCACGCGCGCGGCGCAGCCAGGCGAGGCTTTGCGCAACACGCTGGCCGCGTGCGCGCACGTCCTGCGCCCATACTTCGGCAAAACGCGGGTCGTGCTCGAACAAACCGGCCATGCCGGGCAAGGTATTGAGATGAATTTCCGCATCGGGATACGCCCGAGCGATATCCTCGAACACGGCCGTGGCCATGGCCATGTCGCCCAGCGCGCTCCATTTGATGACCAGGATGCGTTGTACCCCGGGTTCCCGCACCGCTTTCATCAAGGCACGCTCGGTGCGTATTCGGGTACCTGCTGCCGTAGCCAGGTTTTAACGGCCGATTCGTCCTGTCGGGGGCCGTTCAGCCACGCCAGCCAGCTTTCCAGGGCATCCGGGTCGGCGCGACGCGCCTGTGCAATGCGCAATTTGGCGTGCGGGGTGGGCAGCGTGGACTCGTCGTCTGCCAACAGTTCTTCGTAGAGTTTTTCGCCGGGCCGCAGGCCAGTAAATTCAACCCGGATGCTGGATTCATCACTGCCCGACAGGCGGATCATCAGCCGCGCAAGTTCGGCGATTTTTACCGGCTCGCCCATGTCGAGCACGAAGATTTCACCGCCCTCGCCCATCAGCCCCGCCTGCAACACCAGCTGCGCGGCTTCGGGGATGGACATGAAATAGCGCGTGATCTCCGGATGCGTCACCGTCACCGGCCCGCCTGCCTCGATCTGTTTCTGGAACTTGGGGATCACACTGCCCGAGGAGCCCAGCACGTTGCCAAAGCGCACCGAAACAAAGCGCGTGCCGCCGGTGCTGCCGTGCTGGATGCACTGGCAGACCATTTCGGCCAGACGCTTGGTGGCCCCCATGACGTTGGTGGGATTGACCGCCTTGTCGGTGGAAATCATGACGAAGGTGCCCACACCGTTCGCCTGCGCGGCTCGTGCCACGATGGCCGTACCAAGAATATTGTTGCGCACTGCCTCCCAGGCGTTGGCGTTTTCCATCAGCGGCACGTGCTTGTAGGCGGCGGCATGAAACACCACGTGCGGGCGATGCGCGGCCATCGCCTGCCCCACCGATTCGGCCTGCTTCACGTCACCGATCACTGGCTCAATGTTCAGTTCGGAAAACCGTTGCGGCAGTTCCTGCTCCATCGCGTACAAAGCCAGCTCGGATTGTTCGAACAGCACCAGTTTTGCCGGCGCGAAACGGGCAATCTGGCGGCACAGCTCCGAGCCAATCGAGCCGCCCGCGCCTGTCACCATGACCACCTTGCCGGCCAGCAGGCGATGCAGTCCGCTGTCGTCGAGCTGCACCGGATCGCGGCCCAGCAAATCGTCGAGCTCCACCCGCCGCAGCGCCGATACCGAAACGCGCCCGGCGACCAGATCCTCCAGCGAAGGAATCGTCATCACATTGAGGCCTGCCGCTGTGCACTGTTCGGTCACGCGCTTGCGTACCTCGTGCGCGGCCGACGGCAAGGCCAGCACCACGTCGCGCACGTCCATGCGTGCGGCATGTTGCGCCATGTCGTCGAGCGGGCCCAGCACTGGCACGCCCTGCACCAGCCGGCCGCGCTTGTCCCGGCTGTCGTCGAGCAGCCCCACCACATGGAAGCCTGCCGGATTGCGCGCCAGCTCACGCAGCAGAAAGTCTGCCGCCGAGCCCGCGCCGGCAATCAACACAGGCTTGCTGCCCGGACGCAGCACGCTGGCAAGACGGTGCTCCTTCCAGGCGCGATAGCCCAGGCGGCTGCCGCCCATCACTATCAGCAACAACAGCGGATCAAGAATGAGTACCGAACGCGGCACCACCGCCTCGACGCGAAACAGGATCAGCACCAGCGGAATCAGCAGCGCCGCAATCGCCACGGCCATCACGATGCGTTTGAGATCGGGCAGGCTGGCAAAGCGCCAGATGCCCCGATACAGGCCAAACCGCCAGAACACCACGGCTTGAAGCGGCACCACCCATAACAGGGTCGACAACGCCGCCTGCTGGAATTCGGGCGGCACCGACAGATTGAAGCGCAGCCAATACGCCCCCAGCCAGGCCCCGGTGGCCACCAGGATGTCGTGCAGGATGATGACCAGCGTGCGGGGGTTAAGCGTCATGACGGGTTTGTCGCCAGCGGCTATCGATGACGATGAAAATCGAGGCATAGAGTATGGCTGACAGTATAAGCACCCCCGCCAGAAGCTGCGGAACGGCGAGGCTGATCCAGGCCAGCCCGGCCATTACGCCCATCAGCCCCCAGGCTGCCCACGCCAGCTGGCGATGCGACGCGCCCAGCAGAATCACCCGCTGGTAATAATGCGAGCGATGCGCTTGCCACACTTTTTCGCCAGCGAGCGCGCGCCGTATCAGGGTTACGCTGGCGTCGGCGATGAAGGGCGAGAACACCAGCAGCGGAAACGCCCACGGCCACACGCCCTGCCGCGCGCCGAGGATGCCTAGCGTGGCCGCAAGAAAGCCCAGCGGAATCGAACCGGCGTCGCCCATGAACAGCCGCGCAGACGGGAAATTGAAGCGCAGGAAAGCCAGCGCGGCCACCGCGATTGCCGCGCACAATGCCGCCAGCGCCGGGGCATCGCCGAGCCACGCCGCCAGCGCCAGCGCGCCAAAGCCGATCACCGCCATGCCACCCGCAAGACCGTTTGAACCATCCATGAAATTGTAGAGATTAGTCATCCACACCACCGCCAGCGTGCCCGCCAGCAGCGCCCAGCCGGTGAGCCCCAGCGCAAACAGGCAGCCCGCCGCCGCGACGAAATGCGCGAGGAAACGCACCCGCACCGGCAGGCCACGCACGTCATCGGCAAGCGACACCCCGGCCAGCGCAAACGCGCCGAGCACCACCGGCAACACGGCCGCATCAGCCAGCCACACGCTCGCTACGGCCACCCCCGCCATGATGCCCAGCCCGCCGATGCGCGGCGTGGGCGTATCGTGCAGCGAGCGCGCATTGGGGTGATCCATAGGCAGGGCATGACGACGCCGCAGCAACGCGGCGAGCGTGAGCCAGCAAACTGCAAACGCCGCCAGGACAGCGTAGGCATTCATTTCAGGACTGCCACCGTCGCCGCCAACCCGGCTGCCATCGAAAACGGCGGCGTCCAGCCCAGCCGGGAACGAATGGCCGAACTGTCGACACACAACGACCCCGTCAGCCGCGCCACCGCCGTGCGCTTGCCGAGCAGCGCCCCGGCGAATTCGAGCATCCCCACCGGCACCGGCAGCAAATGTGCCCGCCGCCCCATGGCCTGCGCCACCGCCCGAATCAAATCCGGCGTCGACACCGGTGCGCCATCGTCGAGGAGAAATGTCTGCCCGGCGGCAGCCGGGTGCTCGACACACACCCGGATCGCATCCACAAAATTCCCCAGATACAACAGGCTGCGCCGGTTACGAATCGCCCCCAGCGGCAGCGGCCAGCCGCGCGCAACGGTATCGATCAAGCGCCGAAAATTGGCCTTTACCCCCAGCCCGTAGACCAGCGGCGGCCGCAGAATCACTACTTCCAGTCCAGTTTCAGCCGCAATCCGCTGCAAACCCTGCTCAGCCTCCCACTTGGAAACGGCATAGGCGTCTTCCGGCGCGGGCACATCGATTTCGCGATAAGGCTCATCGCGACCCTCGCCATTGACCTTGATGCTGCTGATGAACACAAAACGCCTCACCCCAGCATGCGCCGCCTGGCGAGCAAGATTCAATGTCGCATCCGTGTTGGTAGCGCGGTAAAGCGCCAGCGGGTCAGATGCGGTGTCGTGCATGATATGGACGCGGGCGGCGAGGTGGACAACGGCTTCACAGTCGGCCAGTACGGTTGTCCAGTCGGTTGTGGCATTGATTTCGCCGACCACAACCTCTTTAGGGAAGCTGGCCGATCGCCGCACGGCAGGTACCACGACATGTCCTCGCTGCCGCAGGTGCACACACAGGGCCCGTCCAACAAACCCGCTGGCACCAGATACCATAACCTTCATCGGTGCAGGAACTCCAGCAGCTTGGCTGGATACTTGGACAAGATCCTCGGCCAGCTGGTCCGGATGCCGTTTTCCCTGCACGCACGCAAGACTTCCCGATTGAGCAACAGGGTGCTGCGCCAGCCCCCGGTGCTGATACCGCCGGTTCGCATGCGAACCATCACTTCCGGCTGGTGGCGATACTTCAGCGTACCGCCATGGAACATCCGCGCCACCAGCTCGAAGTCGCCGGCGATCCTGTAGTCGGTGCGGAACAGGCCGAAGCGCTCGTACACTTGGCGTCGCAGGAACAGTGTCGGGTGCGCAGGCATCCACCCCCAAGCGATACGGTCGGGGCGGAAGCGTTCCGACCGGTAGCGCCGCAAGGGCCTGCTGGGGTATTCAGGGCTGACAAATTCTGCATCACCAAACAGGGCATCAAGACTTTCCGCTTCCATGGTCGCAGCTACGCGTGCCAGCACGCCATCGTCAGCGTACACGTCATCCGCATTGAGCAGGCCGATGACGGCTCCCGTCGCCACACGCAAGCCCTTGTTCATTGCGTCGTAGATGCCCTTGTCGGGTTCAGAAATCAGCCGTGCGACGTGCCCACCCTGGCGCTCGACGACAGCCAGGGTGCCGTCGGTCGACGCCCCGTCCACCACAATGTGTTCGATGTCGGGATGCGTCTGCGCGGCGACCGATGCGAGCGTGTCGCCCAGGGTATGGGCCGCGTTGTACGCCACCGTGATGATGCTGATTTTCATGTTCCTGCGCGTCGCGTTCTGCACTGCTCCGCAAGTCCCGCAAAATCCCGGGCGTAGCGTTCGACGGCCTGAAACGCAGCAGCCCGCGCGACGTCCGTGCGTTGTGCACGCTGCGCAGCATCGAGCGGCACGAATGCATCCAGTGCGTCGGCTAGCGCCAAGGCGGAATCGCGTTCGAAATACGCGGCGTCATTCCCCATCTGTTCCCGATGCACCTCCAGATCCGACAGCAGCATGGGGGTTCCCATCGATCGAGCTTCCTCGACCGTCGTGCTCCAGCCCTCGAACAGGGAGGGGTTGAGCAGTGCCGTACAGGCGTGCATGAGCAGCGCCAGATGTGGATAGGGAATCATCCCGAGCAGGCGGAAATTCTCGTTCAGGCCCGATTTTTCCAGCCTTGCCCGGAACGCTGGAAAGTAGTCCGGCGCGCGCGGATCAGCCTGCTTGCCGGATGCGGCGACCACCAGCCGTCTGCCTCGCTGCCGCAGCAGGTCGAGGGCATCAAGGACCAGGCCATGATTCTTGTGCCGCCAGAACTGATTGGGCATGAAGAAGAAATCTGCGGGTAGGCCGTAGGCATCGGCGACCGCGCGCGCCTCTGTCACCGGAACCACGGGGCCGGGTGAGACGGCAAAGTGAACCGTCCGCGTCCGTCCCCGTGTGGAAGGGTAGTAACGCTCGCACGCATGGCGGGCGTCATCGCTGCTCAGCATGATGGTGCGTCCGCCCAGCACCTGTGCCCGGAAACCGAGTTCGCGCTTCCACCAGGCGCCACGGGAGAACAAATGCGGCAACGCCTTGTGCTGGAAATCCGGAATCCAGGCAATGGCGGGCATGCCGAGACGCCAGCCAAAGAACTGTGCGGATTCGAACACCACGTCGATAGCGTGCGCCTGGAACAGCCGTTGTAGGGGAACATCGCGCCCCAGCAGCATGGCTTGGATCAGCGAACGCGAGCGCCGCGCTGCATTCAACAGCGGCGTGGCCACCAGTTCCACCCCCGGAATGCCGGCAAGCGCCGTCCGCTCCTCGGCACTGCACTGGTCTCCCACGAACAGCACGGGGGTGAGACGATCCCGCTGACGATCAGCCAGCGCCTTCAGCAGGTTCAGCAGATAATTATGGCCTCCTGTCCAGTCCTTTCCCCCGATCAGGGTAAATGCCACGCGCATCAGGTATCCGCCCCGGCCTGAGTGCGATACCAGGCCACGTAGTCGGCAACCCCCTGCATCACCGGAATGCGGTTCACGATTCCGCAGGCATGCATGCGCGTGACATCGGCCACGAGGCTGAAAGGATCGCCCGGCCGGGAACGACCGCTGAACGAAACGGTCGGCGCGAAGGCGCCCGGCCGCGTCCAGCACGCCGAGACCAGCGCCGCGATGTCGCGTACCGACGTCGCCACGCCTGCAGCCAGATTGATCGCGGGTGCCCCGACGTCGGCCAGATCGCAGACCCGTTCCAAGCCCTGCACAACGTCGCGCACATCGATCCAGTCCCGCAACTCGTTGCCGCTGCCCCCCAGTTCGACCGGGCCGCCCGCAGCGATCTTTCCGCACAGGTCCCATAGCAGCTGCTTTTTCAGGCCAGGCCCATAGACCGAGAAGAGGCGCGGCAGGGCCAGCCTGAGAGCAAAGTTCGACGCATAGGAACGACACAGTTCCTCCATCATGCGTTTGTGCGCCCCATAGGGAGAGAACGGCGACAGCGTAGCCTCCTCCGCGATGGCCCCGGTGTGCGTGGAACCGTAGACCGCCGCGCTCGATACGGCGACGACCCGGGCGGTGGGCGCATTCTGGCGCAGCCATTCCAGCAATTCCGCAGTGGAAACCACGGTCCGGGTGAAGTCTTCGTGGGGATGCGCGATGGCCGCACCGACCGATGCGCCTCCGGCCAGATGGAACACCTGGTCTGGAAGCCCGAGAACCTGTTTCATCTGGCCAAGATTGCTGGCCGATATTTCGCCGTTCAACCAGAACGACAGCCCCCATTGCGCCGCCTCGGCTTCGGGCCACGCGCCATGGCCGATGCCGGCAACCCGCCCCCCTGTGGCCGCGAGGCGGCGCGCCAGGTAGCGGCCGATGAAACCGTGCGCACCGGTGATCCAGACGGTGGCCATGCTCAAGCTCGCCCCGCCACGAAGGAGTAAAGTCGTCCCGGGCGATGGTCGACCCGTTCCAGGATGGCGCGCAGCAACGGCCATACGCCCGGCACGTCGAGCAGCCCCCGCGTCACGCGGCCAAGCCCGGGAAGCCGCCGGGCGACCCGCTGCGCCAGTTCGTCCTTGAGCGTCTCGAGGGTGTAGGGCGCGAAATTGAGCGGGCTGCGCCACGGCGAAACGACATCGGGCTTCGCAAACCCCGCCCGCTTGAGCGCAGCGACGTAGTCTTTCAGCGGAAAGGCGTGTTCGCCGCCATACAGCCGGTGCAACGGATGCAGTTCAAGGAAGCGCGGCAGGTCCGCCGGGCGCGAAATGACATGTTCCCGAATCGCCAGGAACAGGCCGCCCGGCTTGAGCACCCGGAAGAATTCACGACAGGCCGCCTCCAGATCGCGCGTATGGTGCAACACCGCGCGTGCAAAGACCACATCGAAACTACCATCGGCAAAAGGCAGGCGTTCCGAGAATTCCTCGACCACCTGGATCGGCTGGCCGGATCCCGTGGCCAGCGAGCGGATCGCCGCCGCTCCGACGAGTGCGCTGGGATCGGGTTCCAGCGCCGTCACCGCGAAACCCTCGCGCGCCAGCGCATAGCTGGCGATCCCGCGCCCCGCGCCGATATCGAGTGCGCTGCCCGTGCGGCCGGCCAGCCTGTCGCGCACCGCCTGCCATTCTTCGCTGCGCCAGTAGCGCACTGCCGCATCGATGAGGGGATCATCGTAATAGCAGTCGGCGACCAGTCGCGACTGGTCCGGCTGCCCGCGCAACCAAGCCACGGCTTCCTCCCAGCTGGAAAAAGTCCGGTCAGCGCTCATCGGATCCCAACTCGCGTACCACCCGCGCCGGATTGCCGGCGACGATGGTATAGGGGGGCACGTCCTTGGTCACCACCGAACCCGCAGCCACGATCGCTCCCTCACCTATAGAGACGCCACGCAGCAAACAGGCATTGGTACCTATCCACACATCATTCGCTATCGTCACGGGTTGTTCCCCCAGGTCGATATTGGACGGATGCCCGTTCAGCAGGATTGCCTTGAAATGTTCATGGCGCTGTCTGGCACCGAGCGGGTGGGTCATCGAATCAAAGATGTTGACGTTATGAGCGATCAATACACGATCACCGATAGTGATCGAACTCGATGACCAGATGCGGGTACCCTCCCCGATGTAACACCAGTCCCCGACCATGATGCTCCCGCCATGCGCGAACACCAATAGCTCGCCTGCAACCAGTGTGCGGCTGCCTATCCTGATGCGGGTGCTGTTACCACGGATGTTGCGGATGCGGGCGGACGACACCAACTTCGTTCCTCGTCCCGCCACGCATGTAGCCCTGCCCGTGAGCCGCCTCAACCAGTAATCAAGATTCACGCCACCAGCCTAATGCATGCCACGCCGCGCGCGCCTGCCGCAAAATCCGCACCGAACGGCTTGCCCTCGTGCACGTCGAAAAATTCGGCATCCGCGATATTCTCGCCTTCGGTTCGACACCAGCCGTCCATACCGTACCCAAAGTATTCGACTGTGTGCGTAGTGGGCTGGAAAGTCTCGATCACCTTAGCTACCAGGTCGTGGTCAAAAACCTGATACCAGTCGTGCACCCCCCGGCGGCCGAAAGGTACGGTAATCAAGCAAACTCCACCTGGCTTCAATATGCGCCTGAATTCGGAAATCGCGGGCATGAATCCCAGGGCATCGGATTCCTTCTTGGAACCGTCGCCGGTGTAGAGCATGGTGTTATCGAGACCGATATGTTCGATGGTCGATATGCTCACGACCACATCAAATACCGAGTCCGCGAAAAGCGTCTTCCTCAGATCCCCGAACACGTAGGAAATGGAACGCTCCCAGAAACAGCGTTTTTCCGGTGCGAGCGTCATGATGGTCAACTGCGCATGTTTCAAGGGCGCGCGCTCGACGAGAAAGCGGTGATTCAGCGCAGAACCTGCATCAAGCATCCTTCCTGGGTTTTTCGGCAATTGGGCAAACAGCCATGGATATTCCACAGAACGCTCATCGATGCGATAGCCGTACTTCTTTGGCAATTCGCCCCCCCCGAGAAGGATGCCCATGTCGATCGCGGAACAAATCGCCCTTTTCTTCTCCGTGTAGTAACCGGGACTCCATGGCCTGCGCCCATGCATTTTATAGAATGGCGTGGCCAAGCTATCCAGCAATTCCTTGATCTCAAACAACATCGACAACCTCATGTCATGTCTTGTTACAAAAGTGCCTGGAACATTTCCCACTGAATGGTCTTGCTGTACCGGCTCCCGACCATCCTCTGCCCCCTTGCTGCGATTTCCCTGCCCTGCCCCCAGTTTTCCAGTATATGGACAGTCCGTGCTGCGGCCTCCTCGGCGCTGCGATACGTCAGCATGGTTTCACCCTCCACGAACCCGTCCGGGTAATGCCCGTGGTCGGAAACCATCAGGGCACCGCAGCCCAGTGCCTCGAAGCAGCGCATATTGCCACGATCCTCGCCGGCCATATCGATGGCACCATTCAGCACAATTTTCGCACGGGACATCAGGCGGTACAGGTCGCGCCCGAATACCGGAGCCGCCGCCACCTGCCGGATACCGCGAGGCCGCCGGTAGCGTGACAGCCCCGGCAGCAAACCCAGTGGCGAATCAGCCAGACGAGTCACCCGTGACGCGTCCAGGCAAAACAACACACTGTAACGGGAAGCTAACTGTGCCACGGCTTCCAGCACTCTGGCACGCCGGGTGTGGTGGCGGCTGTACCCGCCGATGAAAAGGACATCCAGCGAGCGTTCCGTATGTTCCGAAAACGCATCCATTTCCGGATCATGGGCCGGCGTCAGGTAACCGGCTTGCCATCCGATGCGACGCCAGGATTCGATAATGGATGGAAAATTGCACACGACCCGATCATAAGCGGAGAAATCCGCTCCGGGAGAAGGTGCGGCACGCCAGCAAATTGATCTGCGCACACAGCCGGGCAGGCGCCTGACGAATGCGCTGCCGTAACGCATCGGATCCAGGTTGTAGAAAACCTCGGCCCTGTGCTCTTCGATCTGGGCAAGCAGAATGTCCTCAGGGGATATCTCAGCGGGAAGCCCCCTCTCCCTCGCCCATAGCCTTTGCAGTTTTTCGTCATCCCCATTGGTAAAGAAAGCGTCGCTTTGAGCGTCCTGAATGGGTTTCAGGAAATGGCAGGCGCCATATCGATCCGCAAGGAAAATATCTCTCCGTTCCTGGAAGTTGGCCGCACCGGCTGCATCCTGATCCAGCTTGGTAAGATAAGTTGGATAAATGCCGGAATTCTGAAAAAGCCTCACCGGAAAATCGTCCACAAAGTCATTGCAATCTGTTCAAGGCACATGATCAATTTCCGGAATACCCGACCTTGCGCAACATGTTCAAGGCACGAACAACTTCTGCCGGCTGAAGCAATTCCAGCCAAACAACACCAAAAAAGACGACCACAAGAACGATGAGCCTGAATATCCAGTCAAGCCATGGAACGACGTTTACGAAACCCGCAAGAACAACAGCGACGACCACGAAAGCGAATGCAGAAAGCAGTTTCCACCACTCATGCGGGGCAGGATAGAGTTTCTGGCTGAACCACATATAGAAACAGAAGGCGCAAAAGAAAGATACCAGGGTCGCCAGTGCCGCACCTTCGATGCCCAATATCGGAATAAAGGCGAAATTCAACACTGTATTGAGTGCAGCCGCAACGATGTTGATGATGGCAATCATGCCGGTACGTTTTTCTATATCGAGTCCCGGCGCAAAAATATACATACTCGATAACAGGACGGACAAGACCAGAATCGGTACCACTGTGGCTGCGGCCGAATAGGACTCGGGCACCAGCACTCCGACAATCTGGCGCGCGAACAGGGACAGGAAGGCGAACAGCAAAAGCGAGAAGGCGCAGAATATTCTGAAAATCCTCGCCAGATCGGAGGGAGTGCTTTCTTTCTTGTGGTGTGCGTATACAAGTGGGGTCAATGCTCCACGAAAGCCCACCAAAGCCAGGGAGACGACCATGGCCACCTTGTAGCCGACGCCATACAGGCCAACATCCGAAAGCGACATCAATTCCTTGATGGCAATGCGATCGATATACAGGGCCAGCATCACCCCCACGCTCGAGGGGATCAGCGGAATCGAAAAGGCGAGCATCTCGCGCAGTCGCCGCCAGTCGAACGTAAGGCCATAACTGGATCGCGTGAGGTAAAAACCGGGGGCCAGTGCGACGAGACCACCCAGTATCTGCGCCAGCAAGGCACCGGCCAGCCCCCAGCGCAACCAGACAACCATGACCAGCGTGAAAACAATCACCAGCAGCGCCGACACGACGGAAAGCAGGCTGCTGGCCTTCGCCCTGAGTTCCCACCTCAATTGACTCTGCACGAGATAGACAAGGCCGTTCACCCAGAAGGAGGCGGATGCGACGACGATCAAATCTGCCTTGAGCTCGGAATCCAGCAGCATTTCAGCCAGTTCACGCTGAAAAATCAGCACCAATAGCATCAGCAACGTGTAGCTGAAAACGGTAAACCAGAGGGACGTGGAGGCATATGCCCGCTTGGCAGTCTGATCATCCAAGCGCTCGGGGATGAAGCGGGCGAGCCCCTGTGCAATCTCAAGGGCAACTGTTACGGAAATGAAGCTGCCAACTATGGTCAGGTAATCAAGTGCGCCAAACTCCTCCGGGCTGAAGACGCGCGTGTAGAGGGGCAACAGCAGGAAGGTCAACCCCCGAGTGAGAATATTGGACGCCGTATAAAAAAGCGAATCCCTCAAGAAGATTCGGAGCATCGTTACTCAACCACACTGCCGAGTTCAAGAATGCTCCTCAGCCGTCTGGATGACACGTCGTAAGTACAATTCCTTTCGGCCCAGTCATATCCCGTATCGGCGTACGATTTTATGAGCTTCCGGTTATCGAGCAGTGCCTTCAACTTGTCATGTATTTCCCAATATGGAGTAACCAGCCAGGCCTGGTTCGAACCCGCTGGCAGCGAAGTCTCAATATGCTCGTCTGCAGATGTCATCAGTGCGCAATGTGCCGCCAAGGCTTCTATACCGAACTGTCCGGGCACGAAAGCATAAAACTCATTCAATACGATGTGGGCATTCCCCAGTTCTTCAAGTACAACGGCATTCGGCACCCCGATCAGTTCCTTGTACTCGAAAACATAGCCCTCCAGCTTGAGTTTCTTGATGGCAGCGCGGACCAACGGAGTGCCCTTAATCAAGGGGGAGGAAGGTGCGTGGAGTATTCTCACCGGGCCTGGATCCGAAAATTTTTCGTCCCGTCTTCTGAAATGCTTCACCGGATGAAAATACATGAATGGATGAACACCGCGCTCAATGTATGACATCTGGTCAACTGGCGCATTGAAGATATGGTCAGCGAACTGGTTGGCACTCATGGCCAGGAGGTAGCGGATTCTCTCCTTGTATTCCGAAGCGATGAAAGGTTGGGCAATCACCTGGTAGGTGGTCACAACGTCCATATCCCGTTCTCGCGAGAACACCTCCATCAATTTGATCGAGCGAATCTCGCTCCCGCAAAAATAACACGCGACCCTCTTGCCTCTTTTCTTCAGGAATGCGAACTCGTATGCCCTGCCGTCCACTTCGTTGACAAGAAATCCCGATCCACCGACATAAAAGAACGCATCGGCCTTGTTGGCGAGATAACCAAGAAGCACAGGACCATACAAGGCACGAATCACATACGAGAGAAAGCTGTTCCTGCCCCCCGGACAATGATCGTACTTGTAGTCGTAGAAAGGATGCCTCGAGAAGCTTACCTTGATGGCAGGTGCGAGGACTTCGCCGATATTAAAAACATTCGCGGCGATTTCATCGACACCGACGACCCATGGCACCCTCTTGGAAACCTTGCGCAGCAGCAAGCGGGAAATGAAATATGAAGCCAAAAGCAGCAGCTTCTGCAGGACAAAAGCCAGCCTGACGATGAAGCTTCTGAGCGGCAGCAGGGATGCCAACATTTGCGCAGCGTATGGATAAGAATCAGGCTTTCGCCGTGTACTTCATGTAGAAGCTCTTCGGAACCAGGTCCATCTTGTACATCAGCCAGAAGAAAGGCCGCATGCGCTCGAATGTACGCTTGTAGGTCTTGTAGTCGCGGAACGTCTTCTTCGGCATCGTCATCAGTGATTCGAACTCCTCGCTGCTGAATCCCAGCCGTTTGATAACGTATTCCAGGAGGTCAGACTCCATGTACGGCGCCTCCTGCATGAGGCTGAGGCCTTCCTCCCGAGACATCCATCCGTTACGGCAGTAAGCCGCGTAGCCGGCAATGCGGAAGTCGATACTCCAGCGCCGCGGTAAGAAATAGCTGTGATAGAAAGCCGTGAAGCGGTTTTCCAGATGATGTCCCCCGTACCAGCGCCAGTCGTATTTTTCAGCCAGCAATTTCTTTGCCGCTTCCTTGTCGTAGTCCATGAAGTAGAGCGGTCGCACTTTCTTGATGCGGCCGAACACCATCCAGCGCAGGAAATCCTTCATCCAGAGGTTAGGGAAGGTCTTGAGCGGGTAGGTTCCGAACTGCTTCTGCACAGATTCGATGTATTTCCCGTCCATGTAGATCCAGCCCAGCGGCGCAATTCCCTCGGTGCGGAACGAATGGCCTTCGATCATGTATTTCACGCCGAATTTTTCCGCCGCCTTGTAGAGAGTGGTGGCGAGTCCGATATCCGTTGGGGTCTCCAGATCCTTCACGCCCGCCTTGAGGAACGAGCGGTAGATATCATCATATTCCTTGTTGTCGACGACGATCGTGAACAGATCGATGTTGAGCTTGTCTAGAAGGTTGTGGATGTTCTCGGTGGCAATCGTCGAGTTCCAGGTGTTGTCGAAGTGCGCAGCCAGCAGGCGGACACCCTGCTCGTGCATCCGGTGTACCAGATAGGAAGAATCGCAACCACCGCTCACGCCGATGATCGCGTCGTATTTCTTCCCTCTGCCGGCAGCCTTGATTTCATCGATCATCCGACGCAGGCGCGCCTCACCCTCGCCACCCGTCGGGTATTCTTTTTCCAGGGTCTCGATCTGGCGGCAATAGCTGCAGACGCCCTCCTCGTCGAATGTGATGTTCGGCACCGACTCATCGTAGATGCAACGGCTACAAATCTGCTTTGACATACCAACTCACTCGAACAATGCGTCCTGCTGCTCACGGGACGGAAATTTGATCAGAACCCCCAGGTCTTTCCCCTGAAAGACCGCCATGCTGCCGATGGCAACTGCCGATGCCCCGCCCTCCCTGACCGCGCCACGCACGTCTGGCAAGGTGCCCGCACCACCGCAAGCAATGACCGGCACTCGCACCGAAGCGCTGATCTCACGCAACAGCTTCAGGTCGAAACCCGACCATGTACCATCGCGGTCGATGGCATTCACCAGAATCTCGCCCGCGCCGGCAGCTTCCATTTCGCGGGCGAGATCAACTGGGTGCCGCCTGGTGTCTACGCTTCCGCCATGGGTGCGGACGGAATACTTGCCCCACAGGTTTTTCTTGACGTCCAAGGTGACGACTATGGCCTGATTGCCGAACTCGGTAGCCGCCTCGGTCACCAGGGCCGGACGCTCGATGGCCGCCGCGCTCAGCGAAATCTTCTCGATACCTAGCGCATAGAGGCGGCGCATGTCGTCGATCGTTCTCACGCCACCGCCATAACAGATCGGCATAAAACACTCGCTGGTCAGTTTTTCAAGTGTCTCGAAATCAATGTTGTGGCGCTCTGTCGTCGCAGTGATATCCAGCAGGATCAGCTCGTCAACTTCCTTCTCGTTGAAAATCCTGACCGCATTGACCGGGTCACCGACATAGACCGGGGTCTTGAACTGGACCGTCTTGACTAGCGCCCCGCGCTTCATGAGCAGGCAGGGCATGAGGCGGGCCGCTAGCATCGCTTATATCTCAACAAAATTTCTCATCAACTGCATGCCATAACGATGGCTCTTCTCGGGGTGGAACTGTACACCCATCACGTTCTCCCTCTGCACACCCGATGTGAAATCGTATCCGTGGGTGGTTTCCAGCAGGACATCTGCCTCGTCCTGGCATTGATAGTGATAGGAGTGGACGAAATAGAATCTCGAATTCTCATCCAACCCATTGAGCAGCGGATGCGTCTTGCACCGCCTGACCCGGTTCCAGCCCATATGTGGAATTTTCAGATCCGGCCATTCCTGACCAAAGGAGAAACGGCTTACCCTGCCCGGAATCAGGCCCAGTCCCGGGAGCACACCTTCTTCGCTCCCGTCCGAGAGCAGTTGCATGCCTAGGCAGATACCCAGCAGGGGCACGCCTTCCCGCGCCTTGTCCCGCAGCAAGTCGGGCAAGCCCAGCTTCCCCAGTTTCTGCACGGCATTGTCGAAACTGCCTACGCCGGGCAGGAGCAGCTTCGTTGCCCTAGACAGTTCGCCGGGATCGCCGCTTGCCCGCGCCTCGCCCCCCACCTTGCGAATCATGTTGAGCACCGATCCGACATTGCCGGTGCCGTAATCAACAACGTGGATCATGATCGTCAATCCAGCCTGATTTTGATCGAGGGAAAAACATTACTGGCAGGCTGTCTCACACCGTCCACGATCAGAGTCCTAAGAATGACCGCACGGTTGTCGCCGCAGACAACAAACACGCCGGCATCACCCGCCCTCGCCACCTGGCCGGGCATGCCGAAGTAGGGCTGCTCGAAGATATCAGCCCCCGCAACCAGAGCCTGCTTGCCCTGGTAGGCAATGAAGGCCAGCGGATACGGCGGGCTGAGCGCCCTGATGAAATTGAAGACCCGCTCCGCGCTCCAGCGCCAGTCGATCCTGCTGTCGTCCGGAAAACGCTGGGCGCAATATGTCGCCAGTTCATGACGCTGTCGGGATGGCCTGACTTCCCCATCCAGCAGTGCACACCAGCGTGTATCGAGCGTTTCGAGGAGCTTGCGCTGAATGTTTTGCGAGACCGTGTCTATCGTGTCCCGCGGGGCAATGTCGACTTTCTCCTGCAGCCAGACATCACCCTCATCCATTTCCCGTGCAAAGGAAAAAAGGGAAAATCCAGCCTCGGTTTCTCCGTTGATGATAGCCCACACCAGCGGAGAGCCCCCGCGGTATTTCGGCAGGAGCGAGTTGTGCACACCGATTGCGCCTGCAGGAAGCGCCTCGATGACGGATTCGCTCAGCAGCCAGTACCAGCAGACGACGAGACACAAGTCAGGCGAGACGGAAGCGATGATTTCCTCCGCATGACGCGGATTCTTCGCAACATGCACCGGCACGCCGGTTTCTTCCCCGAAGGCGACAAACTGCTCCAATACGCTACGGCTGTCCGCGCTGTCATCAAAGGTGACCACGGCGCGTAGCGCCTCGGGGCGCAGGCCCCAAGTCGTTCGCAACACTTCCAGACCGAGTTCCTTGCTGCCGAGAAAGACGACGTGTTTGACCAGACCCATATCCTAGGAGGCGCGAATCGCCTGGACGACGCGTTCGACATCCACGCCGCTGTAGCATGGCAGGGTGATCGCAATCCCACCCAGCTTCGCTGAATTGGGTTGCGCATCGTGATAACGCTGCAGGTAGTAGGTCGTGGCACTCAACGCATAGGTTCCGATGGTCGCTTCCACGCTCTGTGATTTCAGATCAGATATCAGACGATCACGATTGCCGCCCTCCGCGACCCGGAAAACGAGGGACTGGACGTTATGGCGCACATCTTCACCGATCTTTTGCACTTCGAACCCGGACGTCGCGAGCGCCGCGACATAGGCATCACGTATTGCATTCCGCTCGTCGACGATGGCTTCGAGCTTGGCCAGCTGCTTCCGCCCCATGACTGCCTGCAACTCCGACATGCGGAAGTTGTAGCCGTAATCGACGAAGTCCAGCCCGGGCCCTTTCATGCCATGCGCGCCGTGCGCGAGCTTCGTTTCCAGCCATGCTGCCCAGTCGTCCCGGTTGGTGGTGATCGCTCCACCCTCACCGGTGGTGAGCAGTTTTCTGGGGTGAAAGCTGAAACAGGTCAGATCCGCGATGCTGCCGCAACGGCGTCCGCCCTCAGCACTGCCGATGGCGCATGCCGCATCCTCAATGAGCGGCAACCCATGGCGCTCGCAGACCGTCTTGATCCGCGACAGGCCAGTCGGATTGCCAAAGGCATCGACAAAGATGACGGCCTTGGTGCGTGCATTGATCTTGCGCTCGATCTCCTCGGGAAGCATGTTAAAGGTCTCAAGGGAGACATCGGCGAAAACCGGCCGTGCGCCCAGATCCTCGACGACGTTGGCGGTGGCCGGGAAGGAAAAGTCCGACACGACGACCTCATCCCCCGGGCTGATCCCCAGCAGTTTCAGGCAAACCCAGAGGGCCGTCGTGGCTGACGTCGTCAGGAATGCGTGCCGCGCGCCGGTGTAGGCTGCGAGTTCGCTACGGAACGCCTCGACGTTGGGTCCACGCGTGAAGATGCCGCTTTCGAACACCTTGCGGAAATCGGCTTCGACCTCGTCGAAGCCGATGTAGGGGCGGATGAGCCTGATTTCCGGGGCGCTCATGGTTTGACCTGCTCCCGGTACCAGCGCAAGGTCTCGGCCAGGCCTTCCTCGAAGGGAGTCAGCGAATAGTCGATCATGCGTCGGACCTTCTCGTTGCTGGCGTTATGGCACAGCACATCCGACTTGCGGCCGGGCTTGCCGACGATCTCGCCCTCGTATCCCATTTGCCGGCAGATCATCTGCAGAAGCTGGCTGATGGTTATCTGGTTGTCCGTGGAGATGTTGACGGATTCGCCCGGAACGGCGGCATCGTAGAGCTTGATCACTGCGTCGACGGTATCGTGGACGTAAATGAAGTCGCGGCTCTGCTCGCCGTCGCCGTGAAGCTCCGGCTGGCCGCCCGTCAAAATGCGCCACGCGGTGATAGGGATGACCCCCGCCAGCAGCCCCTTGTAGTTCTGCCGCGGCCCGTAGTTGTTGAATGGGCGGACAATGAAGGCGTCAACATCGAACATGCGCACATAGCTTTCGACTGCCATGTCGGCTGCTGCCTTGCCTGCCGCATAGGTCGTGGTGGGATTGCGCGGATGCGCTTCGTCCATCGGTTCGTAGACTGCCGAGCCGTAGACCTCGGAGGTCGAGAAGTGGCACAAGGTCCGGAATGCACCCCGCCGTAGCAGCTCAAGCAGATTCAGTGCCACAGTCACATTGGTCGAGAAGGCGTTCTCAGGATTCAGGAAAGAATAGTTGAGCGCCTTAGTGGCGCAGTTGAACACCGTTTCGATCCGGTGCCGCTCGAAGATATAGGCAAGGCTGCCAGACAACTCGGCATCATCGCGGTAGAACACGCAGCGTCCCGTCGCCATGGCCGCGACAAGATTCTCCTCGGAACCGACAAACAGATTGTCGATAACCACCACGCGGGATGCACCGTATTGAAGCAGCCGGTCAACCAGATGACTGCCGATGAAGCCGGCTCCGCCCGTGACCAGGACTTCCTGCCCTGCAAGGGAGGCGCGCTTACCCATGCAGGATGGATTCCTGAATCCGGGCACAAACCTGCATGGCTTCCAAGCCAGCGTGCGCATCCGGCAAGCCTTCGGTGGCCCCTCCAGCGCAACTCGCAATAAACGCCTGCAACTCTGACAGCAGGGCTTCCTGGGGCTTTACCTCCACCGCCTCCTCGATGGCACTGATCGTATAGGGCTCACCCTCGACTTGCCGGATCTCGGATTGGCGATTGATGACGATCTCCTTGCGCACCAGTTCGCAGTCGACAAACATGTCCAGACAGGTAGCCTGGATGGAGCGCATCTTCTTCTCGGTGACCCGGCTAGCCTGAATGCGGGAGAAACGCCCATTCTCGTGGGTAAGCAAGGCTGAAGCGAAATCGATCATGGCACCGTTCGCCATGCCATGCGCTTCCATGGATTTGATCGGGCCGTTCAGATACAGAGCCAGATCAATGTCATGAATCATAAGGTCGGTGACGACGTCAACATCAGTGATTCTGGCGCTGAGTTTATTGGTGCGAGTAAAATCGATGCTAACAACACGGCTCGACCGGTCGAGAACCCTCTTGACGCCCTGCACCGCAGGATTGAATCGTTCGATGAAGCCCACCATGAGATTGATCTTCTCTGCCACTGCATAGGCATGCAGATCCTCAGCCTCCTGCAGGGTGGCAGCCAGCGGCTTCTCGACGAAGATATTCTTGACCTTGTGGCCGATCTTCTTCACGTACTCGCTGTGCGTGCTGGTCGGCGTTGCAATCACAACGGCATCGACTGCCCCCAGTTCGTAAACCAGGTCAGTGCTGGCGGGAACGCCATACTGGTTTGACAGCCGTTTCGCAATTTCTGCGTCGGCGTCATGGATGAAGACAAGCTCCACGGTCTTGAGCATCGAGAGAATGCGCAAGTGATTCTGTCCCATTTTTCCCAAGCCGATCAGGCCAACCCGGATGAATTTTCTGGCTGTCATTTTTTTGTATCCTCAACACGATTCCCATACTCGTCCACTGTCGCTATCCGGCGTGCCGGATTGCCTGCCACGAGAGTGTACGGTGCCACATCCTTGGTGACGACAGCCCCTGCTGCGACCATGGCATATTCCCCGATGGTAATGCCGCACACGATTGTGGCGTTGGCACCAATGCTGGCACCGCTCCTCACCAGCGTCGGTGTGACCTTCCACGTTGTATTGAATGCCCGCGGAACTTTGTCGTTTGTGAATACCGCATTGGGCCCGACGAAAACCCTGTCTTCGATAGTCACGCCGTTGTAGACGGACACGCCGTTCTGGATTTTGCAGCCGTCGCCGATGCTGACGGCATGGTCGATGTAGACATCCTTCGAGATGATGCAGTTGCTGCCGACCACGGCATGCTCGCGGATCTGCACATTGATCCACACTTTCGTGCCGTCGCCGATTGCCGCCGAGTCAGCCACATTTGCGGTTGGATGAATAAACACGTTGCTGGCCATATCCTGCCCTATTTATTTCATTGCTTGAACAATGTGCCCGATCGTCTCGTCCGACAGATACGGATGCATGGGCACACTGAATATCCGCCTGGCGACATCCTCTGCGACGGGAAAATCACCCGTTTTATGCCCCAGGTCTGCGAAGGCCTTCTGCAGATGCAAGGGGCGAGGATAGTAGATGGCAGTCGGCACCCCGGCAGCCTTGAGTCTGTCCAGCATGGACTGCCGGTGCTCTTCATCTTCTGCCAGCAGGGAATACTGTGCCCACGCGGACAGGTACCCCTCCGGAACAACGGGAACCGTCAGTGGCACCCCTGCCGCACGGATCGCCTCATCGTAGGACGCAGCCACCCGCTGCCGTGCCTCGATTTCCTGCTGGAATACCCTGAGCTTGGCCAGAAGAATGGCGGCCTGGATGGTATCAAGCCGACCCGTGATGCCGAGGCGTACATTCTCGTAGCGATCCTGTCCCTGTCCATGTACCCGGATTGAGTGGAACAGCTGGGTCAGCAATTCATCGTCGGTGAACAGCGCACCGCCATCCCCGTAACACCCCAGCGGTTTGGCGGGAAAGAAGGAAGTACAGCCAATTCCAGCCAGGGAACCGGCCCTGCGACCCTTATGGCTGCCGCCGAAGCTTTGTGCTGCATCCTCGATCACGTCGAGGCCGTATTTCTGCGCGAGTGCGTTGATCCGGTCGTATTCGGCTGGCAGCCCGAACAGGTCAACCGGAATAATGGCACGTGCTCGCAGTCCTTCACGCGTTGCGTTTCCGGATTGCAGGCGGCCACTCTGCTGCAAGTCGACAATGGCACGCTCCAGAGCGACCACATCGATGTTGTATGTCGTGGGATCGATATCGACAAACACCGGGGTGGCTCCCAGCAGGGCGATGACTTCTGCCGTGGCCACGAAAGTGAACGGCGTCGTGAAAACGGCATCCCCGGAACCAATGCCCTTGGCCATCAGGGCGATCATCAGTGCATCCGTCCCCGAAGCACAGGTCACAGCATATTTTGTCCCGACGAAAGCGGCCAGTTCCCGTTCGAGTTCACCCACTTCCGGGCCAAGGATGTATTGCCCGCTACGCAACACCTTCAAAACTGCAGCTTCTACATCCTCCTGCAAGAGCGAGTATTGCTGCTTCAAGTCGATAAACGGAATCATCCAATTTCCCCAAGGTTGGCAAGGACTAAAAAGTTCAACTGTATGGCCAGAACACGATGACGAATCAGGTTCGATGCGGTCCTCATGCCTACTTCAGGTTATCCGTCACCTTACAGGCAAAGCGCCGGAGCGCCTCCACCACCCGTCCATGCTGGGATTCGCTCATCTCAGGAAAGATCGGGAGTGACAGGATACGGCCCTGGTTCGCCCAGGCATTGGGAAAATCCACGGGCACATGGCCGAATCGCTGATAGGCCGGCAGGAAAGGCAAGGCAACGGGATAATTAATCACGGTCTGGATGCCGGCTGCCGCGAGATGGGCCGCCAGTTCGTCGCGCCGGTCGTGACGCACGACGTAGAGATGGTAAACGTGCTCGCATCCCTCCCCTTCTACTGGTGTCTCCAGACCAGCGATGCCTGTCAGCATGGCGTTGTAGTTTGCCGCCTTGTCGCGGCGCGCACGGGTCCAAGCATTGAGGTGTCGCAGTTTCACGGACAGAATAGCCGCTTGCATGCCATCAAGGCGACTGTTGATGCCCTCGATCTGATGCTCGCCTTTGTTCAGGCCGCCATGACGCGCGAACATCGCCATGCGCTGTGCTAGGTCGCGGTCGCCGGTAACCACAGCGCCAGCGTCTCCCATCGCGCCAAGATTCTTACCCGGATAGAAAGAAAAACTGGCGGCTTGCCCAAATGTGCCGACCAGACGCCCTTTGTGGCGCGCGAGATGTGCCTGAGCGCAGTCCTCGATAACCCACAGGCCGTGTTTCCTGGCGATGGCCATGATCGCATCCATGTCGGCCGCCTGACCATACAGATGGACAGGAATGATGCCGACAGTGCGCGGGGTGATCCTGGACTCGATCTGGGCAGCATCGATGTTGAAACTGTCGCGCTCAGTGTCGCAGAACACCACCCGGCCACCTGACTGGGTAATCGTCTCGGAGGTGGCAATCCAGGAATGCGCCGTGGTGATGATCTCGTCCCCGGGCCGCACGCCCATGGCGTGCATCGCAATGTAAAGCGCGTCGGTGCCGTTGGCGCAGGAGACGCAGTGCGGCACCCCCAGCGCCTCGGCGAATTCCGACTCGAAACGCTCCACGTAGGGACCACGGATGAACGCCGAGTCGCGGATGACGGCTGCGATGGCGTCGTCGATCTGCGGCTTGATGCTCAGATACTGGGCGTGGAGATCGGCGAAGGGAATCTTGTTCATGGGGCAAACTCAATCAATCAGGGCAAACCAGGCCGGGCTGCGCGCAGTGCATGAAATCACCGGGCCTGGTCTTCGTTGCGTTCGAGCAGGCGGGCCGGATTGCCGACATAGCAACCCGGCCGGGTAATGGACCGGGTCACCACCGCCCCCGCGCCGATCACCACATCGTCGCAGATCTCGACCGGCAGGATGGTGGCATTGGAACCGATGGACACGCGGTTGCCGATGCGCGTGCTGCGCCACAGCTCCTTGCGGCCGCGCGCCGGCCCGCCCGTGGCGAAGGTGTCGTTGATGAACATGACGCCATGGCCGACGAAACAGTCCTCGCCGATGCTCACCAGTTCGCAGACGAAGCTGTGCGACTGTATCCGCGTCCGCGCCCCAATGCGGGCTTCCTTCTGGATCTCGACGAAGGGTCCGATGAAGCAGTCATCGCCGATCTGGCAACCATACAGATTGGCCGGCTGGACCACCTTGACGCCCGTGCCGAACACGACGTCGCGGATGCCGCATTCCAGCAAATGCGGGCGTTGCTCAGGCACTTCGCGCCCCCAGCCGGCAGCGTTTGGGGATGAATCGCAACGGCACTTCGCGGCCGGTCTCGATGGATTCGTAGATGGCGCTGATGAGCTCGATGCTGCGTCGCCCTTCCAGCCCATCCACCAGCTGCTGCCTGCCGCTCTGCAGGCAGTCCAGCACGTGCTCGTAGTAGGCCTGGTGGCCGAAGCCATAGACGTTGGGCGGATTGACCGAATATTTCTGCATCACGTCGGCGTCGTCTGGTTCCGGTTCCGCGAACGACCAGGTTTTCATCTGGTTGACCGCGAAGCCGCCGATTTCCACGGTGCCCTTCTCGCCAAGAATCGATATGGAGCCTTCCAGATCCTTGGGACGGGTCGCGGTCGTGGCCTCGATGCACCCCAGCGCACCGTTGCGAAACTTGAGCACGGCGATCGCCGTATCCTCCGATTCGATGTTCACCAGCGCCGTCGTGCTTCTGGCGAAAACGGACTCGACATCGCCCATCATCCATTCCAGCAGATCGACGTGATGACTGGCCTGGTTGGTCAGCACCCCGCCGTCCAGCGCCCAGGTTCCGCGCCAGGCGTCCATGTCGTAGTAGGCCTGGGTACGGCACCAGCGTACCCTGACCGTACCCATGACCAGCTTGCCGAAGCGCTTGTTTTCCATGGCCTCGCGCAATTTCACGACCGGCACATTGAAACGGTTCTGTTTGACCACGAACAAGCGACAGGCGTGCGCATCGCATGCGGCGATCATGGCATCGGCGTCGTCCAGCGTCAGGGCCATTGGCTTCTCGACCACAATGTGCTTGCCGTAGGGTGCCAGTTGAAGCACATGATCGCGATGCATCCCGCTCGGCGTCAGCACCGACACCACATCCGGCTGTGCACGCGACATCATCTCGTCGATGCTCTGGTACCAGTCCACGCCATGTTTCTCGCCGAATGATCGCGCTTTGCCAGCATCAACATCGCATACCGCGACGAGCCGCGCGTCCTGGACGACGCCACTCAGCAACTCCGCATGCCTTTTAGCAATGCGTCCGCAACCTACTAGAGCAAATCTGTACACTATTCATCGCCTGAATTTGTATGCGCTATCTCGTAATCTCATTGATCAATGAGAATACTGCCTAGGCCTATTCCAAAAAAATAAACGTAGCACTCCACAATCCTGCACAAGTACGGCGTCTAACCTGGCCACGCAATCACTGCCTAACAGCCATTGAAAACGCATCAATCACCGGCTGAATCACACTGCGCTTGAGTTTCAACGCCGCCTGGTTCACCACCAGCCGCGAACTGACATCGCTGATGTGTTCCACCGCCACCAGCCCGTTGGCTTTGAGGGTGCCGCCGGTGGAAACCAGATCAACAATCACATCGGACAGTCCTACCAGGGGCGCAAGCTCCATCGAACCATACAACTTGATGAGGTCGATGTGCACCCCCTTGGACGCAAAGTGGTCGCGCGCGGCGTTGACGTATTTGGTGGCAACGCGGATGCGCGCGCCCTCTTTCACGGTGCCGGCGTAGTCGTAGCCTTCGCGCACGGCAACCATCATGCGGCACTTGGCGATCTGGAGATCCAGCGGCTGGTAGAGTCCGCTGCCACCGTGTTCGTTGAGCACGTCCTTGCCGGCAATGCCGAGGTCGGCGGCACCGTATTGCACGTAAGTCGGCACGTCGCTGGCGCGCACGATGATGAGGCGCACGTCGGGACGGTTGGTGCCGATGATGAGCTTGCGCGAGGACTCGGGGCTTTCGGACGGCGTGATGCCGGCCGCGGCCAGCAGCGGCAGGGTTTCTTCAAAGATGCGGCCTTTTGATAGCGCCAGGGTGATTCCGGTGTAGGTCATGTTGATGAGTGTTGGGGATTGCAATGCTTCACCCCGGATTATCCATTGAAACGCGACCGCACGTCGCGGTGTGGGCGACTGGCGACCCACGAGGTGGAATTGAACACTGCGGGAAATCTCATGCCGCTTTCCTCTCGTTCAATCCAAAAAATTCTGGACGACGATAAAGCCTTCGCGCTCGGCCGCCAGACTCAAGCGCTTATCCAGGCATACGAACTGCCAACCTTCCGGCCTGTGCTCGCACACAAGCAGCGCTGCGGCCAATTGCAGTGAATCGGCGGCACGCAAAGGGTGAAGCCGCAGCAGGCGTTGCGCGATCTGGCGTACGTTGTCCAGGGGTTGCACTTCATACCAGGCTGCCTGCAGCGCAGCCATTTGACCCAGCGCCCGCGTAACTTCTGTCGAATCAAGCTGGGCTTCACGTTCAAGCCGGGCCAGGGCGGATGCGCATTCGACCGGGGTTCCCCACCATGCAACGATTTCCGGATTGTTTTCGTAATAGCCGAGTGCAGAGGCTGTGCTCGCTTCTTCTACCAGCAACGGCAGAATTGCAGAGCTATCCCAGAATCTCACCGTCCCGACTCGCGTTCTTCGAGCAAAGCCTGGAGCGCGCTGGCATGTTGCAGGGGTACGGGGGGCGGCACCAAACGACAGACCGTTCCATGGCCTCGCCGCAGGATGCCCTTGCGTTCCAGAAGCGCAAGCTCGCCCGACTGGCCGTTTTCATTCCCGACCGGGATGAGCCGGGCGACCGGCCGGTCGTGGTCGGTAATGAGAATGGTCTCGCCGTGGCGCACTTGTTCAATCAATGCGCTCAACTGATTCTTGGTGGCGGATATTGAGGCGGTTTTCATTTGGCCATTATAGCCATAATCATATTGGGGTGTTCAGGTCGATGCCGTGCCGATTGCAATGGCCCGACAATCGCGGCGGGGCACCGTGCCTACATCGAGGGGCGTGCCTCAATGCACGCGCTGGATGCGCGCGCCCAACTGGGTGAGTTTTTCCTCGATGCGTTCGTAACCACGATCGAGGTGGTAGATGCGTTCGATGGTGGTTTCGCCCGCTGCAACCAGGCCGGCCAGCACCAGGCAAGCCGAAGCGCGCAGGTCGGTGGCCATGACGATCGCGCCATCCAGGCGCGGTACGCCGCGCACGAGTGCGGTGTGGCCGGAGACTTCGATGTTGGCCCCCAGCCGGCGCAGTTCCTGCACGTGCATGAAGCGGTTTTCGAAGATGGTTTCGGTCACGCTGGCCGCGCCCGAAGCCACGCAGTTCAGCGCCATGAACTGCGCCTGCATGTCGGTGGGAAACGCGGGATGCGGCGCGGTGCGCACGTCTACGGCGTTGAGCACGCCGTCGGATTCAACTTCGATCCAGTCGTCGCCCTGGGTCACGTGTGCGCCGGCATCGGCCAGCTTGCCCATCACCGACACCAGGGTTTCGGGCGCGGCGTCGAGCGCGCGGATTTTGCCGCCGGTCATCGCGGCGGCCACCAGGAAGGTGCCGGTTTCGATGCGGTCGGGCATTACGCGGTGCGCGGCACCGTGCAGTTCGGGCACGCCATGAATGGTGATGACGCCAGTGCCTGCGCCTTCGATCTTTGCGCCCATGGCGATCAGGCAGTTGGCCAGATCGACCACTTCGGGTTCACGTGCGGCGTTGGCGAGCACGGTGGTACCGTCGGCGAGCGCTGCGGCCATCATCAGGTTCTCGGTGCCAGTGACGGTGACCACGTCCATGGCGATGTGCGCGCCTTTGAGGCGGCGGGCTTTGGCGTGGATGTAGCCGTGTTCGATGTGGATGTCTGCGCCCATGGCCTGCAAACCCTTGATGTGCAGGTCGACAGGGCGCGAGCCGATGGCGCAGCCGCCGGGCAGGGAGACACGCGCCTCGCCAAAGCGTGCCAGCGTCGGCCCCAGCACCAGAATCGCCGCCCGCATGGTTTTCACCATGTCGTAGGGCGCTTCCTTGTGCGGAATGCTTTCACCGCATAGCGTGACGCGATTTTTATCGTCCAGCGTGACGGTCACGCCCATGTGTCCCAATAGCGCCAGCATGGTGCTGATGTCTTTCAGGTGCGGCACGTTGGACAGTTCGAGCGGGCCGGCGGTGAGCAGGCTGGCGGTCAGGATCGGCAGCGCAGCATTCTTGGCACCGGAAATGCGCACCTCGCCGGCGAGCGTATTGCCACCGTGGATCAGCAACGAATCCATGTCAGCGGGCGGCCCAGTCTTCGGGGGTGTAGGTCTTCATCGACAGGGCGTGGATCTGCGCGTGCATGCGCGTACCCAGCGCGTCGTAGACCAGCCGGTGCTGCTGGATCATGTTCTTGCCGGTAAACGACGGGCTGACGATCACAGCCTGGAAATGCTGGCCGTCGCCGTCGAGTTCGATATGGTCACAGGGCAGTTTCTCGGTGATCCAGCCTTTGATGTCGTCGGGGGTAACCATGGTGCGCTTTCTTTCAGTGACGGAGTTTGTAGCCGCTGCGGAGCAGCATCAACGTGAGCGCGGATATTGCCACAAAGCAGGCCCCGGCGACCAGCAGCCCCAGCCACGGGTCGGTGTCGGACTGGCCCACAAACGCGTAGCGAAAGCCGTCGATGAGATAAAACACCGGATTGAAATGCGACACCGTTTGCCAGAACGCCGGCAATGAGTGGATGGAATAGAACACGCCGGACAAAAACGTGAGTGGCAGGATCAGGAAGTTCTGGAACGCCGCCAGCTGGTCGTATTTTTCGGCCCAGATACCGGCAATGATGCCCAGCGCGCCGAGCACGCCGCACGACAGCAGCGCATACGCCAGCAACCAGCCCCAATGCGCCACGTCAAACGGCACAAACGCCCAGGTCACCGCCCACACGCCCAGCCCCACCACCAGCCCCCGGATGACCGCCGCGCCCAGGTAGGCCAGAAAAAATTCCAGGTACGACAGCGGTGAGAGCATCACGAACACGATGTTGCCCTGCATTTTCGACTGGATGAGGCTCGACGAACTGTTGGAAAAGGCATTCTGCAACATGCTCATCATCACCAGGCCGGGCACCAGGAACGCGGTGTAAGCCACGCCGGGATAGACCTGGACGTGGTCTTCCAGCACGTGCGAAAAAATCAGCAGATACAACAGCGCCGTCACGATGGGCGCGACCACGGTCTGCACCGCCACTTTCCAGAAGCGCAGCATTTCCTTGTAGAAGAGCGCGGGCAGGCCGTTCATGCGCGCTGCATGATGTCGGTAAAGACATCCTCCAGGTCGGGTTCCAGAAGCTGCATTTCCTGCACCTTGACGCCCGCGCCACGCAGCGCGGCAAGCAGTATTTCAAGTTCCGTGTACTCGCCGAAACTGAAGCGCCAGTTGCCATTGGCCTCGCGCTGGACACGCGCCTGCCACTCGGCTGGCAGCGTATCGGTGTCGAGCCGAAGACTGGCGCAATGTTCGTTGGTGTGTTGCAGCAGGTTGCGGGTGGCATCCAGCGCAACGACACGGCCCGCCTTCAGCATGGCGATGCGCCCGCACAGGGCTTCGGCTTCTTCCAGATAGTGCGTGGTCAGCAGAATGGTGTGGCCTTCGCGGTTGAGGCGGCTGACAAACGCCCAGAGCGAACGCCGCAGATCCACATCCACCCCGGCGGTCGGTTCGTCGAGCACGATCACCGGCGGCTTGTGCACCAGCGCCTGCGCCACCAGCAGGCGGCGCTTCATGCCGCCCGACAGCGCCTGCGTGTTTTTGTGCGCGTGCGGGGTGAGGTCGAGGTGATGCATGATCTCGTCGATCCAGTCGCCGTTGTGCTTCAGGCCGAAGTAGCCGGACTGGATGCGCAGGGTTTCGCGCACGTTGAAGAAGGGGTCGTAGACCAGTTCCTGCGGCACCACGCCGAGCGCGCGGCGCGCTTCGCGGTAGTCACGCACGACGTCGTGGCCCATCACCGTAGCCACGCCGGCGTCGGGCCGGGTGAGGCCGGCCAGAATCGAAATCAGGGTGGTCTTGCCCGCGCCATTGGGGCCCAGCAAGCCAAAGAATTCGCCCGGTTGGATGTCGAGCGAGACGCCATCCAGCGCCTGCGTCCCGCCAAATCGCTTGGCGAGGTTAACGACCTGGATGGCAGGACTCATGCCGTCAGCAGGTCGGCCACGCCGTACAGTTCAGCCAGCGTCACAAAACTCTCGGGCAGGCCGCTCAGCGTGAGCGAGCCGCTGGCCGCGCGCTGCGCGCTGAATATCAACGCCAGGGCGGCGGAATCGGCATGATCGACCCCGCTGAAATCCAGCCGGGTGACGCCTTGCGCCAGGTGGGGCCGCAGTTCGTCGAGCAGCCCGGCCACCGTATCGACAGTCAACGGCCCGCTCAACCGGCAGACCGACTGTTCGCAGACCATCACGATCCGCTGCGCGCAGGCTTGGTTTGTGCGCTGCCGGCACGGGCCGATTGCGCCGCCAGGGTCTTGATGAGCCCGTCGATCCCGCCCTGGCGCACCGCCGAGGCAAACGACGCACGGTAATTGGTGACCAGGCTCACGCCGTCGATCGACACGTCGTAGACCTTCCAGCCAAACGCGGTTTTATACATGCTGTAGTCGATAGGCAGTGGCTGTCCGCCCGGCTGACGGATTTCGCTGCGCACGGTCACGTCGTCGTCATCCGGTTTCAGGGTCAGCGGCTTGAACTCGATGGTCTGGTTGGAAAACGTCGTCAGCGAGGTAGCGTAGGTGCGCACCAGCAGGTTGCGGAATTCGGTCACCAGCGCCTGTTTCTGCTGGGCAGTCGCGCGCGGCCAGTGCTTGCCCACGGCCAGCTGGGTCATCCGGTTGAAGTCAAAATTGGGCAGGATTTTGGCTTCGACCAGCTGGTAGATCTTGCTGAGGTTGCCGTTCTGGATGTCCTTGTCCTGCTTGAGCAGGGCAATCACTTCCTGGCTGGTGGTTCGCGCCAGCACGTCCGGTGCCTCGTCGGCGGCGCGCGCACTGAGCGTCGCGCTGCCCAGCAGCAAGGCCAGAGTCGTCAGAAATAAACGCAGCATGGGTAGATCCTGTTCAGATTTGTGAATATGTAGACGACGCCGGCTTACCTGAGTTCACCCGTGAGGCGGGCCAGTTGTGCCACGTTCATGTTGTAGTCGTTGAGGGTGCGCAGGTATTCGGTCTGCGTCAGCGCATAATTTTTGATGGCGTCGGCGACCTTGTCGGCGCTTTCTATCCCCGCCGCAAAGTCGGCGAGCGACGCCACCATCCAGCGCCGTGCCGCCGCCGAAGCCTCGGCCAGATCGCGCTGCGAATCAAAATTGGCCTGTGCGTTGGCGTAGGCCTCGCTTACCTCGAACGGAATGCCGGCTACGGCAAACGCGCGTTTGTGGTTCAGCGCTTCCAGTTCCGCCTGGGCTTGATCGACCCGCGCATTGGCCGCACCAAAGACGCTGTCCCATTTCACGCCGACCACCGGCGTCAGCCCGCCGCCGTTGAAGGGGTCGTTGAGGTAGGGGTTATCCAGCCGCTCGCGGCGCGAGGCGTAGTTGAACTGGCCGATCACGCCGGCATAGACATCCGGCAGGCGATCCGCCTTTTTCGCAGCCAGCAGCGCTCGCCGCGCCCGCAGGCCGGATTCGAGCTGCTGCATTTCAGCGCGATCCTGCAGCGCCCGCGCCTGGAGTTCGGCCAGTTCGATCACGGGGAAGGCAACCGGCTCGATGCGCGACTCGGTCACCGTCAGATCAGATTTCAGGCCGGCCCCAGTCAGTACCCGCAAGCCGTCAAGACTGATTTTTTCGATGGCACGCGCCTGGTGCACGTATTTGGCGAGCAGGCCACGCGCCGTTTGCAGGGCGTACAGGTCGGATTGCCTGGATTCGCCGGTTTCTTCCTTGAGTCTGCGTTCGACCGCAGCAATCGCATCGCCGACGCGCGTCTGGATATCGCGCAGGAAAGCATGCGCATCGCGAGAGGCCAGATAACCGTAGTAAGCGCGTTTGGTGTCGTACACAATGTCCGCCCGCGTCTGCTTGAGTTCACCCTGTTTCACATCGACGTTACCCTGCGCGGCGTCGCCGTAATGCTCGACCTTGCCGAAGGTGAACAGCGGTTTGACCAAAGCGAAATCGATATGCGTCCAGTCCGAAATGCCCTTGAGCTTGTCGCCGTCGGTGCGCGGGGTACACGGTGGCACCGCACAGCTGAAGGCACCGCCCTGGTAAAAGCCGCCTTCGGCCTCGGGGGCCAACCCAACAAAAGCGTTGGCGCTGACCCGCCAGCCGGCGTTGCCGCGCACTTCTTCTACCAACGCGCGAGCGGCGGCCACCACCTGCTCGCGCTCCTTGATGCGGGGGTCGGCAGCCAGGCTCATTTCCACCGCCTGGTCGAGCCGGATACTTTCGGCCTGCACGGTCAGGCTGGCGAGGCAGCCAGCCGCGATGAGGGAACGGACGATCAGTTTCATTGCGGGCTTCCTTCCTGGGCCTTGCCGTAGAGGAATTGTCCAATCAGATTTTCCAGCACCACGGCATCCTGGGTGATCTTCAGCGTGTCGCCGTTTTTCAGCATGGCGCTGTCGCCACCGGCAGCCAGACCGATGTACTGCTCGCCCAGCAGGCCAGAGGTGAGAATCGCGGCGGACGTATCCTTGGGAAACGGGTAGCGCTTGTCGACCCGCATGGTCACTTTGGCCTCGTACACCCCGGTGTCGAACTGGATGCGGTCGACCCGCCCGATCACCACGCCGGCGCTTTTCACCGGTGCGCGCGCCTTGAGGCCACCGATATTTTCGAAGCGCGCGACGATTTCATAGCTGTCGGTGGCGTTGACCGTATTCATGCTGCCCACCTTCAGCGCCAGGAAGAGCAGCGCTGCAATGCCCGCGACGACGAATAATCCGACCCAGAGGTCGAGCACGGTTTTGTTCATTTAATTGAGCCCCCGGAACATGAATGCAGTCAGGACGAAATCCAGCGCCAGCACGGCCAGGCTGGACGTCACCACGGTGCGGGTCGTGGCCCCCGACACACCCTCGGCGGTAGGCGGCGCATCGTAGCCCTCGAACAGGGCAATGGCCGTAATGGCCACACCAAACACCACGCTCTTGATCACGCCGTTGAGAATATCCTGTTCGAAATCGACCGCGCTTTGCATCTGCGACCAGAACGAGCCTTCGTCCACGCCGATGAGCTGTACACCGACGAGATACCCGCCCAGCACGCCCATCGCCGAAAACAGCGCCGCCAGCAATGGCATGGAAATCACGCCGGCCCAGAAACGCGGGGCCACCACGCGCGCAATCGGATCGACCGCCATCATTTCCATCGCCGAGAGCTGTTCGGTGGCTTTCATCAGGCCGATTTCTGCGGTAATGGCACTGCCGGCGCGGCTGGCAAACAAGAGCGCCGCCACCACCGGCCCCAGCTCGCGCACCAGCGACAAGGCCACCAGCACGCCCAGCGCTTCTTCCGAACCGTAGGTCTGGAGCGTTTCGTAGCCTTGCAGGCCCAGCACCATGCCGACGAACAGCCCCGACACCAGAATGATGATGAGCGAAAGCACGCCCGTGAAATACATCTCGCGGATGGTGAGACCGAAACGCCGGAACGCCGTGCCGGAATGCATCAGCACGGCAAGGAAGAAACGCGTGGCGAAGCCCATGCGCCACACCCCCTGCACCGTGCTGTTGCCCAGGTTTTCCAGCGCGCGCTTAAGCACGTTTCTGCCCCAGGCCCAGATCGTCGGCATACGCCGGCGCGGGATAGTGGAACGGTACCGGGCCGTCGGCCTCGCCGTGCACAAACTGGTGTACATAGGGCAAGTCCGAGGCACGGATTTCGTTGGCGGTGCCCTCCGCCACGACCACACCTTCAGAAACGAAATACACGTAGTCGACGATCTTCAGCGATTCCTGCACGTCGTGCGTGACCAGCAGCGAGGTCAGGCCCAGGGTGTCGGTGAGGCGGCGGATCAGGTTGCCGGTCACGCCCAGCGAAATGGGATCGAGGCCGGCGAAGGGCTCGTCGTACATCACCAGCATGGGGTCGAGCGCGATGGCGCGCGCCAGCGCCACCCGCCGGGCCATGCCGCCGGAGAGCTCGGCCGGCATCAAACGGGCGGCACCGCGCAGGCCGACGGCATTCAGCTTCATCAGCACCAGATCGCGGATTGCGTCCTCGGGCAGGTCAGTATGCTCGCGCAACTGAAATGCCACGTTGTCGAATACCGACATGTCAGTGAACAGCGCGCCAAACTGGAACAGCATCCCCATCTTGCGGCGCAACCGGTACAACCCGGCCTGGTCGAGATCGGCCACCGACTCGCCCGCCACGCGCACGCTGCCCTGGCCGGGCTTGATCTGCCCGCCAATGAGGCGCAAAAGTGTGGTTTTGCCGCAACCGCTGCTGCCCATGATGGCCACGACCTGACCCCGGCGGGCGGTCAGGTTGATGCCCTTGAGAATCGGCCGGGCACCGTAACCAAATGCGACACCTGCGATTTCGACCAGATTGTCGGATTGCAAAGGATGGAACCTGTGCTGTTGTTCGATTGCATCAGTTTACCGGAGGCTGTCGCATTTTCAGCGCATCCGGTCGATGAAGACGCATCAGTACCCCATGACCTGACGCAGATTCGCCACCTGGCCCAAACGCGCCAGATCGCCCTGCCGACTCAGGATGAACAGTTCTTCGCCTGACGCTGCATGGCTTGCAATGCGCTGCGCCAGCGCGCGCAAGTCGGTCGTCTCATCCAGCCAGCATACGTGCCGCGCGATCCAGTCCGCCTGCACACAGCGCACCTTCAGCGAGTCGGGCAAACCGAGGCTTTCCTCACATTCAACAATAAAAACAAAATCATCCAGCGTATCGTTCAGCCAAATACTCCAGACTTCCGGCTTGACGTGCCGCACGGCGTCCGCCGTCAGATAAACCGTTTTGAAGTGGTTGTTGTAATACGGCAACAACCAGTCTTCCGGCATGTCCTCGGGGTAAAACCCACCACGCCACGCGGGGTGCCGCCAATCCTCGGTACCGAGGTAGAGAAAATGTGTCGAATCCATTCGGCGATTATCCGCTTCCTGTCGCAAGGGGCGAATATCAGGGATTGACAATATGCTTATATAAACATAATAATTCGATAACCTTGTCTTCTTATATTTGTCTCTATCCCCCACGCCACAAGGAGTCACCATGAAAGTCAAAGCCCTCGTTTTCGCCCTTGGTCTGGCCGGCAGCACGCTTGCCACCGCCAACGGAACCGCAGCCGCCCCGGAAGCCGTGGCCGCGCCCCAGACCAGCGCCCAGTGGCTGGAACGCATGACCGATTTCACCCGTAACGGCTCGGCTTACCGTGATCCCAAGATGTTCGTACCCTGGGCCAATGCTGTGACCGAACCCGGCTTCTACACCCAGATGGGCGTGAACATGATGGATCCGGGCAACTGGACGCGCATGATGGGCAGCATGATGGATCCGCGCGCGATGGGTAACGTGATGCAGTTTTCCGACCCCAACGTCTACATGAAGTGGATGGCGGCGTCGATGGATCCCAATTTCTACACCGCGCTGATGACGCAGTTTGCCGACCCCGGCAAGATGATGCGCTGGATGATGATGCCCATGGATCCCAACATGTGGAACATGATGATGCAGTCCATGAACCCCAATCTCTACATGAAGTGGATGATGGCCCCCATGGATCCGCGCATGATGCAGCTCGCAATGGCGCCCATGAACCCCGCGCTGTACACCGGGTGGATGAATGCCTCGATGAACCCCGCCACCTACGGCAGCTGGGGCACCTTCATGGCTCCGGCCGCAGGCGGCACCGGCGGCGCGGCCCCCGCCAGCTTCAACTTCTTTGACCCGAACGCCTGGATGGGCAGCATGGCACCGCAGGCTGCCGCCCCCGCCGGCACCGCCCCGGCAACGACTGGCACGTTCAACTTCTTCGATCCAAACGCCTGGATGAACATGTGGAATCCGGCCACCACCGCCCAGCCCGTACCCGCCGCTGCCGCCAAGTAATCCGGCTGCCCGGCACAAAAAAAGGGACGGCCTGGCCGTCCCTTTTTCATTCCGCGCCGAGCGGCCGCTTCAGCCGCGCCGCCAGCTCGTGCCGCCCGGCCCGTCTTCGAGCACCACGCCTGCGGCCTTGAGTGCGTCGCGAATCCGGTCTGACTCGGCAAAGTTCTTCGCCTGGCGAGCCGCGAGCCGCGCCGCGATCAGGGCGTCGATCTCGGCTTCTGCCAATCCGCCCTCGCCCGCACCGGCCTTGAGAAAGCTGGCGGCGGATCGTTCGAGCAAGCCCAGTTGCGCGCCCAGCGCACGCAACTGGCGCGCTGCGTCGGCGTCGCCCCGGTTCGCTTCACCCGCCAGTTCGAACAGGACGGCCAAGGCCTCGGGTGTGTTGAAGTCGTCGTCCATGGCCGCCTTGAAGCGCGCGGCTGCGGGCAGCGACCAGTCCACCTCGCCCACCGCTTGCGGGGTGTCTTTCAGCGCGGTGTAGAGCCGTGTCAGCGCGCCGCGCGCGTCGTCGAGATGCGCGTCGGAATAATTCAGCGGGCTGCGGTAGTGCGCGCGCAGGATGAAAAAGCGCACCACCTCGGCGTCGTATTTTTCCAATACCTCGCGGATGGTGAAGAAATTGCCGAGCGATTTCGACATCTTCTCGTTGTCGACCCGCACGAAACCGTTATGCATCCAGTAATTAACGAAGGTGCAGCCGTGCGCACCTTCGGATTGGGCGATTTCGTTTTCGTGGTGAGGAAACTGCAAATCCTGTCCGCCGCCATGAATGTCGAAATGCTTGCCGAGCAGCTCCGCGCTCATCGCCGAACATTCGATGTGCCAGCCCGGCCGGCCCGGCCCCCAGGGCGAATCCCACGCCGGCTCGCCGGGCTTGGCGGCTTTCCACAGCACAAAATCCATCGGGTCGCGTTTGTTGGGGTCGACCTCCACCCGCTCGCCCGCGCGCAGTTCGTCGAGGCTTTTGCCCGATAGCCGGCCATAGGTGGCAAAACCGCGCACGCTGTAGTACACGTCGCCATTGGGTGCCGGATAGGCCAGGCCATTTTTTTCCAGCGTGCCAATCAGGGCCAGCATCTGCGCCACATAAGCCGTAGCACGCGGTTCGTGGTCGGGCGGCAGCACCCCGAGCGCGCGTTCATCCGCGTGCATCTCGGCGATGAAACGCTCGGTCAGCGCCGCGGGCGTTTCACCGTTTTCGGCGGCGCGCTTAATGATCTTGTCGTCGATGTCCGTAATGTTTCTTACGTATTCGACCTGATAGCCGCTACTGCGCAGCCAGCGTGTCACCATGTCGAACACCACAAACACGCGGGCGTGTCCCAGATGGCAAAGGTCGTAAACGGTCATGCCGCAGACGTACATGCGAACGCGTCCGGGCACCAGCGGGACGAAGGTTTCCTTGGCGCGGCTGAGGGTATTGAAGATGTGCAACATGGTGCTAAAAACGGAGCGAATCGACGGGAGGGGAATCTGGCGGCCAACCGGCTGTCACAGCCCGGTCGATAATCCCTTAAAATGCCTGCTTTCCAGATGAATCGAGCATATCACATGGCCCTGCCCCGCTTATTCGCCGCTGTTGCGCTCTGCCTGGCCGTTGGCACAGCCTCCGCACAGTCGAACGAAGTCCAGGACATCAATCTCCAATTCCGCAAAGGCGACCTTGCCGGTGCGCTGACCCGCGCCAACGCTTATCTGGGCAAGAATCCCAAGGACGCGCAGGTGCGTTTTCTCAAGGGGCTGATCCTCGCCGACCAGGGCAAGACCAACGACGCGATCACCCTCTTCACCGCGCTCACCGAGGACTACCCGGAACTGCCGGAACCCTACAACAACCTGGCGGTGCTCTATGCCTCGCAGGGTAAATACGACGCGGCGAAGAACGCGCTCGAACAGGCGATCCGCACCCACCCCAGTTACGCGACCGCGCACGAAAATCTCGGCGACATCTACGCCAAGATGGCCTCGATCGCCTACGACAAGGCGCTGGCGCTCGACAGCAAGAACGCTGCCGCGCAGACCAAACTCGCCCTCATCAAGGACATTACAGGCGGGCAGCCGCGCAAGCCCGGGGCCAAGCCGCCGGTCGTCGCCGCGGCCAAACCCGCCACCCCGGTTCCTGCCACCCCGGTTCCCGCCGCCATCAAACCGGCAGCCCCCAAGCCTGCTGCCGGGGTTGAGGCCGCCGTCACCACCTGGGCACAGGCCTGGGCACGCCGCGATGTCGAGGCCTATCTGGGAGCTTACGCAGCGGATTTCAGCGTGCCGGGGCTGTCACGCGCCGACTGGGAAGCCCAGCGCCGTGCGCGCATCGAGGCACCCAAAACCATTTCGGTCGAGATCAGCGACCTCAAGATCGAGGAACAGGGCAACACGGCAACCGCCACCTTCCGTCAGGCCTATCGCTCTGACCGCCTCAACTCCACCGTCACCAAGACGCTGAAACTCGCCCTGGTGGCCGGACAGTGGCGCATCGTCGGCGAAACGTCGCGTTGACCCCCGCATGAGCCGCCTCCTAGCCGCGTTCCTGTTGCTGTCGAGTCTGCCTGCCGCCGCAGCGGATGCCGATCGTCAACTGGCCAGCAGCCTGCTCGCCATTTCGCAGAGCCGCCTGCCGGAGGCGCTCGCCACCGTCGACCAGCTCACCCGGTCGTATCCCAATTTCCGGCTGGCCCAGCTAGTGAAAGGCGACCTGCTGCTGGCCCGCGCGCAGCCGCTGCGCACGCTCGGCGATACGGGCCAGACAGGTGAGCTCGACCAGCTGCGTGAAGAAGCCCGTCAGCGTGTACGCGCGCTCACCGACACCTTGCCCAACGACAAGGTGCCCGCCTACCTGCTCAACCTTGCCGACGACTACCGCCATGTACTGGTCGTCGATGCCAGCCGCTCGCGTTTGTATGTCTACGAAAACCGGGCCGGCCTGCCGGTGCGGGTCGCCGATTTCTACGTCACCATCGGCAAGGCTGGTGCCGGCAAGCAAAAGGAAGGCGACAACCGTACGCCGGTCGGCATCTACACCGTCAACGGCTACAAATCGCCGCGCGAGTTGACCGATTTTTACGGCAGCGGGGCCTGGACGCTCTCCTACCCCAACGAATGGGATCAACGCCAGGGCCGCACCGGTCACGGCATCTGGATCCACGGCAGCCCCAGCGACACTTACAGCCGCGTGCCGCGCGCCAGCGAAGGCTGTGTCGTGCTGGCGAACGACGATCTCACCCGGCTGGGACGCTACATGCAGGCGGGCAAAACGCCCGTGGTCATTGCCGATTCCATCGACTGGGTAGCCTACGACGCGCTCGACGCCCGCCGTGCCGAACTCGCCACTGCGCTCGACGCCTGGCGTACCGACTGGGAAAGCCGCGACACCGAGCGGCTCATGGCGCATTACAGCACCCGTTTTCGCAGCGGCACACAGGATCTTTCGGCCTTTGCAAACAGCAAGCGCAAGGTCAACGCCGGCAAGGCCTGGATCAGAATCGGCCTGGGTCGCGTCAGCCTCCTGCTCTATCCCGAGCGCCCCGATTTCGCCCTGGTCAGTTTTGAACAGAACTACCAGAGCAACAACCTCAGCGACCGCACCCTCAAGCGCCAGTTCTGGAGCCGCGAAAACGGCCGCTGGAAAATCGTTCACGAAACTTCACTTTAAGGACATTCATGGTCAAGCTCACCACCAATCACGGCGTCATCACCCTCGAACTCGACGCCGTAAAAGCCCCGAAAACGGTGGAAAACTTTTTGCAGTACGTACGTGACGGCTTCTTTGACGGCACCATTTTCCATCGCGTGATCGACGGCTTCATGATTCAGGGCGGCGGCTTCGAACCCGGCATGACGCAAAAACCGACCCGCGACACCATCGAGAATGAAGCGTCCAACGGCCTGAAAAACGAGGCCTATACCATCGCCATGGCGCGCACACCCAACCCGCACTCGGCCTCCGCGCAGTTCTTCATCAACGTCAAGAACAACGGTTTCCTCGATTTCACCTCGCCCACCCCGCAAGGCTTTGGCTACTGCGTGTTCGGCAAGGTCACCGAAGGCACCGAGGTGATCGACAAGATCAAGAAGGTGAAAACCGGCAACCGGGCCGGCCACCAGGACGTGCCGACGGAAGACGTGGTCATCGAAAAGGCGGAGATACTCTGAGCACCCCCGTTCTGAACACGACGGGGCAGACGGGACGTACCTACTTCGTCGCCGACCTCCACCTCACCGACGAACGCCCGGTCGCCACCGGGCGTTTTTTTCGTTTTCTCGAAGAAGACGTCGCCGGGGCTGATGCGCTCTACATTCTGGGCGATCTGTTCGAAGCCTGGATCGGTGACGACCACGACGAGGTTGTCGCGCGCGAGGTGGCGGCCCGTCTGCGCGCGCTGTCGGCGGCCGGTACCGCCGTGTATTTCCTGCACGGCAATCGCGATTTCATGCTGGCCCGCGACTATGCCCGGCAGGCCGACATGCAGCTCATCGCCGACCCCAGCGTGGTGAACCTCTACGGCACGCCCACCTTGCTCATGCATGGCGACACGCTGTGCAGCGACGATCTGGCCTACCAGCGCTTTCGCCGCCGCGTGCGCCGGCCGCTGGTGCTGGCGCTGCTGCGCCGTCTCCCGTTCAAGTGGCGCAAGCGGCTGGCACACCAGGCACGGGCCGGCAGCGAATCGGCCAAGGCCGCCAAAACGGCCGAGATCATGGATGTGAATCCCGCCGAGGTCGATCGCAGGTTTGCGCATCACGGCGTGAATCGCCTGATTCACGGCCACACGCACCGCCCGGCGCAACACCGCCTGCCGCATTCGGGCACCCCGCGCGAACGCTGGGTACTGCCGGACTGGTACACGCGCTGGGGTTATGTGGTGTGCGATGCCGGGGGCTGCCGGCTGGAAGTCCTGCCTTTGTGAAGATGCTCGCGTCCGGGCGGCAAGTGCGCGCTCAGGACGACTCGGCGTCTAGCACCGGCAGGCCGGCCGGCAGGGTGAAGAGATCCGGGTTCACGGGCAATTTGGTCTCGCTCTCGAACTGGCGCACGCGGCCACCGGCTTCGTGCTCCTCCAACGGCAGGCCGGCTTGCAGCACGCGGCCAAATTCCCACACATGGTTCGCCAGGTCGCAGTCGTTCTGCATCTCGCGTGGAGAAGCCTGCCAAACGCGGTACTGCGTCAGCGCCAGCACGGATTTGAGTTCACCCAGCGCCCGCGCGGCATCGGGCGCGGCCCGCGCGGCAAGCCTGCCCTCATTGCACACGGTATCGCCCGCGAGCAGCCGGAAATTGCGCGTGCCGGCTGCACCCGGCCGGGTATCCAGCCGCGCGCGCCAGGCGGCAGGCGGTTTGGGGAGCTTGCCCGGCACAAAAGCCATGACCATGCCGCTGCCGCGCATCACGTTGAAGACTTTTTTCTGTCGCCGATCGAGCAACACAAAATCGCCGTCGTCGTCTCCACTGTCCATGCGCAAATAGTGCGGCGTAACGAGCACGCGCGTGGTGTAGGGCGGGTCGCCCGGATCCTGCTCCACATAGCGCAGCACGGTCATGTCCGCCGCTTGTGCGGCCCCGGCCGCCAGCACCAGCGCAACCAGCACGCTGCGCATCAGGCCAGCCCCCGCGCCAGATCGGCCTGAATGTCGGCAATGGATTCGAGCCCCACGGCGATGCGCACCAGGCCGTCGCCAATACCGGCCGCAGCGCGTTGCTCTGGCGTCATGCGACTGTGCGTGGTGGTGGCCGGATGGGTAATCGTGGTTTTGGTGTCGCCCAGGTTGGCGGTGATCGACAGCATCCGCGTGGCGTCGATCAGCGCCCACGCCGCGTCCTTGCCGCCTTTCAGATCAAACGCCACGATACCGCCGCCGGTGGCTTGCTGGCGCATGGCCAACTCATGCTGCGGATGCGAGGGCAGGCCCGGATACAGCACGCGCGCCACCGCAGGCTGCGCTTCCAGCCACTGCGCCAGCGCCAGCGCGTTGCGCGAATGCGCCTCCATGCGGAGCGACAGGGTTTCCATGCCTTTCAAAATCACCCAGGCGTTGAACGCCGACAGCGTGGGGCCGGCCGTGCGCAGGAAGGTGTACACGCCTTCCATCAACGCCTGCGAACCGAGCACCGCCCCGCCGAGCACGCGCCCCTGGCCATCGAGATACTTGGTGGCCGAGTGGATCACGATATCGGCCCCGAGTTGCAGCGGCTTTTGCAGCGCCGGCGAGCAGAAGCAGTTGTCCACCGCCAGCCAGGCCCCGGATTCGTGTGCGATCTGTGCCAGCGCGGCGATGTCGGACACTTCGGTCAGCGGATTCGACGGCGACTCGACGAAGAACAGCCGGGTGTTCGGCTTGACCGCCGCCCGCCATTCGGCCGGGTCGGTCGGCGAAACATAAGTCGTCTCGATACCGAAACGGCCCAGAATGTTGGAAAAGAGCTGCACGGTCGAACCAAAAATCGAACGCGACGCGACGATGTGTTCGCCCGCCTTCATCAGCCCCATCACCGTCGCCAGAATCGCCGCCATGCCGGACGCAAACGCCACGCAACGCTCCGCGCCCTCTAGCGCCGCCAGCCGCGCTTCCATCATGTTGACGGTGGGGTTGGTGAAACGCGCGTAGATCGGCCCGGGCTGCTCGCCCTTGAAGCGGGCCGCCGCCTCGGCCGCGCTGCCGAACACAAAGCTCGACGTGAGAAACATCGCCTCCGAGTGTTCGTTGAACTGGCTGCGCACGGTGCCGGCGCGGACGGCAAGGGTATCGAGTTCGAATTCGTCGTTCATGTCATGGCCCAAAAATTAAACACAGCGCGAACAGAGATAACGGCGGCGAAGCGTGCAGGGTGTAACTCTGCTGCCTCTGTGTGGGAAAACACCGTCGATCCGACAATGAACCAAAATAAAAAACCCCGAACGGCTGCGCGATTCGGGGTGGTGACCTGCGAACGCTTTAGCCGGATTTATCGAGCGCCCGCAAGCTGTGGTTCAAATCGGCGCAATGCAATTCTGGTTACCTGCGCCAAGCAGGTCAAGTGCCCGTTGCCAGGTTCAGATCCAGTTGTTGTGTCGACAGCGCAGAAGGCGGCGGCGTTTCACCATTGCGCACGGCTTCGACGTATTCGAGGTATTCCGGTGTGACGTCGCCGGTGATGTAGCGCCCGTCGAAACACGAGGTGTCGAAATCCTGGATCGCCGGATTGCCTGCCCTCACTGCCGCGATCATGGCGTCGAGATCCTGGTAGACAAGCGCATCGCAGCCGATTTCGCGCGCGATGTCGTCGTCGCTGCGGCCATTGGCGATGAGCTCGTTGCGGGTCGGCATGTCGATGCCGTAGACGTTGGAATAGCGAACCGGCGGCGAGGCCGAGGCAAAATAGACCCTGGCCGCGCCGGCGTCGCGCGCCATCTGCACGATCTCGCGGCTGGTGGTGCCGCGCACGATGGAGTCGTCCACCAGCAGCACGTTCTTGTCCTTGAATTCCTCGCCGATGGCGTTGAGCTTCTGGCGCACCGATTTCTTGCGCAGCGCCTGTCCCGGCATGATGAAGGTGCGACCGATGTAGCGGTTCTTGATGAAGCCTTCGCGGTACGGCACCTTGAGGTGATTGGCCAGTTGCAGCGCGGAAGGCCGGCTGGTGTCGGGGATGGGAATCACCACGTCGATGTGCAGGTGGGCAAAGTCACGCTTGATCTTCTCGGCCAGCGAAATGCCCATCGCCAGCCGCGTGCTGTAGACCGAGACACCGTCCATCACCGAATCCGGACGCGCCAGATACACGTATTCGAAAATGCAGGGGTTGAGCGTGGCACGGTCGCTGCACTGGCGGCTGTGCAGGCGGCGCTGGGTGTCGATGAACACGGCTTCGCCCGGGGCCACGTCACGCAGCAACTGAAATCCCAGCGCATCCACCGCCACGCTTTCCGACGCCACCATGTATTCGTGCGGCGTGGCGTGCTCGTTCACGCCGATGACCAGGGGACGGATGCCGTGCGGATCGCGAAACGCCAGCAGGCCGTAACCGGCAATGAAGGCAACCACGGCGTAGGCACCCTTGCAGCGCGCATGAACACCGGCGACGGCACCAAATATCATGTCGAGGCTCAACTGCCGCCCCTCGGCGCGCACCTGCAACTCGTGCGCCAGCACGTTCAGCAGCACTTCGGAATCGGAGTTGGTGTTGACGTGGCGCAGGTCGGTTTTGAACAGCGACTCTTTCAGCTCGTGCGTGTTGGTGAGGTTGCCGTTGTGGCCCAGCACGATGCCGTAGGGCGAATTCACATAGAAAGGCTGCGACTCGGCCGACGACGACGCGCTGCCCGCCGTGGGGTAACGCACGTGCGCCACGCCCATGTCGCCGAGCAGGTTGCGCATGTCGCGGGTGCGGAACACGTCGCGCGCCAGGCCCTGCCCCTTGTGCATATGAAAGCGGTTGTCTTCCGCTGTAACGATGCCCGCCGCGTCCTGCCCGCGATGCTGCAGGACCATCAGCCCGTCATACAAAAGCTGATTGACCGACGTGTTGGCCGCGATTCCGATTACTCCGCACATAGCTCACCTACTTGTGTTCAAAACGAACGTATTTCGCAATTTCAGTCGGCAGCAGCGGCAAGGCTCCGCGCGCCAGGGTCTGGAGGCTGCCCGATAACGCGGCGTTCTGCCAGAAATCCGTACGCGGCAGGGCGGTAAGCCCCGCCGCCAGGGTGAGCCCGATCAGGATCACCAGGCCCTTGACCAGACCGAGTACGCCGCCCAGCACCGTATCGGCCGAGCCCAGCCCCACCGCCTTCACCAATGCACCCAGCGCGTGGCCCAGCAACAGCGTGCCGATCAACACGACCAGAAACACCACGGCAAAGCCCGCAAAATACTGGATCGCTGGATTATCGGCCCCCAGCGGCAACCACGGCCCGATCAGTTGCGCACCCCATTTGCCTATTAAAAACGCCAGCAACCAGGCAGCCAGTGAAAACAGCGTGCCGATGAGGCCGCGCATCAGGCCGCGCACCACCGTCAACCCCAGCACCAGCACAATAATCAGGTCGAGCAGGCTCACTGGTGGACGACCTGCCCGGCCAGCCCGTTTTCAGCCAGCTTGACGGCCGCCGCCACCGCGGCCTCGCGGGTGGCAAACGGCCCCACGCGCACCCGCGTCAGCTTGCCCGCTGCGTCGGTATACGCCGGCAGCCCCGCCTGCCCCGCTCGCGCAGCCAGCGCGCGCGCCTTGGCGGCATCGGACAGGGCCGCCAGCTGCACGACAAAAACGGTTGCCGCTGCCGGGCGGGCAGCGCTCGTGGCAGGCCTGGGCTCTGCGGCTTTGGGCTCGGGTCTGGCCGGCGGTTTGGGCGCGGGTGCCGGCTTGACCACGGGTTTGGCCTCTGTCTTCGGTTCCGGTACGGGTTCGGGTTTCGATTCAGGCTTGGGCGCGGGCGGGGCCTCAGCCGCTGCCACCCGGGTATCTGCCGGGCTTGCCGGTACGGGCGTAACAACGGGCGCGGGTTCAGGCGCAGGTTCCGGTCGCGTCTCGGGTTCAGCGGGCGTGTTGTCAGCGTCAGGCAGCGCCGCCATTTTGACTGCCAGCGAACTGGCCGGCGGCGGCTCGTCCTCGAGCAGCAGCGGCAACACGATGATTGCCAGCAGGAGGAGCGCCACCGCGCCTATCAGCCGGCGCCGTGCGCGGCGCTTCAGGTCTTGCTCATTGCTGGGTGGCGGCATGGTCGAGGACTGCGGCAACGGTGGTAAACGAACCGAAGGCAACGATTCTATCACCTTCACGCGCCGCACTCCGCGCCGCATCGAGGGCATCGGCAGGCCGGCTGCACAAGGTAACGTCAGCGCCTGGCAAACAGGCCCGTATCGCCTCGGCAAGACGCGCCGCAGATTGCGCACGCGGCGAATCCGGCGTGCAAACCCACCAAGCATCGACGCTGTTTTTCAGTGCGTCGATCACCCCAGCGGCGTCCTTGTCGGCAAGCATGCCCACCACCGCCAGGGTGCGGCCCGCGACGGGGTGTTCATCAAGCGCACTGGCCAGCGCCCGCGCGGCTTCCGGGTTGTGCGCCACATCGACGATGACGTCCGGCAAAGTGTCCAGCGTCTGAAAGCGGCCAGCCACGCGCGCGCGCTGCAAGCCACGCCGGATTGCCGTGGCGTCCACCGGCAAACGCTCGGACAAGCCCGCCAGCATGGCCAGCGCCCCGGCTGCATTGCGCAATTGATAAGCCCCCGCCATGGCGGGCAGCGGCAAATCCGGCCACGCCGCATGCTGGCCCTGCCAGCGCCAGCCTGATTCGTTGCGCGCGTAGTCAAACTCACGCCCCAGACACATCAGGTCGGCCCCGATCGCCCGGGCATGCGCCAACAGGCTCTGCGGCGGCGCGGGGTCGGCGCATACCGCCGGACGGGCGGCGCGGAAGATACCGGCCTTTTCAAACCCGATGGCCTCGCGGGTGTCACCCAGGTATGCCTGATGATCCAGATCCACGCTGGTGACGATGGCTGCGTCGGCGTCCCAGAGATTCACCGCGTCGAGCCTCCCTCCCAGGCCCACTTCGAGTATGGCCACGTCGACGCCCGCCTGCATGAAATGAAGCATGGCAGCCAGGGTGCCGAACTCGAAATAGGTGAGCGAAGTGTCGCCGCGCGCGGCGTCAACCGCCTCGAAGGCACACACAAGATCGGCGTCGCTCGCCTCCGCGCCGTCGACCCGCACGCGTTCGTTGTAGCGCAGCAGATGCGGCGAGGTGTAGAGCCCGGTACGATAGCCGGCCGCCATCAGGATGGCTTCGAGAACCGCGCAGGTGGAGCCCTTGCCGTTGGTGCCGCCGACGATGAGGATCGGGCAGGCGGGCTGGCATTTCAGCGCGTCGGCCACACGGCGGACGCGTTCGAGCCCGAGGTCTATCGTGGCCGGGTGCAAGCGCTCCAGACGCGCCAGCCAGCCAGCCAGCGACTGCGCCGCGTCAGGCTGCAATCGCGGGGCGTCCCATCATCATCGCCAGCGTCGTCGCCAGTTCGTCGCGCATCTGGCGACGGTCGATGATGCGGTCGATGGCTCCCTTTTCCAGCAGGAATTCGGCGCGCTGGAAGCCTTCCGGCAGGGTTTCGCGCACGGTCTGCTCGATCACGCGCGGGCCGGCAAAGCCGATCAGCGCGTTGGGCTCGGCCACGACCAGGTCGCCCAACATGGCGAAGCTCGCCGACACGCCGCCCATGGTCGGATCGGTGAGCACCGACACAAACGGCAAATGGTGGCGCGACAGCTGCGTGAGCGCCGCCGAGGTCTTGGCCATCTGCATCAGCGAGAACAGGCCTTCCTGCATCCGCGCGCCGCCGCTGGCCGAAAAGCAGACAAACGCCGAATTCGATTCAATCGCCGCTTCCACCCCCTGCACGAAGCGCTCGCCGACCACCGAGCCCATCGACCCGCCCATGAACTTGAATTCGAACGCGGCCCCCACTACGGGCACGGTCTTGATGCTGCCGCCGATGACGATCAGCGCATCGGTCTCGCTGGTGCCCGCCTGGGCTTCTTTGAGCCGGTCGGGGTATTTCTTGCTGTCCTTGAATTTCAGGGGGTCGTGCGGCGTCACCGTGTTGCCGATTTCATGCTGGCCTTCGGAGTCGAGCAACATGGCCAGACGCGCGCGCGCGCCAATGCGATGATGGTGGCCGCACTTGGGGCAGACTTCGAGGTTGCTCTCCAGGTCGGCGTGGTAGAGCACCTCGTTGCACGCCGGGCACTTGGACCACAGGCCTTCGGGCATGGACTTTTTTGCCGTCTGCACGCGACGCTTGATCTTGGGCGGCAGGATTTTCTGGAACCAGCTCATCGTTTTCTCCGCTTATTTGCAGGCCGCATCGACGCCCCGGCGCAAATCCTGCACCAGTGACTTCACCCGACCGACCACTTCGCCTTCCGGCGCGGTTTCAATCTCGTTGACGATACGACTGCCCACCACCACGGCGTCGGCAATGCGCGCCACCGCCTCGGCCGTCGCCGCATCGCGAATGCCAAAGCCCACGCCCACCGGCAGCGCGCAATGCGCTCGCACCATCGCCAGCTTCTTCGCCACTTCGTCGGTATCCAGGTTCGCCGACCCGGTCACGCCCTTGAGCGACACGTAGTAAATAAATCCCCCGGCGGCGGCGGCCACCTGCGCCACACGCGCCTCCGGCGTGGTCGGCGACAGCAGGAAGATAGGATCGAGCCCTGCCGCCTTGAACACGTCGGCCACACCCATTGCCTCCTCGGGCGGGATATCCACCGTCAGCACGCCGTCCACCCCTGCCGCTTTCGCGGCCTCGGCAAACGCCGTGTAGCCCATGCGTTCCACCGGGTTCGCGTAGCCCATCAACACCACCGGTGTGGTGGCGTTGATCTTGCGGAATTCTGCCGTCATCAATAGCACATCACGCAGCCCGACCTTGTTCGCCAGCGCGCGCTCCGACGCCCGCTGAATCACCGGGCCATCGGCCATCGGGTCGGAAAACGGCACGCCCAGTTCGATGATGTCCGCGCCGGCTTCCACCAGCGCGTGCATCAGCGGCACGGTCATGCCGCGGCCGGGATCGCCGGCGGTGATGAAGGGAATCAGGGCTTTTTTGTTTTGCGTTTTCAGCGCGGCGAAGGTGGGGCCGATGCGGCTCATGGTGTGCTCAATTCAAAAATCAGTCTTCTTCAAAATAATCCGTGTCCAGCCGCTTCACCGTGTAAACATCTTTGGTGGAAACCCCCAGATCATGGTCCATCATAAGTTCTGCCAGCATCGGCCCATCGATCAGAACAACCCGGTGGTTAACCTGTGACGCAAACTCCATCGCGCCTTTGGAAAATCCCGAACTGGTAATGAACACGCCTTTGCTGGCCTTGTTGCCGGATAGCGCGCCGACAAATTTCTGGATTTCGGGGCGGCCCACATCTGCCTCCCACCGTTTGGCCTGGATGTAGATCACATCCAGCCCGAGCCGGTCTTCATTGATGATGCCGTCAATGCCGCCATCACCGCTTTTGCCAACCACTCGCCCCGCGTCTTCCTGCGTACCGCCGTACCCCATCTTCAGCAACAGTTCAACGACCAGCTCCTCAAATCGTGATGGGCTGACGTTCTTGATTCGATCCAGCAATTCGATCGTCAGCGCTTCACGTAATTGTTTGTAGCCACCTGCAATGAGCTCGTCAGGCGTTTCAGAGTTTACCGAGACCGATTCAATTAGCTTGTTTTCATCCCTGGGTTTGCCTGCATTGAAAACCACAAACTCGGGAAAGCGTTTCAAGTACCTGACATTCAGAGACGGCGGGTTTTCACCCAAAACCTGTAAACCCCGGGCAGTAATCTTAAAGACGCCACGTCGCAAATATTCGAGCAAGCCCGCCTGCTTGAGATAGCTTTTTGCCCATCCCACCCGGTTATCGAACATCCCCTGCTTACCGCTGGCAAGCTTGATGGAAAGTTCCGCCTCACTCAGCCCGAACTGCTTTGCCAGCAACGGCAGCACCTCCTGCTTGGTATGTTCCTTACCATCGGCACAGGCTTTCAGCAGTGGCAAGAAAACGCTTTGGAAATCCGGGATAGCCATACTTAAAAGATGATCGCAGACAGTTTCACCACCGCATTGATGTCCTTACGCATACATCAACCGCCCGCGTGGTTCCGGAATGGCACGCCCGATTTCCTGCGCAACTTCAATCCAGGCCGCCATGGCTTGCTGTGCTTGATGCAAGGCTTCATCCTGCGTATCGCCATGCGCCATGCAGCCTGGCAATTCGGGCACCTCGGCAATAAACGCGGCGTCTTCAGCGCTCCAGTACAGAATGATTTCATAGCGATACATGCTCACACTCCAGTCATTTTGTAATGGACGAGGATATTTCTGACCTGCCTGACCTGATACGGTTTTGCCTTGCTTCCGGACGGCTGGAGATTGATGATTTCTGCCATGCCATCCTTGCTGAATACGTGGTGGCTGCCTTTGATGCGTTTCTCAAACTCCAGGTTTTCAAGCAGGAAAACCAGATCGTCAAAGTCGACATTCTGATCGCTGCCACCCCGCAAAATCAGGTCAAGAATCTTCTCCAGCTTGCCCATGCCTACAGCGTGATGCCCGACAGCTTCGCCACGGTGTTGATGTCCTTGTCGCCGCGCCCAGAGAGATTGACCAAAATGATCTGATCCTTGCCCAGCGTGGGTGCGAGTTTCTTCGCCTGCGCGACGGCGTGGCTGGATTCGAGCGCAGGGATGATGCCTTCGAACTTGCACAGGTCGTGGAAGGCGGCCATCGCTTCGTCGTCGTTGATGGCGACGTATTCGGCGCGGCCGGCGTCCTTGAGCCAAGAATGTTCAGGGCCGACGCCGGGGTAGTCGAGGCCGGCAGACACAGAATGGGTTTCGACGATCTGGCCGTTGTCGTCCTGCATGAGATAGCTGCGAAAGCCGTGCAGCACGCCGGGCGTACCTGCCGACAAGGGCGCGGCATGGCGGCCGGAGGCGATGCCGTCGCCGCCGGCTTCGACGCCGATGAGGCGCACGCCGTCAAACGGAATGTAGGGGTGAAAGATGCCGATGGCGTTGGAGCCGCCGCCGACACAGGCGATCACCGCATCCGGCTGGCGGCCGGCGAGTTCGGGCATCTGCTGGATGCATTCGCGGCCGATCACGCACTGGAAGTCGCGCACCAGCATGGGATACGGGTGCGGGCCGGCGGCGGTGCCGAGGATGTAGAAGGTCGATTCGACGTTGGTGACCCAATCACGCATGGCTTCGTTCAACGCATCCTTCAGCGTTTTGGAACCGGACGACACGGGCACGACAGTGGCACCCAGCAGTTTCATGCGGTAGACGTTGGGTGACTGCCGCGCGACGTCTTCTGCGCCCATATAGACCACGCATTCCATGCCGTAGCGCGCAGCGACGGTGGCGCTGGCGACGCCGTGCTGGCCCGCGCCGGTTTCGGCGATGACGCGCTTTTTGCCCATGCGCCGCGCCAGCAGCGCCTGGCCGATGGTGTTGTTGATCTTGTGCGCGCCGGTGTGGTTGAGGTCTTCGCGCTTGAGGTAGATTTGCGCGCCGCCGTATTGTTCTGACAGACGCTTTGCGTGGTACACCGGGCTGGGGCGGCCGACGTAGTGTTTGAGCTCGTATTCAAATTCGGCCATGAAGGCGGGATCGTTACGCGCGCGGTCGTACTCGACGCGCAGTTCCTCCAGCGCGGCCATCAGGGTTTCGGCGACAAAAATGCCGCCGTAGGGGCCAAAATGGCCGCGGGAATCGGGGAGATCGGTCAGCTTCATGGGGCTACTTTCGGCGATGCCATTTTTGCATTTGCGATGAATTGCGCCATTTTCTGCGCGTCTTTGATGCCTTTCGAGGCTTCGACGCCGGACGACACGTCGACCGCCCAGGGCTGCACGGCTCTCACCGCTGCGGCGACGTTCCCGGGGTCGAGCCCGCCGGAGAGCACGACCGGTTTGGACAGGTCATTGGGGATCAACGACCAGTCGAACCGTTCCCCCGTGCCGCCGGGCACGCCGGGCACGTAGGCGTCCAGCAAAAGCCCGCGTGCCGCCTCGAAATCAGTCGCACATTTTAGCAAATCCGTGTCGGCTTTGACCCGCACGGCCTTGAGGAAAGGCCGACGGTAGCGCGTGCATTGATCCGGCGTTTCGTCGCCGTGGAATTGCAGCAGATCGAGCGATACCGACTTCAGCACGGTTTCGATCTCGGCCGGGTCGGCATTGACGAACAATCCGACCGACTGCACAAACGGTGGTAGCGAGCGCACCAGCGCTGCGGCGGTTTCGATGGAGACATGGCGCGGACTTTTTTCGTAGAACACGAACCCTAGCGCATCGGCCCCGGCGTTACAGGCAGCGTGGAGGTCTTCCAGGCGGGTGATGCCGCAGATTTTGACGCGCGGGATTATGTGGCGAAAGGCCATCGCTGCGAACTTTCCGGCAAACCAAAGTGCGCAGGATACCGGATATGGGTCAGATACAACCCGGCAGCATCGAAGGTCGGCGCGGCACGGGTGCGATCCCGGCTCGCCAGCAAGTCGGCCAGCCATTCGGGAGGCTGCACGCCCGCGCCCACCTGGATCAGGCTGCCCATCAGGTTGCGCACCATGTGGTGCAGAAACCCGTCGGCGCGAAAATCGCACAGCAGGGTGTCGTCACGCCGGGTGACGTGCGCATGGCGCAGTTCCTTGACCGGCGACCGGGCCTGGCATTCGGCCGCGCGAAAGGCGGAAAAATCATGCTGGCCGAGCAGCAGCGCGGCGGCACGGTTCATCGCCGCTTCGTCCAGCGGCCGGTGATGCCAACCGATCTGGCCCTCGCTGAGGCCGGGCCGTACGGGATGATTGAGCAGCACGTAACGATAACCGCGCTCGATGGCGGCAAAGCGGGCATGAAAATCCGCCCCGATTTCACGCGCCCACAGCACCGCCACGCCCGCCGGCAGATGGCTGTTCACGCCCCGCACCCAGGCGGTCAGCGGGCGCGCGACCGAGACGTCGAAATGCGCGACCTGAAACGAGGCGTGTACCCCGGTGTCGGTGCGTCCGGCCGCAGTGACAACGATCTTCTGGCCAGCGATGGCAGCGACTGCCGCTTCGAGCGCATCCTGCACGCCGCAGCGCTGCGGCTGTGACTGCCAGCCGCAGAAACCCACCCCGCGATACTCCAGCCCGACGACGATCCTCATTCCATTCAACCTCGAAACCGCAGTTGGACGCGCTCACCCAACGGGTGAACATGTGCGGAGCGGAAATTTTCAGTATTCATGCGGCATTCACGAGGGTGGCGAGCGGTCAGCTTCGGTTCCAGGTTCAACCCCACGCCCAAGTCAGGCCTGGCAACAGCAAGGCCGCGAGTATGACGGCGCTATCGCGAGTTTGCCAGTTCAAAACCGGCAGGCTGACAAACGACGGGTGTCCGTCGTCAGGGCAGCTCAGATCCAGCGATGCTCGCCAGGCGCGGTCTTTGGCGGCCTCGGCGTATTCGAGCGTCAATCCAAGCCTCACCGCAAATGCACGACGATCCAATCCCAGCCATGCCAGCGGTTTGGCCAGAACGTAGAGGCCCTGTAGCAAAAGCGGGCGCGCGGTGCTCGCCAGCAACACCGCCAGCCCGCCCAGTAGAAGCAGGAGCCGGGCGACTCGCAAGGCACCCGCCTCCAGACCGGCTGCGCTGGGACTCATCCAGCCCCAGGCGGGTAACAGTGGCACGCCCGGCAAACTCAGGGCATAGGCCACGAACAGCGCGACCAGCAGCCAGCGTGACCGGCGCAACAGACGACGGGTGTGTTGACGCACCGCAGAAAACAGAAAGGCCGTCGCAAGAGCGACGGCCAGAAACGTGAGCGGCCTGGGCGCAGCGATTTCCACCGCCACTGCCCACCCACCCCAAAGCAGCAGGCGGGCAGCCGGATGTATCGGCTCAGCCAAGCGTGGCGAGGAGGCCTTTCGCGTCGGACTTCTGCCGCTCGCTGCCTTCGGCCAGGACTTCGTTGAGGATTTCGCGCGCGCCTTCCTTGTCGCCCATTTCCACATAGGCCCGGGCAAGGTCGAGCTTGGTACCGACTTCGTCGAGTTCGAGTTCGTTGCCGCCACCCTCGCCCAGATCAAGATCCAGACCGCTGAAATCGAATTTGCTGTCGGGCCCGTTGTCTTCTTCCAGCCCCAGGTCCAGTTTCAGATCGTCCGAGGTATCAGGCAGATCCAGTTCGGGCAGATCAAAATCCAGCCCCTGTGTGCTGGATTCGACGTAGGCGGGTGCCTCGGGTGCGGCCGATTCGGGTTGCGCTTCGAAATTGAGCACGTGGCCCGGGCTTTCGAATTCCAGCGGCGCGCTGGCGGTCACTGGGTCGGACTCGGCCATCACAGGGATATCGGGTTCCGTCGCAGCGGGCTCGGCAAACACCGTCTGGGGATCCATGGCCATTGCGCCACCGGCAATCGCGGCCGTCGCCGCCACCGTTGCAACAGGTGACTCGGTCGCTTGCACACCACCGTAGAGCGGATTGGTCGGGTCGATGCCCCGTCCCATTTCGCAGGCTTTGTCCCACAGCGGGCTGGATTTGTTGCCCAGCGCGGCGAGCAGGTCGCCAGCCACGGTTTCAAAGGCCACCGTGTTGCGGCGCGCGGCGTAGATTTCCAGCAGTTTGATCCGAACCTCGTGGCGGTCGGGATTCTTGACGATGGCCTCCTTGAGGATTTCCTCGGCCTGCGCATCGCGACCATACGCCATGTAAACGTCAGCCTCGGCGATGGGGTCCACATCGTGGGTGTCGATGGTGCCCAAGCCTGCCTGGCTGAAATCGGTGAGGAACGAAGTATCGCCAGTGTTGATACTGCCGCCGGACGCCGCGCCCACCACGGTATTCGGGTGCACGTCGCCGCCGCTCATGATGCTGTCGTCGAGCGCCGCCGTGTTGATAGCCTTGGTGCGGCGACGACCGCCGCTGGCCACCATCCACCACAAGAGACCGCCCAGGCTGATGGCTGCCAGTCCACCGCCCCAGTAAAGCGGGTTGGCCAGCAGGGGGGTGTACCAGTTCTCGGCCGGTTCCGGCGCAGCCGGCGTTTCCACAGTGGGCGCAGGAACAGGGGCAGGGGCCGGCGGAGTCTTGACCTCGGGTGCGGGCGGCGCAGCCGGTTTGTCGGCCTCGGTCAGTGCCTTTTCCTTCATGTCGACCAGCTTCTGCATGTCCTGGATTTGTTTTTCCAGGGTGGCCACGCGCTGATCAGATTCCTCCAGCGCTTTCTGACGCGCGATGGCATCTTCTTCCTGCGCACGCAGCTTGTCCTGCAAGGCACGGGCTTCATCGGCCCGGGGCTTGGCCTCCGGTGTGGGGGCCTTGGACAGTTTGAGCACGTCCTTCTGGTCGGCTGGCGCAGGCTTGGCACGGTCTTCCACCTTGGGGGTAATCTTGCCGCTGCTGCTCTGTCCCGGCGCAGGCGCAGCCTCGGGGGCCGACTTCACCACATCCGCCAGTTTCTGCCGGTAAGCACGCCAATCGTCCGCCTGGAGTTTGATCTCACGCACGGCCTCTGTCTGCGGCGTGGCTGCCAGCGTTCCCGCTTCGGGCACATTCAGGGTTTTGCCCGCCTTGAGGCGGTTCATGTTGCCATCGAACGCGCCGGTGTTTTTCTGATATAGCCCTACCAGGGTCTGCTCCAGGCTCACCCCTTCCGGCTGCACGCGCCGTGCAATGCTGGCCAGGGTGTCTCCCCGTTTCACAGCCACACTGTCCGGCGCTGCCTGCGCTTGAGGTTTGGCAGGCTGAGTCGGCTTCGCAGCGGGCTGACCCGCCGGTTCGACCGGTTTGGGCGTGGCAGGCACCGTGTTTTGCACAGCGGGTTTGGGCGCAGGCGCAACCTGGGCCGGCGCAGTGGCAATCTGGGCGGGTGCAGTGGCAACCGGCGGCACGGCCTGCTCGGCCGTCATGCCGGGGGGATCGAGCAACATGGTGTATTCACGCACCAGCCGGCCCGAGGCCCAGGACAGCTCGACCAGCATATCGATGAACGGGTCGTTGACCGGGCGCGAAGAAGTTACCTTCAGCACCGCCTTGCCGTTGGCTTTTTTCTCGACGGCAAAGCGCAAGGTGGACAGCACAGGGGAGAAATCGACGCGTGCATCCCGGAACGCCTGGTCCGACGCCAGCGTGGCCGACAGGCTGTCCAGTTCGGCCTTGTCGGCAGCAAACAACTCGATCTCTGCTGCAAGCGGCTGCCCCAGCGCCGAACGCACCGACAGTTTGCCCAACCCGGCGGCGTTTGCCATGAGGGGCAACGCGATCAGGCCGGCTGCGGCCAGTTGGGTGGTGAAGCGCTTCAATTTCATCCGGTTTCTCCCCTGTGCCCGCTTCCGGAGCGGGCGTTGAATACTCGACGCCTTAATTGACGGCACGTCAGGCGCAATCTTTAGAGCATAAACCGCACCAGGACAAGCTCACCCCGCGCCCGGTGTTGTTTTCAGGCTTCGAGCAGAATGCGCAGCATGCGCCGCAAGGGCTCGGCCGCACCCCACAAGAGCTGGTCGCCGACGGTGAACGCGGTGAGGTACTGCGGCCCCATGTTGAGTTTGCGCATCCGCCCGATCGGCACGGTGAGCGTGCCGGTGACGGCAGCCGGAGTGAGGTCGCGCATGGTGATGTCGCGGTCGTTGGGCACCACTTTCACCCAGTCGTTGTGCGCGGCCAGCAGGGCATGAATGTCGTCCAGCGGCACGTCTTTGGTCAGCTTGATAGTCAGCGCCTGCGAATGGCAGCGCATCGCACCCACGCGCACACAGAGGCCGTCGATGGGGATTTGATTCGCGCTGCGCCCCATGATTTTGTTGGCCTCGACCTGGGCTTTCCATTCTTCCTTGGACTGACCCGAGGCCAGCGCCACGTCGATCCACGGAATCAGGTTGCCGGCCAGAGGCACCGGCCAGGCGTCGAGCGGGTAGTCGTCGGAGCGGATGAATTCGGCAATCTTGCGGTCGATTTCCAAAATCGCAGAAGCGGGGTCACCCACCATGTCGGCGACTTCGCCGTGGATCGCGCCCATTTGCAGAATCAGCTCCTTCATGTTGCGCGCGCCGGCACCCGAGGCGGCCTGGTAGGTCATCGGCGACACCCATTCCACCAGCCCGGCATCAAACAAGCCGCCCATCGCCATCAACATCAGCGACACCGTGCAGTTACCGCCGACATAGGTTTTTACGCCATTGGCGATGCCGTCGCGGATCACCTGGCCGTTGATCGGATCGAGGATGATTATCGCCTCGTCCTTCATGCGCAGGGTCGAGGCTGCGTCAATCCAGTAGCCGTTCCAGCCGGCCGCGCGCAGTCTGGGATACACCTCCTGGGTGTAATCGCCGCCCTGGCAGCTGATGATCGCGTCGCAGGCTTTCAGTTCGTCGAGGCTGTTGGCGTCCTTCAGCGGCGGCACCTCCTTGCCGATGTCCGGCCCCTTGCCGCCCACGTTCGACGTGGTGAAGAACATCGGGTCGATGTGGTCGAAGTCGCGTTCTTCCTTCATCCGGCCCATGAGCACCGAGCCCACCATGCCGCGCCATCCGATCAAACCTGTTTTCATCATTGTGCTGTCTCCAGAAATCCTTATTGCAACGCAGCGACCACTGCGTCGCCCATCTCGCTGCACGACACCCTGTTCGACCCTTCGGTCCAGATATCGCCGGTGCGGTAACCCTGCGCGATCACCTTTTTCACCGCGTTCTCGATGCGGTCGGCTGTCGCCAGATCGGCAAAGGTATAGCGGTACATCATCGCCACCGACAGTATCGTCGCCAGCGGGTTCGCCAGGTTCTTGCCCGCGATGTCCGGGGCCGAGCCGTGAATCGGTTCGTACATGCCCTTGTTGTTTTCATCGAGCGACGCCGAGGGCAACATGCCGATTGAGCCAGACAGCATCGAGGCGGCGTCGGACAGAATATCGCCAAAAATATTGCCGGTGACGATCGTATCGAACTGCTTCGGCCACTTGATCATCTGCATCGCCGCGTTGTCGACGTACATGTGCGACAACTCCACCTCGGGATATTCTTTCGACACCTCGATCATCACGGCCTTCCACAGCTCCGAGCATTCGAGCACGTTGGCTTTTTCCACCGAGCACAGCTTCTTGCCGCGCTTCATGGCGATGCCGAACGCGACGTGCGCGACGCGGCGCACTTCGGATTCGGAATACAGCATGGTGTTGAAGCCGACGCGTTCCCCGTTGCGGATTTCTATGCCGCGCGGCTGGCCGAAATACACATCACCCGTCAATTCGCGCACGATCATGATGTCGAGCCCGGAGACCACTTCGGGCTTCAGCGACGACGCGCCCGCAAGCTCCGGGTACAGCAGTGCCGGGCGCAGGTTGGCAAACAAATTCAGTTCTTTTCTGATACGCAGCAAACCGCGCTCGGGTCGCAGCGGCCGATCCAGCGCGTCGTACTGCGGGCCACCAACAGCACCGAGCAGCACCGCGTCTGCCTCGCGCGCGAGTTTCAGCGTGGCGTCGGGCAGCGGATCGCCCGCCGCATCAAACCCCGCGCCGCCGATGGGCGCGGTTTCCATTTCGATTTTCGCGCCTTCGGATTTCAGCACGTCGAGAACCTTGACGGCCTGGGCGACGATTTCGGGGCCGATGCCGTCGCCGGGGAGTACTGCTAATTTCATTTCATTAACCTGCAAAAATTTTACAGGGAGGGAAGTGAGGTAGGGGAGGGAAAACCATTGATTCGTTTACTCCCTTACCTCTCCTTCCCCCCTGTCCAATAAAAATTAACCAAACAACCACGGCGCTTCAACTTTGCGCCGCTCTTCGTACGCCTTGATCTTGTCCGACTGCAACAGCGTGAGGCCGATGTCGTCCAAGCCGTTGATCAGCCGATGCTTGCGCCCCGCGTCAACGTCGAACGACAAGACCTCGCCACCTGGCGTAGTGACCGTCTGTTTATCGAGATCAATAGACAGGGCATAGCCCTCGCGCGCGTCGCATTCGTCGAACAGGCGGCCGACCACCATTGCATCGAGCACGATGGGCAGGATGCCGTTCTTGAAGCAGTTGTTGTAGAAGATGTCGGCGTAGCTCGGCGCGATGATGGCGCGGATGCCGTAGTCTTCCAATGCCCAGGGCGCGTGCTCCCGGCTCGACCCGCAACCGAAGTTGTCGCGCGCGAGCAGCACCGACGCGCCTTTGAAGCGCGGAAAATTCAGCACGAACTCGGGATTGGGCTGGCGGGTGGCCGGGTCCATGCCCGGCTCGCCGTGGTCGAGATAACGCCACTCGTCGAACAGATTGGGGCCAAAGCCCGCGCGCTTGATCGACTTGAGAAACTGCTTGGGGATGATGGCGTCGGTATCGACGTTGGCGCGGTCGAGCGGAACAACCAACCCATCGAGCGTGGTGAATGCCTGCATTTATTTGCTGCCGGCGCGCTCGATCGCGTCGCCCGCCTTCTGGATATCCTGGCCCACACCCTGAATGGTATTGCACCCCGTCAGGGTCAACATGGCGGCCAACAGGGCAGCGATCATCGGTTTCATGGTGTGCTCCTTAAAAAGTGCGTACGTCGACAAAATGCCCGGCAATGCCGGCGGCGGCGGCCATGGCGGGGCTGACCAGATGCGTGCGTCCGCCCTGCCCCTGCCGGCCTTCAAAATTTCGGTTGCTGGTGGAGGCGCAGCGCTCGCCCGGCTCCAGCCGGTCGGCGTTCATCGCCAGACACATCGAACAGCCCGGCTCGCGCCATTCAAATCCGGCATCGCGGAAGACCTTGTCCAGCCCTTCGGCTTCGGCCTGCTGTTTCACCAACCCCGAGCCCGGCACCACCATCGCCAACTTCACACTAGCCGCTTTCTGGCGGCCCTTGACCACCGCAGCGGCCTCCCGCAGGTCTTCAATGCGCGAATTGGTACACGAGCCGATGAACACCTTGTCGACGGCGATCTCGGCGATCGGCGTCTCGGCGGCCAGCCCCATGTAATCGAGCGCACGCGTCCAGTCGTGCCGCTTCACCTCGCTGGGCGCGGCGGCCGGGTTGGGCACGCGGCCGTGCACCGTCGTCACCATCTCGGGCGACGTGCCCCAGGTCACCTGCGGTTCGATGGTCGCTGCGTCGAGTTCAACCACGCTATCGAACACCGCATCGGCGTCGGAATGCAGGGTTTTCCACCACGTCACGGCCTGATCCCAGGCGGCTCCGGTAGGCGCAAACGGACGGCCCTTCACGTAGTCGATCGTCGTGTCGTCCACCGCCACCATGCCCGCGCGCGCGCCGGCTTCGATGGCCATGTTGCACAAAGTCATGCGGCCTTCCATGCTCAAGCCGCGAATCGCCGAGCCGCCAAATTCCAGTGCGTAGCCGGTGCCGCCTGCGGTGCCGATCTTGCCGATTACCGCCAGCGCAATGTCCTTGGCCGTCACGCCGCGTCCCAGCGCACCATCCACTTTGATCAACAGGGTTTTCGAGGGTTTCTGCCACAGGCACTGCGTGGCCAGCACATGCTCGACTTCAGACGTGCCGATACCGAACGCCAGTGCGCCGAACGCGCCGTGGGTAGACGTATGCGAATCCCCGCACACCACCGTCATGCCCGGCAGCGTCAGGCCTTCTTCCGGGCCGATGACATGGACGATGCCCTGGCGGATATCGTCCATCTTGAATTCACGAATGCCGAAGGTCGCGCAATTGGCGTCCAGCGTTTCCACCTGCAAACGCGACACCGGGTCGGCAATGCCCAGACTGCGGTCGGTCGTCGGCACGTTGTGATCGGGCACCGCAATCGCGGCGTCGACCCGGCGCGGCGTGCGATGCGCGAGCTTCAGCCCTTCAAACGCCTGCGGGCTGGTGACTTCGTGCACCAGATGGCGGTCGATATAGAGCAGCGTGGTGCCGTCGGCTTCGACGTGGACGACGTGGGCATCCCACAGTTTCTGGAACAGGGTTAAACCGGACATGCGGGTTCAGGTGGCAAAACGCGGAAAAGCCGAATTATTTCATAGCTTGGCACCGGCGGGCACGGCTTTTGTTCGGCCCCACACGGCATACACGCCCCACGCCAGCGCCGCGCTGGCTGCCGCCAGGGTAAACGTCCAGTCGGCACCCAGTCCTTCCCAGGTCACGCCGCTGACCAGCCCGCCGAGCGTGCCGCCCACGCCATACGACAAACTGGTGTACAGCGCCTGCCCGCGCGCCTGATGCCGCCCGCGAAAATGCTGGTGGATGAGCGCCACCGCCGCCGCGTGGTAGGTGCCAAAGGTAAAGGCGTGCAGCGTCTGTGCGCCCCACACGATCCAAGGCGACGCCACACCCCAGGCGATGAGCAGAAAACGCAGCACGGCCAGAGCAAAGCTCGCCAGGATGAGCTGGCGCGGCGTAACCCGGGCGAAAATGCGAGGAATGATGAGAAAAATACCGATCTCGCACAGCACACCCAGCGCCCACAGCCAACCGACGGTGGATTTGTCGTAGCCGTGGTCGACCAGGTAGATGGAATAGAAGGTGTAATACGGCCCGTGGGTAAAGGCCATCAGCAGGCAAGCGCCCAGCAGCGCCGCCACTTCCGGGCGTTTGACGATGACCCAGATGGAATGGGCATCGCTGGGGTGAGCCAGGATTTCCGCCTCGGGGATCACCCGGGCGAACGCCGCTATTCCCAGCATCACCGCCAGCACCGCCCACGGCAGCCAGGCAATGGATACCACATCGAAGGCATAGCCCAGGCCCACGACCATGACGATGAACCCAATCGACCCCCACAGCCGTACCCGGCCATACGCGCCGATGTGATCGCCCAGATGCGACAGCGTCATCGCCTCGACCAGCGGCAGCGACGCGCTCCAAAAAAAGCTCAGCGTCGCCATCACCGCAAACAGCCACCAGAAGCTGCTGCCGAAAAACACACCGCAAAACGCCAGCACACTGCCAAAGGCCGCCAGTTGCACGATGGCCGTGCGACGGCCGGTGCGGTCGGCGACATGTCCCCAGATGTTGGGGGCAAAAATCCGCATCACCTGCAACAGCGACATCAACACGCCGATCTCGACGGCACTGAAAGCGAGTGATTGCAGGTACAGCCCCCAGAACGGCGACATCGCCCCCACAAAGGCGAAATAGAAAAAATAGAAGCCTGACAATCGCCAGTAGGGAACCGCATTCATGCGCCGGCATTATCCACGAGCGGCTGCATTCCCCGGATTCGGCTTGCGTCCCCAGCGAGCTGGCCTACTCTGGAGTTATTCCCTCACTGCCTGGAGGCCGCCATGATCCGCCCGTCTACCGATATCAATTCCGCGCTGCGCGACCCCGCGACCGATCCGGATTTTCCGGATGCCCCCTTTGAGTGGTCACGCGCCGGTGCCGAGCGCATCGCCCGCGACGAGAGCCTGCAACTCACCCCTGCCCACTGGGACGTGATTCGTGCCCTGCACCACTACTATGCGCGGCACCAGGATCTGGGGCCCATCGGCCTGCGCGATCTGCACGACGCACTGGACGAACATTTCCACGCCCAGGGTGGCCTGAAGTTTCTCTACACCCTGTTCCCGGCCGGGCCCATCGCCCAGAGCTGCCGACTTGCGGGCCTTAAAGCGCCGTTCACCGCAACCGACCCCGGGTTCGGCAGCGCCGCCTGAATTCCGCGCCCGAACGGCACGCCGTCCCGGCTTGCTCATTGCGTGCAATCCCCACATACTCGGGCCATTCCATCGATTGCCCGGTTTTACCGCCTTGACGTCTTCGTCTCCCGACTCGCTCGTCGACCTCGCCACGCTGCAACTCGATGACGCCCGCGCCCTGCTTGAACACGACGCGCAAAACGGTGACCGGGAAGCCGGCGAATCTGCCACACAATATCTCCAGCGCGTCATTAACGGTCTGTGCGACCTGTCGCTGAAAGACCCGCTCACGGGTCTGGGCAACCGCCGCCATTTTCATGGCGCGTTATCGCGCGCCATCGAAACCGTGGCGCGTTCAGGCGATTCAGTGCTGCTACTGCTGCTCGACATCGACCATTTCAAATCCATCAACGACACCCACGGCCATCTGGCCGGCGACCAGGTGTTGCGTGCGTTGTCCGCTTGCCTGGCGCGCTGCGTGCGCCCGGTCGACACGGTGGCGCGCTACGGCGGCGAGGAATTCGCCGTCATCCTGCCGCACTGCCGCCCGGCATTCGGCCGCACAGTTGCAGAACGCATCCGCGCCAGTGTTGCCGCGCTCGCCATCGACATCGCGCCGTTGCAATCGATTTCGGCCACCCTCAGCATCGGCGGGGCCTATGCGCCGGAGTGGGTGCGCTCGACCCCCGAGCTGTGGATCGAACGCGCCGATCAGCAGCTTTACCGTGCCAAGACCGAAGGCCGCAACCGCGTGTGCATCGAACAGCCCCGCGAACTGGCCGTCAGCGCCGAAGAAAAAGGCCTGCTGTTCAGCCAGCTGGAACTGGATGAACTGGCCCTGCCCGACATGGCCCCCGCCCGAGTCAACACATGAACCCGACCCTTGCCCCGGCTGCGCCGGATACGCCTGAAACCCTGCCCGTGCAGCCCATTGGCAAGGTTGTCGCCGTCACCAGTGGCAAGGGCGGGGTGGGCAAAACCTTTGTGTCGGCCAATCTGGCGGCCGCGCTCGCCAAACGCGGGCTCCGCGTCTTGGTGCTCGACGCCGATCTGGGACTGGCCAATCTGGATGTGGTACTGAACCTCTATCCCAAGCTCACCCTGCACGATGTGTTTACCGGCAAGGCCACGCTGGACGAAGCGATCCTGCCCGCGCCGGGTGGTTTTTCCGTGCTGCTGGCGGGCTCGGGCATGGTCGAGTATTCGCGGCTCACGCCCGAAGTGCGCGGCGAATTCCTGCGCGTGGTGCACAGTCTGGTGCCGCGTTTTGACGTGATCGTGCTCGACACCGGCGCGGGTATATCGGACGTGGTGTTGTTTGCGGTTTCGCTCGCCTCGGAAGTGCTGATGGTGGCCACGCCCGAACCCACCTCGCTCACCGACGCCTACGCCACGATCAAGGTACTGGTCGGGCAACAACAGCGCGACCGCATCCGCCTGATCGTCAACCAGACCACGCGTGCGGGGTCCGGCGTGGCGATCACGCATCAACTGCAACAGGTACTCGACCGTTTTGTGGTGGGTAGCCTGGGCCGACCGTTCACACTGTCACATCTGGGGGATATTCCGGCAGATCCGGAAGTGCGCCAGGCAGTGATGAAACGCCAGCTGCTGATGCAGTCGCTGCCCGGCTGCCCGGCTGCCACGGCCCTGACCCAGATTGCCCGGACGCTCGCGGAAAAATTTGCCTCGAAACCAGGCTGAATCCGTTCAGACCGGGTTGGCGTGCATCACCAGCGCGCGTACCCGTTCCGGTTCCATGCGCAGCAGTTCGCCGATGGCCACGTAATCGTCCGGCAACGCCGCGTCATCCCATCCGCTTGCCGAATGCCGCGCCAGGCTCACCGCCAGCATCACGTTGCGCACCCGCGTCGATTGCGCCTCGGCGGGGTCAAACAGATTCAGCAACAACGCCGGCAAATGCCACTCGATGACCAGCTGGCGCTGCAATTCCACCCCGGTGAATCCCAGTACCTGTTTCTGCGCCTCCGCACTGCGCAGGGCCGGGTTCGCCTGCTGGCGGCGGCGGATTTCGAGCATGGGCCCGGGGTTGAAGCACCACATGAGCATTTCAGCCGAATGGCTGAGAAGAGCCGAGACTTGCACCTCCTCAGCGTGCAGATCGTGCAGGCGCAAGGCCCAGTCAAAAGCATAGTGCGCCGACCGCTGCGCCCGCCGCACCGTACGCAGCAGATGCAGCAGCGCGTCCATATGGCCGTGCAGCATGTCTTCCACGACGGGGTGTACAGGCACGTCCCGGAAGAAGCTATCCAGCCCCATCATCAGCAGGGCCTGCTTCACGTCAAGCAGCTCCACCTGCTGTTGGGCATGCTTGCGCTGCTGCATGTAGCGCAGCAGTTTCACCGTCATCAGCGGGTCGTCGGTCACCACACCCGCCACGCTGCGGGCGTTGAGCGCTGGTTCGTCGCTGCGCAGGCGGTCGAGCGCCCGCGCGCTGCTTTTCAATACCGGCAAATCGGCCTGACTGAACCAGGCTATCCAGCTGGCGAGTGAGGTGGGGTGCTCCATTTGAAGTCTGGTCTGCTCCGGGGCGTCTAATCGATAAGCGATGTATCGGTAGGGAAACGCCCACCTTGAGTGCCCGGCGCAAACCCGCCCAAGCGCCGCTCAATTATTATTGACACTTATTCTCATTTACGATATGATGCCTCTCATCGGAGAAACACCTGAGGCTTGCACCATGTACGTCTGCCTGTGCCACAACGTTACCGATTCGGATATTCATCGCGTGGTCCGCGAAGAAGGCGTCTGCACCGTGCGCCAACTTGGCGAACGGCTGGGCGTGGCAACCCAGTGTGGAAAATGCGCCAAATGCGCCAAGGAAGTCCTGCGTGAAGCGCGCCAATGCGCCCACGGCGAGTCCGTCTGCCCGGGCATGATGGTTGCGGCCTGAGCCTGTCTCCCCCTGCCGGGCACCCTGCCCGTCTGCAAAAAACAGCCATTCTCATTTTCAATCACGCTCTCGAAACCCGCGTGCTTGCTTGCTTTGCACGGCTCACCCCCTAGAATGAAAGCCAGCCCGTCCGCTCATTAGCCAGCGCATCAAGCCAGCCAACGGCAGCCCGGGCTCCCTCACGACAACAGGAGAGAGCCATGAAAGGCGACAAGAAAGTCATCCAGTATCTGAACAAGGCCCTCACGGTCGAACTCACCGCCATCAACCAGTATTTCCTGCACGCCCGCATGTACAAGAACTGGGGACTGATGGCGCTGGGCAAGCACGAATACGACGAATCCATCGAGGAAATGCACCACGCCGACAAACTCATCGAGCGCATCCTCTTCCTGGAAGGCCTGCCCAACCTGCAAGACCTGAACAAGCTGATGATCGGCGAAAACGTCGGCGAATGCCTGGCGTGCGACCTCAAGCTCGAACTCGGCGGCCGCGCGCTGTATGTCGAAGCCATCGCCCACTGCGAATCGGTGAAGGACTACGTCTCCCGCGAGATTCTGGTCGGCATCCAGGAAGACACCGAAGAGCACATCGACTACCTCGAAACCCAGATCGACCTGATGAAGCGCATGGGTGAACAGAACTACATGCAGACCGCCGCCGGCCCCATCGAAGGCTGACCCCAACACGCTTACAATGAACGCCCCCATGTGGGGCGTTTTTTATTGCCATGACCGATACCCCTTTCGACCCTGAGTGCCGCGCCTGCCCCCGTCTCGCCGGATTTTTGGACGACGTACGTGCCCAACACCCCGACTACCACGCGCGGCCCGTGCCGCCGTTTGGCGACCTTGCCCCCTCACTGCTCATCGTCGGTCTCGCGCCCGGGATGCACGGAGCCAACCGCAGCGGCCGCCCGTTTACCGGCGACTACGCCGGCGTGCTGCTCTACGCCACACTGCACAAGTTCGGCTACGCCAGCGCGCCCGAATCGCTATCTGCCGACGACGGCCTGATCCTCACCGGCTGCCGCATCACCAACGCCGTCAAATGCCTGCCGCCGGCCAACAAGCCCGAGCCGGCCGAGATTCGCACCTGCAACGGTTTTCTCGCTGCGGAGCTTTCTGCCCTGCCCGATCAGGCCGCCATCCTCGCGCTCGGCCAGATCGCCCACCAGGCCGTGCTGCGGGCGTTTGGCTGCAAGCTAAAGGATTACCCGTTTGCCCACGCCAGCGATCATCGCTTACCCAATGGCCGCCGCCTGGTCAGCAGCTATCATTGCTCGCGCTACAACACGCAGACGCGCCGGCTCACGCCCGACATGTTCGAGGCGGTGTTCCGGCAGATACAGGAGACCTGACATGCCCGTCGTCACCATCAAGCTCGCCGGCAGCCTCAGTCGCGAGCAAAAGGCCAGAATCGCCGAGGAAATCACCGCCACGCTGGAACGCCACGCCGGCAAACCCGCGTCGTACACCTATATTGCGTTCGAAGCCTCGCCCGAAGAAAACTGGGCCATCGCCGGCAAGCTGCTCGACGAGGACGAGTAAGGTCTTTTGAGCACGATCACCAAAGAATTCCTCGCCTCGCTGCCCACCCTGCCGGGCGTCTACCGCATGATCGACGCGACCGACGCGGTGCTCTACGTCGGCAAGGCCAAGGATCTGAAAAAACGCGTCACCAGTTATTTCCAGAAAACCGGCCAGAGTCCGCGCATCCAGCTCATGCTGAAATCGGTCGCGCGCATCGACACCACAATCACGCGCACCGAGGCCGAGGCGCTGCTGCTGGAAAACAACCTCATCAAGGGCTTGAAGCCGCGTTTCAATATCCTGTTTCGCGACGACAAGTCTTACCCCTATCTGCTGTTGACCGGCCATCGCTTCCCGCGCATCGCCTATTTTCGCGGCACGCCGAAAAAATCCGACCAGGCGTTCGGGCCGTATCCCAACGGGTTCGCCGTCAAGGAAAGCATCCAGCTGCTGCAAAAAGTTTTCCAGCTGCGCACCTGCGAAGACACGGTGTTCGCCAACCGTTCGCGGCCTTGCCTGTTGCATCAAATCCAGCGCTGCACCGCACCCTGCGTGAACAAGGTCACGCCCGAGGCCTACGCGCGCGACGTGGACGCCGCTGCGCTGCTGCTGAAGGGCGAAGCCAACGCGCTGACCGACACGCTCACTGCGCAAATGAACACCGCCGCAGAACAGCTGGATTTCGAAGCCGCCGCCTTCCTGCGCGACCGGTTGCGGATGCTGGCCACGGTGCGCGAGAAGCAGTTTGTCGATACCACCGGCAGTGACGCCGACGCCGACGTGGTCGCCGCCGCCGAAGTCGGCGGCGTGATCGCGGTGAACCTCACCATGATTCGCGGCGGCCGCCATTTGGGCGACCGCAGTTTTTTTCCACAGCACGGCGAAGGCGCAACGCCGGCCGAAGCGCTCGAAGCCTTCCTCGTGCAGCACTATCTGGATCGCCCGATTCCCGCCCGCATCCTGGTGAGCGAGCCGCTCGACACCGAAGCGCTGGAAGCCTTGCTCAGCGACCAGGCCGGCAAAAAAATCACGCTTCAGCATCGCGTCACCGCGCAGCGCCGGGTGTGGCTGACGATGGCCCAGGCCAACGCGCGGCTGTCCGCCGAACGCCGCAGCAACGAACGCACCCATCAAACGCAGCGGCTCGCCGCGCTGGCAGACACGCTCGATCTGCCTGCACTCAAACGCATCGAATGCTTTGATATCTCGCACACCCTGGGCGAGGCCACCGTCGCGTCGAATGTGGTGTACGAAGGCGACGACCTGAAAAAATCCGACTACCGCCGCTACAACATCACCGGCATCACCCCCGGCGACGACTACGCCGCCATGCACGCCGCGCTGGTCAAGCGCTTTCACAAAAGCCTGGAAGACAACGGCGTGCTGCCCGATCTGCTGCTGATCGACGGCGGCAAGGGACAAATTTCCAGCGCGGTCGAGGCCATGGCCGAACTCGGTCTCTCCGACGTGCTGCTGCTCGGCGTCGCCAAGGGTGAAGCGCGCAAGCCCGGCCTCGAAACGCTGATCTTCGCTGATGGCCGTGAACTGCGGCTGGCCAAGGACCACCCCGGCTTCCATCTGATCCAGCAGGTACGCGACGAGGCGCACCGCTTTGCCATCACCGGCCACCGCGCCAAACGCGGCAAGGCGCGCCTGCAATCGACACTGGAAGACATCCCCGGCATCGGCCCCAAACGGCGCAAACAACTGCTCGAACACTTCGGCGGATTACAAGGCGTAAAGGACGCCGGCGTCGACGCGCTTGCCACCGTCAACGGTATCAGTCGAGAATTGGCAGAAACTATCTACGGTGCCCTGCACTGATTCCACTGCAATGCCGCTCAACCTCCCCAACCTGCTCACCTGGCTACGCATCCTGTTCATTCCGCTCATGGCCGGTGTGTTCTACCTGCCCGACGGCTGGGTGACGCCGCATGAAGCCAACCTCCTCGCCGCCGCATTTTTTGGCGTGGCCGCACTCACCGACTGGTTCGACGGCTACCTGGCCCGCGCGCTGGGACAAACCTCCGCCTTCGGTGCCTTCCTCGACCCCGTCGCCGACAAGCTCATGGTCGCCGCCGCGCTCATCGTGCTCATCGATCTGGATCGCGTCGCACCGCTCATCGGCCTCATCATCATCGGCCGCGAAATCACCATTTCCGCCCTGCGCGAATGGATGGCCAAAGCCGGCAAATCCGCCAGCGTCGCCGTCTCCTTCGTCGGCAAGCTCAAAACCACCGCGCAGATGATCGCCATCGTCCTGCTGCTGTACTGGGATTCGTTTGCCGGCCTGCCCATCGCCCTCATCGGCGAAGTGCTGATCTGGATCGCCGCCCTGCTCACGCTCATTTCCATGGCGTACTACCTGGCGATGGCCGCGCGCGCCTTGCAGAAAAACCCGTAAAGGGTGTTGACAGCAAAAACTGGAATCACCATAATGCGCAGCCTTCGACGCGGGAATAGCTCAGCTGGTAGAGCGCAACCTTGCCAAGGTTGAGGTCGGGAGTTCGAACCTCCTTTCCCGCTCCAGAATTCCGGGGAAAACGGTCAAACGTTTTCCCCTTTTCGCTTAAGCTCGTGGCTTTGCCTCGACGGCGCGGTAGCAAAGCGGTTATGCACCGGATTGCAAATCCGTGTAGGTCGGTTCGACTCCGGCCCGCGCCTCCAGATTCCCTCTCGCTGTCCGCCCTGCCCGGATGGTGAAATTGGTAGACACAAGGGACTTAAAATCCCTCGCCAGCGATGGCGTACCGGTTCGATTCCGGTTCCGGGCACCACACTTTCCCTTTCCAGTCTGCATGTGCCGGTGGTACAATCCCGCCGCTTGATTCTTGAACAAATGGGCGTTTTGCCCATTTTTTATTTGTGGTGCCCTGCACGCGATGATGGATTTGAACGCCCGACTGGAGCCTGTGCTCGCCGGACTCGGTTACGAGCTGGTGATGCTGGAGCGCGCCGGTCGCGGATTGATGCGGATTTTCATCGACAAGCCGGGCGGCATCAGCATCGACGATTGCGTCGCGGTGAGCAACCACCTGACCCATTTGTTCACGGTCGAGAATATTGAATACGACCGGCTGGAGGTGTCGTCCCCCGGACTCGACCGCCCGCTGGTGAAGCCGCAGGATTATGCGCGCTTTGCCGGCGAGGCGGTGACGTTGAAGCTGCGGGTGCCGCAGGAGAACCGCCGCAAGCTGGTAGGCCAGCTGGTGGGACTGGAAGGCGACACGATCAAGCTGGCAGTGGACGGCAAGGACGTATCGGTAGATTTGAGAAACGTGGACAGTGCCCGCCTGAAACCGGTGGTTTAGGCGAGAGACTGGAGGAATGATGAGCCGTGAAATGCTGATGCTGGCCGATGCGCTGGCCCGCGAAAAAAACGTGGACAAGGAAGTGGTGTTCGAGGCGCTGGAGCAGGCGCTCGCGCAGGCCACCAAGAAACGCTTCAAGGAAGAGGCCGACGTGCGCGTGGCTATTGACCGCGAAACCGGCGACTACGAATCCTTCCGCCGCTGGCAGGTAGTCACCGAAACCGAACTCGAATCCGAAGATTTCCAGATTCTGTTGATCGACGCGCAGGACACCCACCCCGACATCGAGGTAGGCGACTACATCGAGGCCCCGCTGGAAAACGTGGAATTCGGCCGCATCGGTGCGCAGGCCGCCAAGCAGGTGATTCTGCAGAAAATCCGCGACGCCGAGCGCGAGCAGATCATCCAGGATTTCCTGGCTCGCAAGGAACACCTGGTCAACGGCGTGGTGAAACGCGTCGACCGGGGCAATGTGGTGATCGAATCTGGCCGGGTCGAGGGCTTCCTGCACCGCGACCAGATGATTCCGCGCGAGAACCTGCGCGTCGGTGACCGCGTGCGTGCCTATCTGCTGCGCATCGACCGTGGCACCCGTGGCCCGCAGGTGATGCTGTCACGCACCGCGCCCGAATTCATCATGAAGCTGTTCGAGCTCGAAGTCCCCGAAATCGAGGAAGGCCTGCTGGAGATCAAGGCGGCCGCACGCGACCCCGGCCTGCGCGCCAAGATTGCCGTCGTCTCGCACGATCCGCGCATCGATCCCATCGGCACCTGCATCGGCCTGCGCGGTTCGCGTGTCACCTCGGTAACCAACGAGCTTGCCGGCGAGCGCGTCGACATCATCCACTGGTCGGCCGACCCGGCACAGTACGTGATCAACGCGCTGGCACCGGCCGAAGTCAGCTCCATCGTCGTCGACGAAGACAAGCACGCGATGGACGTGGTGGTGGACGAAGAACAGCTCGCCATGGCCATCGGCCGGGGCGGCCAGAACGTGCGCCTGGCGTCCGAGCTCACCGGCTGGGAACTCAACATCATGTCGCGCGAAACGGCCGACGAAAAGCAGCAGGCCGAGAGCGGCCAGACGCTGGCGCTCTTTATCGAAAAGCTCGACGTGGACGAGGAAGTCGCCCAGATTCTGGTCGACGAAGGCTTCTCCACGCTGGAAGAAGTTGCCTACGTACCGCTGAACGAAATGCTCGAAATCGACGCCTTTGACGAAAACCTCGTCAACGAGCTGCGCAACCGCGCGCGCAACGCGCTGCTCACCGCCGCCATCGTCGGCGAGGAACAGGTTGAAGCGTCCGCCGGCGATTTGTTGTCGCTGGAAGGCATGGATGCCGATACCGCGCGCACGCTTGCCAGCAAGGGCGTACACACGACCGAAGACCTGGCTGAACTGGCCGTCGACGAGTTGACCGAAATGGCCGCCATGGACGCCGAGCGTGCCAAACAACTGATCATGGCCGCACGCGCGCCCTGGTTTGCACAGGGCTAACCGACCATCCGGTTGAACAGGCTACACGCCACGAGGATTGCATGAACGTTGAACAATTCGCACAGGAACTGAAACTGCCGCCCCAGCTGCTGCTCGAACAGCTGAAGGCGGCAGGCGTCGACAAAAGTGATGCGGCCGATTCCGTGACCGAGGCCGACAAGGCGCATCTGCTCGACTATTTGCGCAAGATGCACGGTGGTGCCGAAACGGGCAAAACCAAGATCACCATCACCCGCAAACAAACGGGCGAAATTCGCAAGACCGATAGCACCGGCAAATCGCGCACCATTCAGGTCGAGGTGCGCAAATCGCGTACCTACGTGAAGCGCGACCCCGCTGCTCTGGCTACCGAAGCCCAAGCCGAGGTGGCCAAGTCAGCCGTTGAGCCTGTCGTGGAAGCGGCTCCCGAACCCGTGATGGTGCCTGAACCGGTGGTAATCCCGGAACCTGTCATCGAAGTGGTGCCGGAACCCGCCATCGTTGAAGTGGTTGTGGCCGAAGCTGCGCCTGTTGTGGACGAACCGGCAGCGGAGCCGGTGGCGGAACCCTCTGCGGAAGCCGTGCCGCCTGTCGTCAAGAAAACCACCCGGATCAAGAAAGCCACGATCCTTAACGAGGCAGAAATCAAGGCTCGCGAAGAAGAATCGCGCCGTCATCAGGCTCTGCTCGAACGTCAGGCTGCCGACGCCCGCGCCCGCGCCGAGCGCGAAGCACTGCGCAAACAGGCCGAAGCCGCACGCGAAGCGGCCAAGCTGGCCGAAGCGCAAAAAGCGGCTGCGCCGGCGGCCCCTGCTGCCCCCACCGCCAAAACCCTGCACAAGCCGGATAAACCGGCAGGCAAGGATGACAAGAAACCCGCCAAGAAAGCCGACAGCTGGAAAGACGACAATGCGCGTCGCAAAGGTGGTCTGAAAACGCGCGGCGGTGCAACCGACGCCGGTTGGCGTGGCCGCAAGGGCAAATCCAAGGGCGGCCAGGACGACAGCAATTTCGTCGCGCCGACCGAACCGGTCGTGCGCGAAGTACTGGTGCCCGAGACCATCACCGTGGCCGATCTGGCCCACAAGATGTCGGTGAAGGCGGCTGAAGTCATCAAGGCGCTGATGAAGCTGGGCAGCATGGTCACCATCAACCAGGTGCTGGACCAGGAAACCGCGATCATCGTCGTCGAGGAAATGGGCCACATCGGCAAACCCGCCGCGCTGGATACACCCGAAGCCTTCCTGCTCGACGACGCCACCTCGACCGAACACGTCACGCTGCCTCGCCCGCCCGTGGTCACCATCATGGGCCACGTCGACCACGGCAAGACTTCGCTGCTCGACACCATCCGCCGCACCCGTGTGGCCAGCGGCGAAGCCGGCGGCATCACGCAGCACATCGGGGCCTACCATGTGGAAACCGAGAAAGGCATCATCACCTTCCTCGATACGCCGGGCCACGAAGCCTTTACCGCCATGCGTGCGCGCGGCGCAAAAGCCACCGACATCGTCGTGCTGGTGGTCGCCGCCGACGACGGCGTGATGCCGCAGACGATCGAAGCAATCCACCACGCCAAGGCCGCCGAAGTGCCGGTGGTGGTCGCGGTGAACAAGATCGACAAGCCCGAAGCCAACCCCGAGCGCATCCGCCAGGAACTGTCGCAGCACGGCATCACACCGGAAGAATGGGGCGGCGAATCGCAGTTTATCGACGTGTCGGCCAAGGCCAACACCAATATCAATGGCCTGCTCGACGCCATCCTGTTGCAGGCCGAAGTGCTCGAACTCCAGGCCCCCGCCGACGGCCCGGCCAAGGGTATCGTCATCGAAGCGCGTCTGGACAAGGGCAAGGGCCCGGTCGCCACGCTGCTGGTGCAGTCCGGCACCCTCAAACGCGGCGATATGGTGCTGGCCGGCCAGGTGTTCGGCCGCGTGCGTGCCATGCTGGACGAAGCCGGCAAGCCGGTGCAGGAAGCCGGCCCCTCGATCCCGGTCGAAATCCAGGGCCTGTCCGACGTGCCACACGCCGGCGAGGACATGATGGTGCTGCCCGACGAGCGCAAGGCGCGCGAAATCGCGCTGTTCCGCCAGGGCAAGTTCCGCGACGTGCAGCTCGCCAAGAAGCAGGCTGCCAAACTCGAATCCATGTTCGAGCAGATGGGCGAAGGCGAAGTCAAGCAGCTTCCGGTCATCCTCAAGGCCGACGTGCAGGGCTCGTACGAAGGCCTGGCGCACGCGCTGGCCAAGCTCTCCACCGACGAGGTCAAGGTCAACGTCATCCACAGCGCCGTCGGTGCCATCACCGAATCCGACGTCAACCTCGCGCTCGCCTCCAAGGCTGTGCTCATCGGCTTCAACGTGCGCGCCGACGCGCAGGCGCGCAAGCTCGCCGAATCCAGCGGCGTGGATATCCGCTACTACAACATCATCTACGAAGCCGTGGATGAGGTGAAAGCCGCCCTGTCCGGCATGTTGTCGCCCGAGAAGAAGGAAACGGTCATCGGCAGCGTCGAAGTCCGCCAGGTGTTCGTCATTTCCAAGGTTGGCACCATCGCCGGCTGCTATGTCACCGACGGTGTGGTCAAGCGCAACGCCGGCGTGCGTCTGCTACGCAACAACGTGGTCATCCATCAGGGCGAGCTCGATTCGCTGAAGCGCTTCAAGGACGACGTGAAGGAGGTGAAAGCCAACTTCGAGTGCGGCCTGAGCTTGAAGAACTTCAACGACCTCCAGGAAGGCGACATCCTCGAAGTGTTCGAGGTGGTCGAGGTGGCGCGTTCGCTATAACTGCGTGAGGCGTCAGGCCTGAGGAGCAAGGCGTAAGCGTTGCACACTCCGCGTCTCACGCCTTACCCCTAACGCCTCACGAAATATGCCCAAAGACTTCCCCCGCGCCCGCCGCATCGCCGACCAGATCCAGCGCGAACTGCCCGAACTGATCCGGCAGGAAGTGAAAGACCCGCGCGTCGGCATGTTGACCATCACCGAGGTCGAGGTGAACCGCGACATGGAGTTTGCCAAGGTCTACTTCACCACGCTGGGCGGCGAGCCCGAACATGCGGCCTGCCTGCAGGGCCTGCAACGCGCCAGCGGTTTTTTGCGCTCCCAGCTGTCGCACCGCATGCAATTGCGTGTCGTGCCCCGGCTCACCTTCGTCTACGACCGCTCGGTTGAACACGGCATGGCGCTCACCCAGCTGATCGAAACCGCCGTCGCCGAGGATGCAAAGCATCCGAAAGACGACACACCCGGGGACGCGTGAAAATCGTCCGGCACCGTGTCGACGGCGTCCTGCTGCTGAACAAACCCGTCGGGCTCACCTCCAACGCCGCCCTGCAAAAAGCCAAGTGGCTGCTCGCCGCGCTGAAGGCCGGCCACACCGGCACGCTCGATCCGTTTGCCGATGGTCTCCTGCCACTGTGTTTTGGCGAAGCCACCAAGTTTGCCGGCTACCTGCTCGATTCGGACAAGCGCTACCGCGCCACCATGCAGCTGGGGGTGACCACGACCACCGGCGACCCGGAGGGCGAGGTGCTTGCCGAACGGCCAGTCGAAGTGAACTGCAACGATGTGGCCGCCGTATTGCCCTGCTTCGTCGGCACAATCGAACAGATTCCGCCGATGCATTCCGCGCTCAAGCACCAGGGACGTCCGCTCTACGAATACGCGCGGGCCGGCATCGACATCGAACGACCACCACGCAGCGTGCGCATCGCCGCGCTCGATCTCGTCGAATGCGCCCCGCCGCGCGTGGTGTTCGACGTGGCGTGCAGCGCCGGCACCTATGTACGCACCCTGGCGCAGGACATCGGCGAGGCGCTCGGTTGCGGCGCGCATCTCACCGGGCTGACCCGCACGGCTGCCGGCGGTTTCCAGCTCGACGAGGCACACGATCTGGTCACACTCGAAGCCCTGCCGCCCGACGCGCGGCACGCCCTGTTGCTGCCGCCCGAGCGGCTGGTGGCCCACCTCCCGGCCGTGCAACTGGACGCCACCAGCGCCACGGCCTTGCGGCAGGGCCGCCATGCCGCAATCGATCCTGATCGCACGGGCCTGCATCGCGCATTCCTGGCAGATGAATTTCTTGGTCTGGTCGACGCCGAAGCCGGACACCTGAGCGCGCGCCGGCTGATGGCAACGTGATCGTCCCAACACAAACCGGCTTGAATTTGCAGGGCTAATTCGCTTACAATGCCGGGCTTTCCCGAACGTGTCCCGCCCAGCCGCAGGCCACGCGATTAACCAAGGAGTACACCATGGCTGTTACCGTCGCTCAAAAAGCGCAGATCGTTTCCGATTACCAGCGCGCCGCCGCCGACACCGGCTCCCCCGAAGTGCAGGTTGCCCTGCTCACGGCCCGCATCAACGACCTGACCGAGCACTTCAAGGCCAACATGAAAGATCACCACTCGCGTCGTGGCCTGCTGAAAATGGTGAGCCGCCGCCGCAAGCTGCTCGACTACCTCAAGCGCACCAACCTCGATGGCTACAAGACCCTGATCGACCGCCTCGGTCTGCGCAAGTAAACCCGAACCCCCGCTGTGATGCTCCGGCACCTTTCGGCAGCCGCACAGTGGATGGGGCATTCCGCCCCGTGATTCGTACGCCCCGCACTCGCGGGGCGTTTTTGTTTTGAAAGGAACTCGTGTGAGCGCAATCAAGAAAACGTTTACCTACGGTCGTCACCAGGTCACGCTGGAAACCGGGGAAATCGCCCGCCAGGCAGGCGGTGCAGTGATCGTGAATATTGACGACACCGTGGTGCTCGTCACCGTGGTGGCCAAGAACGAGGTCAAGCCAGGCCAGGATTTCTTCCCGCTGACCGTCGACTACCAGGAAAAAACTTACGCGGCCGGCCGCATTCCCGGCGGTTTCCTCAAGCGCGAAAGCCGTGCTTCCGAAGGCGAAACGCTGATCTCGCGCCTGATCGACCGCCCGATCCGCCCGCTTTTCCCCGAAGGCTTCTTCAACGAAGTGCAGGTGATTGCCACCGTCGTCTCGTCCAACCCCGAAGTCAGCGCCGACATCCCCGCGCTGCTCGGTGCCTCGGCCGCGCTGTCGCTGTCCGGCTTGCCGTTCGACGGCCCGGTGGGTGCGGCACGCGTCGGTTTCATCAACGGCGAATACGTGCTCAACCCGAGCAACTCCGAACTCAAGGATTCCGCGCTGGATCTGGTTGTCGCCGGCACCGAAACCGCCGTGCTGATGGTCGAATCCGAAGCGATGGAACTGCCCGAGGACGTGATGCTGGGCGCGGTCGTGTTCGGCCACACCCAAATGCAGGCCGCGATCAACGCCATCAACGAACTCGCCGACGAAGCCGGTGCCGACGCCTGGGACTGGGAAGCCCCCGCCGAAGACGCCGCCATGACCAGCCGCCTCAAGGACATCGCCGAGGCCGGCCTGCAGGCCGCCTACAACATCAAGCAAAAACAGGCCCGCATGGCTGCGGTCGACGAAATCCGCAACAAGGCTTTTGCCGAGCTCATCACCGCCGGCATGGATACCGTTGCCGCCAACGCGGTGAAGGACGCCTTCCACCGCCTGGAAGCCGGCGTGGTGCGTAACCGTATCCTCTCCGGCCAACCCCGCATCGACGGCCGCGACACCCGCACCGTGCGCCCCATCACCATCCGCAACGGCGTGCTGCCGCGCACCCACGGTTCCAGCCTCTTCACCCGGGGCGAAACCCAGGCGCTGGTGGTCACCACGCTGGGCACCGGCCGCGACGAGCAGACCATCGACGCGCTCGAAGGCAGCTACTCCGACCGTTTCATGCTGCACTACAACATGCCACCCTTCGCCACCGGCGAAACCGGCCGCGTGGGCGCACCCAAGCGCCGTGAAATCGGCCACGGCCGCCTCGCCAAGCGCGCCCTGCTGGCCGTGCTGCCGCCCAAGAGCGAATTCGACTACACCATGCGCGTGGTCTCCGAAATCACCGAATCCAACGGCTCCTCGTCGATGGCCTCGGTGTGCGGCGGCTGCCTCTCGCTGCTGGACGCCGGCGTGCCGCTGAAAGCACACGTTGCCGGCATCGCCATGGGCCTCATCAAGGACGGCGGCAAGTTTGCCGTGCTCACCGATATCCTCGGCGACGAAGATCACCTGGGCGACATGGACTTCAAGGTTGCGGGCACCGAAAAAGGCGTCACCGCGCTGCAGATGGACATCAAGATCAACGGCATCACCAAGGAAATCATGCAGGCCGCATTGAGCCAGGCCAAGGAAGGCCGCATGCATATTCTTGGCATCATGAAAACCGCCGTGTCCAACACAGGTGAAATGTCGGCCTATGCGCCGCGCATCATCGCCATGAAGATCAACCCGGAGAAAATCCGCGACGTGATCGGCAAGGGCGGTGCGGTCATCCGTGCGCTCACCGAAGAAACTGGTACCCAGATCGACATCCAGGAAGACGGCTCGGTGAAGATCGCCTGCACCAGCATCGAGGCGGGCGAAGTCGCCAAGCGCCGCATCGAGGAAATCACCGCCGAGGTCGAAGTCGGCAAGGTCTATGAAGGCCCGGTCATCAAGCTGCTGGACTTTGGCGCGATCGTCAACGTGCTGCCCGGCCGCGACGGCCTGCTGCACATTTCGCAGATCGCCCACGAGCGCGTCAACGCCATTGGCGACTATCTCAAGGAAGGCCAGGTCGTGAAGGTCAAGATCCTCGAGGCCGACGAAAAAGGCCGTCTGCGCCTGTCGATGAAAGCGCTGCTGGAGGCCCCGGCCCCTGCGCCCACGGCAGAAGGCGGCCAGTAAGCTCGCTGTCGATCTGTGCCGACACAAAGCCCCCGCAGTGCGGGGGCTTTTTTTGTTTGGAGACCGGGGCAATGCCGTCGGGGGAGTCGGGCGTCTGCCGCCGGGTGTGCGCACGCAATCAAGCCAACTTCCGTGCGCGGGGATCGGCCGGGCGACGTCAGGCTTCGGCTTCAGCCTGCAAGGCCTGGAGGCTTTCTTCCACACCAGCAAGGGGATGAGTTAAGTTCTAGATGGTGCGGTTGAGACGCCAGATAGTGTCCAGCACCTCGACATTTTTTGAACGTGCCCTGCGTCAGGGCGATCATTGACTGCACCTGTTCTTCGGAGGAAACCTGTCCAGATTCGGCGGATTTGTGGATGGTGGGTTTCCTGGGGTGTGGAGAGCGGCATCACCCATGCTTAGCTCCTTGCGCCAAGCATGTAACGCGGAGGGGCGGCGGGCTCGGGCGCAGGTTCAGGCCGGGCCGCCCGTTCAGATGCCGCCGGTAGGCCGGTGAGCAAGCCGAACTTGTCGCGCAGGGTCATGGCCAGCAGCACCAGGTTTTCGTCCGGCAATGCCTCCACCGCACAGAACACCTCATCGGCATAAACCGCATCGCCGGCCAGTTTTACCAGGTCAATTTCCGGCCCGCCGGCCTTGCGCGAGGCGAACTTGAGCTTGACCATCTCATTAAGGGTTTCACGATCCATGTTCTCTCCTGTTTATGAGTATTTAATTGAATACTTATGTTACGGACGCAAAAGCACCCACTTGAGGATGGGCGCTCACGTAATGGCCAGTACGGGCTCACACGTCTGCTCAGGCTTCGGCTTCAGCCTGCAAGGCCTGGAGGCTTTCTTCCACGCCGGCGGCGTGGGTGAGTTCGGCGACGTTTTCCTTGGTGAAAAAGCCCTGGAAGCCACCGAAGCGCTGCACGTATTCGATGATGAGCGAGGAATATTCCGAGGCGCTGGAAAAAATCTGTTTCAGGCCCGCCTCCTTGGAGCCGATCACGTCGAGCAGAAAACTCTGCCCGCAATCGCGCAGCCGGTTCACCACCACGTCGATATGCGGCAGGCCGTCGATCTCCCCGTCTTTCACCGCCACGGCGACGTGGTGCAGGCGCGGGCCAAAGTTGCGCACGAAGGCCTCGGTGGGCGATTCAGTGAGCAGGTGGTTCATGAAATACGGGTGGTTGGCGGCGGTGAACACCTTGGCCGGGCATTCCAGTTCGTTGGCGTAATGCACACTTTTGGTGACGTTGGTCGACGAGTTCTGGTCGGCGATGTCGTACGAGCCCCAGTAGTAATAGCTGGTGAGGCTCAGGTATTCGAGAATGGCGGCCTCGCGGTTCTGGCTGTAGATGCGGGTGGCGAGGTGGTCGATGGGCAGCAGCAGGTCGTGGATGCCGAGTTTTTCCTGGGTGGCCTTGGCGGCTTCATACGCGGCCTGCATATCGTCGCGGATACTGCTCCAGCCCAGCGCATAGGTGCGGATATCGGACTCGGGCCGTTCCCAGTAGGCGACGATGTTATGGGTGTAGGGGCTGGGTTTCACCACGGCCATGTTGCCCGGCAGTTCGAGCTTCCTGATCTGCTCCTGGTTGAAAAAACGAATGTCGCGCGCCTTCTGCATATCGACCACGGCGTGCGGGTCGGTCACGCGCAGCACTTCGCCCATGTAGCGCGAGTTGGGTTTCACCGCGCCGATGGGATAGACCTCGTTGAGGCTACGGAAGATGCCACGCACGTTGGGATCCTTGACTTCACGTACCAATAAATCCGGGGCCGCCATGTCGATGCGCAGCACATGCGTGTAGTGCGACTCGGATTCCAGCGTGACGAGGTAGTGATACGGCGTCATCACGCACAGCTCGGCAACGTAGGCGACCGAATGGCTGGGCTCGACGGTGATCATCAATGCGTCGATCTGGCGAATGGCCTCGGTGAGCCCAACACGGTCACGCTCGTTCAGCAATTGGCCGAGATAGTCTTCGAAGGCGGCGGAATTCTGCTTGTCGCCGGTGCGGGGGAAGTCGAGTGAGCGGATGGTCATGCGAGCTGGAATTGCGTCTGGGTGAGGGATTGCGCGTGGGCGGCGCGGAAATAGGTTTCGGCAATCCCCTCGGACAGACGTGCAAGCCCGGCCTGCAGACGATCACAGAAACCATGCAGGCCCGCCTCGGCAGACTCGGCGCTGGCGAGCTTGCGGGCGTCGGCGGCGTCGAGTTCGCGGATCAGTAACACGATCTGGCGTTGCGGGCCTTCGCCCGGCAATTCGCCCAGCGCAGCTTGCAACTCGGTCAGGCAATGCCGCACGCTCCTAGGAAACTGCGCGTCGTTGAGCAGGTAGTGCACTACCTTGTGGCCCTTGGCGTGCACGCCCACATGGCGGCGGTACATCTGGTGCGCCGACAGCGCGTGCAGCACGCTCATCCACACCAGGTCGTAGAACTGCCCGCCCTGGAACGGCAGGTTGACGGCATAGCTCACGTCGAGCACGCGGCTGGTCATGTCGGCGCGCTCGACGTTACGACCCAGGCGCATGAACTGGAAAGCCTCGTCGCGGCTCATGGTGCCGGACAGCAAACCCACCACGGCCTGGCGGCGGCGGATGATTTCGGTAAGCACTTCCATGCGCTTGCGGCGATCCAGCGCGCTCGATTTATGGGTGCTGGTGTAGAGATACAGCTCGTTCACCCACTCCCACGATTCGCGCGGCAACACTTCGCGGAAGGTGCGCGTGTTCTCGCGCGCGTGGCGCACGCAGGCAAAAATCGACGAGGGATTGCGTTCGTCCTGGATGAGAAAACTCATCACCGCCGATTCGCTCGCTTCGTCGTACAGTTTGTGGAAGGGTTCGGCCAGGCCGACGACCTTGAGCAGGTCTTCCCAGCCAAAGCTCGCGCCACGCGGCATGTCCATGAGCATCATGGTGGTGGCGTTGATGAGACGCGCGGTGTCTTCCGCGCGCTCGAGATAGCGCGCCATCCAGTACAGGTTTTCTGCAACACGGGCGAGCATCATAGGGTGCCGCCTTCCTGTACCACCCAGGTGTCCTTGCTGCCGCCGCCCTGCGAGGAATTCACCACCAGCGAGCCGCGCCGCAGCGCCACCCGCGTGAGACCGCCACGCGTCACGTAGAAGTCTTTCGATTGCAGGACGAAGGGGCGCAGATCGACGTGGCGCGGCTCGATGGCGTCCTCGCACAGGGTGGGCACGGTGGACAGCGACAGCGTGGGCTGCGCCATGTAGTTGCGCGGGTTTTCGCGGATGAGCTTGTCGAATACCGCCTGTTCCTCGGGCGTGGATTTGGGCCCCACCAGCATCCCGTAGCCGCCGGATTCGTTGGCGGGTTTCACCACCAGCTTGTCGAGGTTGGCCAGCACGTAGTCACGGTCTTCGTCGTGCATGCACAGGTAGCTGGGCACGTTGGGCAGGATGGCTGCTTCCTTGAGGTAGTACTCGATCATTTTCGGCACGTAGGCGTACACCACCTTGTCGTCGGCCACGCCCGAGCCGGGCGCGTTGGCAATGCCGACCTTGCCGGCCTTCCAGGCACGCATGAGGCCCGGCACGCCCAGCGTGGAGTCGGCGCGGAACACTTCGGGGTCGATGAAATCGTCGTCGACGCGGCGGTAGATCACATCCAGCCGCGTCAGCCCCTCGATGGTTTTCATGTACACGCAGTCGTCGTCGAGCACGACCAGATCGGAGCCTTCGACCAGATGCGCCCCCATCTGCTGCGCGAGGTACGAATGCTCGAAGTAGGCCGAGTTGTAGATGCCCGGCGTGAGCACCGCAATCTCCGGCCGCTCGCCCGCGCGCGGCGACAGCGCAGCGAGCATGTCGTAGAGCGCAGCCGGGTAATCGTCCACCGGCAGGACGTCGTAGCGGGCAAACAATTCGGGGAACAGCTTCTTCATCAGCTGGCGGTTTTCCAGCATGTAGGACACGCCCGACGGCACGCGCAGATTGTCTTCCAGCACATACACCGTACCGTCGCCGTCGCGCACCAGGTCGGTGCCACAAATGTGGGCCCACACGCCAAACGGCGGATTCGCACCCACACAGGCGTCGCGGAAATTTTTGGAATCGGCCAGCACGTCGGCGGGAAACACGCCGTCTCTGATGATCTTCTGCTCGTGGTAAATATCGTCGATGAAGAGATTCAGCGCCTTGAGCCGCTGCTTGAGCCCCGCCTCGATGGTGTCCCACTCGGTCTTGGCGAGGATGCGCGGCACCACGTCAAACGGCCAGGCACGGTCGATATTGCCCGCCTCGGAATACACCGTAAAGGTAATCCCCGCCGCCATGATCGCCGCGTCCACCGCACGGTGGCGCGCTTCCAGTTCAGCCGGGGCCAGCGTGGCAAAGTAGTCGCATAGCGCATCCGCGCCGTCGCGCGGCAAACCCGGGCCTTCGAGCAATTCGTCGAACCCGCCCATCAGCGGATAGTGTCCGCAATCGATTTTCATGTCTCACTCCGGTATCCGCACGATACGCATTGCATCGCACGACTTGTGATGTCCTAGCATCCACCGTGCCATTCATGGAAATTCTTTTTAATCAATGCATTGCATTGATGTTGCTCATCTCCATCCGGGAAGAGCGCGCTGCAACGGGGCAGCTTCCCTGGACGCGCTTTTTTTTGGTGCGCTGCCAGTCTGTCGGCGTATATCAAGTTCAGGCGGTAGCCGCGTGCCCAAGGCGGAAGAACGCGATGGTAGCGATGCCTGCCAACACCAGCCCCACCTGCATCAGCGCCGCCTTGCCGCCAGTGCGGCGATGCAGGCCCGGCACCAGATCGGCCACAGCAATGTAAATGAAACTCGCCGCCGACAGGGCAAGGATGTAGGGAATGGCCGCGCGCATGTTGTCCAGCCACAGCCAGCCCAGCACGACACCCGGCAGGGTGGCGAGCGACGACAGCAGGTTGAGCGCAAGCGCGCGCGCCCTGCTCATGCCGCTGCTCAGCAGAATGGCGAAGTCGCCGAGTTCCTGCGGGATTTCGTGGGCGATCACCGCCAGCGCGGTGGCGATGCCCACCGGCACCGACACCAGGAAAGCCGCCGCGATGACGACGCCATCGACAAAATTGTGAAAGGCATCGCCGAACACGATGAGGCGCGCCCCTTGATGGCCATGCGCAGCGCAGCCGCTGTCGTGGCAGTGTCGCCACAACACCAGCTTTTCAAGAATGAAAAACAGCACAATGCCGGCGAGCACGGTACTGGTAATCGCCAGCGCCGGGGCGTGCGCCAGTCCTTTTGGAATCATGCCGAGAAACGCTGCGCCGAGCAGGGTGCCGGTAGCGTAGGCAACGAGGCAGGGCACGATGCGCGTGCGCAGCGTGTCGGGAAAACGCAGTAGCAGCGCTGCGCCGGCAATCGCACCGACGCTGCCGAGCAGGGCAAAAAAGAGGGCAAGGAGCATGGGGATCGGGATACCCGCGTGGCATGGCCGTTGGCGGCATGGTCAACATTCCCACGGCCTGATTCAACCGGACAGCCCGGTTGAGGCCGCAGGCGCAGGACGTGGTGGGGTTCGAGGCCGCCGGGGCGACCGACTCAGGGTTTCGGCATATACATCTTGGACGTGTCGAGCTTGTAGCTCCACGGCAGGTTGGCGTTTTTCCAGCCGTTGACCATGCGCCAGTTCTTGCGCTCGCCGGCTTTCACGGTATCGCCCTCAAACCCATCGACAACCACGTACACCGACTGATAGCCCTTGCCTTCGAGCTGCTTGGCGCTGGGCGCGCCGCGCTCGCCCCCGGAGCGGCACATCAGGATGACCGGGGTGCGTTTGTCGAGCCCGCGTTCGGCCAGCGCCGCCGCAATGCCCGCCTCAAAACCGGCGTTATCGACGAGCTTGTAGGTTGGCCGCTTCTCGTCCCAGCGGGTGCGGTCGACCGTCATCAGCGGCACGTTCACGTCCACCACGTCGGTGAAGCCTGTGAACATGATTTCGACCGGATCGCGCACGTCGACGAACAGCACTTTGCTGCCCTCGCGGGTTTTCATTTCGTAGGCTTCGCGGGCGTCGAGATACAGCCCCCACGAGGTTTGGCGGGCGGGGTCGGTCGGCGCGTCGGCAGCCAGCGCAGAAGTAGCCAGCGCGCTCAACATCACGAACAGGGAAATCGGTTTTTGCATGGGAATGGCCTCATGGAACACAACGGGCGTCTGGACACAGTATCGACACAGACCCCCGAAGAATATTAGATTTATCTAATTTTTATGCGCCCAATTCACCGGGTGCGACAACGTGTCGCAGCCCTCAACTCACCACCAGCAGAAACAACAACAACAGATTCAGCACCAGCGACAGCAAGGCCACCAGCGGCCACGCGCCCGCTGCTGAACGTTCGACCAGCGGCGCGCGGCGGCGAGCAAGCGGATTGGCTTCGCCGCGTTCGAGGGCCAGGCGCATTTCTTCGGCAGTCTCGAAACGCTGCGCCGGGTCGCGCGCGACGGCTTTCAGGAGCACGTTTTCCAGCCAGGGCGGAATGTCGGGGCGGTGGCGCGTGGGCGGGGCGGGTTCGCCAAAGCGCGGGCGCTGGAAGGGTTCGATTTCGCCGTACGGATAGCGCCGGGTCAGCGCGTGGTAGAGGGTGACACCAACGGCGTAGAGGTCGCTTGTGGCAGCGGCTTCCTGCCCCTGGAAGAGTTCGGGGGCCATGTAACTGGGCGTGCCGGGCTGGGCGTCGGCGTCGCGCGCATCGAGCGTGGGGCAGCGCGCCACGCCCAGATCGAGCAGGTGCAGTTTGCCGTCGTCGCCAAGATGCAGGTTATCGGGCTTGATGTCGCGGTGCACGATGTCGAGCCGGTGCAGCGCCGCCAGCGCTTTCAGCAGGCGGATGCCCAGCGTGGCCGCTTCGTTGGCCGAGACGTGATAACCGGCGTCGAGCTTCTGTTGCAGGCTCGCGCCTTCGAGCCAGCGTTGTGCAAAGTAGAGAAAACGCCGGCCGGGCAAGGGCAGCACGTCGGGAAAATAGTGCGAATGCACGCGCTTGAGAAACCACTCTTCTGCGAGCAGGCGACGCGCGGCGGCGGCGTCGCCGGCGAGCACGGGTTGCAGGGTTTTCAGCACCCAGCGCTGGCCGCTGCCGCTGTGTTTTGCCAGATAGAGCACGGTGTCGCGTCCACTGTGCAGCTCGCGTTCGAGGGTGAACTCGTCGAGCCGTGCGCCGGGCGCGAGCGCGGCGGGCACGGGCAAATCCTGCGCGTCGACAAAGCTGCCGTTGTCTTCGGCCACGGCCAACACGCGCGCGACCAGGGCGGTGGCGTTGTCCTGCCCGCCGCGCGCGTGCGCGGCCTCGACCAGCGCAGTGGCGGCGCGCTGCGGGTCCTCGTGCAGGCGCAGCAGCTTGTGCAGTTCCATCTGGCCCAACGGCTCCCACACGCCGTCGCTCACCAGCAGGAACACGTCGCCCGCGGCCAGCGTGCCGTCGCCAAAATCGGGCAGCACGTGGGTATCGAGCCCCAGCGCGCGCTTCAGCACATGCGCCATGCCCGGCGTTTCCCAGACGTGGTCGGTGGTGAGTTGTTCCAGCGATTCGCCGCGCAGCCGGTACAGGCGGCTGTCACCCACCTGCGCGTAGTGGTAGCGCGCGCCACGCAGCACCAGCGCGGTGAGCGTCGTCGCCATGCCACCGGCTTCGCGGCGCGATGCGCTCTGCCCTGCGAGCCAGCGATTGATCGCCGTGAGCACCGTGCCGAGCGCGTGCGGAATCTCCCACGAATCGGGCGTGGCGTAGTAATCGGCGAGCAGGTTGCGCACCGCCACTTCGGCCGCCTCGTGGCCGTGCGCACCGCCCGACACGCCGTCGGCCACCACCGCCAGACAGCCTTTGGTCGCCACCAGCGCCGCGTCGGCCGGCTCGACAAAGCCGCTGCGATCTTCGTTGCGCGGGCGCGGGCCGGTAGCGGTGGCGGAGCCGTAGGTGGTGGAAAGGGGCATGGGTGCAGGTCAGTCAGGGTAGGTCGGCAACACTTTGCCGACACGGTTCAAATCCACCAAGACGTCGGCAACGTGTTCCCCGCAAAGGGGAGGCCGAATTTGCCATGCCGATGAAGCGGCAACCACTGCACACTGCCGCCCCCCTCCCAATGCCAATCACACCTTGGCACCGGCAATCGCCGCTGCCCCCCAGGTGGTGCGCCAGCGTTTCTTCACCAGGTTCAAGCCCAGCAGCGCGACGATAGCCAGGCCGGCAAAAATCAAGAGGCCCAGTTGATAGCTGCCGGTGAGGCCTTTCACGTAGCCCAGGCTCGCGGCAAGGTAAAACCCGCCGACGCCGCCGGCCATGCCGACCAGGCCCGTCATCACACCGATTTCCTTGCGGAAACGCTGCGGCACGAGCTGGAACACCGCGCCGTTGCCAAAGCCCAGCGTGGCCATGGTCGCCATGAAGCCGGCGAGCGCGAGCACGCTACTGTCGGTGCCGAAACTCACGATGGCAAGCAGGATCGCTGCGGCGAGGTACACCCCGAGCAGGGTGCGGATGCCCCCGATGCGGTCGGCGACCAGCCCGCCGAAGGGGCGCACCAGGGAACCGGCAAACACGCACGCGGCGGTGAAGTAGCCGGCGTGCACGGGAGTGAGCCCGTACTGGTCGTTGAAGTAGATGGTGAGGCTGGAGGCCAGCCCGACAAAGCCGCCGAAGGTGACGAAGTAGAAGAACATGAACCACCACGCATCGCGGTCTTTGAGCACGCCCAGGTATTGCGCGAGCGATTTGGGTTGCGGACAGTCGGGCGCGTCTTTCGCCAGCAGCAGATACACGAGGAAGGCGATGCCGACCGGGATGAGTGCAATGCCGAAAACGTTTTCCCAGCCAAACGCCACCGCCAGACCGGGGGCGAACAGCGCGGCGAATACCGTGCCGGAGTTGCCCGCGCCGGCGATGCCGAGCGCCGTGCCCTGATGCTGCGGCGGATACCAGCGCGAGGCAAGCGGCAGGGCGACTGCGAACGACGCGCCGGCGAAGCCCAGCATTAAGCCCATGACGAGGATTTCGCGGTAGGAATCGATGCCGGCAAGCCACGCCCACGCCAGCCCCGCCATCACGATCACCTGCCCGATGATTCCGGCCTTCTTGGGTTTGAGGTGATCGACCAGCACGCCCATGACGATGCGCAGCACCGCGCCGGCGAGCACGGGTGTAGCGACCATGAGGCCTTTTTGTGCGGGGGTGAGTTCGAGACTGGTGGCGATCTGCACGCCGAGGGGGCCCAGCATGACCCACACCATGAAGGCGATGTCGAAATACAGAAACGCAGACAGCAGCGTGGGCGTATGCCCGGATTTCCAGAAACTTGAATTCAAGGTGTAGCTCCAACCGATGGACGACAAGCATCCGTATTTTTTTGCGCGAGTGCGCCTGCGGCACTACCTGCGTATGTCCGGACTAAACGAACAGGCCGGACAGACACAGGCGCGCCTGCTCTGCCCGACCGACTCCAGGGGTCAGGCGGCGGCCTGCTCCACCGCGGCCAGGTCGAGAAACACCCGGCCGGCTTCGATCTTGATCGGAAACTCGCGCGCGCAGCCAACGTCGGGGGCCACGGCACAACCGGAATCGAGCTCGATGTTCCAGCTGTGCAGCGGGCAGGTAACCTTCTTGCCGTGGACGATGCCTTGCGACAGCGGCCCGCCTTTATGCGGACAGCGGTCTTCCAGGGCGAAGATCTCGTCTTCGGCGTTGCGGAACACGGCAATGTCGAGGCTGCCGTGGCGCACCACGCGTGCGCCGAGTTTGGGGATGTCGGTCACATCCAGGATGTCGAGCCAGTGGTTCATGGTGTTTTCCTTCATGCGACGACGGTTTCGAATTCGTGTTTGAGCTTGCCTTCCTTTGCGCGCTCGACCCACGGGTCTTTCTCCACCGACAGCGCGAAGATGAGACGCTCGTAGAGCGCACGGCGGCCGGCTTCGTCGTCGAGAACTTTCTTCTTCACGTAGTCGAGGCCGACGCGCTCCAGGTAGTGCACGGTGCGGTCGAGATAGCGCGCTTCCTCGCGGTAGAGCTGCAAGAACGCGCCCGAGTATTCGAGCACTTCGTCAGCGGTTTTCACCTTGACGAGGAACTGCGCGACTTCGGTCTTGATGCCGCCGTTGCCGCCCACGTAGATTTCCCAGCCGGAATCGACGCCGATCACGCCCACGTCCTTGATCGCGACTTCGGCGCAGTTGCGCGGGCAGCCCGAGACGGCCAACTTGACCTTGTGCGGGGCCCACATCTTGAAGAAGGTTTTCTCCAGGTCGATGCCCATCTGCGTGGAATTCTGCGTGCCGAAGCGGCACCATTCCGAGCCGACGCAGGTTTTCACCGTGCGCAATGCCTTGCCGTAGGCGTGGCCCGAAGGCATGTCGAGATCGGCCCATACCTTGGGCAGGTCTTCCTTCTTCACGCCGAGCAGGTCAATGCGCTGGCCGCCGGTCACTTTCACGGTGGGAATGTTGTACTTCTCCGCCACGATGGCGATGCGCTTGAGTTCCGACGGCGTCGTCTCGCCGCCCCACATGCGCGGAATCACCGAGTAGGTGCCGTCCTTCTGGATGTTGGCGTGCGCGCGTTCGTTGATGAAGCGCGACTGCGGGTCGTCTTCCACTTCGCCCGGCCAGGTGGAGAGCAGGTAGTAGTTGAGCGCGGGGCGGCACGACGCGCAGCCGTTGGGCGTCTGCCATTCCATCGCCTGCTGCACCTCGGGGATCGACAGGTATTTGTGCTGGCGGATCGCCGCGCGCACTTCTTCGTGGGTGTGATCGGTGCAACCACACATCGATTTCTTGGTGGGGGCGGCGGAATAGTCGCCACCTGCCGTCACCGCCAGAATCTGCTCGACCAGGCCCGTGCACGACCCGCACGACGACGAGGCCTTGGTGTGCTTGCGCACGTCTTCCAGCGTGAACAGGCCCTTCTCGCGGATCGCCTTGACGATGTCGCCCTTGCACACGCCGTTACAGCCGCACACCTCCATGTCGTCGGTCATGGCGGCGGCCTTGTTGATGCCCTGGTGGCCGAGGTTGCCGCAATGGTCCTGGCCGAACATCAGGTGGTCACGCAGTTCGGTCACGTCCTTGCCGTCGCGCAGCAACGAGAAGTACCACGCGCCATCGACGGTGTCGCCGTACATCACGCCGCCGACGAGCTTGTTGTCCTTGATGACGAGCTTTTTGTAGACGCCGCCGATGGGGTCGGAATAGAGGATGGATTCGGTGCCCTCGCCGCCCATGAAATCACCGGCGGAAAAGAGGTCGATGCCGGTGACCTTGAGCTTGGTCGAGGTGACCGAGCCTTCGTAGCGGCCAATGCCGAAATGCGCCAGATGGTTGGCGGCAACCTTGGCCTGTTCGAACAGCGGTGCAACCAGACCGTAGGCAATGCCGCGATGCGCGGCGCATTCGCCGATGGAATACACGCGCGGGTCGGTCACGGTTTGCAGCGTGTCGGTGACGACGATGCCGCGATTGCAATGGATGCCGGCGGATTCGGCGAGCGCGCTGTTGGGGCGGATGCCGACGGCCATCACCACCAGGTCGGCCGGCGCTTCGTCGCCGTCCTTGAACTTGATCGCGGCAACCCTGCCGTCGCTGCCCGCCACCAGTTCGGCGGTCTGTTTTTGCAGCAGGAATTTCATGCCCTTGGCTTCCAACGATTTTTGCAGCAGACGCGCGGCGGGCTCGTCGAGCTGGCGCTCCATCAGCCACGGGCCGATGTGCACCACGCTCACGTCCATGCCGCGTTTCATCAGGCCGTTGGCCGCTTCCAGCCCCAACAGGCCGCCGCCGATGACGACCGCGTGTTTGTAGGTACTGGCGGCGCTGATCATCGCGTCGACGTCCGCAATGTCGCGGAAGGCGATCACGCCGGGCAGCTCCTTGCCGGGCACCGGCAGGATGAAAGGATCGGAACCGGTGGCGAGCAGCAGGCGGTCGTAGCCCGCCTCGGTGCCGTCGTCAGCCACCACCTTGCGCGCGGTGCGGTCGATCTTCACCACTTTCTTGCCCTTATGCAGGGTGATGTTGTGCTCTGCGTACCAATCGAGCGGATTGAGGATGATGTCGTCCACGGTCTGCTCACCCGCGAGCACGGGGGACAGCAGGATGCGGTTGTAATTGGGGTGCGGCTCGGCACCGAACACGGTGATGTCGTACATCTCCGGCGCATGCTTCAGCAGTTCCTCGAGGGTACGCACCCCCGCCATGCCGTTGCCGACCATCACCAGTTTCATTTTCGGGCCGGGGTTCATGCCCGACCCTGAAGGCGTACTCATATCCATCTCACCACTCCAAAATACTGTTTCAAGCGATGACCTGGATACGCCGTTGCATCCGGTCTTTCAGCCGCACAGGGCGCGAGTTGCAGCACGCACAATGCACCCTACAGGCATGAGCCAAAGCAAACATTGTGCCAATCAAATCCCGGAACCCGGAACCCTCATAGGTCGGGGCTTTCACGCATATTGCTCGAATTTCTCCGGCACAACATGCACCGGAATCGTGCAAACCCGGATACGGCGCACCATCATGCAGCCACGCGCCCGAAGCCGTTGATGGCGGTGATCGCGCGCGCCTGGTTGAGGTCCTCCGTATACCCCGCCGCATAAAGACATACCGCGAGCTGGTTGCGGATCGGCAGCGGCAGCGGTAGCGCGTCGCGCAGCACCTGGGCGATCCATGCACCGGTGGCGCGTGCATCCCCCGCAGGCAGGTTGGCTGGCGGCGACGCCGTGGCCTGCGCCTCGTACACGCGCTGCGATTGACCGTCGACGATCAGCTCCATGTCGGGGCGTAGTAGCGGGTCGGCAAAGGCTTCGCCCTCGCAGCCTTCGAGCAACAGGGCGACCCCACCCAGGGCTTCGAGCACTGCGCGCAGCGCATGCAGACTGCGCGCGTCCTGCGCCGGCACCACCCGCACCGACGCCGGCTCCGTCAGCTCGGCCAGCGCGGCGAGCCGTGTCGCCCAGCCGTCGATACCCAATCGCGCGCGCAGCGCGAGCAGGGCAGCAAGTCCGGGGTTGAGCAACGCCACCGGCGCAAACGCAATGCCGTCTCCAGCCAGCGCGGCGTTCACCTGCGATACCGTTGTAGAGGGCAACACGCCCAGTTCCCGCAGCACGTAGGCTGCCGCCGTGCCGCCGCCGCCTTCGAGCACGCCGTGGATCAGCACCGGGATGCCAAAACTTTTCAGCAACAGGGCCAGCAGGGGCGTGAGATGCGGGTGCGCGCGCACGCCGTGATACGCCGGTAGCACCACCGTGCGGTAAGCGCTACCGGGTGGGACGAATACCGGCAGCCGCTCCGCCAGCGCAGCGTGCAGCCCCAGCCAGGCGTCGAGTCCGGGGTCGTGCTGATTCAGCGCTACCAGAAAGGCGGCGGTTTCCAGTTCCGGCACCCCGCCGTCGAACAGCGCTGCGCCCAAGCCGCGCGCCTGCGCGTAGTCCAGCCCCTGCCCCGTTTCGATCTGGCGGATGAGTGTGGCGTAGCTCATGCGTGCACCCCCGTACCGTCGGGCTTGCCGGCAGGCAGTGCATAAAAATCCTGAACAAGGCGGACAGGAGGACAAGAGGGGGGTTCTCCTGTCCTCCTGTCCTCCTTGTAAAAAACACTCGCCCACCCTGCCGCATTGTGTGAATCCCGCGTGTTCATGCCGCCGCCTGTCTGGCTGAAAGCAGCCGTTTCAGTTCGGGCACACAGGAGCCGCATTCGGTGCCGCATTTGAGCGTGTTCTGCAGAGCGGCGAGGTCAGCGCCGGCGGCGATGGCGGCGACGATGTCGGGCTCGGCGACGTTGAGGCAGTTGCAGACGATGCGGCCCCGTCCGCCGCCGGCGGCAGGCGGACGCGCCACCGGGGCGAGCATCCACGCGCGCAGGCTGGCGGCTTCACCGGCGGCCATGTCCGCGCCTTCGACGACGAGGTCGCGCAGCCAGTCGAAAGCGGCGGTTTCGCCGGCAAGCCGGGCAGCGACCACGCGGCCTTCGGCGAAGCGAACCTTTTTGGAGATGCCGCGCGGGCGGTCTTCGTACTGCATCACCGCAAGCGGGTCGGTCAACCCGAGTGCCACATCAAGCGCGGCCAGCAGTTCGGGCGGCGGCGCTTCGCGGTGGGCAAGGCGCAAGGTGAGCACGGTACGCTCGCGCCCGGCCAGCCCCGCCGCCGCGTAGTCGCAGGCGCGCAGCAAGGGCTGCACGGCGTCGAGCAGCGATGCACCGTCGCCGGCTGCCAGCGCAACCATGCGCCAGGGCAGCTCGGCTTTTTCGATTTGCACGGCGGCGTGCTTGAGTTCGGGTTGCTTGGACACGGCGTCGAACACCGGCAGGGTGAGCGCGTTAACGCCCAGCCCGCCCATGAAGCGCGCGCCCCAGTGCATGGGCAGAAAGGCCTGGCCGGTGCGCATGCTGTCGCTGGCTTCGACCGCGACGACGACTTCACCGCGCCGGCTTTTCACGCGCACCAGGTCGCCGGCCTGCAAACGGCGCAGTTCGAGATCACGCGGCGACAGGCTCAGCACCGGCGCGTCGACGTGGGAAAACAGGCGTGCCACCTTGCCGGTGCGGCTCATGGCGTGCCAGTGGTCGCGCAGCCGGCCGGTGTTGAGGCGCAGCGGATAGCGCGCGTCGACCGGCTCGGCGACGGGGCGATACGCCGCCGGGTGGAACTTCGCGCGGCCGGTCGCAGTGGGGTAGACGCCGTCTGCATACAGCCGGGTCTGGCCTTCGCTCGCGCCTTCGACAAACGGCCACTGACGCGGCTTTTCGTCGAGCAGCGCGTAGCTGAGCCCGGTGATGTCGAGGTCGCGGCCGCGCGTGGTTTCGCGGTGCTCGTTGAATACGGCTTCGGCGCTGGCGTAGGGAAACAGGCGCGGACCGGCGACGGGATCCAGCCGGCGCGCGAAATCGCTGACGATGGCCCAGTCCGGGCGCGCCTCGCCGGGCGCGGGCACGGCGGCGTGCACGCGGCTGATATAGCGTTCCGAGTTGGTCATGGTGCCGTCCATCTCGCCCCAGGTGGCAGCGGGCAGCAGCACGTCGGCAAACGCCACGGTTTCGGTGTCGGCGTAGGCTTCCTGCACCACCACGAGTTCGGCGTTGGCCAGCGCCGCGTGCACGGCGTTCTGGTTGGGCAGCGACTGCGCGGGATTGGTGCAGGCGATCCACACCGCCTTCACCTCGCCCTTCGCCAGCGCGTCGAAGAGTTCCACCGCCGTCTTGCCGGGCGCATCCGGCACGCTGTCCACGCCCCACAGACGCGCGACTTCGGCCCGGTGTTCGGGGTTGGCCAGATCGCGATGCGCGGACAGCAGGTTGGCCAGCCCGCCGACCTCGCGCCCGCCCATGGCGTTGGGCTGGCCGGTGAGCGACAGCGGCGCGGCTCCGGGCCTGCCGATCTGCCCGGTGGCCAGGTGCAGGTTGATGAGCGCGGCGTTCTTGTCGACACCGCAACTGGATTGATTGAGCCCCTGGCAATACAGCGACAGCGTCGGCCCGGCCGCAAACCAGCGCGCAGCGGTGATGATGTCGTCCGCCGCCACGCCGCAGAGGGCAGCGGCTTTTTCCGGCGTCATTTCGCGCACCGTGTCGCGCAGCGCGTCCCAGCCTTCGGTGTGCGCGGCGATATAGTCGCGGTCGATGCGCTCTTCCCACAGCAGCACGTTCAGCATGGCGTGGTACAGCGCCACGTCGGTGCCGGGCAGGATCGCCAGGTGCAGGTCGGCCTCGGCGGCAGTATCGGTGCGGCGCGGGTCGACGACGATGAGCTTTTGCGCGGGGTTCTTCTTGCGCGCTGCCTCGATGCGGCGGAACACGATGGGGTGCGCGTACGCCGTGTTCGACCCGGCGATGAAGAGGGTGCCGGCGGCGTCGATGTCGTCGTAGCAGCCCGGCGGCGAATCCGCGCCCAGCGTGGCCTTGTACCCCGCCACGGCGGACGACATGCAGAGCCGCGAATTGGTATCGACGTTATTGGTGCCGATGAGCCCCTTGGCGAGCTTGTTGAAGACGTAATACGCCTCGGTGGTGAGCTGGCCGGAAATGTAGAAGGCGACGGCATCCGGCCCGTGCTCACGGATGATCGCGTTGAATTTTTCGGCCACGCGGGTAAGCGCCGCGTCCCAGCTCACCGGCTGGCGCGGCGCACTGCGATCCGGGCGCATTTCAGGGCGCAGCGCACGCCCCGATGCCCGCGCCGCCAGATGCAGCGTTGCGCCTTTGGTGCACAGCTTGCCGGCATTGGCCGGATGCGCGGGATCGCCGCGCACGCTGGTGATTTTCCCGGCGTCAGACTCGATCAGCACACCGCAACCGGTGCCGCAGTAACAACAGACAGATGACACAGCAGACATGAACCACTCCTCGACCCCTCTACAGCAGGGTCTGTGCCAGCCTGCAAGAGTTGTTTTAGATCAAATGCTTGTCGACCCAGCGACCCAACCCTCCCCCTCATGCCGCCCCGACTTGGTGCGCATCACCCCCGACCGCAGCACAAATTGGTGCACCCGGGCTTGCTTCCTCCCCCTCCCCGTGAACATCTCTGCTCTTGTCCTCTTGTCCTCTTTGTAAAAAAGCCTACCCCCCACACACTCAACCTAAAAACCGCAGTTGACCGCTCACCACCCTCGTGAATCGCGCATGAAATCTGACGATTTCCGTTCCGGTCACGTTCACCTGCCGGGTGAGATCGCTACACACCCGATGGCACGCCGGCTCGTGCGCCTGCCTTTGTCGCGCCTCCTTGCAGGCCCCGGCCTGCCGCGTCGTTGCTTCGCGGCAGTCACCCAACCCGACGCACCCTCGGGCGCGTCCAACTGCGGTTTCCAGGTTCAAACCAGCGCCCGCACCCCCGGCAGGCGCGCAAAACTCTCCCGCCGCACCGTCTCCACAAAATCCGCTAGGTAGGCGCGCGGTGCATCGGTCTCGCGCACGGCGGCGTGCAGTTCGGCCCACAGGCCGTGGCGGCCGATGCGGCGTGCGGCGACGTAGCCGCGCTCCAGATACGGCGCGACCGCCCACGCCGGCAGCGCCGCCACGCCGCGCCGGCTGGCGACCAGTTGCAGGATGGCGACGGTGAGTTCGGCCTCGCGGCGCGGCAGCTGCACGCCGGCGGGGGCGAGCACGCGGCGCACGAAATCGAGCCGGTCTTCCGGCACCGGGTAGGTGATGAGCGTCTGGCCGGCAAAATCGGCGGGCAAGAGCACGTTCTTTTTTTCCAGCGCGTGGCCCGGTGGCAAGAGCGCAAGCATCTCGTAGCCAAACAGCGGCAGCATCGCGAGCCCCGCACGCGGCGCGCCGTCGGAGGTCACCACCAGATCGGCGCGATGCTCGGTCAAGAGCGCCAGCGGGTCAGCCTGAAAACCGCCGAGCAGATCGAGCTCGACCGCCGGCCACACGTCGCGGTAGGCGTCCATCGCCGGCATCAGCCAGTCGTAGCAGGTATGGCATTCCACCGCCACGCGCAGCTCGCCCGCCGCGCCGTCACGCAGCTTGGCGAGATCGCGCAGCGCGGCGTCCACCTGCGGTAGGCTCTCGCGCGCCAGCGCCAGCAAGCGCCGGCCCGCCGCCGTCAAACCCAGCGGCCGCGCGGCGCGTTCGACCAGCGGCAGGCCCAGCGCGTCTTCCAGCGCTTTCAACTGATGCGACACCGCCGACTGCGTGAGGTGCAGACGCTCGGCGGCGGCCGTGAGTCCGCCGCTGTCGGCCACGGCCGCCAGTAGGCGCAGGTGGCGCAGCTCAATATGAGCATTGTTCATATAAAAAATGAAAACTATTCGTTTGATTCATGGTACGACGATCCGCATCATGCCGCCATCGTTCAATCAGGGGGAAACCAACATGGCGCAGACACACGTATCGGGCATGCCGCGCATCGGCGCGCGGCGCGAACTCAAATTTGCACTCGAACAATTCTGGCGTGGCGAAATCGACGAAGCCGCGCTGCGTGCGGTGGGCAGCGGCATCCGCCAGGCCAACTGGCAGCGGCAGGCGGGCTGCGCGCACGTCGCGGTGGGCGACTTTGCGTACTACGACCCCATGCTCACGCACATTGCGCTTCTGGGCTGCGCGCCCACACGCTTCGGCTTTGGCGCGCGAATCGGGCTCTCCGAATACTTCCAGCTTGCGCGCGGCAACGCTGGCCAGCACGCGATGGAAATGACCAAGTGGTTCGACACCAACTACCACTATCTGGTACCGGAGTTTCATCCCGACACCGCGTTTGCGCTGGACGACGGCTGGCTGTTTAACGAGGTCGCCGAAGCGCAGACCGCTGGCTTTGCGGCCAAACCGGTGCTGATCGGGCCGCTTACTTTCCTCTACCTCGGCAAGGAAAAAATCGCAGGCTTCGACCGCCTCGACCTGCTCGACCGCCTGCTGCCGGTGTACGGCCAGATTCTCGCGCGCCTGAAAACCATGGGTATCGAATGGGTGCAACTCGACGAGCCGATTCTTGCGCTCGACCTGCCCGCCACCTGGCGCGCCGCGTTCGAGCGCGCGCATCACAGCCTCCATGCGGCCAGCGTGAAGATACTGCTCGCCAGCCCCTTCGGCCCGCTGGCCGAAAACCTGCGCGTCGCCACCACCCTGCCCGTCGCGGGCTTGCACGTCGATGCCGTGCGCGGCCGCGCCGAACTGGCGCAGGTGATCGACTGGCTGCCCGCGACCAAGGTGCTGTCGGTGGGCGCGGTCGATGGCCGCAATGTCTGGAAGACCGATCTGGCCGCCACGCTCGACCGGCTTGATGGCCTCGCGCAGAAATTCGGCGACCGGCTGTGGCTGGCGTCGTCGTGTTCGCTCGCGCATGTGCCCGCCAGCCTCGCGGCGGAAACCGCGCTCGACCCCGAGCTGAAAACCTGGCTGGCGTTTGCCGACGAGAAACTCGGCGAATTGCAGACGCTCGCCACCGCGCTCAATCTCGGCCGCGCCGCCGTCGCCGGCGCGCTGGCAGACAACGCCGCCGCGCTGGCCGCGCGTCGCGCCTCGGCCCGGGTACACAACCCGGCGGTGGCGGCAAGGCTGGCTGCGCTGGATGCCCACGCCGACCAGCGCACCAGCGCCTTCCCCGCGCGTCAGGCGGCGCAGCGCGCACGGTTCAATTTGCCGCTTTTTCCCACCACCACCATCGGCTCCTTCCCGCAGACGCCTGAAATCCGCGCTGCGCGCGCCGCGCATAAACGCGGCGAACTCGCCACCGCCGACTACGAAGCCGCGATGCAGCGCGAAATCGGATTCGCCGTCACAAAACAGGAGGCGCTGGGGATCGACGTGCTGGTGCACGGCGAAGCCGAGCGCAACGACATGGTCGAATACTTTGGCGAACAATTGGCGGGCTACGCGTTCACGCAATTCGGCTGGGTGCAGAGCTACGGCAGCCGCTGCGTGAAACCGCCGATCATCTATGGCGACGTGTCGCGCCCCGCGCCGATGACGGTCGCCTGGAGCACCTATGCGCAATCGCTCACGAAAAAGCCGATGAAAGGCATGCTCACCGGCCCGGTGACGATGCTGCAATGGGCCTTCGTGCGCGACGACCAGCCGCGTGCCACCACCGCGTTGCAGATTGCGCTGGCGCTGCGCGACGAAGTCGTCGATCTCGAAACCGCCGGCATCGGCATCATCCAGATCGACGAACCGGCCTACCGCGAAGGCCTGCCGCTGCGCCGCGCCGACTGGCCCGCGTATCTGGACTGGGCGAGCCGCGCGTTCCGGCTCTCTGCCTCCGGCGTGGCCGACGCGACGCAGATCCACACCCACATGTGCTATTCGGAATTCAACGACATCCTGCCCGCGATTGCGGCGATGGACGCCGATGTCATCACCATTGAAACCAGCCGTTCGGACATGGAACTGCTGCGGGGTTTTGGTGACTTTGCCTACCCTAACGAAATCGGCCCCGGCGTGTACGACATCCACAGTCCGCGCGTGCCCGCCACGCCCGAAATGACGCGCCTGCTCGACAAGGCCGCCACCGTGATTCCGCCCGGCAACCTGTGGGTGAACCCGGACTGCGGGCTGAAGACACGCGGCTGGCCCGAGACCGAAGCCGCGCTCGCCAACATGGTGGCGGCAGCGCGGGCGCTTAGGGCGCAGGCGGCTGCGGATTCAGACGCGGATGCGTTTCCTCGCACATCAGCAGCACGATGAGGCCGGAGACGAACATGGCGGCGGCGGTGAACCAGAAGCCGGCTTCGATGCTGCCGAAGGCGGCGGCCACCGCGCCGAGCAGCAGCCCGCCGATGCCGTAGCCGGTGTCGCGCCAGAAGCGATAGATGCCGATGGCCGAGCCGCGCCAGTTGGGGTGGGCGATATCGGACACCGCAGCGGACAGCGTGGGATACAGCAAGGCCATGCCCAAGCCCATGACGGCAGCGGCAAACGACCACCACAGTTCGCCCTCGCCCAGCAGCACCAGCGCCACGCCCACGCCGCACAGCCACATCCCGGCGACGATGGGTTGTTTGCGGCCGATGCGGTCGGACCAGTGGCCGGTGAAGAATTGCGACAGCCCCCAGACGAAGCCGTAGACGCCCACTACCCAGCCGATACCGGCGAGCGAAAGGCCGTGCTGGTAGAGGTAAACCGGGAAGAACACCCACACCAGCGCATCGACGAACTTTTCCGTGAGCCCCGCCTGGCTGATCGACGCCATGCGCGTATCGCGCCACGACATCAACGTGAAGACTTCCCAGGTGCCGGGCGTGGCGGCAATGTTCTGCGGATAGCGCGGCCGCAGGCCCGTGGCCTTGCCTGCCGCCTGCTGGCGGCCTTCTGCCTGCGCCCACGGCAGGGTGTCTTGCACCCAGACCAGCGTGATGAGACCGGCGGCGAGCACAACCACGCTACCGAACAGCAGGAGTCCTTCGCGCACGCCCAGATGGATGGCGAGATAGCCCGTGGCGATGCCGGCCAGCGCCACGCCGAAATAGCCCGAGAACTCGTTCAGCCCGATGGTCAGCCCGCGCTGATCCGCGGTGGTGAGGTCGAGCTTGGACGTCTGCGTCATCGACCACGTCAGACCCTGGTTCACCCCCAGCAGCACGGTGGCCGCCACGATCCAGCTCCAGCTGGGCGCATAAAAGATCATGAAGGGAATGGGCACGGCGGCGAGCCAACCGGCGAACAGCACCCTTTTGCGGCCGACGCGCTCGGACAGCCGGCCGGCGACAAAATTCATCGCGCCCTTGACAAACCCGAAGGCGGTGACGAAGGCGGTGAGCATCATGAACGAGCCCCTGGCCACGCCAAAATCGCTTTCCGCCAGCGCCGGCACCACGGTGCGGAACAGGCCGATCATCAAGCCGACGAAAAACACCTGCACCAGCTGGTGGACAAACTGGCCGAGATTGGCGCGGATGCCGTAGCGGTAAGTCATGGGCAGGGCCGTCCCCGCAGGCTCAGGCCTGACCGAGGTTGAACGCGATCATGCGTTCCATCCCGGCCGGATCTGCGGCAATCGGGGCGGTGGGCCGGCACGGTGCATTCATCTGGCAGCAAGCGGCAGACCTGCGGCTTGCCATTCGGGCGTGCCGTCGGCGATCTTGCGGGCGCGGTAACCGTGCTTTTTCAGCAGCGCCACCGCTTCGGCGGACATCATGCAGAACGGGCCTCGACAGTAGGCGACGATTTCCTTGTCGGCAGGCAGCTCCTTCAGGCGCTGGCGCAATTCGGCCACCGGCATCGACCGCGCGAACGGCAGGTGGCCGTGGTCGTATTCGGCTGCCGGGCGCACGTCGATCACCACCACCTCGCCGCGTTTTGCCTTGTCGAGCAGCGAACGACGGGTTTCCGTATCCAGCTTTTCCGGTGCGGTAAACAGGCCGTCCATCGCCAGCTTGAGTTCGAGCAGATGTTCTTCTGCCACCGTGCGCAGGTTCACCCACAGCGCCGATACATCCGGGCCGGAAAGGCTGTAGGCGATGTTGCGGCCGTCGCGCCGCGCCGCCACCAGCCGCGCCGCTTTCAGCACCTTGAGATGCGCGCTGGCGAGCTTGATCGAAATACTGGCGTCGCCCGCCAGCGCGTCCACCGTCTTCTCGCCCTGGGCGAGGATTTCCAGCAGTTCCAGCCGCTTGGGGCTGGACACCGCCTTGCCGATCTGGGCGACGTGTTCGTAGAGCAGATCCTTGGTTTTGCGGGCATCCATACAGGCTTCCGGGCGGGCGACGAATCTATATTCAAACGATTATTAGAATAAATCAAGGTACGAATTGCCCAGCCCGGTTCCGTCGGGTGTTCACGGCATCCCGCTAGAATTTTGCCTTTTGCCGCTCTGGAGTGCCCCATGACCCGCCTGCTTCCCCTTGCCCTCCTGCTGCCCGCCGTGCTCGCCGGCTGCGCCTCGCAGCAGACGCTCGACGCGCAGGCCACTGCCGCACGCGATCTCGACGCGCTGAAGCAGCGCGTGGCGCAACTCGCTGCCGACCAGAGGGATGCCGACACCCGGCTGGGCAAACTCGAATCCGGCCAGGCGCTGCTGGCCAGCCGCCTCGATGCGGCCACCCCCGGCCAGACCGCGCTCGACGCGCTGCGCGCCGACCTTGCCCGGCTCGACGCTGCCCGACAGGCCGACGCCAGCCTGCTTGCCGGCCGCATCGACGCCGTGCAAACCGGCATCGCCGCCGCGCGCGAGCAGGCCGACGACGCGGTGAAGATCGCGCGTGATAGCCGCCTGGTCAGCGGCAAGCTCGCCGACGAGCTGGTTCTCAACGAGAGCATGGTGCTGTACGGCTACGAACAACCCGAACTCACCGCAACCGGCCGCGCCGCGCTGGATACGCTGATCGCCGGCATCCGGCCGAAGCTGCCGCACGTGTTCGTGGAAATCGTCGGCTACACCGACAACCTCAGCCTCGACAGCCAGAACCGCCGCATTGCGCTCGAACGCGCCGAATCCGTGCGCCGCTACCTGCACGAAACCGGCGGCATTCCGCTCGACCGCATGTCGACGATTTCCTATGGCGACCTGAAACCGGTGGCCAGCAATGTGACGCTGGAAGGGCGCGGCCAGAACCGGCGGGTGTGGGTGCGCGTGCTGAAGTAGGCCCGCCAGACCCGCCCGGCCGGAATGCTAGAATCGCCGGCCCTGCGTTCCCCCGGTTGCGTGCCCTGCGGGCATGGGCAACCCCTGTATGGATATAGCCTTACTGCTGTTTCTGATTCTCCTCAACGGCCTTTTCGCCATGTCCGAAATTGCCGTGGTGTCTTCCCGCAAGGCCCGGTTGCAACGGCTCGCCGACGACGGCAGCCCGGGCGCGCACACCGCGCTCTCGCTGCACGCCGAACCCTCCAATTTCCTCTCGACTATCCAGGTCGGCATCACCACCATCGGCATCCTGTCCGGAGCCATCGGGGAAACCGCGCTGGCCGACCCGCTGGCGATCTGGCTGGCCGATTTCCCGCTGCTTGAGCCCTACGCCAAACCGGTCGCGCTGACCCTCGTGGTAGCCGGCCTCACCTACTTTGCTGTCGTCGTGGGTGAACTCGTGCCGAAGCGGCTGGCCCTGATGGCCCCCGAAGGCATCGCCTCGCTCATTTCGCGGCCCATGACCTGGCTCGCGCGTTCGGCACGCCCGCTGGTCTGGCTGCTGTCCGCGTCGTCCAGCCTCATTCTGCGTCTCAGCGGCGCTCGCCAGAAGGAAGAGCCGCCGGTCACCGACGACGAGATCAAGGTGCTGATGGAACAGGGTGCTGAAGCCGGCGTGTTCCACGCCAGCGAACGGGCCATCGTCTCCAACGTGCTGCGGCTCGATGATCAGCGGATCGAGTCGATCATGACGCCGCGCAAGGACATTTACGCCCTCGACCTGATCGACCCCGAAGACGACATCCGGCGCGGGATTGCCGAAAGCCCGTACACCCGCATCGTGGTCTGCCGCGATGGCCTCGACCACATCGTCGGCGTACTGCGCACGTCCGACCTGCTCAAGGCGGCACTCGATAACGCGCCGCTGGATGTCGAGCAGTCGATGCGGCCTGCGCTCTACGTGCCGGCGGGCGTCAGCACCACACAGCTGCTGGAAAACTTCCGCAAGGCACGCGTGCAGTCCGCCCTCATCGTCGACGAATACGGCGAACTCCAGGGCCTGGTCACGCTCACCGACGTGCTCACCTCGATTGTGGGTGACCTGCCTTCCGAAGACATCAACGAAGAACAGGACGTGGTGCGGCGCGAGGACGGCTCGTGGCTAATGGACGGCGGCCTCTCCGTGGAACGCTTCAAGTCCGCGCTGGAGCTGGATGACGACCTGCCGGGTGAGGAAGAAAACGCCTACCACACGCTGGGCGGCTTCATGATGCACATGCTCGGCCGCATACCCGCCGTGGCGGATCACTTCGACTGGAACGGCTGCCGCTTCGAGGTGGTGGACATGGACAAGAACCGCGTCGATCAGGTGCTGGTGGCCTGCCAGCCTGCGCCAGAGCCGGCCCCCGACTGAGACGCTCAGTCGCCGCGATACACGCAGCCGGCGTCGTGGGTTTCCATCACCCGGATCTGCGACAGGCCCGGCAGCGCGGGTTTGAGCCGCGCCCACAGCCACACCGCCAGACCTTCGCTGGTGGGGTTGTCCAACCCGCCAATTTCATTGAGATACCGGTGGTCGAGCGCCGCATGAATGGGCTGCCAGGCGGCTTCGAGATCGGCGAAATCCAATACCCAGCCGAGCGCCGGATCGAGCGGGCCGCTCACGGTCAGCTCCACGCGGAACGAATGCCCGTGTACGCGCGAGCAAGGGTGAGACACGGGCAGCGCGGATAGCCGGCGCGCGCATTGCAGGTGAAAAACGCGGAAAATATCCATGCCGCATTGTCGCGCAGGCGCGCGCTGGCGGCCAGCACGGGAACTTCCCGCCGGGCGTGCACGCCTATTCTGCGTCCCTCTTGCCTGGAGCTCCCCTTGAACCTCTCGCTTGCCCTTGCCGCCGCTGCCACCGCCTCCGTCCTTGCGCTGAGTGCCTGCGCCCGCGACGCCGGCCCCACCCTCGAAGCCCCCGCCGCCTGGACGCAGGCACAAGCCGGTGCGGTCACACTGATCGACATCCGCCGTCCGGATGAATGGAAACAGACCGGCGTCGCCAAAGGCGCGCTGGAAATCAACATGGCACACCCGCAGGGCACAGCCGGTTTCGTCAGGCAGGTGGAAGCCGAAGTGGGCAGCAAGGATGCGCCCATCGCGCTGATCTGCCGCACGGGAAACCGCACCACGCAGATGCAGAAAGTGTTGATCGACGCCGGCTTCACCCGCGTGGTCAACGTCAAGGAAGGCATGGTCGGCAGCGGTGCCGGCCCGGGCTGGATCGCGCGCGGCCTGCCTACCGAAGCCTGCAAGACCTGCTGAATCAGCCGCAACAGCCCGACCGCCCGGCGAGCTGCACCGGCGGACACGGCACGCTGCCGTAGGAGCAGAACACGCAGCAATCGCCCGGTTTCGGTTTGAGCAGCGTCTGGCATGCCGGGCATTCCAGATACCACTGGCAGGCGTCGGTGGGCATGGTGTAGGGGCGGGTATCCCCACACAGCGGACAGGTCAGCAGGGATTCGAGTACGGGTGCATTCATGTCGCCAGTGTAGCCCAGCATACAGCCACGTTTCCGGCCAGCGGCCCGCCGCCGGGCTGGGGTGAGCGACTGGCCCCAAGTCGCCGCAACCCTCTGCATGCAGATGATTGATAATTGCGATTATCCCGGCACCTGACTCACATGCCCGCTTCCGCTTTGCTCACCCTACCCGCCTGATGGACTGGCTCCTGTTCGGCTCCGCCTTGCTTTCCTCCACCCTGTTTCCGGGCGGTTCGGAGGCTTTGCTGCTGGTTCGCCTGAATGCCGGAGCCGATCCCCTGAACAGCGTGCTCATTGCCACGACCGGTAACGTGCTCGGTAGCGTGATCACCTGGGGAATGGGGCGTTTCGGGCGGCAGGCGCTCGCCCGCAGCGAAACAGCCGAACCACGGATACGGCGGGCGGAAACCTGGTTCAGACGGCTCGGCCAGCCCAGCCTGCTGCTGGCCTGGCTGCCGGTGGTGGGCGATCCCTTGTGTCTGGTCGCAGGTTTGCTGCGCGTTCCCTTCCTCCATTTCTTGCTGCTGGTAAGCGCAGGCAAGCTCGCGCGCTACGCCGCGCTGGCATGGCTGATCTGAGTGGGGCGCGCCAGTCAGCTCTCGATACACAGCCCGTATAGACCAACCGGACACCCCGGCCACGATCCGTGTCGCCGTCTGGGCCCGGCGTTGCGCAGCGGCTATCATCGGCTGATGCCTCCCCGTCTCGCTTTCCGAATCCTGCTTGGCGACGACATCGCGCTCGGCCCCGGTAAGGTGCGCCTGCTCGAAGCCATCGTCGAAACCGGCTCGATTGCCGCCGCCGGCCGCAGCATGGCCATGAGCTACAAGCGCGCCTGGCATCTGGTCGACACCCTGAACCGCTGCTTTGCCTCGCCGCTGGTCGAAACGGCCAAGGGCGGCGCACACGGCGGCGGGGCGGTGGTCACGCCGCTCGGCCACGAAATCATCGCCCGCTACCGCCTGCTCGAACGCCACGCCCGCGACGCCGTCGCCGACGATTTCGCCGCGCTGGCACAGCACCTCCTCGCTTCCGACTGAGCGCCGGCCGCCGGCATTTTTCCGCCCTGCTTGCTCCTTCCTGTTTCGATATGACATCATGGATATATCGAAATCATCAAGAGACCCACCACCATGCACCGACTTTCCGCGCTTATGTTCGCCCTGGGCCTGGGGCTGCCCGGCACGTCTGCCCACGCGGGCGAGGTCGCGCTCGCTGTCGCCGCCAACTTTCTCGAACCCGCCAGGGTCATCAGCGCGGCATTCACCCGCGCGACCGGGCATAGCGTCCACATTTCCGGCGGTGCAACCGGCAAGTTCTACGCGCAGATCGTCAACGGCGCGCCGTTCGACGTGCTGCTCGCCGCCGACGACGAAACGCCCGCCCGCCTGATCGCAGGCAAACAGGCGGTGCCGGGGAGCGCCTTCACCTATGCGGTCGGCAGGCTGGCACTGTGGTCGGCCGACGACAAGAAGGTTGACCCTGCCGCCACCGCGCTGCGCAACGGCCAGTTCCGTTTCCTCGCGGTCGCCAATCCCAAAACCGCCCCCTACGGCCGCGCCGCACTGGAAACGCTGAAGTCGATGCAGATCGACGTGCCCGACAACAAGCGCGTGGTCGGCGAGAGCATCGCGCAGACCTGGCAGTTTGCCGCCAGCGGCAACGCCGAACTCGGCTTCGTCGCGCTGTCGCAAATCTGGAAAGACGGCAAGCTGACGCGCGGCTCGGCCTGGGTGGTGCCGGATTCGCTGCACACGCCCATCCGCCAGGATGCGGTATTGCTCACCCGCGGCCAGAACAACGCCGCTGCCCGCGCCCTGCTCGACTGGATGAAACAACCCGCCACCCAACGCATCATCCAGTCCTACGGCTACGGCACGTGACGCTCAGTGCAGACGACTGGACAGCGCTGGCGCTCACCGCCCAGCTCGCGGCGCTGGTCACGCTGATTCTTTTCGTACTCGGTACGCCGCTCGCCTGGTGGCTGGCGCGCACGACCTCAAACTGGCGCGGGCCGGTGATGGCGGTGGTGGCGCTGCCCATCGTGCTGCCGCCCACGGTGATCGGGTTTTATCTGCTGATTGCGCTGGGCCCCAACGGGCCGGGCGGCCAGTTTACGCAGGCGATCGGCATCGGCCTGCTGCCGTTCACCTTCTGGGGACTGGTGGTCGCCTCGGTGATCTATTCGCTGCCTTTCATGGTGCAACCGCTGCAAGCGGCGTTCGAGGCCATCGGTCGCCGCCCGCTGGAGTCCGCCGCCACGCTGCGCGCCTCCCCGCTCGATACTTTTTTCAGCGTGGTGGTACCGCTGTCGTGGCCGGGTTTTCTCACCGCCGGCGTGCTGGCATTTGCGCACACCGTCGGCGAATTCGGCGTGGTGCTGATGCTGGGCGGCAACCTGGCCGGTGAAACGCGCGTCGCTTCGGTGCAGCTTTACGATTATGTCGAAGCCTTCGACTACGCCGGCGCGCATCGCCTGGCGGCCGTACTGATGGTGTTCAGTTTCCTGGTGCTGCTCGCGGTCTACGCGCGCCGCCCCCGTGCCGCATGAGCGCGCTACAACTCTCTGCCCATTGGGCGCGCGGCGGCTTCGACCTCGACCTCGATCTTGACCTGCCCGCGCGTGGCATCACTGCCCTGTTCGGCCATTCGGGGTCGGGCAAGACCACACTGCTGCGGCTGGTTGCCGGGCTCGAACGCGCACCCGCACGCATCGCGTTGGGCAGCGAGGTCTGGCAGGACGCGCAGCATTTTCTGCCGCCGCACCGTCGCCCCATCGGTTTCGTGTTCCAGGACGCTGCGCTGTTTCCGCATCTGACCGCACGCGCCAACATCGAATTCGGCCGCCGCCGCGCCGACGCGGCGATGACCGACGCCGAGCTCGCGCATCTGGTCGAGCTGCTCGGCATCGGCCCGCTGCTCGAACGCAAACCCGCACGGCTGTCCGGCGGCGAGGCGCAGCGGGTGGCGATTGCCCGCGCGCTGGCGCTAAAACCCCGGGTGCTGCTGATGGACGAGCCGCTGGCCGCGCTGGACGACCGCCGGCGCGCGGAAATCCTGCCGTACCTGGAGGCGCTGCACGGCGAGCTGGCGATTCCGCTGCTCTACGTCACGCATTCCACCGAGGAAGTCGCGCGGCTGGCGGATCATCTGGTGGTGCTGGAATCCGGCCGCGTGATCTGGAACGGCACGGTCGCCGAAGGGCTCGCCGCACAGGGCATCCAGCATCTGTCGGCGCGGGTGCTGCACGCCGACGACGCCGGCTGCTGCATCGAAATCGCCGGCCAGACGCTCGACCTGCCCGGCGTGCGTGCCACTGCCGGCGACACTCTCGCGCTGAAATTCGCCAGCCGGGCAGACGGAACACTGCCGGCTGAAATTTGATCGACACAGAGGGTCTGCGATTCTCGACAGGCCTCGCTTGCCTCTGCATACATTCTTCCACCTGTCTGCTTTGTAACCCCGGCAGAACCCGGCGCGCCGGTATCATGCCGGCATGAGCGACCTCCATCTTTCGCTGCTGCAATTCTCCCTGGCAGTCGGCGTGGCGTTCGCGGCGCTGCTCGTCGGCCATATCCTGCGGCAGCGGCGGCATCCGGCGGCCACCATCGCCTGGGTGCTGTTCGTTGTCACCCTGCCCTGGCTCGCGGTGCCGGCTTATCTCAGCTTCGGCACGCGCAAGCTGCGTCCGCGCCCGACCGAGCACTTGCCTGCAGTGCCGGTGAACGCGCCGGCAAGCGGGCTCGACCGTCTGCTGGAGAGCGCCGCCGCGCCGCCGCTGCGGGGCGGCCATCGCCTGCACTGGCACGCCGACGGTACCGCCGCCCGGCGCGCCTTGCTGAAGCTGATCGAATCCGCCACCACACGGCTGGACATTGCGCTCTTTCTGCTCGCCGACGACGCGGCCGGGCACGATTTCTTCACTGCGCTGGAAGCACGCGCCGCCGCCGGGGTGCGCGTGCGCCTGCTCATCGACGGCGTCGGCGCGTTCCGCCTCCAGCGCACGGTGTTGGCACGCCTGCGCGCAGCCGGCATCACCGTCACCTGGTTCATTCCGCTGCTGCACCGCCCGTTCCGCGCGCGCAGCAATCTGCGCAACCACCGCAAGCTGGCGATAGCCGACGGCGCGCGCGCCTGGGTGGGCGGGCGCAACGTCGCCGACGAATACTTCGCCGCCGCTACCGTCTGGGTCGATCTCAGTCTTACCCTCGAAGGCCCGGCGGTCGGCGACCTGCTGCGCCTATACGAACACGACTGGTCATTTGCCAGCCGCACCCAGGCACGCCCCGCCGAGGCGTTGCCGACCGCCGTGGGTGAAGCGCAGGTGCAACTGGTGGCGGCCGGCCCCGACCACGCGCGCGACCTGCTGCACGAAAGCCTGCTCACGCTGCTGTTTTCGGCGCGCCGCCGCATCGTGCTGACCACGCCGTATTTCGTGCCGGACGACGCCGTTCAGCTTGCCCTGTGCCTTGCGGCGCGGCGCGGTGTGGCGGTCAGCCTGTTGCTGCCTGCGCGCTCCAACCATCGCCTCGCCGACATCGCGCGGGGCCGTTATCTGCGCGAGCTGATCGACGCCGGCGTGCGTGTGCGCCTGCTGCCCGGCGCGATGCTGCACGCCAAGGCCTGGCTCATCGACGACGACGCGCTGGCGGGCTCGGCCAACCTCGACCTGCGCAGTCTTTTCCTCAATTTCGAACTGATGCTGCGTCTGCGCGGCGAGCCGGAAACCGCGTGGCTGGCAGACTGGCTCGGCGCGCTCGACGCACGCAGCGAGGACGCCTCCGCCGAGCCGGTGGGCATCCTGCGCGAATTGCTCGAAGGCACGGTGCTGCTCACCGCCTTCCAGTTGTAGTCCGTCAGCCCCCGGCGTTCAGAGCTCGGAAAAAAGATAGGCCAGCAGCGCCAGTCCGAGCACGACAACCGAGAGATTCATCGCCATGCCGCCCCAGGTGCAGTAGCGCGCGGGGATTTCGATGGGCCGCAGCGTGCGCAGCACACGGCGGAACTGGACGATGGAAAAACTCATCACCACCAGCGCCAGGCTGATGAACGCCACGCCGATCCAGAACGACAGGTCGCGTCCCGCCCCCGTCTCGGCGTGTACCGTCGGCCGCAGCATGTGCAGAAACAGGCCGAAGCGTTCCAGCACGAAACCGAACGCCATCAGCGTAAGGCCGGTGCGGTTCCACGCCATCAGCGTGCGTTCGGCGGCGAAAAAAACGCGGGGGTCGTTGAGATCGGACATCAGACAGGCTCCACGCCATCGGGCAAATGGGATTTGAGAGTAGCGGCAAGCCGCTCGAAGGTTTCGGGAAACGGCGCGCGCTTGCGCCACACCAAGCCAATGGTGCGGCCCGGGCCGGGGGCGCGAAACGGCCGGATTTCGACCGACTTCTTGCTGATACGCGGCGCGGCGTCCACCGCCAGGGCGGGCAGGAGTGTCACACCGAGCCCCATGCCCACCATCTGGCGCAGGGTTTCCAGGCTGGTCGCGCGCACTTCCTCGCGGCTGCCGGCGTGGGTACCGCACACGTCGAGCGCCTGGTCACGCAGACAATGGCCCTCGTCGAGCAGCATGAGCTTTTCGCCATCCAGGTCGGCTACCTTCAGCGTGTCGTGCGTGGCCAGCGCGTGGCCCGCCGGCAGTGCGGCATAGAAAGGCTCGTGAAACAGCGGCTCGATCTTGAGGTTGTCGTCGTTGACCGGCAGCGCCAGCAGGGCGGTATCGAGCTTGCCGTCCTGTAGATGGTCGAGGATGTTGGGCGTCATTTCCTCGTGCAGCAGCGTGCGCAGGCCGGGGTGTTTTTTGTGGATGAGGGTGAGCGCGTGCGGCAGGTAGTACGGGCCCAGGGTGGGAATCACGCCGAGATGGAGGGTGCGCGACATCGGATCCTGCGCGTGCCGGGCGACCTCGCGGATACGCTCGGCTTCCTCGACGATGTTGCGTGCCGACCGCAGGATTTCGCGCCCGATGGGCGTGGGCGTTACCCGCTTGAGGCTGCGGTCGAACAGCGTCACGCCAAGGTAATCCTCCAGCTTCTTGATCTGGGTGGAAAGCGTGGACTGGGTGATGAAACAGGCTTCGGCGGCGCGGCCAAAGTGGCCCAGATCGGCCAGCGCAACGAGGTATTTCAGCTCTTGCAGCGTCATGTATCCGCATTCGATTTTGTCGATAGCCAGATTCTAGACTATTCATTGGCTAAATTTTCCCGGGGCGGCTTCAATACGCTCATGCCGCACGCCGGCGCGGCGCATCGCAATGCGTCGTTTGGACAACCGGGAGAACACCATGATCGCCATGAGCCTGATGAGCACCTACGAAGAATACCGTCGCGAGCGCATCCCCCACGCGCCGGTGTATCCCCCGCCCGCACACCCGCTGCGCCGTGCGGTCATGCGCGCGTTGTCGATGATCGGTCTCGGCGTCGGCGGCGTGGCCGCGCTCGACGACGACGTTCTCGGCGTCTGAACCCGGGCCGTCCGACCATGCTCGCCCCGCATTCGCCCCCCGCGCCCGTGCGCTTGCGCGCCGCCGGCATCGGCGATCTTGCGGCGCTGAACAGCGTGGTCGAACGCGCATTCATGACCTGGACGCTGCCCGAACGGGTGAAGCGCCTGAGCCTGCCGAGCTATCGTTACCGCGCCATCGACCTCGACTTTCTGCGCATCGTGGTCGCCGAGCGTGCGCAGCACATCGTCGGCGTGGCGGCCTGGGAAGCGGCCGACGCGCGCGACCTGCCGATCGGTCTTGCCGGCCTGCTGCTGCACGGGCTCTACGTCGATCCGGCGTCGCTGCGCCAGGGCATCGGCAGCCAACTGCTCGACGCGGCGGTCGAAGCGGCGCGCGTGCAAGGCTGCGACGGCGTGCTGGTCAAGGCGCAGGCCGACGCCGTCGGATTCTTTGTCGCGTACGGCATGCGTTTGCTGCCGGTGCATGACCCCGGACGCGATTACCCGCATCGCTACTGGTTCGCAGTCGATACGCCGCCCGTCGCGGCGAGCGCGCCAGCAGCGCCGCAAACGGGGACACGCTGAATGGAACTCGTGCGCGCCCACCTCGCGTCCGGTTGGCGCGCCGTCTGGATCGCCGAAGCCCAGGCGCATCCGTGGATCAGTGCCGGACTGGCGCTGGCCGCCGCGACGGTCGCCGTGCTGTTGCTGTCGAGCCTATGGCAGGTGGCGGGGGGTGAGGCCGACGCCGGCGTGCGTCTGGCCCTGCTGGGCGGCTTGGCGGGGTTGGCCGCCACTGCGGCAGGGGCATTGCCGGCGCTGTTTCTGCGGCGCATCTCCAGCCGCACCGAAGACACGCTGCTCGGGCTCGCCGCCGGCATGATGCTCGCCGCCAGCGCGTTCTCGCTGATCCTGCCGGGGCTGGCGGCGGGCGAAGCGATCAGCGGCAGCCGCGCGCTGGGTGCGCTGGTGGTGGTGATGGGCCTCGGGCTAGGGACGCTGCTCATGCTCGGCCTCGATCAGTTCACGCCGCACGAACACGCGCATGGCGGCCCTTGCGGTGCAGGCTCCGCGCGCCTCGGCCGGGTGTGGCTGTTCGTGTTCGCCATCGCGCTGCACAACCTGCCGGAAGGCATGGCCGTGGGGGTGGGGTTCTCACAGGGCGAGCTTTCCACCGGCCTGCCGCTGGCGATCGCCATCGCCCTGCAGGATCTGCCCGAAGGCCTCGCCGTCGCCATGGCGCTGAAAGCCGCCGGGCTCGCACCGCGCCGCGCCGTCGGCATCGCCGCGGCCAGCGGCTTGATGGAACCGGTCGGCGCACTTCTCGGCGTGGGGCTCGCCAGCGGACTCGCACTTGCCTACCCGCTCGGGATGGGACTCGCAGCCGGCGCAATGATTTTTGTGGTGAGCCACGAAGTCATCCCCGAAACGCACCGCAACGGCCACCAGACCCCCGCCACGCTCGGCCTCATGGCCGGCTTCGCGGTAATGATGGTGCTCGACACCACGCTGGGCTGAGCGCTACGCCGGCGCCTCCGCCACGATGACGGTCACACCCAGGACATGGCCGTCGCGCCGGATGGTCAGTGCGGCATCGTGGCCGGGCGGCATCGCCGCCACGCGCGGGGCAAATCCTGCGGCACGCGGCAGCGCCCCGTCGCACGCGATCACCGTATCGCCGACGCGCAGGCCGGCTTGCGCGGCAGGGCTGTCCGGCACAACCGACTCGATGCGCACGCCGCCGGCGGTGTCTGCCACGGTGACGCCGATCCAGCCGCGCCGGGCGTGGCCGCCGGTTTTGAGTTGCGCCGCCAGCCGGTGCGCGGCGGCGAGCGGCAGCGCAATGGCGTGGCCGCAGCGCGGCAGCGGCAGCAGCACGCCGACGATGCGCCCGGCGGCGTCGGCCAGTGCGCCGCCGGCGTCTTGCGGACAGGCGCGGGCGTCGGTGACGATCACCGCCACGTCGGCCGCGCCAGCCAGCGTACTGGCGGCCTGCGTCACCTGCCCGCGCGAGGTCGTGTCCGCCCCGAGCGCGTAGACCGCCTGCCCGGCGCGGAGCGTTTCCACCGCGTCGAAGTCCAGCGGCCCGCCCGCAAGCGCGGCGGTTTCCAGCAGCGCCAGCCCGGTCACCCGATCGACGCCGCGCACCTGCGCGCGATGCTGCACGCCGAGCGCGTCGCGCACGTTCACCGTACCCGCGCCGCCAAGCACGCCGGCTGCGGCCAGCACGTCGCCGCTGTCGTCGAGACGCAGCCCGCTGCCGACGCCGCCCGGCGCTTCGACGCGTACCTGTGCCGCCGCAGCGCGCTGAACCGCCTGCGCCGACGGCACGGCCGGCGCGCCGGCCGGCACCGTGTCGCTGCTGCGATGCCACCCCAGCAGCGCAACGGCAATGACAAGCAAGGCTGCGACGGCCTGCCAAAGGGGCGGCTTCACCCCGCCTCCGCCGGCGCAGCCTGGGGACGCGCCACCTTGCCGCCGTGCAGGAAGCCCAGCAGCGGCAGCATGGCGAGGAAACTCCAGGCGATCAGCGCGTAGGCGTCGAGCACGCCCTGCATCGACGCCTGGCGCGCGAGTTCGGCGGTGACGACCGCCATCGCCTGCGGGTCGTGCGGGGTGGCGTGCAGGCGTTCCAGCCAGGTGCCAAGCGCCGGGTTGTAGGGATCGACGTGCGCGCCGAGCTGCTGCCACATGGTCTGCGTCTGCCGGCTCACTACGCTGGCGACGACGGCGATGCCCACCGACGAACCAAGCGTGCGCACCAAGCTGAAAATGCCCGCCGCCTCGGCCTGCATCGCAGGCTTGAGCGTGGACAGCGCAAGCGCCGACAGCGGCACCATCATCAGCCCCATGCCCGCGCCTTGCAGCAGGCCCGGCCACACCGCCTGCCAGGGCGACAGATCGAGCGTGAGTCCGGCCATGGCGTAGCTGCCGGCGGCCGCAAGCAGCATGCCGCTGCCGACGATCCAGCGCGTATCGACGCGGCCAATCAGGCGACCGGCGACGACCATCGCCAACAGGCTCGCCAGCCCGCGCGGGGCCATCACTTCGCCGGCGGTAAGCGCGGGGTAACCGAGCAGGGTTTCGAGCATCACCGGCTGCACCGCCAGCGCGCCGAACATGCCGAGGCCCAGCACGCCGATGATCGCCGACGCGGTGGCGAAATTGCGGTCGGCGAAGACGTGGAGGTCGAACACCGGATGCCGTTTGGTCGTCAGCGCATACGCCAGAAAGGCGACGAAAGCCGTGGCTGACAGCACGAAACAGCCGACGATGACGGGCGACCCCAGCCAGCCGTCGGTGTTGCCCCGGTCGAGCGCGAATTGCAGCGCGGCAATCGCCACCGACGCCAGCGCCAGACCGCGCCAGTCGAGCACGCGCGCGATGCGCGCCGATTCGGGCACCGCGCGCGCACCGATCGCCAGCGCCATCAGCCCCACCGGCAGGTTGATGTAGAAAATCCAGCGCCAGTCGAAAGTTTCGGTGAGCCAGCCGCCGAGCGTGGGGCCCAGCACCGGCCCCAGCATCACGCCCATGCCCCACAGCGCCATCGCGCGGCCACGCTGTTCGGGCGGCGTGACGGCGGTGAGGATGGCCTGCGACAGCGGCACCAGCGAGGCCCCGAATAGGCCTTGCAAGCCACGAAAAATCAGCATGGTCGAAAGATTCTGCGCCAGCCCGCAGGCCGCCGAGGCGGTCACGAAGCCGGCTATCGACACCAGCAGCACGCGGCGCTGGCCGTAACGGTCGACCAGAAACCCGGTGAGCGGCATGAACACGGCGGACGCCACCAGATAGCTGGTGAGCACCCAGCTGATTTCTTCCTGACTGGCCCCCAGCGCGCCCGCCATGTGCGGCATCGCCACGTTGACGATGGTCATGTCGAGCACCACCAGCACGGCGGCGCTCATCACCGCGAGGATGATGAGCGCGCGGTTGGGTTCGGTGCGGCCGGATTCAGCCGTCATGGCCAAGCATCACCGTGGCGGTTGCGCTGGCACCCACCGCCGGCAGTGCACCCGCTTCGACGCCGTCGAGCAGGATGCGCACCGGCACCCGCTGCGTCACCTTCACCCAGTTGCCGCTGGCGTTTTCTGGCGGCAGCAGCGAAAACGCGCTGCCCGCCCCGGCACCGATGGCGATCACCGACCCCCGGTACACCTGGCCGGGCTGCATGTCGAGCGTGACCCTGGCGCGCTGCCCGCTGCGGATCTGCGCCAGATCGGTTTCCTTGAAGTTGGCATCGACCCAGTAGCGGCTCGAATCGACCAGCGCGAACAGCGGCGTGCTGGCCTCGACCATGGCTCCGGGCCGCAACGTCAACTGGCTGATGCGCCCGTCGGCCGGCGCGCGCACCACGGTGTGCGCCAGATCGAGCTGCGCCTGCGCGAGCGCCGCCTCGGCCGCGCGAATGCCGGCGTTGTCGCGCCCCGCCGCGCCGGCGGCGGCCACCGCCTGCGCTTCGCGTTCGCGCGCGGCGCGGGTGGCCGCGCGCGCCGCGGCGGCCTGGGCGTCGACCGTTTCGCCGGCCTGCGGTGAGAGAAAGCCGCGTGCCACCAGCGCGGTGTCGCGCGCCGCGAGCGATTCGGCGTTGTGCGCGGTTTGCGCCTGTGCCTGCACTTCGGCGCGCGCCGCGCCCACCGCCGCCTGCCCGGCGCGCGCGCCTTCGCGCGCCTGGGTAAGCCGCGCGCGCGCGGCGTCGAGCGCCAGTTCGTAGGGGGCCGGGTCGATGCGGAACAGCACGTCGCCGCGCTTCACCGACTGGCCTTCCCACACCGCGACCGAATTCACCCGCCCGCCGATCTGCGGCGCGATCTGCACCACCTGCGCGCCGACGTAGGCGTCGCTGGTCGACACCTCGCGGCTGGCCACGCGCCACCAGGCCGCGCCACCCGCCAGCGCCACCGCAGAGCACACCAGCGCGATCGCCACGATGCGCCCCCGCGTCATGGCCGACGCGCCATCAGGCGCCCCAGCAGCACGAAGGGCAGGCGCAGCGTCGCCAGCAGCAGGGTGAACAGCGCGAGCGCCGTCCACACGAACATGCCGGCGGCGAGCCACAACAGCATCGCCGCGCCGAGCAGCACGCGCAGCACGACCGAGGCGAAATCACCTCCGGCGTTGAGGGTCGGGATCGCTTCCCGTTGCAGGGCATTGGCCATGTCTGTCTCCTTCTCGTTTGGGTAACAACGCGCAGCGTTGGCTGCGTCCCCCTCTCCCGCTTGCGGGAGAGGGCCGGGGTGAGGGAAACGGGTAGGGCGTTCCATGATCCGGCGCATCCAGTCGCCCTACCCGTTGGGTAACAACGCGCAGCACGGGCTGCGTCAGGCAAACACTTTTTCCGCCAGCAGCTCGGCGGCATCCAGCCCCCAGGCCGGCACCTTGCCGTGGCGTTCGTAGAACATCGTCTTGTAGTGCATCTTCAAGAGATGCGGCACGCGGCCCATTTTCAGCACCTGGGTGTCGCCGCCGAACCAGCTGTTGGAGCGGATGTAAAACGCCTGGCCGCTACCCATGTCGCCGATGCAGTACACCACCGGTGCGAGCGGCTCGCCGGGGTCGTCCAGCCGGCCGAGTTCGTGCGCGAGCCGGCGGCCGACGATCTCGGCCTGCTGGTGACCGATGGCACCGAGCTTGGGCACCGTCACCGCTGCGCAGTCGCCCACCGCAAACACGTTCGGGAACGCCGGGTTGCGCATGGTGAGATCGGTGACGATGAAACCTTCGCTGTCGGCAATCGGCAGGCCGCGCAGGAATTCGTGCGCGCGCCAGTCGGGGAACACGATCTTGAGTTCGGCCTCGACGCTGCGGCCATCGGCAAACTCGACGCCGTGCGCAGTGAGGCGTTCGATGTCACCGACCTTGTTGAGATAGTGGAAGCCCATCTTGCCGGCGATACCGAGCAGCTGATCGACCACCTGCACCCCCGCGTCCTCGGCGATCAATTCGCCCGGCGTGAACACGGTGACCTTGTCCGGGCCGCCCTGTTTGTGCCGCTTCAGCCAGTCGGCCATCGACAGCATCACCTCCACCGGCGGGCCTTCGCAGGCGGCCAGCGCGTAGGGAATCGAACCGTGCGGGTAGGGTTCCAGCCCGCGTGCGCCGTCGCCCTGGTGAAAGCGCGCCGAGCCGATGGCAATCGGCCCGCCGCGATAGTCTTCGTGCAGGTAGCGGCGCAGCTTTTCGCCCTGCACCGTGTCGGTGAGGCTGTGGCCGTGTTCGGCGTAGCCCTCGATGCGGTCGAACGCCAGCCGGTTGCCCAGCGCCACCACCAGATAGTCGTAGCCGTGGGTTTCGCTCGCCGCGCCGGGACGCTCGTCGGGCGTCCACGTCACCGTCGAGGCCACCGGGTCGATGGCGTTCACCTCGGCGCGCACAAAGTCGATGCCGTCGTCGGCCAGCGGCTTGACGATGTCCATGAACAGGCTCGCCGCCGGGTTGCGGTTCTCGAACACTTCGAGCGGAATATTGGGCACGTAGAGCAGGCGCGACTTGCGATCCACCACGGTGATGCGCACCGCGTCGCCGGCGAATTCACGGATTTTCTGCGCCGCGCCAAAGCCGGCAAAATTGCCGCCCAGCACGACAACGTGCGGACGGGACGAGGGAATTTGTGGGGTCATGGGAGTCTCCTGAATAAACACGCGAGCGTGGATGACTCCCTTACAGCAGGCTGTGTGCCAGATCGCAACCGATTGATTCAGCTTGGATTATTCTGGGAAGCGCCAGCAATCGGGGGATATCCCCCGTTTCGATTGGCGCGTATGCCCCGTCGGGCCGGCGCGGCGGATTCCATGGGGCCGTTCAGCCCAGCGCGCCGGCCACCAGATTGAGCACCAGCGCCAGCACCATCAGATTGAAGGCAAAAGAAATCAGCCCGTGCGCCAGCACCAGCCTGCGCAACGCAGGCCGCGCGATGCCGACGTCGGCGACCTGCGAGGTCATGCCGATCACCGCCGCGAAGTAGGCGAAGTCGAGGTAGGTGGGCGCGGTGGTGCCGGGAAACACCAGCCCGCCGCGATCCTCGCGGTAGTAGCGGCGCGCGTAATGCAGTGCGAACACCGTCTGGATCAACAGCCAGGTCGCCGCCAGCGCGGCGAACGCCAGCCCGATGTGGCCCCAGCGCGCAAGCCCGTCGAACTGGCGCGCGGCGTGGGTGACCAGCAGCACGCCGACCAGGCTCACCCACGACGCCGCGACGACCAGCGCGACCAGCGCCGCCACGCCGGGGTCGAAGCTCGACGCGCGCAGCCGGGTGTGCGCCGCGTCGAGCCGGCCCACGCCCCACCAGGCGACGACGAGATACACCAGCGCGGCGGCGAGCCAGCCGCCGAGCAGTCGCGTCTCCCACAGCGCGCCGGCCATCGCCGCGCCGGTCATCAAGCCCGCCAACCCCGCCGCAAGCAGGCGATGCCAGGCACGCAGGCGGGCCAGCGGGTGCAGTTCGTGATGCGGCAGGGGTAGCAGGAATTTCATGCGCGAAGTGTGCGCGATCGCCTCCGCGCACGCCAGTGTTTCAGGCGCTGATCACGGTAGGATGCGCACATGCCCGCGTCCGACACCGCCCCCCGCACCCCGCCCGCGCCCGCCGCCCTGTTCTGGCTGTGGGCCGCCGTGGCGGGCTTGCTCGCGGCCAGCGTCACCTCGGCGTTTCGCACGCTGATCGGTGTGGGCGAGTGGTGGCTGAGTTCGCAGGACGCGGGACTGGTCGCCGCTGCGGCCGCGCTGCCGCCGTGGCTGCGCATCGTCATCGGCGCGGCCGGCGGGCTCATCGCCGGCGGCGTGCTCTGGCTGGGCGCGCGCTGGGCGGCACGCGGCCCGCGCGGCGAAAAGCATATCGACTACATCGACGCTGCGCGCGCCGGCGAGGCCGAGCTCAACGACCGCACCACGCTCGCGCGCAGCGCCTCGTCGCTGGTGTCGGTGGTGAGCGGCGCGTCGGTCGGACGCGAAGGGCCGATGGTGCAGCTCGCCGCGTGGGCAGCGGTGGTGCTCGGGCGCGCGGTGCGGCTGGCCCCCGAACAGCGCAACGCGCTGCTGGTGTGCGGCATCGCGTCGGGTATCGGCGCGGCGTATCACGCGCCCATCGCCGGGGTGATTTTCGTGCTCGAACTCGCGCTGGGATTCATGGCGCGCCACACCGTGGCCCCGGTGCTGATCGCGGTGGCGGCGTCCAGCGTGCTGATCCACGGACTGGGGCTGTCGCAGCCGCTCTACGCCATGCCGTCGATCCAGGCCGACAGCGGCAGCCTGCTGTTCGCCGCCGTCGCCGGACTGCTCTGCGGCGCGCTCGGTGCAGCGCTGCTGCATGCGGTGGCGGCGAGCCGCCGCGCCTTCGCGCATATCGGCCCGCTGCCCGCGCGGCTGGCGGCGGGCGGGCTGGTGGCGGGCATTCTCGCCGCGCTCGCGCCCGAGGTGTGGGGCAACGGCTTCAGCACGGTGTCGCGCGTGCTGCACGGTGGTGTGCTGGCCGAATGGCTGCTCCTGGTGCTGGCGATCAAGTTTCTGGCGACGCTGGCGAGCGCGGGCTCGGGCGCGGTCGGCGGCCTGTTCACGCCCACGCTGTTCATCGGGGCCGCCGGCGGTTTTCTGCTCGGCGACACCGCGCTCGGCGTGTTGCCAGTCGAATGGGTGGGCACGCCCGCCGCCACGGCGGTGATCGGCATGGCGGCGGCGCTGGCGGCGGCCACGCAGGCACCCCTGATGGCTATCGTGATGGTGCTGGAAATGACCGGGCAATACGCGCTGGCGGTGCCGGTGATGCTCGCCGCCGGCATTGCCTACGTGGTCGGCACCCGCGCCGGCACGCGCCCGCTCTACGGCAACCCCATCGAGGGCCACGCCTGAGTCTGCGGGCGCACTTACAGCATCATGCGCAGGTGCAGATCGCGCATCACCCACAGCGTGCCCACCAGCATGATCGCCATCAGCAGCACGCCGAATACGGTGGCGAGCACGCGCGCGGTGCCGCGCCCGCCGCTGCGCAGGTCGAGAAACAGCCGCAGGTGCACCACCACCTGGAACAGTCCGCTGCCGGCGATCAGCGCCAGCAGCGATTCGCGCGACAGCGCGCCGCCCATGACCGCCGCGAAGGGCAGCACCGTGAGGCCCACGGCAAGCGCGAATCCGGCGGCCAGTTGCGTGCGCGTCATGGCAGGCTCCCGTACAGATACACAAAGGAATAGATGCCGATCCAGACCACGTCGAGCATGTGCCAGAACAGCGCAAAGCGCGTGAAGCGCGAGACGATGCGGGGCGTGAGTCCGCGCAGCCCGATCTGCGCCGCGAGCACCACGATCCACACGAGGCCGGCGCTGACGTGCACGCCGTGGGTCGAGACCAGCAACCAGTAAGCGGACAGAAAACCGCTTGCCTGCGGGGCCGCGCCGCGCGCGAGCAAGCCACTGAATTCGGCCAGTTCCAGGCCGATGAAAGCCACCCCGAACAGCGCTGTGGCGATGAGCCAGCCCAGCAGCGCGCGGCGGCGGGCTTCGCCCAGCGCCAGTGTCGCCAGCCCGCAGGTGAGGCTGGACAGGAGCAGCGCGCCGGTTTGCAGCGCGGTGCGCGACAGGTCGAACAAGGCGGTGGGGCCGGGCCCGCTGCCGGTGTTGGGCAGCAGCGCCAGATAGCTGGTGAGGAGCAGCAGGAACAGCACCAGGTCGGAGAGCAAAAAAATCCAGAAGCCCAGCGCGACGACGCTGTTGTCGGGGGCATTGGCTTCGTCGTGCGGGGCGTGTGTGGCAAGCGTATTCATGCGCGGCCCTCCGCAAGCGTAGTGTCATCGTCGCGCGCAAGCTCGGCGGCGGATACGGTTTTCTCTGGATGGTCGTCGAAGGCGCGCAGGAGGATGACACCGAGCAGCCCCAGCCCGGCGAGCACGGCCAGCCACCATATCCACCAGATCATGGCGAAGCCGAACAGGAAAGACAGCCCCAGCACCGCCACGCCCAGCGGCGTGTTGCGCGGCAGTTCGATGTCGGTCAGCGGCAATGTGTCCGCCGGCGCGCGCCCGGCCTTGATCGCGGCGTAGGCGTCGAGCCCGTGCACCACCGGGGTGGCGGCAAAGTTCCACGGTGGTGGCGGCGAGGCGGTGGCCCATTCGAGCGTGCGGCCGTCCCACGGGTCGCCGGTGGTATCCCTCAGCGCCGCGCGCCGGCGGATCGACACCACCAGCTGCACGATCTGGCTGGCGATGCCGCAGGCGATGAGCCCCGCGCCGACGGCGGCGACGATCAAAAGCGGCTGCCAGGCGGGATCGCTGTATTGCTCCATGCGCCGGGGCATGCCCAGAAAACCCAGCGCGTACAGCGGCATGAAGGCGAGCCAGAAACCCGCCACCCAGAAACCGACCGCGCGCTTGCCCCAGCGTTCGTCGAGGGTGAAGCCAAAGGCCTTGGGAAACCAGTAGGCGTAGCCGGCAAAGTAGCCGAACAGCGCGCCGGGGATGAGCATGTTGTGAAAGTGCGCGACGAGGAAAGCGGTGTTGTGCACCAGGTAGTCGATGGGCGGAATCGCCAGCATCACGCCGGTCATGCCGCCGATGACGAAGGTGACCATGAAGGCCATCGCCCACAGCATCGACGAGTGGAATTCGATGCGCCCGCGATGCATCGTGAACAGCCAGTCGTACACCTTCACCCCGGTGGGAATCGCGATCACCATGGTGGCAATGCCGAAGGCGGCGTTGACGTTCGCCGACGCGCCCATGGTGAAAAAGTGATGCAGCCACACGCCAAAGGACAACAGCGCGATGGCGGCGGTGGCATACACCATCGAGGGATAGCCGAACAGCGTCTTGCGCGAGAAGGTCGCCACCACTTCGGAAAACACGCCAAAGGCCGGCAAGATGAGGATGTATACCTCGGGGTGGCCCCAGATCCAGAACAGGTTGATGTACAGCATGGGGTTGCCGAGCCCGTTGCTGAAAAACTGGAAATCAAACGCGCGGTCGAGCGCCAGCATCAGCGTGGCGACGGTCAGCCCGGGAAACGCGAACACCATCAGGATCGATGCGCACAGCGCCGTCCAGGAGAACATGGGCATGCGCATCAGCGTCATGCCCGGCGCGCGCTCGAACAGGATGGTGGCGATGAAGTTCACCCCCGACAGGGTCGAGCCGACGCCGGCGAGCATGGTCGCCCAGATCCAGTAATCGACGCCCACGCCCGGGCTGAAGCCCAGCTCCGAATACGGCGGATAGCCGGTCCAGCCGGCGGTGGAAAAGCGCCCCAGCGCCAGGCTCAGGAGCATCAGCCCGGCCCCGGCGGCGGTCAGCGCCAGGCTCGCCAGATTGAGGAAGGGATAGGTCATGTCGCGCTTGCCGAGTTGCAGCGGCACGACGAAATTGATGAGCCCGGTGAGAAACGGCATCGCCACGAAGAAGATCATGATCGTGCCGTGCGAGGAAAAAATCTGCGCGAAATGCTCGGCCGGCAGATAGCCGCCGCTGTCCAGCGCCATCGCCTGCTGCGCGCGCATCATCGCCGCGTCGATGAAGCCGCGCAGCAGCATCACCAGCGCGATGACGATGTACATGATGCCGATTTTCTTGTGGTCGCAACTGGTCAGCCAGTCGCGCCACAGCACGCCCCACTTGCGGTAACGGGTGAGCAGCGCGGCAATCGCCAGCGCGCCCAGCACGGTGACCAGCGCACCGCCGGCCGCGATGCCGCTGTAGAAGGGAAGCGCGTCAACGCCCAGTCGTCCGAACACGGGATGCTCCAGCAGCAAGGGACAGGGGCCGGCACATCGCCGGGTCGCGGTACTGGCCGACGATGGCGTCGAACAGCGTGGCGGGGTACGCCGAATACAGCTGCGGCGACGCCAGCACACCGGGTTTGGCCAGCGCCAGATAGCCCGCCCGGTCGAGCGCACCGGCCGCCTTTGCGCCCGCCAGCCAGGCCTGCCAGCCGGCGGCGTCGAGCGCGTGCGCGTCGAAGCGCTGCGCGGGAAAGCCGTTGCCCGAAAACTGGTAGTTGCGCCCCGCGTACACGCCCGGGCGGTCGGCCTTCAGATTGAGCCGCGTCTCCATGCCGGCCATCGCGTAAATCTGCCCGCCCAGCGCGGGGATCATCAGCGAATTCATCACCGTGTCGGTGGTGATGCGCAATTCCAGCGGGCGGTCGGCCGGAAACGCCAGCGTGCCGACGCTGGCGACGCCGTCCTCGGGGTACAGGAACAGCCATTTCCAGTCCAGCCCGATCGCCTCGACGACGTAGGGTTGGGGCCCCAGCGGCAGGTAGGGATCGAGCTTGTGCGTGTAATGCCAGACCAGCACGCCCAGGGTGAGCACGATGGCCACGGGGGCTGCCCAGATGAAGAACTCGATGCGCGTCGAGCCGGCCAGCTCCGGCGCGTAGTCGGCCGCGCGGCGCGACGCGCGGTAGCGCCAGGCAAACCACGCGGTCAGCACCAGTACCGGCAGCACCACGATCAGCATCAGCAGCGTGGCGACGACGAAGAGTTCTGCCGTGGTGTGCAGCACCGGCCCCGGCGGCGCGATGATGGGCGCATCGCGCAGCGCGCAGCCGCCGAGCAACATCGTGGCCGCCAGCGCGGCCCAACGCTTTCCTGCCATCTTGTCCCTCCCTCTGCTCAGCCCTTGCCCAGGCCGAATTTCTCCACCCGGTAGCGCAGGGTTTCGCGCGTGCTTTTCAAGAGGCGCGCAGCCCCCGTGACGTTGCCGCCGGCCTGCGCCAGCGCGGCTTCGACCAGCTGGCGTTCCATGTCTTCCAGGCTCTGGCTGCCGTCGAGCGGCAGCCACACGCCGTCGCCGGCGGGCGCGGGCGACGCCGGCGCGGCCGACAGTTGCAGCCAGCGCGCGGGAAAGTCCTCGCCGTCGGCGAACAGTACGCAGCGTTCGACCACGTTGCGGAGTTCGCGCACGTTGCCCGGCCAGTCGTGCGCGAGCAGTTGCGACCACACCGGCTCGCCAATGCGGCTCACGCGCTTGCCGGCCTTGGCGTTGAATTCGCGCACGAACAGCGGCACCAGCTGACGGATGTCCTCGCGCCGCGCACGCAGCGGCGGCAGCACCAGGCGAAACACCGACAGCCGGTGATAGAGATCGGCGCGGAAGCCGCCGTTGCGCGCCTCGGCTTCGAGGTCGCGGTTACTCGCGGCGACAAAGCGCACGTCCACCGGCACGGCGCGTTCGCCGCCCAGACGGCGGATCTGGCTGTCCTCGATCACGCGCAGCAGTTTGGCCTGCAAATCCAGCGGCAGCTCGCCGATTTCGTCGAGGAACAAGGTGCCGCCGTGCGCCTGTTCGACCAGGCCGCGCCGCGCCCCCTTGGCACCGGTGAACGCGCCGGCTTCGTGGCCGAAGAGTTCGCCTTCGATGAGTTCGCGCGGCAGCGCGGCGCAGTTCACTTCGACCAGCGGGCCGCGCCGGCGGGCCCCGGCGTAATGCAGGATGCGCGCGGCGAGCCCCTTTCCGGTGCCGGTTTCGCCGCCGATCAACAGCGCCGAAAACGGCACCCCGGCGAGCCGCGCCAGCATGTCGCGCGCCTCGCGCGCGGCGGCCGATTCGCCGGCGTAGGCTTCGGGCGTGAAACGCCGGCCTTCGCCGGCGGTGTGGTCGGCCAGCCGCCGCTCGGCGCGTGCGCTGCGCGCCGCGCCGTTCAGCACCAGCGCGAGCCGCGCCATATCGACCGGTTTTTCCAGAAAGTCGAGCGCGCCCAATTTGAGCGCGCGCACCGAATCGGGCACGCCGCCGTAGCCGGTGACGAACACCCATTCGCCCGCCAGCCCCGCTTCGCGCGCGGCCTCCAGCAGGTCGAGCGCGTTGCCGTCGGGCAGGTTCATGTCGGAGAGCACAGCCGACGGTTCGATCGCTTCATCGAACAGCAGCCGGCGTGCTTCGGCCAGCGTGCTGGCGAGCCGCGCGTCCCAGCCTTCGCGCTGGAAATGGCGTTGCAGTTCCTGACCGAGCAGGGTTTCGTCTTCGATGATGAGGAGCGTGTGCGGCATGGTCAGGCAGGCTCGGGGCAAGGCAGAAAAAGCGACACGCGCGCGCCGTGCGGGCTCAGATTGGCCAGCGCAAAGCGGCCGCCGTGGTCCTGCGCGAAACGGCGCACCGACGCGAGCCCGAGCCCGGTGCCGCCGTCGCGGTGGCTGGCAAACGCGGTCACGCCGTCGCGCAGCATCGCCTCGGGAAAGCCGGGGCCGTCGTCTTCCACTGCCAGCTCGACGGTGTCGTGTTCGCGCCGGCCGACGACACGGATGCGGCCGTGTCCCGACAGCGCCTGCGCGGCGTTCAGCAGCAGGTTGAGCACGGCCTGGCGCAGGCGGTCGGGCGGCAACAGGCACTGGCAGGCGACGTCGATGTCCACGTCTAGCCGGATGTCGGGCGCGATCTGGTAGCGCGCCAGCGCCGCCACTTCTTCGACCGCACGCGCCAGATGCACGCGCTGCGCGGCTTCGGGCGCGTGACGCGCCGCGTCGAGCAGACGGTTCATCAATCGCGCCAGCCGGGTGAGCTCGGCGAGCACGGCGGCGAGCCGCTCGCGCGCGGCCGGGTCGGCCAGGTCGTGCTGGAGATTGGAAAGCGCGAGCGTGATGCCGGCGAGCGGATTGCGCAGTTCGTGCGCGAGGCTCGCGGCGAGTTCGCCGACGGCGGCGAGTTTTTCGGCTTCGGCCAGGCTGCGGTTGTGCGCGATGAGTTCGCGGGTAGCGCTGCGCACTTCGGCTTCGAGGCTGGCTTCGCGCGCGGCCTGCGCGGCTTCGAGCTCGGCCAGCCGCTCGACCATGGCGTTGTAGCGCGCAAACAGCGGCGCAATCAGGCTGTCGGCGCGACGGGCCTCGATGCGCGAAAAATCATGCTGTGCGAGCCGTCCCATCCAGGCGTCCAGATCGCGCAGTGGTTCGAGCACGCGACGACGCACGCCCACCCAGGCCACCGCGCCGGCGAGCAGCAGCAGGGCAAACGCCGCCGCCACCAGCTGGAATTCGAAGCGCGCCTGCGCCGCCACCTTGGCGAGCAGGGCGTCGTGCGCGCGGCTCTCGTCGGCCAGCGCCTCGTGCAGCAAGGTGGTGGCGGCGAGCAGTTGCGCGCGCGGATCGTTGCCCGGCTGGTCGAGCAGCACCCGCGCGCGTTCGAGCCGCGCCTGCCCCTGCGGCGAGAGCAGCGCGGGGTCGGCGACGAGGCTGTCGACTTCGTCGCGCAGCCGCCTGAACACGGCGTGATCGACGGGGGCGTCGGGCGACAGCGTGCGCGCCAGCGCGTACTGCATGGCCAAACTCTGCGCCTGCACCCGCTGCATGGCGGCGGTGTGCGCGCGCAGCGGCTCGAACTGCCCGAGATTGCGCGCCAGCGACACCAGCGCAAACGCCACCGCCAGCGCGACCAGCCCGGCGGCAACGAGCGCGGGAAAGGCCAGCGAGCGCACGAAGATGCGTTTCATGCGCTCACCTTGTACCGGATCGGCCGCACGCGGACAAGCGCGTTACAGGCTGCGCAGCGCACCGGCGATGCTGCTTTGCAGCCCGGCGAGCGCGGCGGCATCCGGCGTGCTGCCGGGCTGGCGCAGCGCGTCGAGCTGTTTCATCAGCGCTTCGACCGTCTGCCGCGTGTGCGGCGCGATGCCGGGCGTGCCGCGCGCTTCTTCCAGATAGCGCCAGGTTTCCGCCAGGTCGGTGGCGGCGCGCGCCGGGTTGTTGCCGATCCCGGCGTCGATCTCGGCGTAGCGCGCGTGCAGGCGCGCCTCGATCAGGTGCTGCTCGACCGGATTGTGCACGCTCAGGCGTTTCCAGCCGACGGCGGTGTAATCCATGCTGCGGTCGGCCAGCGCGCGGGTGCGATGCCACAGCAGCGAGAGGTCGCGGCTGGTATCGCGGGCGTCGGCGTGGGCGCTGGCGTCGAGCTTGCCGCCGAGTGCACGGGCATCCTGCGCGAGCGCGCTCACGTCCTGTTTCACCGCGCCGTCGGCGCGGGCGACAGCACGGTCGAGCTGCGTGACGGCGCGGCCGAGGTCGGCGCGGGCGGCGTCGAGCCGGCCGGCGACGTAGTTGCGCTGCGCGCGGGCGAGGTTGGCGCGGGCGGCGACGATGGGTTCGTCGACAAAGGCGGTGTAGGTCACCACGTTGTCTTCCGCCGCGCGCAGATGTTCGTCGGCGAGCTTGAGGTTGCCGCGCGCGAGTTCGCTTTCGGCCGCGCGCACAAAACCGCGCGTGGCCGCCAACGGCAGGTCGGCTTCCTGGTAGAGCAAGGCAGCGTCCATCGCTTGCAGTTCCTGCGCGGCACCGGATTTGTCGCCGGTCTTGAGTTTGGCCTGCGCCTGGTCGAGGTGGGCGCGCGCCTGCGGCACGGCGGCAAAGTCCTCGATCGCGTCGAGCGAGGCGTAGAGGGGCACGAGGTCGGGCTCGACCACTTTGGTGTCCTGGTATTGCAGTTTGAGCTTGCTTTCGGCCACCCGGATCTGGTCGCGCACCTGCGCGGTGGGCAGACCCGCCTGGATGATGTCGAGCAGAGTGTCGGCCTGGCGCAGGTTGGCGCGCGCGGTGCCGGCGTCCTTGCGGGCGAGCGCGGCACGCGCCTCGCCGATGTGGTTGAGCGTTTTCATCGCGGCGCGCGAGAGTGCGGCCTGGTCGGCGGCGCTGATCGTGCGCAGCGGCACGATCTGCTGGTTTTCGAGGATGCGGGCGGGCGGGTTGGCCGCCAGCGCCCCGCCGCTGAGAAAAACGGACAGGGCAAGCACGAGCGGGGTGGACGGACGGTTCATTGCGATCTCCTTGGATGCAGCACAGTAGCGTGCCAACCCAGCCTATGCAGGCGCTGTGCCAGCACGATTTATCCTGATTCATCAAATACTTGCGCACCACACCCCGACCAGCGCGGGGGAAATGCCCCGGCCCGGCTGGCGCAAAGCCCCCACTCCGGTGACCGGGGGTTTTCCCCCGCAGCGGCGCAAAACGCCCGCAGGCATCGCGCCAAAAACACCCGTAAACGCCGTGCATTCAACAACTTGCAGAACTGGCACGAAGCCCGCTACGCATAGCACAGGCGGCCTGCTGCCGTCGTCCAACCGCACTTCAAGGAGACCACCATGTTGCATCTTTCCCGCCCCCTCCGCCGCACCGTACTCGCCGTTGCGCTGTTGCCCGTATTCGCCGGCCCGGCGCTGGCCGCACCCGCCCCGCTCACCGACATCCAGAGCGTGGACGCCGACGCCGGCTGGGCCTCGCCCCAGCTCGCGCGCGCCGCTGCCGCGTCGGGCCGCGCGCTGGTCGAGCAGTTGCGCTCGGCGCGCGCCTTCCTGGTGGCCGATTCGCCCGAACTGGCGCAGAGCGCCTTGCGCGTGGCGAGCGAATTCGCCGGGGCCTGGCAGCGCACCATGCCGTTTGTCGACGTGAACGACGCCATCGTCAACGCCAAAAACCGCCTCGTCGCCGACGACAACACGGCGTTCTACGACGATCTGCTGCCCATCTACGCCAGCCTCGACGAAATGGACGCCTACGCGCCGGTGCTCGCCCGCCAGGCAAAAACCGGCGTGAAGCACGCCGAGTCGCAGGCGCGGGTCGGCCAATCCGCCGCCGCGCGCACCACGCTCGAAGAAGTGGGCGAAGCGCTGCGCGCCACCACGGTCTACCTGCCGCTCAACCGCGTCGCCGACCAGATCCACGTGGCGCAAGCCGCACTCGCCGCGAACCCGGCCCAGCCCGCCGCCGCGCAGCAGGCGATCGACCGCGCGCTGGGGTCGATTTTTGAAGTGGTGCACGGCGTCGATGTCGTGCGCACCGCGCGCTAGGAGGCCATCATGAATCCGCTGCTGCAAACCGCATGCGTGCTCGGCGCAAGCTGCCTCCTCACCGCGCCGGCCGGGGCGGCCGATTTCGGCGACAGCGCCGAGGTACTGTCGGCCACGCCGGTCTACCAGACCCGCATCGACCGCCAGCCGGTCTGTCGCCAGACGCTGGTCAACGCCACGCCTTATGACGCCACCGGCCGGCAGATTTTTGGCGGCATTCTCGGCGGCCTCTTGGGCTCGCGCTTTGGCCACGGCGACGGACGTGTCGCCGCCGGGGCCGTGGGCGCGCTGGCCGGCAGCGTGATCGGCGGCCAGGTCGGCAACGACGACGGCGAGCGCTGGGAAACGCGGTGCACGCCGGCCGACCGGCCGTCGAACACGCTCGCCGGCTACGACGTGACCTACCGCTACCGGGGCCACGTTTTCCACACCACTCTTCCCTACGACCCCGGTTCGCGTCTGGCCCTGGACGTTCAGCTCACCCCCACGGACGCACTCAACTGACCCTCACGCCAAGGAGCTTCATCATGAAAGACCTGCATTCCGTCATCGGCGTCTACGAACGCCACAGCGACGCCGAAACCGCGATTCGCGCCCTGCAACGCGGCGGCTTCGACATTAAGCGCCTGTCGATCATCGGCAAGGGCTATCAAAGCGAAGAACACGCCGTCGGCTTTTACACCACCGGCGACCGCATGAAAACCTGGGGCGGCATCGGCGCGGCCTGGGGCGGCCTGTGGGGGCTGTTGTTCGGCAGCGCGTTCTTCTTTGTGCCCGGCATCGGCCCGGTGGCGGTGGCGGGTTCGCTCGCCGCCGCGCTGGTGGGCGCGCTCGAAGGCGCAGCCGTGGTCGGCGGGCTGTCGGCCGTGGGCGCAGGCCTGGTGGGCCTGGGGCTGTCGAAAGAACAGGCGATCAAGTACGAACGCGACCTGAAGGCCGACCGCTACCTGCTGTTCGTGCACGGCACCGAGGCGGAAATCGACGCCGCGCGCGCGCTGCTGAAACCCGTCGAAGCCGCTGCCTGAGGAGACCCACCATGATGCCCTCGACCCTGCGTCTTGCCCTCGTCGCCGTGCCCGCCCTGCTGGCCGGCGGCTGCGCCACCCTCGGCAGCCCGCCGCCACCGCGCGTCACCGTGCCGGAAATCGTCGCACTGGCGCGCGAAGGCGTGCCCGCCGACACCATCCTCGCCAAAATGCGCGCGTCCGACACCGTCTACCGCCTCACCGCCAGCCAGCTCGCCGACCTGCGCGACCAGGGCGTGCCCGACGCGGTCATCAACGCCATGCAGCAGAGCTACCTCAAGGCCGTGCGCCGCGACGAACGGCTGGCCGACTGGAACCGCTGGAATTTTGACGGCGGCTGGTGGTACGGCGGCGGGCCTTACGGCTGGCCCGGGCCGTGGTACTGACCCATGAATACCCTGCTCGCTTTCCTGCGTGACTACGGCTGGATGGTCGGCCCGCCGCTCGCGCTCCTTGCGGTGATCGCGTGGGTGTACCGGCCCTCGGCGCGCGCCCGCTACCGGCGCGACGGCGAGATTCCGTTCGACAAGTAAACCCCAGGAACCCGCGCGCGTGGCGGACGGTCGGAGCGACACGCGACCGCACACGCCGCGCCTGTTCAACGCATTTTGATGGAGAGCCCATGTCCCCGATTGCCCTGTCTCCCACCCGCCTGATTCTTGCGCTTCTCACCGCCGGCGTGCTCGGCGGCGGCGCTGCCGCCTGGACGCTGGGCGGCCACGCCAGCGCCAGCGCGCCCGCGCCCACCGTGCTGGTGGCGCCGGCGGCCAGCGCGCCGCTCGCTGCACCGCTGGCCGGCGCGCCGGACTTCACTGGCATCGTCGAACGCTTTGGCCCTGCGGTCGTCAACATCGCCGTGGCCAACGCCGGCAGCGAGGATGACAGCGCACGCGCTGCGCCCGACGCCAACGATCCGGTGTGGCAATTCTTCCGCCGCCACGGCCTGCCGATACCACAAGGCCCGCGCGGCGGCCAACCCGCGCGCGGCGAAGGCTCGGGCTTCATCGTCAGCCCGGACGGCCTCATACTCACCAACGCCCACGTGGTGCGCGGCGCGAATACGGTGACGGTGAAACTCACCGACCGCCGCGAATTCCAGGCCAAAGTGATCGGCCGCGACGACAAGACCGACGTGGCGGTGCTGAAGATAGCCGCGCAAAATCTGCCCACTGTTCCGCTCGGCAACCCGGCCGACCTGAAAGTGGGCGAATGGGTGCTCGCCATCGGCTCGCCCTTTGGATTTGAGAACAGCGTCACCGCCGGCGTGGTCAGCGCCAAGGGCCGCTCGCTGCCCGACGACGGCTACGTGCCCTTCATCCAGACCGACGTGGCGGTGAACCCCGGCAACTCCGGCGGCCCGCTCATCAATTCGCGCGGCGAAGTGATCGGCATCAACTCGCAGATTTTCAGCCGTTCGGGCGGCTACCAGGGCTTGTCGTTCGCGATTCCCATCGATCTTGCGGTGCGCATCAAGGATCAGATCGTCGCCACCGGCCACGCCACCCACGGCCGGCTCGGCGTGGCGATCCAGGAAGTGGATCAGGCGCTGGCCGACTCGTTCAAGCTCGCCAAGCCCGAAGGTGCGCTGGTCGCGCAGGTGGAAAAAGGCAGCGCCGCTGACCGCGCCGGGGTGAAAACCGGCGACGTGATCCGCAGCTTCAACGGCCAACCGGTCGCCAACGCCGGCGAGCTGCCGGTGCTGGTCGGCCAGGCCGCGCCCGGCAAGCCGGCCCGGCTCGACGTCTGGCGCAACGGCAAGCCGATGACGCTCACCGTCACCCTCGACAAATTCGCCGAACCCCGCGCCCAGCAAGCCAAACGCGATCTCGACAAAGCGCGGCTGGGGCTGGCCCTGCGTCCGCTCGCGCCGGAAGAATCGCGCGCCACCGGTGTGGAATCCGGTCTCGTGGTGGAAGACGCCAGCGGCCCCGCTGCGCGCGCCGGCGTACAGCCGGGCGACGTGCTGGTGTCGGTCAATGGCAAGCCGGTCGATAGTATCGAAACGGTGAAACGCATCCTCGACGGGGCCGGCAAATCGGTCGCCTTGCTGGTGCAGCGCAACGGCCAGCGCCTGTTCGTGCCGGTGCGCATCGGCTGAGGCCGCCAGCCCGGTTTTTACATGCGTACAAACGAACACGAGGGGGGTATTTACAGGGAGGCAAGTGAGGTACGGGAGTAACCCCCGTCTCCTCCCGTACCTCTCTTCCCTCCCTGTCGAATGCTTGTCCTCTCTGCACGCCCCCTCCCCAGTATCCACCTGATGATGCGCGCAGGTCGGCAAGGTATTGCCGACCTACGCCATCGTTGCTGACGTCATGGCTGGCAAGCCCAATCGCCGCTCGGGCCATAGTCTCTTTACCCCGTAACTCACCCCAGCGTGATGGCGTAACGCGCGTCGTGCCAGCGGCCGTCGCGCGTGTCCTGCCAGGTGAATTCGACGCTCTGCTGCGCGGCCAGCGTGGCGGCGGCGAGCCGCACGCCGTAGTGGCCCAGGCCGAGCGGTTCGCATTCGATGTCCCGTGCGTTTTCCCAGCCGTTCCAGCCAAGGTGCAGGCGGGCGGGATGCGGTAGGGCCAGCAGCACATCCAGACCGCGTGGCAGATGCAGGAAAGGCGCGGCGGTCGTCCACACGCGGGCGGTCGTCAGCAGGCGCTCGCCGCGATAGCGTGCCCACACCGCGTCCAGCCGTTCCAGTGGCCGGCCGGCGGCGCGCGCGGCGGCGAGCTTGATGAATTCGGCGTGCGCCCACACCAGCGGCATGGCCCCGCCGGTGGGGCGGCCGGGCTGCATCCGCCCGGCCGGCTCGGCGTCCCACACCTGTTCGGGTAGCAGGCCGCGCGGGGCCATGGCGGCCATGGCTTGCAAATACGGCAGCGGGTCGTCGCCGGCGGCGAGCGCGTAATGGCCGCGTTCGCCGGTGAGGAGCGGCCAGCCGCGCCCGCGCCCGGTGCCGTCAAACGGCGTACCGTCGTCGTGTTCGCCATAGCCGTCGCCGGTGTAGCGGTGCCACACCGGGCCGGCGGGGGTGTCGGTCTTGAGTAGCGCATCGGCGAGCCGCACGCTGTCGGCGACGATCGCGTCGTCGGCACGGCGCAGGCCCAGGCGCACCAGTTGCAGGAAATCCAGCGCGACCTGTTCATCGGCTTCAGGGGCCAGCCCGTCGGCATGGTTTTTCACCGCGATGCGACGCTGCATCGCGCGGTCGTCGCAGACGATCTCGGCCGGCGCGATGCGCGCGTAGTAGGCGGCGATGCCGTGTGCGCGTCCCAGCGGCGTGTCGCGCGCCACGCACCAGTCTTCGAGCCGCGCGTTCCAGTCGTCGGCCACGGCGAGCGCAAGCGCGCGTTCGTCTTGCGGCAGGCAGGCTGCGCCGCCGACCAGCGCGGCGATGCACGCGCCCAGCGTGAAGGCGTTGACGCCGGCGTCTTCTTCCCAGCGGTCCTGCGGACTGGCGGGGCCGTGCGCGATGAGGAAACCGAGTGCGCGGCGCACGCCGTCGGCAACGTTGATGCCGGCGAGCTGGTTGCGCTCGGCGAGCTGCGCGGCGAGCAGCACGGGGAATGCGGTTTCGTCGAGCTGTACGCCGGCCCAGTACGGCTTGCCGCCGAGCCACTGGTTCTGGTGCCAGTGGCCGTCGTCGTTCTGCGTGGCGAGCAGGTACGCGAGTACCTGGCGCGCTTCGTCCAGACCGCCCAGCACAATCAGCGCCTGGGCCGATTCGACCAGATCGCGCGGCCACACCAAGTGATATCCCCCGCGTTCCTCGCCGCGATTGCCCCAGGGAATCGACAGGCTGGCGACCATGGCCCCCAGGTGGGTCTTGTCGGCGTGGGTTTTCAGCACTTGCGCGGACGCGACCCAGAGGGTGCGCAGCGCGTCCGGCAGATCGGGCGGCGGCGCGGTGGCCCCGCAGCGCGCGTGCCAGCCCTGCCAGGCGGCCAGTTGTGCCGCGCGATGCGCGTCGAAGGGCTGCGCCAGCGCGGCGCGCGCAAGCGTGGCGGCGGCCTGCTTGCTGCTGGCAAAGCCCAGCGCCAGCGTGGCGCGCGACCCCAGCCGACCCATCAGCGCCACGTTGCCCGGCCCGGCCGCATCGAACTGCCAGGCCATGCGCCCGTGCGCCTGAAAATCCTGCCAGCCGTCGGACGCGCCAACATAGCCCACCGAGCCGTTGGCAAAACCGTCCTCGCCTGCCGGCGTACGGGCGACAAGCGCGAGCCCGAACGGCCCCTGCTCCGCCCACAGCACGCGCGTGCCGCGATAGCGCGTGGCCCACGCGCGGTTGCCCTGCCCGGTGCCGCCCAGATGCGGGGCCAGCAGCGCATAGACGGCTAGCCCGGGGTCGCCTGCCAACGCCACGTCGATGAGCAGCACGTCGCGCGCGGTGTCGGGGCAGACGCGCACAGTCAGCGTGAAGCGCGGGTGGCGATGCGTGATGACGGGCAACGGCACCCCGGGTGCGGGCAGCGTGCAGTCGAAGTCGCCCAGTCGTTTCACCTCCATCCAGAAGCCCGCGCCGTCGGCGACGATGAAACCCAGATCGCGCACCTGTGGAATGTCGATGCGCGGGGTGTACACCTCGTTGACGATGCCGTGGCCGAGCGTGAACCACAGCCGCGCGGAGCCTAGCGCGGTGCCGACCAGATCCTTGTCGCTGGAGGTCCAGGTGGGGGCGATGCCGGGCGCGCCGAAGGCGTGTCCGCTGGTGGCTTCGTGCATGGCAGTACGCGGACGCGCCGCGCCGGATTCAGGAGGGTGCTTGGATTGTAGACGCGCCGGCCGCGGCTGCCATGGGAGCCTCGGCGTGCAATGCCAGTGCGTAAATGCGTTGCAGATCGTCTTCGCTCACGTCGACGAAGGTATCGAGCTGCGACAGCGCATACACCAGCGCGCTGTGCGGAATCATGCATTTTTCCGGGTGCGCTTCGGGCTCCACGGCGCAGACCACTTCCGCCGTTTCGCGCTGCCAGGCCTGCGGATAGCGCCGCCACGCAAAGGGGTAGTTGAACAACACCGCAACGATCAAGAGCGTCAGCGCATTCAGCAGCACCGGCGTGATGAGATAGCCGTAGCCCAGCGCGTGGATGGCGTCGCCACCCAGCACCGCGAACAGCGCCGTCGCCCCGCCCGGCGGATGCAGACAGCGCAACCCGTACATGAGCCCGATCGCCAGCCCGACCGCCAGCGCCGATGCCAGCATGGGATCGTTCACCCACTGCGCCACCGTCACCCCCGCCGCTGCTGACACCAGATGCCCGCCGACCAGCGGCCACGGCTGCGACAACGCCCCGTGCGGCGCGGCAAACAGCAACACCGCCGACGCGCCCATCGACGCCACGATGAAATAGGCCGTGTGTCCCGGCATCAGCGTATGCGACACCGTGAGCACCGCGAGGATGCCCAGTATGCCGCCCGCCGCAGAAATCCACTGCTCGCGCGACGACACCGAATAAGCGATTTTTCTGACCATGCGTGATGACGGAAAGCAGTTGACCTGCGGGGAGTCTGGCGTTGCCTGATTTTTTTACAAGGAGGACAAGAGGGCAGGAGGAAGGCATACCGCCGGCGCATAAAACCTGCCCGCTCTCTCTGCGTCCAGCCCGTAGGTCGGCAACGTGTTACCGACCTGCGTCGCGCGGGTAACACAAAGGTAGCAGCGGGACGGAGGAATACGACGGACTTCCTCCCGTGCCGCCCTTACCACTCTGCGACAAACCCTGCCGTAAGCAGGCAAAGCCTGCGCCCGGCCCGCGCTGCCTCAGCCCGTGCTCCACGCGCGCGGCCGCTTCATGCCGGCCAGCTTGCACGCCTGCTTCACGTAGCCATAGGGGAACAGCTCGAACAGTTTCTTCTGTGCCTCGCGCCCGTAGCGCAGGCCCAGGTGCTTGATGACATAGCGCGCGTCGGCGGCAACCTGATGTTCTTCGTAATACTCGCGCATGAAGCGCAGCGCATCCCAGTGGTCGTGGTTGAGCGTGATGTTTTCCTCGGCGGCGAGCGCCTCGGCAATGGTTTCGTTCCAGTCGGCCGGCTCGATCAGATAGCCTTCGGCGTCGCGCTCTGGCAAGGCGGTGGTCAATGCCATGTTCATGATGGGCTCCCGTGTTGAATGACGACAAGGCCAGTCTACGGAACGCATTTGTATTTGACTAACGATTATTTTTTGTATTTGCTATCGGCATTACCGATACATCATCATGGACACCGAACTCGCCCGCACCTTTCTTGCCGTCGCCGCCACCGGCAACTTCGTCGCAGCCGCCAGCCGGCTGTTCGTCACCCAGTCCACCGTCAGCGCGCGCATCCACACCCTGGAAACCACGCTCGGCGCGCGCCTGTTCCAACGCGGCCGCAACGGGGCCGAGCTCACTCCCGCCGGCCGCCGTTTCCTGGCGCACGCCAAGCGGCTGGTGCGCACGGTGGAACAGGCGCGCCACGACGTCGGCCTGCCGCTGGGCTTTTCCGGCGTGCTCACGCTCTCCGGCCGCATCGCGCTGTGGGAAGGTTTTCTGCCGCACTGGGTGGCGTGGATGCGCGACGCCGCGCCGGAAACTTCGCTGCGTCTGGAAATCGGCTTCGAGGCCGACATCATGCAGGGCCTCATCGAAGGCACCGTGGACATCGGCGTGATGTACACCCCCACCTCGCGCAGCGGCCTCGTCGTCGAAGCCCTGTTCGACGAAACCCTGGTGCTGGTCGCCAGCGAGCGCACACGAAGTTGGCCCGACCCCGGCTACATCCACATCGACTGGGGCCCCGAATTCCACGCCCGGTTCAGCGAACACCACCCCGAGGTGCCGCCGCCCGCACTCGTCGCCAACATCGGCTGGCTGGGCGTGCAGCAACTGCTCGCCTACGGCGGCAGCGGCTACTTTCCGCTGCGGCTCGTGCGCCACCACCTCGAAGCCGGCCGCCTCTGGCGCATCACCGACCGCCCCGCCTTCACCTTGCCGGCGTGGATGGTGTTTCCGCGCGACAGCGACAACCCCACGCTGGGGCAGGCGCTGGCAGGGTTGAGAGAGTTGGCAATAGCCGAAAGAGCGCAAGCCGCCACGACTCAAGGCCCGAATTGAAAACCGCGCCCAGGGGCGCGGTTATGTTCATGCGGGGGTGCCGAGCAGGGTTTCCCACCATCGCCTGCGCTGCCCCGTCACCGGGATGCGCGTTTCCAGTTCGCGCGGCGGCGTCAGGCTCATCAGCCAGCCAGGCAACACGGAGGATTTCGTGGCGCTCGACCCACACGAACTGCCCAGATGATTGGGGTCGTAGATCTTGATGAAATTGGGCGCGTCCAGATTGTCCGCATAGACAATCGCGCAGTAGTCTTCGTGGTGCTCACGGCGCAGCAGCTCGTCGAGTTCACGCATGAACTGTCTCACCTTGTCGGCCGGGGCGGGGGCTTCGGGTACGCCCTGGCCGACCGCGTACAAATACCAGCCCGCACCGGCATCGACCTTGTCCCAGAAAGCAGTGAGCTGTTCCCAGCGCATCACGCTGTAGAGCAGGCCGTCGTAGTAGCGGTCGAATTCTGAGGTATCGGGCATGTTCGTTCTCCGCAGGGCCGGTCTAACCGGTCGGTTTATTGATTCGTGCATTCTGCCAGAAGTGCCGTGCCGGCACGATTCACGGCTTTCACCGCGCCGCGCAATTTGCGAAAATGCCCGGCCTGGCTTTTTTTGACCCGGCACGCAGCCCGCGCCAGCCGCCGCGTGTCCCACCATTCCAAACACACCATGACGCTACACGCCCTGCTCTTCGACGTGGACGGCACGCTCGCCGATACCGAGCGCGACGGCCACCGCCCCGCCTTCAATCAGGCTTTTGCCGACGCCGGTCTCGACTGGCACTGGGATGCAGAACTCTACGGCAAGCTCCTCGCCGTCACCGGCGGCAAGGAACGCATGAAGTTCTACGTCGACCAGTTCCGTCCGGATTACGTGAAGTCTGCCGATTTCGACGAGATGGTGGTGAACCTGCACAAAGCCAAGACCCGGCATTACAGCGCGCTGGCCGCGCGCGGCGGCATCCCCATGCGCCCCGGCGTGAAGCGGCTGCTGGAAGAAGCGCGCGCGGCCGGCCTGCGGCTTGCCATCGCCACCACCACCACGCCGGAAAACGTGACCGTGCTGCTGGAACACAGCCTCGGCCCGGGCACACAGGACTGGTTCGAGGTGATCGCCGCCGGCGACATCGTCCCGGCCAAAAAACCTGCGCCGGATATCTACTTTTACGCGATGGAAAAAATGGGCATCTCGCCCGCCGAATGTCTCGCTTTCGAGGATTCAGAAAACGGCATCCGCGCCAGCCTCGGCGCGGGCCTGAAAACGCTGGTGACGGTGAACGACTACACGCTCGGCCACGATTTCAGCGGGGCTGCCGTGGTGTTGTCTGACCTGGGTGAACCCGACGCACCCTGCCAGCGGCTTGCCGGCGTCGATCTGGGGCGGTCGTTCGTGGATGTGGCTTATTTGCGGGCACTGCACGCGGCCTGAACCGCCCACACGCCTGCCGCACGCTCAGGGATTGTGCATTAACGCTGCTTCGAGCGTGTTCTCCAACAGCGTCGCCACGGTCATGGGCCCCACGCCGCCGGGCACGGGGGTGATCCAGCTGGCACGTTGCGCAGCGCTGTCGTAATCCACGTCGCCGCAGAGCTTGCCGTCGTCGAGGCGGTTGATGCCCACATCAATGACAATCGCGCCTTCGCGGATCCAGTCGCCGGGAATCATGCGCGGGCGGCCCACGCCCACCACCAGAATTTCGGCTGACCGCACAAAACTTTCCAGATCGCGCGTGGCGCTGTGGCACACGGTGATGGTGCAACCGGCCAACAGCAGTTCCAGGCTCATCGGCCGGCCGACGATGTTGGACGCGCCGACCATCACCGCATTCTTGCCGCGCAGTTCCTCGTTGGTGGCGCGCAGCAACGTCATGATGCCGCGCGGCGTGGACGGCCGCAGGGTGGGCATCTTCACCGCCAGCCGGCCGATGTTGTAGGGATGAAATCCATCCACATCTTTATCGGGTCGGATGCGCTCGATCACCGTCTCGGCGTCGATATGCGCGGGCAGCGGCAGCTGCACCAGAATGCCGTCGATGGTGGCATCGGCGTTGAGCGTATCGATCAGCGCCAGCAGTTGATCCTGCGTGGTGGCACCGGGCAGGTCGTGCGCCACGCTGGTGACGCCCGCGCGTTCGCAAGCACGCTTTTTATTTCTGACGTACACCGCCGACGCCGCATCGTCGCCCACCAGGATCACCGCCAGCCCGGGGCGGCGCTTCCCCTGCACCTCGCGCTCGGCGACCTTGTCGTGGATGACAGCGAGGATGGTGTCGGCCATCGTCTTGCCATCGAGTATGCGTGCGCTCATTGAAACCACCCTGAAGCAAAAGCGCGATTTTCCCGGAAACCCCCCTGCCGACTCAAGCGAAAATTGACCCGTCCGCATCGCCACGGTATAGTCTCGCCTCTCCGAAACGCGGCTGAACTTGTGGTCGCGCGGATTTCGGGGTGTAGCGCAGCCCGGTAGCGCGCCTGCTTTGGGAGCAGGATGTCGGAGGTTCGAATCCTCTCACCCCGACCACCCCGACTATGCAGCACGCAATGCCCGAGCAAGAAAAGAGTCTCTGCCCGTAGCTCAACTGGATAGAGCACCAGCCTTCTAAGCTGGGGGTTACAGGTTCGATTCCTGTCGGGCAGGCCATCAGTTTCAGTAGTTGATTCAGTCCGTGGTGGATGTAGCTCAGTTGGTAGAGTCCAGGATTGTGATTCCTGTTGTCGTGGGTTCGAGTCCCATCATCCACCCCAAAACATTACCGATACAAAGCCCGCGCAAGCGGGCTTTGTGCTTTGTGGCCCTCACAATGGCCCGCGTTGCCAGGGCCCGCTGATTGCGCAGGTCATGCCGCTGTCGGGTGTGCCGTCGCCGTACACGTTAACGAAAAGCGTGCGGCCGTCGGGGCTGAAGCAGGCCCCGGCGAGTTCGCTGTCGTTCAGCAGGTTCACGGCAAAAACAAAGGGCGCGCCGTTGGCACCCAGCCCCACCAGACGGTTCACGTTGTCGAAGCCGGCCAGGGGGTGGCGATCGCCATCCCTGGGGCTGGCGTCGTCCTCGCACAGCAAGAGGCCGCCTTGCGGCGTGACGCAGAGGTTGTCCGGCGAATCGAGTGCGCTGCCGCCGGGGGATTCAAAGTGCAGGGTCAGCACGCCGCGATTCTCGCCGGTCGGGGTGTAGCGCCACACCTGGCCGTAGCCCTGCACGAAACCGTCGGCGTTGATGTCCGGCCCTTTGGCGTCGCCGCCGGAAGTGGAGGTGAAGTAGACCGTCCTGCCGTCGTGACCCAGCCACAGCCCTTCGAGGCGGTTGAACTGGGTGGCACCGGTAGCCCGTCCCTGCTCGAAGCAACCGGGCTGAGCGGCTTCCATATCCGGATCGGGGTCGGCAATCTCGACCCAGTCGCACACCATGCCCACCCCCACGATGCGACGCTGCCGCGCATCGAGAAACGCTTCGCTCGCGCGCAGCATTTGCAAGCGCCCGCCCCGGGCCAGATTGGTGGCGTCGCGTGGCAGAAAACGATAGAAGCCGCTGCCGCGTGCGCCCCCTGCATCTTCGGTGAGATACACCACGCCGACGGCGTCGGCACAGGCGGCTTCGTGCTTGAAGCGGCCCATTGCGGTGATCGGCTCTGGGGTGACCGTGCCATCAAGATCGGCCGGTACGGCGAACACATAGCCGTGTTTGCGTGCATAGCCCTGCTTGGGCCCGTCGGTCGTTTCTTCGCACGAAAGCCACGCGCGCTGCCGCCAGGCGTAGCCGCCCGCGCAGTTGACGTGGGTGCCGGCCAGTCCCACGAACTGGCGTAACAACTGTCCCGACGCGTCGAGATCCAGCACGCTGCATCCGCCGCCGGCCAGCGCGTCGTAACCCGCGCCCGGCACCCCGCCCGCAGTCACGCCGGGCAGGTTGCGCACCTCGTGGTTGCGAATCAGCCGCACGCCGCCGGCGCGGGCAAACGCTGCCATGCCGTCGAGGTTTTTTGCCACCACGCCGCCATCAAATGTTTCACCTATGCGGCTGAAGGTCGTAAGCGCAAAGCCTGCCGGCAACGCCAGCACGGCAACCCCGCGCTGATCCGTGACCGGCCGTACGGCACCGTAGCCGACACCATGGCCGGCGGCGCTGCCTGCCTGCACCCAGCGGGCGTGGGCGGCCAGTGCAGCGAGTGCAGCCGTGCTCATGTGACGAAGAAACTGGCGGCGGGTAGTGGACATGGGCTCTCCTGATGGGTCTGTTCAGCCGCAGTGTGCCCGGAACAGATTGCGCGCGCGTGAACGCCAACCCGGTTGGCCGTCCCGGTTTCGACCCGGTTGCTTACCCCGGCGACGGGTCTCGCCCACCATGCAGTCATGGTCTCGCGCAGGGTGCGCGGGCAAGCAAACCAGGAGCCCATCATGAACACACTGACTCTTTCCCTGCTGGCCGCCGGCCTCGTCATCGGCAGCGCACAGGCGGCCACGATGGGCGACACGCCCGGTTTTGACCGCGTGGGCTACGCCAGCGAAAAGCCTGTGGCGGTGCAGACCAGTCGCCAGATCGCGCCGGGCGAAGACCGCCGGGCAGACCACGCTGTCACCCCTGAACGCCGCCGTGAAATGGCGCGCCGTCTGGTATGGCTGATGCTGAGCGCGCGGTGAGTGCTTCATCGGTGGGCGGTATCGTCCTGCCCGGTTCGTGGCTCGGTTTCACGCGCCATGACGGCGTGAGCACATGGATGCGACACCTCTTCCGGGCCGGGGAGGCCGCGCGTTCGCCTGCACAACCACAGCTCGGGCGTCGCTGCCAGCGCGCCGACCTGGACTGCGTCGAGCTCGTGCGGCAACTGGCCACCCGCAAGGCCCGCCATGCGGGCGCGCCGGCAGCGCATCCTGCCCACGGTGGAGGCTACGCGCTCAAGCGCGGACGACGTTTCGAGTTCGCTCACGCAGCGCCTCATTCGCGCACGTCACCGTCCACGTAAACCCAGCGACCTTGCAGGCGGACAAAGCGGCTGGTCTCGTGCAATCTGCACGCGCGGCCATTGAGTTTGTAGCGGGCGACGAATTCCACCGTGGCGTGATCGCTGCCTTGAACGACGTGTGATTTGACCGTCAGCGCCTGCCACTGCGGACGCGGTGTGGCATCCAGCCCGAGCTGTGCCGGCCGCGTGTCGGGATGCCAGGTAGCAAAGAGATAGTCGCCCAGTCCACCCACGTAGGCGCTGTAGCGCGAACGCATGAGCCGCTCGGCATCCGGTGCCGCCGCCCCGGCGTGAAACACCCCGCAACACTGCGCATAGGTCTGGCCCGAACCGCAAGGACAGGGTTCGTCTGAGATCTTCATTTTGCCCGGCATCGCAGTTGGGGTTTCAGCGCCGGCCACACTGCGTCAAGCATCGCCGCCTGCGCCTTTTCGTTGGGATGGATGCCGTCGGCCTGCATCATGCCGGCCTTCACGCCCACGCCACAGACGAAGCACGGCACGCGCGCGATGTTCTCTTCGCGCGCCAGATCCACATAGAGTTTTGCCACCGCCTCGCCGTAGGCGCGGCCGTAGTTGGGCAGCACCGGCGCATCCAGCAGCAGCACCCACGCGCCGGCGGCCTTGGCCTCGCGGATCATCGTGCGCAGGTTATTGCGGATGACGGCAGGCGGCGTGCCGCGCAGCGCATCGTTGCCACCGAGTTCGATCACCACGCCCTGCGGCTGTTGCCGCGCCAGCGCCGGCCTCAGGCGTTGCAGGCCGTTCTGCGTGGTATCGCCCGACACGCTGGCATTCACCGCCCGCCAGGCAGGGGCCTGCTTTTTCAGGCGGGCATCGAGCTTGTCCACCCAGCTGGTGCCAGCAGCCAGCCCGTAGCCGGAACTCAGGCTGTCGCCCACGATCAACACCGAGCATTGTGCCGCGACTGCGCTGCCCGTCGCGAACAGCGACAAGACAAACAGCCACACGCGATAATCGACCCTGCTTTTCACACGCACTCCTTTTCGAGACTCTTTCAATGACGCCCCCTGACAGCGCCCGGTTCCCCATTGTTCAGGCACACGGCCTTTCGCAGCGCGTGGCCACCGCCGACGGCGCGCTTGCGATACTCAGCGATGTAACGCTGGCGGTCAAAGCCGGCGACACGCTGGCGATCACCGGCGCGTCGGGCTCGGGCAAGTCCACGCTGCTGGGCTTACTGGCCGGGCTGGATCTGGCTTCGTCCGGCGACATCCATCTGCTCGGCCAGCGCCTGGCCGATCTGGACGAAGACGCCCGCGCGCGGCTGCGAGCCGGCCGTGTTGGCTTTGTGTTCCAGTCGTTCCAACTGCTGCCCGCGCTCAGTGCGCTGGAAAACGTGCTGCTGCCGCTGGAACTCGCCGGCCGCCACGACGCCCGCGAGCGCGCCGCGCACTGGCTCGCGCGCGTGGGACTGGCCGACCGCGCCGGCCACACGCCGCGCCAGCTCTCCGGCGGCGAACAGCAGCGCGTGGCGCTGGCGCGCGCCTTTGCCACCGACCCCGCCGTGGTGTTTGCCGACGAGCCCACCGGCAATCTCGACGCCGACACCGGCGCGCGCATCATCGATCTGCTGTTCGAGTTGAACGCGTCGGCCGGCACCACGCTCATCCTCGTCACCCACGACGCCACGCTGGCCGCGCGCTGCGCACGCCGGCTGCATCTGGTGGCAGGTCGCGTGCAAGTTGCGGTGCCGGCATGAGCCTCGTCCGGCTGGCCCTGTGGCTGCTCGCCCGCGAACGTGCGAGCGGTGAATGGCGCGTACTGCTGCTCGCGCTGGTTATCGGCGTGGGCAGCGTGGCCACCACCGGCTTTCTGGGCGACCGGATGCAGCGGGCCATGCGCGACGAAGGCGCACGGTTTCTGGGGGCCGACCTGCTGGTGACCAGCCCGCGCCCGGTGGAAGCCTGGCCCGCGCACACCCTCAACACCAGCACCGCGCTGGAATTCGCCAGCATGGTGAGCCGGGCCGACGCCTTCCAGCTGGCCACCGTGCGTGCCGTTGACGCCGCCTGGCCGCTTTCGGGCAACGTGCGCATCGCCGACCGCGCCTTTGCGGCCGGTGCGCCGCGACCCGCGCAGCCCCCTCCGGGCTCGATCTATGTCGATCAACAACTGCTGCCGCTACTCGACGCCGCCGTGGGCGACACCGTACAAATCGGCGAGGCGCACTTTCGCATCGCCGGCGTGGTGGCCGAAGAACCGGGCCAGTTGGGCGGCGTATTCGGCCTGGCCCCGCGCGTATTCCTGCGTGGCGACGACGTGGCCGCCACCCGCGTGCTCCAGCCCGGCAGCCGTCTCACCTATCTGTATCAGTTTGCCGGCAGCCCGCAGGCCACCGCCGCCTTCACCGCCGCGCTGAAGCCGGCGCTCGACGACACCCAGCGCCTGATTGGCGCGCGCGAGGGCGTGGAAAACCTGCGCGACGGTTTCGACAAGCTCGACACCTACCTGCAACTCACCGCGCTGGTGAGCCTGCTGTTGGCCGTGGCCGCCATTGCCATTGCCGCGCATCGTCACGCCCGGCGGCACTACGACCAGGCCGCGCTCTTGCGCTGCATGGGGGCCACCACCGCGCAGTTGCGCACGCTGTATCTCACCCAGTTCCTGCTGCTGGGTCTGCTCGGCAGCCTGGCTGGTGTGGCGCTTGGCGCGGCATTGCAACATCTGCTCGCGGGCCTGGTACTGCCCGACACGCTGGCTACCCTGCCCCGGCTGGGCGCAGCCCCGGTGTTCATCGCGCTGGCGAGCGGTCTTGCCGCGCTGGCCGGCGCGGCGCTGCCCGCGCTGATGCGGCTCATCCGCGTGCCGCCGCTACGCGTGCTGCGGCGCGATCTACCGCCACTGCCACTGTCGGCCTGGATCGGTGCCTCGCTGAGCGGCGCAGTGCTGCTGGCGCTGATCGCTGCCTACGCGGGCGACATCCAGCTCGTTGCCGGCTTTGTCGGAGCACTGGCTGCACTCGCGCTGGTGCTGGCGATCCTCGCCCGGCTGGCGCTCGTCGCCGGGCGCGGCGTGCAGCATCTGGCCACCGGGCCGCTGCGCTTCGGTTTGTCGCAACTGCTGCGTCATCGTCTTGATAGCACCCTGCAACTGGGTGCCTTCACCCTGGCGCTGTTTCTCGTCGCCCTGCTCGCGCTGGTGCGCAGCGACCTCGTCGACGGCTGGCGGCAGCAACTGCCTCCGGGCGCGCCGAATCATTTTCTGGTGAACATTGCGCCGGAACAGCAGGCCGACGTGGGCCGCTGGCTCGATCAGCACCAGCTCGAAGCCTCGCGCCTCTACCCCATGATTCGCGGCCGGCTGGTGGAAAAAAACGGCCAGCCCATCGCCGACACCCTGCCCCCCGAATCGCGTGACAGCAACACCCTGCGGCGCGAGCTCAACCTCACCTGGGCCGGCGATTTACCCGCCAACAACCAGATTCTCGCGGGCCGCTGGCACGGCGCACAGGTGGCCAACGACATTTCCGTCGAATCCGGTATGGCCGAACGTCTGGACCTCAAAATCGGCGACACCCTGGGCTTCCAGATCGGCGACCAGACCGTGCGCGCCCGCATCGGCAGCCTCCGCAGCGTGAAGTGGGAATCCATGCAGCCCAACTTCTTCGTCATCTTTTCGCCCGGCGCGCTCGACGCCCTGCCCGCCAGCTACATCGCCAGCGTGTATGTGCCGCCCGGCGTTGACGTCATGCCCGGGTTCGTCAAAACCTTCCCCGGCATCACCGTCCTCGCGCTCGACACCCTCATCGGCAAGCTCGAAGCCGTGTTCGCCCGCATCATCGGTGCCATTCAACTGCTGTTGGGATTCTTGCTCGCCGCCGGCATGGCCGTCGTCGTCGCCACGCTGTTGGCCAGCCTCGACGCCCGCCAGCAAGAAGCCGTGCTGCTGCGCACCCTGGGTGCCGAACGCACCTGGCTCGCCAAGGGTCTCATCGCCGAATTTGCCGCGCTCGGCATTCTGGCCGGCCTCATCGCCAGCGCCTGCGCCGAACTCGCCATGCTCGCGATCAGTGAGCGCCTGTTCGACCTGCCCGGCCGCGCCCACCCCTGGCTGTGGCTGGCGCTGCCCACCGCCGGCGCGCTGCTGGTGATTACCAGCGGCTGGCTCACCACCCGGCACATCACGCGGGTGCCGCCGATGCAGTCGATTCGGGCGATGGGGTGAGGGCCGGTCATCACCGGCGCGCGGACACCGAGGCCGAAAATAACAAGGGCGGTCCTTGTTATGCGCATGGCCTATTTGATGTGTGGCTCGATCTCCCGCCGCAAAAAAGCATGGAAGTGCATCATGCCGTCTTCCAGCGGCGACTGGTACGGGCCGGTTTCAGAACTACCTTGTTTGTATAGCGCGCGCCGGCCTTGGTGCATACGTGTGCAGATGTCGCGGTCTTCCTCGGCGGTTTCCAGGTAGGCGGCCTGTTCGGCTTCGATGAAGGCGCGTTCAAACAGGACGATGTCTTCGGGGTAGTAGAACTCGACGACGTTGCTGCACGATTCCACACCGGTGGGCACGATGGACGAGACGACCAGCACATGCGGGTACCACTCGACCATGAGGCCAGGGTAATAAGTGAGCCAGATGGAGCCGTGCCGGGGAGGCTGGCCGCCACGGTAGGCCATGACTTGGTCGTGCCATTTCTGGTAGACCGGTGAGCCGGCCTTGGACAACCCGCGGTTTACGCCAACGGTCTGCACGGACCACCAGTCGCCGTATTCCCACGTAAGGTCGTCGCAGGTGACGAAGTGGCCGAGGCCGGGGTGATACGGGGCAACGTGGTAATCCTCCAGATACACCTCGATGAAGGTTTTCCAGTTGCAGGCGTAGTGGTCAACCTGCACGCGGTCGAGCATGAAGCCGGAAAAATCCAGGTTGCGTGCGGCCTGCATGCCGGCCAAGTCGGCGTTGACGTCGCGCTGGCCGGCAAACAGCAGGCCCTGCCAGTTCTGCAGGCCGGTGCGGTTCAGGTTGAGGCAGGGATTGCCGGGGAATTCGGGTGCGCCCATGAGCCGGCCGTGGCTGTCGTAGGTCCAGCGGTGGATGGGGCAGACGATGTGGTTCGAAGACAGCTTGCCGCGCCCGTCGAGCATGAGGGCCTGGCGATGGCGGCACACGTTGGACAGCAGTTCAATGCTGGAACCGCTGTTGACGAGCATTTTTGCGCCTTCGAACAGTTCCAGCGCGTGGTAGTCGGCGGGCTCGGGCACCATGAGCTGGTGGCCGGCGTAGCCGTGCCCGCGCTTGAAGAGATGTTCGAGCTCCAGCGCGTAGATGGCCGGGTCGAAATACCAGGAAACAGGAAGTTGCGGCGAAATTAGCGACAAGGCGCTGGATTCGGCGAGATTGCTCATGGCGCACCCTACTCAAAACCAAGCCCCCTCCAGACGACTGGAGCGGCGATTGAACCCACCGGATCGAGAGCGGGCAGCGTCTGCCCGACTCTCCCGTGCAAGGCACGGGTACGGATGAAAAATCCCCGCCATGACGGGCGGGGACGGCTTGAATCATACCACGCAGCCCAGCATGGAGAAGACAGGGGCAGGGCCAATTTGTTAAAGTGTGGGTCTTATTTCACGCCGGGATTCCCGATGGCCAAAGCCCGCGCCGCGTCACTTTTTCCCAAAGAACACGCAGCCCCCAAAGATTACGAATCCGCGCTTACCGAACTCGAAGCCATTGTGGCCGACATGGAAGGTGGGCAATTGTCGCTGGATGCCTCGCTCGGTGCCTACAAGCGCGGTGCGGAGCTGCTGACGTATTGCCGCCAGCAACTCGCAGACGCCGAGCAGCAGGTTCAGATACTCGAAAACGGCGTACTTGTGCCGTTCAAAAACGACGCGACCGATGACTGATTTCACTGTCTGGATGCAAGGCTGCCAGTCGCGCATGGAATCGGTGCTGGCCGACTGCCTGCCGCCCGTGCATATTGCCCCGCAACGCCTGCACGAAGCCATGCGCTACGCGGTACTGGATGGCGGCAAGCGGGTACGCCCCCTGCTCGCTTTTGCGGCAGGCGAGGTAGTGGACGCTATCCCGGAACGGGTTCAGTTTGCGGCGGCAGCCGTCGAGCTCATCCACGCCTATTCACTGGTGCACGACGACATGCCGGCCATGGACGACGACGCGCTGCGGCGCGGCAAACCCACGGTGCATGTGGAGTTCGACGAAGCCACCGCGCTGCTGGTGGGCGACGCGTTGCAAAGTCTGGCGTTCGACGTGCTCTGTGCGCAGCCCCTGGCCGACATGCCTGCCGCACAGTTGAAGATGGTGCATCTGCTGGCGCTGGCCGCCGGTTCGCGCGGCATGGCGGGCGGGCAGGCCATCGACCTGGCGAGCGTGGGCAAGCCGCTGGATCTGGCCGAACTCGAATTCATGCACATCCACAAAACCGGCGCGCTGATCCGCGCCTCGGTGCTGCTGGGCGCACACTGCGGTTCGCCGGACGACGCCACGCTGGCGGCGCTCGACCACTACGCCAAGTGCATCGGGCTGGCGTTTCAGGTGGTGGACGACGTGCTCGACGCCGAAGCGCCCACCGCCACGCTCGGCAAAACCGCCGGCAAGGATGCGGCGCAGAACAAGCCCACGTACGTGAGCCTGCTGGGCGTGACACGCGCCCGCGAACTCGCGCAGGAACTGCGTGCGGATGCCCGCGCCGCGCTGGATTCACTTGCCGCCCCGGCACCGCATCTGCGCGCGCTGGCCGATTTTGTCGTGGAGCGCGCCTTCTGACCATGAGCACGCCGATTCTCGATTTCATCCGTTCGCCCGCCGACCTGCGCGCGCTCCCGGCCAGCGATCTGCCGCAGCTTGCCGAAGAACTGCGCACGTTTCTGGTGGATTCTGTCGCGCAAACAGGCGGGCATCTGGCGTCCAACCTCGGCGCGGTGGAACTCACCCTCGCCCTGCACTACGTGTTCGACACCCCCGCCGACCGCATCGTGTGGGACGTGGGCCACCAGAGCTACGCGCACAAGATTCTTACCGGCCGCCGCGAGGCCATGGCCGGGCTGCGCCAGGGTGGCGGCATTGCCGGTTTTCCGCGCCGCGCCGAGAGCGCCTACGACGCTTTTGGCACCGGTCATTCCAGCACCTCGATTTCGGCCGCGCTCGGCATGGCCGAAGCCTTCCGCCAGACCGGCTCGACGCAGCGCGCGGTGGCGGTGATCGGCGACGGTGCCATGACCGCCGGCATGGCCTTCGAAGCGCTGAACAATGCCGGGGCCACCAACCTGCCCTTGCTGGTGGTGCTGAACGACAACGACATGTCGATTTCGCCCAACGTAGGCGCGCTGAACAATTACCTGGCGCGGCTGATGTCGGGCAAGTTTTACGCCGCCGCCCGCCGCGCCGGCGAAAAGGTGTTGTCGGTCGCCCCGCCCATCCGTGAACTGGCCAAGCGCGCCGAGGAACACATGAAGGGCATGGTCACACCCGGCACGCTGTTCGAGGAATTCGGCTTCAACTACATCGGCCCCATCGACGGCCACGACCTCGATGTGCTGGTCGACACGCTGACCAACATCAAGCGGCTCGACGGCCCGCAGTTCTTGCACGTCGTCACCCGCAAAGGCAAGGGCTACGAACCGGCCGAAGCCAATCCCTGCCTGTATCACGGCGTGTCGCGCTTTGATCCGGCCGCCGGCATCGCGGAAAAACCCGCTGGCGCGGCAGCCACCCGCCCCACCTACACCCAGGTGTTCGGCGACTGGCTGTGCGACATGGCCGCCGCCGACGCCCGGCTGGTAGGCATTACCCCGGCCATGCGCGAAGGCTCGGGACTGGTACGGTTTTCTCAGGACTACCCCAAGCGCTATTTCGACGTGGGCATTGCCGAACAGCACGCGCTGACGTTTGCTGCGGGCCTGGCGTGCGAAGGCATCAAACCTGTCGTCGCGATCTACTCCACCTTTCTGCAACGCGCCTACGACCAGCTCATCCACGACGTGGTGCTGCAAAACCTGCCGGTGATGCTGGCCATCGACCGCGCCGGGCTGGTGGGTGCGGACGGCCCCACCCACGCGGGCAGTTTCGATCTTTCCTACCTGCGCTGTCTGCCCAATCTGCTCATCGCCGCACCGTCGGACGAGGACGAATGCCGCCGCTTGCTGACCACGGCGTTTCTGCACAACGGGCCGTCGGCCGTGCGTTACCCGCGCGGCAGCGGCACGGGCGCAGCGGTTGCACCGGGCCTCGAACCGGTCGAAATCGGCAAGGGCGTGTTGCGCCGGCGCGGCCAGTCGGTCGCCCTGATCGCGTTTGGCAGCCTGGTCGCGCCCGCGCTCGCCGCCGCCGAAGCGCTTAACGCCAGCGTAGCCGACATGCGCTTCGTCAAACCGCTGGATGGGGATTTGCTGCGCGAGCTGGCCGCAAGCCACAGCCTGCTGGTCACGCTGGAAGAGAACGCCGTGGCGGGCGGGGCCGGTACGGGCGTTGCAGAAACACTCTCTGCACTGGGGATCCAGGTGCCGGTGTTGTATCTGGGCTTGCCCGATGTGTTCATCGAGCACGGCGACCCGCAGAAGATGCTGGCCGACTGCGGCCTGGACGCGGCGGGCATCGAACGCACCGTTCGCGCTTATCAAACCAGCCCACGCCGGCCCGATTAACCTAGTAGTTTACTCAAGTATTTCGGCGGTGTAGACTCAGTCTAAATTGCCAGCCGCCCTCCCCGATCCGGGCGGATATCGAACAAGGAGCCTGCCATGAACCAGATTTGCGACACCGCCGTTTGCATGCCCGACGTGCAAAGCTCGGCCGACACCCGGCAGATCGCCATCAACAAGGTCGGCATCAAGAGCATCCGCCACCCCGTGCGCGTGGCCGATAAGAGCGGCGGCGTGCAGCACACCGTCGCCACCTTCAGCATGTATGTGTACCTGCCGCATAACTTCAAGGGCACGCACATGTCGCGCTTCATCGACATCCTCAACACCCGCGAGCGCGAGATTTCCATCGAGAACTTCGAGGACATGCTGCGCCAGATGGTGGAGCGCCTGGAAGCCGATGCCGGTTATATCGAAATGCGCTTTCCGTATTTCGTGAACAAGACCGCACCGGTCTCCGGCGTGCAGAGCCTGCTCGACTACGAAGTCACCTTTATCGGCGCGATCGAGAATGGCCGCTACATCCACACCACCCAGGTGGTGGTGCCGGTCACCTCGCTGTGCCCCTGCTCCAAGAAGATTTCCGACTACGGCGCGCACAACCAGCGCTCGCACGTCACCGTTACCGCGCAGACCAATGGCTTTCTGTGGATTGAAGACCTCATCCGCAAAGTGGAAGATCAGGCTTCGTGCGAACTCTATGGCCTGCTGAAGCGCCCGGACGAGAAATACGTCACCGAGCGCGCCTACGACAACCCCAAGTTCGTCGAGGACATTGTGCGCGACGTGGCCGCCGCGATGAATGCCGAACCGCTGATCGACCAGTATGTGGTGGAAGCGGAAAACTTCGAGTCCATCCACAACCATTCGGCCTACGCGCTGATCGAGCGCGACAAGCGCACCGCTGCGTAACCCCTCCGTCCATGCAACGGGGCCTGCATTTGCAGGCCCCGTTGCATTTATGCGGCCGTTTCAGTAACGCTGGATCAGCGTCATCGTCTGCCCGTCGCGCTTCATTTCCATGCGGTTCAGAAAGCTCATGCCCAACAGCGGGATCGACAGTCCAGACTCCACCACCAGCCCGTCCACCTGATTGACCGCAATCCCGCCCACTTTGACCGTATTGAGTTTGACGCGCCACGCCGGCATCGTGCCTGCCGCCGTGTTGACCGCCACCGCCTGCCCCGCCCGGTAGTCGACGCCCATGCGGCGCGCGTCCGCCGCATTGAGTGCCACAGCCGTGGCCCCGGTATCGACCAGAAAGGTGGTCGGCACACCATTCACCGAACCGGGCGCGGCAAAATGCCCGCGCACATCGGCCGTCAACGACACGCTCTGCCGGCTGTCGGCCGATGCACCGGCAAACGACTGCCCCATCCGCAACACACGTCGCGCGCCATCGACCTCAAGCGTGGCGCTGTCGGAATCGGCAGAGAGCAGCCTCACGCCAGCAAGCGTCTGGCCCGCGCTGATCGTTCGCGCTTTGCCACCATCAATACTGACGATGGCCTTGTCCTTGAACAAACCGACCACCGACACGCTGGTCGCCCCGGCTGGCGTGCACACCAACGCCCCAGCCGATATGATGCTTGTGAGTCCATTCCGTGCGCAGGCCATCATGTATCCCGTTCTGATTTTTCGACATTCCCCGACCGAAGGGCCGGGTTACTTCACCACGTTTCTGGATCGCCACGCCATACCCTGGCAACTCGTCCGGATCGACGCCGGCGACGCGATCCCGACTGATCTTAACGGCGTTTCCGGCCTGTGCTTGATGGGCGGCCCCATGAGCGTGAACGACGACCTGCCCTGGATTCCGCCGGTGCTGTCCCTCATCCGGCAGGCGGTCGCCACCGACACGCCGGTGATCGGTCACTGCCTGGGCGGCCAGCTCATGGCCAAGGCCCTCGGCGGTCAGGTTGGTGCCAACCCGGTCAAGGAAATCGGCTGGGGCGATCTCACCGTGACTGACGCTGACGCTGCGCGTCCATGGGTGGGCGAGGCCACGCAGGCGCTACCTGGATTTCACTGGCACGGCGAAACCTTCACCCTGCCCGAAGGGGCGCAACGCATCCTGAAAAGTGCCTGGTGCGATAACCAGGCTTACGTTCTTAACGACCGCCATGTCGGCATGCAGTGCCACGTCGAAATGACGCCAGCGCTGATTGCAAACTGGTGCGATAACGGAGCAGCTGAAATTGCCGCCAGCAACAGCCCCGCCGTGCAACAGCCCGAAGCGATGCTAGCGGAGGTGGAAACCCGCACCGCGCGTCTCCATACGCTGGCAGACAAAATATATTCCCGCTGGATTCAAGGGCTTAGTCGTTGATTATTAGTATGTAATTAAGTAGCCGCTGGACACCGTTGCGGCGCGGCGTAGCATAGGCAACGTGCCGATTGCAGCACAGAAGATGCATCACTGGACAATGGAGGATTTATGCAAAACGTCGACTACACCCACTTCGATTTCGGCGAGCGCCTCAACGGTTTCATTCATGAGGTGATGAATTTCGGCGGCGCACCGCGCACCGAAGCCGACCTGACCGAAGGCCAGAAAGTCTTCATCCGCGCGGTGAAGCGGGAAATGGTGAAATACGCCGACACCAACCGCCACGGCTATCCGCACAATCTGCTCGAGCAGATGGAATCCTTCACCCGCACTGTCGGCGACCTGCACAATTCCTACTTCGACTCCGGGATGCGCAAGGTCAGCGACTGCCTCTACAACCGCTGGAAAATGCTCTACGAAGAAACCAAGAAACTGGCTGCTGCCGGGGCTGATACCAAGCCGGCCTGGGTGGACATCATCAAAACCGAACCCAGCGACATGCCCGCTTTTTTTGACGCCTGACCCTGCGTCAAACTACTCGCAAAGCCCGGTTCCGCCGGGCTTTTTCATGCCCGGTCGCAATATCAAACACGCTTATCGTCGAATAAAAAGAAAGCATTATTCAGCCCCTACCCCCGGTGCTATTCTGGCTGGTCTAAAAACCCCCACAAAATCTGAGGAGATAGCATGTCCAAACTGGTACGCCCCCACGGTGGCGGTGAACTCAAGCCCCTGCTGCTGGCAGGCGCTGCACTTGAAGCCGAAAAAGCCCGCGCCGCCTCACTGCCCAAGATCAAGATGAGCTCGCGTGAAACCGGCGACCTGATCATGATGGGTATCGGCGGCTTCACCCCGCTAGACGGCTTCATGACCCATGCCGACTGGCAGGGCATCTGCGACGGCTACAAGATGGCAAGCGGTCTCTTCTGGCCGATTCCCGTCACCCTTTCCACCGACGACGAAACGGTCAAGGCCGGTGACGAAGTCGCACTGGTCGACGGCGAAAACGGTGCGCTCATGGGCACCCTGAAGATCACCGAGAAATACACCATCGACAAGGCCCACGAGTGCATGCAGGTCTACAAGACCACCGACCTCGAACACCCCGGCGTAAAAATGGTCATGGCGCAGGGAAAGTACAACCTGGCCGGCCCGGTCAAGGTGCTGTCCACCGGCAGCTTCAAGGAAGAGTACGGCGACCAGTTCATGACGCCGGCCGAAACCCGAGCCGCGTTCGAGAAGGCCGGCTGGTCCAAGGTCGCCGCTTTCCAGACCCGCAACCCCATGCACCGCAGCCACGAATATCTGGCCAAGATCGCCATCGAAACCATGGACGGCGTGCTGGTGCACTCGCTGCTCGGCGCGCTGAAGCCGGGCGACATCCCCGCCGAAGTGCGTTCAGAAGCGATCAGCGTGCTGGTCGACAACTACTTCGCCCCCAACACCGTGATCCAGGCCGGCTACCCGCTCGACATGCGCTACGCCGGCCCGCGCGAAGCCCTGCTGCACGCGCTGTTCCGCCAGAACTACGGCTGCTCGCACCTGATCGTCGGCCGCGACCACGCCGGCGTGGGCGACTACTACGGCCCGTTCGACGCGCAGAAGATTTTCGACGAGATTCCCAAAGGCTCGCTGGAAACCGTCAACATGAATATCGACTGGACTTTCTGGTGCAACAAGTGCGGTGGCATGGCCAGCCAGCGCACTTGCCCGCACACCAAGGACGATCGCATCCTGCTCTCCGGCACAAAAGTGCGTTCGATGCTGTCCGAGGGCAAGGATCTGCCGGTCGAGTTCAGCCGCCCGGAAGTGGCCAACGTCCTCAAGAAGTACTATGCCGGCCTGTCTGCCGAGCAAAACGTCAAAATCGAACTGAAGGGCCACTCGGCCGCGTAAGCACCCCGGGGCGGGCGCAATGCCCGCCCCGCTATTGATGTGCCGGGCTTTTCGCCTTCGCCTCTTTCGCTTCGTTACACTGTGCTCGCCTGTACGGTCACTGTCTGCCTCAAGCTCACGCCAATCTGACCGAAATTCCTGTCAGGATCGGCGACAGGAATGCTTGCGCGAGTATGCAGATACCGGGCAGCCCTCTGCGCCATTGCGACGCGAGCGAACCCTGACACCATGCGACACACCCTCCTGTTAGTCACCAGCTTGATTGCCCTGTCGTCAACGGGTGCCGCTGCCGGCTCCCTGAACAAGTGCATCGATACCAACGGCCAGGTCACCTATTCCAATCTGCCTTGTGGAGGTGCGCAGGAAGCCCGCAAACTGGCAATCGACCCTGCGCCCTTGCCCGAGCCCGTTCAGACACGCTCCAAGGTCTCCCCTGCAAAGCCCGCAGCTATCGCCAATCCAACGAATGACGCCGCCGCCACACCCGAAACCCGTCACAGCAAGAAATCCCCCGTTCAGGTATCCGCAGGCAAATGCAACACGCTCGCCGAGAAACTCGGGCGCGTGATCGACAAGATGGATACAGCACGCCGCCAGGGCTATACCCAGGCGCAGATGGATGATTGGAACCAGCAGGTGCGCGATCTCGAACGCCAGAAACAGCAGGCTGGCTGTTTTTGACCCTAGAAGCCAGTCGCACCTTCCAGTCCCCCGCCCTGCAACAAGGTTTTAGGATTTCAATGACATGCGACAATTGCCGCGTGTTTTCACATGTATCCAAACTCGCATGAGCCACGACGAACTGAAAATCGGGTTTTTCTACAGCAACGGGGCCTACGGCCGCACCTGGGGTGTGCGTCAGCTCGCCCAGATCGCTGTTGAATCAGAGAGCGGTGAAACGGTGCTTCACTTCAAGGGGGTGGCAGGCATTTGCCGCCGCAAGAAAGGACATTGCAGCCCGGCAGATTTTGCGAGGGTGTAAGAATTTTTGTGTAAACGGTCATTTGGCAGGACCCTGCCGCCCTTCACGAGAGACCCCTCATGACCGTAAGCAACGAACTGATCGACAGCCTGCTGGCTGACTACAAGAAGCCCGAA
>JBEQCG010000004.1:247027-300087 GCA_041639395.1 Thiobacillus sp. | reverse complement strand
TTCGGGCTTCTTGTAGTCAGCCAGCAGGCTGTCGATCAGTTCGTTGCTTACGGTCATGAGGGGTCTCTCGTGAAGGGCGGCAGGGTCCTGCCAAATGACCGTTTACACAAAAATTCTTACACCCTCGGATAGCAACGGTCTTGATCTGCAATTAACCGGCACAGTTCTGGACATGAGTTTGCAAGCCATTGTGAGCCACGTGCCGAATTACAAATTTTCCCTGCGTGACACCGTCACCAACCTGACACGTATTGTTAAAAATCAGGATGCCACTTCATTTGAATTCCAGATCATGCCCTGGTCCGATATCGGGTTGCGTACCGCATGGCTGGATGTGCGCGACAAAATTGCCAGTGCGAATGATTACAGCGTGCTCAGTTTTGGCCTGAATTACAACTACTCGGATAACGTCCGGTTTTCTGCTGAGCATTCCTCAATTAACAACGCAACTGCTGCGGACGTTTCAGAAATCCTGCTCACCACATTCATCGCTTTTTGAGTCTCCTGCGGGTGCCGATGTTCGCCCGCACTCTCCCAAGCCCGCCAGGAAGACCGGGAACCTCGGCAGACCCGAGGGGTCATTTCCGTCTGATCAACTCAGGCGACACCTACTTCATGAATATTCAATCCCTGCTCGACCAGCTTCTTGGTGCGGGCCAATCCGTCGCGCAGAAAGCCAGCCAGTCCGGCTACGCTAATTTTGGTACTGGCATGTTGGCCGGCGGCGCGCTCGGCATGCTGCTGGGCGACAAGCGACTGAAAAAATATGGCGGCAAGGCGCTCACCTACGGCGGCGCTGCCGCGCTCGGCGCGCTGGCGTTCCGCGCCTACAACAACTGGCAGCAACAGAAAGCCGCCGCCGGCGCTGCGCCCACTGCACCCGTGCAAGCACAGCAATTTTTGCCCGCGCCCGAAGCCGCCGACCACAGCCGCGCCGTGCTCAAGGCGCTGATCGCTGCGGCCAAATCGGACGGCCATATCGACGGACGGGAACGTGGATTGATCGAGGAACAGCTGGGCCGCATGGCCGGTGACGCCAGCTTGCGCAGCTGGATCGACGCCGAAGTGTCGCGTCCGCTCGACCCGGCCGAAGTCGCCGCCGCCGCCAACGGTTCCACGGCAATCGCCACCGAAATGTATCTGGTGAGCGTGCTCGCGGTGGACAGCGAAAGTTTCATGGAACGCGCCTATCTCGACGCCCTGGCCAGCCAGCTCAAATTGCCGGCCGACCTCAAGGCCCAACTCGAAACCGAAGCCAGGCAGGCAGTCGTCGTCGCCTGAGGTTCAGTGGCCGACGCCCCAGTCGATTACACCGAAATACGCTGTGGCGAGCACCAGCCCGCCGAATACGATGCGGTACCAGGCGAACACCGTGTAATCGTGCCGGCTCAGATATTTGATGAGGGTGCGCACGGCCACCAGCGCACTGACGAAGGACGCCACCCCACCCACCACGAACAGTGGAATGTCGCCCGCGTCGAACAGCGCCCAGTTCTTGTAGAGGTCGTACACCGTCGCCGCGAACATGGTGGGAATGGCGAGAAAGAACGAGAACTCCGCCGCCGTCTTGCGTGACAAGCCCAGAAACAGCCCGCCGATGATCGTTGCCCCGGAACGCGAGGTGCCCGGAATCATCGCCAGCGCCTGCGCAAAGCCGATCATCAGGGCGCGCCGCCAGGTGAGATCGTCCAGCGTCTGGGTGGTCACCGTATGCTGCCGCCGCTCTGCCCACAAAATGAGCACGCCGCCAATCACCAGCGCCGACGCCACCACGATGGGATTGAACAGGTAGCCCTTGATCTCCTTGTAAAAAATGAGACCCAGCACGGCGGCCGGCAGGAAACCCGCCATCAGGTTGACCACCAGCCGTTGTGACGCCCGGTCGCTCGTCAGCGATGTGGCGACGTGCGTCAGCCGCACCCGGTATTCGTACACCACCGCCAGAATCGCCGCAAACTGGATGGCGATCATGAACACCTTGGCTTTTTCGTCGTTGAAACCGATTAACTGACCCGCCAGGATGAGGTGGCCGGTGCTGGAAATCGGCAGGAATTCGGTCACCCCTTCGACGAGGCCGAGAAGCAGGGCTTGCAACAACAGGATGGGGTCAGTCATGGCTTGGCGCAAAAAAAGCGCGCCCACTCGGCGCGTCCTGGATTATAGGGGCATCCCATTTCAGGACGGTCTCGTCAGACTTTTCCGCCGGCTTTTACCAAACCGCACATGTGCTGTGTTCGCGAATTTTCTCGTCCCGCGTAATCAGCAGCCCGTCTGAGACCAGGGCTTCGGCCACGATCAAGCGGTCGAATGGGTCGCGCGGCCAATTCAGACTTTGCGCCTTGTCGGCTACTTCGGCAAAGAGCGCATCGCCCGTCCGTAGCCCGATTTCATTCGATAGCAACCCATAAATCTGATTGGCCGTTTTGGTAATCCGTCCAATTTCATGGAGGTATTGCACTTCCAGCAAGGCCATCGGGGACACGCGCAACAAGCCGGACTCGATGGCGGCTTGCGCAGGCGCAGAAATCAGATCCAGCCTGCCTCATACAGCCAGCACAGGATGTGCGTGTCGAGAAAGATCAGGCGCGGTTGGCGTTTTCGTCCCATTCCCAGACTTTTTCATCGGCCAGAGTCGCCGCATCGCCCTTGATCAGCGCCCGCTTTTTCAGGCGCGTGAGTTTACCGTAGCCTTGTTCGGGCGTGATGAGGACGCGCTTGCCGTGCCGCTCGACTTCTACCGGCTCGCCTGTAGCTAAAACCTGATCGATGATATTGAACAGGTTCTGCCTGAGATTGGTGATGGTGATTTTTTCCATATGCAAAGCATATGTACGTTGTTTGTCACAAACGTACAAACTGGATTGCACGGTTAAATCTTACGGTAAACCTCCGCGCCCTGCTTCACGAATTCAATCGACTTCACTTCCATGCCTTTGGCGAGCGCGTCGGCCTCGTTCAGCCCTTCCTTCGCCGCGTATTCGCGCACGTCCTGGGTGATTTTCATGGAGCAGAAATGCGGGCCGCACATCGAGCAGAAGTGCGCGACCTTGGCCGACTCTTTAGGCAGGGTTTCGTCGTGGAAGGACTTGGCCTTGTCCGGGTCGAGGCCGAGGTTGAACTGGTCGTCCCAGCGGAATTCGAAGCGCGCTTTACTCAGAGCGTTATCCCGGATCTGCGCGCCGGGGTGGCCTTTGGCCAAGTCCGCCGCGTGGGCGGCGAGCTTGTAGGTGATGATGCCTTCCTTCACGTCGTCTTTATCCGGCAGGCCGAGGTGCTCTTTCGGCGTGACGTAGCAGAGCATCGCCGTGCCGTACCAGCCGATCATCGCCGCACCGATGCCGGAGGTGATGTGGTCGTAGCCCGGCGCGATGTCGGTGGTGAGCGGGCCGAGCGTATAGAACGGCGCTTCGGAACAGGACTCCAGCTGGATGTCCATGTTCTCCTTGATGAGGTGCATGGGCACGTGGCCGGGGCCTTCGATCATCACCTGCACGTCGTGCTTCCACGCCACCTGGGTCAGCTCGCCCAGCGTCTTGAGTTCGGAGAGTTGCGCCTCGTCATTGGCGTCGTAAATCGAGCCGGGACGCAGGCCGTCGCCCAGGCTGAAGGCCACGTCGTACGCCTTCATGATGTCGCAGATGTCTTCGAAGTGGGTGTAGAGGAAGCTCTCTTTGTGGTGCGCCAGACACCACTTCGCCATGATCGAACCGCCGCGCGACACGATCCCGGTCATGCGGTTCGCGGTCATCGGCACGTAGCGCAGCAAGACACCGGCGTGGATGGTGAAGTAGTCGACACCCTGTTCGGCCTGCTCGATCAGCGTGTCGCGGAACATTTCCCAGGTGAGTTCTTCGGCTTTGCCGTCCACCTTTTCGAGCGCTTGATAAATCGGCACCGTGCCGATGGGAACCGGCGAGTTGCGGATGATCCACTCGCGGGTTTCGTGGATGTTCTTGCCGGTGGACAGATCCATCACCGTGTCGCCGCCCCAGCGGATCGCCCAGGTCATCTTTTCGACCTCTTCCTGAATGGAGGAGCCGAGCGCCGAGTTGCCGATGTTGGCGTTGATCTTCACCAGGAAATTGCGGCCGATGGCCATCGGCTCGGTTTCCGGATGGTTGATGTTGTTGGGGATGATGGCGCGGCCGCGCGCGATTTCGCTGCGCACGAATTCGGGGGTGATTTCGTTTTGCAGGTTGGCACCGAAGTTCTGGCCGGGATGCTGGCGGGCCATCAGCGCCGCGAGTTTTTCGCCCTGCGGGCCGCTGGTCTTCAAGGCCTCCAGATACGCCGCGCGGTTGTTATTCTCGCGGATGGCGACGAACTCCATCTCGGGCGTGATAATGCCGCGCCGCGCGTAGTGCATCTGACTCACGTTTGCACCGGCTTTGGCGCGGCGCGGTGTGCGGTGCAGGCCGGGGAAGCGCATTGCGGCGAGATCGGGATTGGCGGCCTGCTGGCGGCCGTATTCGGAGGAGAGGTCGGCGAGCACTTCGGTGTCGCCGCGCGCAGCGATCCATTGCGTTCTGAGCGCGGGCAGCCCCTGACGGATGTCGATTTTCGCCGCCGGGTCGGTGTAGGGGCCCGAGCAGTCGTAGACGTAAATCGCCGGGTTCTTTTCCCCGCCAAAGCCGGTCGGCGTGTCGGCCTGACTGATTTCGCGCATCGGCACCCGGATGTGGGGCGTGCTGCCCTGCACGTAAATCTTGCGCGAATTGGGCAGCGGCTGAATCGCGGCGGCGTCGACGTGGGCGGACTCGGCGGTGAACTGGGCGGGTTTGTGCGGGGCATTCATGGGCGTTTCTCCAAAGACGGGAGCAGCCCGGACGGCGCAATGGCGCAGCGTCCTGCCCTCCCTACGGCGGTATCAACCGCATCAGGTTCGAAGGGTATGTCTCACTCCTGCAAACTTCATCTGCAAGAGACCCCTGGCGAGCGGCCAAGTTAGCCGAAATGTGGAATAATTGCAAGGCAGCGCCCCGTGTAACTCATTGATTTTCAGGGGCAACAACCTCAACCAGGGCAGGTCATGGATATCGAACAGGCACGCTACAACATGGTGGAGCAGCAGATTCGTCCCTGGGACGTGCTGAACCAGAACGTGCTCGATCTGTTGTTGAAGCTCAAACGTGAAGATTTTGTGCCGCCCGCCCACCAGGCGCTGGCGTTCGTTGACATGGAAATTCCGCTGGGCCACGGCGAAGCGATGTGGACGCCCAAACTGGAAGCGCGCGTGCTGCAGGAACTGGCGCTCGGGCCCACTGACCGGGTGCTGGAAATCGGTACCGGCAGCGGCTACCTTACGGCGCTGCTCGCCGCCCAGGTCGCCGAAGTGGTTTCGGTGGATATCCACGCCGATTTCGTGGCCGCCGCTACCGGGAAACTGCGCGCGCACGGCATCACCAACGTCAGCCTGCACACGGGCGACGCCGCCACAGACTGGCTCGACAACGTGGGCTTCGACGCCATTGTGCTCACCGGCTCCACACCCGTATTGTCGGACGCGTTCCGCCGGCATCTGAACGTGGGCGGCCGCCTTTTCGCCGTCACCGGCACCGCCCCGGTCATGCAGGCACAGCTGGTGACCTGCACCGCGCCCGGTGCCTTCCGCAGCGTGACGCTGTTCGAAACCTGCCTGGCACCGCTGGTCAACGCGCCACAACCGGCCGCTTTCGTATTCTGATGCGCCAGCTGCGTCCCGTCGAACTCGCCCAGTATCTCGCCGCCGGCCACGCGCCGGTGCTGCTCGACGTGCGCGAGCCCTGGGAAGCCGGCATCTGCCGCGTACCCGGCTCGACGCTGATCCCCATGCGTGACCTGCCGGCGCGCATGAACGAATTGAACAAAGAAGCTGAAACGGTCGTTATCTGCCACCATGGTGTGCGCAGCTACCACGCAGCCCGTTACCTGGAGTCCCTGGGATTTGGAGATGTCATCAACCTCTCGGGCGGCGTCGCCGCCTGGGCAGACGAAGTCGACCCGGCCATGCCGCGTTACTGAACACAACAGGATCATCATGCATATCAAACCGCTCGTTCTTGCCCTGGGCCTCGCCCTGCTCCCCGCCACGCTGGTGCCTGCTGCCCACGCAGCCAACCTGTCGGACATCTATCGCGACGCGCTGGCCTACGACGCCCAGTACGCCGCCGCGCGTGCCGCCTTGCAGGCCGGCCAGGAAAAAACCGCACAAGGCCGCGCGGGGCTGTTGCCGCAAGTGAGCGCCAACGGCAACCTGCGCTACAACAGCGTCGACTCGTCCCTGCCGGGCGGTGACTCGGAATTCGATTCCAACGGCTTCGGCATCAACGCCCAGCAACCCATTTTCCGCAAGCAAAACCAGGTGCAGTACGAACAGGCCAAGAACCAGACTCGCATTGCCGAAATGCAGTTCAAGGTAGCCGAACAGGATCTGATCCAGCGCGTGTCGCAGGCCTACTTCGACGTATTGCAATCGCAGGACAACATCGCCTTCATCAACGCACAAAAAGCGGCTATTTCCGAACAGCTCGCCTCGGCCAAGCGCAATTTTGAAGTGGGCACCGCCACCATTACCGACACCCACGAAGCCCAGGCCCGCTACGACCTGGCCGTGGCGCAGGAAATCGCCGAGCAGAACACGCTCAACATCCGCCTGCGCGCACTGGAAAAACTTATCGGCAAGCCGGCCGGCGCGCTCGACAATCTGGTCGAACCCGCCCAGCTCAAAACCGAACTGGGCAACATCGACGACTGGGCCAACCGCGCGGCCGACGGCAACCTGCAAGCCGGCATCCAGCGCTTGGCCAAAACCATTGCCGACCAGGAAGTGGAACGCAACCGCGCCGGCCACTACCCCACGCTCGACGCCGTGGCCGGGTACACCGTCAACAACAACCAGAATTTTGGCACCCAGCAGGTCGACACCCGCACCGCCAGCATCGGTCTCGAACTCAATGTGCCGATCTATCAGGGCGGGCTGGTCAGCTCGCGGGTACGCGAAGCCGTCGCCAATCAGGAAAAGGCGCGCCAGGATCTGGAGTCCGCCAGCCGCGACGCCAGCCTGGCGGCACGCCAGGCCTGGCTCAACGTGAACAGTGGTGCCGCGCGCGTGCGTGCGCTGGAACAGGCGTTGGTTTCAAGCAAGGCCCAGCTCGATTCGACCAAACTCGGTCTGTCGGTTGGCGTGCGTACCAGCCTCGACGTGCTCAATGCCGACCAGCAGGTGCTGTCTGCCCGTCGCGATCTGGCCGGTGCACGCTATGCCTATCTGCTCTCCGGGCTATCGCTCAAGGCAGCCACAGGCACGCTCAGCCCGGCCGACCTGGCCGAAATCGACCAGCACCTGAAACCCGCCGCAAAATAAGCGCCAAGCCGCGCTCACGCGCGGAACACCAGCGCCGCCGTCCTCACGGCCGCGCCCCGATGCGCGGCGACAAACGCCAGCCCGGCTCCGCCCATGCTGGCCCGGGCTGAGGCGTCGGCCAGCAGAGCGAGGGCTTTTTCCACGCACGCCTCCGCGTCGGCCACGCGCAGCGCGGCTCCGGCTTCAATCGCCTGCCGCGTCGCCGCGTCAAAATTGAAAGTATGCGGGCCGATCAGAATCGGCTTGCCCACGCTTGCCGCCTCGATCAGGTTCTGCCCACCCAGCGGCAACAGGCTGCCGCCGACAAACGCCACGTCGCACGCCGCGTAATAGGCAAACAACTCACCCAGACTGTCGCCGAGCAGCACGCGCGTCTGCGCACCCGGCTGTGCCGCCGAACTACGCCGCACCGATGACAGGCCGGTGGCTTCGATCAATCCAGCCACTTCGTCAAACCGCTGCGGATGACGCGGCACGAGCACCAGCAGTACCTCCGCCGGGGCAATGCTGGCAAAGACGCGCAGCAGCAGCGCCTCTTCACCCTCGCGCGTGCTGGCCGCCAGCCACACCGGACGGGTGCCCCAGGCAGCCCGCCATGCCGCACCGCGTTTCAGCATTGCAGTCGGCGGCGTGATATCGAATTTGAGATTGCCAGTGACGTGCACCTTGCGCGCGCCCAGCTGCGACAGCCGCGCCGCATCGGCCTCGCTCTGCGCAGCAACGGCCTCCAGGCGCGACAGGCTCGCCCGCGTCAACGCCGGCAGGCGCGCATAGCCGCGCGCCGATCGTTCCGAGAGGCGGGCGTTTGCCAGCATCAACGGCACCTTCAATTGGGCGGTCGCACGAATCAAGTTGGGCCACAACTCGGTTTCCATGAGAATGCCCGCCGCTGGTTGTGCCCTGCGCAAAAAACGCCGCACCAACAACGCGTAGTCGTACGGCAGATAAACGATGCGCGCAAAGCGGCCGTAGAGCGCTTCCGCTGTCGCGCGCCCGGTCGGCGTCATGCAGGTAAGCAGGATCGGCTTGTCCGGATGATCGGCACGCAGGATCTCGATCAGCGGCTGCGCCGCACGCATCTCGCCCACCGACACCGCGTGGATCCAGATCGAATTGGTCGGCACGTTCACCGCACCCAGGCGCTCGCCCCAGTGTTCAAGATAGCCGCGTTCGCGCCGACCGCGCCACAACAAACGCAAGGGAATCAGCGGCGCGGCCAGCAGCAGGGCCAGGCGATAGAGCGTCCAGTCGAAGATCAGGCGCAGGGCGGGCATCGCCGGATTGTAAGCGTTGCGATGCTAAACTCGACGCCACTTTTGGAGACCCAACCATGAAAGTCCTGCTCACCGGCGCGGCCGGGTTCATCGGCATGCACGTCGCGCAAATTCTGCTCCAGCGCGGCGACGTCGTCGTCGGCATCGACAGCCTGAACGACTACTACGATCCCGCACTGAAACTCGCGCGACTCGAACAACTCAAGCCCTACCCCAACTTCCATTTCATCCACGGCGACATCTCCGACCGTATGGCGATGGAAGACCTGTTCGAAACGGGCCACTTCGACGCCGTCATCAACCTCGCCGCGCAGGCCGGCGTGCGCTACTCGCTGAAGAATCCGCACGCCTACGTGCAGTCGAACATCGTCGGTTTCGCCAACCTGCTCGAAGGCTGCCGCCACCACGGCGTCAAGCACTTCGTCTACGCCAGCTCGTCCAGCGTTTATGGTGCCAACACCAAGATTCCGTTTTCCACCCACGACGCCGTCAACCATCCCGTGAGCCTCTACGCCGCCAGCAAAAAAGCCAACGAGCTGATGGCGCACACCTACTCGCACCTCTACGGCCTGCCCACCACCGGCCTGCGCTACTTCACCGTGTATGGGCCATGGGGGAGGCCCGACATGTCGCCGTGGCTGTTCACCTCCGCGATATTGGAAAACCGCACCATCGATGTCTTCAACCACGGCGACATGATGCGCGACTTCACCTACATCGACGACATCGCCGACGGCACCGTCAAGGTGCTCGACCGCATCCCCCAGGGCAATCCCGATTTCGACCACAAGAACCCCGACCCGGCCTCCAGCCACGCGCCCTACCGCGTCTACAACATCGGCAACCATACCCCGGTGCAGCTGATGGACTTCATCGGCACCATCGAAGCCGCGCTCGGCCAGACCGCGAAAAAGAATTTCCTGCCGATGCAGGACGGCGACGTGCAGGCGACCTATGCGGATATCGAGGAACTGGTTCGCGATACCGGATTCACGCCGGCGACGACGCTGGAATATGGGATCGGGAAGTGGGTAGAGTGGTATCGGAAATACAAACAGCTGGGTTAATCAAGGAAAAACGTGTGTGACCCCATTTCCGCCACAGCGATCAGCTTGGTTCGTTGATTACGAGCAAGAATCATGCGCCATCTATACTGGGCGTTAATTATTTCAAGCCTCGCTGTTCTGGCCACCATGGCTTCAAGCCTTATTCCATCAGCGGTTAATGCCACTTACCCTGAGATCATGGGGTGTGAGGAATCTTGTTTAGTTGCCGCCGGGGGCTGGCCATCCCCTTATCTGGTGGACTATCCTGGCATGTCCGTCGTTGGTTCTGTTTGGTTGCTGGGTGCGGGAAGCGAGGATCAAATCTGGCTTGGTGCCTTGGCCGCCACATTTTTATTTTGGTTAACCGTTTCTCTAGTTTTTGTTTGGCTGTGCCGTAGAGTCGGGCGCAGAAAAGCAACCTGAATTCAACCCGGGCGGCCTATATATCGCTTTGCGCTTCACCTAACTTTAGGTTGCACAATAGGTCACCATACGGTTTAGCCATAACGCACCTCCCCTGAGCTGAAGACGGGAGTGACGCGGGCTACGGGTATGCCGCAGTGGGTGGTGCAAGATGAGCAAGATGAGTATCAAGATGAGCAAAGATGAGGGTCAGGTCTTTAAAGATGAGCAAAGATGAGGCAAAGATGAGGGTCAGGTCTTTCGCTATCATATGATTATGAAAGACCTGACCCCCATTTTGTGCGCCAGACGATGAAATTTCCCGCCTTCCCCAAACGGGTCGACCTTTCCTAAACCGCGCCCCATGCCCATCGCGCCGCTATCCCTTGTCTCGCCGCCGCTCTTCCTGGCTCGCGACATCCAGACCTTCGACCGGCTGAGGGCGCAATTCCATCCCGGGCGGCCCTTGATGGAAAAAGCGGGGGCGGCGGCCGCCGAGCTGGCCGTTTCGCTGGCCAGCGAAACGGGCGGCCCGATCCTGGTCGTGGCCGGTCCCGGCAACAACGGCGGCGATGCGCTGGTTGCCGCGCGCCTGCTCGCGGCACAGGGATTCCGTGTGACCGCCGTCAGCCGCGCCGACCCCGCCCGCCTGCCACCGGATGCCGCGCGCGCCTGGGCCGCCTGGCGCGAAAGCGGCGGCACAATCCAGACGGATATCCTGCCATCGCGGCAATACAGCCTCGTCATCGACGGCCTGTTCGGGGTGGGATTGCAACGCGACATCGCCGGCGAAGAGGCGCGCTGGATTGCGCTGGCCAACGCGTTCAACTGCCCCAAACTCGCACTCGACGTGCCGAGCGGCCTCGACAGCGACAACGGACGAATCCGTGGCTGCGCCCTGCGCGCCGACCACACGCTGACTTTTCTCGGCATGAAGCCCGGCCTCCTCACCGCCGACGGCCCCGACGTCGCCGGCGAACTGCACCTCGACCCGCTCGGCGTCGATCCGGCCGACCTGCCCGCCACGCCAGGATTGGCATTAACGCAACCGGAAAGCCGCCATCGCCTGCCGCCGCGCGCCCACAACAGCCACAAGGGTCAGTTCGGCCATGTCGGCATCGTCGGCGGCACGCCCGGCATGGTCGGTGCCTGCCTGATCGCAGGTCGCGCAGCGCTGCGGCAGGGCGCGGGCAGCGTCACCCTGGGTGTGCTCGACGAGCGCATCCCGGTCGATTACGTTGAACCGCGGCTGATGTTTGCCGCACCGGAAAAACTGCTGGGCACACACCCGGGCGTGCTGGCGATCGGCCCCGGGCTGGGGCAAAGCCCTCGCGCCCATGCCTTGCTGCTAGCCGCGCTCGGCGCGCCCTGCCCGCTGGTGCTGGATGCCGACGCCTTGAATCTGCTGGCCGGCGACCCCGAACTGGCCAACCAGGCTGCTCGCCGCAGCCATCCCACCCTGCTCACGCCCCACCCGGGCGAAGCCGCGCGCCTGCTCGGCGTGACCGCTGCGGAGATTCAGGCGAACCGCATCGAGGCCGCGCAGCGACTGAGCATGAACTATCGGGCCGAGCTTGCCCTGAAAGGCACCGGCACCGTAATCGCGCACCCCGACGGCCGCTACGCCATCAACACCAGCGGCGGCCCCTGGCTTGCCCAGGCCGGCTCGGGCGACAACCTCACCGGCAGGGTGGCGGCGCTGCTGGGGCAGGGAATGGCCGCCGGCGATGCCCTGGAAGCCGCAGTCTGGCTGCACGGCAGTGCGGCTCAAGAGCCGTAGGCATTGTTGGAAAACAAGATGAGTAAGATGAGGGGCTTTCATAATCATATGATAACGAAAGACCTGACCCCGCCTGTGCACCCTTTGGCAAGGTCTGACTGTCAGATCAGGTCTGAACTTCTACATTTTATTGATTACCACACTGTTCATCGATCAACATTCCGCTGATTGATTACAGCGTTCGATTTGAGAAAACGGATAAGCAATGTCTCGACACGCTCTCGAAGATCCTTTTCTTCGACTTTCACGTATGCCGCCGTGTGCACAATTGGAGACTTAAACCAGAACTTATCTCGATGCTCGCGAATTCTCCTCTTAATGTCTGACGCCTGCCCGACATAGACGGGCCGTTCGCTGATATCGTAAAGAACATATATGCCGGCGACTGAAGGCAGGTCGTTGTTTTCGTGGGGGTCAAAATCCAAGAGTTCTCCGAAGCCCTCGATGGTTGCTTCATCTCGAATCTCTTTCTTCACTTCTTCTTCCAGCTTTGTGCCAAGTGCCAGTTCTAGTTTTCTCACCGTCTCTGAGCGCGGGTTTGTGATGCGCCCGGCTTCAATGTTGTACAAAGCGGCTGCAGATAGGCCAGCGGCATCGGCAACCTCTGCAACAGAAAGTTTCTTTTCGAGACGGGTCTTCGTAAGCCACGCAGCAAACGGCGAGGGACCGATGTCCGAATCCGCATTATTTTTGCCCTCCTGCTGCTTCTCCTCCGCCCAGCCACCCAGAATGTTCTTTAGTTTGTCTTTTTGTGCTTTCGTCGGAACTACCCTCCCAGTCTCCCAATGAGAAACTGCGGCACCGGTCACACCAACCTTTTCACCGAGTTCTGCTTGGATCATGGCGTTACGGATGCGGGCACGCCGTAAGCGTTCACCGAAGGAGATATTGGCCATCGTGGTTCCTCATTTGTCTGTTGCCGTGGTGTGCCATGGTTTAGGCTAACGTAATTTAGACAGCACGCTTCCCGAATTCCAATGCCGCCCAAATCTGGCATGACTCCAGACTGTGCGCTGTAATTAATTGATTAAATTGAACTCTACGCCTTGCTCGCGGATAGTGGCAAACCCAGAATTCGCGGATGTCGGCATGACAGAACCTCTCTATCAGCGCCTCTCCCCTGCTCTCAACGCCCCGCCAAATCCGCCACGTACCAGTCCATCGCTTCCGCCAGGCCTTCGCCGATGCGGTGGGTGGGTTCATAGCCCAGCCGGGTTTGCGCTTTGGCAATGTCGGCGAGCGAATGCCGCACGTCGCCGGCGCGGAAGTCGCGGTAGACGGGTTTGGCCTCGACCAGATGCGGGAAGCGCGGCGCGAGGTTGACGCGGATGGCCTCAAACAACTGGTTGAGCGTGGTGCGGTCGCCGACGGCGACGTTGTAGACCTGGTTGGCGGCCTCTACGTGGGCGCTGGTGGCGGCGAGCAGGTTGGCCTGGATGACGTTGTCGATGTAGCAGAAGTCGCGGCTGGTTTCGCCGTCGCCGTTGATGTAGACGGGCTCGTTGGCGATCATGCTCGCCACCCATTTAGGCACGACGGCGGCGTAGGCGCCGTTGGGGTCCTGGCGGCGGCCGAAGATGTTGAAGTACCTGAGGCCGATGCTTTCCATGCCGTAGCAGCGGCCAAACACGTCGGCGTACAGCTCGTTGACGAGCTTGGTGACGGCGTAGGGCGACAGGGGTTTGCCGATGGTGTCTTCCACTTTGGGCAGGCCGGGGTGGTCGCCGTAGGTGGAGCTGGACGCGGCGTAGACGAAACGCTTCACCTTCGCGTCGCGCGCGGCGACGAGCATGTTGAGGTAGCCGGTGTTGTTGGCTGCGTGGGTGGTGAGCGGGTCTTCGAGCGAGCGCGGCACGGAGCCAAGCGCGGCCTGATGCAGGACGTAATCGACGCCCGCGCACGCATGGCGGCAGGTGTCGGGATCACGGATATCGCCTTCGATGAAGCGGAAATTTGCCCAGCGCGCCGACCCGACGCTGGCTTGCACCTGATCGAGATTGCGGTGGTGGCCGGTGGCGAAGTTGTCCAGCCCGACGACGCGCTGCCCGAGCTGCAACAGCGCTTCGGCCAGGTTGCTGCCGATGAAGCCGGCGACGCCGGTGACGAGCCAGGTGCGGGGCTCGGCGGCGAGTTGCCGCTTCAACGCATCGAACGCAGCGGGCATCAAAGCCTCCAGAGGGTGAAGCCGGCGGCCTTGACCACGGCGGGGTCGTAGGCCGATTTCACGTCGGTGAACGCACCGCCCTTGTTCAGTTTGGTCGTGAGTTCGGCAAACGGTTTTTCCATGTAGGCGGTGTGCGACACGGCGGCCACCATCGCGTCGCACGCGGGCAGATCGTCCCACGCGGTGAGGGTGATGCCGTATTCGTGTTCGGCTTCCTTCGCCTCGCCGAGCGGATCGTGCACGTGCACGTCGCAGCCAAAAGATTGCAGTTCGCGGATCACGTCGACGACCTTGGAATTGCGCAGGTCGGGGCAGTTTTCCTTGAAGGTGAGGCCCAGCACGTTGACCTTGGCCCCCTTCACCTGCACGCCGTTGGCGATCATGTTCTTCACCGTCTCCTGCGCCACATACGCCCCCATGCCGTCGTTGATGCGACGACCGGCGAGGATCACCTGCGGGTGGTAGCCGAGCATGTCGGCCTTGTGGGTGAGGTAATAGGGATCGACGCCGATGCAGTGGCCACCGACCAGGCCGGGGCGGAACGGCAGGAAGTTCCACTTGGTGCCGGCGGCTTTCAGCACTTCCAGCGTGTCTATGCCGAGGCGGTGAAAAATCAGCGAGAGTTCGTTCATCAGCGCAATGTTCAGGTCGCGCTGGGTATTTTCGATGACCTTGGCGGCTTCGGCGACCTTGATGGAGGACGCGCGATGCACGCCGGCGGTGATGACCGAGCCGTAGAGTTCGGCCACTTTATCCAGCGTGGCGGCATCGTCGCCCGACACCACTTTCACGATCTTGGTGATGGTGCGTTCCTTGTCGCCGGGGTTTACACGCTCGGGCGAGTAGCCGACGTGAAAGTCCTTCAGCCAGGTCATGCCGGAGAGTTTTTCCAGGATGGGGATGCAGACTTCTTCCGTGGCACCGGGGTAAACGGTGGATTCGTAAATCACCGTGGCCCCGCGCTTCATGTATTTGCCGACGGTGGTGCTCGAACCCACCAGGGGGGAAAAATCGGGAATGTGCGCTTCGTCGACCGGAGTGGGCACGGCGACGATAATGAAATCGGCTTTCGCGAGATCAGCCGGGTCGGTCGTCACGGTCAGCTGGGTGGCGGCCTTGAGGTCGTCCGTTGAAACTTCGCCGGTGGGGTCGCAGAATCGACGGTAGTGCTCGATTTTCTCGACCGACAGGTCGTAACCGATGGTGGTCATCTTCTTGCCGAACTCCACCGCCAGGGGCAGACCCACGTAGCCCAAGCCCACTACCGCCACAACGCTCATTCTGGATTCCCTTATGAAAATAAAGTCTTTACTGCCGCCCGGATTGTATCGAATTTGTCTGACCGCACTGTCATGCCGGGTCGGACAGCGCGTCCGGCTTGCTTGCAAACGCCATACCAGCCTCGTTTGGGCCGCACTGCTGCTGGTGCCGTTTGCCCATGCCGACGTGGCCGACACCCTGGCAGCCATCAAACCCGGCGTGGTTGGCGTGGGCATCTACCAGCCCACCGGCAGCCCGCGCGCCAACCTGATGGGAACCGGGTTTGCCGTGCTGGACGGCCGACATGTGGTGTCGTGCGCGCATATTTTCGAGCAGCCGCTGGATAGCGAAAAAAACGCCACCCACGCCATTTTCGTCGGCCGCGACCGGCAAATGACCGTGCGCGCTGCCACGATAGTCGCGCTCGACAAGACACGCGACCTGGCGCTGCTCAAACTCGCCGGCGGCGACCCGCTGCCGGCGCTGAAAGTCGGCGATTCGACCCGCGCGCGCGAAGGCTGGCAACTGTATTTCACCGGTTATCCCATCGGCTCGGTGCTGGGGCTGAACCCCTCCACCCATCGTGCGGGGCTGGCCGCCATCATCCCCATTTTCACCCCGGTGGCGCACGCCTCGCAGCTCAACGCCCGCGCCCTCCGGCAAGCTCAGGACGCCTACGAAGTATTCGAACTCGACGCCATCGCCTACCCCGGCAACAGCGGCAGCCCGGTGTGGCACCCCGACACCGGCGAAGTGCTCGGCGTGGTCAATTCGGTATACGTAAAAGGCGCGAAGGAAGCCGCCCTCACCGCGCCTTCCGGCATCAGCTACGCCATCCCGGCAAAATATGTGCACGAGCTGCTGAAGCGCGCACAACCCTGAAGCCGGCGTTCACATACCTTCGGTCAGGCTCACGCCCAGGCCGAAGGATTGCTGGCGGTGGTTGTAATCGATCAACGATTCGCCGTAGCCGGTGAAATACTTCACGTAGCCCTTGAGCCGTCCATAGAGTGGAAAGCTCCAGTCCAGTCTCAGCGCGCCGCGATTCGGCGAATCGAAATTGTTGCGCAGCAGGAGCGAATAGGCGTTGCGGCCCTTGCGGTATATCACCTGCAGGTCGCCGCGCCCCATGTAATCGACGATATCCGGATTGTCGTCTTCGCCGTCGTGTTCTGGAATGCGGTACCAGGGACGGATCAAGAGGGCGAGATTGTCGCGTTCGAAACCAAACTGCATGTAAAAGCGGTTCCAGCTGCGCGACAAACCTTCGCGGCGGCCGTTCGATTCGTGCATCAGCCCCAGGTTGACGAAGCGGCCGCGAAAACCGGCCAGCGTGTAGTCGGTGCGAAACACCAGCATCGTCTCCGGCGCGTAATTGGTTTCGCGGAACGGCGCGGAAATGCCGTCGTTGTAGGCCTGCCAGAACGAGGTTGCGGTGTAGCCGAACCACAGGTCGATGTCGTCGTACCCGAACGCGCCCTCCATGGCCTTGATCTTGAAGCTGAGTTGAAGTTCGGCCTCGATCGGATCGAGGCCCAGGTCGGGTTGCGGAAAAGTGTCCCGGAAAGGCTGGTCGTTGGGCGCGCTGCTGTATTTCAGCGGCAGGAAATAATTGGCGCGATGCGGCCGGAACAGGAAAGCGCCCTGCTTGGCGGCCTCGTCGAGCTCCCAGTGGCGCGACAGCGCCGAGAGCAGCGGCGGTTCGGCCGGCGGCAGGGGCTTTGCCGTCAGGACGGGCTCGACGCGTGCCGGCACCGCCTCGGGCTGCGCCCGGCCCGACACGCGGTCGTAGCAGGCCAGCCTTTCGCCGTCGGCCGGGATCGCGCTGCATCCCTCCCATTCGGCGACCGACGCCGCCAGCGCCGGGCCGGACACGACAACCCAGGCCAGCGTCGCGGGACCAACGAGGCTACGCAAGGGCTTCGACATCGGGCCCGGCCTATTCGAGCGTCACGCTCTGGCCCGCTTGCGGTGCCTGCGCATCCCAGCCGAACCTGTCGCGCAGATCGGCGGCAAACCCGGTCGCCACCACCTCCTCGCCGTGCACCACGAAGACCTGGCGCGGTTTACTGCGGAAATGGCCCAGCCAATTCAGCAGCGCTGTGCGATCCGCGTGCGCCGACAGCCCGCCCAGGGTGTACAGACCGGCGCGCACCGGAATGTCCTCGCCCAGCAGGCGCACCCGCTTCGCGCCGTCGACCAGTTTGCGGCCGAAGGTGCCGGCGGCCTGGAAGCCGGTGATCAGCACGCTGGAATCGCGGCGCGGCAGGTTGGCGCGCAGGTGGAACTTGACGCGGCCCGCCTCGCACATGCCGCTTGCCGAGATGATGACGGCACCGCCGACGATGCGATCGAGCGCCTTCGACTCCTCCACGTCCTCGACGAAATTGAGCTTGCGGAAATACTGCGCCCCGCCGCCCTTGCCCATCAGGGCGTGGGTCTCGGCGTCGAGCAATTCCATGTGTTTGAAGGTGATTTCGGTGGCGGCGGTAGCCATGGGCGAATCGACGAACACGGACAGTTTGGGAATGCGCGCCTGCCGCGTCAGGTCGGCCAGCAGGTAGAGCATGTCCTGCGTGCGGCCTACTGCAAAGGCGGGGATGACGACATTGCCGCCCCGGCGTTCGAGGGTGTCGGTAATCACCTCGACCAGCTCGTCCTGGGTGGCCGCCATGCTCTTGTGGTCGCGGTTGCCGTAGGTCGATTCGACCAATAAATAGTCGGCATCCTGGATGGGCGTGGGGTCGCGCAGCAGCGGTCGCGCGGGCTGGCCGAGGTCGCCGGAAAAGACGATCTTGCGGCGGCGCGATCCTTGGCCGACCCACACCTCGACGATGGCCGAACCGAGGATATGGCCGGCGTCGCGGAAGGTGCAGCGCACCTCGGGGTGCGGCGCAATTTCCAGATCGTAGTCGACCGGGTTCAGGTGCTTCAGCGAAGCCTGCGCCTGCGCCACGGTATACAGCGGCGCGATGTCGCGCGGCGGAAATCCGGACCTGGCGGCGCGCTTTTCCACCCCCTTGCGGAAGCGGTTGAGGTTGGCGTACTCGGTTTCTTTTTCCTGGATGTGCGCGGAATCCGGCAGCATCACCGCGAGCAGGTCGCAGGTGGCGCGGGTGGCGTGGATGGTGCCCTTGAAGCCGAGCGCGACCAGCCGCGGCAGCAGGCCAGAATGGTCGATGTGCGCGTGGGTGAGGATGACGAAATCGACGCTTGCCGGATCGAAGGAAAACGCCCGGCTGTTCTTGGCGCGCGTTTCGCGCCCGCCCTGGAACATGCCGCAGTCGACCAGAAAACGCACGCCGCCGGCTTCCACCAGGTAACTGGAGCCGGTCACTTCGCGCGCCGCGCCGAGAAAAGTCAGTTTCATAGGGGCCGGCCCTCTCCCGCTTCTTCGTAGGTTTTGCCGTCGCGGATATGGTAGATGCGTTTGAAGGTCGGGATGATCTTTTCGTCGTGGGTGACGACAACGATGGCGATGCGGAATTCCTGCGCCAGCTGGTTGAGGATTTTCACCACGGTGAGCGCGCGCACGCTGTCGAGTGCGGCGGTCGGCTCGTCGGCCAGGATGATCGGCGGCTTGTTGGCGAGCGCGCGCGCAATTGCCACGCGCTGCTGCTCGCCGCCGGAGAGCTCGGCGATGCGCGCCTGCGCGCGATGCTGCACGTCGAGCGCGGTCAGCATCTCCAGCGCGATTGCGCGCGCCTGGTCGTTGGGTACGCCGGCCAGCATCGGCAACAGCGCGACGTTGTCGGTGGTGTCGAGAAACGGGATCAGGTACGCCGCCTGGAAGACGAAACCGATGCGGTCGCGGCGCAGCGCGCGCAGGTCGCGGCTTTTCCAGCCGTTGTCGTAGATCGTCTCGCCGCCCAGGGTGAAGCGGCCGGTTGTCGGTTCGATCACCGCGCCCAGACATTTCAGGAGCGTGGTCTTGCCGGAGCCGGACGGCCCGATCAAGCCCACCACTTCGCCGGGCCAGACCGTCATGTCGACGCCCTTCAGCGCGTCGACCGCCGCGCTGCCGCTGCCGTAGCGCTTGGTGAGGCCTTCGATGAGGATCGCGGGTTGTTCCCGTTCAGCCACCGATCGCCTCCGCCGGGTCGATCTTCAGCGCAGTCCGGATCGCCAGCACCGAGGCCAGCGCACACACCACGAGCGTCAGCGCGAAAGCGCGCACCGCGTCGCCGTTTTCGAGCAGCACGTACTTGGGGAAAGCCGGTGCCCACAGCGTGGCGGCGAACTTGCCGACGAAAAAACCGATCACGCCCAGCCCCAGCGCCTCCTGCATGATCATCGCGGCGATGGTGCGGTTCTTGGTGCCGATGAGCTTGAGCACGGCGATTTCCTTGAGCTTGCCGAGCGTCATGGTGTAGATGATGAAGGCGACGATGGCCGCGCTCACCACCGCAAGGATGATGAGAAACAGGCCGATCTGCTTGGCCGCCGTGGCGATCAGCTTGGCGACCAGAATTTCCTCCATGTCCTCGCGCGTGTAGGCCGTGTAGCGCTGCCAGCGCGCGATGGTATCGGCCACCGCGCGCGCGTCGGTGTCGGCTGCCAGCCGCAGCAGCACGGCGTTGACCTTGTGGCTCGACGCCTGGATCGCCTGCACCGCTTCCAGCACGCCGGGCTGGCCGGGGCGGTTGATCGCCGGGTTGGCGGCGAGGCGGTTGCGGTCCTCGACGATGGCGTCGTTGTCTTTCAGGAATTGCGCTTCCTGCGCGTCCTTCAGTGGAATGAACAGCATCGGATCGCCGTTCGACGACACCATGCGGCGGGTGAGGCCCACCACGGTGTAGTCGTTGCGGCGGATGCGCACGACGTCGCCCACCGCAAAGCCGGTCTTCGTGTCCGCCACGGCTTCGTAGTGCGCGCGCGCAATGGGGCGTCCGGCAACGAGAACCGCCGGGCCGCCGGACTTGCCGGGTTCGTAGCCCGCCACCATCACGCGCTGCGAGCGGCCATCGCGCGTGACCTGCATGGTGAGATAGGCGACCTTGCCGGTTGCGGCCACGCCCGGCAAAGCGGCCAGCGCCCGATCCAGGTCGTCGGGCACCGACGAAGGTTCGGCAAACGGCCCCAGGGTATGTTGTTGCACCACCCAGACGTCGGCCCCGGTCGCGCGCAGCAGCACCTTGGCGTCATCGACCATGCCGCGATAAACGCCGGCCATGGTGAGCGTCACGCCGATCAGCAGGCCCAGCCCGAACCCGGTGAGCAGGTAGCTCTGCAGATGGTGTGCAATGTCCCGGCGGGCGAGGTTGATCATGGACGCGTCAGCGTCTGCTCGCGCACGCGCATGCCCTCTTCAAGCTGGCTCGCGCTGTATACGATGACCGTCTCGCCGGCGGTCAGCCCGGAAACGATTTCCACCTCGGTATCGGTGCTGCGCCCGGGTTGCACCGGCTGGAAGCGCGCCCGCCCCGACTCGATGCGCCACACGCCGTGACGCCCCTTGTGTTGCGCCAGCGCGGCGCGCGGCAGACGCAGCGTGTCGTCCGCGCCCGGCAGGCGGATCGTGACTTCTGCCAGCTCGCCCAGATGCAGCCGCGCCGGCACCGGGTCGAACGCGACATTGACGATGCGCTCTTCAGTCAGCGCGTCGCTTTGCCATTCGATGCGCGACACCTTAGCGGGCAGGGCGGTGCCCGGCGCTGAACGCAGGACGATGACGGCGGGCTGGCCGGTGTGGACGTCGGCTGCGCGCGCCTGGTCGATCCGCGCGCGCACCCACAGCCGCGCCGGATCGACCAGCCGCAGCACCGCCTGCCCCGCCACCACGGTGGCACCCGGTTCGGCTTCGCGCGCGACGACCACCCCATCGACCGGGCTGCGCAATTTCAGGCTTTCGCGCAGCCGGTCGGTTCCGGCGCGCGGGCCCGCCGCGCGCCGGGCCGCGGGTCCCGCGGCTGCGGCGTGGGCCGAAGCCGCTGCCAGCCCGGCCTCGGCGGCGGTGGCTTCGTAGGCGCGGCTGTCGGCCATTTCCCGGGACACAAAATTCTGCCGGTACAGCGACTGGTAACGCGCACGGTTGGCCTGCGCCACGCGCACCCGGCTTTCCGTTTCGACCACTTGCGCACGCGCCGCCCGTACCGCTTCTTGTGCGCGCGCCACCGCGAGGGCCGCCGCCGCCGCACGCTGGTCGAGGTCGACGGGGTCGACTTCGGCGAGCACCTGCCCCGCCTCTACCCGGTCGCCCTCGTCCACGCTCACGCGCAGCAGCCGCCCCGCCTGGATCGGGCCGACGGCATAAACGTGGCGCGCTTCCACGGTGCCGATGCCGAATACCGTGGGGCGCAGTTCGCCGCGGGACACGACCGTGGTTTCCACGCCCGTCGGCGCGAGCGGCCCGCGCGTGGCGAATAGCCAGACAGCGGCGACGGCCAGGGCCAGGCCGCCGACTCCAAGCAATACGGCACGCCGTGAAAATTTCATTCCGGGTGTGTCTCCGAGAAACCCTGATAGCGACGAATTCTGGCACCCCGGCCAGGATTACGCACGCAGGGCGCGGGCGCGTCATGCGGGCTCATGCGTTTTCAGTGCAGCAGCGGCAGCTTCGGCACGCGGATCTGATAGCTCGCATGGCAGCTCACACATTTTTGCAAGGTCGTCGATAACTGGCCGAGCGTATGACTCACGTCGCTGAGGCTCTCGGCATCCAGCGCGATCTGGTCGAAATCGCGATGCACGGAAAATCCAAGCTGCCGGAATTCGACCGGCAACTTGGCGCGCAGCGCCGGCGGCACTTCGTGCACCATTTTCTGCCCCATACCGCGCGCGAATTCCGCAACGGCCGGCATATCCGCCTTGCCGATCGCGCCGGTCATTTGCTGTACGCCGGATAGAAACATGCGCATTTCTTCCAGAATCATGGCGCGCTCGTCGGGGGTGAGTTCGAGCACGACGCGGCCGTCTTTGGCAGGATCATGGTGGTGCGCATTTTGGGTCTCCGCCGCGCCGGCACCGTTCAACATCAGACCCAGAAACGCACCGCCAAACAATAAGCGCATGGGTTTCATGTTGTTTTCCTTATGTGGATTGTTTGACGACGCGGGGATACAAATCATGCCGCCGCCACCGCCAGTCCAGCCGACTTAGACAATGCGTGACATTTGCATAAAGGCCAAGGCACCGCAATTGCGGTGCCTTCCTCACAGGCCATCAGTCGGCCAGGCAAGTCAACGTCCGCGACCGCCGCCTGACCCCATGCCGCCTCCCGACCCCATGCCGCCGCCTGACCCCATGCCGCCGCCTGACCCCATGCCGCCTCCCGACCCCGTGCCGCCCCCCATTCCACGCGCCGGTGCTTCGTCGGGCAAGGCAAGACCTTTTTCCCGGGCGCGCACCTGCATGGCCTCGTGGTGTTCGGCACGGATTTTCTCGCGTGCTTCCACTGTCTTGGCGGCGCGCATCCTGGCCTGGTATTCGGCGCGTTCCTGCATGGTCATCAGCTGGCTGCCGTAAATTTGCTCCTGCGCCTGATTTTGTACGGGCGGATCGGCGGCCAATACCGGATTCACGACCAGCAACAAACTGCCCGCCATGGCCGAAATCAAAAATGCTTTCTTGAACATGTTCCTACTCCTTAACAAACGGGGCTGCCAGGAATGATTCGCGCCGCCGCAACCCCTTCGGCAAGCGCCATCAAGTCAATAACGGGCTTTGATCCTCGCCCGCCACGGTATATCAACAACCCGCTGGATCAGCGCTGGCCGCATTGCTCCATCGGGCGATCCAGAATGGCATCCACTTCGTCCTGCGCGACGACTTGAGCGGCGTATGGCTGCCCGGTCGCTGCCTCCAGATTGCGGGCGAATGCGCGCAGGTGGTTGCGCGAGCCGCACCGCAGCCTTTCATAGACGGCATCGATGTCGGCATTGTCGGTACGATCCATTGCGCCCACCAGATCGCGAATGTCCGTTTCCTCGATGAGGCCGCCGACCTGCAACGCATCCTGATTGCTCAACAGGCCTTTTTCCAGGAGCGTGTTGTAGAGCGTTTGCAGCGCCGGGTCGGCGAACTCGCCGATCGCTTTCCCCGCAGCCGGATCGGCCAGGCGGTAAGTACGCAACAACTTGAATATCGCGTCCATATGACTTTGCTCGGAGCTGGCGATATTGGCGAACGGCGTCAGACCCCAAGCCTCGTGAAGGTTCAGATAGACATCCCGCGCCAGCTTTTCTTCTTCGCGCATGAAACGCAGATCGGCTGCTTCCGCTTGCGAAAGCGCCGAGGGCAGGGGCTTCGAATTCCCCGGTTCATTGCCCGCATAAAGTGGCACCGTCGTCCCCGTAAGGATCGCTAGCGCCAATATGGATACTGTTTTATTGAACACGTGCACAACTCCATTTGATGTTCATGATGCCTCGCCTGAGCGCCCCGGGTTTCAGCGTCTGCGGCCACTCCGATCGATCCTGTTGATGCGTTCCGGCCGTTCAATACGCCCTCCACGATCTCCATGCGAGCCAGTATCGAATTCGCGACGCGCTTCGTAACCGATGCCGAAGCGACCATTGGCGCGGGGGGGCTCCGTGGTGTCAACCCGGCAGGCTTCAGCCCCCGACTCGATCGCGCATGGCGGGTGCGAAGGAAGCGGTGCGCCCGCTTGCACCGCACCCGCCGCAAGCACCAGCCAAGCCGCGACGGCCAGCCTGTGGCGCGATTTTCGATGATGCGAACGATACATGTCGAAACTCTCAGTCGAAACTGAACGATGACGGCAAACGATTCGTGTGCCCCGGCGAGCGGCTTTCCGCGCTGACCGGGGCAGCTCCCCGGCTTACTGCACCGCCGGTGCCATCTGTTGGGTCTGGCGCATTGCGCGACGCTGCGCCATGTCCTGCTGCATGTCCGGGGTACCGGTCTGCGTCATCTCGCGCGTCCGGGTGCGCTCGCGGGTCATATCGCCTGAACCCTGGGCATTCTGCTGCTGCTTCATGCTTTGGCCGCCAGGCTGGCCCATGCCCTGGCCACCCATCTGGCCCATGCCCTGGCCGCCGCCCATGCCGCCTTGTCCGCCCCCCGGCCCGCGCGCCTGGGCATTGAGCGTCGCACCCAGTGCGAGCACGGTGGCAATTGCAATCAGGCTGGATTGATAGGTTTTCATGGCAAGGCTCCTTTTCTGAAGTGGATTACGTGCTGAGGCACGACTGCTGCCGAGGTGAAACACGGACAGTGGGGACAGTGTCCCTGCGCGGGGTGTCGTCTTTTTTTCGCAAACGCTACAGCTTGTTTCAAGTTGTTTCGTCGCGCGGCGCAAAGGGTGCTTGACGTTAGAATCCGGACGTTCCGGTAGAGGGGCAGGGGAATCATGGGCGACGAGGCGGCACAACGCATACTGCTGGTCGACGACGACGTGGCTTTGCGCGACCTGGTCGCCACCTATCTCGAAGCCAGCGGCTACCGGGTATCGGCCGTGGGCGACGGCGTGGCGTTCCGCGCCAGCCTGGCACGCCAAAGTGTCGATCTGGTGGTGCTCGACCTGATGCTGCCCGGCGAGGATGGGCTAAGCCTGTTGCGGTGGCTGCGCGAGCAGGGTGGCCCGCCGGTCATCATCATCTCGGCCCGGGGCGAGGAAGTGGATCGCGTGGTGGGCCTGGAAGTCGGTGCAGACGATTATCTGGCCAAGCCTTTCGGGCCGCGCGAACTGCTCGCCCGCGTGCGTGCGGTGCTGCGCCGCACGCAGCCGGGTGCGCCCGCCACCGAAACCCTGCCCTTGCGTTTCGGGCCTTACCAGCTGGATGTGGCGCGCCACGTGCTGTTGCGCGGCGACAGCGAAATTGCGCTGACCTCGGGAGAATTCACCCTGTTGCGGCTTTTTCTCGAACATCCGAACCGGGTATTGACGCGCGACCATCTCGTCGCGCTGCTCAAGGGGTACGAGCGCGCGCCGTTCGACCGCAGCGTGGATGTCCGCGTCACGCGGCTGCGCCGCAAGATCGAAGAGCGCCCCGACGCACCGGTTTATCTGCGCACCATCTGGGGCGAAGGCTATCTGTTCTCGCCGGGCGGTGAGGCGTGAGGCAGTCCGGCTCGCTGTTCCGCCGCACGGCGCTCACCTTCGCGGCGGGCCTGCTGGTCTTTCAGCTGGCCTCCGGCGCGGCGGTCTTCTTTTATCTGCTGTCGCCGCTCGCGCATCGCTCGGCCGATGATCTGGCGGCCCTGGTCGTGCTGTCGGCCCGCACCTGGGTGGAGCTGCCAGCTGTCGCGCGGCCGGCTTTCGCGGAAGAACTCGCGCGCAGTCACCGTCTGACGATCTCGGTTTCTCCGGGCCCCCCGGGCACGCCGGCCGGGCACCACCCCTATCTCAATTTCCTGCGCACGGCGCTGGCTAGCCGGCTCGACACCGGCAACGCGCAACTCCACGTAAGCGAATCGGCGGACGGGCGCTTTCACGCCGACATTCCCATGGCGGGACAGGTGCTGCGCTTCAGCTTCGCCCGCGACCTGATCGCGCCGCGCCCGTCGCACGCCCTGCTCTGGAGCGCTGTTGCGGGCTTGCTGATTACGCTGATCCTGGCCTGGTTGCTGGCGCGCCGCATCGTCGCGCCCGTGGCGCGCCTGGCGGACGCGGCGCGCCGGATCGGCGGCGACGAACCACCGCCCCGGCTGCCGGAATCCGGCGACCGCGAACTCGCCGATCTGGCCCGCGTCTTCAATCGCACCGCCGCCCAACTGGCGGCGCGGCGCGAAAACCAGAACACGCTGCTGGCCGGCGTCTCGCACGATCTGCGCAGCCCGCTGGCACGCCTGAAAATGGCGCTGGGCATGCTTGCCGAAGAACGCGAATCGCCCCTGCTCGAACGCATGGAACGCGACGTGGCGGAGATGGAAACGCTGATCCGCACGCAGCTCGAACTTGCGCGCTCACGCGAGCGCGAAGCGGCCACGCCCGAGGACGTCGATGCCCTGCTCAACGAACTAATCGAGGCCGCCGAAGCCCAGTCGCCCGGCCAGACCCGGCTGCGTGCGGACGGCCCGCCGTGCCGGGCCGGGATCGCGCCGCTGGCACTGCGGCGCGTCGTTGGCAACCTGCTGGACAACGCGCTGCGCCACGGCGGCCCGGGCCGCCTGCAACTGGTGCGGCGACGCTGCGAGCGGGGCATCTTCATCGGCGTGCGCGACTGCGGGCCGGGCATTCCCGTCGCCTTGCGCGAGACCGTGTTCCGCCCGTTCTACCGCCTGGATCCCTCACGCAACCGCGACACGGGCGGCAGCGGACTGGGTCTCGCCATTGCGCGCCAGCTCGCCGAAACGCAGGGCTGGACGCTCGCGCTCAAGCCGCGCGTCGGCGGTGGCGTCAGCGCCTGGCTGGCCATTCCGGCTGACGCCGCTGGGTCAGGCGACTGAGTCGAGCGCCGCCAGCAGCTTGCCGGCGAGATCCGCCATGTCTTCGTGCGTCACCACATAGGGCGGCATGAGATAGACCGTGTGGCCGATCGGCCGCAGAAACACCCCGCGTGCCAGCATGGCACGATGAAAACGCGCGGCAAAATCCACGGGTGCGTCGATCCGGTCAAAGGCCCAGATCATGCCGAGACGGCGCGGATGACGCACGCCTGGGTGAGCCATCACTTCGGCCAGAACCTCGGTAAATAAATCGGACTTTTGCCGATTGGCGGCAATCACCCCGTCCTGCTCGAAGATGTCGAGCGTGGCCAGCGCCGCGCGGCAGGCGAGCGGGTTGCCGGTGTAGGAGTGCGAATGCAAAAAGCCCTTCGCAGTGTCGTCACCGTAGAACGCGGCGTAGACGTCATCGGTCGTCAACACGGCCGACAGCGGCAGATAGCCGCCAGTAAGGCCCTTGGACAAACAGATGAAATCCGGCCGGATACCGCTTTGCTCACAGGCAAACATCGTGCCGGACCGGCCAAAGCCCACGGCGATTTCGTCGGCGATGAGATGCACTTGATAGTGGTCGCACACTTCTCGCGCGCACCTGAGATACACAGGGTGATACATCGCCATGCCCGCCGCGCCCTGCACCAGCGGCTCGACGATGAAGGCGGCTGTGGTGGCGGCGTGTTCGGCCAGGTATGCCTCCAGCGCAGCGGCGCAGCGCAGCGCGTAGGCTTCGGCGGTTTCGCCGGGTTCGGCCTGTCGCGCATCGGGGCTGGGCACCTGCGCGCTGTGCCGCAGGAGCGGCGCGTAGGTGGTTTTGAACAGCGGAATGTCGGTGACCGAGAGCGCGCCCACGGTTTCGCCGTGGTAGGCGTGTTGCAGGCTGACGAAGCCGTTCTTCTGCGCCTGGCCTGAATTACGCCAGAAGTGAGCGCTCATTTTCAGCGCGATTTCCGTCGCCGACGCGCCGTCCGATCCATAGAAGGCGTGGCCCAGCCCGGTCAGTTTCCCCAGCCGCTCGGACAGTTCGACCACCGGCGCGTGGGTGGCCCCGGCCAGCATCACGTGCTCGATTTTGCCGAGCTGGTCGGTGATCGCCGCGTTGATGCGCGGGTTGCAATGGCCGAAGAGGTTCACCCACCAGGAAGAAATCGCGTCCAGATAACGCCGCCCGTCGGTGTCGATAAGCCACGCGCCTTCACCGCGCGCCACTGCCAGCGGCGGGGCGGCGTCGAGCTGTTTCATCTGGGTGCAGGGGTGCCAGAGGGCGGCGCGGGATCGGTCGGCGAGCACGGTGGGGGCAAAGGCGGTCGATACGATGGATTGTATGCGGGCCGGTGACAGCGTGCAGAACCAGTTTCACGCATGGCGCGCAAATTATTCCGCCCGACAACTTGAAATTGTCATGCCCCGCCCCTACCATTAGCACTCGTCGGCGATGAGTGCTAACAACACGGGTCGCCGCTTCTATTTTTATCGGCCGCCACGCGGCCTTTTATCTGCAACGCACTGGAGACCCTGTCATGAAAATCCGTCCCCTGCACGACCGTGTGATCGTCAAACGTAAGGAAGAAGAGCGCAAGACCGCATCCGGCATCGTGATTCCCGATTCTGCCAGCACCGAAAAACCCGACCAGGGCGAAATCCTCGCCGTGGGCGCGGGCAAGAAGGACGACCAGGGCAAGCTGATTCCGCTGGACGTGAAAGTCGGCGACACCGTGCTGTTCGGCAAATACGCCGGCCAGACCGTGAAGGTCGACGGCGAGGAAGTCCTCGTGATGCGCGAGGAAGACATCATGGGCGTGATCGAGGCCTGAGCCCCGCGTCCCTCAATCGAATTCAAGCATACTTAGGAGTTAGAACATGGCTGCAAAAGACGTACGTTTTGGTGATTCCGCGCGCCACCGCATGGTGGCTGGCGTCAACGTCCTGGCGGACGCCGTCAAGGTGACCCTGGGCCCGAAAGGCCGCAACGTGGTGCTCGACCGCTCGTTCGGTGCCCCCACCGTGACCAAGGACGGCGTGTCGGTCGCGAAAGAGATCGAACTGAAAGACAAGCTGGAAAACATGGGCGCGCAGATGGTCAAGGAAGTCGCGTCCAAGACCTCCGACGTGGCCGGTGACGGCACCACCACCGCCACCGTGCTGGCGCAGTCCATCGTCAACGAAGGCATGAAGTACGTGGCCGCCGGCATGAACCCGATGGACCTCAAGCGCGGCATCGACAAGGCCGTGATCGCCATCACCGGCGAACTGAAGAAGATGTCGGTGCCCTGCGCCAGCACCAAGGAAATCGCCCAGGTCGGCTCGATTTCCGCCAACTCGGACAGCTCGATCGGCGACATCATCGCCGCCGCGATGGACAAGGTCGGCAAGGAAGGCGTCATCACCGTGGAAGACAGCTCGGGTCTGGAAAACGAGCTGGATGTGGTGGAAGGCATGCAGTTCGACCGTGGCTACCTGTCGCCCTACTTCATCAACAACCCCGACAAGCAGATGGTGGTGATGGAAGACCCCTTCATCCTGCTGTTCGACAAGAAAATCTCCAACATCCGTGACCTGCTGCCCGTGCTGGAGCAAGTCGCCAAGGCCGGCAAGCCGCTGATGATCGTGGCCGAAGACGTGGACGGCGAAGCGCTGGCCACCCTGGTCGTCAACAACATTCGCGGCATCCTCAAGACCTGCGCCGTCAAGGCACCGGGCTTCGGCGACCGTCGCAAGGCGATGCTGGAAGACATGGCCATCCTCACCGGCGGCACCGTGATCGCCGAAGAAGTCGGCCTCACGCTCGAAAAAGCCCAGCTCACCGATCTGGGCCGCGCCAAGCGCATCGAAGTCGGCAAGGAAAACACCACCATCATCGACGGCGCGGGTTCCGCCGACGCGATCAAGGCCCGCATCGGCCAGATCAACAAGCAGATCGACGAAGTGACCTCCGACTACGACCGCGAAAAGCTGCAAGAGCGCAAGGCCAAGCTGGCCGGAGGCGTGGCCGTCATCAAGGTCGGTGCCGCCACCGAAGTCGAGATGAAAGAGAAGAAGGCCCGTGTCGAAGACGCGTTGCACGCCACCCGTGCCGCCGTCGAAGAAGGCATCGTCCCCGGCGGCGGCGTGGCGCTCTTGCGCGCCAAGTCGGCAGCCGCTGCGGTGAAAGGCGACAACCACGACCAGGACGCCGGCGTGAAGATCGTGCTGCGCGCCATTGAAGAACCATTGCGCCAGATCGTGAAGAACTGCGGCGAAGAAGCCTCGGTCGTCGTCAACAAGGTGCTCGAAGGCACCGGCAACTTTGGCTACAACGCCGGCAACGGCACCTACGGAGACATGGTGGCGATGGGCGTGCTCGACCCCACCAAGGTCACCCGCACCGCCCTGCAGAACGCAGCGTCCATCGCCGCGCTGATGCTCACCACCGACTGCATGGTCGCCGACCTGCCGGAAGACAAGCCGGCCGCGCCGATGGGCGGCGGCATGGGCGACATGGGCGGCATGGGCGGCATGATGTAAGGATCGCGACAGCGTTCCGGCCCGCGCCCCGGCCACCGTACCGGGCGCAGCCACCTTAAAAGCCCCGCGCAAGCGGGGCTTTTTCACGCCCATCGGAAGCCGTGCGCCAGGCCTTGCACGCACCGCGCATCATTCCCCCCAAGCCCGGCAAACCGCGCCGAACGGCTTGACGCCCAACCCCCAAAACGGTTACATTGCGCCCTCTTTTGCGGCCAGTTAGCTCAGTTGGTAGAGCAGCGGATTGAAAATCCGCGTGTCCTTGGTTCGATTCCGAGACTGGCCACCACCCCTTCAACGCCCAACCCTAACAACGGTTGGGCGTTTTGCATTTGGGCTGTCCGGGCCACCCTGTTCTGCGTGTCGGCAAGGCGCTCTCCCGCCCGATTCCACCCGCATCGACTTCGCCGTCACGCCGCTTGCACGGATCAAGCAGGCTTGTGTGCAGGCGCGCGTCTTATTGAAAACATCAATCAAATAACATTTACCAATCAATTAGACACTTATTTGGTCAAGCTTCTATTCTGAGTACAGAGCCTCCAGCACGGATTCCGCTTTTCGGATAGCCGAAGTCTTGCAGGGGTTTCTGTCTCATACCGCGCCGCTGCGCACCACCGACAAGGAGAGTGACCATGCCTAATGAAGTGAAATGTCCGTTCGCCCACGATGCCCGCACCCAGGCCGCGCATCAGGGGCCAACCAGCGCCGACTGGTGGCCGAATCAGCTGAACCTGAAAATCCTGCACCAGTTTTCTGCCGAAACCGACCCGATGGGCGAGGATTTCGACTACGCCCGTGAATTCAAATCGCTCGATCTCGCAGCACTGAAACAAGACCTCACCGCGCTGATGACCGATTCGCAGGACTGGTGGCCGGCCGACTACGGCCACTACGGCCCCTTCTTCATCCGCATGGCTTGGCACGCAGCCGGCACCTATCGCATCGCCGACGGCCGCGGCGGCGCGGGCTTGGGCCAACAGCGCTTTGCACCCACCAACAGCTGGCCGGACAACGTCAACCTCGACAAGGCGCGCCGCCTGCTGTGGCCGGTCAAGCAGAAATACGGCCGCAAGATTTCCTGGGCCGACCTGATTGTGCTGGCCGGTAACGTGGCGCTGGAATCCATGGGCTTCAAGACCTTTGGCTTTGCCGGCGGCCGCCGCGACGTGTACGAACCCGACGAATCCGTTTACTGGGGCTCCGAAGGCAAATGGCTGGAAGACAAGCGCTACAGCGGCGACCGTGAGCTGGAAGGCCCGCTTGCCGCCGTGCAGATGGGGCTCATCTACGTGAACCCGGAAGGCCCCAACGGCAACCCTGATCCGCTCGGCTCGGGCCGCGATGTACGCGAAACCTTCCGCCGCATGGCGATGAACGATTACGAAACCGTGGCGCTCACCGCCGGCGGCCACACCTTCGGTAAGTGCCACGGGGCGGGCGACGCCGCGCTGGTGGGCCGCGAGCCGGAAGCCGGAGCCATCGACCAGCAGGGCCTGGGCTGGAAATCCGCGTACAAGAGCGGCAAGGGCGGCGACCAGATCGGCAGCGGCCTCGAAGGTTCGTGGACGCCCACGCCCATCAAGTGGGACATGAGCTACCTGGAGGTGCTGTTCAATAACGACTGGACCCTGTCCAAGAGCCCGGCCGGTGCCAACCAGTGGACGCCGAAAGCGCACAACGACAGCAACATGGCCCCGGCCGCGCACGACCCGTCGAAGAAAGCGCCGATCATCATGACCGCCGCTGACATGGCGATGCGCATGGATCCGGCCTACGAGAAGATCGCGCGCCAGTTCAAGGCCAATCCGGACGAATTTGCCGACGCCTTCGCCCGCGCCTGGTTCAAGCTCACCCATCGCGACATGGGCCCGAAGGCTCGCTACCTCGGCCCCGAAGTGCCGCAGGAAGAGCTGATCTGGCAAGACCCGATCCCGGCCGTGAACCACCCGCTGGTCGATGATAAGGACGTGGCCGCGCTCAAGGCCATGATCGCCGCCACCGGTCTGTCGGTGTCCGAGCGGGTCTCGGCGGCCTGGGCCTCGGCCTCCACCTTCCGGGGTTCGGACAAGCGCGGCGGGGCCAACGGTGCACGCATCCGCCTCGCCCCGATGAAGGACTGGGAAGCCAACCAGCCGGCCCAGCTCGCCAAGGTGCTCGGCGCGCTTGAAGGCGTGCAGAAGGACTTCAACGCGCAGGCCACGGGCGGCAAAAAGGTGTCGCTGGCCGACCTGATCGTGCTGGCCGGCTGCACCGGCGTCGAGCAGGCGGCCAAGGCGGCCGGTGTGACGGTTACTGTACCCTTCACCCCGGGTCGCATGGACGCCTCAGCCGAGCAGACCGATATCGAGTCCTTTGCCGTGCTTGAGCCCGTGGCCGACGGCTTCCGCAACTACGTCAAGGGCACGCCGCACGCCTCGGTCGAAGCGCTTTTGGTCGACAAAGCCCAGTTGCTCACGCTCACCCCGCCGGAAATGACGGTGCTGGTCGGCGGAATGCGGATGCTCGGCACCAACGTCGGCGGCGCAAAACACGGCGTCTTCACCGACCGGGTCGGCACGCTGTCCAACGACTTCTTCGTGAACCTGCTCGACATGAAGAACGAATGGGTCGCCCAGTCCAACGCAAAAGGCGTGTTCGATCTGCGTGACCGCAAGTCGGGAGCAGTGAAATTCACGGCTACCCGCGCCGATCTGGTGTTCGGTTCCAACTCGCAGTTGCGGGCCATTGCCGAGGTCTACGGCGGGTCGGATGCCCAGGAAAAGTTCGTGGGTGACTTCGTCGCCGCGTGGAACAAGGTGATGAACCTCGACCGCTTCGATCTCGCCTGAGTCATCCTGGCCTGCTCATCAGGCCCGGTGCAGCCATTGCAGCTCACAAGCCAGGGCGTTGCCCTGGCTTTTTTATTGTCATGGCCACCCGTCCGGGAATCCTCTCCCCTTTTTCTGCTCGAAACCCTAGCCCGAACAAGGCCTTGTCGGCGGCGTGCCATTGCCGCACGGCCCCCACGGGATTAAAATGCCGCACTTTTCGCTTGAATTTTGCTTGCGGATTTGAATCAAGGGCGGCTTGCCGGTTTGGCAGGCCGCTGCTATCTGGGCATACGGAAAACAATGGACAGACAAAGCTGGCTCGACGGGACGCTGTACTCACCCGATTTTGAACAGGATAGCTGCGGCTTCGGCCTGATCGCGCAGATCGACGATCAACCCAGCCATACGCTGGTGCAAAACGCCATCGGCTCGCTCGCCTGCATGACGCACCGGGGCGCGATTGCGGCCGACGGCCTGTCGGGCGACGGCTGCGGTCTGCTGTTCAAGAAACCCGACGCGTTCCTGCGTGCCGTGGCGCTTGACGCCGGCTTTGCGCTGGACGATCTGTACGCCGCCGGCCTGGTGTTCCTGTCGCAGGACGCCGCCGCCCGCGACGCTGCCCGCGCCACCCTCAAGACCGAACTCGAAGGCCAGGGCCTCGTCGTTGCCGGCTTCCGTCTGGTGCCGACCGACCCGAAAGTGTGCGGCGCGTCCGCGCTGGAATCGCTGCCGGTGATCGAACAGGTGTTCGTGAACGCGGCGGCCGGCATGGCGGGCGACGACTTCGAGCGCAAGCTCTATATCGCGCGCCGCCGCGCCGAAAAGGCGCTGGCTGCCGACCCGGTGTTCTACCTGCCCACGCTGTCGTGCCGCGTCATCAGCTACAAGGGGCTGGTGATGCCGGAGAACCTGCCGGTGTTCTACCCGGATCTCCACGACGACCGCTTCGCGTCGAGCCTGGCCGTATTCCACCAGCGGTTTTCGACCAACACCTGGCCGCAGTGGCGTCTGGCGCAGCCATTCCGCTACCTCGCGCACAACGGCGAAATCAACACCGTGCAGGGCAACCGCAGCTGGAGCCGCGCGCGCGAGCAGAAATTCGCCACACCCCTGATCCCGGACATGGACGATATCCGTCCCATCGTCGGCACCAACGGCTCGGATTCGATGTCGCTCGACAACATGGTCGAAGGCCTGGTGATGGGCGGCACGGGCCTCTTCCGCGCGCTGCGTCTGGTCATCCCGGCAGCGTGGCAGAACGTCGAATCGATGGATCCGGACATCCGCGCGTTTTACGAATACAACTCCATGCATATGGAGCCGTGGGACGGCCCCGCCGGCGTCGTCCTCACCGACGGCCGCTACGCTGTCTGCACGCTCGACCGCAACGGCCTGCGCCCCGCGCGCTGGGTGCTGACCAAGGACCGCATCCTCACCATCGCCTCCGAAGTCGGCGTGTGGCAGATCGACCCCGCCAACGTCGAGAAGAAGGGCCGCGTCAAACCCGGCCAGATGGTGGCCGCCGATTTGACGACCGGCCGCCTGCTGATGCCGGAAGACATCGACAACGAACTGAAAGGCCGCCAGCCCTACCGCGAATGGCTGAAGACCAACGCGGTAAAGCTCGACCTGCCGATCAATCAGGACGCCGGCATGGCGGTGATGGACGCCGCGAGTCTGCTGACGCACCAGAAGCTCTTCAACGTGAGCTTCGAGGAACGCGACCAGATCATCCGCGTGCTCGCCGAAGACGGTGCCGAAGCCATCGGCTCGATGGGTGACGACACGCCGATGGCGGTGCTCTCGCAGAAAGTGCGCTCGCCGTTCGACTACCTGCGCCAGCAGTTCGCCCAGGTGACCAACCCGCCGATCGACCCGATCCGCGAAGCCATCGTCATGTCGCTCAACACGGCCTTCGGCCCCGAGCGCAACCTGTTCGAGGAAACGCCGGCGCACGCGCATCGTGTTGAAGTGCACACGCCGCTGCTGTCGAAGGACGCCTTCGATCACCTGCTGAACCTGAACGACGCGGCCTTTGCGCCAACCACGCTCGACCTGCATTACGACCCGGCGGCGATGTCACTGCAAGCGGCGATCCAGGCGCTGGCCGCCCGCGCCGTCGACGCCGTCAAAGCCGGCAAGGTGCTGCTCGTGCTGTCCGACCGCAACATTGGCCGTGATCGCCTGCCGATCCACGCGCTGTTTGCCACCGGCGCGGTACACCACGCGCTCATCAACGCCGGCCTGCGCTGCGACGCCAACCTCATCGTGGAAACCGGCACGGTGCGCGACCCGCACCACTACGCCTGCCTGATCGGCTACGGCGCAACCGCCGTGTATCCGTACCTGGCCTACCAGGTCATCGGCGAATTCGTGAAAACCGGCGAGATCAAGCCCGGCCTCGACAAGGCGCTGTCGAACTTCCGCAAGGGCATGGACAAGGGCATCTACAAGGTGCTGTCCAAGATGGGCATTTCGCTCGTCGCCAGCTATCGCGGCGCGCAGCTGTTCGAGGCTGTCGGCATCCACGAAGACCTCGTCGCACTGTGCCTCAAGGGCACCAAGTCGCGCCTGTCCGGGGCCACGTTCAGCGACTTCGAAGCCGACCAGACGCTGCTGCACAAAACCGCGTTCAACCCCTTGAAGCCGCTGTCGGCCGGTGGTTTGCTGAAATTCATGTTCGGCGAGGAATTCCACGCCTATAACCCGGACGTGGTGCAGCAGCTGCAAAAAGCCGTGAAATCGGGCGACTACGCCGAGTTCAAGAAATACTCCGAGATCGTCAACACGCGCCCGGTGGCGATGTTGCGCGACCTGCTCAAACTCAAGGACGCGACACCGATTCCGCTGTCCGAAGTCGAGCCGCTCGAATCCATACTCAAGCGTTTCGACTCGGCCGGCATGTCGCTGGGGGCCTTGTCGCCCGAAGCCCACGAGGCGCTTGCCGAAGGCATGAACCGCATCGGCGGCCGCTCCAACTCGGGCGAAGGCGGCGAAGACCCCAAGCGCTACGGCACGGTCAAAACGTCCAAGATCAAGCAGATCGCCTCGGGCCGTTTCGGCGTCACCGCCACCTATCTGGTCAACGCCGAAGTGCTCCAGATCAAGATCGCGCAGGGCGCGAAGCCCGGCGAAGGCGGCCAGCTGCCCGGCGACAAGGTGTCGCCGACGATTGCCGCCCTGCGTCACTGCAAACCCGGCACGCCGCTGATTTCGCCGCCGCCGCACCACGACATTTATTCCATCGAAGACCTGGCGCAGCTGATTTACGACCTGAAGCAGGTCAACCCCGCCGCGCAGGTGTCGGTGAAGCTCGTCGCCGGCCCCGGCGTCGGCACGATCGCGGCGGGGGTGGCGAAAGCCTACGCCGACCTCATCACCATTTCCGGCTACGACGGCGGCACCGGTGCCTCCCCGCTCACCTCGGTGAAATACGCCGGCACCCCGTGGGAACTGGGTTTGAGTGAAGCGCAGCAGGTCTTGCGCGCCAACGGCCTGCGCGGTCGCGTACGCGTGCAGACCGACGGTGGCCTGAAAACCGGGCTGGACGTGGTGAAAGCCGCGATCCTCGGTGCGGAATCCTTCGGCTTCGGCACCGGCCCCATGGTCGCGCTGGGCTGCAAATACCTGCGCATCTGCCACCTCAACAACTGCGCCACCGGCGTGGCCACGCAAAACGACAAACTGCGTAAAGATCACTTCATCGGCCTGCCCGAGATGGTCGTCAACTACTTCAGGTTCGTCGCCGAAGAAACCCGCGAGCTGATGGCCGCGCTCGGCGTGCGCCAGCTCACCGACCTCATCGGCCGCACCGACCTGCTCGAAATCACCGCAGGCGATACCGCACGCCAGGGCCGGCTCAAGCTCGACGCCCTGCTCGCGCACGGCACCATTCCCGACGACGCGCCGCGCTTTGCGCAGCAGGACCGCAATCCTTCGTTCGACAAGGGTGAACTGGCCGAACAGATGGTCGCCGACACGCTCGCCGCGATCCAGTCCGGCAACAAGATCGAGCGCGCCTACACGGTGAAGAACGTGAACCGTTCCATCGGCGCACGCCTCTCCGGTGAAATCGCCCGGGCTCACGGCGGCAAAGGCTTGCCCGACGACACCATTCGCATTCAGTTGACCGGCAGCGCTGGCCAGAGCCTCGGCGTGTGGAACCACAAGGGCCTCACGATCACGCTCGAAGGCGACGCCAACGACTACGTCGGCAAGGGCATGGGCGGCGGTCGGCTGGTGATCTACCCGCCGCGCGTGGCCACCTTCGAGGCGCATCGCAACACGCTCGTCGGCAACACCTGCCTGTACGGCGCGACGGCGGGCGAATTGTATGCAGCCGGCATGGGCGGCGAACGCTTCGGCGTGCGCAATTCCGGCGCGCTGGCGGTGGTGGAAGGCATCGGCGACCATGGCTGCGAATACATGACCGGCGGCACCGTGCTCGTGCTCGGCGACACCGGCCTGAACTTCGGGGCCGGCATGTCGGGCGGCATGGCGTTCATCGTCGATGAAGCGGGCGACTTCGTTTCGAAGCTGAACAAGGAAATGGTCGAGGTCAGCCGCATCACCAGCGACGACACCGAGCCCTTCCGCCTGTTCTTCAAAACCCAGGTCGAACGCCATCTTGCGCTCACCGGCTCGGCGCGCGCCATGGCATTGCTGGCTGATTTCGACGCCGCGCTGGCGAAAGTGTGGCTGGTGAAACCCAAGCGCATCACGATTGAAGACCTGGTGGATGACATCCCCGGCGCGGTGCGCGCGGGCGCAACGGTGTAAGCTGAAAGCCCGAACCGACATGGAGCCCCAGATGGAAATCGACCTGCTGGAAGAAGCCAAAAAACGGCCTTTTGCCGAAAAAATGCAACTGGTGGAAGACCTGTGGGACGCGATTGCAGAAGAGGCGGCGCAGCAGCGCCTGTCTGACGCGCAGCGGCAATTGCTTGAAACCCGTCTGCGCGAAAGCGATGCGCATCCGGAAGACGGCAAACCCTGGGAGGCAGTGCGGGCGGAAATCGAACGTTCCCTGTGAAGCTGATTGTCGGCACGCAAGCGCAACGTGAAATCCGGGACGCGACCGTCTGGTACGAAGAGCAGACGCGAGGGCTATCAGCGGAATTTCTGCGTGCGGTTGAATTGAATCTCGGCTATGTGCGCAGAAACCCGTTGCTGTTTGCAGAAGTACTGCCTGGCGTGCGCAGGATTGGATTGCGGAAGTTTCCCTACAACCTTTTCTATCGCATACGCGACGAAAAAATTACCGTCCTGGCCTGCCTGCACCAGCACCGCGACCCGCAGGACTGGCCACACAACTGAATTTACTAATCGAGAAGCATGATGGGTGACGCATTCCAGTTTTTGAAGCAGCAACGACGTGACGGCGACAAGACCGAAGCACAGGTACGCAAGCACGAGTTCCGCGAAATCTACGCGCTGATGCCGCAGGAGCAGGCGACCGAGCAAGCCGACCGCTGCCTCGGCTGCGGCAATCCGTATTGCGAGTGGAAGTGCCCGGTGCACAACTACATTCCCAACTGGCTGAAGCTGGTGACCGAAGGCCGGCTGTTCGAGGCCGCTGAGTTGAGCCACCAGACCAACTCGCTGCCGGAAGTGTGCGGCCGGGTGTGTCCGCAAGACCGCCTGTGCGAAGGCGCGTGCACGCTCAACAGCGACGGTTTCGATGCGGGCGGCGGCTTTGGTGCGGTGACGATCGGTCAAATCGAGAAATACATTTCCGAAGAAGCCTTCAAGGCGGGCTGGCGGCCCGACATGTCGAACGTCGTCGCCACCGGCAAGAAGGTTGCGGTGATCGGTGCCGGGCCTGCAGGATTGGGCTGTGCCGACGTGCTGGCGAGGAACGGCGTGACCCCGGTGGTGTTCGACCGCTATGACGAGATCGGTGGTCTGCTCACTTTCGGCATCCCCGAGTTCAAGATGGAAAAATGGGTGATGACACGTCGCCGCGAAGTGCTCGAAGGCATGGGCGTCGAGTTTCGTCTTAACACCGATATCGGCAAGGATGTGGCCATGCAAACCCTGCTCGACGAATACGACGCCGTGTTCATGGGCATGGGCACGTACACCTACATGAAGGGTGGCTTCCCCGGCGAAGACCTGCCGGGCGTGCTCGAAGCGCTGCCCTTCCTGATTTCCAACGTGCGCAAATGCCTCGATCTGGCCAAGCCCGGCGAGGTGTTCCACGACATGAAAGGCAAGCGCGTGGTGGTGCTCGGCGGCGGCGATACCGCGATGGACTGCAACCGCACCAGCATCCGCCAGGGTGCGGCGTCCGTCACCTGCGCCTACCGCCGCGACGAAGCCAACATGCCCGGCTCCAAGCGCGAAGTCGGCAACGCCAAGGAAGAAGGCGTGCAGTTTTTGTGGAACCGTCAGCCGGTCGAGATCGTCGGTAATGGCCGCGTCGAAGGCGTGAAACTCGTCACCACCGAACTCGGCCCTGCGGATGCACGCGGTCGCCGCACGCCGGTGGTGGTGCCGGGCTCGGAAGAAATCGTGCCGGCCGACCACGTCATCGTCGCCTTCGGCTTCCGTCCCAATCCGCAGCCGTGGTTCGAGCAACACAGCATCGCCATCGACCAGGGCGGGCGCGTCATCGCCAAGGGCGGCACGCACGCTTTCCAGACCGCCAATCCCAAGGTGTTCGCCGGCGGCGACATGGTGCGCGGCTCCGATCTGGTCGTAACCGCCGTGTGGGAAGGCCGTGAAGCCGCCAAAGGCATCCTGGCGTATCTCGACCTGGCCTGAGCCGGCCACCGGTCGGAGTCTGCCGGGCCGCTGACCCGGCGGTGCCGGCCGTATGCTCTCCAGTCGCTACTACCCGCGCTCGTTCACCGTCCTCGTCATCGTCGCGATGATGGTGCTGACGGTGCCGCTCGCCAGCGGCCTCATCAACGCCATCCGCGTGTTGCAGGGCATAGCCGAAACCCAGCGGCAGTCGGCGACCGACAGTCTCGCCGTGACCCGCGATACCCGCACACTGCTGGACGCCACCAGCCAGTTGCAGCGCGCGGCCGGCCAATACCATCTGCTGCAGGACGCCGAACTCGGGCCCGCACTCCAGGCCCGGCAGGATGCGATGGTCAACCTGCTGGACGCACTGACCCGCCGCCTGACCGACGCCCGTGCCCGCGACACCCTGGCGGCATTGCGGCAGAAGACCGAAGCCTTGTATCAGCAGATGCGCCCCGGGCACTTTCTCGACAGCGCCGGTTTTCGCGCACTCGACCGCGATTTCGACGCCCTGCATGACGGCGCTCGCACTTTGCTGACGCAATCCGACGCCGCCATCCAGCAGCGAATGGACGCACTCGAAGCCGACGTGCGCGCCACCCAGCGCCGGCTGATGCTGCTGGCGCTGGCGCTGATTCCACTGACGCTGCTGCTGGCCGCCGTGTTTTCCTCGATGATCAATCGTCCGATCCGCCAGCTGCGGGCGTCGATCCGGCAGCTCGGGCGGGGGGAACACACGCCGCTGCCGGCCCTGGTCGGCCCGCAGGACATGGTCGAACTGGGCCGCGAAATGGAGTGGCTGCGCCAGCGTCTGCAAGCGCTGGCAGACCAGAAAATCCGCTTCCTGCGCCAGGTATCGCATGAACTCAAAACCCCGCTGGCTTCGCTGCGCGAGGGGGTGGCGCTGCTCGACGATACCCTGGCCGGCCCGCTGAATCCGCGCCAGCGCGATATCGTTCGCATCATGGACGGCAGCGGCCGGGAACTGCAAAAACGCATCGAAGACCTGATCCGGGTGGGCGCACGGGCGGGTGACACGGCGGCCGCGCGTGCGCCGGTCGCGCTCGACGCGCTGCTGCAGGCGGTGATCGCGCGCCAGAACCTGCCGCTCGCGGCACGCCGGCTGTCGATCGACGTCCGGGCCGATTCCGTCACGCTGCACCTCGACGCCGCACGGCTGGAAACCGCGCTCGACAATCTGCTTTCCAACGCCATCAAGTTCAGTCCGGAAGACGGCCGTCTGCTGATCGAGGCGCGCTCCCAGCCCGATGGCGTGCTGACGCTCGACGTCTGCGACCAAGGCCCGGGCATCCCGGCGGCAGAACGCGCCCGGGTGTTCGAGGCGTTCTACCAGGGCAGCCGTCAACCCACCAGCGCCGTGAAAGGCAGCGGGCTGGGGCTGGCCATCGTGCGCGAATCCCTGCGCAGCCTGGGCGGCGACGCCACGCTGGTGGAACGCGAACCTTGGGCCACCTGTTTCCGTCTGAGCTGTCCTGCTTCCCCTTTCCCGCCCCCGTCTGCCTGATGACCACCCGCCTGATCGCCCTCTTTGCCTGCGCGCTGTTGAGCGCCTGTACGCTGCCGCCGTCGCCCGCGCCCGACCCCGCGCCGACGGTGTCACGCGCCTCCACCAGCCTCGATAGCGACGACGCCCTCGACGAACTGGCGCGGCTGGCCGTGCAGTCTGCCGACGCCCAGCGCGCCGAACGCAACCGTCTGGAAGGCGAACGGCTGGTCTCCGCCCGGCTCCAGTTCCGCTTTGCCCTGCTGCTCGGCCGCGATGACGACGCCGCCTCGCAGGAACGGGCGCTCAAGCTGCTCGGCACGCTCGACACCCGGGACGCGCGTGCGCAGGCGCTGGTCGACCTGGCCCGAGCCAGCCTCAAGGCACAGCTCGACGCCCGCCGACAGACCAGCCGCACGCAGGAACTGCAAACCCGCATCGACCAGTTGAAGGCGCTGGAAAAATCCCTGCAACAGCGCGACGACACGCCCAAACCCCGGTAAATCCGGCACGGAAAATACGCCACGATGAAAAAACCGCTCATCCTGCTGGTCGACGACGACGCCGCCTTGCGCACGCTGATCGCGCTGCGGCTCGAAGGCAATGGCTTCGCCGTCACCGCCGTTGACAGCGGCGGCACCGCGCTCGCCGCACTGGCGCACGCGCGGCCCGACGCCGTGCTCACCGACATGCAGATGCCGGGCATGGACGGCCTGGCGCTGTTCCGCGCCATCCACACACGCGACCCGGCGCTGCCGGTCATCGTGCTCACCGCGCACGGCACCATCCCCGACGCCGTGGCGGCCACCCAGCAGGGCCTGTTCGGCTATCTCACCAAACCCTACGACGCGCCGACGCTGATCGAGCTACTCAACCGCGCGACGAGGCTGGGCGGCGGCGAGACCGCGACCGACGCCAACGACGCCAGCTGGCGCGAGGACGTGGTCACCGCCAGCGCCGGCATGGAAAGCCTGCTGGCCGAAGCCCGCCTGGCCGCACAAAGCGACGCGCCGCTACTGATTCTGGGCGAATCCGGCACCGGCAAGGAAGTGCTCGCGCGTGCCATCCACCGCGCCAGTCCCCGGCATCGCGCCCCTTTCATTGCCATCAACTGTGGCGCGATTCCCGCCGAACTGCTCGAATCGGAATTGTTCGGCCACGTCAAAGGCGCATTCACCGGCGCGGCGCGCGACCACACCGGCCTCTTTGTCGCCGCACAGGGCGGCACGGTCTTTCTCGACGAAATCGGCGACATGCCGCAGCCCTTGCAGGTGAAACTGCTACGCGTGCTGCAGGAACGCGAAATCCGCCCGGTGGGCGCCACCGAAGCGCGCTCCATCGACGTGCGCATCCTGTCGGCCACGCATCGTGATCTCGAAGCCGCGATCATGGACGGCAGCTTCCGTGAAGACCTGTATTACCGGCTCAACGTGGTGAGCCTGGCCCTGCCGCCCCTGCGCGAGCGGCGCGAGGACATTCCCCTGCTGGCCCAGCATTTCCTCGCCGAACTGGCCGCCAAGTATCAGCGCACACTCACCGGCTTTGCCCCCGAGGCGCTGGAATTACTGGTACGCGCCGACTGGCCGGGCAACATCCGGCAATTGCGCAACGCGCTGGAACAATGCTGCGCGCTGGCCACCACGCCGACCATCCCCGCCACCCTGGTGGCGCGCGCGCTGCGCGACAAACCCGCCGACATCCGCCCGCTGGCCGAAGCCCGCGCCGAATTCGAACGCGATTATCTGGTCACCCTGTTGAAGCTCACCCGTGGCCAGGTCAGCGAGGTGGCCCGGCTGGCGGGCCGCAACCGCACCGAGGTCTACCGCCTGCTGCAACGCCATCAACTCAACCCCGCGCTGTTCAAAAGCGGCGACGACACGCCGCCGGGTTAAGGCCGGGCACGTTGGCACATCTCCTGCATACGCTGGGATGCCAGTGGGCATTCCCACTATTCAAGGAGAACCTCATGTTCGGATGGGCCATCACCTTTCTCGTTGTTGCCATCGTGGCGGGCGTTTTCGGCTTTGCCGGCGTCGCCGGCACGGCGGCAGGCGTCGCCAAAATCGTCTTTGCGGTTGGTTTGATCGTGTTTCTGGCCATGTTGGTACTGGGCCGGCGCCCGCCCACGGTCTGACCCCCACGCAAACCACCTGACGGGGCTCGCGCCCCGTTTTTTGTGCGCGCACGCCGCCCGCCATCCCGAATGTCGCCTTGGGACGACAGAAAAGCCACGATAAATCAGGGCGTTGACGCATCCCGCCTTTTACTGTCGCCGAGAGGCGACGTTTTCGGCTGCCAAGATCGCTCTTCAGGCTGGGCGCGCGCCCGCAAAACCATCCTAAGCATTTGTTTATTAGACATAATTATTATCTGGCACGGCATTGGCTAAGTCCTGATCGAGTGTAACGACGCTCGTCTGACCAACCTCACAGGAGTTAGCCATGAATCACACTTCGACCCGTACCCTGAAACTTGCCCGCCTTGGTCTGCTGGGGCTATTTACCGCTCACGCCGCCCTGGCGGGGACGGCACCGGCGGATTTCTCCCAATACGACACCGACAAGGACGGCGTCATCACGCTGGAAGAGTTTGCCGCGCAAGGGGGCAAGCCTGATGCGTTTAAGGCGGGCGACGTCAACAAGGACGGCGCATTGAGCCCGGACGAATTCATCAAGGCCACCGCCAACAAGGACCGCGCCGACGCCGGCAAATATCTGGATGACGCCTGGATCACCGCCAAGGTGAAAGCCGCCCTGCTCAAGGAAACCCGGCTGAAAGGGCTGGACGTCAGCGTCGAAACCATCAAGGGTGCGGTCGTGCTCTCCGGTGAGGTGGCGAAGCCCGAGCAGGTTCGCCAGGCCGAAACCATCGCTGCCGGCATCGAAGGCGTGAAGAGCGTTCGCAACGATCTTCGCCTGAAGGCCCAGGGCTGATGCGCCGGCCGCTTTGCGTGCCGGAAAAAGCGATAGCCCCGCCCATCCGGGCATCGCGTCGGCCCGTGAGGCCGGTTGAAGCTGAAACACTCGACCGGCTCTACGTCAGGATCGAACATTTTGCGAGCGTGCTTCAGGAAAAATACGGCCTCAGCCGCAAGGAAGCCCAACGCAAGATCGCCGCGCTGAAGCGCGCATTCCACGAGGAGTGAAACCATGCACAGACGCCCCTTGAAGCACCACGCCGGCCCCGACGGCGCGCGGGAGACGACCATCCCAGACCCCGATCCGCGCCTCCGATAGCAGCTCCAGCGTGCGTGGGGGACTCCGCTCCGCGCACGATTGAGGCCGAACGCTGTTCGGCCTCTTTTTTCGCCTGCATGGTGCGTAACACTGCGTTACATCCCGTTACGCCGCTCACACATGCCGCTTACACGGCGCGCCTACAGTGGAACCGTCGGCTGAATTCACAGCGACACCCACCCACACAGGAGCGAAAACATGAACCGCACAAACTTCAAACTCACCCTTTCTGCCATGGCCCTGGGCCTGATGAGCCTTGCCGCTGGTGGCGCACACGCTGACTGGGGTTACGACCGGGGTGATCGCTACGGCCCGGGATTCCAGCAGAGCCAGGATTTCAGTCAGACGATCAATGCGCGCCAGGACAGACAGATGGGGCGCATCCAGGCCGGCTTCCGCAACGGCGCGCTGACGCGGTTCGAGTATCGTGAGCTGATGCGTCAACAAGCCCACATCCGTGACATGGAGCGCCACTTCCGGTCTGACGACGGCAAGATCGATGCGCGCGAATTCCAGCGCCTGGACCATGCGCTGGACAGGGCTAGCCGCAACATCCGCGACGAAAAAATGGATCACCAGGCGCGTAACGGCTATGGCGACAGCTATGGCTATGACCATCGCCCCTGGTACAACTGATCGCGACTGTGACTACAGTAAAGTGCGGGTTGGGCCGATATCGGCTCAACCTTCAACCCCGCAGGAGAACACCATGAAGATTGCTTCCACGATGCTGCTTGCCACCTGCCTGGCAGTCGGCCCGGCGCTCGCCGACCCGCCCGGTCACGCACCGGCGCACGGCTATTACAAAAAATACGACCATGACGACGACAAACACGACAAGAAACACAAGAAACATAAAAAGTACGAAGGCAAGAGCGGCGCAGTCTACGTTCGGGATTACGGCATCGCGTCCGGTCGCTGCAACCGCGACGAAATCGGTGCCGTCATCGGTGGTGTCGCCGGCGCGGTAATCGGCGGCCAGGTGGCCGACCGCGACGACCGCGTCGTCGGCATGGTCGTCGGCGGCGTGCTCGGCGCGGTGCTCGGCCACGCCATCGGCGACCACATGGACGATCGCGACCGTGCCTGCATGGGCCACGCGCTCGATCTGGGCCGGCCCGGCGTACCGGTGGTGTGGACGCATGGCCCGTCGCGCTACCAGTTCATACCCGGCCGCGATGCCCGCGACGGCTGCCGCTACGCCACGATGAGCGTCAACGGCAATAAGCCGCGCGAGGTGCTGGCCTGCCCGGCCGGACGCGGCGACTGGACTTTCCGCCGGCTGTAAGCCGCCCGGGCCGGGTGGGGCGGCCTGCTAGAATGCGGGCTTTGCCCCACCGGCCCGCCCCATGTCCGTCCTCAAGAACGATACCTTCCTGCGCGCGCTGCTGCGCGAGCCGACCGACTACACCCCGCTGTGGCTGATGCGCCAGGCCGGGCGCTACCTGCCGGAATACAACGCCACCCGCGCGCGCGCCGGCGACTTTCTCACCCTGTGCAAAACGCCCGATCTCGCCACCGAGGTGACGCTGCAACCGCTGGCGCGCTACCCGCTCGATGCCGCGATCCTGTTTTCCGACATCCTCACCGTGCCCGACGCGATGGGGCTGGGCCTGTATTTCGCCGCCGGCGAAGGCCCGCGTTTCGAACGGCCGCTGCGTTCCGAATGGGAAATCCGCGATCTTTCCGCGCCCGACCCCCACGACAAACTCGGCTATGTGATGGACGCAGTCACCAGCATCCGCCGCGCGCTCGACGGCTCGGTCCCGCTGATCGGGTTTTCCGGCAGCCCCTACACGCTGGCGTGCTACATGGTCGAAGGCGGCGGCTCGGACGACTACCGCCACATCAAAACCCTGCTCTACAGCCGGCCCGACCTGCTGCACCACATTCTCGACGTCACCGCGACGGCAGTGACCGATTACCTCAACGCGCAGATCGAAGCCGGCGCTCAGGCCGTGATGATCTTCGATTCCTGGGGCGGCAGCCTGACGCCGGCGGCCTATCAGGAATTTTCGCTCGCCTACCTGCAGCGCATCGTCGCCGGGCTTACCAAGACACGCGACGGCCGCCGCGTGCCCAACATCGTCTTCACCAAGGGCGGCGGCAACTGGCTCGAAGCGCAGGCCGCCATCGGGGCCGACGCGCTGGGACTCGACTGGCACACCGATATCGGTGAGGCGCGCCGGCGCGTGGGCGGGCAAGTCGCGCTACAAGGCAACCTCGACCCTTTCACCCTGCTGGGCAGCGCCGACGCCATCGAGCGCGAAGCCACCCGTATCCTCGACGCCTACGGCAACCACCCCGGCCATGTGTTCAATCTTGGCCACGGCATTTCGCAGTTCACCGAGCCAGACAAGGTCAGCGTGCTCGTCGATACCGTGCACCGCCACAGCCGGGCTCTGCGTGCATCAACTCAGAGCTGATCGTTTAGCCATCCGCATCGTGAAAACCGAACTTTTCGCGTAGAAAAATCGACTGGTCAGGATAGTAATTCCGCGTCACCATCGGGCCTTCATCGCCCTTTGGGAGCCCCCCATGAAAACCTTCCTCGTCAGTCTGTTTGCCGTATTCCTCACCTTTGGCCTGTCCGCGCACGACGCCGAGGCCAAGCGCATGGGCGGCGGCAAGTCATTCGGCATGCAGCGCAGTGCCCCCGCCAAACAGGACGCGGCCCCCGCCCCGCAGCGCCAGCAACAGGCCGCGCCGGCACAGGCCGCCCCGCAAAAGCGTAGCTGGATGGGCCCGATTGCCGGTCTGGCAGCCGGTCTCGGCCTCGCCGCGTTGATGTCGCACCTGGGTCTGGGCGAAGAAATGGCGAACTTCCTCATGCTCGCGCTACTGGCGCTGGTGGCCTTCATCGCCATCCGCTGGCTGCTGCGCAAGAACGCGCCCTCCACCCCGGCCATGCAGTACGCCGGGCACGCGCCGCAGTCCGCGCCCGTCCGCTTCGACGCCCCGTCTTCCGCATCTGCGGCGAGCAGCCTGGCCCCGGCCGACACCCGCAGCTTCCCGCCCGGGTTCGACGCAACGGCCTTTGCCCGCGAAGCCAAGCTGAACTTCATCCGTCTGCAGGCCGCGTTCGACGCCAGCAACCAGGACGATCTGCGCGCCTTCACCACGCCCGAAATCTATGCCGAACTGGCCATGCAGATCAGCGAGCGCGGCGCGGCCAATGAGCCCACCGATGTGCTGGCTGTGGACGCCCAGGTGATCGACGCCGTAGAAGAAGGCGACAAGCTGGTGGTGAGCGTTCGCTTCACCGGCGAGGTGCGTGAAGGCGACGCCGCGCCGAGCGCGTTTGACGAAATCTGGCATCTGACCAAACCCGCGCAGGGACACGGCGGCTGGCTCATTGCCGGCATCCAGCAAAATTAAGTCTTTTAAATCAAACTCTTGTGCGCCATCAGGCGCACAAGAGGCAGCACAACGGGTTTAGTAGCGATAACTTATGCACAAGTTTGGCGCACGACAATTTTTTTGTGCGTCAAGCCTTGACAGTCGGGTGTGCTTTATAAACATTTGATTCAAATCAATAAACAGAATTGCCCGTTTTTTGACCACGGGCATTACCCCAACCATACATGCGGCTTCCGGGGGCATCAGCACAAATGCCCCACATAATTATCCACAGCTTGCGTGGAAAAGACGGAATAATTCAATCCCGTCAAATGCTTGGGATAACATCCCAGATGTTCTGACAGGAAGCCCGCCTAACTCATGCCGTCCATCGCCCGGGTTGCACTCGATACGCCGCTCACGCGGCTATTCGACTATCGCCTGCCCGATGCGCTGCCGCCGGGTCGGCCCGGCACCCTGGTCGAAGTGCCGTTCGGGCGCACGCGGCAGGTGGGTATCCTGCTCGAATGTGTGGATCACAGCGCCGTCGAAACGGGCAAATTGCGGTTCGTGCTGCGCGTGCTGGACGACCGCCCGCCTGTCGATCCCGACATCCTCAAACTTGCGCGCTTCTGCGCCGACTACTACCACCACCCGCTGGGTGCCATCCTCGCTGCGGCGCTGCCGCCCCGGTTGCGGGCCGCCACGCCTTTCGAAGCCGACACCCCCTGGCTGGCGCTCACCTCAGCAGGGCAGGCCGCCACGCCCTCGGCGCGCGCGCGCGGGCAACGCGCCCTGCTCGACGCGCTGAAAACCGCGCCGCAGGCGCGTGTCGCCCTGCGCGCGCAGAAGCAGATGCCGCTTGCCGCCGCGCTGGTCGCGGCGGGCTGGGCTACCTGGTCGCGCACTGCGCCCGCCGGAACGCCGCCGCCACCCGCAACCGGCCCCGCCCTCACCCCCGACCAGACGGCCGTGCTCGATGCGCTGCGGCCCCAACTCGGTCGCTTTGGCGTGCAGCTGGTGCACGGCGTCACCGGCAGCGGCAAAACCGAGCTTTACCTGCGTCTGATCGAAACCGTGCTCGCCGCCGGCCGGCAGACGCTGGTGCTGATCCCCGAAATTGCGCTTACCCCGCAGCTCGAGGGACACTTTCGCGCGCGTTTTCCGGGCCGGCGCATCGTCGCCCTGCACAGCGGCTTATCGGAAAAGGTGCGCGCGGAAAACTGGCTCGCCGCGCCAGACTGCGACGTGCTGCTCGGCACGCGGCTGGCGGTGTTTACCCCGCTACCCCGCCTGGGCCTGATTGCGGTGGACGAAGAGCACGACGGCTCGTTCAAGCAGCAGGAAGGCCTGCGCTATTCGGCACGCGACGTCGCGATTGCGCGCGCCAAGCAAGCCAAGGTGCCGGTTGTGCTCGGTTCCGCCACGCCCTCGCTCGAAAGCTATGCCCACGCGCTGGCCGGGCGCTACCAGCTGCATACGCTCGCCACCCGCGCCCACCCCGACGCCCGTCTGCCCGACATCGAGCTCGCCGACCTGCGCCACCTGCCGCAGGACAACGGCCTCACCCGCCCGGCCGTGGAGGCGCTTACCGAGACGCTGGCCCGGGGCGAACAAAGTCTGGTTTTCCTCAACCGGCGCGGCTACGCCCCGGCGCTGTATTGCCCCAGCTGCGCCTGGGTGTCGCCCTGCCCGCATTGCTCAGCCAGGCTGGTGCTGCATCGCGCCAAGCCTCATTCAGCACTGGGACACCGGCTGCACTGCCACCATTGCGGCTATCACGCGCCGATTCCCCACACCTGCCCCAGCTGCGGCAACCCCGACCTGAAACCCCTGGGCCAGGGCACACAGCGGCTGGAAGAAACCCTGGGCGCGCTGTTCCCGCAGGCGCGCATCCGCCGTATCGACCGCGACACCATGCAGCCTCGCGCCTGGGCCGAACTCGGCAACGCCGTGCGTGCGCGCGAAGTCGACATCCTCGTCGGCACGCAAATGCTCGCCAAAGGTCACGACTTCCCCGACATGACGACCGCGCTCATCCTCGACACCGACGGCGCGCTCTACAGCCCGGATTTCCGCGCCACTGAACGCCTGTTCGCCCAGCTCATGCAGGTGGCCGGCCGCGCCGGCCGCGCCGACAAACCCGGCCGCGTGCTCATCCAGACCGCGTTTCCCGACCACCCCCTGTTCCGCTTCGTGCAACGCCACGACTATCCCGGCTACGCGCGCCAACTGCTCGCCGAACGCAAACAACTCGAGCTACCGCCGTATTCCAGACAGGCCCTGCTGCGCGCCGAAGCCCCCACGATGGACGCCGCGCTCGCCTTCCTGCGCCGCGCCGCCGCCCTGCTACCGCCGCATCCCGAGCTTGCCGTTTTTGCCCCCACCCCCGCGCCCATGGCCCGGGTCGCCCGGCTCGAACGCGCCCAGCTGCTGATCCAGTCCGCCCAGCGCCAGGCCCTGCACGACAGCCTGCGAGCGTGGCGGCCGCTGCTCGACGACATCCGGCCCCGCGTCGCGCGCTGGTCGCTGGATGTTGACCCGCTGGCGTTTTGAGCGCGCATCGGAATGGATGACGCCAGAGTCAAACTCGAGCCTCTTTGATTCGTTGCCGCGCCGGGTGATGTGCAGGGGGACGTTCGGTAAAGCCAGCCGGGCGCGTCGGTGCACGATCAACTCACCCGCGTGGCAGCCACCGGCGCAGGGCACGCCAGCCCTTCCAGACGAGCAGACCCCGGCTCAGCCAGCGCATCGACCGGCGCGGTTTCAGTGCGATCAGGGCGGCAGCGAGTCCGGCGGTCGCGGCGGGATGACGCCGAACCAGCTCCGTGGCCTGGCTGAGGGCCGACCGGCTTACTGCCAGTACCTGGTCGGTGGTGTTGCACGCCGTCCGGATCGGCGCGACCGCACGCGCGACTGCGGCGCGCTGCTGGGCGATACGCTCGATCAGCTGGCCGCGTTGCTGATGGAGTTCAATCAGGCTTTTGGGCATGGCCGCTGGCACTCTTGAGTTGCCGCACGTCTTCCGCGAGCTCGGCAAGGCTGCTGGCGAACACGGGTTCGGGCGTGTGCAGTTGGTGGTGAACCGCGCGGTACAACACGCCGGCAAGCCCAAGAAAGAAGCTCGCCATCAGTGCGACGACCAGCAGGCGCTGATCCCAGAACAGCAGGGCCACCAGCGCCACCAGCAACAGTATCCCGAGGGCCAGACAAAAGATCAGCACCTGCGACAGCAGAAGCAGGCGCAGGAAGCGCTGTTTTTCAAAGGCGATTTCGTTGCCTAGCAGTTCCAGCCGGGTGCGCCCGATGGCGACCCCGGTCGCCGCAAGATTCTTGATCGAAGCGAAGATGCCCTCGCCGTCGGTGGAACCCGTCATGAAAAATCAACGACGGCCAAGTATGAAGCCCACCAGAAACCCGACGCCGGCGGCTACGCCGACAGCCTTCCAGGGATTTTCGTGCACGTAGACATCGGTCGCATGCGCGGCCGCGCGGGTTTTGGCAACCAGCACGGCCTCGGCATCGGCCAGGCGGACGCGGGCAGCATGCAGACGTTCCTGAACCCGGGCGCGCAGGCTGGCGATTTTTTCACCCGTCTGGTCGGCGGTGGCATGCAGCATCTCCTCCGCATCGGAGATGACGGCTTTCATGTCGGAAACGAGCTTTTCCTGGGATGCGACGGTGTGTTCCTTGGGGGACGCCATGATCAAGCCTTTCAGAGTGGACGGTCGATGAAATGAATACGCTTTCACTGTAGCCTTACGCTTGTGTGCTGACAATGAAAAAGGGGAAGACGGGGTCTTTATCATCACATCACCCCTTCCCGCTTTTCTCATAAACCTTCACCAGCCGGCTCACGGTTGTGTAGTGAACGCCAAAATGGGCCGCGATCGCAGACATCGTATGCTGGCCAGATAAATACGCGCGGGCGATCGCCTCGTTGCGATCATGCTGTCGCTCAAACTCTGCCAGCGATTGCGTCAACGCACGACGCTGGGCGCGCGGAATTTCGTCCAGTGCCGGTTTCTTCTCGATGAGCGCTTGCATCTTCTGGACGAAGCTTTCCGAACCCAGATAAATCTGCCCCTGCAGTTGCGTCCACACGCTCGGCAGTCGCGCACCTTGATGCACAAACTCAACATACTTGCGAATCGCGCTGGCTCGCTGCCGCCCCAACTGCGCCAGTATCCAGTCGGGTTGCAGCCAATCGGGAGCATCGGTCTGGCCGCATGTGGCGAAATAACTGCTCCAGGGCCAGGCCTCAAGTTTTTTCACCATCCCGGCACGCAGCGGGTTCAGCACAATGTAGCGCGCCAGTTCCAGCAGATAGCTGTCGCGTTCCACCAGAATGGCCTTGTAACGCCCCTGGAACACATGTCCCACCCGGCCGTGCGCGCGGTTGAAGCTTTGCGTATACACGCCATTGAGCTGACGCATCCCTTTGGACAGGTTGGCTTCGGGCGTTTCGATCAGCAGGTGATAATGATTGTCCATCTGGCACCAGGCGTGGCACACCCAGTTGAAGCGCTGGCAAACCTGACCCAGCACCGTCAGCCATGCGTGCCGGTCTGCATCGGTACGGTAAATGTCTTCCCGCCCGTCGCCACGCGAGGTGAGGTGGTAAAGACCACCGGCCAGTTCGAGTCTTAGGGGGCGCGCCATGGGTGGAGTATGGCATTGGGGATGTGATAATGAAAGACCTGACCCTGGCCTTTCTGTGACCCTGGCCTTTCTGTTCGCGGCCTTTCGCAGCGCGTCATGACCGGCCTATCCAAACATCCCTAATCCATTCAGCCAAGCTTGCCCAGCTTTCAGTGGACACTCCGTCATGAGAAAAAAACCTAATTTCTCCATTTGGAATAAAGCAAAAAAAATCCCCGTTGTCTTCACAAATTGGAATCCACTCAGGAGGAACACCAATCGCCCTGGCTTCGCTAAAAGCAGCTTTTAGCTCGCCTCTAGCCAAGGGATCTACGGCTGGCACAAGCAGGTCTTTGGTACCATAAATGACATTGCCCGCTTCTTTTACAAAAAAGCGAAGACCTTCAGGAAAAACAACACCAACCTCCTGTTCGTAGCGATCAAACATACCATCGCTTGCCACGGGTATTGAGGTAGTTCTCCCTTGTGACAACGTTTTCAATTCTTGAATTGCTTGAAAAAGCTCTTTGTCGATCATGCGTGCCCACCTAAAAGCTATTGGCTCGATTGCGCCAGTATTGAGTTCGCCACGAGTCGAACTCTCTTCGGTTAATTCCGGATGGAAGACCGCTACCCGCAACCTCGGGGTCGGGGTCAGGTCTTTCATT
>JBEQCG010000004.1:0-246927 GCA_041639395.1 Thiobacillus sp. | reverse complement strand
ATCACATCAACGTCTCACGCGTTGTCTTATAGGCCTTTCGACTATGCTGGCGTGATTATGATAAAAATTTGGCCCGTGTCCGTGCGTCCTGGTGCCCCAGATCGACGACATTCTGCCGCACTTGGCGAACCTCGGGGTCGGGGTCAGGTCTTTCATTATCACATCAACGTCTCACGCGTTGTCTTATAGGCCTTTCGACTATGCTGGCGTGATTATGATAAAAATTTGGCCCGTGTCCGTGCGTCCTGGTGCCCCAGATCGACGACATTCTGCCGCACTTGGCGCGCTGGTCGCCAGATATCAATCCGCTTGTGTTTTGAGCGCGAACAGCCGACGCATATAATCGGCCGCTTGTTTTCCTCGCCAGGCGCAGTGCCCCGCACAGCATGTCCAGCACACACCCCATCAAAGATTTGCTCGCCCAGCTCGTCGGCGAAGCGCTCGACGTCGTGGCCCCCGGCGCGCCGGTCAGTCTGGAGATCGAGCGCCCGAAGAACGCTTCGCATGGGGATTTTTCCAGCAACGCGGCGATGCAGCTGGCACGGCCGCTGAAGAAAAATCCGCGCGAGCTGGCACAGCTGATCCTCAATGAATTATCGGCGTCGCCGCTTGTCGCCAAAACCGAAATCGCCGGCGCGGGCTTCATCAATTTTCATCTTGCGCCTGCGGCGTGGCACGGCGTGGTGCCGCGCATCCGTCGCGAAGGCCGCGCGTATGGCCACGGCACACGCGGGCAGGGCCAGCGGGTGCTGGTGGAGTTCGTGTCGGCCAACCCTACCGGGCCGCTGCACGTGGGCCACGGCCGCCAGGCGGCGCTGGGCGATGCGCTGTGCAATCTGTTTGCGGCGCAGGGCTGGGCGGTGCATCGCGAGTTTTATTACAACGACGCGGGGGTGCAGATCGCCACGCTGGCCAGCAGCGTGCAATGCCGCGCCCGTGGGCTGAAGCCGGGCGACGCCGGATGGCCGGAGTCGGCGTACAACGGGGATTACATTGCGGAGATTGCTGCCGATTTTCTGGCGCAAAAAACGGTGCGCGCCGACGACCGCGAGGTGACGGCCAGCGGCAACGCCGACGACCTCGATGCGATCCGTGAATTTGCCGTGGCCTATCTGCGCCACGAGCAGGATCTGGATCTCACGGCGTTTGCGGTGAAGTTCGACCATTTCTATCTCGAATCCAGCCTGTATACCTCGGGCCGGGTCGATGCGACCGTTGCCACGCTCGTCGCCAACGGCAAAACCTACGAGCAGGACGGCGCGCTCTGGCTGCGCACCACCGACTACGGCGACGACAAAGACCGCGTGATGCGGAAATCCGACGGCGGCTATACGTATTTTGTGCCGGACGTGGCGTACCACGTTGCCAAGTGGGAACGCGGGTTCACCCGCGCGATCAACATCCAGGGCACCGACCACCACGGCACCATCGCCCGCGTGCGCGCGGGCTTGCAGTCGGTGGGGCTGGGCATTGCCGAGGGCTATCCGGACTATCTGCTGCACACGATGGTGCGCGTGATGCGCGGCGGCGAGGAGGTGAAGATTTCCAAGCGCGCCGGCAGTTACGTCACCCTGCGCGACCTGATCGAATGGACGAGCAAGGACGCTGTGCGTTACTTTTTGCTGTCGCGCAAGCCGGATACCGAGTACGTCTTTGATGTGGATCTGGCGCTGGCCAAGAACAACGACAACCCGGTGTTTTATGTTCAGTACGCGCACGCGCGCATCTGCCGGGTGTTCGAAGAATGGGGCGGTGATGCGGCCACGCTGGAAGCGGCCAGCCTCGTGCCGCTGGTGTCCGCGCACGAACAGGCGCTGATGCAGCGGCTGGCCGAATACCCTGAAGCCGTGGCCGCTGCCGCCGAGGAACTGGCCCCGCATCTCGTCGTGCACTATCTCGCGGCGCTGGCCGGCGATTTTCACGCCTGGTACAACGCCGAAAAATTCCTCGTCGACGACCCGGCCACGAAACACGCCCGACTGGCGCTGGCCGATGCGTGCCGGATCACGATTGTTAACGGTCTCGCCTTGCTCGGCGTTTCCGCGCCGGAGACAATGTAGCCATGGCCAAACCCGCATCCCGCCCCGCCAAGCGCGGCGGCAGTTCCATTTTTGCCGGTGTGCTGATCGGCCTGACCGTCGGGGCCATCCTGGCGGTGGGCGTGGCACTCTGGATCACCGGCAACAATCCGTTCAAGCTGGAAACATCGCCCCCTGCGCCCGTGACACCCGCGCCTGCTGCGGTACCCGAACCCGCGCCCAGCTTCGATTTCTACAAGGTGCTGCCGGGTGACGAGAACAGCGCCCTGCCCGCTGCGTCGGCACCGGCTACGCCCGCTGCACCGCGCTATTTTCTGCAGGCGGGCGCATTCCAGAATGCCGAAGATGCCGACAATCTGAAGGCGCAACTGGCGCTGCTCGGCCTGGAAGCCACCATCCAGACCAGCGACATCCCCGACAAGGGCTTGTTTCACCGTGTCCGCATCGGGCCGCTCACCGCCATGGACGAAGTGAACCGCACCCGCAGTCTTTTGACGCAGAACAATATTCCCGCCACGTTGGTCAGAGAAGAACCCATTCCACAGGAGACGCCTTGATGTTCAGCCGTGCCCTGGCCTTTGTGGCCGCCACCGTTTTTTCGCTATCCGCCTTTGCCGCCGAGCCCGTGATGGAGGGCCACGACTACGAAGTGGTGAAACCGGCGCGCGCCGTCGCCACCGGCAACAAGGTCGAAGTGCTGGAGTTCTTCTGGTACCGCTGCCCGCATTGTTTCCAGCTTGAACCCGGCCTCACCAAATGGCTGAAAACCTTGCCCCGCGACGCGCAAATCCGCCGTGTGCCCGCCGTGTTCCGCCCGGACTGGATGCCCGGTGCCAAGCTCTACTACACGCTGGAGCAGACCAAGCTGATGCGCCTGCACGAAAAAGCCTTCAACGCGTATCACATCGAAAACCTCGACCTCGACAACCCGTCGGTACTGGGCGGCTGGATCGCCAAACAGGGCGGTAACCGCAAACAGTTTGAAGGCGTCTACAACTCGTTTTCCATCCAGTCGAAAGCCACGCAGGGCGCACAGCTCGCCACCGCCTACGGCATCCGGGGCGTGCCGGCTTTCATCGTCGATGGCAAATACGCCACCTCGGTATCGCAGGCCGGCAGCGAAGCGCGCCTGTTCGAGGTGCTCGACCAGCTCATCGCCAAGGCCCGCTTAGAGCGCAGCGGCAAAAAAACCAAGTAAGCCCAGCCACTTGACGGCCGCGCGCAGGGTTTTCATCACCGGGGCCAGTTCCGGCCTGGGGGCCGCGCTGGCCCGGCATTACGCAGCGGCGGGTGGCACGCTCGGTCTGGTGGGCCGCAAGGCTGACGCGCTTGCCTTTGTTGCCGCCGGCCTTGACGCCCGCACCTATGTCGCCGACGTGCGTGACGCCGCCGCAATGCGCGACGCGGCACAGGCCTTTGTCGCCGACGTCGGCGCGCCCGACATCGTCATCGCCGCCGCCGGCATCAGCGTGGGCACGCTCACCGAAGAAGCCGCCGACCTCGAAATCTTTCGCGCCGTGATGGACGCCAACGTGCTCGGCATGGCGCACACCTTCTCGCCCTTCATTGCACCCATGGCAAAAACCGGCGGCGTGCTGTGCGGCATTTCCAGCGTGGCCGGCGTGCGCGGGCTGCCCGGCGGCGGTGCGTATTCGGCGTCCAAAGCCGCGGCGGCCGTTTATCTCGAAGCCCTGCGGCTCGAACTCAAGGCACGCCGCATTGCCGTCGTCGACGTGGCCCCGGGCTACATCGACACGCCGATGACACGCGTGAACCCCTACCCCATGCCGTTCAAAATGCCGGCCGAAGCGGCCGCGCGCAAGATCGCCCACGCCATAGAAAAACGGCGCGCCCGCACGGTTATCCCCTGGCAAATGGCGTGGGTGGCGAGGTTGCTGAAATGGCTGCCGATTCCGGTCTATGATGCAGTATTCGAACGCGCACCGCGCAAACCGCGCGGCCTGCCTACATAACAACACCTGTTTTCTGCGGAGTAGCACCATGCCGGCCTCTTTGAGCCTCATCCTGATCGACGACCATCCCCTGCTGCGCATGGGCGTGGCCGGTTACATCCAGCAGGAACCCGACCTTGCGCTCGTCGCGCAAATGGCCAACGCCGCCGAGCTGCGCACCTGGCTCGCCGCCGGCAACAAGGCCGACGCCGCACTGCTCGACCGTTCGCTGCCCGACGCCGACGGCCTCGATCTGGTGTCCGACCTGCGCGATTTGGGCATCAAGGTCATCATGCTCACCATCGCCGACTCCGACGAGGAAATCTCCGAGGCCATCTCCTCCGGGGTCGATGGCTACGTCGTCAAATCCAGCGAGCCCGATCAGGTGCTCGCCGCCATCCGCAGCGTGTGCGACGGCCAGAGCAGTTTCCCGCTCAATATCATGCAGCGCATGGCGCGCGGCGAACTCAACAACAATGCCCTTTCCGCCCTGACAGCGCGTGAAATGGAAATTGTCGACCACGTGAAAGAAGGCCATTCCAACAAGGCCATTGCCTACAAGATGACCCTGTCGGAGAACACCGTGCGCAACCACCTGCGCAACATCATGGAAAAACTGGGCTTGAGGAATCGCGTGCAGGTTGCCACGCTGGCGCTGAAAGAGGATCGCAAGCGGCATTGAGAAATCTCTGTTCACCAATAGAAACGGCGGCTTCGAGCCGCCGTTTCCATGGGTGATATGCCCTACTGGCTTATTCCACGGTGACCGATTTGGCGAGGTTTCGCGGTTTGTCCACATCCGTACCCTTTTGCAGTGCGGCATGGTAAGACAGCAGTTGCAGCGGCACGGTGTGGAGAATGGGCGACAGCGGCCCATTGTGCCCACCAGGCAGTTTGATGACGTGGACGAATTCGGATTCTTCGATGTGCACGTCGCCGTCGGCAAACACGTACAGCTCGCCGCCACGCGCACGCACTTCCTGCAGGTTGGACTTGAGCTTTTCCACCAGCGGGTCGTTAGGCGCGATGGTAACGACGGGCATGTCTTTATCCACCAGCGCGAGCGGGCCGTGTTTGAGTTCACCCGCCGGGTAGGCTTCGGCGTGGATGTAGGAAATTTCCTTGAGTTTTAACGCGCCTTCGAGCGCGATGGGGTAATGCACGCCGCGCCCCAGAAACAGCGCGTGGTGCTTGTTGGCAAAACGCTGCGACCAGGCTTCGACCTGGGCTTCCAGCCCCAGAATTTGCTGCACCTTGTTGGGCAGGCTGCGCAGCGCGGCGAGGTGTTCAGTTTCCTGCGCGGGGGTGAGGCGGCCGCGTAGCTTGGCCAGCACCAGCGTCAGCAAAAACAAACCGGCGAGCTGGGTGGTAAAGGCCTTGGTCGAAGCGACGCCGATTTCGGGGCCGGCGCGGGTGAGGAATTTGAGGCGCGAGGCGCGGGTGAGCGCGGACTCGGGCACATTGCAGATGGTGAGCGTTTTGTCCTGGCCCAGTGCCTTGGCGTGGTTGAGCGCGGCGAGCGTGTCGGCGGTTTCGCCGGACTGCGAAATGGTGACGACGAGCGCGTCCGGGTTGGGCACGCTGGTACGGTAGCGGTATTCGCTGGCGATTTCGGCGCGCGCGGGAATACCGGCAATTTCCTCCAGCCAGTAAGTGGCCACTTTCGCCGCATGGAAGCTGGTGCCGCAGGCCAGAAAGGTGACGGCGTTGATTTTGCCAAACACCTCGGCAGCGTCGAAGCCAAACCATTCGGGCTGGATATGATCCTGCGCGACGGCGGTGAGCAGCGTGTCGGTGAGTGCGCGCGGCTGCTCGTGGATTTCCTTCTGCATGAAGTGCCGGTAGTTGCCCAGCTCGGCCATGTCGGCAGAGAGTTCGGAGACGTGCACGCTGCGGTCGGTCTGCCGGCCGGCGGCGTCGTAGACGGTGACCGAGAGCAGGCCGATGTCGGCCACGTCGCCCTCTTCCAGATAAATCACGCGCTGGGTCACCGGCAGCAGGGCCGACACGTCCGAGGCGATGAAGTTTTCCTCGATGCCCAGGCCGAGGAGCAGGGGGCTGCCCTTGCGGGCGCAGATCAGGCGGTTGGGTGAGTCTTCACTTACTACGCCAATCGCATAGGCCCCTTCGAGTTCGACCACGGCAGCCTGGGTGGCGGCGAGCAGATTTTTGCTCTGGCGGTAATGGAGTTCGACCAGGTGCGCGATGACTTCGGTGTCGGTTTCCGAGGTAAAGACAAACCCGGCGGCCTTGAGCCGGGCGCGCAGGGCCTCGTGGTTTTCGATGATGCCGTTGTGCACTATCGCGAGGCCGTTGCTGACGTGAGGGTGAGCGTTGGCTTCGCTGGGCGCACCGTGGGTGGCCCAGCGCGTGTGCGCGATGCCGAGATGGCCGTGCACCTGCTGCGCCGCGCAGTCTTCCGCCAGACTGGCAACCCGGCCGACGCTGCGCACGCGCCTGAGACCGCCGTTGATGGTAACGAGCCCGGCCGAATCGTAGCCCCGGTATTCCAGCCGCCGCAGGCCTTCGAGCAGGATGGGAACGACGTTACGCTGCGCAACCGCGCCGACAATACCGCACATAAATCAGCCTTCCTTCTTTTGTTTAACCGGCCGTTTCCAGCCTGCAAGGGTGAGTTGTTTGGCGCGTGAGAGCGTGAGTTCGCCTGCGGGCGCATCGCGGGTCAAGGTGGTACCGGCACCCAGCGTGGCCCCTTTGCCCACCGTCACGGGCGCAACCAGTTGCGTGTCGGAACCGACAAAAACCTCGTCCTCGATGATGGTGCGGTGCTTGTTCGCGCCGTCGTAATTGCAGGTGATGGTGCCGGCCCCGATGTTCACCTTTTTGCCCATGGTGGTGTCGCCCACGTAAGACAAATGATTGATCTTGGAACCGTCGTCGATCTGGCTGTTCTTGATTTCGACGAAGTTGCCGACGTGCACATCGCGGGCGAGCGTGGTGCCCGGACGGATGCGCGAAAAGGGCCCGATCCGGTTGGCTTCGCCGATGGCCGCGTCGTCGGCCAGGGTGAAGGCGTCGAGCCGGGTGCCGGCGGCCACGGTGACATTGCGCAACACGCAGTTAGCACCCACTTGCACGCCATCGCCCAGTTCGACGTGGCCTTCGAATACGCAGTTGACGTCGATGCTGACATCGCGTCCGCACACCAGCGTGCCGCGCACGTCGAGCCGGGCCGGGTCGGCGAGCGTGACGCCGGCGTCCAGCAAAGTCCGGGCGACTTCGCCCTGATGGATGCGCTCCAGCTGGGCGAGCTGCGCTTTGCTGTTCACACCGAGCACCTCCCATGCGTCTGCCGGCTGGTGCGTTTCGACGGCCACACCGTCGGCGACCGCCATGGCGATGATGTCGGTGAGGTAATACTCGCCCTGTGCATTGTCGTTGTTCAGTCGTGCGATCCAGGTTTTCAGGCGCGCTGTGGCCACCGCGAGGATGCCGGTATTGACCTCGCAAATCTGGCGTTCGGCGTCGTCGGCGTCCTTGTGTTCGACGATGCGCGTCACCTTGCCGTCCACGCGGACGATGCGCCCGTACCCTGCGGGGTCGGGCAGTATCACCGTCAGCAGGCCGAGTTTGCCGGCCTGTGCCGCCGCCACCAGCGGTTGCAGCGTTTGCGCGCGCGTCAGCGGCACGTCGCCATAGAGCACCAGCGTCACCCCCGATTCCGCCAGCTGCGGCAGCGCCTGCTGGACGGCGTGACCGGTGCCCTTCTGTTCAGCTTGCAACACGAATGTCAGCTTGTCGTCAGACTGCGCCTGCGGGACGGCTTCACCGCCGAAGCCATACACCACGCAAATTTGCCCTGTTCCCAGTTGTTTGGCGGTATCGATCACGTGCCCCAGCAAGGGTTTGCCCGCCAGACGATGCAGCACCTTGGGCAAATCGGAACGCATCCGGGTGCCCTTGCCGGCAGCCAGCACAAGAATTTCGAGGGATGGGGACATAGGGCGGGCCTGAACCGTCGGGAATCGTAGCGGGATGGAGCAAAACGCGCGCCAAGTATATAGCCTGGCCCCGCTGGCCGGTATGTATAGGCGATCTTGATCGCAAATGACCTTGTTCGACGCCAATTTTGATTGGCTTAAATGACGAACGCGCCAATAATAGGACTAATATATCTTGATATATGACATGCGCCCATAACTCGCTCCGGCGGAGTTGTCTGTTTTCTGCCTGCCCGATAACCCGCGTTCACTGAAAGGAAGTTCTTTTGACCATCAAGCAAGCTGTCCGCGACCCCGCTCAACGCCCCACCGCACGCAAGCGCAACGCCAAACCCCGGATCGCCGCTGGCGGGGATGTTTCGCCCATCCACACGCGCAAGGGGCTCGAATCCTTTACCGTCAACGAGGCTGTGGATGCCGCCCAGCATTCCAAGATCGTTGCGGTCAAGGACATCCTCAGCAAGGCGGGCAACGACAGTCCCGAATTGATCGAGTCGCTCAAGGCCATTCTGGCCGGGGCGTCTCCGGAAGATGCGGAGGTGCTGCGCAGCGCGCTGCTTGCCCGCCCCCCACTCGGCAGGCCCGGCTCCGCGTCTGACCCGGATGGCGAACTGGCCGACGATTGGCGCGATGGGGGCTATCCCTACAAAAACCTGATGTCGCGCAAGAATTACGAGCGCGAAAAATACCAGCTGCAGGTGGAACTCCTCAAACTGCAAGCTTGGGTAAAGGAAACCGGGCAGAAAGTGGTGGTCCTGTTCGAAGGCCGCGATGCGGCAGGCAAGGGCGGTGCCATCAAACGCTTCATGGAGCACCTCAACCCGCGTGGCGCGCATGTCGTTGCGCTGGAAAAGCCCAGCGACACCGAGCGTGGCCAGTGGTATTTCCAGCGCTATGTCCAGCACCTGCCGACGGGTGGCGAGATCGCGCTGTTCGATCGCTCCTGGTACAACCGCGCCGGGGTTGAGCGCGTGATGGGCTTCTGCAATGAGGACGAATACCTGGAATTCATGCGGCAGGCACCCGAATTCGAGCGTAACCTGGTACGCAGCGGCGTGCACCTGATCAAATTCTGGTTCTCGGTCAGCCGCGAGGAGCAGCGCCGCCGCTTCAAGGAGCGCAAGGTTCATCCGCTCAAGCAATGGAAGCTATCCCCCATCGACCTGGCGTCGCTCGATAAATGGGACGACTACACCAAGGCCAAGGAAGCGATGTTCTTCTACACCGACACCGCAGATTCGCCATGGACCGTCATCAAATCCGACGACAAGAAGCGCGCGAGGCTCAATGCGATGCGCTATATCCTGCACCGCCTGCCCTATGCCAACAAGGATGTGTCGCGGATCGGCTCGCTGGATCTGCTGCTTGTCGGCCGTGCCCACGTCGTCTACGAGCGTGGCGAGCGCGTGGATAATCCCCTGCTTTGATCCGCCTTACTGGCCCATGAAAAAAGGCAACCCGAGGGTTGCCTTTTTTCATGGGGAGAAGAAATCTGTCAGTTCAGCTTGCGCAGTTTCTTGATCGCCGCCAGTTGTGCAACAGCCTGCGCCAGTTCGGCCTGCGCCTGCGCGTAGTCAATGCTGGCGGCCTTGTCTTTCATGGCTTCTTCGGCAGCGCGCATGGCTTCGAGCGCTTTGGCTTCGTCCAGATCGGCACCGCGAATGGCGGAGTCCGACAGGATGGTGACGACGTGCGGCTGCACTTCCAGAATGCCGCCCGACACATACACCAGCTCTTCTTCGACCTGGTTCGGCACCTTGATGCGCACCGAGCCGGGCTTGAGCGTGGTGAGCAACGGCGTGTGACGCGGGTAAATACCGAGCTCGCCGCGCTGGCCGGGAGCAATCACCACTTCGGCTTCGCCGGAATAGAGCGATTTTTCAGCGCTGACAATGTCGACGCGTAGGGTCATGGCCATTTTGTAACCTCGTGAGGAGTGAGGCGTGAAGAGTGAGGCGCGGCGCGGAGTTCCCCCTCACGCCTTGCCCCTCCTTCTCACCGCTTTACTGAATCGTCTTCGCCTTTTCGACCGCTTCTTCGATGGGGCCAACCATGTAGAAGGCCTGCTCGGGGAGGTGGTCGTATTCGCCTTCGACGATCGCCTTGAAGCCGGCGATGGTGTCTTTCAGCGAGACGTATTTGCCGGGCGCACCGGTGAACACTTCAGCCACGAAGAAGGGCTGCGACAGGAAGCGTTGCAGCTTGCGCGCGCGCGAGACGGCGAGTTTGTCTTCGGGCGAAAGTTCGTCCATACCCAGAATCGCGATGATGTCGCGCAGCTCCTTGTATTTCTGCAGCGTGCCCTGCACCTTGCGCGCGACCGAGTAGTGCTCGTCGCCGACCACCTGCGGGTCGAGGATCCGCGAGGTCGAGTCGAGCGGATCCACCGCCGGGTAAATACCCAGTTCGGCGATCTGACGCGAGAGCACCAGGGTGGCGTCCAGGTGGGCGAAGGTGGTCGCGGGCGACGGATCGGTCAAGTCATCCGCAGGCACGTACACGGCCTGGAAGGACGTGATCGAACCGGTCTTGGTCGAGGTGATGCGTTCCTGCAGGCGGCCCATTTCTTCGGCCAGCGTGGGCTGGTAGCCCACCGCCGACGGCATACGACCCAGCAGCGCCGAAACTTCGGTACCGGCCAGGGTGTAGCGGTAGATGTTGTCGACGAACAGCAGCACGTCGCGGCCTTCGTCACGGAAGAATTCGGCCATGGTGAGGCCGGTGAGCGCCACGCGCAGACGGTTGCCCGGCGGCTCGTTCATCTGGCCGTACACCAGCGCCACTTTGTCCAGCACGCCGCCTTCTTTCATCTCGTGATAGAAGTCGTTGCCTTCGCGGGTACGTTCGCCCACGCCGGCAAACACCGAGAAGCCGCTGTGCGCGACGGCGATGTTGCGGATCAGCTCCATCAGCGTGACGGTCTTGCCCACGCCCGCGCCGCCGAACAGGCCGACTTTGCCGCCCTTAGCGATCGGCATGATGAGGTCGATGACCTTGATGCCGGTTTCGAGAATTTCCACTGCGCTGGCCTGATCGGCATACGCCGGCGGCTTGCGGTGGATGGGCATGAAGGTGTCGGTCTTGATGTCACCCTGCTCGTCGATCGGCGTGCCCAGCACGTTCATGATGCGACCCAGCGTGCCCTGACCGACCGGCACCATGATCGGATTGCCGGTGGTGAGGACTTCCATGCCGCGACGCAGACCGTCGGTCGAACCCATAGCGATGGTACGCACGACGCCATCACCCAGCTGCTGCTGGACTTCGAACGTGAGTTCGGGCGACGTCATCTTCAACGCTTCCATGACCTTGGGCATGCCGTCGCGCGGGAATTCCACGTCGACAACCGCACCGATGATCTGAACGATTTTTCCGTTGCTCATCTTGATTTCCTAAAAGTTTGAATTCTTAAACGGCGGCTGCACCGGCGACGATCTCGGACAGTTCCTTGGTGATCGCAGCCTGACGGGTCTTGTTGTAGACCAGCTTCAGTTCACCGATCACGTTCTTGGCGTTGTCGGAGGCGGCCTTCATCGCCACCATCCGCGCCGACTGTTCGCACGCGATGTTTTCGGACACACCCTGGAATACCAGCGATTCGATGTAGCGCATGAGCATGGCATCCACCACCGGCTTGGCGTCGGGTTCGTAGATGTAATCCCAATGCGTCTTGAGGCTGGCTTCTTCTTCGTCTTCCATCTTCGCCAGCGGCAAAAGCTGGGTCAGCGTCGGCTCCTGCTTCATGGTGTTCACGAAGCGGTTGTAGACGAGGTACAGCGCGTCGATGCGGCCATCCAGATAGGCGTCGAGCATGATCTTCACGGGGCCGATCAGCTTGTCCATGTGCGGGGTGTCACCCATGCCCGTCAGCTGCGAGACCACGTTGGCACCGAGGCGCTGCATGAAACCCAGCCCCTTGTTGCCGATGGCGGTCACGTCGACTTCTGTCCCTGCCGCCTTCCATTGCTTGAGCTGGCTCAGCACCACGCGGAAGGCGTTGGTGTTGAGACCGCCGCACAGGCCCTTGTCGGAACTGACGATGATCACACCCACGCGTTTCACGTTGTCGCGCGCAATCACGAAAGGATGCTTGTATTCGGGATGCGCGTACGCGAGGTGGGTCGCCACGCGGGCGATCTTCTCGGCGTAGGGGCGCGCAGCGCGCATGCGCTCCTGCGCCTTGCGCATTTTGGACGCCGCGACCATTTCCATGGCCTTGGTGATCTTGCGCGTATTTTCCACGCTCTTGATCTTCGTCCGTATCTCTTTTCCGGCTGCCATAGCTGCTCCTAGTTAAGACAGGCTCCGTCGATCAGTAGACGCCGGTCTTCTTGAACTCGTCGCAGGCGGCGGTGATGGCCTTCTCGCTGGTGTCGTCCATGTTGCCGGCGGTCTCGACGGCTTCCATGGCGGCACCGGCCTTGGACTTCACGAAGGTGGTCAGCGCGGATTCGAACGCGAGGATCTTGTTCACTTCAACGTCGTCCATGTAGCCCTTGTTGACCGCAAACAGCGTCAGCGCCATTTCCGACACCGACATCGGCGAGTACTGCGCCTGCTTCATGAGTTCGGTGACGCGACGGCCGCGTTCGAGCTGCTTGCGGGTCGCTTCGTCGAGGTCCGACGCGAACTGCGCGAAGGCCGCGAGTTCACGGTACTGGGCGAGCGCCAGACGCACACCGCCGCCGAGCTTCTTGATGACCTTGGTCTGCGCCGAACCACCAACGCGCGACACCGACAGACCGGCGTTGATCGCGGGACGGATACCGGCGTTGAAGAGGTCGGTTTCCAGGAAGATCTGGCCGTCGGTAATCGAGATCACGTTGGTCGGAACGAAGGCGGACACGTCACCGGCTTGCGTTTCGATGATCGGCAGCGCGGTCAGCGAGCCGGTCTTGCCGGTGACGGCACCGTTGGTCAGCTTGGCGACGCAATCGGCGTTGATCCGTGCGGCGCGCTCCAGCAGACGCGAGTGCAGATAGAACACGTCGCCGGGGTAGGCTTCGCGGCCCGGCGGGCGGCGCAGCAGCAGCGAGACTTGACGGTAGGCCCAGGCCTGCTTGGTCAAATCGTCGTACACGATCAGCGCGTCTTCGCCGATGTCGCGGAAGAATTCGCCCATGGTGCAGCCGGAGTACGGCGCGATGTACTGCATCGCGGCGGCGTCGGCAGCGGTTGCGGCGACGACGATGGTGTGATCCATCGCGCCGTGTTCTTCGAGCTTGCGCACGACGTTGGCAACGGACGACGCCTTCTGGCCGACGGCGACGTAAATACACTTCACGCCGGTGCCCTTCTGGTTGATGATCGCGTCGATCGCCACGGCGGTCTTGCCGGTCTGCCTATCACCAATGATGAGTTCGCGCTGGCCACGGCCCACCGGCACCATCGCGTCGATGGACTTGAGGCCGGTCTGCACCGGCTGGTCGACCGATTTACGTTCGATCACGCCCGGCGCGATGCGCTCGATCGGCATGGTCTTGTCGGCGGTGATCGGGCCCTTGCCGTCGATCGGCTGGCCGAGCGAATTCACCACGCGGCCGAGCAGGCCACGGCCCACCGGCACTTCGAGGATGCGGCCGGTGCACTTGGCGACGTCGCCTTCCTTGATGTGTTCGTAGTCGCCCAGCACCACGGCGCCGACCGAGTCGCGCTCCAGGTTGAGTGCCACGCCGAAGGTGTTGCCCGGCATTTCGATCATTTCGCCCGACATCACGTCCGACAGGCCGTGGATGCGGACGATACCGTCGGTGACGGAAACGATCGTGCCCTGGGTGCGCAGCTCGCTGGATGCGCCCAGGTTTTCGATCTTGGCTTTAATCAGTTCGCTGATTTCGCTTGGATTCAGTTGCATGTTCTGTTCTCCGAACCGCAGTGCCGACTGCACGGGGTTCCGAATAGTTGAATAAGGTTAGCCGTGGAGCGCAAACGCCATTTTTTCCAGCCGGCCCTTGACCGAACCGTCGATCACCTGGTCGCCAATGGTCACGACCGCACCACCGATCAGACTCGCATCAACCGCCACAGTCACGCTGACCGCACGGTTGAATTTGGCCTTGAGGCCGGCGACCAGATCGTCGATCTGGGCCTGCGTCATTTCCTGGGCGCTGGTGATGCTGGCTTCGAGTGTGCCTTCGGCTTTGGCCTTGAGCGTTTCGAACTGGGTCGCAATCTCGGGCAACAGGCTCAGACGATCATTGTCGGCCAGCACCTTGACGAAATTGCCGCCGCGCTCGCCGAGGCTGGCACCGGCCACATCGACGATCAGCCCAACCACGCGCGAAGCCGGCACCGCCGGATCGGCGATCAGGCGCGCCACGTCCGCATCCGACACAATCGCCGACAAGGCGGCGACGCGCTGCGACCAGCCTGCCAGATCGTTTTCGCCTTTTGCCATGCGGAACACCGCTTCGGCGTAGGGACGAGCCAGGGTAGACAGTTCGCTCATGATTACAGCTCGGCTTTCAGTTGGCCAAGTAGATCGGCGTGGGTCTGGGCGTTGACTTCGCGGCGCAGGATTTTCTCCGCACCGGCCACGGCCAGGGCCGCCACTTGCTCACGCAGCGCTTCGCGTGCACGGTTGGCTTCCTGGTCGATGCTGGCTTGGGCAGCCGCGAGCTGACGCTCGCCTTCCTGCTTGGCCGCGGTCTTGGCCTCGTCGACGATCTGGGCCGCACGCTTTTCAGCCTGGGCGATGACGTCGGCTGCCTGAACCTTGGCGTCGCGCAGGTTGTCGCCCGCTTTTTTGGCGGCCAGTTCCAGTTCGTGCTTGCCGCGATCGGCGGCGGCGAGGCCGTCGGCGATCTGCTTTTTACGCGTCTCGAGCGCGTTCATGATCGGGGGCCACACGAACTTCATGCAGAACCACACGAAGAAGATGAACGTGATGGATTGGCCGATCAAAGTTGCGTTGAAATTCATATCCGCACCTTAAATAACGGGTTGTGTGATGTTCCGTAGAACCCGCGAATTAGCCGGCAACAGCGAACAGAACGTACATGGCCAGACCGACAGCGATCATCGGCACGGCGTCAACCAGACCCATGACGATGAAGAACTGGGTGCGCAGCATGGGGATCAGCTCGGGCTGACGGGCCGCGCCTTCGAGGAAGCGGCCGCCGAGGATGCCGATACCGACGGCTGCGCCGAGTGCGCCCAGGCCCATCATCAGTGCGCCAGCGATAAACAGAACGGCTTGAGTCATTTCCATTTTTTGTTACTCCTGATTAGAAATTAAAGTTGAAAAAGAAACCGGAAATTCAGTGAACGATCAGTGATGCTCGCTGTGCGCCATGTCGAGATAGACAATGGTCAGCGTCATGAAAATAAAGGCCTGCAACGTGATGATGAGGATGTGGAACACGGCCCACGCCCATTGCAGCGCACCACCGAACACAGCCATGACCCAGCCGCCGCCGAACATCAGCGCGATCAGGATGAAGATCATTTCGCCGGCGTACATGTTGCCGAAGAGTCGCAGGGCCAGCGAAATGGGCTTGGCGATCAGGCCCACACCTTCGAGCAGCAGGTTCACCGGAAACAGAAACTTGGGGAAAGGCTGGAAAGCGAGCTCGGCGAAGAAGCCACCCGGACCTTTCATCTTGACGCTGTAGTAGAGCACCAGCACGAAGATCGACAGCGACAGGCCAAAGGTGACGTTGGGGTCGGTCGACGGCACGATCTTGAGGAAGGGCACACCCGCGAGGCTTGCCACCCACGGCAGCCAGTCGATCGGCAGCAGATCCATGAAGTTCATCAGGAAGACCCACAGGAAAATGGTCAGCGCGAGCGGCGCGACCAGCGGGTTCTTGTGCGAGAAAGAGCCACGCACGGCACCGTCGATGAATTCGACGATCCACTCGACGAAGTTCTGCAACCCGGCCGGAATGCCGGTGGTGGCCTTTTTGGCCGCCATGCGGAAGAAGAACAGAAAGATCAGGCCCAGACCGATCGAGAAGATCATGCTGTCGAGGTTGATCGCCCAGAAGCCCATAGCCTTGGCTTCGGCAGCGTTGTGGGCCACGGTCCAGGTGGCCTGCTGCAACACGTCGATGTTGCCGCTGTGATCGTGACGCTCATAGCCTTCAGGCAACTGACCATAGGTCAGATTCTGCAGGTGGTGCTTGATGTAATCGCTCGATGTAGCGTATTCCGAAGCCATGGTGTCGAATTTTCAAAGTGAGTTTTGGATGGGGGCGCGCAGCGCTCCCATGCAGAACCAACCTTGGTTATTTGTTTGCCGGCTGTTTCCGCCGGCTGTTTTCCGTCTACCGCCTTGCAGCGGCTAGCCACGCAAGTTGTGCAATCAACAACCCGAGCAACTGTGGCAACGGCGAGAGCCTCAATATCGCCATGCCGACTGCGAGCAATGCAACCAGTACCACCAGGCGCTCGAATCCCGTCAGGATGAAGAGCTTGAACAAGCGGTGCTGATCCCATTCCGGATGACGCATTGCCTGTCGTTCGCGCCGCCACAACACCAGGCTGATACTCAGCGCAACCAAGATGCCATAGCCGACGGCAATACCGGTCTCCACATTCCCCGCCATTGCGCCGACCAGTGCAGCCGGCAGAAGGAGGGCGGCTTGCGCCCACACGACCCGCCGTATGCCCGAATCATTACCAGGACGCATACCGGAGAACATTGGGCGCGGATGATACCCGAATCAGTATGGTCTATGCAATCATCAAGCAGCTTGATGATGAATTTCAGTACGTAGTGATTTTGCTCGTGTGGGTGCCGCGCTACAGGGCAATACCCAGCCTTTGCAGCAGGCCATCAAGTGCGTCGGCATTGCCGAAATGCAGGGTCAGCTTGCCGCTGCCCTTGCTGCCGGCGCTGACGTGTACGGTCATGCCCAGGGCATCGGACAGGGCTTCTTCCAGTCGCAGCGTATCGCGTGACGGGGCCGTTGACCGGGCGGGCGCAGCGGGCGGCTCTTTCAGGCGGGCGACGCGGCGTTCGACTTCGCGCACCGACAGCGCGCGGGTTTCGATCTCGTGCGCCAGCTCCCGCTGCTGTGCCGCGTTGAGCGGGAGCAAGGCGCGGGCGTGGCCCATTTCGATGAGGCCGGCGGTGAGCATGTCCTGCACCGGACGCGACAGATTCAATAGCCGCAACAGGTTCGACACTGCCGCGCGCGACTTGCCGACCGCCTGCGCAACGGCGTCGTGGGTCATGCCGAACTCCTGGATGAGCCGGTGCAGGCCGTGCGCTTCGTCGATGGCATTGAGGTCTTCGCGCTGGATGTTCTCGATCAGCGCCATCGCCGCCACCGCGTCGTCAGCGACTTCGCGCAGCAATACCGGCACTTCGCTCAAACCCGCCAGCTGCGCCGCGCGCCAGCGGCGTTCGCCGGCGATGATCTCGTAACCGCTCGCCGCCTCGCGCACCAGGATCGGCTGCATCAGCCCCTGCGCACGGATCGAATCGGCGAGTTCCTGCAGCGATTCGCTGTCCATCTGTGTGCGCGGCTGGTACTTGCCGGGCGCAAGCTGCGACAGCTTCATCATGCGCAGGTCGCCCTGCGGCGGCGCGGCGTTGTCTTCGCCGCCCAATAGCGCGTCGAGTCCGCGCCCCAGTCCCTTGGCTTTGGCCATTATTGTTCCCCTCTGGCGGCGATGCCCGCCCGTTTCAATGTCTCTTCGGCCAGCTCGATGTAGGCTTTCGCACCCTTGCACTGGCGGTCGTAGGCCAGCACCGGCAGGCCGTGGCTGGGCGCTTCCGCCAATCGGACATTGCGCGGAATCACGGTGTCGTACACCTTGTCGCCAAAGTGCTGCTTGATCTGGTCCGACACCTGCTGCGCGAGCGTGCTGCGCGGATCGAACATCACGCGCAACAGGCCCTCGATCTGGATGGCGGGGTTCAGGCGCTGCTTCACCTTCTTGATGGTGGCGACCAGATCGGTGAGGCCTTCCAGCGCGTAGTACTCGCACTGCATGGGAATCAGTACGGTTTCGGCCGCGGCAAAGGCGTTGACCGTGAGCAGGTTGAGCGTCGGCGGACAGTCCATCAGGATGAAGTCATAGTCGTCGGCCACCTGCGCCAGCGCCACTTTCAGGCGCAGGTCGCGCTGCTCAAGATTCACCAGATCGATTTCCGCGCCCGCGAGTTCGCGGTTGGCCGGGATGACATCGAAATGCCCCGGTTCGGAACGCATGCGCGCGTCGCGCACCGTCACCTGATTGAGCAGGATCTGGTACACCGTCGGCAACGCCGTGCGCTTTTCGATGCCCGATCCCATGGTGGCATTGCCCTGCGGATCCAGGTCGGCAAGCAGCACGCGCTGGCCCAGTTCGGCCAGCGCAGCGGCCAGATTCACCGCTGTGGTGGTTTTTCCCACGCCGCCCTTCTGGTTGGCAATGGCGAGTATTTTTGTCTTCACACAGGCTCCAGAACGATCATATGGCGGCTGGCGTCCAGCCCCGGCACGGCCAGCGCGTGGTCAGCGCTTACTTTCACGCCAGGCGGTAGCTGGGCGACCTCTTCATTCGGGTACAGGCCCTTCATCGCCAGCCAGCGGCCGCCCGGTTTCAACAGGTGGCGGGTCAGACTGACGAATTCCCTGAGGTCGGAAAACGCGCGCGAGGTGATGTCGTCGAATCCGCTTTGCGGGCGAAAATCTTCCACCCGGCCGGTGGCAACCGCCAGATTGACGAGCCCGAGTTCGGCCTTGGCTTGCAGCAAAAATGCGGTTTTCTTGGCGATGCTGTCGATCAAGGTCACCTGCAGATCCGGCCGCGCAATCGCCAGTGGTATCCCCGGCAGGCCGCCGCCGCTGCCCACATCGAGCACGGCCGGGCCGGTGAAATACGGCACCGCCGCCAGCGAATCGAGCAGGTGGTGGCTCACCATGCGCTCGGGTTCACGCACGGCCGTAAGGTTGTACACGCGGTTCCATTTGTCGAGCAGGGCCAGGTAGGCGAGCAAGCGGGCTTCGCCGTCCGGCGGCAAATCCAGGCCCAGGGCGGCGATCCCCGCCGCGAGTCGTGCCTCGACACTCATGCGCTTTTCTTTTCCGCTTCGGGTTTGAAGCCGCGTTTGGCGTAGATCAGCAACACCGAAATCGCCGCCGGGGTAATGCCTTGCAGGCGCGAGGCCTGACCCAGCGTTTCCGGCCGCGCTTTTTGCAGGCGCTGGCGCACTTCCATCGACAGCGCGGTGAGCTGGGTGTAGTCGAGGTCGGCCGGCAGGCGCAGGGTTTCCTGTTCGCGCTGCTTATCCACCTCTTCGTTCTGGCGGTCGATATAGCCCTGGTACTTGGCAGCAATTTCGACCTGCTCGGCAACCGCGCCGTCGTCCACGCCGTCGCCGCCGCCTGGCAGGGACAGAATCTGTGCGTAGGCGAGGTTCGGCCGGCGCAGCAGGTCAAACAGGCTGTATTCGTGTTCGATGGGCTGGCCGATCAGGCGCGTGGCATCCATCGCCGGCAGCATCGCCGGATTGACCCAGGTCGCCTTGAGCCGCTCGGTTTCCCGTGCGATCGCGTCGCGCTTGCGGTTGAAGGCGTCCCAGCGCGTGTCGTCGATCAATCCCAGATGGCGACCCGTTTCCGTGAGCCGCATGTCGGCATTGTCTTCACGTAGTTGCAGCCGGTATTCGGCGCGGCTGGTGAACATACGGTAAGGCTCGGAGACGCCACGCGTGATGAGGTCGTCGACCAGCACGCCCAGGTACGCCTCGTGCCGGCCCGGGCTCCAGGCGTCGCGCTCGCCGGCGAACCGGGCCGCGTTCAGGCCGGCCAGCAGGCCCTGCGCCGCCGCTTCTTCATAGCCGGTGGTACCGTTGATCTGGCCGGCGAAGAAAAGGCCGGCGATGGACTTGGTTTCGAGCGAGGCCTTGAGATTGCGCGGGTCAAAGTAGTCGTATTCGATGGCGTAACCTGGGCGCAGGATGTGGGCGGATTCGAGCCCCGGGATCGAGCGCACGATCTGCAACTGCACATCGAAGGGCAACGAGGTGGAGATGCCGTTGGGGTAGATCTCGTGTGTCGTCAGGCCTTCGGGCTCCAGAAAGATCTGGTGGCTGGCCTTGTCGGCAAAGCGGGTGATCTTGTCCTCGATGGACGGGCAATAGCGCGGGCCGACGCCTTCGATGACGCCGGTGTACATGGGCGAGCGATCGAGCCCGGCGCGGATGATGTCGTGCGTGCGCGCGGTGGTATGGGTGATCCAGCACGGCCGCTGCTCGGGGTGTTGCGCCCGGCTGCCCATGAACGAAAACACCGGTGCCGGATCGTCGCCCGGCTGTATTTGCGTCTGGCTGAAATCAATGGTGCGACCGTCGATGCGCGGCGGCGTGCCGGTTTTCAGCCGCCCGACCGGCAGGCTTAGCTCACGCAGGCGCGCCGCCAGCGAGACCGACGGCGGATCGCCCATGCGCCCGGCCTGGTAGTTTTCCAGCCCAACGTGAATCAGCCCCGAGAGAAAGGTGCCGGCGGTGAGCACCACCGCCCTGCCCGAGAATTCGATGCCGAGCTGGGTTTTGACGCCGACCACGCGGTCGCCTTCCAGCACAAGGTCATCGACTGCCTGCTGAAACAGCGTGAGGTTCAGCTGATTTTCCAGCCGCGCACGAATCGCCGCCTTGTACAGCACGCGGTCGGCCTGCGCGCGGGTGGCGCGCACCGCCGGCCCCTTGGACGAATTGAGCGTACGGAACTGGATGCCCGCCTCATCGGTGGCAATCGCCATCGCCCCGCCCAGCGCATCCACTTCCTTGACCAGATGCCCCTTGCCGATACCCCCGATGGACGGATTACACGACATCGCACCCAGCGTTTCGATGTTGTGCGTGAGCAGCAGCGTCGCAGCGCCCGCACGGGCACTGGCGAGTGCGGCCTCGGTGCCGGCGTGGCCGCCACCGATGACGATCACATCGAAGGGTTCGGGGAATTTCATGGTGCGCGCATTTTACCCGTTGCCGGACGTTTCACGTGAAACAGCATCAAGCTGCGCCCGCCTGTTTGGCCTCCAGCGCCTCCCAGCGCGCCAGCGCGTCGAGCAATTCCAACTCGATGGCTTCGGTGCGGGTGTGCAACCCGCCCGCCGCCTGCGGGTCGTTCTGGTACAACGCCGGGTCGACCAGGCGGGCGGCGATGCCGGCCTGCTCCGCCTCCAGCGCTTCGATGATTCCCGGCAGCGATTCCAGCTCGCGCGCTTCCTTGTAGCTGAGCTTGACCTTCTGCGAAACCGGTTTGGCCGCTGGCGGCGACTTGGGCTGCGCCGCCCGGGGCACGGGTGTGGCAGCGGCGGCCTGACGATCGCGCCAAGCGCGCCAGTCGGCGTAGCCGCCGACGATTTCGGTCAGCCGCCCTTCCCCCTCGAAGACGATGGACTGGGTGACGACGTTGTCGAGAAAGGCGCGGTCGTGCGAGACGATGATGACCGTGCCGGCGTAATCCTGGAGCAGTTGCTCCAGCAGTTCCAGCGTATCGATATCAAGGTCGTTGGTCGGCTCGTCCAGCACCAGCAGGTTGGCCGGCCGCGCAAACAGGCGGGCCAGCAGCAGGCGGTTGCGTTCGCCGCCCGACAGCGCCGACACCTTGGCCCGCGCGCGTTCGGCCGGGAACAGGAATTCTTCCAGGTAACTGATGACGTGCTTGCGCTGCCCGGCGATTTCGACGTAATCCGAGCCCGGTGAAATGGTGTCGATCAGCGTCGCCTCGTCGTTGAGCTGGTTGCGGAACTGGTCGAAATACGCCACCTCCAGCTTGGTGCCCTGCTTGATCCAGCCGGCTTGCGGCTTCAGGTCGCCCAGGATCAGCCGGATCAACGTGGTCTTGCCGGCCCCGTTGGGGCCGAGCAGCCCCAGCTTGTCGCCGCGCAAAATGGTGGCGGAAAAATCCTCTACCAGCACCCGGTCGTCGTAGCCATAGCGCACATGGTCGAGCTCGGCGACCACCTTGCCGGAACGCTCCCCGGCGTCGAGCTGAAAACTCACCTGGCCCTGATGCCCGATCCGCGCCTCACGCGTACGACGCAACGCCTCCAGCCGCCGCACCCGGCCTTCGTTACGGGTTCGACGCGCCTCCACGCCTTTGCGTATCCAGGCCTCTTCCTGCTTCCAGAACTTGTCGAACTTGCGGTTGTGCACCGCCTCGACCTCCAGCTGCTCGGCTTTTTTGTTTTGATAGGCGCTGAAATTGCCCTGGTATTCACGTAGCTGGCCGCGATCCAGCTCCACGATCCGGTTCGCCACGTTGTCCAGAAAACGCCGGTCGTGGGTAATGAACACCAGCGCCCCGCGATATTCGTTGAGAAGCCCTTCCAGCCATTCGATGGCCGAAAAATCCAGGTGGTTGGTCGGCTCGTCGAGCAGCAGCAATTCCGGATCGCTCACCAGCGCGCGGGCCAGCGCCACCCGCTTCTTCAACCCGCCGGACAGATCGGCCACCGCGCGGTCGGCGTCGAGCCCCAGGCGCTGCAAGGTTTCTTCGACCCGGCTGTTCAGCCGCCAGCCATCGACCGCTTCCAGCGCCCCCGACAGACGCTCCAGATCGTCCAGCGCGGCGGCGTCGCCTTCGGCCGCCGCATGTGCCGCGGCGTGGTAATCCGCCAGCAATTGCTGCGCCGTGCCGACCCCTTCGGCCACCGCTTCGAACACGGTATGGCCGGGCTGAAACACGGGTTCCTGCGGCACGCTTGCCAGTTTGAGCCCGGGTGCGCGCCACACCTCGCCCGCATCGGGCTGGCTGTTGCCGGCAAGGATCTTCATCAGGCTGGATTTGCCGGTGCCGTTACGGCCGATCAGGCCGATGCGCTCGCCCGCCTCAATGACCAGCGCCGCCCCATCGAGCAAGGGATGGTGGCCGTAGGCCAGTTCAAGTCGATCAAAGGTGAGCAGCGGCATGGCAGAAACGTAGGGACGGCGAACCCGCGATTATCCTGTATGCAGCGCCGCATGGACAGCGCGCGCAAGTTCGATCGCCCCCCGCGTGTCGCCGTGCAGGCACAGCGTGTCGGCGCGCACCGCCAGGCGCACTCCCTGCCCGTCGAACACGCCCTCGCCGCGCGCCAGCGACAACGCCTGGCCGACGGCTTGCGTGGCATCATGAATCAGGGCCCCCGGGGTTTCACGTGAAACCAGTTTCAGCGCGGTGGCATAACGCCGGTCGACAAAGGCTTCGTTCAGCACCTTCAAACCGGCCGTTTCGCCCGCCCGGGTCAATTCAGACCCCGCCATGCCCACGAGCAGCAAGCGCTCATCGACCGCCCGTACTGCCGACGCAATGGCGTCGGCCACGCCCGCGTCGAGCGCGGCCACGTTATACAGCGCGCCGTGTGGCTTGACGTGCAGCAGCGGCACACCCTCGCGCGCAGCGGCTTCGGCCAGCGCCTCAACCTGCTCGATGACCCACCCGCGAATCTCGCCGGCCGAAGCCGGCATGACGCGCCGGCCAAACCCCGCCCGATCGGGGTAGCCGGGGTGCGCACCAACCGCCACGCCGTGTTCGCGCGCCAGTCGCAACGCCAGCTTCATGCTGGCCGCATCCCCCGCGTGGCCGCCACTGGCAATCGAAACCCGGTCGACAAACGGCATCAGCCCGGCGTCGTCGCATCCCTCGCCCACGTCGGCATTCAGCTCGATCATCCCCACTCCCCCACCTCCCATTCCGGTCGTCGCGCGGCGCGAGCGGCGTCCACGCTCAGCGTGGCAAAGCGCACCGCATCACCCGGCCGCAACTGTGCCAGACGCGGCAGATCCGCGCCTATCACGGTCGCCACCACCGGATACCCCCCCGTCACCGGCCCGTCCCAGCCCAGAATGATGGGTTGCCCGTCGGGCGGCACCTGGATCGCACCGGGCAGCACCCCCTGCGTCGGCAGGCTAATGCCGGTGCCCGCCACCGTCGGGCCTGTCAGCCGGATGCCCCGGCGATCCGACGCCGCGTCAACCCGAAATTGTCCGCCGAAAAACGCCGCCAGTCCCGCATCCGACAACGCCGCTGTCTGCGGCCCGGCCACCACCCGCAGCGGGGCCGTCTCGTCGAGCGCCGGCGGCTGGGCGCGCAGCAAATGCACCCCGCCCTCGGCGGCTTCACCAAACAACCGATCTCCCACCCGCAGCGGCCGACCGGCGTGCCCGCCCCAACCCGCCTGCGGCAGGGTGCTGGCGCTGCCCAGCACCGGCACCACCGCCAGCCCGCCCCGCACGGCCAGCCAGCAGCGATACCCCTGCACCGGTTCGCCCAGGCGCAGGATTTCTTCCGCTGCCAGCACCAGCGTCTGGTTCCAGCCTGCGGCCAGCCCCGCCGCGCGCGCCGCCCGAAATGGCGCACCGGTCAGCGCAATCACGCCGCCACGCGGAAACAGCAGTTGCGGGCCACGCGCCACGATCTCGATCCCCGGCGCGTCGGGCCGGTTGCCCACCAGCCGGTTGGCCGCCGCCAGCGCCGCCTGGTCGGCAGCGCCCCCCGCAGGCACCCCTGCGCGGGCCCAACCCGGCCGCCCGGCATCCATCACCAGATCGCACAAGCCGGGGCGGATCACCTCGATCAGCATGCCGCTCACGCACGTGCCTCGAAGCGTACGCGATCCCCCGCCGCCAAAAGCGCGGGCCGGGCACGGTGCGGATCAAACAACAGCGCGTCGGTGCGCCCCAGCAGATGCCAGCCGCCCGGCCCCGCCGCCGGATATATCCCCGCGTAGCCCGCGCCCAGCGCCACGCTGCCCGCCGGCACCTTCACCCGGGGCGTGCTGCGGCGCGGCAAGGCCCACGCCGGCGGCAGGCCCGCCAGATACGGAAAGCCCGGCTGAAACCCCAGAAACGCCACGCGGAATTCGATCGCCAGCAGCGCGTCGCTGAACGCAGCCACACTCAAACCCAGCGAGGCCGCGCAGAATGCCAGATCCGGCCCCGCCGCCTCGCCCAGCGTCAGCGGCAACACATGCAGCGCCCCCGTTTCCTGTGCTTGCTCGGGCACGGGCTCGGCCAACGCCGACGTCAGCTGTTCGCCGGGCAGGCTGCCCGGCTTGAGTATCAGCAACAGGCTGCCATCTGCCGGGATAATGTCTTCAATTTCTGTCAACGACAGAGAAACAAGCTGTTCATAGCGGGCCAGCGTGGCGCTGCCCGTTGCCACGCACAAACCGCGCTCGCCCATCCAGCGCCAGCGCGGTGCGGCTTGCGATTGACCGGCCTGCGGCTTTGCCATACGGTGGAGCCCCTTCTGGAGTACATGGATGTTGCGAATCGGGTGTGCGGTACTGGCGTTTGCCCTGACCAGTTTAACGGCTATGCCTGCGCTCGCCATGAATGCCGTCAACCCCGCGCTCGCGCTGCACCCCGACGCCCGGCCCAGAACCGTGGTGGTGCTGCCGCCCCAGATTTTTGTCTATGAATTGTCGGCCGGCGGCGTCCCCACGCGCATGGCGGACTGGGAAGCCGTCGCCCGTACCCATCTCGCCACCGCGGCGACCCGTCTGGCGACCGAAGCCGGCCTTTTCACCGCCCGGCCCGCACCGGTTTTCGCGGCGGACGAACAGGCGCTCGTCGACATCCATCTCGGGCTCTACGAACGCGTCGCCCAGTCTGTTTTTTTGTACGGGCGCGGAGAGCAGTCGGCCTGGGCGCACAAGAAGCAGGAATTCGACTACACGCTGGGGCCGGGTCTCGCTTTTTTGCGTGAGCGCACGGGGGCCGACGCGGCGCTGGTGATGCTGGGTTCGGATTTCATTTCGTCCGACGGACGCAAGGCGCTGTTCTTTGCCGGACTGGCGCTGGGCATGATCATGCCGCTGGGGCAATCTTTCCTGACCCTGGGCGTGGTCGATCTCAAAACCGGCGACGTGCAGTGGATGAGCTTCGACGCCAGCAGCCGCCTCGACACCCGCAACCCGGGCCAGGTCGACGATCTCGTCCGCACCCTTTACCAGAGCTGGCCGGGCGCGAAATGATCCGGGCCGTCGGGGTATTCCTGCTGTGCACCCTGCCCGCGCATGCCGACGAGGTGCTGCCCTGGAGCCGGGCGGTCAGCCCCGGCGAACTCGACCGCAGCGAATCCAGCCTGTGGCAGGAAGCCGACGAGTTCGACCGCGCGCTGGCGCGTGCCGGCCGCGTCAACGCCGACCCCGCACTGACGGCCTACCTGCAGGGCATCATGGACAGGCTGTACCCCGAATTCCGCGGCCGGCTGGTGGTGCGCCTGGTCAACGCCCAGCACATCAACGCCTTCGCCCTGCCCAACGGCAGCGTGTACGTCAACGCCGGGCTGGTTGCCCGCTTTCAGAACGAGGCTCAGCTCGCCACCGTGCTGGCGCACGAAGGCGCGCATTTCACCCACCGGCATTCCCTCCAGCAGGCCGAGCGCGTACGCAACGCGGCGCTGTTTGCCCGGGTGGCGAACATGCTGGGCGTGCCGCTGGTCGGTGACCTGCTGGCGCTGTCGTCGATGTTCGGGTTTTCCCGCGAACACGAGCGCGAGGCCGACCAGATCGGCTATCAACGTCTGGTTACCGCAGGCTATGCCCCGCGCGAGAGCGTCAAGACCTTCGAACACCTGCAAGCCGAGATCAAGGCCGCCGACATCAAGGAGCCGTTCTTCTTTTCCAGCCACCCCCGGCTCCAGGAGCGCATCGACAACTTCACCGAACTGAGCCACGACAGCGCGCAAGGGGAAACCGGCTACGAGCGCTTTGTCGAGACCACCGCCGCGCTGCGGCTGGCGTCGCTGGAGCGCGATCTGGCCGCCTACCGTTACAAGCAGGTGATCCTCATGCTCACCACCCCCGACGCGCGGCGCGAATACCCGCCCGAAGCCGCTTACCACCTGGGCGAAGCCTACCGGCTGCGCAACGAGGCCGGCGACCCCGAGCGTGCGGAAACCGAGTTCAAGCGCGCCATCGAGTTGGCCCCGCGCTTTGCCCCGGCGCATCGCGCGCTCGGCTATCTCTACTTCAAGCGCGGCGACAAGGCCGCAGCCGCGCCATTGTTCCGGCGCTATCTCGAACTGGCACCCGACGCCCCTGACCGGGCCTACGTTCTGGCCGCCCTGCAAGACAGCCCCGTCCCATGAAGATGCGCCTGTCTGTCCTTGCGCTGCTTCTATTGCTGGCCGGCTGCGCGCCCTGGTCGCGCATCGAACCCGACAGCCGGCGTTTCGAGCAGCGCGGCGATTACACCCTGGAGCAACCCGCCGGCTGGGTGCGCCGCACCGCCGACGTCAACGATCTTTTTCTCAGCCGCGACGGCCCGGCACTCAACACCCTCGTCGTCACCCGTCAACCTCACGACCGCAAGCTGCCGCGCACCCAGCGGGAAACCCGCGCCGACATGCTGCCGGTCGAACTGGCCGAACTCGCGCTCGCCGAATGGCGCAATCACGAATCCACCGCCCAGCTCGAGGTCATCGCCAACGGCCCCACCGCACTCGACGGCCGGCCGGCCGCGCGGCTTCATGTGCGCTATCTGGACGAACGCGGCGTGCCGATCGAACGCGTAATGGTCGCGTGTGTCGACGCCAAAGGCCGGCTCTCGCTGCTCTATGAAGCCCCGGCCATCGTCTACTTCGCGCGTGGCCTGCCCGCGTTCGACGCGCTGGTCGCCAGCCTGCGTTTCATCCGGCCCGCACCATGAAAAAAGGGGCTTGCGCCCCTTTTCTTTTGTCCGGCAAACCGCTCAGTCCTTGAAGCGGCCGCGCACCCCTGTGCGGGCACCGCCGCCCCGGTTGTCATTGCCGGTGCCGCGAGCGGCCCCATGCTGACCACCACCCGTGTTGCGGTTGCCATAGCTGCGTGCCGCCGGCTTGGCCTTGGCCTGAGTTTTGGCCTCTCGCTCACGGCGCGCCCAGTATTCCACGCTGTTGCCGTCCACATCCTGCTTTGCAACCGGCTCCTCCTGCGGCACCCGGTTGCCCCAGGTGCGCTGTGTGCGGTCGGTCGACGCGACCTCGGCAAAGCGGCTGCCACGCGGCGCGTCGAAGCGGTTGCCGCGATCCCGGTTGTCGCGGTTCTCGCCACGCGGCTGGCCACCGCCGCCGTAGCTGCGCGGCTCCTTGTTCCAGGCGCGCTTCTCGCCAAAGCCGCGCGCGCCGTCCTGGCCACGCGGACGCGAGTTGCCGCCCGGGCGGCCCGACGAAGGCTTCTGCGTGGGCTCCAGGCCCGGCAGCGTGTGCACGTCGATGCGGTTGCCGGTGTAGCGCTCGATCGCGCGCACCAGACCGCCTTCACGCATGCCCACCAGGCTGACGGCAATGCCGGTGCGCCCGGCACGGCCGGTACGGCCGATGCGGTGCACATAATCCTCGGCCTGGCGCGGCAGGTCAAAATTGATGACATGGCTGATGCCGGCCACGTCGATGCCGCGCGCCGCCACGTCGGTAGCGACCAGCACCTTGGTGCGGTTGTCGCGCAGACGTTGCAGGGCACGGTTGCGCTGGCCCTGCTGCATGTCGCCGTGCAGCGAATCCGAGGCAAAGCCGGAATCGGCCAGCAGGTCGGAAATCTCTTCCGCGCTTTTCTTGGTCGCGGCAAACACGATCGCCTGCGACAACTCCACGTCGCGCAGCAGGCTATCGAGCAGGCGCATCTTGTGGTCCATGTTGTCGGCGTAGAGCAGGCGCTGTTCGATCTTGGCTTCCTGCTTGGGTGCCGCTTCGATTTCGATGCGCTGCGCGTCACGCGTCAGCTCGTTGGCCAGATTGCCCACCACGCCGTCGAGCGTGGCCGAGAACAACAGCGTCTGGCGCTCGGCCGGGCAACGCGCGGCGATGGCCTGGATGTCGTCGACAAAGCCCATGTCCAGCATGCGGTCGGCTTCGTCCAGCACCAGTACTTCCAGCCGCGAAAAGTCCAGCTTGCCGCGTTCGAGATGGTCGATCAACCGGCCCGGCGTCGCCACCACCACGTCCACCGGCTGCGCAATGCGCTTGGCCTGCAGGCCGAACGGCGCGCCGCCGACCAGACAGGCGGTGCGGAAACGGCGCAGATCCTTGCCGTATTTCATGGCCGATTTTTCGACCTGCAAGGCCAGCTCACGGGTGGGCGTGAGCACCAGCACGCGCGGGCCGATGCTTTTGTTTTTGGGCTCGGCCAGCAAACGCTGGATCGACGGCAACAGAAACGCCGCCGTCTTGCCGCTGCCCGTGTGCGAGGACACCAGCAGATCGCGCCCGGTCAGCGCGGCGGGCACCGCCTGCATCTGCACCGGCGTGGCGTTTTCATACCCGGCTTCGAGCACGGATTTGAGGATGAGGGGATCGAGCCCCAGTTCGGAAAAACTCATGGCAAACCTTTATAAAAGCGCACAGGCGCAAATTCGGCCGCGCCAGACACCATGCCCGGCAGGCCACACAATTACGAACCGGAAAGCCGTCCGACCGCGCGGCGCTGCCGCAGGTCGAGCCGTATCGATAACGGATCGCGTCGATCACATCGGCGCCAACCGCAGGACTTGTCGCTGCCGGACACAAACACCGGCGGCACAAAAGAGAGGTCGAGGACGATGGGGCTGTGAGTACAGTCCCGAGACACGGCGTTTGAAGGGTCGCCTGTCTGCTGCTGTGAACACAACTCTAGCTAGTTTATCAGAGAATACTGATTTTCAGGCACCCACCAACAAGCAAACACCAGTCCCTTACCTGAAATATCAGTATTCGCGGCTGCACACAATCAAGTGAGCCGCAAATTCCTCGGTTGCTATTGGGTACGACGACGCATCCCAAACAAGCCCACCAGTCCCAAGCCCATCAAGGCCAGGGTGGCAGGCTCAGGGACACTACCACCACCGCCCGCCTCGCTGAGAAAGCTTTGGCCAAAAGCCTGTCCCAGTCCCTGCCCACCGAAACTGACTGGGCCGGTAGCCGCGCCTGATGCGGTGTTGACCGTGTAGACATTGGTTCCACCAACTGCGTAGAGGACACCGTTGTCGCCTGTCGCGATACCGAAAATATTGCTTACGCCAAAAGCCCCTACCGCGCTAGTGCTCGGAAGGCTACCAAGATTGACCGAAACCAATTGACCACTGGACGACGCTAAATAAAGCGTGCTGCCATTGAAGGCCAGATCACCACCTGAAGCGAACCCCATTGAGCCTAGACTGGAGCCGATACCTGTCAGCGGGTTAATCGTGAACAGGTTGTTGGTCGAGTTGCCCGCCCCGTAGAGCGTACCGTTTGCCCCGAAAACCAGCGCGTTTCCTCCCGCGATGCCGTGATTACCAATAAAAGTACTGGCCGCGGTGTTTTTGTTGATGGAATAAGTGCCGGAAAAAGTGATGCCATAGAGGTTGCCTAACGGATCAAAGGCAATATCGGTCATGATCGAACCCATGTTACCAACGATAGAAACTGCACCATTGGCGACATCGACGGTGCCAAGGTTGCCTTGGCTATCGTGTACATACATGATCGGGCCTGCCTGGGCACCACCAGCCAGGATGACACTTCCAAACACAACAACATCGCGCAGCATCGTTTTCATGGTGGTCTCTCCCAAGATATAGTGGATACGATAAGTCGACATGCTGCCGACGCCGGTAACTCGCAAGAAAAATGCCTTTTCCTGAGTTTCGGAGCAACCCAACCAGTTAATTAAAGTAACATTCTGATTTGCTTTAATAAATATATTTTTACGGTCTGCGTTGTCCTGAGTAAGGAAAACCTGCGTCAAGGGAATTGTAAAATTTCTCGACGCCACAGTGAGAATCGGTCACTCGACCCGGTTACCGCATTCGTGAAAGCCACGAGACAGAATAAATGCTTCACCTTAAGTCGAGGAACAATAAACACTCCGACAGCAGGTTTGCAGATAACGAAGGGCGCTCTGGCATCCCGTTTTGCCGAATATGAAGGCAGAACTGCTGCATGTCGGTGTCACCTACGTGCACGCATTATGTGCCGGAGTGATCCGGTCTTACGAGAACTTACGGCGGCTGGTGATACAGCTGGCGATACAGCCCGTCCTTGCCGATGAGTTCGTCGTGCGCGCCGGCCTCGACCACTCGGCCGTTTTCGAACACCAGGATGCGGTCCGCCTCGCGCACCGCCGACAGGCGATGCGCGATGATGAGCGTGGTGCGTCCGTCCAGAAAGGCGTGCATGGCCGCGTGCAGGCGGCGCTCGGTGTCGGTGTCGAGCGCCGAGGTGGCTTCGTCGAGGATGACGATACGCGGGTTGGCGACGATCATGCGGGCAATCGCCAGCCGTTGCCGCTGGCCGCCCGACAGCCGCACGCCCTGCCGGCCCACCACGGTGTCCAGGCCGTCGGGCAGCGCGGCGATGATGTCGTGGAGCTGGGCGATTTCCAGCGCCTGCCACAGGGTGGCGTCAGCCACGTCGCGCCCCAGGGTCAGGTTGGCACGCACGCTGTCATTGAACAGCACGGGATGCTGCAACACCACGCCCACGTGTTCGCGCACGGCTTCCCAGCCGATCTCCGTCACCGGCGCGTCGCCATACAGCACCCGGCCGGCGCGCACCGGATACAGCCCCAACAGCGCCTGCACCAGCGTGGATTTGCCGCCGCCGGACGCCCCGACCAGCGCCACCTTTTCGCCCGGCGCAATCGTCAGGCTCACGTCGTCGAGCACGGTTTCGCCGCCGTCTTCGTAGGCAAAACTCAGGTGGTCGAGCGTAATGCCCACGGTCGGTTTGTCGATAAAGGGATCGCGCGTGGCGGGGTGCGCGGGTTCGTCCTTCATGCCCAGGAGCGCGTTGATGCGGGAGAGCGCCCCCTGCGCCGCGTACCACGCGTATTGCAGGTTCACCAGTTCCTGCACCGGCGTCATCATGAACCAGAGGTAGCCGAACACCGCGAGCATCTCGCCGATGGAAAGATCGGAAAACACCACCATCAGCATCGCCAGCGCGCGGAACACGTCAAAGCCCGCCAGAAAGATGAAGAAGGCGATGCGGCTCATGGCGTCGGACTTCCACGCAAAGGCAGCGGCGTGGGTACGGATGTCGGCGGCGCGGTCGCGCACCCGCGCCAGGTAATGCTTTTCGCGGTTCATCGCGCGGATTTGCGTCAGCGCGTCCAGCGTCTCGGCAAGCGCGTCCTGGAACACCTCAAACGCGCGGTTTTCCCGCCGCTTCATGTCCTTGACGCGTTTGCCGACCAGGGTGGAAAACAGGATCACCGGCGGGTTCAGCAGCAGGATCACCAGCGCCAGTTGCCAGTGCATCCAGAACAGCACCCCCGCCACGCCCACCAGCGTGAGCACCGACACCACCAGCCCGGAAATCGACGCCCCCAGAAAGCTGTCGATCGCGTTGAGATCGGTGACGAAATGCGACGTGACCCGCCCCGCCCCCACGGTTTCGAATTCCGACAGCGCAATGCGCGACAGCCGGTTCAACATCTGCGCGCGGATGCGGTACACCACGTCTTTGGCCAGCAGCGAAAACGTGCGGCCCTGCCACACGTTGAGCAGCATCGACGCCAGCCGCAGTGCCAGCGTCAGCAGCAGCGCCGCGCCAATGAAAAGCACCGGGCCGTGCCAGGCGGCCGGTGTGATCGCCGCGATCTTGTCTACAAACGTGCCGGGATGGTGCAGCAACACCTCGTCAACCATCAGCGGCAGCAACAGCGGCAGCGGCACCGACGCAATCACGGCCAGCACCGCCACCAGATTGGCCTGAATCAGCCGGGCTTTGTGGGCACGGATATCGGCGGTGATGGCGTGCCAGGTCAGCATGCTTGGCTACCTCTTGATATGAAACCGCGTGAACATCCCGTTTCGCCTATTTGCCGATGCAGAACGAGCCGAAAATTTCCCCCAGCAGGTCGTCTGCCGAGTATGCGCCCGTGATCTCGGACAGGGCCGCCTGTGCCAGCCGCAGTTCCTCGGCAAAAAGCTCCAGTTGCGGCGCACACGCACGGCTCGCCGCCACGTGGCCGGCCGCGCGGGACAAGGCGTCCAGATGTCGGGCCCGCGCCATGAAAGCGCCCTCGCCCGCCGGCCGCCAGCCCGCCGCGTGCAGCAGGGCTTCGCGCAAAGCGTCGACGCCGGCCCCGGTCCGCGCCGACAGCCAGATTTCGTCGCCCGCCACGCGCGGCGCTTCGGCGGTGGCGTCGATCTTGTTGTGCACCGTCAGCCGGGGAATCGCCGGCAGCCGCGCGAGAATCGCTGCTTCCTGCGGGCCGACGCCGTGCGCGGCGTCCACCAGCAACAGCGCCACGTCGGCTTTGTCCAGCGCCGCCCAGGTGCGCGCGATGCCGAGCTGCTCGATCCGGTCGTCGGTATCGCGCAATCCGGCCGTGTCCACCACGTGCAGCGGCACACCCCGAATCTGGATGGCTTCGCGCACGGTGTCGCGCGTGGTGCCCGCCACCTCGGTGACGATGGCGGCCTCGAACCCGGCCAGCTGATTGAGCAGGCTGGACTTGCCGACATTGGGCTGGCCGATCAGCACCACCGTCAGCCCTTCGCGCAGCAAAGCGCCCTGGCGGGCTTCGGCGCGCACGCTGGCGAGCGCGCTGTCGAGGCGGTCGAGCTGGCCGTAAGCGTCGGCCGCTTTCAGGAAATCGATTTCTTCTTCGGGAAAATCCAGCGTCGCTTCGACCAGGGTGCGCAGGTGGACGAGGCCGTCGAGCAGGGCGTTCACCCGCGCCGAAAACGCGCCCGACAGCGAGCGAACGGCGGAACGCGCGGCCTCGGCCGACGCCGCCTCGATCAGGTCGGCCACGGCTTCGGCCTGCGCCAGATCGAGCTTGCCGTTGAGATACGCGCGGCGCGAAAACTCGCCCGGTTCGGCCAGCCGGGCACCCGGTGCCAGGCAGCGTTGCAACAGCAAATCCAGCACTACCGGGCCGCCGTGGCCCTGGAGTTCGAGTACGGATTCGCCGGTGAACGAGTGCGGTGCCGGGAAATACAGCGCGATGCCCGTATCGAGCACGCTGCCGTCGGCGTCGAGAAAATCGGTGTAGGTCGCGTGCCGCGCCACCGGCAGCCGGCCCACCAGCGAGACGGCCAGCGAGGCGACGTCCGCGTCGGCACCGGACACCCGCACTACCCCCACGCCCCCGCGTCCCGGCGCGGTGGCGATGGCGGCGATGCAATCAGGCTTTCTTGTTGGCGGGGGTGGCACTTTCAACCTGGCGGTTGATTGCCCACTGCTGTGCAATCGAAAGGATGTTGTTCACCACCCAGTAGAGCACCAGGCCTGCCGGGAAGAACACGAACATCACGGTGAACGCCACCGGCATGATCATCATGATCTTGGCTTGCAGCGGGTCCATCGGCTGCGGGTTCAGCTTCACCTGGAGAATGGACGTGATGCCCATGAGGATCGGCAGGATGAAATACGGATCCGGCGCGGTGAGATCGGTGATCCAGCCCAGCCACGGCGCGCCGCGCATTTCCACCGCCGCCAGCAGCACCCAGTAGAGCGCGATGAAGACCGGAATCTGGATCAGGATCGGCAGACAGCCACCGAGCGGATTGATTTTCTCGGTCTTGTACATCTCGGCCATCGCCTGATGCAGCTTGGCGCGGTCGTCGCCGTAGGTTTCCTTCAGGCGTTGCAGGCGTGGCGTCAGCGTGCGCATCTTGGCCATCGACTTATAGCCGGCGGCAGACAGCGGATACAGTGCCAGCTTGATGAAGATGGTGAGGAGGATGATCGCCCAGCCCCAGTTGCCGACGATCAACTCGATCTTTTGCAGCGCCCAGAAAATGGGAAACGCCAGCGGCGTCAGCCAGCCGTAATCGCGCACCAGATCGAGGCCGGGCGCGGCTTTTTCCAGCACGCTCTGAATCTGCGGCCCGGCGTACAAAGGCACGGTAAAGGTCTTTTCCTGGCCGGGTGCCAGCACCCCTTCACCCAGAATCAGCCCGGTCGAATACAGACCGTCGCCCAGGTTCTTGGCAAAGAATTCACGCTTGACGTTGCCTTGCGGCAACCAGGCCGATACGAAATGGTGCTGCACCATGCCGGCCCAACCGTCGTTCGCCACCTTGTCGAACTCGCCCTTGCCTTCGGCGATACCCTTGAACGCAACTTTCTGGAATTTCTTGGCCTCGGTGTAGAAAGCCGGGCCGGTATAGGTGTAAAGGAAGAACGACTCCCCGCGTGGTGCCTGGCCATGACGCACGAACTGGTAGTACGGGGCCAGCTCCAGCGGCTGCGTTCCCCCATTGATTACCCGGGTGCGTACGCCGATCTCGTAACTGCCGCGCTTGAAGATATAGGTTTTCTCGACCTGAACGCCGGTTGCCGGATCGCTCCAGGTCATCGGCACTTCCACCTGCGCTGCCCCGGCGGCAAGCCGATACGTGCCGGGCGTGAGGGTGTACACGCTGCGGTGCGTGGGCAGGTTTTTGCCGACCAGACCGCTCTGCGCCGTGTACGGCCGCGTCTGCGTGTCTTCAAATAGCGTGAAGACGTCCTGTTTATTGTCGGTTTCGCGGTACTTCAGGAGTTGAAGATCGCGCAGGTCGCCGCCGTTGGCGTCCAGCGTGGCGCGCATCACATCGGTTTCCACCACCGCCCGCGCGCCCTTGGCGAGGCTGGTCTGCGCCGGCGCGGCCGCTGCGTTCAGCGTCTGGCTGGGGGCCGGTGCAGCCCCGGCTGCAGGCGCGGCCCGGGTTGACGCCGTCGGTGCCGGTGCGGGCGCGTGGTGCGATTGCCACGACTCCCACAACAACAGCAGCGAAAAGGAAAAGACGATGAACAGTATCAGCCGCTGGTTATCCATGGGACGTCAGAGTAGTAGGAGTTGTTGCCGTGTCCGGCCAAGTATCGCGGGCACGCTTGCCTGCCCGTCGCAGGGCTGAGTGTAGCGCGTCAACTTCCTCGCCTGCTGCCGGTTTGGCGAGCAGCCTTACGACGAAATCGCAGGCCGGCAGTTCAGCAAACAACTGCCGGAAACTGGCCCGCGCGCAGCGTTTGACCCGGTTGCGATCCACCGCGTGCGGCAGGATGCGCTTGCCTATCACCAGACCGAGCCGGGGATGGCCTGCCGCATTGGGCCGCGCCATCACCAGATACGCATCGGCGCGGGCACGCTGGTTTTCAGCAAAAACCCGGTCGAATTCGACTGGCTTTGTCAGGCGCGCGTCGCGAAACCGGACAGCGCGCGCCGCTTCGGCTGTTGTGCTGATCAGACGGCCAGACGCGAACGACCCTTGGCGCGGCGCGCATTGATAACGGCACGACCGGCCTTGGTCTTCATGCGGGCGCGGAAACCATGGGTGCGCTTGCGGCGAACGGTAGACGGTTGATAGGTACGTTTCATGATCTTCTATCCTCGAAAAGACGCCGCTTTGACCGCCGTACTGGACAGACTGCGAACAAACCGGCAAAAAAATCCGTTGAAAAACCGCGTATTAGACCCGCCCGCCCCCACCCCTGTCAAGCCTGACAGGCGGCCGCGCGGGGCCAAGCCGCCGGCTCGCCTGTGGATAAGCCGGGCGATGCGGAGTAAGATTCGCGATTACGCCAATGTCGTTTTCTGCCCCTTTCCCCCCTACCATGGATGCCTTCTGGGACCTCTGCCAAGAGCGCTTCCGCGCCAGCCTGACCCAGCAGCAATTTTCCACCTGGATCAAGCCGCTACTCTTCGAACATGCGGGGGAAGGCGACGTGCGCATCCTTGCGCCCAACCATTTCGTCATGGACTGGGTGCGCGAAAAATTTGCCGAACACATCGAAACCTGGGCGCAGGAATTCCATGGCAAACCGGTGACGGTGCAGTACGCACTCACCAAAAAGCCTGTCGCGCCACGAGCAACGCCCCCCACCCCGGCTCCGCAGGCCGCTGTGGCAGCGGCTCCCGCACCCGCCATCGGTACCGGGATGCGCATCAACCCCGGGTTCAACTTCGACAATTTCGTTTCCGGCCGCGCCAACCAGCTGGCACGCGCGGCGGCGCTGCAGATTTCGGACAACCCCGGCGTGGCCTACAACCCGTTGTTTGTCTACGGCGGGGTGGGGCTCGGCAAAACGCACCTGTTGCAGGCCATCGGCAACACCGTGCGGCAGAACAACCCGGACGCCCGCATCAACTACATCCACGCCAACGATTACGTCGACGACGTGGTGAAGGCGTATCTCAACAAGCAGTTCGACGACCTCAAGCGCCGCTACATGTCGCTCGACCTGCTGCTCATCGACGACATCCAGTTTCTCGCCAAGAAAGACCGCACGCAGGAAGAGTTCTTCTACGTGTTCAATTCGCTGATCGAGAACAAAAAACAGATCGTCATCACCTGCGATACCTTCCCCAAGGAAATCGCCGGGCTCGACGACCGCCTGAAATCCCGCTTTGCCTGGGGCCTCACCGTGGCGGTCGAACCGCCCGAACTCGAAATGCGCGTGGCCATCCTGCTGGCCAAGGCCCGTGAAGACCAGGTCAAGCTCGACGAAACCGTGGCTTTTTTCATCGCCAAGCAGGTGCGCTCCAACGTGCGCGAACTCGAAGGTGCGCTCAAACGCATCGTCGCCTTTTCGCGCTTCCACGAAAAACCCATCACCCTCGACCTGGTGAAGGAAGCCTTGCGCGACCTGATCGCGGCTTCTTCGCGCATCGTGTCGATCGACAATATCCAGAAAACCGTCGCCGACTACTACAAGATCAAGGTCGCCGACATGCATTCCCAAAAGCGCACACGCAACCTGGCCCGTCCCCGGCAGATTGCCATGGCGCTGGCCAAGGAACTCACCAACCAGAGCCTGCCGGAAATCGGCGAATCGTTTGGCGGGCGAGATCACACCACGGTGATTCACGCCTGCCGCAAGGTGGCCGAGCTGCGGGAAACCGACACCCATATTGGCCATGACTATCTGGTGTTATTACAAACGCTCACAGGTTGAGGATGAAATGTGGACAAACAGGCATTCCTGCAGCCCGGGTAGAAAACCATCCTTTTTCATCCCGCATAAGCCCGGCTTTATCCACAAGGAAAAACCCGTACAGCGTTTTGATTCGTAAACAAAAAAGCACTTACTCCCAGATTATTGCGTCCTTAATTACGAATACCAGGAATATAAAATGCTATTGATACAAAGCGAACGCAACGCCCTCCTGTCTGCCCTGTCGGCGGTGGTCGGGGTCGTGGAACGGCGTCACACCCTGCCCATCCTGTCGAACCTGCTGCTGATGAAATCCGGCGGCAAGCTCACGCTGCTGGCCACCGACCTGGAACTACAGATCAGCACCCAGCTCGACGCCCAGGCCGGGGAAGACTTCTCCATCACCATTGCGGCGCGCAAGCTCTTTGACATCGTGCGTGCCCTGCCGGACACCGCCCAGGTCAAGCTCGACAGCAAGGACAGTCAGGTGGTGGTCAGCGCGGGCAAATCCCGTTTCACCCTGCAAACCCTGCCGGCAGCCGACTTCCCACGCGTGGAAACCGGGGCCGGTCTGGGCGAAGCCATCCGCCTGCCGCAGAAAACGCTCAAACGCCTGTTGCAGCTGGTGCAGTTTTCCATGGCAAGCCAGGACATCCGCTATTACCTCAACGGCATGTTGCTGGTGCTCGACGGCACGGCGCTGCGCGTAGTGGCTACCGACGGCCATCGCCTCGCCTACGCGGAAACCACACTGGAGACGGCGGCTGAGGCGCGCGAAGTCATCATCCCGCGCAAGACCGTGCTCGAACTTGCCAAGCTGCTGGCCGATAGCGACGACGCAGTCGAACTGCGCATTGGGGCCAACCAGGTGACGATCACCCTGCCCGGCACCGAACTCGTCACCAAACTGGTCGACGGCAAGTTCCCCGACTACCAGCGCGTGATTCCGGTCAGCCAGCCGCGTCATCTCAAGGCCAACCGGCAACTGGTGACGCAGGCTTTGCAGCGCGCGGCGATTCTCTCCAACGAAAAATTCCGCGGCGTGCGTCTCGTCATGAGCGAAAACGCGCTGGGTATCGTCTGCAACAACACCGAACAGGAAGAAGCCGCCGACGAAATCGAAGTGGATTACAACGGCGATCCGCTGGACGTGGGCTTCAACGTCACCTACCTGCTCGACGGCCTGGGCGCGGTGGGCAGCGACAGCATCACGCTGTCACTCGGCGACGCCAACAGCAGCATGCTGCTCACCAGCGAAGGCGAGCCGGGCTTCAAGTACGTGGTCATGCCCATGCGCATCTGATCAGCCTGCCTGACCCTCGCCGCAACCCGATCCGGCGCGGCGGACCCTCCAGCATTCACCCGACAGGAACACCATGAGCGACAAGTCCGACAAACCCGGCAACGGCGGTTACGACGAAGACAGCATCCAGCAGCTGGAAGGCCTGGAAGCGGTGCGCAAGCGCCCCGGCATGTACATCGGCGACACGTCCGACGGCACGGGCCTGCATCACATGGTGTTCGAGGTGCTGGATAACGCCATCGACGAAGCGCTGGCGGGCTACTGCGACGACATCAAGGTCACCATCCATCCTGACAACAGCATTTCCATCACCGATAACGGACGCGGCATTCCGGTCGGCGTGAAAATGGACGACAAGCACGAACCCAAGCGCAGCGCCGCCGAAATCGTGCTCACCGTGCTGCACGCGGGCGGCAAGTTCAACCAGAACAGCTACAAGGTGTCGGGCGGCCTGCACGGCGTGGGCGTGTCGTGCGTCAACGGCCTGTCGAAATGGCTCAAGCTGGTGGTACGCCGCGACGGCAAGAAATACGCGATGACCTTCAACCAGGGCAAGGTCGTCGACCGCGTCATCGAAACGCAGAACGGCGTCGAAGTGTCGCCCATGCAGGTCATCGGCGACACGCAGAATCGCGGCACCGAAGTGCATTTTCTGGCCGACGAGGAAATTTTCGGCACAGTGGAATTCCACTTCGACATCCTCGCCAAGCGCATCCGCGAACTCTCCTTCCTCAACAACGGCGTCAAGATCGAGCTCATTGACCAGCGCGACGGCAAGACTGAAAACTTCGCGCATTCCGGCGGCGTTATGGGGTTCGTCAACTACATGAACCGCGTCAAATCGGTGCTGCATCCCAAGATATTTCATGCCGTCGGCGAAAAAGACGGCATGACCATCGAAGTGGCCATGCAATGGAACGATAGCTATTCCGAAACTGTGCAGTGCTTCACCAACAACATCCCGCAGCGCGACGGCGGCACCCACCTCACCGGGATGCGCATGGCCATGACCCGCGTGCTCAACAAATACATCGAAGAAAACGAATTCGCCAAAAAAGCCAAGGTGGAAACCAGCGGCGACGACATGCGCGAAGGCCTCACCTGCGTGCTTTCGGTCAAAGTCCCCGAGCCCAAGTTCTCGTCGCAGACCAAAGACAAGCTCGTTTCCAGCGAAGTCCAGCCGGTCGTGCAGGAAGTCGTGAGCCAGAAGCTCGCCGATTACCTCCTCGAAAACCCCACCGACGCCAAACTACTGTGCGGCAAAATCGTGGAAGCCGCCCGCGCCCGCGAAGCCGCGCGCAAAGCGCGTGAAATCACCCGCCGCAAAGGCGTCATGGATGGGTTGGGCCTGCCCGGCAAGCTCGCCGACTGTCAGGAAAAAGACCCCGCGCTCTCCGAGCTGTATCTGGTCGAGGGCGACTCCGCCGGCGGCTCCGCCAAGCAAGGTCGCGACCGTAAATTCCAGGCGATCCTGCCGCTCAAAGGCAAGATTCTCAATGTGGAACGCGCCCGTTTCGACAAGGTCATCGGCAGCCAGGAAATCGCCACGCTGATTACCGCGCTCGGCACCAGCATCGGCAAGGACGACTACAACCCCGAAAAGCTGCGCTACCACCGCATCATCATCATGACCGACGCCGACGTCGACGGCGCACACATCCGCACCTTGCTGCTCACCTTCTTCTACCGGCAAATGCCCGAACTGGTTGAGCGCGGCCACATCTACATTGCCCAGCCGCCGCTGTACAAAGTGAAACACGGCCGCAGCGAACGCTACATCAAAGACGAACACGCGCTGAAAGAACACCTCATGGCCGAGGCCATGAAAGACGCCGAACTCACGCCCATGGAAGGTGCCCTGCCCATCGCCGGCGAAGCGCTCGAAGCCCTGGCGCGCGAATACTTCCTGGCCGAAGCCGTGTGCGAACGCCTTGCCCGCCTGCTGCCCGATGACGTGCTGCAAGCGCTGATGAAAATTCCGCGCCTGTCGCTAGCCGACAGCGGTGCGGCCATGATGGCCGAAGCCAGCCTGGGTGCCGCGCTCGACGCCAGCAAGTTCGACGTCACCGCCGAATATTTGAGCGAGACCGACAGCCACCGCCTGCGCATCGTGCGCCACGCCCACGGCAACGCCCACGTCAGCTTCCTCGAAGCCGACTTGCTCGATTCCGGCGACTACGCCCAACTGGTGAAAGTGGGCGACCTGCTGCGCGATCTGATCGGCCTGGGCGCGCGCGCCAAACGCGGCGAAAAGGAAGCTGGCGTACAGAGCTTCCGCGAAGCCATGGACTGGTTCCTGGGCGAAGTGAAGCGCGGCATGAGCATCCAGCGCTACAAGGGCCTGGGCGAAATGAACCCCGAGCAGCTATGGGAAACCACCATGGATCCCAAGGTGCGCCGCCTGATGAAAGTGCAGATCGAAGACGCCATCGCCTCCGACCAGATATTCACCACCCTCATGGGCGATGAAGTCGAACCGCGCCGCAACTTCATCGAGACGAATGCGCTGGGGGTGCGGAATCTGGATGTGTGAAAAGAAATAAAAGCGGCGTTTGTATGCCAATCGCAATTAATCCTGCGAATTTTTAAGAGACGCCTAGATGGCTGCCAAAGAAGCCAAAGCCCGAATCAAAATAAACAGGCTTCTTGAGGAATCCGGCTGGCGCTTCTTCGATGATGCCCATGGAAAAGCCAGTGTCGTGCTAGAGCCGAATGTCAAACTGACCAAGGCTAAAGTCGACTCACTGGGCGATAACTTTGAAACCGTCGGCAACGGTTTTATCGATTTCCTGCTGCTCGACGAAAGTGGCTTCCCACTCGTCGTGCTCGAAGCCAAGTCGGAAGACAAGAACCCGCTGATCGGCAAGGAACAGGCGCGCAAGTACGCCAAATCCCAGAACTGCCGCTTCGTTATCCTCTCCAACGGCAATCTGCACTACTTCTGGGACCTGGAGCAGGGCAACCCGCACATCATCACCCGCTTCCCAGACCCCGGCTCCATCAAGGGTTATCACCGCTTCCAGCCCAACCCGCAGCGACTGATTACCGAGCTGGTCGGCAAGGACTACATTGCCCTGACGCAAATGCCAGGCTATGCAACCGAAGCCGGATGGAACAACGCGATGGTGCGCGACGCCTTCATCCTGAAAAACCGCCTGCGATTCCTGCGCGACTACCAGCGGCGGGCAGTCCAGTCGATTCAGGACGCGGTCGCAGAAGGTCACAACCGATTTCTGTTCGAGATGGCCACAGGCACCGGCAAGACTCTCACCGCTGCTGCCGTCATCAAACTGTTCCTGCGTACAGGAAACGCGAGCCGGGTTCTGTTTCTGGTGGATCGGCTCGAACTGGAAGACCAGGCCAACAAGGCATTCATCGCGCAACTCAAGAACGACTACACCTCGGTCATCTACAAGGAGCGGCGAGACGAATGGCGCAAAGCGGAAATCGTCGTCACCACGGTCCAGTCGCTGCTGTTTAACGACAAGTACAAGCACCTGTTCTCTCCCACTGATTTTGACCTGGTGATTTCCGACGAAGCGCACCGCTCCATCGGTGGCAATGCGCGCGCCGTGTTCGAGTATTTTGTCGGCCACAAGCTGGGACTGACCGCGACGCCACGCGACTATCTCAAGAAGTACGATGCCGCCAAGTCGGGAACGCGCGACCCGCGCGAAACCGAGCACCGTCTACTGCTCGACACCTACCGCACCTTCGGCTGCGACTCCGGCCAGCCGACTTTCCGGTATTCGCTGCTCGACGGCGTGCGCGACGGTTTCCTGATTAATCCCGTGGTGGTCGATGCCCGCACCGACATCACCACGCAACTGCTGTCCGATGAAGGCTACGCCGTCGCCAATGACAAGGGCGATGGCGACAGGGAGCAAGAAAGCTTTTTCCAGAAGGATTTCGAGAAAAAATTCTTTTCCGACGCCACCAATCGCCTGTTCTGCCAAACCTTCCTTGGCAACGGACTGCGCGATCCCATCAGCCATGAATTCGGCAAATCCATCGTATTTGCCGTCAGTCAGAGCCATGCCGCCAAACTGACGCATATTCTCAACGAGCAGGCCGACCTGCTCTGGCCGGGCCGCTATCAGTCCGACTTTGCCGTACAGGTCACCTCGCAGATACCGGATGCACAGCAATTCACCATAAACTTCACCAACAACAACCTGCTGGGCTCGGCCAATTTCCTGGATGCCTACAAAACCAGCAAGGCCCGTGTCTGCGTCACCGTCGGCATGATGACCACCGGCTACGACTGCCCGGACATCCTCAACCTGGCGCTCGTACGCCCAGTGTTTTCGCCATCCGATTTCGTGCAGATCAAGGGCCGGGGTACGCGCAAGCACAGCTTCCTCGAACAGCTTTTCGACGGCCAGCTCAAGGAACAGCTCGGCAAGCAGGACAAGACCCAGTTCAAGTTTTTCGATTTCTTCGCCAACTGCGAATACTTTGAAGAGAAATTCAATTACGACGAAGTACTGAAGCTGCCGCGTCCCGGAAGCGGCACAGGCGACGGACAAGGTGGCGGAACAGGCGTCGGCCCAAACGGCGAATACATCCATGGCGGCCCGGACGCCATTGCGCATCTGGCCGAGGAACCTGTCGGCCCGCAGGGCATGAAGATCGACCGCATGTTCTTCGAAACCTTCGAGAACACCGTCAAGGCCGATGCCACCCTGCAAACCTACGTGGACAACGAACAGTGGGACCGCGCCGTCGATTACATCGGCACGCAGGTACTCAATAAACCCAGCGAGTTTTTCACACTGGACAAACTGCGCCGCGCCGCTGGCGTGGATCGCAGACTGACAATGCGCGAAATCCTGGAAAAGATTTTCGGGCTGATTCCCTACTTCAAGAGCAAGGACGAGCTCCTCGAAGATGAATTCCAGAAATTCCTGCTCGACCAGCCGCAGGAAGCCCTTGCCAAACACGCGGATGCCATCGTCGCCCTCAAGTATTTCTTCAAGGCGTATGCCACTGACAGCCGGCTGCGCGACATCATCGAGAAAGGCAAACTGACCGAGCTCAACGTCAATCCCGCTTTCAGCATGGCCGCCTTCAAGGCCGTACCCAAGGAATGGCGCGACCGCCTCCCGGAGTACGTAAAGGATTACGTCTCCCTCAACCAGTTCCTGCAATAAGAAAGCCGCCCACGGAATGCTCGATACCGATACCAAACGCCGCATCGACTCCTGCCGCGACATCCTCGTCGGCAAGGTGCCCGACCCCAAGTCCCAGGTGGAGCAGATCACCATCGCCTTGATCTACAAGTTCATGGACGACATGGACGCCGAGGCCGAGGAAATGGGCGGCAAGCGCAGCTTCTTTGCCGGTGACTATGCCAAGTACGGCTGGCGCAAGCTGATGGCCCCCGGCATGGGCGGCTTCGACGTGCTGGCCCTGTATTCCGAAGCCATCGGCAAGATGAACGAGAACCCCGGCATCCCGGCCCTGTTCCGTGACATCTTCAAGAATGCCTATCTGCCCTACCGCGACCCGGAAACCCTGCGCGCCTTCCTCAAAGAAATCGACGGTTTCACCTACGACCATTCCGAGCGCCTGGGCGACGCCTTCGAGTATCTGCTTTCCGTGCTGGGCAGCCAGGGCGACGCCGGCCAGTTCCGCACCCCGCGTCACATCATCGACTTCATGGTCGAGGTCATCGACCCGAAGAAGAACGAAACCCTGCTCGACCCCGCCTGCGGCACGGCGGGCTTTCTCATTTCCGCCTGGAAACACATCCTCAAATCAAACTCTTCCCCCTCTCCCCTCGTGGGAGAGGGCCGGGGTGAGGGGGCGAAAGCCAGGCTGGGCGACCAACTCAGCCCCGACGAGCGCAAGCAACTCGCCGCCAACCTTCACGGCTACGACATTTCCCCGGACATGGTGCGGCTCTCCCTGGTGAACCTGTACCTGCACGGCTTCACCGACCCGCACATCGACGAATACGACACCCTCACCAGCGAAGAACGCTGGCATCACTATTCAGACGTCATCCTCGCCAACCCGCCCTTCATGTCGCCGAAAGGCGGCATCAAGCCCCACAAGCGCTTCTCAGTGCAGGCCACCCGCTCCGAAGTGCTGTTCGTCGACTACATCGCCGAACACCTCACCCCCACTGGGCGTGCCGCCATCATCGTGCCCGAGGGCATCATCTTCCAGAGCCAGACCGCCTACAAAGCCCTGCGCAAGCTGCTGGTGGAAAACTATCTGGTCGCCGTGGTCTCGCTTCCGGCGGGCGTGTTTCAGCCCTATTCAGGCGTGAAGACTTCCATCCTCATCCTCGACAAGGCCCTGGCAAAAAAATCCGACAGCATCGGCTTCTTCAAGGTCGAGAACGACGGCTTCGGGCTGGGGGCGCAGCGCCGCCCCATCGACAAGAACGACCTGCCGCAAATCCGCGCCGAGGTGGGCGAATACCTGCACCGCTTGCGGGTGGGCGAGTCCGTGGCCGAATTCCAGCCAACCCTGGGGCTAGTCGTGGCCAAGGCCAGGGTGGCGGCGAATGACGACTACAACCTGAGCGGAGGCCGGTATCGAGAAAACGGAGTCCTGGTCACCCACTGGCCATTAGTTGCGTTACGACAAATAGCCACTGTTGAGAGCGGGTCGCGACAAAAGGGAGGGGCCGTCGACTCTGGAATCCCAAGCATTGGAGGAGAGCAGATCGACGAGAACGGCGCTATCCGATGGGACAAAATGAAATATGTGACCGAAGAGCACTTCTTGGGCATGCCAAGAGGTGTTCTCCGACACAGTGATGTGCTGATCGTCAAGGACGGAGCCACAACGGGGAAAACGGGCTTCTTCAAATCTGATTTACAAGCCGCCATTAACGAGCATGTGTTCTTGTTGCGGGCAAACGAGCGGGTGGAGCCCTATTTTCTTTACCAAGCAATCCGCTCGCCACAGTTTCAGGAGAGGCTGCAACCCTATATAAAAGGAATCATTGGGGGCATTAGTCTTGAGTTTGCGGAGATGGCCATTCCCCTTCCACCGCTGGAGATGCAGAGGGAAATCGTGGCTGAGATTGAGGGCTATCAGAAAGTCGTCGACGGCGCCCGCGTCGTTCTTGACAGCTATCGGCCCCGCATCCCAATTCATTCAGATTGGCCTATGGTGTCTCTTGGTGAAGTCATTGAATGCAAACCAAGGAATGGTTACTCAGGTAGCCCAGTGGATCGATCTACAAGCCTAAGAGTACTGTCCCTGAGCGCTACGACTTCAGGAAAAATGGACCTTTCCAAGTTCAAGTTCCTCGATGAGGACATTCCACCTGATGCCTTCTGCAGATGCCGTCAAGGAGACATTTATCTCCAGCGCGGCAACACCAAGGAGCTGGTGGGGACTGCCGCGATCTTCGAATCAGAAGACGAAAACTACATTTTTCCCGACCTGATGATTCGTGTTCGTGCTGATGAGTCAAAGATCCTGAGCCACTATTTGCTTGCGGTTCTGCAAAGCCCCCCGGTCCGGGATTTCATTACCCGGAATGCGGTGGGCGCAGCGGGTAGCATGCCGAAGATCAATCAAGGCATTGTTGAGCGTATCCCAATCCCTATCGCCCCTCTCGCCGCCCAGCAAGCCATCGTCGCCGAATTCGAAGTCGAGCAAGCCCTGGTCAACGCCAACCGTGAACTGATCGCCCGCTTCGAGAAAAAGATACAGGCCACGCTCACCCGCGTCTGGGGCGAGGAAGTAACTGCTCCCGTAGCATCCCGGCCCGCAAACGCGTCCGCAGAACCGGCTTCCGGCTTGCCGCAGTCTGGCCAGAGCCCGCAAGCGCCTGCGTGCTCCGCCATCGCGGGATTGCAGGGCAGCCTGGCGGCGGTTTATCCCGTAGCGGGCCAATAGGCGGCGGCATGGCGCAAGCCGAAATCGCGGCATGGGCCGACGTATCCTTGACCGACCTGTTCTACGCCTTCAGGAAGGCCAAGGCGGACTGCTATTTCGAACGTTCGCTCTTTCTTGCGCGTGAGTTCGTCGAGTACGAATCCAACTTGCCGGAACAGTTGACCGGCCTGTTGGCGAGCCTGCAAGCGGGGCGGATTGCCGAGGTGCTCATGGAAAATCTGGACACACCGCGCCTGGTGGCCAAGAAGCTGTCGGCCAGGCCCAAATCAGGCAAGCACATTCCGAACGGGCATGGCTTCTTTTCCAGCCCGGATCGCGCCTTCAAGCACCTATGCCATACGCATGAGCTGACGCCGGAATTCCGCCTGGTGGGCGACTTCCCGGTGGTGATGCATGTTCTGTCCGCGCTGTGGATCAATCGGGTGGGCCACAAATTCGACGCGGCGCTCTCGAAATCGGCCTACGGCTCGCGTTTGCGCCGGTATCGGCCCGAGCCCGGTTCGCCGGAAGGCACGCTGGGCGCGTATCACTCCGAGGCCATCGGCTCGTTCCAGCCGTATTTCGCGCCCTATCGGCAGTGGCGGGAACGGGGGCTCAGGGCCATCCGCGAGGAGCTGGAAGCCGAGCGTTCCGTGATCGCCATCACGATGGATTTGACCAGCTATTACCACCGGGTCGATCCGGCATTCATGAAGGATGCGCGTTTTTTCGACTACGCCGGCATCGCGTTGACGCCGTGGGAACGCGAGTTCACCGCCGCTTTTGCCGATGCGCTCGTGGCCTGGTCGGACAAGGCGCTGGAGAAGCTGAACGATCTGGGCTGCAAACCCGGGAAGAAGGCCGACGCCCTGATCGGCGGATTGCCGATTGGCCTCTCGATTTCCCGCGTGGTGTCGAACGCGCTGCTGGTCGGCTTGGATCGTGAAATCGAGCAGCAACTCAGCCCTGTGTACTACGGCAGGTATGTGGACGACATTTTCATCGTGTTGCACGACCCGGGCGATGTGGTCAATTTTCCACAGTTGCAGGCGTTCATCGCCAAACGGACGACGTGCTTTCCGAAAGCAGTGCAGGAGAAGATTTACCTGAAATTGCCGGGCGGCTATCAGGGCAAGACCTCGCTGTTGCTGCAACAGTCCAAGCAGAAGGTCTTTTTTCTGGAGGGACAAGGCGGCATCGATCTGCTGGACAGCATCGAGTCGCAGATTCGGAGCGTGTCGAGCGAACGCCGGCTGATGCCGAACCCCGACAAGCTGGAGTCCATGGCCGCCGCCAAGGTGCTTGCCGCTGCCGGCCAGGCTTCCGAAGAGGCGGACACCTTGCGCAGGGCCGACGGCTTGTCGGTCAGGCGGCTGGGTTGGTCGGTCCTGCTGCGCGCGGTGGAAACGCTGTCCCGCGACTTGCGCCGGGACGACTGGAAGGCAGAGCGCAGCAAGTTCTACAAATTCGCCTTGAGCCACATCCTCCGTCCGGACAAGATTTTCGACCACCTGGATTACCTGCCGCGCCTGTTGTCTCTCGCGGTGGCGTTGAAGGACTGGACGGATGCCAGACGGTTGTTCGATGCGGCTATCGCCTCGTTGACGGAGGTAGAACAAGCGACCCAGCGGCAGTGGGTCCGAATCAATGGGCATGATTCGGAACCGAACAAAATTCTCTGGTTCGAATGGGATTCCGTCCGGGACGGTGTAAAGCAATCTGCTGCCGACGCCATTTTGCGATCCCTGCGCTGGGGGAAGGCAGAAGGGGGGATGCAGTCTTTGCCGGAAGTGGCGCTGAAACTTTGTGCCGATGTCGAGCTGCCCGCTGTCGAAGCAAACCTGGAGCAACTCTCGCTCGCCATCCGCGAGGCGGACTGGGCAAAAACACCCTACAAGGACCATCTGCGCAGGGACGCCACGCGGCAACGCCCGTCGCTCGACGGCGAAGAGTCCCTGGCCAGTTGTTACGACCGGCTGGACGATCTCACCGATTTCCTCGTCCGGACGGCGGCTGTCGACGAACTGAGCACCTACCGCGCACATCCGCGTGCGAAGACGGCTGAAGCGGATCGACCGTCCCGGCTCCCCTACCTGTTTCCCACACGTCCGTATTCCACCGAGGAGGTTTCGCTCTTCTTGCCGAATGATTGTGTCTTCGTCGGCAAGGGCGGCAACAAACAGGCCCCGGCCAGAAATTGGGCTCGTTACGTGCGGGCGCTTCGGGGGGTGTGGGTTTGGGAATCGCTACTGGAGCCTGCTACAACGGAGCCCGGTGACGCCAATCCGGATGACATCAAGCTGGCCGTTCTGGACGGCTCGGGACACCAGCAGATATTGCTCGGCATCAGCAGCCTGCTGACCTCCGACGACACCTGGAAAGACGCTGCGAGCGGCCGCTCCGACCTGTCCAGAAAGCGCTACAAGCGGATCGAAGATGTGGTGAACCAGGCGATCAAGGCTAGCCCGAAACCTACGCACTTGCTGCTGCCGGAACTGTCATTGCCCGAACGCTGGCTAGGCACGGTCACCGGCCTGCTGCGGGATTCGGGAATCAGCCTGATCGCCGGGCTGGACTATCATGTCACCAAATCCACGATTCACAGTGAGGCCGTGCTCGTGTTGGCCGACGACCGTCTGGGCTTCCCGGCCTTCGTCCGCATACACCAACCCAAGACGGAACCGGCACCCAAAGAAGACTTCTTCTTGCAGCGGGATTTCGGCAAGCAATGGACGCCGTTTCCGGCCACGCGTGGCACCAAGCCCGTCTACCTGCACCGGGGCTTTGCTTTCGGGGTGTTGATCTGCTCCGAACTCCAGAATGTTCAGCACCGACTGAATTTTCAGGGGGCGGTGGACTGCATGATGGTGCTGTCGTGGAACCAGGACCTGGAAACGTTCTCGGCACTGGTGGAATCCGCCAGCCTGGATGTGCATGCCTACGTGGCGCTGGTAAACAATCGGCGTTTCGGCGACAGCCGCGTACGCGTGCCGAAAAAACCCAACCACAAGCGCGACGTGTGCCGACTACGCGGCGGAGAGAACGAGCATGTCGTGGTGGTCAGGCTCGATGCTAGAGCGTTGCGCGAATTCCAGAGTCGGGCCAAGCGGTGGCCGGAAGACGACGATCCGTTCAAGCCGGTTCCGGAAGGGTTCGAGATCAAACGGTATCGGAAGGAAATCCCTTCGTAGCGTTTTTCCGTCTCTTCTAGCGCAAAGCCGGCATGGTGACGCCGACTAGGACTTGGCTCCGAACACCTTCTTGAACTCGGTGTGCTTGGCCTCCCGCCAACTGTGCGGCAGGTCGTCGTTGTTCTCCAGCGCCGTATAGATGTCGCGAACCTGATCGTTGTCGATGAGCTTGGCGCTTAACATCTTCTTCAGCAGTTCGTAGCCGTGCCAGACAAGGAACTCGAATTCTTGCGCCAGTTTGTGCATGCCAAGATCGTCCGTTACGACTATGGCAGGCCGAACCTGGCCAAAGGCCAAGAGGAAACAGTCTGTCGGAGACGGGGGAGAACGGCCCTTGGTGGTGTACTCGTGCGGGTTTGACAGAACGTGGGCGCGCAGCACGCTCGCAGCAGCTTCGATTTGCGCCTTCTCGTCCTTGCTCAGCCGGGTCTGCTTCGCCAGCCGTTCTTCCGAGAATTCGGCTGCGTCAAACCAGGGGTAAAGAAACTTGAGGCGCGGGCTGCGGTGAATTTCGTCCTCGACCTGTTTCAGGATGGTGAGGACGTAGGCTTTCTGTCCGAATGGCTTGCCGAGCAGGGGGCGGATGCGCTTCGCCAGGCGCAAATAGGCGTTGGTGTCCAGCAGCGCCAGGGTCAACGGCGCAGTTCCTCGTGCAGGGCAAGCGCGTCTTGCAGGGTGGTGTCGAGAACCTGCTGGATGTAGGAAGCACCAGTGCCGCTTTCAATAATCATGCGTTTCAGCGCATGGAAAAAACCGGACTGGAACGTGTTCTCGCAGGCCGCAATGTAGCGCTGCGGCGAGGGCGGCATCGGGTCGAACAGGGCCTGGCTGACTAGTGAACCGCGCCAACAGTTGCGGACAGCATGAATCGATTTTTCCTCGATATTCAGCAGCGGCAGCCCATTGGCTTTGGCGAATTGCTGTACCTGTTGATAGACGGTAAACAGCGAGATCATGTGGTTTTCCGCCTGATCCATCAGAACCTGAACCACCCTGCTAGATTGCTTGACCTGGATGGCAGAGCGGTAAGTCGATTCTGTGCAGGCCTGCGGAAACAGTAGCGCGCCCGCGAAGGCATCGGCGAAGTCTTCACCCGGGTTGGTGCCGGAAAGTTCGGGCGTGAACACATGCGCCAGTTCATGGGCCATCCAGAACTTGAAATCCTCCAGATGGGTGTCCAGGTTGAGGAAGATGAAGGTCACGTCTTCCTTTTTCAGGCGGATATGCAGGGCGTTCTCGTGGTTACCCTTGTTGCCCCATAGCACGGGTACGAGGATCGCGCCGCATTGCCTGAATTCGCCGATCAGATGCTCGTAATCCAGTACGGCGGCGGCACCAATGCCCAACCGCTCGCGGGTTTGCGAGACGGCGGTCTGGAGCCGGTCGTAATCGGTTGAGGGTGATGTGATCAGCGTACGCAGAGCCCGTTGCTCCGGCAGATGGGCAACCAGCGGCTTGAGCAGCATGCCGATGCCTTCAGCCTTGGCGAGATGCGCTGCTGTCGTTTTAACGTTGGCCTTCTTGCGGTAGGCAATGATCGGCCTGTCGCCGTCGCCAGTCGTGACAAGCTGTTCGAAAGTCAGGCTGAGTGTGGCCGCAAGTTTGAGCAGGGACGCCGGACGGGGGAAGTCTTTCCCTTTCAGCCAGTTGGTTACAGCCTGAGACGAGGTGCCTACCGCCGCCGCCAACTCCCCTTGGGTCATTCCACGCTGGGCAAGTGCGCTTTGCACTGCCGGGGAATTCAGGGTTTTTTCCATGGCCCGGATTATTGGGGCAGCCTCGGCATAAATCAAGTTTTATCAAGTTTCTGGCCGAAATTAACCTATGAACCGTTGTGAATGCCCAAATTAGGCAACGCAAAAACGCGTACAGCCGGAAATTCGGCATCAGCGGCAGAGAATGCCGCCCCATTGATTGTTGGTACGCAAATACGCACCATTGACCGTTCTTGCCCGGATAGTCTCGATGACCACCCTCACCGCCAGCGAAGCACGCGCGAATCTCTATCGCCTGATCGACCAGATCGCCGAATTGCACCAGCCGATTCACATTGTTGGCAAGCGGACGAGCGCGGTGTTGTTGTCTTCCGAAGACTGGATGGCGATTCAGGAAACCTTGCACCTGCTGTCGGTGCCGGATATGCGCAAGTCCATCAGCAAAGGCAAGGCCGAGCCGCTGGACAAAAGCAACAAAACGCTCAAATGGTGAACCGACCCTCGCATCATCCATGACCCCCCAACGCCTCGCCTTCGTCGACCTCGAAACGACCGGGGCCAATCCCGTCCACGACCGCATCACCGAAATCGGCATCGTGCTGGTCGAAAACGGCCAGGCCACGCGCTGGAGCACGCTGGTTAATCCGGGCTGCCGCATTCCGCCTTTCATCCAGACGCTGACCGGGATTACGCCGGAAATGGTGGCGGACGCGCCGCGCTTCGAGGCGCTGGCGGACGAGATTCAGACACGGCTGGCGGGTTGTTTGTTCGTGGCGCACAACGCGCGTTTTGACTACGGTTTTCTGAAGAACGAATTCAAGCGCATGGGGCGGCGTTTCCAGGCCGATGTGGTGTGTACGGTGAAGCTGTCGCGACGGCTGTTTCCGCAGTTTCACAAGCACAGTCTGGACAGCCTGATCGAGCGTCATGCCTTGGTGGCCGATGATCGCCACCGTGCGCTGGCGGATGCGGAGTTGATCTGGCAGTTCTGGCAAAAGCTGCAAATCCAGCCGGGGCCGGCGGCGCTGGACGAGGCTGTGCGCGTGCAGTTTGTGCGGCCGTCGCTGCCGCCGCATCTGGATGCCGGCGTGCTCGACGACCTGCCCGATCTGCCGGGGGTGTATCTGTTCTACGGCGAGGACGACGTGCTGCTCTACGTGGGCAAGAGCGTGAATCTGCGGCAGCGCGTGCTGTCACATTTTCAGGCGGATACGCGCGCCTTCCGCGAGCTGCGCATCAGCCAGCAGATTCGCCGCATCGAATGGCGCGAGACGGTGGGCGAGCTCGGCGCGCTGCTGCTGGAATCGTGGCTCGTCAAGTCACGGCAGCCGGTGCACAACCGGGCCTTGCGGCGCGCCAGTGAGCTGTGTACCTGGCAGCTGGTGGAAGGTGTGGCGGGCGATTTCCGCCCGCGTCTGGTGTGCGGCGATGAGCTTGATCTGACCGGGAACCGCGACTGCTTTGGCTTGTTTGCCAGCCGGCGCGAAGCCACGCTGGCGCTGAAGAAAATTGCCGAGGCCAACCAGCTCTGTCTCGCCACGCTGGGGCTGGAAAAAACGGCGGGCAAAGGCCGGCCGTGCTTTGGCTTTCAGCTGCACCAGTGCCGGGGTGCGTGCGTGGGCAAGGAATCGCCCGGTTTGCACAGCGCGCGCCTGATGGCGGCACTGGCCCGGCTCAAGCTCAAAACCTGGCCCTACGCCGGCACCATCGGCATCGTCGAGCGCGACGAAGTGAGCGAACGCGAGGATGTCCACGTGGTGCAGAACTGGTGCTACCTGGGCACGGCGCAGGACGAGGCGCAGCTGGCGGCGATTCTGGACACGCGCCGCGCGCCGGTGTTCGACCGCGATACCTACAAGTTGCTGGTCAAGCACCTGGACGGCAAGGTGCGCGTCGTTGCGCTGGATCCGGCGCAAAAACCAACGCCCGACGAAGCGGGCGCGGGGGTGGAAGCGCAGACCTGAACTTTTACATCTGAGCGCTCAGTTTTTCCGGGTTTCGGTCGGCAGGCCGGCTTCCTTCCATTCGGGGAAGCCGCCCCGGAACCAGATCACGTTCTTGTAGCCGGCCTGAATCGCCATGACGGCGGACTTGTAGCTCTTCCAGCAGATGGTGCCGTCGCAGTACATCATGAAAGTCGCGTTTTTGTCCTTGGGCAGTTTGTTGAGCGCGAACTTGTCTTCGCTGGCGTCGAAGCCGACTTCCTTGGCGCTGGATTCGCCGTACGGAACGGAAATCGAACCGGGGATATGGGCGGTTGCGTATTCCTCGGGCACACGCACGTCGTAGACCGGCACGCCCTTGGTGATGAGCTGCCTGGCTTCGGCGGCGGAAATGATCTTGGCCCCGGGCAGGCTGGTCGGCGTGGTGTTCAGCATCGACGCCACGCCCTTGAAATCGGCCTTGCTCGCACTGGCCATAGCCAGGTTGAGACTGTTTTTCTGCAGGCCGGCGCTGAGCTTTTGCTGCGCGGCGGCGGGCACGGTTTCGGGCTGCACAGTCAGCGCGCGTAGCGGCACAGCGGCGCTGGTGAGCACAATGCGGCCGCCATTGGCAGCGGTCCAGGTTTGGGCTTCTTCGGCGGTGGCCACGGCCAGGTCGTAGCGGCCAAGTTTCAGGCCATACAGCGGCGCTTCGGCCATGCGGTGGAACTTCACTTCGGTGAAGTCGGATTTCGCCAGCCCCCGGCTGTTGATTTCACTGCGGGCAATGCCGCCCATCAGCGATTCGTAATCGGGCACGCCCAGGCGCGCGCCGGATTTGGCGGCCAGCGTGCCTTTGTAATTGGGCCCGGCGACAAAGGCGGCGGCGGTGGTGGCGGTGGATTTGATCACCGGCTCGAACTTGAACTTGCCGACGTTGGCGATGATCTGCGCCGGGCCAAAAATCATGTCCAGCGTGCCGTCCTTGGCGTGCTTGATGGCGGCAAAGCCACGCGTGTAGTACTGCACCCGCACCGGCTGGCCGACGGCGCGCTCGATCTCGCCGGCAAAGGCGCGGTAGCGGGCGGTGGTGGCGGAATCGGTAATCGACTCGTTCTGGTCGAGCACGATGCCGAGGGTGAGCGGCGCGGCTTGCGCCAGGGCGGAAACCAGCAGCAGGGGGAGTAGCGCGTATCGAATCACGGTGTCGTCTCCAAAGGGAACGACACTTTATCGGCGCAACAGCGAAAAAATTTACGATTGGCTGACAGTCGGCAGCTCGGTGTGCCATCCGGCCAGCACGGCACGCAGGCGAGCCTCGTCCACCGGCAGGGTGAACGCGGTATCCACGCGCAGCCGGCCGGCCACCTTGTCGAGCACGGCCTGGTGCGCCGGTTCGTAAAACACGACGATGCGCGCCGGCGTGGCCTGGGCGGTTGCCAGCAGGGATTCCAGGTTGGAGAGCCGGTCGCGGAAATCGGTCTGGTGGAAAAAATCGGCGACGATCACCGCCGGCGGGGTTTTGCGCACCAGCGCAATGGCCTTGCGCTCGGACCATTCGGAAACCACCGTATAGCCAACTTCCTGATACAGCTTCTTGAAATTGGCCGTGCCGATGAAGGCGTTGACCATGAGCAGCGCAGGCGCGCTCATGCCGCCGGCTTTTTGGCGGGGGTTTTCTTGCTGGCGGCGGCTTTCTTCGTGGCGGGTTTTTTGGTTGCCGGCTTTTTGGCGGCGGGTTTGTCCGTTGTCGCAGCGGCCTTGGGCTTTTTCTCGGTGGCCGGTTTGGCGGCGGTCTTCTTCGCCGGTTTTTTGGCCGGGCCCTTGGCGGCGCGGGCGGCGATGAGCTCCAGTGCTTCTTCCAACGTCACCGCTTCGGGCGTGGTGTCCTTGGGCAGGGTGGCGTTGACCGAGCCGTGTTTCACGTAGGGGCCGTAGCGGCCTTCGTGCACCGTCACGTCCTTGTCGTCGTCCGGGTGCTTGCCCAACGTGCGCAGCGCGGCGGCGGCCGACGCGCCGCGCGGGGCGCGTTCCATCGCCAGCACTTCGAGTGCCCGCTCGAGGCCGATTTCATACACGCTATCGGTCTTGGGAATGGATTTGAACTTGCCGTCGTGCAGCAGATACGGCCCGAAGCGGCCGTTGTTGGCAACGATGGGCAGGCCGGTGGTGGGGTGATGGCCCACTTCGCGCGGCAGTGAGAGGAATTTGAGCGCGAGTTCGAGCGTGGCCTGATCCAGCGGGATTTCCTTGGGCCAAGATGCCCGGCGCGGTTTGGGGGCTTTCTTGTCTTCCGGCATGTCGCCGATCTGCACGTAGGGGCCGAAGCGGCCGACGAGCAGTTTCACGTCAAGGCCACTCGCCGGGTCTTTGCCCAGTACCGGGTCGCGCTCGACCGCACCGGCGTGGATCGGCCGGGTGTAATCACATTCGGGGTAGCCCGAGCAGCCGATGAACAACCCGCGCTTGGACGCCTGCATGAACAGCGGCTTGGAACACTTGGGGCACGGCTCCATGATCGGGCAGCCGCGCTCGACTTCCTGCTTGGCTTTCAGTTCGCCGTCGAATCCCTTCCAGAATTCGCCCAGCAACTGCGCCCACTGGCGCTTGCCGTTGGAGACGTCGTCGAGCTTGTCTTCGAGCTTGGCGGTAAAGTCGTAATCGACGTAATGCTCGAAATGCCGGGTGAGGAAGCAGTTCACCAGCCGGCCCACGTCGGTGGGCTGGAAGCGTTTTTTCTCCAGCACCACGTATTCGCGGTCCTGCAGGGTGGAAATGATGCTGGCGTAGGTGGAAGGCCGGCCGATGCCGTATTCCTCCAGCGCTTTCACCAGGCTCGCTTCGGTGTAGCGTGGCGGCGGCTGGGTAAAGTGCTGCTCGCCGTAGAGCTTGTCGACCGGCAGGGTCTCGTTTTCCACCAGTGCGGGGAGTTTGGACTCTTCCTCCTCCTCGTCGTCCTGGTACACGGCCAGAAAACCGGCGAAGGCGAGCGTCTGGCCGGTGGCGCGGAAGGTGCCATCGCCCACGGCAATGTCGGCGGCGACGGTGTCGAACTGCGCCGGCGTCATCTGGCAGGCGACGGTGCGCTTCCAGATCAATTCGTAGAGCCGGGCCTGGTCGGCGGTCAGGCGGGCGCGCACGGCGTCGGGGGTGCGCGCGACCGAAGTCGGACGCACCGCTTCGTGCGCTTCCTGCGCGTTCTTGGTCTTGGCCTTGTAGGCAATGGCCGAGGGCGGCAGATAGTCCTTGCTGAAGGTTTCGCCCACCCAGGCGCGAATGTCGGTGATCGCCTCGTTGGCGAGGTTCACCGAGTCGGTACGCATGTAGGTAATGAGGCCGACCGGGCCTTCGCCGAGGTCGATGCCTTCATAGAGCTGCTGCGCGGTGCGCATCACGCGGTCGGTGGTCATGCCCAACTGGCGCACGCCGGCCTGTTGTAGCGTAGACGTGGTGAACGGCGCGCCGGGATGGCGGGCGCGGCGCTTCTTTTCGATGCGCATGACGCGCGCGTCTTTGGCTTGCAGGGTGGCAAGCCACTCGTTGCTGCGCGCTTCGTGCTCGACTGAAAACTGCTCGACCTTTTCGCCGCGAAAATGCGTGAGCTTGGCGGTGAAGGGCGTGTCGCCCTTGTGCGTGTCGAGGTGCAGCGTCCAGTATTCGCGCGGGACGAAGGCTTCGATTTCCAGCTCGCGCTCGACGATCATGCGCAAGGCCGGCGACTGCACGCGGCCGGCGGACAAGCCCGGGCTGATCTTGCGCCACAACAGCGGCGACAGATTGAAGCCGACCAGATAATCCAGCGCGCGGCGCGCCTGCTGCGCATCGACCAGATCGCTGGCGATGTCGCGCGGATGCCGCACGGCATCCTGAATGGCCGATTCGGTGATTTCGTAGAAGGCCACGCGCCGCATCGGCGTCTTGACCTTCTTTTCCTTGAGGATTTCGCTGATATGCCAGGAGATCGCCTCACCTTCCCTGTCCGGGTCGGTGGCGAGCAACACTTCGTCGGCTTTCCTGGCGGCCTTGACGATGGCGTCGACGTGCTTGGCATTGCGCTCGATGATCTGGTACTTCATCGAGAAGGTTTCGGTGTCGACCGCGCCGGTTTTGGGCTCCAGATCGCGTACGTGGCCGTAGCTGGCGAGGATGTCGTAGTCCGCGCCGAGATATTTTTTGAGCGACTTGGATTTCGAGGGCGACTCGACGATGACGAGTTTGGACATGACTATTTAATGCAGACGCCCCGGTTCGCGGTTCAGCAACATGTCTTCCAGGTGCGTGAAGTGTTCGATCACGCCCCGGCTCCACAGCACGATCAGCGTCATCCAGCGCACGTGGTCGGCTTCGATGTCTTCGCCGGCCAGCGCCATCAGGCCGGAGATGACCCATTCGCGCGATTCGGGGTCGAGAATCTCGGCCGATTCCAGCCAGGTGAGTTCGTCGCGGCACGCCGGGTTGAGGCGCTCCGCCTCTTCCGGCGCGTAATGGCGGTAATGGGCCTGCGCCAGGTCGGGATGCGTGGCGCTGTCGGCCAGGTTGGCAAACCAGTCGAGCGCGGCGTGAATGTCGGCTTCTTCAAACCCGGCGGCGAACAGGCGCTTTTCGAGCGCGTCGCGGTCGGGAGCCAGCTCCGCCATGCGGAAGCTTTCGTAGAGGTAAACCAGGATGTCGAGCATGGTGTGTCGAGCGTGTTCAGTGGAGTTTTTGGTAGCGCCCGCCGGGCAAGGAAGCAACGTGCCCTTCCAGTTCAAGCGTCAACAGCTTCGCCGAAAGCGTATCGAGCGTCAACCCGGTTCGTTCGGCCAGGGTGTCGAGTGTGGTGGGCGCGCCATCGAAAGCATCCAGAACGGGGTCGGCGTGTGAGTGTGCGCTTGCTTCTGCAAACTGCGGCGGTGCCAGCCGGGTCTGCCAGGCCAGTTCGTCGAGGATGTCGGCGGCCGACTCGACCAGCTTGGCCCCCTGCTTGATCAGCGCGTGGCAGCCGCGCGCGAGCGGCGAATGGATGGAGCCGGGAATGGCAAACACTTCGCGTCCCTGCTCGGTGGCGACCCGCGCGGTGATGAGCGAGCCGCTGTCGGGCGTGGCCTCGACCACCAGCACGCCGCGCGAAAGCCCGCTGATGAGGCGGTTGCGGCGCGGAAAATGCCCCGGCAAGGGCGCGGTGCCGAGCGGGAATTCCGACACGATCAGGCCGCGTTCGACGAGTTGGTGCGCCAGCGCCTTGTTGCGCGCCGGGTAGATGCGGTCGAGCCCGGTGCCGACGATGGCGACGCTGGACCCGGCTCCGGCCAGCCCGCCGCGATGCGCGGCGGCGTCGATCCCCAGCGCGAGCCCGCTGACGATGGTGAGTCCGGCGTCCGACAGCGCGTGGGCAAAGGCCTCGGCGTCGCGCACGCCCTGCGGTGTGGCGTTGCGGCTGCCGACGATGCCGAGACCAGGCTGGCCGAGCAGGTCGCGGCGGCCCTTGCAGTAGAGCACGGCGGGCGGGTCGGCGATTTCCAGCAGGGTCTTGGGGTAGTCGGCGTCAGCCAGCGTCAGCAGGCTGTTGCCGGGCTGGGCGAGCCAGGTTTGCGCGACGTCGAGTTCGGCGGCGGGCGGCCCTGCCTGCAGGGCGTCGATCTGCGCGGTGGAGAGGTATGGCGCGAGCGCGCCGCGCCCGCACGACAAAACGGCCTCCGGAGAACCGAAGGCCGTCAGCAGACGCAACAGGCTGGTGTTGCCGACGCCCGGCGTGAGGCTCAGCCGCAGCCAGGCGTTGTGCGCGCCGTCGCTCAAGGATTGCGCGCGGTATCGAGCAGGTAGACCGGGCCGTCGGACTGCATGATGAGCGCGTAGGCCACGCGGTCGAACACGCGGTAGACCATGAGCAAGCCGCTGCGGGCGTCAGGCAGCTTCACGCTGCGGTCGTCGTTGGCCGACAGGCAGGTGGCGCGGAAGGTCTGGCGGGCTTCTGCAACCTGATCGTAGGTGACCTTGCTGCTTTCCTTGAGACAGCGTACGTCGTTGTAAAGCCAGGCCCCGCCACCCGGCACACCCGATTTCTCGTTGGCCCAGGTCATTTTGTCTTTTTCATCACGGGTCAGCTGCACAGCCTGGCCTTCGCGATAGATCGCCAGCACGTGGCCGGGTTCGAGGCCGTCGCGGCTACCGCGGTTGAGCACCACCGTCTGGTAGCGACCACTATCGGTCAGGCCGCCGTACGCCGAAATGATGCGGGCGTTGATCTTGGCCTCGGGCGCGCGCGGCAGGTATTCAAAGGCGGTGGTGTCGTCGGCGGCCACCAGCTTGTCCTTGGGCAGGATTTCCTGGGCCGACCGGGTGACGCGGATTTTCTGCGGCGCGCCTTCGGCGACGGTGCGGGCATCGCCCAGATATTCCACCTCGTAGCCCAGCAGTTCGCCGGTTTCGGGATCCTTGAGCGCTTTGCCCGGGCGCAGCACGTTCCAGCGCGTCACCCCGGCCGGGCCGCCGGTGGCAAAGGCGTCGTCGCCCGCGCCCAGCACCACGCGCTCGGCGTTGGTGCCCAGAATGAACGGCGCGCTGTCCATCGCGTCCTTGGCGACTACGCGGGGTTGCGACAGGAAAGGATGGATCACGCGAATGGGAATGGCGGGAATCGCGTCGCCGCCGATGTCGGTGGCACGCACTCCGGGCGAGAGCTTGACGGTGGTCATGCCGTGCTTGTCGCCCTTGACCAGCGACAGGCGGGGTTCCTTGCCGCTACGGTCGAGCACGATCAGGTCGCCGGGGTAGATCCAGTGCGGGTCCTTGATCTCGGCGCGGTTGAGATTCCAGATTTGCGGCCAGCGCCAGGGATCCTTGAGAAACTTGCCCGAAATGTCCCACAGCGTGTCGCCCTTCACCACCACGTAGCGGTCAGGCGCGTTGTCCTGCAATTTCAGCGTATCGGCGAAGGCCGGTGCGGCCAGCACCAGGGCGAGAGAAGCAATCAGTTGACGCACGGGATAACCCTCCAGGATTGGGCGGACAGCGTGAAACGCGCCGGGTTTAGACCTTGTCTAATTCTGTGTTGAAAATATACTGTGCGCTTGGTTTACGGCGAAACGCCGCCATTTATTTAGTGTTACCTGGTTTGGCCGCGCAGATTTCGCTTCAAAGTGTGCCCCTAGCCTTTTCATTCGACAAGTTTTTTATGGCCAGACTCGACATTCTGCATTACCCCGATGCACGCCTGCATACCGTCGCCAAACCGGTGCAGGCGGTCGACGCGCGCATCCGCACCCTGGTCGACGACATGGCCGAGACCATGTACGCCGCCAACGGCATTGGCCTTGCCGCCACCCAGATCGACGTCCACGAACGCGTGATCGTCATCGACATTTCCGAAACCCGCACCGAACTGCGCGCTTTCATCAATCCAGAAATCATCGCCAGCAGCGGCCGCAAGGAAGGCGAAGAAGGCTGCCTGTCGGTGCCCGGCATCTACGACCGGGTGACCCGCGCCGAGCGGGTGACGGTGCGCGCGCTGGATCGTGACGGCAAGGTCTTCGAGCTGGAGGCCGACGGCCTCTTGGCGGTGTGCATCCAGCACGAAATGGATCATCTTCTGGGCAAGGTGTTCGTCGACTATCTGTCGGGGCTCAAACGCACCCGCATCAAAACCAAGCTGGCCAAGCAGGCGCGCGAGCACCGGCCCGATCCCGCGCCCACCCGCGCGTCGCTCTAAGTGCGGCTGATCTTTGCCGGCACCCCGCCGTTTGCTGCGGCCGCGCTTGCCGCGCTGGCCGACGCCGGCCACGATATCCCGCTGGTGCTCACCCAGCCCGACCGCCCCGCCGGGCGCGGCATGAAACTCACGCCCAGCGCGGTCAAGGCCGAAGCGCACGCGCGCGGCCTGGCGGTGGCCCAGCCGGTCAGCCTGAAAACCGAAGACGCGCAGGCGCTGCTTCGCGACGCAGGGGCCGAGATCATGGTCGTCGCCGCCTACGGTCTCATCCTGCCGCAGGCCGTGCTCGACATGCCGCCGCGCGGCTGCCTCAACATCCACGCCTCGCTGTTGCCGCGCTGGCGCGGCGCGGCCCCCATCCAGCGGGCGCTGCTGGCGGGCGATGCGGAAACCGGCATCACCATCATGCAGATGGACGCGGGCCTGGACACCGGCGCGATGCGCTTGAAAACGCGCACGCCCATCCTCGACACCGACACCGCCGGCGACCTGCACGACCGGCTGATGGCGCAAGGCGCTGTGGCCATCGTCGAGGCGCTGGCGCGGCTCGACGCGCTGCCCCTCGACGCGCAGGACAACAGCCAGGCCACCTACGCCGCCAAGCTCAGCAAGGACGAAGCGCGGCTCGACTGGGCGCGCCCGGCCGTTGAGCTTGCGCGCGCGGTGCGCGGCTACAACCCGGTACCCGGCGCGTGGACGCAGTTTGCCGGCGAACCACTCAAGCTCTGGGCCGCCCGCGCCGTCGACGGCCACGGCGTGCCGGGCACGGTGCTCGCGGTGGGCGACGAACTCGTGGTGGCGACGGGCGCGGGCGCGCTGGCGATCAGCGAACTCCAGCCGGCAGGCAGCAAACGCATGACGGCGGCGGCGTTCTGCGCCGGGCGGGCGCTCGCCCCCGGCGCGACGCTGGGCTGACGCCCATGAAACGCCGCCGCCCGCTCTGATGCGCACGCTGCAAAAACGCGCCGCCGACACCGTGGCCGCCACGCTGGCCGGTGTCGCCCTGCACCAGACGCTGCCGGCGGCGCTGGCCGGCATCGACGCGCCAGCCGACCGGGGCGCGGTGCAGGACTGGGTCTACGGCGCGTTGCGCTGGCGCGGCCGGCTCGATTTCTGGCTCGATCACTTGCTCGACAAGCCGCTCACCGACCCGGCGCTGGGTGAGTTGCTGCGCATCGCGCTGTATCAACTGGCGTTTACCCGCGCCAAGCCGTTTGTCGTCGTCAACGAGGCGGTGGCGGCGGCCGGCACCGGCTGGCGGCGCGGGCTGGTCAACGCCATCCTGCGCAATTTCCAGCGCCGCCGCGCCGAGCTCGATGCCGCCGCGATGCAAGATGACGTTGCGCGCTGGTCGCATCCGGCGTGGTGGATCGCCAAACTCAAGCGCACCTACCCCGGACAATGGGAGGCAATCCTCGACGCCAGCCTCGCCCATCCGCCGTTCACGCTCCGGGTCAATGTGCGTCACGGCAGCGTGGCGGACACCTTGGCCGAACTCGCCGCCGCCGGGTTCGACGCGCGCCAGACCGGCCCGGATGCGGTAACGCTCGAACGCGCGGTGGCGGTGAACAGACTGCCGGGCTTTGCCGAAGGCCGGGTGTCGGTGCAGGACGCCGGTGCGCAATGGGCCGCGCGCCTGTTGGATGCGCAAAACGGTATGCGGGTGCTCGACGCCTGCGCCGCCCCCGGCGGCAAGACCGGGCACCTGCTGGAACGCGCGCCGGATCTGGATTTGACCGCGCTCGATGCCGACCCGGCCCGGCTGGTTCGCGTGCGCGAGAACCTCGACCGGCTGGGCTTGCGGGCCACCCTGATCGCCGGTGACGCCGCGCGTCCCGCCGACTGGTGGGACGGCCGGCCGTTCGAGCGCATCCTGGCCGACGTGCCCTGCTCCGCCTCGGGCGTGGTGCGCCGCAACCCCGACATCAAATGGTTGCGCCGCCCGGACGACATTGCCGGCTTTGCCCGCCAGCAGGCCGCCATCCTGGAGGCGCTCTGGCCTCTGCTCGCCCCCGGTGGTACATTGCTTTACGCCACCTGCTCGATATTCCAGGAAGAAAACCGCGATCAGGTGGCCGCGTTTCTCGCGCGCCACGCGGGAGACGCCGAACAACGTTCACTGCCTGAACCCCTGACCGACGGATCGCTGCTGCCCCATGCCGAGCACGATGGTTTCTTCTACGCGCTGCTTGCCAAGCCTCGTTGAGCGGCGGGCGGCCTCTCTCCTGCGGGGGCTGGGCCGGTTTGCCGCCGGCTGGGCGCTGATCTGGCTGACGGGCGCAGCGATAGCGGCCGACACCACCCAGGTGCGCCAGGCCAGTGTGGTGGCCGCGCCCCAGGGCTACCAGCTCGACGCGTCGCTCGACGTGGTGCTGAACCCCACGCTCGTCGACGCGCTGGAACGCGGCGTGCATCTGTATTTCCTGCTGGAACTCGACATCAGCCGGCCACGCGGCTGGTGGTGGTTCGACGAAACCGTCGCCCGGCCGGTGCGCAGGATGCACCTCTATTACCACCTGCTGCTGCGGCGCTATGTGGTGGAAAACGGCTACACCACGCGCACTGTGTCCAGCCTGGCGGAGGCGCTGGGCGTGCTGGAGCAGGTCGATGACTGGCAGATTCTGGAGCGCGGCACACTCAAACCCGGCCAGCGCTACGACGCCCGGCTGCGGCTCAAGCTCGACACGACGCAGCTGCCCAAGACCTTATCCATCGGCCCGGTCACCAGCGATAAATGGGCGTTGGCGTCGCCCTGGTACAACTGGTCGTTCGACGCCCCGGCCCTGCCTCCCAAGCCCTGATGCGCGGTCTGATCGTATTGGCCTTCGTGGTGGGCTTGCTGCTCCTGGCGCTGCTGTTTCAGGCCAGCGGCGACAGCGCCGGGTTTTCCGACAGCCTGCCGATGCTGTTCCTCGGCGGCAGCGTGCTGGGCGGCGTGCTGCTCGGTCTGCTCGGCTGGCGCATGTGGTGGCTGCAAAAACGTATCCGGCGCGGCGTGTTCGGGGCCAAGCTCACGCTGAAATTGTTGCTCATGTTCGGCGTGGTGGCGCTGCTGCCGGTGCTGGTGGTGTATGGCGCGTCGGTGTTCTTTCTCAATCGTTCGATCGAAACCTGGTTCGACGTGCGCGTCGACAATGCGCTGGCCTCGGGGGTCAATCTCGGCCAGGCCGCGCTCGACGACCTGTTGCAGGACCTGGACAAGAAAGCCCAGCGCATGGCGTTGACGCTGTCTGACACAGGCGCGGGATCGACGATCACGGCGCTGTCCACGCTGCGCGAACAGAGCGCGGTGCAAGAGCTCACCCTGTTCGGTGAGCAGGGTAGCGTGGTCGCGCACGTGGGGAGCGAGCGCGGCACCTTGCTGCCCATGCTGCCCGATCGCAGCCTGCTCTGGCAGGTGCGCCAGCAACAGCCCTACAGCAGCATCGAGGACGCCGGCGAGCGCGGCCTGGTGATGCGGGTGCTGGTGCCCATTTATGCGGTGTCGTTTGCCAGCGAGACGCGCGTGCTGCAACTGGTGCAGCCGGTGCCCGCCAGCCTCGCGCGCGATGCGCAGGCGGTGCAGGAGGCCTACCGCGAGTACCAGCAGATCTCGCTGTCGCGGCTGGGCCTCAAGCGCATCTACGGCGCGGCGCTGACGCTGACTTTGCTGCTCGCGCTGCTGCTTACGTTTGTGATCGCCTATTTGCTGTCCGACCGCCTGGGCGCGCCGCTGCGTACGCTGGCGCGCGGCACGCGGGCCGTGGCCAAGGGCGATTTTTCGCAGATGCCCTCGGTGGCGAGCCGTGATGAACTTGGCGTGCTGATCCAGTCGTTCAACCGCATGACGCGTCAGCTCTCCGAGGCGCGCGAGGAAGTGGCGCAGAATCACCAGGAAACCGAGCAGGCCAAGGCGTTTCTGGAGCGTGTGCTCGCCAATCTGTCGTCCGGCGTGGTGGTTCTCGACGAGGGCCAGCGTGTCCGCACCGCCAACAGCGCGGCGGCGCAGATTCTGGGTGTGCCGGTGAGCGAACTGGAAGGTCGTCTGCTGATCGCGCTGGGCAGGGCGGACACCGCGCTGCGCACGCTGGGTGAAACCGTGTCACTGCGGTTTGCCGGTGAGGCGGGCGAATGGCGCGACCAGATCGACTACACCGAACACGGCGACAAGCAAACCCTGCTGCTGCGTGGCACCCGGCTGCCCGCCGGGGTCGAGCGCGGCTATGTGCTGGTGTTCGACGACGTGACCAAGCTCATCGACGCCGAACGCAACGCCGCCTGGAGCGAAGTGGCGCGCCGGCTGGCGCACGAGATCAAGAACCCGCTCACCCCCATCCAGTTGTCGGCCGAGCGCATCGCCCGCAAGCTGGACGGCAAGCTCGATACGACCGAAGCCGAATTTCTTGCCCGAGCCACGCAGACCATCGTCAACCAGGTGGCGGCGATGAAGAGCATGGTCGATGCCTTTGCAGGCTATGCACGGATGCCGCGCGCCAAACTCGCCCCGCTCGATCTCAACGCGCTGGTGCAGGACATTCTTGTCCTCTACGACAGCAAGTCGCTCGGGCTCGAACTGCATCTCGATGCTGCGCTGCCGCCGGTTGTCGGCGATTCCACATTATTGCGCCAGGTGATTCATAATCTGTTGCAGAATGCTCAGGACGCGCTGGTCGATCACCCTGCCCCGCGCGTCGAAGTGAGCACCAGTCAGAACGCCGGTATGGCGTGTCTGGCGGTCAACGATAACGGCGGTGGATTTCCGGAGCACCTGATGGCGCGGCTGTTCGAGCCCTACGCGACAACCAAGGCCAAAGGCACTGGACTCGGACTCGCCATCGTCAAGAAAATTGTGGAAGAACACCAGGGCAAAATACAGATCGAGAACCTGAAAACCGGCGGCGCGGCCATCCGCATTGCGCTGCCGGTGTATCGGGCGAACGGGGAGCAAACGTGAGCGGGCATATTCTCGTCGTCGACGACGAAGTGGGTATACGCGAGTTGCTGTCGGAAATCCTCACCGACGAGGGTTACGACGTGCATCTCGCAGAAAACGCCGAGGCGGCGCGCGCCTTCCGCGCGCAGCGCCGCCCTGATCTCGTCCTGCTGGATATCTGGATGCCCGATACCGACGGCGTCACCCTGCTCAAGGAATGGGGGTCTGGCGGCCAGCTCACCATGCCGGTGGTGATGATGTCGGGCCACGGCACCATCGACACAGCGGTTGAGGCGACCAAGCTCGGCGCGGTCGATTTCCTCGAAAAACCCGTTGCGCTGGCCAAGCTCATCGACGCCGTCAACAAGGCCATCAAGCGCGGCGTAGCCCCGCCGCGCCGGATGCCGGGCATGGATCTTTCTGGCCTTGGACGCAGCCCGCAGGTGCTCGAACTGAAAAAACGTCTCACCCAGATTGCCGGCAATACCGCGCCGGTGTTGCTCATGGGCGAAGCGGGATGCGGCTTCGAGGTGTGCGCGCAGTTTCTGCATCAGCCCGCCAGTGCCTGGGTGGAAATCAAGGATCGGGCGCGCCTGGTGTCCGACCCGCTGGGGTTTGTCGAAGGTCTCGGCAACGGCACGCTGTACCTGCCCGACGTGTGCGAACTCGCCAAACTCGAACAGAAAGGCCTGGCGCTGCTGCTCGACCGGCTGGAGGGCAGTGGTGCGCGGCTGGTCTGCGCCAGCAGCAAAAACCTCGACGCGCTGGTGGCGGCCGGTGAGTTCGACAGCCGGCTGTATTACCGCCTGTCCAGCCTTGCCATCCACGTGCCGCCGCTGCGCGAGCACCGCGAGGACGTGCCCGATATCGCCAATCTCATGCTCACGCAACTGATCGAGGCCGGCGATTGCCCGGTGCGCCGGCTCACCACGCCGGCGATGAACCAGCTACGCAACTTCGACTGGCCCGGCAATCTGCCGCAGTTGAATAACGTCGTGCGTACGTTGGCGGTCACTGCGCTGGCCAATGAAATTGACGCGGCCGACGTCAACCGCGTGCTGGCCCCGATGAAGCAGACCGCGCCCGCCGTCGCCCACGGCATTCCGCTCGACATACCCCTGCGCGAGGCGCGTGACGCCTTCGAGCGCATCTATTTCGAGCATCTCATCCAGCAGGAAGGCGGCAGCATGACCCGCGTGGCCGACAAGTCCGGCCTCGAACGCACGCACCTGTATCGCAAGCTCAAGCAGCTCAACATCCGCCATGGCCGCCGCCTCGACGAGGATTTGTAAACGGGCACGACGCAAGGCGGCACGCCCGGCGTCGGTTTCCCCCCTCATTTCTCACCTCTCACCCCAGACCGCCCCATGAAAATCATCATCCTCGGTGCCGGTCAGGTGGGGGCCAACCTCGCCGAAAGCCTGGTCGCCGAAAACAACGACATCACCGTCATCGACCTCGACGTGGCACGGCTCGCGCTGTTGCAGGATCGATTCGACCTGCGCACCGTGCGCGGCCATGCGGCGCATCCGTCGATCCTGCGCATGGCCGGGGCCGAAGACGCCGACATGCTGGTGGCGGTGACGCAAAGCGACGAAACCAACCTGGTGGCGTGCCGGCTCGCCGCGACCTTGTTCAACGTGCCCACGCGCATCGCACGGATCCGTTCGACCGACTTTCTCGAAGCCGAAGGCGGATTTCTGGCCGAACACTTCGGCGTCGATCACATCATCAGTCCCGAGCAGGAAGTGACAGACACCCTGCGCCGCCTGATCGAACACCCCGAGGCGCTCCAGGTGCTGGATTTCGCCGACGGCCGGGTGCGGCTGGTGGCGGTGCGTGCCTACCACGGCGGCCCGCTGGTCGGCCACGAGTTGCAGGACATCCGCCGCCATATGCCCGATATCGACTGCCGGGTGGCGGCGATCTACCGGCGTGACCGCGGCATCGTGCCCAAGGGCATCACCGTTATCGAGCCCAACGACGAAGTGTTTTTCATCGCCGGCCGCAAGGACATTCCTACCGTGATGCGCGAATTGCGCAGCATGGAGCGTCCGGTCAAGCGTGTGATGATCGCCGGCGGCGGCAACATCGGCCGCCGGCTTGCCGCGCGGCTGGAACGCGACTACGAAGTGAAACTCATCGACCACAATAAATCGGTGACCAACCAGCTCGCCGAAAAACTCCACCGCACGCTGGTGCTCACCGGCGACGCCACCGACGAAGACCTGCTGGAGCAGGAAAACATCGAGTCGATGGACGTGTTCTGCGCGCTCACCAACGACGACGAAGACAACATCATGTCCGCGCTGCTCGCCAAGCGCATGGGCGCGCACCGCGTCATTTCGCTGATCAACCGCTCGGCCTACGTAAACCTGGTGCAGGGCGGCGAAATCGACATCGCCATTTCGCCGGCGCAGGCCACCGTGGGGCCGCTGCTTTCAAAAATCCGGCGCGGCGACATGGCCGCCGTGCACAGCCTGCGGCGCGGTGCGGCCGAGGTGCTGGAAATCGTCGTGCACGGCGATTTCAAAACCTCCAAGGTGGTGGGCCGCCGCATCGGTGACATTGCCTTGCCCGAAGGCACGTCGATTGCCGCCGTCATCCGGGGTGAAGACGTGCTGATCGCCCACCACGACACGCTGATCGAAACCGAAGACCATCTGGTCGTGTTCGCGCTCAACAAACGCATCATTCCCAAGGTCGAAAAGTTGTTCCAGGTGGGCTTCGGCTTCTTCTGACGGCGATCATGCAGCGCATTGCGCCCGTCCTCCATGTTCTGGGCCTGGTCGTCCTGATCTTTTCCTTTGCCATGCTGGTGCCGCTCGTCACCGCGCTGTTTGGCCACGACGCGGCGCAGCACGCTTTCGACGAAGCCTTTCTCATCAGCTTTGGCGTTGGCCTGATACTCTGGGTCGGCGCGCGGCGCTGGCGGCGCGAACTGAAAACCCGCGACGGTTTCGTGCTGGTGTTGCTGGTGTGGACCGGCCTGCCGGCGGTGGCCACCCTGCCCTTCCTGATCTACGCGCCGGGCATGAGCTTTACCGACGCGTACTTCGAAACCATGTCCGGCCTGTCGACCACCGGGGCCACGGTGATGAGCGGGCTCGACACCCTGCCGGCCTCGCTCAACCTGTGGCGGCATCTGCTCAACTGGCTGGGCGGCATGGGCATCATCGTGCTGGCGGTGGCGATCCTGCCGCTGCTGGGGATTGGGGGTCGTCAGTTACTGAAGGCCGAAATGCCGGGGCCGATCAAGGACAGCAAACTCACCCCGCGCATCGCTGACACGGCCAAGCTGTTGTGGGCGGTGTACGCGGCGATCACGCTGGCCTGCATCCTGGCGCTGCGGCTCGCTGGCATGAACTGGTTCGATGCCGTATGCCACGCCTTCGCAGCACTGAGTCTGGGTGGATTTTCCACCCACGACGCCAGCGTGGGCTACTACGATTCGCCGCTGATCGAGGCGGTGCTGATTTTTTTCATGCTCGCTGCCGCGCTCAATTTCGTGACGCATCTGCTCGCGTTCCGCCAGAAAAGCCTCGTGCCCTATCGTCGTGATCCCGAGGTGTTCGGGATGCTCGGTCTGGTGCTGGTGAGCATCGTGGGGGTGAGCTTCTACCTCTGGCAGACCGGGGTATACCCGATGTTTCTCACTGCCGTGCGCCATGTGAGCTTCAATCTGGTGTCGCTCGCCACCGACTGCGGGTTTTCCAGCGCAGACTTCAACCAGTGGCCGATATTCGCGCCGATGTGGATGCTGGCGCTGTCGTGCATCACCGCCAGTTCTGGTTCCACCGGCGGCGGGATCAAGATGATCCGCGCCATGCTCATGTTCCGTCAGGGCGTGCGCGAACTGGAGCGTCAGCTGCATCCCGCCGCGCGCCTGCCGGTCAAGGTCGGCGGCCACGCCGTGCCCAACCAGATCATTTTTGCCGTGCAGGCTTTCGTCATGATGTACGTGGCCACCGTGGTCGGCATGACGCTGGTGTTGCTGGCGAGCGGGCTGGATTTTCTCACCGCCTTTTCTGCCGTCATCGCCTGCATCAACAACGCCGGGCCGGGCCTGGGCGAGGTGGGGCCGGCGAGCAATTTTTCGGTGCTGAACGATTTCCAGACCTGGATATGCAGCCTCACCATGCTGCTCGGGCGGCTGGAGCTCTTTACCGTGTTCGTGCTCTTCACCCGCGCGTTCTGGCGCGGTTGATGCGGTAGCATCGCATCAGTAACTGAACTATTTCATGTCTGCCATCCTGCCCGTCCTGCACGTTTTCTCGAAGGTGCTGATGCTGTTCGCCTTCGCCTTTTTGCTGCCGCTGGCGGTGTCGATCGCCTTGGGCGACGGCGCAGAAAAAGCCTACGACGAAGCCATCCTCATCACTTTTTTCTCCGGCATGGCGCTGTGGCTGGTGTCGCGCCGGGGCAAACGCGAACTACACACCCGCGACGGTTTTCTGCTGGTAGTGCTGATCTGGGCGCTGCTGCCGGTGTTCTCCGCGATCCCGCTCCTGGTCTACCTGCCTGAGCTGTCTTTCAACGAAGCGTACTTCGAAGCGGTGTCGGGGCTGACCGCCACCGGGGCCACCGTGCTGTCCGGGCTCGACAGCCTGCCGCCCTCGATCAACATCTGGCGTACGCAAATGCACTGGATCGGCGGCATGGGCGTCATCGTGCTGGTCGTCGCCGTGCTGCCCATGCTCGGCGTCGGTGGCCGCCAGCTGTTCAAGGCCGAAACGCCCACACCCATGAAAGACAGCAAACTCACCCCGCGCATGGCCGAAACCGCCAAGGGATTGTGGGTTGTGTATGCCTTCATTACTGCCCTATGCATGACGGCGCTGTGGGCCGGCGGCATGAACTGGATCGACGCCGTGGTGCACGGCTTCAGCGTCATGGGCCTGGGCGGCATGTCGTCGCACGACGCCAGCATGGCCTACTTCGATTCGCTGCAGCTGGAACTCATCGTCATGTTCTTTGCGCTGGTCGCCGGCATCAGCTTTTCCACCCATTTTCTGGCCTTCCGCATGAAAAGCCTGCTGGCCTACCGGCTCGACGCCGAGCTGCCCTGGTTCCTGGGCGTGCTGGCAATTAGCTCTGTAGGTTTGGCCGGGTATCTCTACTACAAGGGTTTTTATCTCGATTTTCCCGAAGCCCTGCGCTACGCCGCGTTCAACACCGTGTCGGTCGCCACCACGCTGGGTTTTGCCACCACCGACTACAACGTCTGGCCCTATTTTGCGCCATTGTGGATGCTGTTCCTGTCGAGCTTTGCCGCCAGCTCCGGCTCCACCGGTGGCGGTATCAAGATGCTGCGTGCCATGCTGCTCACCAAGCAGCTCTACCGCGAGCTCATCAAGCTCATTCATCCCAACGCCGAAATCCACACCAAGATCGGCCAGCAGGCTGTCCCCAACAAGATCATCTACGCCGTGCTGGCCTTCCTGTTCGTGTATGTCGCGTCTGTGGTCAGCCTGTCGTTCGTGCTCTCCGCGTCCGGGCTCGACATCTTCACCTCGTTCACCGCCGTCGTCGCCATGGTCAACAACACCGGCCCCGGTCTGGGGCAGGTTGGCCCCGCCAGCACCTACGCCGTGCTCAACGACTTCCAGACCTGGGTGTGCAGCTTTGCCATGCTGCTGGGGCGACTAGAATTCTTCACTTTGCTGGTCGTGCTCACGCCCGTGTTCTGGAGAAAATAATGCCCTCGATCGCCGACTTCGAAAAAATGCTCGCCGCCGGGCGCGACAACGCCCTGCTCCGCTTTTCGCTCGGCAACGAATACCTCAAGGCCGGCCAGCCCGCCGAGGCGGCCACACACCTGCGCCGCGCCGTCGAACAGGACGCAAACTACTCCGCCGCATGGAAACTGCTCGGCCGCGCACTGAGCGAATCCGAAGCCTGGAGCGAAGCGCTCGATGCCTATCGCGCAGGCATTGCGGTTGCCAAAGCGCGCGGCGACGTGCAGGCGGCCAAGGAGATGGGGGTGTTTGCCCGGCGAATTGAAAAGGCGCATGGGTTAGAATCGCCGGATTGACTGTGTTGGAGAAAAACATGACGCGGATGGTGAATTGCGTGAAGCTGGGCCGGGAAGCCGAAGGTCTGGCGTTTGCGCCGGTGCCGGGAGAACTCGGCAAGAAGATTTTCGAGAGTGTGTCGAAGGAAGCGTGGAGTGGCTGGCAGCGCCAGCAGACCATGCTCATCAACGAAAACCGCCTGAATCTGGCTGACCCGCAGGCGCGCAGCTACCTGATGGAGCAGATGAACCGCTATTTCTTTGGTGGTGGCGAGGTGGACAAGGCAGCAGGCTACGTGCCGCCTTCGCGCTGAGCGCAGGCGCACCGCAATAAGAACGGGCACCCGAGGGTGCCCGTTTTCGTTGCATGAAAAGGAAGCGCGGTTTACAGCACTTCTTTCTCGATCTCTTCCAGCGAGGTATGGCGCACGTCCTTGCCCTTGACCATGTAAACCACGTATTCGGACATGTTCTTGGCGTGGTCGCCCATGCGCTCGATGGCCTTGGCGACAAACAGGATGTCGATGAACACCGAGATGGTGCGCGGGTCTTCCATCATGTAGGTGATGAGGTGGCGCAGGTTGAGGCGGAATTCCTCGTCCACCTGCTGGTCGGCGCGGGCAATGTCCACGGCCTTGGTGGCGTCGAGTCGGGCGAAGCCGTCGAGCGCCTTCCTCAGCATGTCGAGCACCAGCTCGGACATGTATTTGACTTCGGAGAAGCGCGGCAGGCTGATGCGTTCGGCCTTGTGGATGAGCTTGGCCATGCGCGCGATCTTGGCGGCTTCGTCGCCGATGCGCTCCAGATCGGTGATGGTCTTCACCACCATCATCACCATGCGCAGGTCGGAGGCGGTGGGCTGGCGGCGCGCCACGATGTTCGCGCAGTCTTCGTCGATCTGCACTTCCAGCGCGTTGACGTTGTGGTCGTTGGCTTCCACCCGTTCGGCCAGTTCCAGGTCGCCTTTGATCAGCGCCTCGACGGCGTTGACGATCTGTTCCTCGACCAGGCCGCCCATCTTCAGCACGTTGGCGCGCACCGCTTCCAGTTCGTTGTCGAACTGCTTGTAGGTATGTTCAGCAAGCATCATCACTTCTCTCCAATTCTTCCGTCCGGATTATAGGCCCCGGAATATGACGTTTGCATGAACGTCAGGTTTCAGCGTGAACTGAAGGGCACGGCATAACGCCGGCCGTCGATGTCGAGATAGAGCATCCAGTCGCGCCGGCTGCTCACGCACACCGGCAGCGTGACCGTGGAGACGAAGGCCTCTTTCCCGGGCTTGAGGTCGTAGCGGTTGAATCCCATGTCCATGCCCACCATCTGGAATTCTGCGCTCACCCGCCGCGCATGCGCTGCCTCGACCGTGAGTTCAAAAGCCTCCAGCGGCACCGGCGTGGCCGATAAGCGCACCCTGGCCGGCGTGCCGGCATGGCTGAAGGCGCAGCCCGCCACCGGGTCGGCGCAGGCTACGGCCTCGGCCTCGGCGGGGCGTTTGAGCCACCAGCCCGTCGCCGCGATGGCCACCAGCCCGAGCATGACCAGCAGCGGCAGCACCACGCGCTTCATGTCCACGCCCCCCTTAATAGCGCCACGCCGTGCGCGCCGTGCGATTGCGCCAGCGCGACGTCGTCGCGTTCCAGCCCGCCCAGGCCGTAGACCGGGATCGGGCTGGCGGCGGCCAGCGCGGCGAACGTGTCCCAACCCAAGGTCGGCGCGCCCGGATGCGACTGCGTGGGCAGCACCGGCGACAGCAGCGCGTAGTCCGCGCCGAGCGCGGCCGCGTGCGCCAGCTCGGCCGCGTTGTGGCACGACACGCCCACCCATTCGGCGTCGGGCCGGGCGTTCAGGCGCGCGGCGGCGGCGGAATCCAGATGCACGCCGTCGGCCCCCGCCGCGCGCGCCAGGTCGAGACTGCCGTTGACCAGTACGCGCGCGCCCGCTGCGTGCGCGCGGCGCACGGTTTCGCGCGCGAGTTCGAGTCGCACTTCGTCCGGCAGCGATTTGTCGCGCAGCTGGATCAGCCGCAGCCCGCGCACCAGCGCCGTATCGAGCCGCGCCAGAAAGCCCGCCACGCCCAGCGATTCGGCGTGACTGATGCCCAGTACCGGCGGCAGTGACAGCGCCTTCACGATGGGGAAATTGGCAGGCAGCAGGGGCGACACCGCGACCTGCTCCGGCTGCTGCCAGGCAAAAGTCTGGCCTTCGTGCGGGTGCGGTTCGCCCGTCCAGTCAAACACGCGAAAGAAATTCAGCCGTACCGTGGCGTGCTCGTAAGTGAACACGCGGGTGATCCAGCGGCAGGCGCGCGTCACCACGATACCCAGCTCCTCGTGCAGCTCGCGCGTAAGCGCCGCCGCAAGCGATTCGCCCGGCTCGACCTTGCCGCCGGGAAACTCCCAGTAGCCGGCGTATACCTTGCCGGGCGGGCGGCTGGCGAGCATGACTTCGCCCGAAGGACGGACGAGGACAGCGGCGACGACTTCAACGGGAGCAGACATGCGGCGCAGGCGCAACGCGGGAAAGACCGCATTGTGCCAGCGCCGCGCGTCGTGCGGGAATGTCTGCGTCAGTAGGCTGCGTGTGCCGCAGCCAGTGCCTGCGCGTGCGACATCGGGGCCAGCGGTGCAGTGGCCGCGCGCTGCTTGAAATAGGCGTCGTAATGGAACACGTAGTCCTTGTCGGCCAGTGGCAGGTGGCAGACCCGGCACGACGACTGGTCGGCCGCGCCGCGCGTGCCGTTGCCTTCAAACGCGGTGTAGACCCAGTCGCCGTTTTTCAGCTCGGTCGGCGCGCTGGCACCCCAGCCCGGGCCCTTGGCCATGAGGAACACCTTGGAAAGCTTGTCTTTCTGCATCTTGCCGGCACCGTCCAGAGCGGGCGTGCCGTCCGCGTTGAGCTTCACCGAGTAGATTTCCATGACGAACTCGGTGCCGTTGGGAAAGGCTTCCCCCGCGCGGGCTTGCGTGCCGGTTTTGTTCATGTAGATGTCGCGGATCTGCTTGGCGTCTTTCTTCTGGATGCCCGCCATGAACACCGGCCAGGCGGTGTAGTTGGCGGGCATGGCGAGCTCGCCATCCTTGGGGGCCGGTGCGGCAGACGATTTGCTGCCGTCCATGGAGGAACAGGCAGACAGCCCGAGGGCCAGGGCAAGCGCGGTGAGCGAAACAGCAAGACCGGGGGATTTCATGGGAGGCTCCTTGAGGGAATGAACACAGTCACTACACAGAGCACTACCCGGGCACGCAGAAAACGGATGCGCGCATGACAGAAAAATTTCGTACTGCGTGGCCACGGACGGCTCGCGCAGGGCAAACCCCCCGCTCAGGCCGGCCTGTGCGACCCCGCCCAGTCGCGCGCAAACTGCCACGCCACCCGGCCATTGCGCGCCCCGCGCGCCAGCGCCCATTGCAGCGCCACGCGCTCGAACGGCGCATCGGCAGGCGCGCCCAACTGCGCTGCCCAGTGACGGGCAATCGCCAGATAACTGTCCTGATCCATGGCGTGAAAACTCACCCACACGCCAAAACGATCCGACAGCGACACCTTCTCTTCGGTGGCCTCACCGGGATGCACTTCGCCGCCCAGATGTTTCGTCGCCAGATTTTCCGCCATGTATTCCGGCATCAGATGGCGGCGGTTGCTGGTGGCGTAGATCAGCACGTTGTCCGCCGGCCCGGCCAGCGAACCGTCCAGCGCCGCCTTCAGGCTGGCGTAGCCGGCTTCGTGCTCGGCAAACGTCAGGTCGTCGATGAACACGATGAAGCGGAAATCGCCGGCATCAGCCAGCAGGTCAAACAAATCCGGCAGCGCCGGCAACCCGGCCTTGTCCACCTCGATCAGGCGCAGCCCCTTGCTCGCGTACTTGGCGTGCACCGCCTTCACCAGCGACGACTTGCCGCCGCCGCGTGCGCCGGTCAGCAGCACGTTGTTGGCCGGCCGCCCCTGCACGAACTGCCGCGTATTGGCGTCCACCCGCTGCTTCTGGTCATCAATGTCCAGCAGATCCTTCAGCGCCACGCGCTGCGGATGCAGGATAGGTTTCAGCGCGTTGTCGCGCGCCGACCAGCGCGCCGCGCGCAGGATCTTCCAGTCGAGCGGCACGGCGGCGGGTGGCGTCAGGCGATCGAGCAGGGCGTCGAGGCGGGGAAGGAGCGCGGCGAAATCGGTCATGGCGAAATTCTAGCCGCTGGCCCGCGCCCGCTTAGGAAAAAATTAGCTTCCTGCTAGCAAAGTCTTATCAACGCGCGGTTTCGAGGGGGGCTACGATGCTTGCATCCGGCCGCATTCGGTGCCGGTACGAACAGGAGAGCACACATGAAACCGACACTGCGATACGCCGCCGCGCTGATCGCCGGCCTCGCCGCCGCCCAGGCCTGGGCCGGCCCCAAGACCGACGACATCCGCCACGGCCGCTATCTCATCGCCACCTCCGGCTGCAACGACTGCCACACGCCCGGCTACATGATGAAAGACGGCCACGTGCCCGAAACCGAATGGCTCACCGGCGACGCGATGGGCTGGCAGGGGCCGTGGGGCACCACCTACCCCAGCAACCTGCGCCGCGTCGCCGCCACGATGAGCGAAGCGCAGTGGGTCGCCCGTGCCCGCGCGCCGATGCGCCCGCCGATGCCGTCGCCCTCGCTGCGCGCCATGAGCGACGCCGACCTGAAGGCGATCTACCGTTATCTGAAAAGCCTGCCGGTGACAGGCGCGGCGGCACCGGCCTACGTGCCGCCCGGCGGCCAGGTCGTCACGCCGTATTTCGACCTGACGCCGAAGAACCTGCCGGCGGTGGCAGGCAAATAAAACTGACCGGGAGCCGCACATGAGCACAAGCACGATCGTCTGGCCGCAGAAAACCCGCGAGCTGCACAACCACCACTTCGATTCCAGCATCTGGAACGACTTCCGGTTCCGCGACGACGACATCGTCATCGCCACCTACGCCAAGTCGGGCACCACCTGGACGCAGCAGATCATCGCGCAGCTCTTGTTCGGCGGCGATCCCGCGCTGCCGGTCGCCGAGATGTCGCCCTGGCTCGACCTGCGCGTGCCGCCCCAGGCCGTGAAACTCGGCGCGGTCGAGGCGCAGTCACACCGCCGTTTCGTCAAGACCCACCTGCCGGTCGACGCGCTGGTGTTTTCGCCACGGGCGAAATACCTCTATATCGCCCGCGACCCGCGCGACGTGGTGTGGAGCCTGTACAACCACCACGTCAACGCCAACGCCGCGTGGTACGAGGCGCTCAACGACACGCCCGGTCGCGTCGGCCCACCCATCGAGCCGCCGCCGGCCGACATCCGCCAGTACTGGCGCGACTGGCTGGCGCGCGACGGCCATCCGTTCTGGCCCTACTGGGAAAGCGTGCGCGGCTGGTGGGCGATCCGCGGGCTGCCCAACGTGCTGTTCCTGCACTTTGCCGACATGAAGCGCGACCTGCCGGGCGAGATGCGCCGCATCGCCGCCTTTCTCGAGATCAAGATCGACGAGGCGCGCTGGCCGGATATCGTCGAATACTGCACGTTCGACTGGATGAAACACCACGCCACGCAAAGCGTGCCGCTGGGCGGCGCGTTCTGGGACGGCGGTGCCGAAACCTTCATCCACAAGGGCGTCAACGGCCGCTGGAAGGACGTACTGAGCGACGCGGACAACGCCGAACTTGAAGCGCGTGCGATGGCGGAACTGGGGGTGCCGTGCGCGCGCTGGCTCGCGCACGGCGGCGCGTTACCGGATTGACGCCGCGCGCGCCGGCAACTCCAAGGGCAAATCCAGCCAGCCCAAACTGGTGCACAGAGCCCGGATTCAGCCACGTTTGTGTGCACAAACCCCAATCGGCTTGACCGCAAGATTCAGGGTGGGCGTGAGCTATCCGCGTACTGCAGCGGGTGACGCCATAACACGCCTTGGCTGGCGGATCAGGCATCGCATCTAGCACGCCTCTTGCTGACCTCGCAGCAGGAACCCTGTTCCCCAGTCATGCGCCGCTTGCATGCAAGTGGACGGGGAGGGTTTGATCGAGACGCCCGACCAGTCACCTATTCTGCAACCCGGATCACGCGTAAATGGATACATTCAACACCAGTGCGCCACACGTTGCACATGTCGCGGGACATCTGACTACGCCGGTGCTGAATATCCTGCTCTCGACATTCCGTGCGCTCGATACCTGGGGGGCAATGCAAGTCCTGATCCTGGTCGACGACAGCTTTCATCGGGAGATCCAGCACAAGATCCCCCCCTATATCGAGGTGATTCGTGTACCCGAGCAGTATTCCCGCATTGGTTTGTTGAAGACCATCCATTGGGCGCTGTACAGCCTTTGCAGAAACAGGCCAATTGACCAGCTTCATCTGCACGGGGTGATCCCGGGTCTTGCGGCGGTGCAGACCTTCCGGCAACTGCCGGAACGCCCCGCGCGCGTGATCCTCAATCCGCATGGCTCCAGCATGGTTGCCCGGTTCGGCATGCCCAAAGCGGTGCTCTGGCACCTGCTGCGCGAAGGTCTGGGTTCGCTGCACGTCGATACGACGGCGTCGAGCACGCATCCGAGATACGGCGAACCCAGTTCCGATGGCGTCATTTCACCTGTTTTTTTCGAGAGCCGTCCGGCGAAGGCCGAGCGCCCCCTGGTCGTGTCGGGTGCGTATCAGCCGAACAGGCGAGCGGTTGATGAATTCATCCGGATCGCAGTACTGCTGGGTGACGAAAGACTCGGGATCGATTTCGGCTGGCTTGGCCCGGTCAATTTCCATGTGCGCGAGAAACTCGAAGCCGCCAACATCGTGTTGCTTGAGGAAACCGAAGCCAATGACGAAGCACGCGCGCGCCAGTTTGCGCGGTCATGGGTGTACGTCGACACCGGGCAGCACGACCTGTTTCCCATCCGCCTGGCGGAAGCAATGGCGTCGGCGCTGCCTTGTATTGCACTTGACACCCCGGCCAGCCGGAATCTGGTCGAAGAGGGCAAGACGGGCTATCGGTGCCGTGACATCGTGGGGATGATCGCCCGCATCGCCGCGCTGATCGACGATGAAAGCCTGCGGGTGTCGATGGGGGAAGCCGCACGGGAGTGCGCCCGTACACGCTTCAGTGAGGCGGCATTCATCGGCCACCTATGGCTGGACGCGATCCTGGTCGAACCCACACCCAGCCAGCCGGAACTGGGGGTGAGACAGCCATGACTTTCCAGCGATTACTTCGGGTCGCGCGATCCAGATGGCAACTGGCGCTCGCGGTTTTCTCGGGCGCGATGCTGCTCGCGATTCTGGCAACGGTGTATCCCGCACCGCGTTACATTGCGTCGGCTGCGGTCGTGCTCGACGTGAAGTCACCCGATCCGATTGCCGGCGTGTTGCTTCCGGGCATGACGGTTTCCACCTACATGGGCACGCAAATCCAGGTCATTGCAAGCGAACGCGTGGCCGCGCGGGCGGCGGCACTGGCAAAGCTGGGCGACGCGCCGGAGGTGCAGGCGCAGTGGGCGGAAGCGAAGAATACCGACACCCGCTACGAAACCTGGCTGGCCGGTTTCGTGCGTGCCCATCTCGACGTGGTGCCGGCCAAGGATTCCAACGTCATCCGGATTTCCTACTGGGCCCACGATCCCCAGCTTGCATCGACCGTCGCCAACGCCATCGTCCGCGCGTATGTCGAAACCACACTCGATCTGCGTGTTGAGCCGGCGCGGCAGTACAACAAATTCTTCGAGGAACGGGTTGGGCATCTGCGCGAGACGCTGGCAACCGCACAACGCCGCCTCAGCGATTTTCAGCGTAGCTCGGGCATCGTCACGACCGACGAACGATTCGACAGCGAGACGGCGCGCCTGAACGACCTCACGACACAACTGGTCACGATGCAGGCGCGGGCCAGCGAATCGAGCCGGCGCCGCAACGCGGCGTTTGCCCATTCGGACGCCACGCCGGAGGCGCTGGTCAGCCCCATCGTGGTGACGCTGACCAACGAGCTGTCGGTTGAGGAGGGCCGTCTGAACGAACTGACGCAACGACTCGGGCGCGCCCACCCGAACGTGATGCAGACGACAGCCCGGATCGCACAATTGCGCGACAAGATTCGCCAGGAACAAGGACGTATCGCGCAAAGCGCCAACGTGACGCACGAGATCGATACCGCCCGCCTGGCAGACCTGCGCCGCGCAGTGGACAGGCAACGCATGGCCCTGCTCGACCTGACCAGTTACCGTGACCGGCTGACCGTGCTCAAGCAGGACGTCGAAAGCGCCCAGCGGGCCTACGATGCGGTGTATGCACGCTACAACCAGTCCGAAATGGAAAGCCAGATGACGCAGACCAATGTGTCGATTCTGGAGAACGCCACGCCGCCCCGCTCGCCTTCTACCCCGAGGCCTTTGCTGAACCTGCTGGCGGGTGTGCTGTTCGGTGGAATCGTCGCAGCGATGGCGGTGGTCGCGCGCGAGTACTTCGACATGCGGCTGCGTGTCTCCGAAGATGTGGTGCACGGGCTGGGGCAGCGTGTCCTCGGCATCATGCCAACAACGCAGGATGGCTCTGCCGGAAAGCGGCTGAAATGGCTGGCCCGACATCCGCGGGCAGCCCTGGGAGCACGATGATGAAGGCCCGGATCACGCCCGTATCCATCCCCGCCGCAGCGGGTTCGTCAGACGCCGGTTCGCCCGCCGTGATGCGTTCTGCGCGCGCAATCGCCGGATCGCCCGAGTCGGGTAGCCGTTCACGGGCGATCGGGGAAATCATTCAGCGCATGAACGCACTCAGCGACGTTGACCTCGAACGCATCATCGAATATCAGAAGCAGTGCGGCGTGCGTTTTGGCGAGGCTGCCGTCGCGCTGGAAATGGCCACGCCATCCGACGTCGCCTGGGCACTTTCGTGCAAATTCGACTATGCCTACCCCAGGCTGGGGTCGGACGCCTGCGACCCCGAACTCATCGTGGCACGGGATCCGTTTTCCGAACAGGCGGAAGCCTTTCGGCAACTGCGCAGCGAACTGTTGTCCGGCGTCATGGGCGCACGCGCGCAACGCAATGCCCTGGCGGTCGTCAGCCCGGGCCGGGGCGACGGCCGATCCTTCATGGCAGCCAATCTGGCATTGGCGTTTAGCCAGCTCGGGCAGAAAACCCTGATCGTCGATGGCGACCTGCGTACGCCACGCCTCGCCAGGCTGTTCCGGATACAGAGCCACCTGGGACTGAGCAGTCTGCTCGCAGGCCATCACGACGGGGCAAGCGCCGAACCCGCGCCCGGCCTCGACAACCTGCACGTGCTGGTGCTGGGAACCTTGCCGCCGAACCCGCTCGAACTGTTGCATCGCGGGCACGCCAGGCCGCTGTTCGATGAGCTGCTGAACAGCTATGAGCATGTCATCGTCGACACTTCTGCCGGGCAGCTTGGCACCGACAACTGTGTCATGGCCGCGCATTGTGGCGCGGCACTCGTGGTGGGGCGCCAGGATGTGACACCCCTGCGCGATCTCGATGCGACACTGGCAAAGCTCGACACCCATGCCGTGGCCGTCGCCGGCGTCCTGATCAACCGACACTGATTGGCGAGGTCGGGTGCGGGCCTACATTTTCTGCAAGCCCCCGCGACCCGCCCGGCTGGTGTCGTCGGTGCTTCTGGGTTTTGCGATGCTGGTTTTCGCAAGCGGCGTCGTGGCGCGGGATTTCCAGTTCGGTGCCTGTGTGCACCTGGCGCTGGGACGTTCAGACCCCGCCACCGTGTCGCGCCTGCTCCAGGATCTGGGCATGAACAGCCTGCGCGACGATATCTACTGGGGGCCCATGGAACGGCAGGCCGGCCGGCTTACCGTCCCGGCCAGGCTTGCCGACGTCCGTACCGCGTTCGCGTCGAGTGTCAACGCAGGCGGGACGTCGCTGGCCATTCTGGGTCTGGCAAACTCGCTATACGATGGCGGCGGCCTGATCGAGTCGGAAGCCGGCATCGCTGCATTCAATCGCTATGTCCGCCATGTGCTGAAGGAATTCGGTGGCGCGGTCGATCAGTTTGAAATCTGGAATGAATGGAATAACGGGTTCGGTGCCAGCCCCCGGGTTGCTCACGGCGACGCCGCCCAGTACGCCAGACTGCTCAAGAGCGTCCATGCGACCATCAAGGCGGAACAGAAGACAGCCACGGTCATAGGCGGCGCGGTCGCCGGCGTGGATCTCAAATGGATCGATGCGTTCATCGACGCCGGCGGACTCGACGCGCTCGATGCCTTGTCGATACACAGCTACACGCTGTATCGCGCGTTCGATGTCCCCGAGGGCGCGATCACCAGTCTTGCAAGCGTGCATCGACGCCTGAAGGCCGCGCGGCCCGATCGCGACATTCCCCTCCTCATTACCGAAATGGGATGGCCGACCAGCACAGGCAAGCACGGCCGGCCCGAGGAAACGGTTGCAGCCTATCTGACGCGTTTTGTCCTCATGGCGCGAGCACAACCCTGGATCCAGGGAGTCTGGTGGTACGACCTGATCGACGACGGAGACAAGCCGGACAATGCCGAACATCGCTTTGGCCTCGTCAGACGCAACGGCGAGCCCAAGCCTGCGTACCATGCGGCCAGGGAACTTGCGCCCCTCGTGCGCAACGGCACGAACTTCAGGCTGTATCGCTTCGGGCTATCGGGGCTCGCCGTCCGGTTCGATTACCAGGGCGCGTCCCGGCTGGTTGCGTGGCGAGTCGAAACCTCCGCCGCCCTGTGGCCCGAGACCATGCCGGCGGCGACGGACGCGCCGCAAGCCATCGTCGACGCGACGCGCGCGCTGGCCCGGGACGGCATTCCGCAATACTGGGTTTTCCAGGCGGGGACCTGGCGTGCCGTCTCCGGGCTATCGGCGTTTCATCGCCCCCGGGCGCGTGTCGCCATGCGCGTTGGCCAGAGCCCGCCCAGGCCATGAAGTGGCTTACCCGCCAAAGCGGCAACGCCATACTGTTTGTGCTCGTCCGCAGCTTTTCGTTGCTGGTTCCGGTCATGACGCTGCCGCTGCTCGGCCGGGCGCTGCAACCGGAAGGCATCGGCCTGCTGGGTTACGTGCAGGCCATCGCGCTGTACGGCAGCGTCGCGATCGACTTCGGACTCAACGTCTCCGCCATCTCGCTGGTCGCCCGCAGTCGCGGCAGTCCGCGCGCGCTGACCAGGCTGTTCTGGTCGCTTACCCTGCTGCGTACGATGCCTTTCGCGCTCTGCGCAGGCGGCCTCATGCTGTACCTTGCCCAGGCAGCTCTGCCCGCGCCAGAACACAGTGTGTTCCTGATTAGCCTGCTGTTGCTGGCATCGGTGTGGCTTACCCCTACCTGGTTGTATCAGGGGCTCGAACGCGGGGCGGTTTTTTCTGTGCTCTCGGTCCTGCCCAGAGCGCTTACCTTTCCCCTGATTGTGCTCTTCGTCCACCAACCGGAAGACGTAGCGCGCGCAGCGCTGATCCTGTTCGGCGCGGAAGCCGTTGCCGCTACCGGGCTGTTCGGCTATGCCTGGCTGCGGCTCGCACCCGGTCGCCCGCAATGGTCGGCACGCGTGCTCAGGGTCGCTGCGCATCGCAGCTTCGATATCTGGCTCGGTGCCATGATCACCACCAGCATTGCGGCCGTAACGCCCGTCCTGCTCAAGGCGTTTGCCGGCTTGTATCTGGTCGGGCTCTATTCGGCGGCGGACAGGCTGGTGCGGGCGTTCTATTCGCTCCTCTATCCCGTTGTTCAGGCCTATCAGGCAGAAGTCACCCGGCGCTGGAAACAGTCCGGCGGGGCGCTCTCTCTGATCAAGCCGCTGGCGGCCACCCTCATCGCGGCGGCCCTGCTTTTTTTCCTGGGCATGCTGGCGTGGGCACCGGAAATCGCCGTGCTGGTCTTCGGTGAGTCATTCGCCGGCGCGGCGCCGATGCTGCGTATCCTCGCACTGTGGCCGGTGTTTGCCATTACGGCCACGCTTGGCATTCATTTCCTGTATCTGGCGCGTGGTGCACGCAAAGGGCTCAAGCGCAGTTATGTAACGGCTTGTATTGTCCATTTCCTTGTATTGCCGCCCATGGCGTTTCTGTGGTCAGGCATGGGGGCTGCTGTTGCGATGCTCGCCACCCAGATCCTGCTCACGGTTTTGATAGTGGGCCGGGGCATGGCCCCCCGGTCGCGCTGATCTGCGGCCACGTCTGCTGGGCAGCCCCTGAGGTTTTCTTGCTGACGAGGCGCAGGTTTTCAGTGCCTTGCAGCGAGGCTTCAAAGACCGCACCGAGCTTACCGTAGGAGTTGTCATGGAGGATCACCTCCTTGCCCAACAAGGCAGCCCCGATGCCCACATGAAGCCGGTTGGTTTCGACGATGCGGGCACGATCGATGACTTGCAAAAAATCGAACGAAACCTGGTCGGCCTCACCCCGCATGCGGAAAGGTGATCCGTAATGATTGGAAAGGTCGTATTCAGGGTTTCCCGACAAGCCGGGCGTCCTTTCGGCATCACACCGGAAAACCGTCAGGCGACCGGTTGAGTCTGGTAATACGCGCCTGATTCTGCGTTTCCAGGACCAATATTTCAGGAGTTGGCGTGGAATCCGTGCAAATCCGGCTCCCAGGGCGGGTCTTCCCCGGCATGTGGCAAAGAGCTTGGCGACATCAATGCCCAGTGCGAGGTCCGGGGCAAAAAAGCAGTGGCATGTCTGCGCCACCTCCGTGACGTAACGCAGACACGGTTGCTCTCTGCAAACCAGAGTGAAACGTGCATCAAGTGAACGGAGCAGTTCGGCATGTCCGCGTATGGAATGCGGCAGCACGATTGCCGCAGACACGCCGACCTTGAGACAGCGATGCAGGAACAATTCGCAGTCGCGGTATTCGGGCACGAGGTTGCCGCCGCCTGCGTAGATCGCCCGATCTCCGGGCTGGAGTTGGGAACGTCGAACGACCATTGGCCTGAGGCCAAGCCGGTCGAAGCGTTGCCAGGCGGCGGTCGCGAGTAATGCATCTCCGGCGTTCCCAACATTGGGCACGTAAACCAGACGTCCACTGCCGGGGCGAGCCAGATCAAGGAGCGCGCGATCCAGCTGCTGCCACGCAGCGTTGTCAAGCGGGAGTGCCATAACAAGCCTTTTCAAGAGCAGATGAGTGATTTAGATACGGCAGTGCGCCAGGCTCCGGCTCCTGAACCAGGCCATACAGCGCTCTGACGCGTGCGGCGAAGACTTCTGCGCTGAAACGATTTTTTGCTGTGAGTCGACTGGCTTTGCCCAGCGTCCGCCGCGCGGTCTCGTCGTCAAGCAAGGCAACCGTATGCTCGGCCATGTGGACTTCGCTGGCGACAACATAGCCGCTCACCCCGTGCTCGACCGCGTCACGGTTGCCAACCACGTCGGTCACGATGCACGGCAAACCGGCGGCCATCGCCTGGATCACGGATAGCGGCATCCCTTCCCAGCGCGAGGTCTGGAGATAGACATCGGCCCTTGCCAGGTGGTCGAGCACGCCTGGTTTGTCGACCCAACCGGTGACTTCGCAGCCGGCTGCTTCCAACTGTGCCCGTCCGTGCGGATCGCCGTCGCCCACCCAGACGAAGCGAACATCGGGGTGTAGCGCCAATACGCGGCGGGCCATTTCGGCAAAGCGCTCGGGTGCCTTCTGGCGAGAAATACGGCCGACAGTCACGACCGTTCTGCCCTGGCGGGCAGCGTCACTGACCGAGAAGAAGGCGTCGTCGACCGGGTTTTCGAGAACGAAGGCGCGGCGTTGCGTCAGCTTTGCAAGGAGCTCGCCTTCGCCGGTGCCGCATGCCACCGGCGTGGCGTTCCACTGGCTTGCCATGCGTTCGAGGCCATAGCGCAGCGCGTTCGCCACCGGTCGTGCGTTATCCAGGAAGGAAAGCCCGTGCGGGGAATACAGCACCTTGAGTTGCGATTGTCTGCGCAAGGCAAACCGGCCCACGAAGCCGGCCTTGGACGAGTGCAGGTGCACGTGCGTGGGGGCCCAGTGCGCGCATTCGTGGCGGAGTGCGCGGGTGAAGCCCCGCACGAAGGCGGCGTGATTGCCGCGCGCCGGAGGCACCTCGATCAGTCTGACCGCCGCAGGAAACTGTGCGGCAACATCGGGCGGCGACTCCTCGCGCCGGCTGTAGAGGATGACTTGCGCCGCGCCGGCAGCATCGAGCACGCCGGCCAGCGCGCGCATGACCTGAAGCGTGCCGGCTGCGAGACATTCGGTGGCGTGGATGATGCGCAAGGGGGGAGGAGACTTGTCCATGGGAAACTCGCTAGTCCGGGTTGGCAAAGCCTGGTGAGAGACGAACGCGGGTAGACATCTGGCGCTGTACCTCGTCGAGCAGGATTTCCGCGTTGCGTCGCCAGCGGTAGCGGTCGAGCCGCTCCGGGTGCCGCTCGACCTGCGCGGCCCGGAGCCCCGGCTCGTCGATGAGCCGTTGCAGCACGCGGGCCAGCGAGGCCGGATCGTGCGGGTCGAAATAGAGTGCGGCGTCGCCGCACACTTCGGGCAGCGACGCGGCGTGGGCGGCAATCACCGGGCAGCCGTTCCCCATGGCTTCGATCGCGGGCAGGCCGAAGCCTTCGTAGAGCGAGGGCAGGAGAAACCACGCGGCATGCCGGTACAGCACGCCGAGTTCGGCGTCGTCGACGAAGCCCAGCAACCGCATGGAATCGGGCAATGCCTCGTCATAGTCGAAGACGCGACGATCGGTGGCACCGGCGACGGCGACCGGATAGGGGAACGCCGGCAGCAAATCGAGGGCACGCGGCACGATGCCGACATTCTTGTTCGCCTTGAGACTGCCCACCAGCAGCAGGTAGTTGCCGGCTTCCAGGCCGTGGCGGTCGAGAATCGTCTGGTCATCCGTGCGCGCGACGGCATGTTCCCAGCCTTCCCGGCCTACCGTGACCTGGCGGACGATGCCAAAGTGCTGCGCGATCTCGTCGCGGGAAAACGCCGAGACCGTCATGGTGGAAGCCACGCGGTTGCGCAGCATGCGCAGCAGCGCGTTGTGAAACCATCGATATTTGCGCGAAAAGCATTGGGGAACCACGGCCACGGTGGCGTCATGCACGGTAATCATCTGCTGCCGCTTCAGCACCGGCCCGCTGTAGCTGAAACCCACCAGGAAGGCGTCCCGGGCGTACCAGGCGAGCACGGTCTGCTCCCACAGATGGCCGTCACCCCCGGTTTCAAGGCGTACTGTCCGGATGTGATCGAGCGGGAGGGCCTGCGCGCCGGCCGGAACGGCGAGCGTGACCTCGAACGCGGGCAAGCGGCCGGCGGCGGCGAGTTCGCCCAGCACCGCGTCGATAGCCAGCAGGGTTTCCTTTGCGTAGCGCTGCACGCCGGTTTGCGGCTGGCACAGAAACCGGCCATTGAAGACCAGGCGTGCCTGGGCTGGGGGTCGTTCATCGAGCATGGGCAGGGGCTCTCGGGTGGCGGGGTGCAGGGGTTGCGATGCGTCGGTGAGGCACAGGCTGTGCCGCGCAGCGGGCGCGATAACCGATCGCGCCGCCGGCGATGAGCCAGAACGTCGGCTGTGCAATGTCGGGTATCGAAATCAGCCAGACGGCGCAGAAGCCGATCAGGCTCAGGCCGTAGGCGCGCAGGATGGGATCCGTGCTGCCGATCATGCCGCGCAGCAATGTGTAGAGAAACGCTGCAAAGGCGAATACGCCGGGCAGCCCGGTCGTCGCCAGCAGGGTGGCAAACAGGCTCGACGCCCGCGCGGAACCCATGCCGACACCCAGCCCGTAAGACTCGAAGAAGGATTGCAGCGCGAGGTAATTGGCGTAATTGCGGTTGATTGCCGAATCGGACGAGGTTTTGTTCAGCAGCATGTCGAACGTGATCTTGCCGCTGGTCAGGGTGAAATCGATGACGAGGAAGAGGATGACCACGGCGACCCCGGCCAGAACCGCGCCGAATTTTTCACGCGGGTTTCCGTGCGCAAAGACGAGCCAGACCGCCGCGAGCAGCAGCAGCGCGGCGTAGCCGACCGACGAGGTCGACAGCAGTTGCACGACCAGGACGAGCCAGCCCACCTTGCGGGCCAGACCTCCCAGCAAGAGCAGACCGATGGTTCCGATGAAGTTGAACGACAGCAGTGAAGGCTCCCAGAAGGTTGCGGTGACCCGCTTGACGGTACCGACGACCTGTTCGGGGAACTGGCCGACGCCAAGATTGGAATTGACGAATCCGGACGGCCAGGGCAGGCCGGTGTAATGCGCAAGCAACTGATACAGGCCGAACAGCGAGGCAAACAGCGCGCCCAGCATCACGCCGCGCACCAGATCGGCCGCATCGGCCTCGCCGCGCTGGGTCACGCGTGCAACCAGCATCACAAGCAGTGCGTTGAACACGATGTACATCGCCTGAAAGACGTTGGAGCTACCGGGTGCTATGGGGAGGAAAAGACCGCTGTCGAGCGAGCCCCGGATCGGCATGGCGTGCGCTATGCCGGCGAACAGGCGGGGCAGCACGAAAGCACCGACGATGGCCAACAGGCTGAACGCGAGCAACCAGAATTGCGGCGCTATCGCCTGGGCAGCGGTAGCGAGATGCACCGTTTCCCGCCGGGGCCCAAGTGTCCGTCTGAGTTCGTGGAACAAGCCGACAAAGAGCATCAGGTAGGCCGGAGGCAAGGCGACCATGCGCCCACCCCCGGCGAAAAGGAAAGGCGTGGCCCCCTGGAAGAAACAGCAGATCCCCATGGCCACGACCCAGTGGCGGGGGCTCTTGAGCGCAACCACCAGCAGGATCAGGAAGACCGGAAGAAATTGCGTAAGGATCACGACGATGCCTTGACTTGCGACCTGTTGGCCAGGTAGCCCGTCACAATGCCGCGCGCCCAGATCAGTTTGAAACGCGCCCGCCGGGGGTCGGCGCGCAGCAGGGCGATCAGCGACGCTACCATGCTGCGCGCCGATCGCACGGCAGCAAAACCGGGTGAATAGCGGTTACGCCGCAGGGTTCTGCCAAAGCCGCAGGCATACAGTGCGGCGCGCTGTAACGCCCGCTCATCGAGGCAGGTGTCGACCTGGTCGTGATGCGTATGCAGATCGGCCAGATAGATTCCCCGGAATCCATGGGCAAGCGCGCGCAGCAGAAAATCGGATTCCTCGCCCGAGCCGAATCGGGTGCCCGAACCCACGCCGAGTTCCTCGCTGAAGCCGCCGATATCGAGCGCAGCCTGTGTCCGCACGAACAGCCCGTTCGAATTGCCGCAATACCAGACGTTGCCCCGATCAATGGGTGCGGTGGCCTGAAGAAAGCGGCCGTTCGAATCCCGTCCCGCCGCGTCGGTCGTCCGGCAGGTCAGAAGGGCGATCTCGGGATGTTGTTCGAATCGTGTCAGCACCTCGTTGACGAGATTGGGCGGATACCAGCAGTCGTCGTCCGGGAAGGCGAGCACTTCGCCGCGGGCCTGGGCGATTCCCACGTTTCGGGCACGCGACAGGCCCGGCGCGGAACGCAGGTGAACGACTTCGGCATGGCGTTGCGCAGCCGTGACGAATGCATCGAGATAACCCGGGGGGTTTTGGTCAACCACGATCAGCTCGAATGCGCCCCGGGGTTGCAGCTTCAGCGAATCGAGCAGCCGCCAGAGGCAATCGGTGCGGCCCAGGGTGCACAGCACGAGCGATAGCCGGGGTGCGGTCATGATGCCCCCCGGGGCTGGATACGATTGCGCCATGAATTGAATGCCTTGCGCGGATAAAAAATCCAGCGCCCCGGCCAGGTGCGCGACAACACCCAGGAATCCAGCAGCATGGGAATGCTGACCGCCAATGCCACGCCGGCCAGGCCCGTCCAGAGCGGCGACTGATCCTGCCCCAGCTGACTGACAAGGTTCTGGATCGGGTTGTGGAAAGCCAGCACGGGCAGCGTAGCCTGACCCAGGCGGGTAAAGAAGTCGTCCAGAGGCAGCGGCCCGAGCCCGCGAGCACAGGCGATCAAGGCAAGCGCCCCGCCGATGGAGGCGAGCAGCGCGGGGATGGCCGGATCGAACACGCGGAGATTCAGATCGACAGCAGGTTGCCCGATGAAAACGACCACACCGAACAGTGCTGCGGCACCGAGCCCCGTGCCCAGCACGCCGCGCTTGTCCACTGCATCAAGAGCGCCCTTGAGCATCAGGCCGATGAACACGTAGCCCGCGCCGAGCAGGGCGATGTCGGCGCTCCAGAACCAGCCGGATTGTGCAGCGTTGCCCCAGCCGGGGTGAGCAACCCGCACGCTGTTTTCCTGCGACACGGCCAGAGTTCCCAGTGCGAACCAGGTTGCGGCGAGCACGCTCATCGTGGTCAGGCGGGATGCCAGGCGTGCTCGCAATGCGGCGGCAAGGCTGAAATGAACCATCAGCAGCGTCAACGCCAGACAGGGGAGAAACCACATGGGGACGGGACGTATCGTCAGGCCGGTACCGTAAAGCAGACCTGCCATGGCCTGGGTGATGGCATGAACATCGCCCCCGGATTCAAAGATGTCACGTGTCAGGAACAGCGCCCCGACGCCGAAATAGACCCACACCAGTGATAGCGAGCGTTCGAACATGCGCCCTGCTCCGGCGTCAGGCCGCAGTGTCAGCCCGGCGACGATGAAGAAAAGCGGGACATGGAACAGATAGAGGAGTGCGATCCCCTCGTGCCACTCGCTGTTCAACGAGACGTTGTGCCCGATGACCACGAGCAGGATCGACCATCCCTTGAGGCGGTCGATCCAGCTTTCCCGTTCTCGATGCGATGTCTGGACGCTGTCGTGATGAGCTTCCTGTCGCGTTCCGGAGTCGCTGTCACGTGCAGTTTTTGCGAGCGTCATTTTGCGTCGCCGGATTCCAGGTCAGACGTGCACAAAGCCCGCTTCAGCGCGCACCATGGCCTGTGAGTACTACCCAGATCGTGCGAAACAGGATTTTGATGTCCAGCCATGCCGAGGCGGTTTCGACGTAGTGCTGGTCCAGCGATACCCGTTGTTCGTAGGTGGTGAGATTGCGGCCGCTGACCTGCCACAGGCCCGTCATCCCTGGCGCAACGCTCACATAGTCCCAGCGAATGCCGTCGTACCGCGTCAGTTCGGGTGGGGTAACCGGCCGCGGGCCCACCAGGCGCATGTCGCCCATCGCGACGTTGAACAGTTGTGGCAACTCGTCGAGACTGGTCTTGCGCAGAAAATGTCCCACCCCGGTCACCCTCGGGTCACGTAGCAGCTTGTGGTCGCGTGCCCATTCGGCACGCGCCTCAGGGTCGCTGTCGAGGAGTTTTTTGAGCACGGCGTCCGCGTCGAGGCGCATGGAGCGGAACTTCAGGCATTTGAACAGACGCCCACCCCGCCCCACGCGATAGTGGCCGAAAAGCACGGGCGCGCCGTCTGTTCGCCAGATCAGAAACGTCACCACCATCATCAATGGACTGAACATCACCAGCAGCACGATCGCCAACAGGCGGTGTGTGATGGGTACCGTTGCGTCAATCAGGCGGCGGGAATACTCCGGCGTTGTTGCATTGGCGACAAAGTTCGTGGCGTCCATCACTCGCTCCTCAACACGTTGCACTGATACGCCTTATGCAAGCGCCGTGCCATTGGGTTGCCCGCGTGAACGGCTCGAATGCCTCTCTGCTTGTTTATCCTGGCCGATGCCAGCGGGCGCTCGATATGCCCCGTAAACAAAAGCCCTCAAGGTGATATCGGGTTCGACGTTGCCACGTTCCCGCTGTGCCACACGCACCTGAAGGGTGCTCACATGGCGCGCTGTTGCAGTGCTTTCCTGTCCGGCTTCGGTGCGTTTCAGTTCGCCAGAAGCTATCTGCTGGCGCACGGGTGCGCGGACTTCAGGCCTGCATGTGCAGTGGGCGTTCGACGCGCAGCCGGAAGCGTCCACGCCCGGTTTTTTCCAGTGCAATGTCCGGGCAGCGTTCGGCGAGTCGGCATTGACACAGAATCAGCCGCGTCCCCAGTTCATCGGCGAAAGCCGTGAGGCCCACCGTGCGCACGCACACAGACGACACACGCACGGATAGCCTACTCCCCCACTGCGCCGGCGTTGAGCAGACAGGTTTATGGGTGTGCCGGTGCGCGCGGATCGCGCACCTGCAGATGCTTGTTGTGGCTGCGGACTTCGAACAGGCCAATAGCCTGGAACAGGCCCGAGAGCTTGGCGTAACCGTAGTTGCGGGCGTCGAACGAAGCCTGCTTGGAAATATGCTGGCCGACCGCGCCGAGCCCCGCCCAGCCTTCGTCGTCGGCCGCCGCCTCCACCGCCTTGCGCAGCAGATTCACCAGCCGGGTATCGCTGCGCAGCGTCTTGGCGTCCGCGCGTGCGGGCGTGGCTTTCGCTGCGCTGTTTCCCTCCGGCCCGGCAGCCGGCGCAGCTGCCTCGGTGGACAGCGGGGCCGGCGCTTCCTCCGGACGGCGCAGGTTTTCCAGATACAGAAACTTGGAACACGCATTGACGAAAGGCTTGGGGGTTTTCTGCTCGCCGAAGCCATAGACCTTGAGGCCGTTGGCGCGCAGCCGCATCACCAGCGGGGTGAAATCCGAATCGCTGGAGACAATGCCAAAGCCATCCAATTGCTTGGTGTAGAGCAGATCCATTGCGTCGATGATCATCGCCGCGTCAGTCGCGTTCTTGCCCTTGGTGTAATCGAACTGCTGGATCGGCTGGATGGCGAAGTCGTGCAGCAGCGCCGCCCAGCTGTTGAGATGCGGGCTTTTCCAGTTGCCATAGGCGCGGCGGATGTTGATGACGCCTTCTTTCGCCAGCTCGTCGAGCACTTCGTCGATCATGTCCGCCGGGCTGTTGTCGGCGTCGATCAAGAGGGCGATGCGCGGCTCGTGGCTCATGGGGTCTCCGGTTTGGGTCAGGTTCGGTACTCCGCGTTGATCTTTACATAGTCATACGAAAAATCGCAGGTCCACACCGTGGCGTGTGCCGTGCCGCGATTCAGTGCCACGCGCACGGTGATTTCGGCTTCCTTCATCACCGCCGCGCCCGCCGCTTCGGTGTAGCTGGCGGCGCGGCCGCCGTGTTCGGCGACGAGTACGTCGCCGAGCCAGACTTTGAGCGTGTTCACGTCGAGGTCCATCACGCCGGCGTATCCGATAGCGGCCAATATGCGACCGAGGTTGGGGTCGCTGGCGAAGAACGCGGTTTTCACCAGCGGCGAGCGCGCGATGGCGTAGGCGATCTGCTTGCACTCGGCGCGGTCGCGCCCGCCTTCCACGGCAATGCTCATGAATTTGGTCGCGCCTTCGCCGTCGCGCGCCATCGCCTGCGCGAGTTCGACGGCCACCTGGGTGAGCGCGGTTTTCAGCGCGGTGTAGTCGGCGCTGGCGGGGTCGGCAATGGCGGCGTTGCCCGCGCAGCCGGTGGCGATGAGGAGGAAGCTGTCATTGGTCGAGGTGTCGCCGTCCACGGTGACGCAGTTGAACGATACGTCGGCGACGTCTTTCACCAGCGCCTGCATCAGTGCGGGCGCAATCGCCGCGTCGGTGGCCACATAGCCCAGCATGGTCGCCATGTTGGGGTGGATCATGCCCGAGCCTTTGGCGATGCCGGTCACTGTCACCGTTTTGCCGGAAAGCGTGATCTGCCGCGACGCGCCCTTGGCGACGATGTCGGTGGTCATGATCGCGTGCGCGGCCTCGCTCCAGTGGGTGGGCGTCAGGTCGGCCTGGGCGGCAGGCAGCGCGGGCAGGATTTTGTCGACCGGCAGCGGCTCCAGGATCACGCCGGTGGAAAACGGCAGGATGTTTTCGGCCTGCACGCCGAAGAGCGCGGCAACGGCTTCGCAGACACCGCGTGCGTTGGCGAGTCCGGCTTCGCCGGTGCCGGCGTTGGCGTTGCCGGTGTTGATGACCAGCGCGCGGATGTTGCCGCCGCTTTGATTACTGTCGCCAAGATGCTGCTTGCACACGCTCACCGGCGCGGCGCAAAAGCGGTTCTGCGTGAACACCCCGGCGACTTGCGATCCGGGCGCAAGCTCGATCAGCGTGATGTCGCGGCGACCGGGTTTCTTGATGCCGGCCGAGGCAATACCGAGGCGCACGCCTTGTACAGGGTGCAGGGACGCGGGATCGGGGGCGACGAGGTTGACGGGCATGATGGCGGCCTGGGATGGAAAGCCGCCATTTTATGCGCGGGGAATCGGTTCTGTGTGCCGCCCCCGGCGGACGCCCCCAACGGGGTCAACGCCCCAGCAGCGCGTTCAACACGCGGCGGAATTCCGGCCGCCACGGCCACACCGGGTCGAGCTCGATGGAGCGGGCCAGCGCGGCGAGCGAAATCAGTCCGAAAACCGAAAACAGCAATTGCGACACGATCTGGCGAGGGGTGAGTGTGGCCAGCGTCATGTCCAGAAAGCCGGGGACATAGAACAGGCTGGCAAAGGCAGCAAAGAGAAAGGCAGGGCCGAGGTACATGATGGTTGTTATCCGCAGGGTGTTTTTGCCCATCCACCAGCAATGCCTGTGCCAACTGTCAAATGATGAGTGGAATCAAAGCGCTGGCCGCTGCATGCCGGCGCGCGGCAGCGGCGATTGTAAAGCGAGCCGACAAAAAGCCCTGTTGAAACAAGGCCCTATTTGCCGTTGGGCGCGGCCAGCTTGCGCAGGATTTCGTGCGACAGCGAATAGAAGCGCGGCGTGGGGCCGAGGTCTTCGTAGATGGGGTCGCCGTAGTCGTCCTCGGCGATGACCCGCGCGCCGGGCACGTAGGGCATGGCCACTTCCAGTTCGTCGAGCGCGGCACGGATGAGGTCGGCCATCAATTGTGATTCGTTGCGCTGGGGATACATCAGGTGCAGGGCTTCGACGCGGGCGGCGTCGCGCAGCGGCAGGTGCAGGGCGTAATCACGTTCGACCGGCCGGGCGGGGCGCGAGGTGTTCCAGCGTTGCAGGAGTTCGGCGATGCGCATGGGGGCCTCCCGAAAGCATGACGGTTTTGTTATAGGCAATGCCCGCCGCGTGGCCAAGCCGGCCGGGTGGGGGGGTCAGTCGCGCCGCCAGACGAGCGTGCGGTTGTTGGCCGGCATCGCCACGTCGGCTTCCAGCCGCAGTCCCTGCTGGCGGGCCAGCGCGTCGACGGCCTCGAAGTCGCGCACGCCGGAGGCCGGGTCGCGCGCTTTCAGCCAGGCGTCGAAACGCGCGTTGCTCTCCGACGTGAACGCGCCGCCGTAGTTGAACGGGCCGTAGATCGCCAGCACGCCGCCCGCCTCCAGCACTTGCCCGATGCCGGCAAAGCATTTTTCCACCTCGGCCCAACTCATGATGTGCAGGGTGTTGGCGGAAAACACCGCGTCGTAGCGGCCGGTGTGCCAGTTCGACTGGTTGGCGTCGAGCGAAATCGGCGGTAGCACGTTGGGCAGCGCGGCTTCTTCGAGCCACGTGCGGATGCCGGCGTGGGCGAGCGGCACGTCGCCGGTCTGCCAGCGCAGATGCGGCAGCGCCGCGCCAAAATACACCGCGTGTTGTCCCGTGCCGCTGCCGATTTCCAGCACGTAGCGGCGGTCGGCCAAGGCCTCGCGCAGCACGGCCAGGATGGGGTCGCGGTTCTGCTCGCAGGATTCGGACCAGGGTTTCCTGGTCATGGTTTGACCCCGGGCTTTTTGCACTGGCAGCTGTAGTCCAGTCCTTCGCGCGGCGCGGCCTTGCATGAAAACGCCGCTACGCCGGTGTCGCCGCACACCTCGCGGCAGAGCGCCTCCTTGTCCTGGCAAAACGCGGCGTAGTCCGGCCCGGTGGGGGATTCGCTGGAATTGAAGGAAATGCAGCCGGCCAGCAGGGTGGGCGCGGCCAGCAGGAAAGCGAAGCGGAACATGGCGATTCTCCGGTTTTATTTGCCGTGAGTGTGCCGCCTATTTTGCCGTACCCGCCTGTTTGTGCGGCAATTTTACAAACCGTTCTCCGGAGGCGGCGCGCGTTCAGGGCTGGCGCGGCGGGCTGGTGTCACGCGCAACCGGCATACTGGAAAAATGCAGCAAGCCATCGCGGCGATCCGCATTGTCGAGCAGCGATTTCAACGTGCGGTAATTGATGGCGTTGAGGTTGGTGGTGCTGTACTCGTGCCGATGCTCGGCAAAGCGCTTTTCGGCCTGCGCCAGACGCTGTTGCAAGTCGTCTACCTGGCGGCGCAGCAGTTCGAGCTGCCGGTCAACCGGCAACATGCCGACCGGCAGCTTGGCTTTGTCCACCGGTCGCGCGCCGATATCCTGCTGCGCCGCAGGTTCGGGCCGTGTCACGTTCATCTCTTTGACACGCGGCACCCCCGTATACACCGGCGGGGTGGTCTGCACCTCCATCACCGGCGTGGCGGCGCGCACGCTACCCACGGCCGGGCCGATCAGGGTAGACGGGGCAGATACGGGGTCGGCCAGGGCCACACCGGGCAAGGCAAACAACAGGGCAAGAGCGGTTTTCATCGCAGGGGCTCCGGGAGGGGTTTCATTGGGGTGGTTTGCACGCCGGGCGTCGTCCAGTCGATGCGTTGCTTCTGGCTATCCTGCACGCGAAGGGTATCCGGGGCTGGCGCGGGGCCGGTTTGCACGACGGGGGCGTCGTGGCGTTTCTTGAAGTTTTTGATCAGCGGCGAGGGCTGGGTTTGCCGGGTGCCTTTCATCACCAGCCCGTCGGCCAGCGTACGGCGCGGCTGGATCCAGCTGGCGTGGGTGGGCAGCCGGTGCGCGCCGTAGCGCACGCGGGCGTAGCCAAACGGAAAGTCTTCCCCGTCCCGGTCGCCGAAAGCGTTTTCACCCCAGCCCGTACCCCAGGAGTTTTTGATGATCCAGACGCGTTCCGTGTCGTCCCAGCCCACCAGCAGCACCGTGTGATCCGAGGGCTGGTTTTTCGGGAAAAACCGGGTCAGCACGCCGCCGATGTAGTTTTGCGGTGGCGCAATGAACGAAACCGTGAGCGGGCCGTGTTCACACAGGCCACGTTTCAGGTCGTCAAGATTGATCGTGTCGTCGGTGGTGTTGGGTATCACCCCCCAGGTCAGGGCGCGAAACGGCGCGTTGGGGCGCAGCCAGCTTTCGCCGGGCACGCCGGAATACGGGAATTCGCTTTCGCTGAAGGTGCCAAGACGGATCAGGAAATCGGCGGGTTCGGCGTGGCCGCTGCCGCCGCATTTGCCCCAGGGGCCGGCGGATTCGACGTTATTCACCAGATATTGCTCGGACAAATCATGGCGTTCGCCCATCAGTATCTGGTAGGCCGATTCCATGGAACCCAGCGCGCCAAACGCCCAGCAGCTGCCGCACATTCTCTGGTTCTGCACCTTGGTGACGATGCCTTCCCGCACCCAGTTGAAACTGCGCGCCTCGGGTTTACAGGTACGCCGGGCGTGGTTTGCCTGTAGCCGCTCGCGCAGCGCGCCGTCGGCAAGTTGCGCAATGGCGGCGTCTTCCTCGGCGATGAGTTTTTGCGCGCGTGCGTTCTGGGCCAGCTGCTCGGCCAGCGGAATGGGGCGGGGGATGCCGCCCGTGATCTGCGCCAGCGGCAAATGCGACACCTCGGTGGGGCCCACCCGATATTCCAGCCGCTCGGCGGCAATCATCCGGCGCTCGGCCAGAATGGCGTCGCGCACGGCGGGAGCCAGCGAGGCGGGCAGGGTTTCGCGGGCGCTCCGCAACCCGTCGCTGGCGGTGGCATTCATCGCAGGCTTCGGCATCCGCAGGATCGGCGCAACAGAGGGGGCCTCCGGGGCTTGCAGGACGGGGCTGACAGGACGCACGCTGTTCGGCAGGGCGGACGGCGCGGTAAGCGGGTCGGCGAGCGCCTGGCCGGGCAGGATCAGGAGCAGGCACAGGGAACAGGATGTTTTCATGGCAGTTATTGCGCTTTGCGCAGCAGGTCTTTCATGCGCGTGCGTGTGGTGGGAACCACGCCGCTGGCAGGGATGATGCGTTTGGATTTTTCCGGGGAGAGACGCAGTGCCGGGCCCATGCCTGCGGGTGCGTAGACCTCGATATCGGTACGGTAGAACGCGCTTTCGCCGGAACCCTCCAGCAGCCAGTTCACGCTGAGCGTCCAGGATTTCGGGCGGGCGAGCTCGGCCCACGACGGGGTGGTGCCCCCGTCGAGCCTGAGTGTGGGGTGGGGGGTGCGGGTGCTGTACCCCGCGCTGTTGGTGTTGCGTGGATCAAACCGGGTGATGACGGGGACTGTCCAGGCGGGTACGTCCAGCCGGTAGTGATCCTGCAAATAGTCGCGCATCTTGCATCCCTGCGGCGCTTCGCAGGTGTGTGCGCCCGCCAGGGTGTAGCCTGCGTTGTCGGACGACACCGGAAAGTTGTAGTCGGCCCCGGGCACATGCGACTCGCCGCCGCCGCGACACGCCGAGCGTACCGCGCTGGCTTCGGCGCATTGCACCAGGCGGGTGTAGCGTTGGGCGGGGCCGATGCGCACCCAGTCGGGCCAGAAGTCGGCATATACCGCATTGGACAGGGACTCGCCGTCCGCACTGCGTACCTGAATGAGCAAACGTCCGCCGGGGGGCACCCCGCCGATGGCGGGCACCACGGCTTCGATCATATTCTTGCTGCCGTCCCAGTTCTGGATCTGGGCAAGATGGCGGGGGACGTTGAGCTTGAGTCGCGCGGACACGCCGTTGTCTGCACGGGCCTGCGTGCCGGCGGCCACCCATTCCATTTCGACCTGACCGGATGCGCCCAGACACTCCCCCACCAGCGTGAAACGGCTGCCGGGCGATAAGCTGCCGACCGGCACTTGGAACTGGCCGGTTTGTACAACCGTGCTCGAATTTTCCGAGTCGTTGAGGAAGAAGACGCGCCCCCGGTTTTCCGTGTTGTCGAGCAAACGCACTTTGCGCGGGCCGGGCGACAAATCGCAGGCGGTTGCCTGTCCCGACACGCGTACACGCTGGATGCTCGTGTTAGGCGTTGACGCCGCAGCGGGCGCATCGACGGGGGCGGGAACCGGTGGTTTTCCCCATTGCGTGGCGGGTGCGGACATCGGCGCAGTCTGGAGGGGGGCCGCCGCGCCCCCGGGCAAGGTGGACGGCGCAGCGAGGGGCTCGGCCGCAAGCTGGCAGGGCAGCGCGAGAAGGGCGAAAAAGACGGTGTGTCTCATGTTCGTGCAAGCTCGTTCAGAGAGAAAGCGGTGGGCGCAGCAGGGCGCGTACCTGTGTCGCCACAGCCTCGGCCAGCCGGGCATGGGATGCAGCGGAGAGGTGTACGCCATCAAGCGGGCTGACCGGTGCCACGGCGGCGGTATCCAGAAACCGGCAGCCGCATTCCCGCGCAACAGATTCGTACAAGGGCGCGAGCGCGAGGGATTTTGCTTCTGCCCCGGCAAACATGTGTGCCAGTGTAGTCAGGCCGACCACCGGCGGCGGGGCCAGCAGCAGCACCGGGGGCGCGGTGCCGTCCGCGCCGCACGGGCAGGCCAGAATGGTGTCGACCAGCGCGCGCGCGCTGGCGGCCACCGCCTCCGGCGACAAGGCAAAACGCTGCTTGAGGTCGTTGGTCCCCAGCATCAGGATCACCAGATCCAGCGGCTGGTGCGATTTGAGACAGGCCGGCAGCGTCGTGAGCCCGTTCTTGTCGCGCTCCAGCGGGTCGTCGCGTACCGTGGTGCGCCCCGCCAGGCCTTCTTCGATGACGTGATAGCCCTCGCCCAGTCGTGTTGCCAGTACGCCGGGCCACCGGGTGGTGAGGTCATAGCGGTGGTTGTCGGCAGGGTTCAGCCCCCAGGTGTTCGAATCGCCGTAACAAAGGATGGATTTCAACGTGGTATGTCCCGTCAGTAAGGCGGCAGCCAGTAGACGGGAACGGGCGAGGTCGGGCACGGCCCCAGCGGCCAGTTAGTATTGGGGGCGGCGCTGGCGGGCGGCGTGGTCAGCGCCTGCCAGCCGGGCACGGGGGCAAACCAGTTGGGGCCGGTGGGCGGAGCGGGGAAGTCCGGTGTTGGGGTGGAGGCGGCTTGGGGCAGATACGGGCCGGGGGCGTAGTAAGGTACTGCCGCCCAGACCGGCAGCCACAGGCATTGCGCCGGCAGGGTGGAGGGGGCGACGGGAAGGGGGACGGGCAGCGGGGCTGCGTGTATCGGGGTGCTGAGCCCGGCGACGACCAGACCGCGCAGCAGAAACGACTTCACCGGCACACCTTTCAGCAGTTCCATCACATGCCCGCCGGAAATTTCACGGTGAAACGATCAATGCTGTAGCGCAGAAACCCTTCATCCCCGATCTCGGCCATACGCCAGTTGATGTCCACGGTTCGGGTTTGCGGGTTCCATCGGGAAACCGCCGTGTTTTTCGTGCCCTCGAAAGTCTCTATTTCCATGGCCCAGTTCACCAGTTCACCCCCCGGGGGGAATGTGAAGCGCCATTTATCCGTGCCGGACACCGGGCGGACTTCGATGTCTTCTGCCGTGTAGTGCACGCCCGTCGCCAATTTGTGCGGCCATTTGCTGTATTCCTCATACCCCGGTGAGCGCTGCTTCTTCGCGCCGTCGCACATTGATTGCGGCAGGGGCAGCAAGCCATCCGGGCCGCCGTTGTCGCAGGCAATGAGCTGGGTATTGCTGAATGCAGGAAAAAGCTCTCTGGTCACCCAGCGGGGCTCGAAACCGAAATAAGCCGGGGAGGCCGTGCGCCGGTCTGCCGTGGTCACTACGATTTCGGCGATAACGGGAGGCACTCCCTCAATGTTTTCCGGAAGAATGGCGTGGATTTTTCCAGATGCCCACCCCGCAATGCGGGCTTGGTAGACACGGCTGGCGTTGGGGGGGCCAAGATGAACCATAACGGCCCCCGGCTGGTCGCCCAGACAGACGCCCTTGAGAGCAAACGCGATGCCCGGAACCAGATCTTTGTTGTCCACCAGCACGCGCGTAATTTTTGGCAGGTTGTTGAATTGGGTTTTGCAGAACACGGCATCACCAAGAACGTGGCGTGTCGAATTGGCCTTGGCTTCTTTGGTCAGCTTGATCGGGGCTGCATTCCCGCCAGGCGCGCCCATAAGCTGCTTGACCTCCGCACCGCTTGCCCGGATTTGAGCCGGTATTGCCGCAGCATTCAATTCGCGGAAGATTTCGCGGTCGAGCTTGAGGGTGTCGCGGTCTGTTTCATCCAGACTCAACGTGGCGTACCGCTGGGCGAGCATCTGGTTGGCACGTGCGATATCCACGTTGAGCGTGGTGCCGAGTGCAGTACCTTCGACGCGCACTAGGGTGAATGCGCCCCGTTTTTTTGCCACACCGGGTGCTGTTTTGGCAGAGGTTGCTTTTGACGATACCGGCGCAAGGCCGGGCTTGGCGGGCAGCGGCGCGGCTTCGCCACGGATTGCCCTGGGCTCGCGTGCGTCGAGCAGGTCGCCTTTGCTGTTTCTTTTGGGTAAAGGCATGTTCGCAGGCAGGGTGTCGTTCATGCCCGTGTCCGTTTCATTGCCCATGCCGGAAGACGGCGCTGTTTTGGGCGGTTTGAAAACGGGCATGGGCAACGCCACCGGCGGGGCCACTTCAATCGGCACCGTCGCGCTTTGCCCCGGCAGCGTGGACGGCGCAGAAATCTCCTGCGCGGTGGCGGATGCGGTGCAGGCGACGAGTACCAGCAGCAGGCGCGGGTTCACGAATCGGCTCCAAAACGCTCGGCCAGCACGCGTACGGCTTCTTCCATGGCTTCGCGCATCGCGGCGTCGAGGCTTTCCTTGCGCGTGTTCTGGTATTTCACTTCGGGGGTGTAGGGCGACGGCGTCTTGCCCTTGTTGGCCAGCACGGTGTTGACCAGCGACCCCACGCCCGACACGCTGGAGGCCGAACTGCCCAGGTCCTTGCGCACGTTGACCGCATCCACCACGTCGCCGTTGGCGGCGTCGATCACGCTCACGTCGATGCCGATCTGGTCGCGGTTTTTTGCGCCGCCCAGTTGCAGCCCGGCAATGTTGATGCCGCCCGAATCGGTGGCCGTGCCCGCCGCCACCTCAGTGATTTCCACCTGAAACAAATATTGCGCGCCACGCAACTGCGCCTGCGCGGCGCTGCCTGTGGTCTGCCCGGCGGCGTTCATCTGCTTTTCGATGACCACGCCCCGGTTGAGCTTGGCGCGCTCCACCACGCGGAACTGGCGCGATTTCACCAGCGCGGTCTTGAACATTTCGGTGGCCCCGCGCACCGGCAGTTCGGGCACGGCGCTGGTGACTTCAAAAATGGCGACTGCGACGCGGCCCTCGACGGGTTTCTTGCCGAGGCTAGTTAATTTGGCGGAAACCGGCTCAGCTGCCTTGGAAAAATCGCTGGCACAGCCCGCGAATACGCAAGGCAGAGCAAGCGCGAGGAGGGGCAGGGAAAGTTTCGTTTTCATGTCAGAACTCCACCTGGTAGGAGGCAGCGAACCACGCATTGGGTACTTCGCCTTCGGTGGTGAGGTTCAGCATGAGCGCAGCCTTGCCGTTGCCCAGCGCGCCTTCTACACCTCCGCCTGCTCGTAACCAGGTTTGCCTGGTATCCGTGCCTGCGTAGTTGAAGGCAAATAACCCGGGAACCTGACCGCTGACGCCGATGGTGTCTTGTTGAAAGCGGTGTGCAAGCTCAAGTGTGCCGATCAGGTTCAGGCGACTGGAGACTGGGCGTACGGCGTGGGTGCCAAGCCTCAATTCGGTGGCGCGTTCAGTACGTGCGTTGTACTGCGCGGGAAAGCCACCGCCGGTTTCGGTGTAACTGTCGATGCGGGATTCGGTGTGCGAAAGATCGAGATAAGGCGCGAATGATGTTCCGCTCAGCGCAAATGCGTTTTCCCAGATCAGGCGACCGCGTATTGCCCAAGTGTTGTTATCGGCCGATCCGGACGAAGCATCCGGCAATCCGGCGTTGAGGTAGCCTCGCCGCACATCGATATCGCCCCACTGGTAATAGCCCCCCGCCGATGCCCACAGATTGCCGCCAAGCTGAATCAGGGTTTCGGCCATCAGATAAGTGCCCTTGGCTTTGGCTTCGCCGTTGTGTGCAAGCTGTTGCTCGGCCCAGCTTTGTCCCAAAGACAGGTTGGCCTGCACTGACCCGAAATGCTGCCCTGTGCCGATCTCCGCTACGCCTAAATCGCCGTCGCGTTCGCCGTGTTTGTCGGTGCCCCAATCGCCCGCCGCCCAGAATATTTTTTTGCCGGGCGCAGCCTGCCGCGCGAGCGGCCGACTATGTGCGCCATGCAAGATGAGATTGTCGAGCGTCAGGGCCATGCGGCCGACGCGTCCTGTTTCGGCCAGGCTGTTTTGATAATCGGTCAGGGCAATGGCACCGCCCCCACCCCCGCCCCCAGCCCCCGAGATGCGCGCAATGTAAGCCTCTGTCCCGGCGGCACTTTCTGATTCGCCTGTAATAACGTTGCCGTCTGCCGACACGCCCAGCGCGTTGCGCATGACATAGCCTGGCGCTATGGCAACGCCATTGGCGGTTAGCCAATCGGCTACGGTTTGCATCCCGCCCGCCTGTGTCCAGCGAATCGCCCGTCGTCCGTCGGCTACGGTAACCGAACTGCCAACCACTACGCTCCCGTCAGCGTTGACAGCTCGTGCCTGGCTTGATGTTCCGCCGGGCAGAAAGCCCAGCCCCACCATGCCCCCTGCTTGTGTCCAGCGAAAGGCCTCTTCAGTGAAACCGGCGGGTGCACCTGTCCCGACCACCACCAATCCATCGCTGCTGACTGCGTGCGCCACGCTGAGGACATTGCCGCCAGGCAGATCGCCCAGGCCCACCATGCCGCCCGCTTGCGTCCAGCGGAAGGCCTCGGTGGCATTGCTGCTGTTGGTTCCTTCGCCAACGACAACCGAGCCATCGCCGTTCACGCCGTTTGCCACGCTAAAAAACGCGCCGCCGGCCAAGTCACCCAGGCCCACCATGCCGCCTGCCTGCGTCCAGCGGAAGGCCTCCCGACCGGATGCTGACTCGCCATAGCCGACGACCACGCTGCCGTCACCGTTCGTGGCGAAGGCGTAGCTCTGGAACCCGCCGCCGACCAAATCGCCCAGGCCCACCATGCCGCCTGCCTGTGTCCAGCGGAAGGCCTCGAACAAGCCCCCCGACGCGGTACTGGTGGCCCCGCCCACGATCACGCTGCCGTCCAGGTTGACGCCAGCAGCTTCGCTGAAAAATCCACCGCCGGCCAGATCGCCTAAACCCACCATGCCGCCCGCTTGCGTCCAGCGGAAGGCTTCGCCCCCGGCCGCCCCCGTGCTGCGACCGACCACCACCGTGCCGTCGCCGCTGATGGCATAGCCCCCGCTGTAAAACGAACCGCCCGCAAATTCGCCCAGGGGGGTAAAGGCCTGCGCTGAAAATGGCGATGAAAATGCCGCAATCAGCGCCAGGCGGAGTGCAGACATGCGAGGAAGGGCGCGAGTGCTCATTTCGCCCCCGCTGGCACGGTAACGCCCGTATACGTAGTGAGAACGACCCCGCCGTCGCCGGTTTCCGTTTTGCTGGGCAGGCCGTCAAACGCTACGGTGAGTTTGCTGCCCTTATACACCTTGCCCGCCACTTTCAGATCCCAGCCGTATACCTGGGCGGGTTTGATGCCGATCATGCCGAGCGATTTGCAGTTGTGCATGCCCATGCTGTCGGGGTCGATGTTCTGCATCTTTTTCAGTAGCGTGGGCGGCACGCCCACCCAATTCTTGCCGGCCTTCATCCACGCCTTGTCGCCTACTTTGATAAATTCGCCATGCGGTGTTTTTGCTGTGGCGTTTTCATACATCTTGTCGTGGAAAGCCGTGGCGGCAAATTTGGCGCTACTGGCTTTCACGATGGGCGCACACGCAGCCTCCAGCGCAAGTGCGGGGGGCATCGCAAGTAGTGCGATAGCAGCGCAGATCAGGGGAAATACAGGGCGGAACATGGTGCTCTCCTTGTGATTGGTATGGGAACGGGGCTCGGTCATAATCGCGGTTTGTCAGCGGACAACAGCCAGGATCGCAAAACAATACCAAAAAAATACCAACAAACCAAACGGAGGAGACAATGCGTACTTTTGTACTGGGCAATTACATGAACGCCCATTTCATCCATGTCGATCGGTTGCCGGTCGAGGGCGAATCCCTGGCGGCGCGACGGGTGTTCCAGGAGCACGGCGGTAAGGGCCTCAACCTGGGGGTGGGCTTGCACCGGCTTGGCGCGGCGGTGGAAATGTTGCTGCCCGTTGGCCGCGATGCAGCCGGTGCTGCGGTGGCGCAAGCGCTGGCCGACGAGGGTATGGAGACCCGCCAGGTCTTGGCTTTGGCCGAATCGTCGGGGTTTGGGGTGGGGTTCATCGCGCCGGACGGTCGCAATTTTCTGGCGGCACACCTTGGTGCCAACGCCTCACTTACGCCAGCCCATGTGGATGCGGCCTGCGCCGGGCTGGAGTCGGGCGACTGGTTGTTGGCCCATCTAGAGCTACCGTTTGACACTGTGCGACATGCGTTGCGCATCGCTCATGGTGCGGGTGCGACCACGTATCTCAACCCCTCCCCCTGGCAGCCGCTGGATGCCGAACTTCTGGGCTGGGTGGATGTGCTGGTCGTCAACGAAACCGAAGCCGCCGGGCTGTTTGATGTAGACATGGCTGCTGCCACCCGCGCCGTGTGGCGCGCGCGTTTGCCTGCCCTGGCAGCAGCAATCGGTTGGTGTGGCCGAGCGTTGGTTGTGACGCTAGGCGCTGGCGGTAGCGTGGCGCTGGACGCGACGGGCGGTGTTTGTGAAGCGGATGCGCCACCCATCCGCCAGGTAGACGCCACCGGTGCGGGTGATGCGTTTGGTTGCGGGCTGGTGCGCGCGCTTTCAACTGGCGCGCCGCTGGTTGATGCACTGCGCTATGGCAATGCTTGTGGTGCGCACATTGCGGCGCGCGAAGGCATCCTCGCGCATTTGCCTCGTGCGGATGAGGTCGTATTCAGTCCAGCTTGAGTGTCAGCCGGTATGAATAGGCATCGCCCCGGAACGTGCCTTCGACATATTCGATGATCTGTCCCGCGCGGCTGAAGGTTCTTCTCTTGAGTAGCAGGCAGGGGGCGGGCTCGACAAAGCCAAACGCGGCCATTTCCTCGGCGCTACTCATCGTGGCCTCAATGCTCTGCTCCCCGTGCGAGAGCGCAATGCCACACTGTTCGGTGATGAAGCGATACGCCGAGCCCGTCGCGTCCCAGTGTTCCAGCTCGGGCGCGGCGGTGAGGTCGTACCACGCCACCTCGCGCGTGAGTGGCACGCCATCGCCTAACCGCAGCCGCACCAGGCGTAAAAACCGGGCGGTAGACGGGCGACCAAAAATCGACGCGATGGTGCGATCCGACGCAACACCGTGTTCCAGTAGCCGGGTGGATGCTTCCATGCCCAGCTCGCGCATTTCTTCAGTAAAGCCCTTGAGCTTGCCCAGTTGTGGTGTGAGCTGGGGCGGGGTTTTGGCCGTAACCCCGGCACGCCCGTGGGTCTCCAGTAAATTGACGGCACGCAGTTCTTCATAGGCACGGCGTACCGTCACCCGGCTGAGGTTCAGGTTCTCGGCCAGGACACGTTCGGAAGGCAGGCTCTGGCCGTCGGCAATCTGGCCAGTTTCGATCAGCGACTGGAGTTTTTTGCGCAGCTGCTGGTAGCTGGGTTCGGCCAGTGTGCGGTCTGGAGTCAGCTGGGCCATCAGGTCGCTATTGCGCGTGGGGGTATTGGGCGGATTCATTCGTGCGCTTCCCGGAAAATTGTTCGTAAATATCGCGCCACATCGGGCAGGGCTTGCTCGCCCCGGCAAGGGTGGATCATGCCGGCATAACATCGGTATTGCGTACAGACACCTGCATTCTGGAGCCGGTCAGCGTACGCTGCGCCTTCGTCACGCAGCGGATCAAATTCGCTGGTGGCAATAAAGGCCGGAGGCAAACCACGCAAACAGGGTGCACGCAGGGGCGAGACTTCCGGGAGCGCGCCTTCGGCCTGGTTGGCGAGATAGAGCGACCAAAACCACTCCATGGCGCGGCGCGTCAATACGTAGCCATCGGCGCAGGAACGATAGGAATCCGTGTCGAAGGCGTAATTCAGCACTGGTACGCTCAGTATCTGGGCGCATAGTGGCAAATTGGCGTCACGCGCTCTCAAGGCGACAGCCGCTGCCAGATTGGCCCCGGCGCTTTGGCCGCCCACAGCAATGCGGTGTGCGTCCGCCGTCAGCTCGTCGGTGTGGGAGGCCACCCACTGCGTGGCGGCAAAAGCATCGTCCAGCGGACACGGAAAACGATGCTCGGGGGCGTGCCGGTAGTTCACCGACACCACCAGGCAATGCGCCTGATTGGCGAGGATGCGGCAGTCGCTGTCCTCGGTTTCGAAGTTATCGATCACCCAGCCGCCGCCGTGAAAATGAACGTAAACCGGAAGCACTTCATCACGTGTCGGCGCGTAGAGACGAATGGGAATGTCACCGTGAGGGCCGGTGATCAGGCGGTCTTCCACCCAGGCAACCGGCTCGCCCGGCGGGGTGTTGTCTGTCAGGGCCTTCAGGGTGGCGCGCGTGACATCAACCGAAGCGGAACCCAGTGGGGCCATGCGGGCAATAGCAGGGCGTTCCAGAAATTCCTGCGCAGCGGGGTGCAGCGGCATTACGCGGAACGCTCGAATCGAACCTTCATCACAGTGATGGCCCCGGTCAGCACCACCATCATGGCGTTGGCCACGATTAACGGAAGATCGTTCTTGAGCAGCCCATAGAGCAGCCACAGCGCCAACCCCACGGTGATGATGGCGTAAGTGGGTAACGAAATGCCGCTGACATCGCGCGTTTTCCAGGTGCGCCAGACCTGCGGCACGAAGGAGGATGTGGTGAAACAGGTGGCCACCAGGCCGAGGAGGTCAAGAGAGGTCATGGCTGGCATGGGTTTGGTTGATGCTAGTTAGCGAATAGTAGCAGCCCGGAATGGGCGGGGTGGCTGATTCAGGGCACTAGAATCAGGCCTTGGGTGGGAAGCTAGGCATGGATATCAGAATGACCATTGACGAAGACTGTCTATTGGTATTATTTAGGTACTTTTTGTTGAGCTTCCGGAGCCACTATGTTGTCCATGATTTCGCGCTTTGCGCTGCTTGCAGCTGCTTGCGGTGCCCCAATGCTTCACGCCGCCCCTGACTGGTCGTCAGGTGTCGGCAGCAGCGTGCAGAAAGTGACTGTGCCCGGTGTGGCTAGACCGGACTTGGTGGAACGATTGGCCGATACACAATGGGAGCGCGTAGAAGGCTGCGCCCGAACCATCGCCGCCGGCGCGCCGGATCAGGTGATGGTGGTCGGTTGCGGCGGGCAGTACGCAGCGGACGGGATCTACGTGTGGCAGGGTGGACGGTTTGTGGCGGAGCCCCAGGGCTCGGTGATGCTGACGCACCGCCTGGACGGCATGTTCGTCAAGGAAACCGGGCGTGTGGCCTCGCGCGCCAGCTGGCTGGCCATTGATGGCGTGGCTGGAAAAGTTTTTGCCATTGGCCCGGATTTCACGCTGTATTCGCGGCCCTGGGCGTCGCCTTACGCGCACCACCAGTGGAATCAATTCATCGGCGCGCAAGCCTACACCCAGCCCGCCCAGATGACCGCCGTAGCCGCAGGCGGCGGGCGCAGCGGGGGCGCACTGTGGGCTATTACCGCCCAGCCTGCCGGGCCGGGCGGCAACAAGATTTACACCTCCGAGCTCTGCCCGGCGCAGGATCGCATTGTTTCGGGTCGGTGCTGGAAAGGCGTGGAGGGCGCGGCGCAAAAAGTGGCCATCGGCCACGATGTGTGGGTGGTAAGCACCGACGGCGGCATCTTCCGCCGCGACGGCAACAGCTGGACCAAACTGGACGGCTGCGCGCGCGACATCGCGGCCAATGGAGACCATGTCTATGTGGTGGGCTGCGACGGCAACAACGGCGGCGGCGAGGTCTACCGGCGCTTCAACAATAAATGGGTGAACACCCGCCAGAGCGCCAAAACCCTGGCGGTGGATGCTGCCGGTACGCCGTGGCTGGTGAAGGCAACGGGCGAGATCTGGCGCAGGAAACCGCTCACGCCGGCTCCGATTCGCTGAAGCTGTTTCTGGGTAGCCGACGGGACAATTCATTCTTATAGGAAAACCAGCGGAGTAGGTCGGCAACACTTTGCCGACACCGGGTGATCCCGACACAATCGTCGGCAAAGTATTGCCGACCTACGGCTAGCCTCATCGCCCGGTGAGGGCATCCGTGTGCGGCCAGGGCGGTCATGTGTTTTGGGAAATTCAATAACGTGCAAGGGAAACCCATGAATCACCGTATCGTTGCAGGTTTGGGACTGTTGGTTTTTTTAGGTGCGTGCGGCGAATCGACCCCGCCGGGCGACACCGTGTCTGGCACCCAACCCGGGCAGACGAAACCTGCCGAGCCCGACTGCGACCCCTATCTCCGGTTCTGTATCAAGTCGCAGGTAAGCGGCGCGGTCACCGCCTCGGGCGTGTCGGGCTTCGGGGGAGCCGTGCCCTGCGCCGAATGGGCCAAAGGCGGCGCAGGGCGCGTGCTGGAATTGCCCAACATGTTGCCGATGGGCGATAAAAATAAAATCACTGTGGCGCTCACCCGCGTGGGTGCGTACACCGCGCCGGGTGAATTTGTGCTGGCAAGCACCCGCCAGGGCACGGGGCCGATTCCCGACATGCTGCCCGCCGTGGATACCGGCGAGCGCAGCTTTGGCGAAGGAAGCGGCAGCCGTGCCACGGTGAAAATCGAGGCAGATGGTTCAGGCCGGTTGGAAGCCACCGACCTGGTCGAGACCAAGGCCATGCACCGCACGCGCGAACCCGACCCCGCCGCGCGGCTGAATCTGGTGATGACGTGGACGTGCCGGGACGTTCAGTAAATGTTGAAGTGGCTGGTTCGGATAGGCTGTCTCGGATTGGCTTTCTGGCTGATTCCAAAAGGTTTTATGGATGCGGGTTTGCCGGTGTATCACCGGCTCACCGGCACGGTGGTCGAGGGCGAGGTGATCGGGTTTCTGGCCGGGCGCTACCGCCCTTCCATCCAGCCGGAAAACACGGCCATGCGCAACGGCCACCGCATTGCGCGTCGCCCTGCCTATCGTTACCCCGATGTGCCGGGCGGGCCGCTTGTGCATGAAGGGCGAGCGCTCAGCGCGTTTACGTTTTCGTTCGTGCCGTTCGAGTTGGGCGAAAAGGTGACAGTGGTTTTTGCGCCCGGCAAACCACAGGCATCGTATCTGTTTGAGCCGGCTACGTTGGCTGGCGGCGCGATGTTTCTGGGCTTTGGCGTGCTGTGTCTATACATTGGCCTGGGCGGTAAGTTGTAGGTATTTTTTGGCGGTCGGGTAAGGATTCAGGCTTGGCCCGGCCGCTATCAATCAAGCGAAAGCAGCCGCCCGTCGCTCAGCAGCAGGGCCATGTGTACTGGCCGGCTCGGCCACAAGGCATGAATGAGTGTCCGGTAGCCAGCCAACTGAGAGTGATGTCGGGCCGCAAGTGCACTTTCTGTGTGCACGAGGACTTCTTCGCCGGTCTTGTAGTCGAGTATCCACACCGCGTCGTCGGTTTCCACCACGCGGTCGACGCGGTGGGCGCGGCCCTCATGGTCGAGCAGCGCGAGTTCGTTGTGGGCGCGGCGGTAGCGGGCGGGGTCGAACAGCGGTGCGAGTTCGGGGCGGCGGATGAGTGCGCGCGCTTCGGCCTCCACCGTAGCGAGTTCGTGGGCGAGCCCCAGCCTGGCGGCAAGCGCAGACAGGTCGCGTGGCGCGCCGGGCGGAGCGTGGCGTTCGAGGCAGGCGTGGAAGAGTTCGCCGCGTCGCGTGGCGGGGGTGTCGAGGGCCGGGGGCAGGCGCTGCCCGACGGCGGGGGCGACGATGGGGGCGGGGGCGAGCACGGCGGGTTTCGGGCGTGCGGCGGCGGCGGGCAGACTGTCGGGCAGCGCCAGCGGCTGCCAGGCGGCATCCACGCGCGCAAGCCAGTCGTTCTTGCGGGCGTCGCCGGAGACGATCAGCGCCTGTTCCGCGCGCGTCAACGCCACGTAGAGCAGGTTGTCGGATTCGCGGTTGGCGAGCTGTTTTTCTGCGTCGAACCAGGGCGCGCGCGCCGCACCGCGTTCGGTGCTTTTGCCGTAGAGCGAAAAATGTTCCGGGCGCGCGGCGGTGGGTGGCCACGGCGCGAGCACGGCGTGGTGCTCGCCGCGGGTGTGGTCGCTGCCGCCCAGCAGCCAGACGATGGGCGCTTGCAGCCCCTTGGCACCGTGGATGGTCAGGAGCCGCACCGCGTTTTCGCCGTCGGCGGCGATGCCTTCGCCGGGCGCGGCGTCGGTGTCGTCGATCAGTGTGGCCAGCTCGCGCACAAAACCGGCGAGCGTGGGGTAGCGCCCCGCGTCCTGGGTGAGCGCCAACTGCATGAAGGCGCGCAGGTTGGCCGCCACCTGCGGCTGCATCGCCGGCGGCACGGCGGCGGCGTAGCGCGCTTCGAGGTCGCCTTCGAAATAGATGCGGTCGAGCAGGTCGTGCGCCGGCAGCGTGCCGGCGAGGCCGCGCCAGCCGTCGAGCAGGCGCGCAGCACGCGCGAGACCCGGCGGGCAATCGGCCTCGTCAGCCAGCCGCGCCAGCCGTTCCCAGCCGCGCGCGGGGTCGTTGTCGCGCGGCGCGAACACCGTCAGCAGGTCTGCGTCGTCGCAGTTGAACAGCGGGCTTTTCAGCGTGTGCGCGAGCTTGAGATGCGCGTGCGGCAGTAACAGGGTGTCGAGCAGCGCGATGAGATCCTGCGCTTCCAGCGCGTGCAGCAGGCCGCCGCGCCGCGAGGTGATGAAGGGGATGCCGGCGGCTTCCAGCGCGCGCTCGTACACGGCGAGGTGGGTGCGCTTTTTGACCAGCGCCATGACGTCGCCGGGTTCGGCGGCGCGTGTCGTTGCCTTGTCCATGATCCCCCAGCGCCCCAGTACCTCGTCTGCCAGCACCCGGGCAAACACGCGGGCTTCTTCGTGTACCGCGCGGTCGGCGGCTTCTGCACGCGGGGTGGTCAGGGGATTGCGCAGGCCGGCGACGGGCTGTGCTTCGGCGTCCGGGGCGTTCACCGGGTAGGCGCGCACCGCGCCGGGCACGCCGGCCTTCTCGGGCGCGGGGCTGTGCGTGGCGTAGCTTGCGTGTGTGTCGAACACCGGGTTGAGGGCGTCCACCACCGCTGGCGCAAGGCGGCGTGTCATGTCGGTGGACAAGCGCGGCGCGTCGAAGTAGTCGCGCAGAAAATCCGCTGCCGCGTCGAACACTCGCGCCTCGCCACGCCGGAAGCGGTAGATCGCCTGCTTGGGGTCGCCGACCATGAACACCGTCATGGCATTGTCGGTGCCGTGCGCGTCGGCGAGCCAGGCCGACAGCGCCTGCCATTGCAGCGGATTGGTGTCCTGGAATTCGTCGAGCAACAGATGTTTCCAGCGCGCGTCGAGCTTCATCGCCAGCGCCGGCCGCGCGTCGTCGTCCTGCAGCAGTCTGGCGGCCAGCCATTCGGCGTCGGCAAAGTCGATCTGGCCGGCGCGCGCTTTGGCCGCCTGGTATTCGGTGAGCAGCGCGTGGCCGAGCACGAGGCCGTGGCGGTTGAGCTGCCAGATGCGCTGGTTGACCCGCGCGTTCAGCAGATCGAGCAGGCGGGCTTCCAGCGCTTCGGTTTCGCGCTGGAGACGCAACAGCCCGTCACCCAGCACGTCTTTCATGGCTTTGGTGGGCTTCCACACCCGGTGCTCAAGTTTGGCGGTGAGCACCTTCACCAGCACCCCGTCGAGGTCGCGCGCCGCCAGCGCCGTGCGCAGGGCCGCACCGCGGTCGGCTTCCGCCTTGCCGCCGGCTTCCAGCGCCGACGCCAGCGCCTCGGCGCGCGCGAGGCTGGCGCGGTCGTCCCAGAATGCCGTATCGGGATCGGTTTCCGGATCGCCGCCGAGGGTGGTGCGCAGGGCGTCGAGCGCATGGGCCACCGGGTCGGGCTGGCCTTCGGTATAGGCCCACCATTCGGCGCGTGCGTCGAGAAAATGTCTCAGCAGCGTGTGCAGGTTGTACTCGCCGCTATCGGCGAGCATGGCGAGGAGTGCGCTGCCCTGCGGCGATTCCGGGGCGCCAGCCCATTCCGCCAGCAGCTGGTCACGCACCTCGTCCTGCAATTGCCGCGTGCGTTCGAGCAGGCTTGCGCCCCAGGGCAGGCCCGATTCCAGCGGCGCGCGTTTCAGCAGATCGAGGAACCAGCCATGAAACGTGGTCACCGTCGGGCCGGGCTGGGCCGTGAGCACGGCTTCGAGCAGGCCACGCGCGCGCGGCAGCAGGCCGTCGATGTCGGCTTCGGCAATGTGGCGCTGGCGCAGGAAGTCACGCACCGTCTCGTCGCTTTCCAGTGCCATCAGGCGCAGCCACTGGTGCAGGCGGTCGGTCATTTCCTGCGCCGCCTTGCGGGTGAACGTAATGGCCAGCAGTTCCGAGGGGGCTGCGCCCGCCAGCAGCAGGCGAATCATGCGCGACACCAGGAGCCAGGTCTTGCCGCTGCCGGCGCAGGCTTCGACGACCACCGAGCGCGCGGGGTCGAGGGCGACCGCGTTGGACAGCGGTTCACGCATGCCACGTTCCCTTCCTGCACAGCCCGCGCGCATCGCAGTAACGGCAGGTCGCCTCGATGCCCGAAGCGGCAAGCGGGGCACCCGCAGCAATCGCTTCGAGCAGCGCCGGCAGACGCAGGGCAATTCCGCTCACGTCGGTTTCGCCGTCGAGTTCGAGTCGCTCGACGGGGGCGTCGTTGATCGGCAGGTAAGCGGCGACGGCACCGGCAAGCCAGGCATAGAAGGGCAGCTGCACCGCTTCGGCGGGGTCTTTCAGGTTTTGTTTGAGGCTGCTGGCGGCACCGGTTTTGTAGTCGATGACGGCGTGCAGCGTGTCGCCGTCTGCCAGGGTTCGTGTATCGACGCGGTCGAGCACGCCCAGGAGTTCGATATCGCCCAGCCCCTCGACGGGGTAATTCTGCTTGAACGGGGTCTCGCCGGAAACGTAGCGCCAGCCCTGCGCGACCCATTGAAGCCAGGCTTCAATGTAGGCAGGCTGGATTGCATTCCAGCGACAGGCCCAGGCGGCGGCGGTGTAGGCCGGCAGGGTGGAAAATTCGGTGCGGCTGAAATCGGCCAGACGGGCGAGCGCGGCGTCGCGATCATGCGGTGGGTCGCTGTCGTGAAAATGCTTGAGGATGCGATGCAACGCGTTGCCATAGTCGCTCTTGTCGAGCGGGTCGTCGGCATCCAGGAGCGCGTGCACGGCCAGCACGCGCTCGACGAAGAAGCGATAGGGGCAATCGAGCAGGGTCTGGTAGGCGCTGGCCGAATAGCGACGCGGTAGTAAGCCGGGCGCGGCGCAAGGCGCGGGTTGCACGGCGGGTGCGGGGGCGGTGCTGGGCCGGGCGGGCGGGGTGCCGGCGTGCTGGCGGGGCAGATCGTTGCCCCACGCCGCGCGATGCAGGGCATCCAGACGCAGCAGCAGCGGCGCGGCGGGATTGGGTTCGTCGTTATGCCAGGCTTGCCACGAGAACAACACGGGCACGGGGGCGACCAGCGCCAGCAGGTCGTTGAGCGTGTCGCGCGCCTGGTCGGCGGCGGTGGGCAGGCCGAGCCGGGCTCGTGTGGCGTCGGCAAACAGGCCGGGGGCGGCGCGCGGCGGCAAATGCCGGGCGTCGGCACCCAGCACGGCGACGGCGTCGAAGAGGCGGCCCCGCGCGTGCGGCAGGGCGGTGAGCACGACGGGGCTATCGATATGGGTGTCACGAAAGCTGGCGGATTCCAGTGCGCGATCGAGCCAGCGTCGCCACTCGGCAAAGGTGTAAACCTCGCGGTCGGCTGCCAGGTCGCGGGTCAGCTCGGCGAGCGTGTCGAGCAAGCTGAGGCCGGCGGCGTCGCCGGTCAGCGCGGTGCGCATATCAAGGCTGTCGAGACTGGCGGCGAGCCGATCCAGCCAGCTGGCGAGAGGTGCGCGGCCACGCGGAAACTGCCGCGAGGCGGAGGCAAATCGTTGCAGCCAGTCGGGTGTTTTGCCCAGCTGCACCTGCGCCACCCGCAGCGTCTCGTCCAGCCCCCGGAACACGCCGCGCTGACGCAGCGCGAGCTCGAATTGCAGCATGTCGTCCTGTCGCGTGGCCGGGCCACCGAGCACGAAGGGCGATTTCAGCAAGTCGAGCAGTTCGGTATGCGGAAAGTCGCTGGTCACGCATTGCAGCCAGCGGTCGAGTACCGCTGCGGCAGCGGTGGTGGACAGCGTCCAGCCGGTTTCATCGGCCACGCGCACGTCCAGGCGTTCTAGCAGTGCGCGAACGCGCCGTGCGGTTTCGCGGTCGAGCGCGACCAGGGCAATCTGGCGACGACCGACACGGAGCTGCTCGGCAACCCATGCGGTGACGGCGCGCGCCTCGGCTTCAAGGTGGGGGGCCGGGGCCAGCCGAACGTCTGCCAGCGGGGACGCGGGCAGGCGCTGGGCCAGATTGCGGGCACGTTCGCGCAGCGGCGTCTCGGTGTCGAACCAGGCTGCCCGGAGCGCCGCGACGCGCGGCATGGCAGGATCGGGCACGACGATGTGAACCGGCGCGTGGGCTTTGCAGCGTTCGAGAAAGCCTTGCTCGATGCCGGTCAGCGGGCCAAGGTCGAAACCCAGCACCGGGCGCGGCGCAGCGGCAAATGCCCGGGCTGCCGCGTCAAGGGCACGCGCATAGTGGGCTTGTGGATCGTTGCCGTCCTGGTTCAGGGTGTGCCAGACGGCTTCCACCAGCGCAATCTCGCGCGCCAGCTGGCCGTTGGCATGGGCCCGCAGGACGTTGCCGGGCGCGTCATTCCCGCGCTCGGCCGAGAGCGCGTCGGCCAGCACCAGGAGTTCCTGCGCCAGCGTCCAGGTGTCGACCGGGCCCAGCCAGCTTTCGCGCCGCAGCACGCCGTGCAGTCTGGCCAGCCGCGCGGCCGCGGGCTCGGCGCAAGCGCTGGCGTGCCGCGCGGCCCAGCTTCTGAGCGGCACGATGTCGGGGGAAATGAGCGGACGTGCGGCCAGCTGCGCCAGCGCGCGGCCAAAGTCGAGGCCGGCACGATGGTTGGGAACCAGCACGATGAGGCCCGACAAGTCGGGCAGCCGCCCGGCATGGTGGTCGAGCAGGTGGCGGGCGGCGGCAAAGGGCAGCGCGGCTCCGCCCGGCGAGGACACTGCGTCAGCGTTCCAGGTATTGCCGCTTGTTCTTCACGCCCACCCAGTCGTCGGCGTCGGGCGGCGCGTCCTTGCGTTCGTAGATGATCTTCCAGACCTTGGACAGTTCGGCATTGAGCGCGATGTAGTCGCGCTGATCGTCAGGCACGTCGTCTTCTGCAAAGATGGCTTCGGCCGGACACTCGGCCACGCAGAGCGTGCAGTCGATGCACTCTTCGGGATCGATCACCAGAAAATTGGGGCCTTCGTGGAAGCAGTCCACCGGGCAGACATCGACGCAATCGGTAAACTTGCACTTTACGCAGGCGTCGGCGACAACATAAGTCATGAATTCATCCGTCAGTAAGTATGAAAGGCCGGTTGCTTGCGTCCGGCAATTTTGAGGTAGCATATCGGCACAAAACCGAATTTTCCAGCTTTACTGTCGCGTCCAAACGCTTGCGCCGGTTCCGGCCAACCCCCTTCTGATCCGGTCCGGCTCACCCCATCCCAACTAGGAGCTTCCCGATGAGCGAGCATGTTCATTACATATCCGACGATTCCTTCGAGCAGGAAGTCCTGCAGGCCGGCCAGCCCGTGCTGGTCGATTACTGGGCCGACTGGTGCGGCCCCTGCAAGATGATTTCGCCGATCCTCGACGAAGTCGCCAAGGAATACGCCGGCAAGCTCAAGGTCTGCAAACTGAATATCGACGAGAATCAGGCCACGCCGCCCAAGTTCGGCATTCGCGGCATTCCCACCCTGATGATCTTCAAGAACGGCAACGTCGAAGCAACCAAAGTCGGTGCCCTGTCCAAATCCCAACTGACTGCTTTCGTTGACAGCAACATCTGACACCCCGCCCGGACGGCGTCCCCGCCGCGCCCCCCGCGCGCACCGCCGCTCCCCCCAGCCCGACCTCCCCATGCCGGACGACGTGACGGACGATATGATCGAACAACTGGTTGATTCGGACGGTGCGCCTCGCGAGGCCCGCCCGCCTATGTACCTCTCCGAACTCAAGCTCAAGCCCATCACCGAACTGCTCGAACTGGCAGCGGAACTCGGCATCGACAACGCCAACCGCTTCCGCAAGCAGGAACTGATTTTCGCCATCCTCAAAACACTGGCGAAGCGCGGCGACAGCATTTATGGGGACGGCGTGCTGGAAGTGCTGCCGGATGGCTTCGGTTTCCTGCGCTCGCCCGAGACCTCGTACCTCGCCAACACCGACGACATCTATGTGTCGCCGTCGCAGATCCGCCGCTTCAACCTGCACACCGGCGACAAGATCGAAGGCGAGATCCGCACGCCCAAGGACGGCGAGCGCTACTCGGCGATGACCAAGCTCGACAAGATCAACGGCGAGCCGCCCGAGGCCACCAAGAACAAGATCCTGTTCGAGAACCTCACGCCGCTGCACCCCGACAAGCCGCTCAAGCTCGAACGCGACATCAAGGCCGAAGAGAACCTCACCAGCCGCATCATCGACATCGTCGCGCCCATCGGCAAAGGCCAGCGCGGTCTGCTCGTTGCACCGCCCAAATCCGGCAAGACCGTGATGCTGCAACACATCGCGCACGCGATATCGTCCAACCACCCGGACGTGATGCTGTTCGTGCTGCTCATCGACGAACGCCCGGAAGAAGTTACCGAAATGAGCCGCACCGTGCGCGGCGAAGTCGTGGCCTCCACCTTCGACGAGCCGGCCAGCCGCCACGTGCAGGTCGCCGAAATGGTGATCGAGCGCGCCAAGCGCCTGGTCGAACACAAGAAAGACGTGGTCATCCTGCTCGACTCGATTACCCGCCTCGCGCGTGCCTACAACACCGTGCAGCCCGCCTCAGGCAAGGTGCTCACCGGCGGCGTCGACGCCAACGCGCTGCAAAAGCCCAAGCGTTTCTTTGGCGCAGCGCGTAACGTGGAAGAAGGCGGCAGCCTCACCATTCTGGCTACCGCGCTGATCGACACCGGCAGCCGCATGGACGACGTGATCTACGAAGAATTCAAGGGCACCGGCAACCTCGAAATCCATCTTGACCGCAAGATGGCCGAGAAGCGCCTCTACCCCGCGATCAACGTCAACCGCTCCGGCACCCGTCGCGAAGAGCTCTTGATGCCGCACGACATCCTGCAAAAAGTGTGGGTGCTGCGGAAGCTCCTGTATCCAATGGATGACATGGAAGCGACCGAATTCCTCATCGACAAAGTGCGTCCTGCAAAAAACAACGCCGAATTCTTCGACTCGATGCGCCGAGGTTGATTGGCCGGAGAGAAGTGGCTATACTCTCGCGTTCTCTGAATTCAATCCTAAGGAATTGCCATGAAAGCCGGCATTCATCCGAACTACAAAGACGTCGCTGTTACCTGCTCTTGCGGGAACAAATTCACGACCCGCTCCACGCTGGGCAAGGAAACGCTGCACGTGGAAGTTTGCGCTGCCTGCCATCCGTTCTACACCGGCAAGCAGAAGATCGTCGATACCGCCGGCCGCGTCGAGAAATTCCGCCAGCGCTACGGCATGAAGTAATGCCTGCGCAGCATCCATGAAAAAAGCGGCTTCGGCCGCTTTTTTCATGGATCATCGGCGTACGCGCGGGCATTGCGTAACGGTATCATTCGGCTGTCACCATTGTAGGGACGGAATACGTGTTTTCTCCTGTATACAAGCGCCTCGCCCTTGCGGTGTTCAGTGTGCTCGGACTCACGCATTGCGCGCAGAATCCGGTCAGCGGCGACAAGAACTTCGTGCTGATGTCGGAACAGCAGGAAATCCAGATGGGCGAACAGGCCCACAAGGACGTGCTGAAGGAATATCCCGCGCTCGACAACCCCGCGCTCCAGGCTTACGTCGACGCCATTGGGCAGAATCTCGCCAGGCAGAGCCACCGGCCCAACCTCAAATGGCACTTTACCGTGGTGGACAGCCCGGACGTGAACGCGTTTGCGCTGCCGGGGGGATACATTTACATCACGCGCGGCATCATGGCTTATCTCAATTCCGAGGCCGAACTGGCCGGTGTGGTCGGACACGAAATTGGCCACGTAACAGCCCGCCATGGCGTACGCCAGCAAAGCGCAGCCACCGCTGCCGGCGTGGGCGCGATCCTGGGCTCCATTCTGGTGCCGGGCATGAATAATCAAGCCGGGGCTTCGCTGTTGCAAACGCTGGCGCAGGCGTGGACGGCCGGCTACGGCCGCGAGCACGAGCTCGAATCCGACCGCCTGGGTGCGCAATATCTGGCCAAGACAGGCTACAACCCGCAGGCCATGGTTGAAGTCATCGGGGTATTGAAAAATCAGGAAACGTTTGCGGCTGAGCAGGCCAAAAAAGAGGGCCGGCAAGCACGCACCTATCACGGCACCTTCGATACCCACCCCAGCAACGACGCGCGCCTGCAACAGGTGGTGGGCGAGGCCGGAAAATATGCCGTGGCGAACCCGCGCGAAGGCCGCGACGCGTTCCTGCAAAAAATGGATGGGGTGATTTTTGGCGACAGCCCCGAGCAAGGGGTGATCCGCAACAACGCCCTGCTGCACGAAAAGCTCGGACTGGCGATGCAGTTTCCACCCGGTTGGCGGGTGCAGAATCGGCCTGACCGGGTGACGGCGGTGAGCGCCAAGGGCGATGCGCTGATCGAGCTGATGGCCGGGCCCAAGGGCGACCAGCCACTCGATACCTTGCAGAAAGGCCTCAAGCTCGACCCCGGAGCCCGTTATGACAGCGGCCAGTTGAGCGGTTACCCGGCGGCTTTTGTGGCCGGCGCGCAGCAGGGCAAGCCGGTCATCGTGGCGGCGGTGGTGTTCGGCGGTGGCCAGTACCTGATTGCCGGCATGACCAAAGATAAAACGACGTATGACCGTGAACGCGCCACCTTGCGCGGGGCCATCAACAGCTTCCATGCCCTGACGCCGGCCGAGCGCCAGGCCGCCCAGCCGCATCACCTGCGGACGGTCATTGCGCAGCCTGGCACGACAATGGCGGGGCTGGCCCGTCAGTCTCCCCTGGGCGAAGCAGCCGAAAGCCAATTGCGCTTGATGAATGACTTGTATCCGTCGGGTGAACCGCGCTCCGGCCAGCGCCTGAAAATTGTTCAGTAAGCACACACTCACCTCTGCCCAGGCAGGTTTGCTTGCGCTGTGCGCAGTCTGGCTGCTGGCCGGGCTGGTGGGGCACGCGCCCTGGCGTGGCGGCGATGGTGCGGCGTTTCTTGACTGGCTGCGCGCCGGATCGGCTGAGCCGCTGGCCGTGCCCGTGCTTTATCGCGGGGTTGCGGCGGCGACGGCCTGGCTCACCTCGCCCGTACTTGCCCTGCACGATGGGGTGCGGCTCGCCTCGGGTGTTTTCGTCGCGCTGGCGTTGTGGTTCACGACCCGGGCCGCGCGGGCGCAGGAAGGCGAGGCAGCAGTCTGGCCGACGGCGCTGACCCTGCTGGGCAGCGCCGGCCTGCTCGTGCGCGGCCATGAAATCAACCCCTACACCGCACCGTTCGCCGCCGCCGCGCTCATGCTCTACGGGCTGGCGCGCGTGCCACACAGCCCGCAGGGCGGGTGGGCACTGGGAGCGGGCGGTTTCCTGTTGGCACTGGCTGGCGGCGCGGCGGAAGCAGCCGTGCTGGTGAGCCTCGTACTGATCCTGCCGCTGCTGTCTCCCGCCTGGCGGATGCCGGGTGTGCGCCGGGCCGCCTGGCTGGGTGTGGCGGGTGGGGCGAGCCTGACCGCGTTGTGGCTGTTCTGGGTGAATGCGCAGAGCGGGTCGGTGGCGCAGGCGCTCGACACGGCGCGCTGGCACACATCGGTAAGCGCCTACTTCCCTGGAATACTCGGCTGGTTCGGTTGGCCGGCCTGGCCGCTCGCGCTGTGGGCGCTATATCGAGACCGTCGTCGCTGGCGCGAACCGGCACGCCTGATGCCGCTCGTCGCCCTGCTGCTGCTGCTGCTGCTCTACAGCTTTTTGGCCGATCCCGGTGAAGAGCAGGGGCTCATGCTGCTCCTGCCGCTGGCGTTGCTGGGGGGCGCGGGCCTGCTCAGCCTGCGGCGGGGCGCGGCCAATGCTTTCCTGTGGTTTTCGATCATGCTGTTCGGCTTTCTGGCGCTGGTGCTCTGGGTGTACTGGGCGGCGCACGATCTCGGCGCGCCGGCACGGCTGGCTGCGCGCCTCGGCCGGCTCGGCATGGCCGATGTCGGCACGCTGCGTCCGCTGGCGCTGGCGCTGGGCATGCTCGTCACAGCAGGCTGGGTGGTGTTTCTGATCCGGGTTCAACGCTCGCCGTTGCGCCCCATGCTGGTGTGGACGGCCGGCGTCACCTTCATCTGGGTGCTGCTGTTCGCCCTGTTCCTGGGGCCGCTCGACCAGCGGGTCAGCTACGCCGGGCTTGGCGCTGAACTGGCGCGGCAGGTGCCCGCCGGCGCTTGCGTGGAAACCTATGGCGTGCGTACCGTGGCGGGAGGCCTGATGGCGTATCACAGTGGTCGTGATTTCCGTCCCGTCGACAGCGGCTGCCCCTGGTTGCTGGTGCAGGTGCGCCAGAAAGGCAGCCTGCCGCCGGTAACCGCCGACTGGACGCCGCGCGCCGAAATCGCCCGGCCGCAACACCGCGACGACCATTTCATGCTGTATGCCCGTCGCTGAACTCGCGGCGGTGGTGCTGGCGGGCGGGCGCGGCACCCGCATGGGCGGCGTCGACAAGGGCTGGGTGGACTATCGGGGCCGGCCGCTGGTGGCATGGGTGCTCGACGCGCTCGCCTCCCAGGTCTCGGAAATCGTCATCAGCGCCAACCGCACGCTGGACCGCTACGCCGCCACCGGCCACCGTGTGCTGCCCGATACCCTGCCCGATTATCCGGGGCCGCTGGCCGGCGTGCTGGCGGCCATGCGCGCCGTGCGGGAGCCCTGGCTGCTCGTCGTGCCCTGCGACGTCCCGCACCTGCCCGCCGACCTCGCCGCGCGACTGCTCGACGCCGCGCGCGCCGCCGACTCGCCCATCGCCGTTGCCGCCGACCCCGCGCGCGTCCATCACGCCTGCTTCCTCGCGCGCACCGCGCTGGCCGACGATCTCGCCGCGTACCTGGCGCGCGGCGAACGCGCGGTACACCGCTGGCAGGCCGCGCACCGTCCGGCCGTCGCGCGTTTCGACGACGCCGGCTTTGCCAATTTCAACCGGCCGGAAGACTGGGCGTGAACGCCGAAGACGAACGGCATCGAAACCCGTGCGGCGGGCGGTGGGCGCGGGGCTCGACGTGGCGGCCCGTGCACCCGCGCCCACCGGAACCCGCAGCAACAACCGCTCCTGTCGCGAACAGCCCGGCCTTCCCCGAGTAGCGGGCGGCCCGCCGCGCGGGATCGGTTGCGGCCTCAAATTACGGCTTGCATCCTTTGCGCGCAGCGCTACAACGAAAGCCTCAACAGCGATTCCGCGAAGGAGGTGAGTGACATGGAAGCCAGAACCCGCAGAAACGGCGGCGAAGCGCCGCTACAGTCCGTCGCCGACGCGTGGAAGGCGGAAGAACACGCTTTTCACTGGAGCGACTACCCGGAAGACCGCTGGGCGGTTGAACTCGGCCACAAGTTGCACGACGCCGAAGTCCAGGCCCGCGCCAGCCGGATCAAGACCCTGACCAAACACTGAGACGGCTGCGCCGCCCGCTTGCGCGGCGTGCCACCCCGGCCTGCGTCTTCAACCCTGCCGCGTCTGCCCGATCTGCTCGCAATACTGCTGCAGGTGTTCCGGCACGCCGTCCGGGCAGACACCACAACCCCGGTTGCCCGGCACCGCGTAGTCGATGAACTTGGGATACGCGAGCTGGAGGCCGTTCATGATCTCGATGAACTCGGCCTTGCTGATGCCGTCGTGCAGGCGCGGGTTGCGCGCGCGCTCCTGGCCCACGGTGGTGATGCGGCGCTTTTCGTAATCGTGGCCGGGGTACACCAGCGTGTCGTCGTCGTAGGCAAACAGCTTGTCGCGCACCGAGTGGTAGAGCGCGGCCGGGTCGCCGCTCTGGAAGTCGGTACGGCCGCAGGCTTCGATCAACAGCGCATCGCCCGTGTACAGTCGGTTGCCGTGCGCATAGGCAAAGTGGTTGTCGGTGTGGCCCGGCGTGTGCAGCGGCAACAGCTCGACCGAACCCATCTGGAACGGCACCCGGTCAACCATGCCCACCTCGGTACACGGCAACTGATCCAGCGCCGGCCCGCCGATTTTGCTGCCGGCCACTTCCTTGAGTTTGAGCGCCGACGTGATGTGGTCGGCGTGAATATGCGTTTCCAGCGTGTAGGCCAGCTTGAGTCCGAGCTTGTTGATTTCGGCCAGATCACGCTCCCAGGTCGGCAGCACCGGGTCGATCAGCAGCGCCTGGCCGGTCTCCTCGCAGCCGATGAGATAGGTGAAGGTGCTGGAAACGGGTTCGAAGAGTTGTTTGAAGATCATGTGCGCTCCTTTGGTTATCCGGCCAGGGCCGAGTCGAGAAGTTCCACCCAGTGTCGCACCGGCACGTGACTGCCCGATTGCAGGTGCGTGAGGCAGCCGATGTTGGCGGTGGCGATCACGTCGGGCTGGCCGGCGGAAAGGCTGGCCAGCTTGCGGGTTTTGAGTTCGCCGGCAAGCTGCGGTTGCAGGATGGAATAGGTGCCGGCGGAGCCGCAGCACAGGTGGCGGTCGGCCACCGGGGTGAGCACAAAACCCAGATCGGTGAGCAGGGCTTCGACGCCGCTGCCGAGTTGTTGCCCGTGTTGCAGGGTGCAGGGCGGGTGCCAGGCGACTTTTTGCGCAGGTGGTGAAGCGTGAGACGCGAGGCGCAGCAGTGCGTCGCGTTCGGCGACGAGCACTTCGGAAATATCCCGCGTGGCGGCTGCGATACGCGCGGCTTTTGCCGCGTAGGCGGGGTCGTGGCGCAACTGCCAGCCGTAGTCCTTCACCATCACCCCGCAGCCGGAGGCGGTCATCACGATGGCTTCGACGCCGGCGTCCAGATGCGGCAGCCAGGCGTCGATGTTGCGGCGCATGGCGGCCAGGCCGTCGTCGTGGTCGTTGAGGTGGTGCGCGAGCGCACCGCAACAGCCGGCGCGGGTCTCAAAGATGAGCGAGATGCCGAGCCGGTCGAGCACGCGCGCGGCGGCGGCGTTGATGTTGGGTTTGAGGCCGGGCTGCACGCAGCCTTCGAGCACCAGCATTTTTCTTGCGTGGCGCGGCGCGGGCCAGACGCCGGCCGATTCAGCGGCGGGTACTTTGTCTTTGAGAAACCCCGGCAGCAAGCTGCGCGCGGTCTGGCCGAGTTTCAGCGCGCCATTGAACAGCGTCGGGCTCGACAGGCCGTGTTTGAGCGCGCGGCGCGTCACCGTTTCGGCGGCGCTGCGGCCCACGGCGGCTTCGACCACGGCGCGACCCACGTCGAGTAATTTGCCGTATTGCACACCCGAGGGGCAGGTGGTTTCGCAGTTGCGGCAGGTGAGACAGCGGTCGAGATGCAGCTGGGTCTTGCTGCTGGGCGCCGCGCCTTCGAACACCTGCTTCATCAGATAAATGCGGCCGCGCGGCGAATCGAGTTCGTTGCCGAGCACCTGGTAGGTGGGGCAGGTGGCGAGACAAAACCCGCAGTGCACGCAGGCGCGCAGCACGCTGGCCGCCACCTCGCCTTCGGGCGTGTTCTGGTACTGCGGTGCGAGGGTGGTTTGCATGTCAGCGTGGATTTGAAAGTTCGATCAGGTTGCCGTCGGGGTCGCGCACGTAAACCGAGAGCAGGGGGCCCTGCGCGCCGGTTCGCTCGACCGGCCCGGCTTCGACGGCGACGCCGTGCGCGACGAGTTCAGCGAGGATGTGGGGCATGGGGGTGGCCATCCGCAGACAGAGGTCGATCGCCCCCGGTACGGGATGGGTGGCGTGGGGGGAAAGCGGCGCATCGGCCGGGTGCAGGTTGAGTTTCTGCTGTCCGAAGGCCAGTGCGCACCGACCCTCGCCAAATACGACTTCGCGCATGCCGAGCACGCGGGTGTAGAAATCGACGCTGGCGTCGATATCGTGCACGGTGAGAACCAGATGGTCGATGGCGTCGGCTTGCATCAGAAATCCGGATACAGCCGGCCGCGATTGAAAATGCCGTGCGGGTCGAAGCGCTGTTTGAGGTTGCGGTGCAGCACGGCGAGCGCGGGCGACAGCGGCGTGAAGACGTCGCCGTCGCCGGGTGAAAAGCGCGCGGCGTGGCCGCCCAGGTGCTGCGCCGCGTCGCGGATTTGCGCGGCGGGCGCGTCGCAGGCGATCCAGCGCAACGCGCCGCCCCATTCGATCCATTCGTCGGCTTCGAGCCCGGGCCGGCAGGCCGAAAAGGCGGGCGCGGTGGACGCCACCGCCACCCGCCACAGCGGTTTGTGGCGGGTGGCAAAAAACGCCGCGCGGTGGTCGCGCAGGCGCGCCCAGAACTCGTCGGCGTGGGCGAGCGGCTCGCCGCCGAGTTTGCTGTGCGCGGCGTGCACGGCGGAATGCGCGCCGGACAGCCGCACGGTGAGCAGGCCCGCGTGCCAGCTGGTGGCCGACAGCGGCAGCGGCTGGCCGGCCCACTGGTTCATTTTCTGGATCGCCGTGGCCTCGTCGCACTCGAATTGCAGGCTCAGTTCTTCTGCTGGCCGGGGCAGCACCTTGAGCGCGATTTCGGTCAGCACGCCCAGGGTGCCCAGCGAACCCACCATCAGCCGCGACACGTCGTAGCCGGCGACGTTTTTGATGACGCGCCCGCCAAAGCGCAGCGTTTGCCCGGTACCGTCGATGAGTTCGACGCCGAGCACGAAATCGCGCACTGCACCCGCCGTGGCGCGGCGCGGGCCGGACAGCCCGGCGGCTACCGCGCCGCCGAGCGTGCCGTCCCCCGAATTGGGTGCGTTCGGCGCAGTGGGGGTGCCCTCTCCCCCGGCCCCTCCCCCGCTTGCGGGGGAGGGGAGAAAATGCGGCGGCTCGAACGCGAGCATTTGCCCGTTCTGCGCCAGCAGCGCTTCCAGTTCGGCCAGTGGCGTGCCGGCGCGTGCGACGAGCACGAGTTCGCGCGGGTCGTAGGCCACCACGCCATTCAACGCCGTAGTGTCGAGCGGCTCGCCACAGGCCGGGTTGCCGTAAAACGCCTTGGAGCCGTGGCCGCGTATTGCCAGCGGTGTGTGGTCGGCGTGCGCGGCACGGATGCGGTCGATGAATGATTCAGGCATGGAGCAGGTTGACGAATTTTTTACGGCCGGCGCGATACACCTCGAAATCCGCATCGACCGACAGCACATGCACCAGCCCGTCGAGTTCGGCGAGCCGCACCAGCGTGGCGTCGGCAAAGTCCATCGGCCGGTCGGCGTACTGCGCCATGCGGGCGCGGCACGCGGCGAGGTCGCCGGGGTTCAGGTGGCGTACGTCTGCGCCGCCTTCGACCAGCCAGTCGAGAAACGCCAGTTGATTGCGCAGATCAAAATCGAGCAGATGCGTCGTTTCGGTGACGATGGCGAGCGTGGTGACGAGCCGCGTGCCGGTGTTCAGCTTTGCCAGCGCGGCGGCGGTACGCGCGTGCCAGTCGTCGTCCGGGTCGAACAGCGCGACCAGCGCGCCGGTATCGACCAGCACCGCCTTCACCGGATCAGCCACGCGCGGGCCGGGCGCGGCGCGCGCGCAGCTTTGCCTTGAGCACGGCGGAATGATGGGCAGACAGATCGCCACGCCCGCTGCCCTGCGCGGGTTTGAACCTGGCCCACAGATCATGCGGCGCGGGGGCCTGCGCGACCAGATACGCGGCGAGCGATTCGTTCACGACCAGACTGCGGGTTTTGCCGGTGGCGGCGCAGTGGCGGTCGAGCGCGGTTTCGATGGCATCGGGCAAGCGGACGGTGAGGGTCATGGCGAGACTCCTGTAAAAGTGTAATACCATCGTATTACAAAAACCCGGGGGCGTCCATCCTGATATGGCAACACGGCAAATGCTCATAGCAGATGAATACCGTAACGCCGCAGAACAACCGCCAGCACGCCGAAGCAAACGAAGGTAAGCAGCGCACCGGCCAGCAGGCTCGCCCAGAAACCGATGCGTGACAACAACGCGGGAAACACCAGAAACATGGGCAGCGTGGGCAGCACGTACCAGAAGGTGTACCACGCGTGGTTGGCGATCTTGTCGCGCGGCTGGCCTTCCAGATAAAGCCAGATCAGCGTCAGTACGGTAATCAGGGGCAGGGCGGCGACGAATCCGCCAAGCCGGTCGCTGCGTTTGGCCAGTTCGGACACGAGCACGACCATGGCGGACGTCAGCAGATATTTCCCGATCAACCAGCCCATCAGAATCTCGGCAACTCGGGGTGCTTCAACTGCCCCGCCTGCACGTGCATCCGGCCCCACTCGGCGCAGCGGTGCAGTTCGGGCACGGCCTTGCCGGGGTTGAGCAATTTTCCCGGGTCGAACGCGGCTTTTACCTCGTGAAAACGAGCGAGTTCGGGCGAGGCGAACTGCGCGCACATCTGTTTGATCTTTTCGACGCCGACGCCGTGTTCGCCGGTGATGGTGCCGCCCACTTCCACGCAGAGTTCGAGGATTTTGCCGCCGAAGGCTTCGGCGCGATCAAGCTCGCCCGGCACGTTGGCGTCGAACAGGATCAACGGGTGCAGGTTGCCGTCGCCGGCGTGGAAGACGTTGGCCACGCGCAGGCCGCAGGCAGTGCTCAATTCGGCAATGCGGGTGAGCACATGCGGTAATTGCGCACGCGGGATGGTGCCGTCCATGCAGTAGTAGTCGGGCGCGAGCCGGCCCACCGCCGGAAACGCGGCCTTGCGACCGGCCCAGAATTTCTGGCGCTGGGCATCGTCTTCGGCGGTGCGAATTTCGGTGGCCCCGGCCGCTTTGAGCACCGCGCGCACGGTGGCGATGTCGTCCGACACTTCTTCATTCACGCCGTCGATCTCGACCAGCAGGATGGCTTCGCTCATGGGGTAGCCGGCGTGGACGAAGGCTTCGGCGGCCTCGATGGCGAGCCGGTCCATCATTTCCAGCCCGGCCGGAATCACCCCGGCGGCGATGATGTCGCCCACCGCCGCGCCCGCCTTAGCCACGTCGTCGAACGCCGCCAGCACCACCTGCGCGCGCTCGGGGCGCGGCAGCAATTTGACCGTGACCTCGGTGACCACCGCCAGCATCCCTTCCGAACCCATCATCAGCGCGAGGAGGTCGTAACCCGCCGAATCGAGCGCCGCGCCGCCGATTTCCAGCAACTGCCCGTCGATGGTGTACGCGCGCACGCCCATTACGTTGTGCACGGTGAGGCCGTATTTGAGGCAATGCACGCCGCCGGAATTTTCCGCCACGTTGCCGCCGATGGAGCAGGCAATCTGGCTCGACGGATCGGGTGCGTAGTACAGCCCATGCGGCGCGGCGGCTTCGGAAATAGCCAGGTTGCGCACGCCGGGTTCGACCACCGCGAGGCGCGCCAGCGGGTCGATGTGCTTGATGCGGTTCAAGCGGGCCAGCACCAGCAGCACCGCGCCGTCGACCGGCAGCGCGCCGGCCGCAAGCCCGGTGCCGGCACCGCGCGCGACCACCGCCACGCCTTCGGCATGGCACAGCCGGAGGATCGCCGCGACCTGTTCTTCGGTGTGCGGCAACACCACCACGTCGGGCGTGTTGCGGTAGGCCGACAGGCCGTCGGATTCGTAGGGCACCAGGTCTTCGCGCTCGAACAGCAGGCTGTCGGCGGGCAGCAGGCGGCGCAGGCGGTCAAGAAAGGCCGGACTCAACATCGTGGGCAGGGCTGGAAAAAGAATGGCGAGTGTACCGGCTGGCGCGGCCGCGCGCGAACCGGCGGGCTATTTCAGCGTGACCAGCAGCGCCCGCACCTCGGTACGCAGCGTCTCGACCCTGGCGGTGATGCGCTCGGCGGCGGCGGTGTCGGTTTCCAGCGCCTGCCAGTCGCGCTCCCAGGCGGTTTGCACCTCGCGCGCCCGCGCCTGCACCGGGGCCGGCATCAAAATACCCAGGTCGCGCAGGTACAGCACCTTGCCCCAGCCCTTGATCGGGTTGCCGGCTTCGCGGTCGCCGTCGTAATGCGCGAAATCGACCACGCTCTGCAACTCTTCGGCGGTGCGCAGCATGGCAAACGCCGCCTCGCGCAGGGTGCGGTTGTCTTCCGTGATTTCGTGCCGCCAGGCCGAATAGCCCAGCGTGGACAAGGCCACCAGCAGGCTGACGAGCGCGACCAGATTGTCGCGGAGTTGTTGGCGTATGCGCGGCATGGTGCTTTCACCATAGGCCAGCGTGCCCACCTCACCAAACCGCAATGTTGGCGACAGGCCCCGGCGAAATTCACTGCGTAGTCTTCACATCACGGCACTACCGCCGCATTGATGAAAGGAAGCACCATGAAACGCACTGTCAAAATCCTCTCCGCCGTTACCCTGGTTACCGCGCTGGCGGGCGGTACCGCGTTCGCCACCGGCGCGATCAACTTGCCGGACGAAGTGAAAACGTCCAGCGTCAAGCTGCCGCGCGGGGTGGAATCGCAGGCGCAGTTCGCCAAATACGCCAAGGTCACGCAGCAGCAGGCCGAGGCTGCCGCGCTGGCGGTGCAGCCCGGACAGGTCGTTAAATCCAAACTCGACGACGAAGACGGCTACCTGGTGTGGCAGATCGACGTGAAGCACGCCAAAGGCGTAACCGAGATTGCAGTAGACGCCGGCAACGGCAAAGCGCTCGCCGCCGAACATGAAGACGATGACGACGAAGACCGCGCGTAAGCGCTGAAGAACGGCCGGGATTCCCGGCCGTTTTTTCACACGCGCGTTGGACGAAGTCCTTCCCCCCGCCCCGAGTTTTCAGATACCCCCCATCCGTCAGGAGTTTTGCCATGACCCAACACGCCACCCCGCTCATTGTTCTTCACTGGCTGACTGCGCTTGCGGTCGTCGTCGCCTACGCCAGCAGCGGCGACCCCACCAAGGCCGGCCATGCGCTCTCCGGCGCGATCCACGTGGCCAGCGGGCTCACGGTGTTTGCGCTGGTGTTGCTGCGGCTGCCGCTGCGAATGCTGGTGGGTGCGCCGCCGCCCGAACCCGGGCCGCGCTGGCAGCAGCGCGCGGCAGGCTGGGCGCACGTCGCGCTGTATGCGCTGATGTTCGTCGTGCCGCTGGCGGGTTGGGCGGCGCTTGCCGACAAAACCAGCGCCTATAGCCTGGCTGGATTCGCGCTGCCGCTGCCCGACGCGCACGCGCTGTGGGCGCGCGCGCTGGGCAGCGCGCACGAAACGCTCGGCAACGTCTTCATCTGGCTGGCGGGGCTGCACGCCGCCGCCGCGCTGGCGCACCACTACCTGCTGCGCGACGCCACGCTTGCGCGCATGTTGCCGCTCCGTCGCTGACTCAATCTCGACTTCAATCACAACCAGGCTCACCCCAGGGAGAACACACCATGCAGAACACCGAACACAAGCTGATGAACGAAGCACTCGCCAAGGTGCCCGAAGTCACGCTGATTTTCTGGATCGTCAAGATCGCCGCCACCACGCTCGGGGAGACCGGTGGTGACGCGCTGTCGATGTCGCTGAACCTCGGCTACCTCGTGTCCACCGGTATTTTCGCGGCGATTTTCGTCGCCGCCGTGTGGGCGCAAATCCGCGCGAAAGCATTCCATCCGGCTATCTACTGGACGACCATCATCGCCTCGACCACGGTCGGCACCACGCTCGCCGACTTTGCCGACCGCTCGCTCGGCATCGGCTACGCCGGCGGCACCACGATTCTGTCGGCGCTGCTGCTGGGTTCGCTGGCGCTGTGGTACCGCACGCTGGGCACGGTGTCGGTCGGCTCGGTCAGTTCACCGCGCGCAGAAATGTTCTACTGGATGACGATCATGTTTTCGCAGACGCTCGGCACCGCGCTCGGCGACTGGACGGCGGACACGGCGGGGCTGGGCTACACCGGCGGCGCGCTGGTGTTTTCCGGCTTGCTCGCGCTGGTCGTGGCGGCGTACTTCTGGACGACCATTTCCCGCACCGTGCTGTTCTGGGCCGCCTTCGTGCTCACCCGCCCGCTGGGTGCCGTGGTCGGCGATTTCCTCGACAAACCCGTCGCTGCCGGCGGCCTCGCGCTCGACCGCTTCGCCGCGTCCGGCGTGCTCATCGCCTTCATCGTCGCCATGCTGCTGCTGTTCCGCCAGCGCGCGGCGGCCAAAGCGCATTGATTGCTGCCACCGACTGGAGAACCGACATGAACGCCACGCTCACCCCCACCGCCCGCCAGATGCTCAACAAGGTGCCGGAAATCACCCTGGGTTTCTGGGCCGTCAAGATTCTGGCCACCACCGTCGGCGAAACCGCCGCCGACTATCTCAACTTCAACCTCGGCATCGGGCTCACCAAGACCTCGCTCGTCGTCGCCGCGCTGTTCGCCGTTGCGCTGGCGTTCCAGATGCGCGCCCGTGCTCTCGTCACGCCGCTGTATTGGTTGGTCGTGGTGCTGGTGAGCGTGGTCGGCACGCTCGTCACCGACAACCTCGTCGATCACCTAGGCGTGCCGCTGACGCTGCTCACGCCGGTATTCAGCGTCGCGCTCCTCGCCACCTTCGGCATCTGGTACGCACGCGAAAAAACCCTGTCGATGCACCACATCGACACGCCCCCGCGCGAGGGCTGGTACTGGCTCGCCATCCTGCTCACCTTCGCGCTCGGCACCGCCGCCGGCGATCTGGCCGCCGAAACGATGAAGCTCGGCTACCTGCCGTCCGCGCTGATGTTCGCGGCCGCCATCGCGCTGGTCGCCGTCGCGCACTACGGCTTCAAGCTCGGCGCGGTCGCCGCGTTCTGGATCGCCTACGTGCTCACCCGCCCGCTCGGCGCGTCGTTCGGCGACTGGCTGTCGCAACCCGTCGCCAACGGCGGGCTGGGCTGGGGCACGACCAACACCAGCCTCGCCTTCCTCGGCGCGATCCTCCTGCTGGTGGCGGCGATGGCGCTGCGCGGGCGCGCGCCGGCACGCTGAACGGGCGGGGCGGCCTGTTTTGCATGCGCTTAAGCAAACCTTAAGCGGCCTCCCGTATCATTCTGGGCTGGATTCGCGTTTAGCCTCATACCCTGTAAAGAAAGCATGCCGAAATATCGATACGATGGCCGGTTGTCTGTGGTTATTCCGGTGAGGAATGAAGCCGACAACCTTGAGCCGCTGCTCCGCGAAATCACAGCTGCCCTGTCGGGCCATGTCGACCACGAAATCATCGTGGTCGATGACGGCAGCACCGACGACACCCCTGCGCGACTGCGCGCCCTGCGGGACGGCTACCGCACGCTGCGGGCGATCCGCCATCGAGCGTCGTGCGGCCAGAGCCGCGCGCTGACGACCGGCATCCTGGCGGCGCGCCACGCCTGGATCGCCACGCTCGACGGCGACGGCCAGAACGACCCCGCCGATATCCCCGCCCTGCTGTCGACACTCGCCGACCCGGCGCAGCCGGCCAATCTGGAGCTGCTGGCGGGCTGGCGGGCCAGGCGCAACGACACCTGGGTGCGGCGCCTGTCTTCCCGCATCGCCAACGGCGTACGTTCGCGCATGCTCCGGGACAGCACGCCGGATACCGGTTGCGGCCTCAAGCTGTTTGCCCGCGAAACCTTTCTCGCGCTGCCGAATTTCGACCACATGCATCGCTTCCTGCCGGCGCTGGTGATGCGCAACGGTGGCGCGGTGATCTCGGTGCCGGTGAATCACCGGCCGCGCGAGCGGGGCACGTCGAAGTACGGCGTGCACAACCGCCTGTGGGTGGGCATCGTCGATCTGTTCGGCGTGGCATGGTTGCAGCGCCGCGTGCGGCTGCCCGTCATCGAAAGCGATTCCGGTTTTTGAACACGCGCATCGTTTTCAAGGGTCTGGCGCTGATTTTCAGTCTGGCGCTGTTCGGCTGGCTGTTCAATTCGAGCGATCTGGGCAATAGCGTCAACGAAACCTGGATCGACGCCCACGTGCGGGGCCGGGGCATTAGCGGCGAAGTGCTTTTCCTGATGATGGGGGGGCTGTTCACGGCCGTTGGCCTGCCGCGCCAGGTGATCGCCTTTCTCGGCGGCTATGCGTTCGGTGTCGGCCTGGGCACGCTGCTGGGCGCGGTCGCCGCGCTATTGGGCTGCATACTGAGCTTTGGCTACGCGCGCTGGTTTGGCAGAGGCCTGCTGCGCAGGCGGCTGGGCGAGCGGGCAGGACGTTTCGACCGTTTCATTCATCACCAGCCGTTCTCGATGACGGTACTGGTTCGCCTGCTGCCGGTAGGCAGCAATCTGTTGACCAATCTGGCTGCCGGCATTGCCGGCATCCGTGCGCTGCCGTTCTTTCTGGGCAGCCTGATCGGCTATCTGCCGCAAACGCTGGTTTTTGCCCTGGTGGGGAGCGGCACGCAAATCGATCCGGTATTGAAGACCGGTCTGGCCGTCGCGCTGTTCCTGGTTTCCATGGTCCTGGGGCTGTATCTCTACCGCCGCAACCGGGTGGCGACGACTCTGGGCGAGCCGCTTGACGACTGAGCGCAGGTACGTCGGCGCGCAGCAGGCCTTGCGTGTGTGTTCAGGGCGTGCGTGCCGGCGCGTGCCGTTGCCAGCGCGGCAACAGGACAACCTGTACGACCAGCACAGTGGTCGCCGCGCCCAGCGCCAGCGCGGCCAGCACGTCGGAGAGGTAGTGCCTGCCCAGACCGAGCCTGGCCACGCCCATCAGCACGGCGAGTATCAACGCGAGCGCACGCAGCCCGGGGGCGCGTACCAGCAGCAGCACGAGAACCGCACCGACGGCAACGTCCATGGTGTGGCTGGACGGGAAAGCGGAATGCATCGACTGCCACAATCCTTCTGCGGCATCCGGCATGGCATGCGGCCGGGGGCGCGCAATCGTCGATTTGAGCAGGCGCGTCAGCAGCACGGGGCCGAGCAGTTGGGCCATGAGGTAGGCGACGCCGATGGATTGATACAGGCGGTGACGCCGCGCCACGCCCAACCCCAGCATGGCGAGAAACGGCAGGTAGAAAAGGAACAGCCCCCATCGCGAATAGGCTTCGAATAGTGTGCGTGGGAATCCCGCATCCAGCAGATACGCGGTGGCTTCGCTCAGCCGGAAGTCAAAGCCGCCGAGCCAGGACAGCGTGGCGAGGCAAGCCAGACAGAATGCTGCGACCAGCGTCGGTCGCAGCCGGGCCCGGACGGTGTCGGGATCGACCAGAAAGGCGGGGCGGGATGCGGGAGGGGCGGTATTCAAGGGTGACGCATCAGGATCGAATGCCGTCATTCAAGCGGGTTTTGCTTAAGCCACACTTAAGCGCTGCGGCATACCGTGCGCACCTTCGCACGTGCCCGATACGCGCTGCCTTAGCCGGTTTTTTCGTCCCGCCAGGTTCGCCTGCGGGTACTTTTTTGAATCGAGGGATGAACCATGTCTCCAACTACGTCTGGCGATAACAGCCGCATGACCCTGATCGCAAGCCTCGTGCTGCTGGCTTTACTTGCGGCCGTGGCGCTGCATAGTCGTCCTTACGTGCCGATCGACGAAACCCGCTATGTGAGCGTGGCGTGGGAAATGTGGCTGCGCGGCGACTTCCTGGTGCCGTTCAAGAACGGCGAAACCTACAGCCACAAGCCGCCGTTCATGTTCTGGATGTTCCAGGCGGGCTGGGCAGTGTTCGGCGTCAACGAATGGTGGCCGCGTCTGGTCTCGCCGCTTTTTTCGGCGGGTGCGCTCTGGCTGACCTACGGTCTTGCGCGGCGGCTATGGCCGCAACACGTCGGGGCTGCCGGCCGGGCCGTCTGGATCCTTGCCAGCAGCCTGCTCTGGATCATCTTTTCCACCTCGGCGATGTTCGATGTGCTGCTCGCATTCTGGGTGCTGGTCGGCATGCACGGCGTGCTGATCGCGGCCGAGGGACGGCGGCGCGGGTTTGCACTGATCGGGCTTGCCGTCGGCTTTGGCGTATTGACCAAAGGGCCCGTGGTCTTGCTCGATCTTCTCCCGGTAGCGGTGCTGGCACCCTGGTGGCATCCCGGGCTGCGCTGGGGCCGCTGGCTCGGCGGCCTGCTGCTGGCCGTTCTGCTCGGTGCGGCCATCGCGCTGGCGTGGGCGATCCCGGCCGGCATGGCCGGCGGCGAGGCCTATCGCAACGCGATTTTCTGGGGGCAGACCGCCGATCGCATGGTGGATTCGTTCGCGCACCGGCGTCCCCTGTGGTGGTATCTGCCCCTGCTGCCGATCATGCTGTTTCCGTGGTTTGTGTGGCCGGGATTGTGGCGGGCCGCGATGCAGCACCGCCGCATGGGCCTGGATCGCGGCAGCCGCTTCTGCCTCGCGTGGATGCTGCCGGTGTTCGTCGCGTTCTCCTTCGTCAGCGGCAAGCAGCCGCACTACCTGATTCCGCTTTTCCCAGCTTTCGCCCTGCTTGCCGCGCGTCTGCTGGCGGAGCGCCCGGCTACGCGCGTGGGACTGCCCGCGTTGCTGGCGATGGCGCTTGGCGTGGCGCTGGTGCTGGCGGGCAGCGGACACATCGCGGCACTGCATCATCAGGTGGCAACGCTGCCGCCGGTCTGGCCGGGCGTGTTGCTGGTGCTGGTGGCCGCCGCTGCATGGCTGGCCGGCCGGCGCGGCGTCTCCGGCGTGACGACGCTGGGCCTGCTGGGTGCGAGCCTGCTGATTTTTCTGCAACTGTGGGCGGCGCGTTCGATCGAGCCCCTGTACGACGTGCGGCCGATGGCCCGGGCCATTCACCAGGTGCAGGCATCAGGGCGGACGGTGGCGAATGTCGCCACCTACCACGCGCAGTACCAGTTCCTGGGACGGCTGGAGCAGCCGCTGGTGGAGCTGCGCGGTGCCGACATCCTGCCCTGGCTGAACGCGCATCCTGACGACTACGCCGTGGTGTATCTGGAAAACCGCAGCGACATGACAGGCGTGCGCGCGCGCCACAAACAGGCCTACCGGGGCGGAGCCGCTGTGCTGGTCGATACGGAAACGGCAAAGCACCTGCTGGCCGGCAAGGCAAATTATTGATTCGGTACTTGTAAACCTGAACGTCGCGCAGCCAGGGGATCAACCCGAATCCTTCCGACCCGGTGGGCGTGCCGAATCAATAACAATCAAACCGGGCTCAATAATCCGTGCGCAGGCCGCGCAGCGGCAGCACCAGCGTCACCGTCAACCCGCCGCCCGGGGTGTCGGCAAGCGCCAGCGCGCCGCCGTGGGCACGCGCGACGGCGCGGGCGAGCGCAAGCCCCAGGCCGCTGCCGGGCTGGCTGCGGGCGGCATCGCCGCGCGCGTAGCGTTCGACCAGACGCGCCTGGTCGGCGGCGGCGAGGCCGGGGCCGGCGTCGCTGACCGCCAGCCGGGCAAAATCGGCGTCGGACGTGAGGCTCACCCGCACGCGGGCGTCGTCCGGGGTGTAACGAAACGCATTGTCGAGCAGGTTGGCGAGCGCGCGGCCGACCAGCGCCGGGTCACCGGTTGCGCGCACGCCGGGCGCGAGTTCGAGGTCGAACGGCCGGCCGGCATCCAGGGCTTCGTCGGCGTACAGCTCGGCGACGGCGCGCGCGGTGTCGCCCACGTCGAACTCGTGCGGGGCGACGATTTCGCCACCGGCTTCGAGCCGGGTGATCGACAGCAGCGCGTCGAAATCGCGCATCAGCTCGTCGGCGTCGGCCAGCGTGTCGGTGAGCGCGGCGGCGTATTCGGCGCTGCTGCGCGGCTGGGCGAGCACGACTTCGACGCGGGTTTTGAGCCGCGCGAGCGGGCGGCGCAGGTCGTGCGCGACGTTGTCGGAGACTTCGCGCATCCCCGCAACCGCCGCTTCGATGCGCGCGAGCATGCGGTTCAAGTGCCCGGCGAGGAGATCGAATTCATCGCCGCGCCCGCTGGCCTCGACCCGCCGCGACAGGTCACCGGCGGCAATCGCTCCGGCGGTGCGGTTGACCGCCTCGACACGCGCGAGCCACTGCCAGCCGAGCGCGAGCCCCAACAACAGCGACAAGAGGCCGGACAGCGCGAGCACCCCGCCTGCGGCGGCGAACACGGCGTCGCGCAGGTCTTCGGCCGCGCCCGGCTCCTGCGCCACCAGCAGCCGTGAGCCGTCGGGCCGCACCACGCTGCGTGCGAGCAGCGTCATCGCTTCGCGGTGGCCGGGTTCGTCGGCCTCGAACACAAGCGCGTCGACGCGGTGTACGCGTGCATCGAGCGGCAGTGCGGCCGGCCAGGCGACGAGATCGCCCGCCAGCCGCACGCCGCGCGCGTCTTGCAACAGATAGTGGCGCGCGCCGTGGTTGTCTGCGAGCGCAGCGAGACGCCGGGTGAGCGTGTCGGTCGGCAGCGCCGCGAGCGCGGCGGCCTCGCTGGCGAGCCCGGCTTCGAGCTCGCGTTCGATGTAGCGGTTGGCGAGGCTCAACAGTACTGCCAGTGCCACTGCCAGCAGCAGCACCTGCAACAGCGCGTAGCGCAGCGCGAGGCGCAGCGCCGAGGTACGCGCGAGTTGCAGCAGATGGCGGAACGCGCGCATCACGCCTCGTCGCCCAGGCGGTAGCCGACGCCGCGCAGTGTGTGCAACAGCGGCAGGTCGAAATCGCGGTCGATCTTGGCGCGCAGGCGGCTGATCTGGCTGTCGACCACGTTGGTTTGCGGGTCGAAATGCAGGTCCCACACCTGCTCCAGCAGCATGGTGCGCGTGACCACACGCCCGGGCCGGCGCATCAGGTATTCCAGCAGCCGCAGTTCACGCGGTTGCAGGCGGATGGGCTGGCCGGCGCGGCTCGCGCGGCGGTGCTCCAGGTCGAGTTCGAGGTCGGCGACCCGCAGCACGGCACTGGCCGCGACCGGGGCCGGCTGCGCGCGCCGGCCGAGCGCCTCGACGCGCGCGAGCAGCTCGGAAAACGCGTAGGGCTTGACGAGGTAGTCGTCGCCGCCAGCGCGCAGGCCTTCGACGCGCTGATCGACCTGACCGAGTGCAGAGACGAGCAGCACCGGCGTGGCGCGGCCGTCGGCGCGCAACATGCGCACGATCGCCAGCCCGTCGCGGCGCGGCAACATGCGGTCGACCACCAGCACGTCGTAGTCACCCGCCAGCGCGAGTTGCAGCCCGGTTTCGCCGTCGTGCGCGGCGTCGACCACGTGGCCGGCTTCGGTGAGTCCTTGCCGCAGGTAGCCGGCGGCGGCGGTGTCGTCTTCGATGAGGAGGAGGCGCATGGCGGCAAGCATAGCGGCAGACGGGCCGCGCGAACATGAGCATCCGGCAATACGCGGCGGCGGGGTTTAACGTGAAACTCGGCCTCAGACCCCCTCCCCCTCGGGGGGAGGGCCGGGGAGAGGGAAACGGTCATGGCGAGTCGTCGTTTCATTTTCCGGGGCGGTGGTTCGCCATGATTGTTGGAACCCGCGTGGTGTCGGCAAAGGTTTGCCGATCTACTACGCAGCCTGCCGGAGGTCAGCCCCGGATTGCATCCGGGCTACGAGACTGTCGCGTTGCCGGGAATGCCCCATAGAATGAACGCATGAATCTACCGCTGTTGCTGAGTCTGTACGGCCTGCCGGTCGTGTTTGCCGGGACCCTGTTCGAGGGCGAAACGGTGTTGCTGCTGGCCGGCTACGCGGCGCATCGCGGCTATCTGGATTTCTGGGCGGTGGTGGCGGTGGCGGCGGCGGGCGCGGTGCTGGGCGACCAATTCTGGTTCTGGCTGGGCCGCCGCCACGCACCGCGCCTGCTGGCGCGCCGTCCCGACCTGGCGGCGCGGGTGACGCGCGCGCTGGCCTTGATCGAACGCCACCCCAACGCCACGGTGCTGACGATGCGCTTTGCCTGGGGGCTGCGCATCGCCATGCCGGTGGCGCTGGGGGCAAGCCGCGTCGGGCGGCTGCGCTTCGCGCTACTCAATCTGGTGTCCGCGCTGGTGTGGGCACCGCTGGTGGCGGGCGTCGGCTACGCCTTTGGCGGCGCGCTGGCGCAACATCCGGACTGGCTCGCGCGCTACGAACACTGGGGTATGGCGGCGGTCGTGGCGGCAGCGGCGGGGTTGGCGCTCTACCGCAAATGGCGCACCCGTCGCTGAAACACCCGCCCGCCCAAGATTCGCTTGCCTAGCCTCGCCGAGTTTGGCATCGTGCCGGCCATGCCGCCCGCACCCACCCGTTACGAAATCGCCGCCTGGCTGATGATGGCCGGCGGCCTGTTGCTGACCCTGGGCCTGCATCTCATGCCGGCGCTGCTGGCTGGCCTGCTGGTGGTGCAGGTAGTGCACATGCTGGCCCCGCGTTTTGTGATTGGCCGGCTCGACCACACCTGGGCCAAGGTGCTGGTGGTGTCGCTGATTACCCTGGTGGTGCTGGGCGCGCTGGGCGGTCTGGTGGCCGGCGTGATCCTGTACCTGCGCACCGAAGGCGGGCTGGCCGGCCTGCTCACGAAAATGGCCGAAATCATCGAAAACTCGCGCGAGCTGTTGCCCGCCTGGGCCGCCGCCTGGCTGCCGCAGGGCGACGATTCGGTGATCCGCGCAGGGCTGGTGGAATGGCTGCGCACCCACGCGCAGGATTTGCGCAAGCTGGGCGGCGACGCCGGCCGGGCGCTGCTGTACGTCATCATCGGCATGATCATCGGCAGTTTTGTGGCACTGCGCGAAGCCCGCACGCACACCACGCTGGCCCCGCTGGCGCGCGCGATGTGCGAGCGGATGCACCGTCTGGGCGAAGCCTTCCGCCGGGTGGTGTTCGCGCAGATCCGCATTTCCGCGCTCAACGCCGTGCTCACCGGCATCTATCTCATGCTGGTGCTGCCGGCGATGGGCGTGCAGCTGCCGTTTACCAAGACCATGATCTTGGTCACCTTTCTGGTCGGCTTGCTGCCGGTGCTGGGCAATCTCATTTCCAACACCGTCATCGTCGTCATCTCGCTGTCGCATTCGCTCGGCGTCGCGGCCGGCTCGCTGGCGTTTCTGGTCATCATCCACAAGCTCGAATATTTCGTGAATGCCCGTATCATCGGGGGGCAGATCAAGGCGCGCGCGTGGGAACTCTTGATCGCCATGCTGGTGATGGAAGCGGCCTTCGGCGTGCAGGGGGTGATTGCCGCGCCGATCTTTTACGCGTATCTCAAGAAAGAACTCTCGGACAGGAAACTCATTTGATGTCGAACGAAGCAGAATCCATCGTCCTCACCGCCAGCGGCGAAGACAAGGTCGGCCTGGTGGAAAAACTCACCCGCGCCATCAACGAGGCCGGTTGCAATATCGAGGAGTCCCGCATGACCGCCATGGCCGGCCAGTTTGCCGTGCTGATGCGGGTGACCGGCAGCTGGGACGCGCTGGCCAAGCTGGAATCGCGCCTGCCGGGTGTGGGCGAAGAGCTGGGCCTGGCCATCGTGCAGCGCCGCACGCGCGGCACCAAGGCCGAGCGGCCGCTGATTCCCTACGTGGTCGAAGTGTCCGCGCTGGATCAGCCCGGCATCGTCAACAGCCTGGCCACGTTCTTTGCCCGGCTGCGCATCAATATCGAGTCGCTCGATACCGACGCCTACCCCGCGCCGCACACCGGTGCGCCGATGTTCGCCGTGCGCATGACGCTGGGCATTCCCGCCGACGCCCACATTGCCACCCTGCGTGGCGATTTTCTCGATTACTGCGACGGACAGAATCTCGACGCCACGTTCGAACCTGTTCGCTGATACGGGGCCCCCGATGCTGCGTACCGTCCTGCCCACCCTGCTGGTTCTGACCTTGCCGCTGTCTGCCCACGCGGGGCTATACGCCGATGACCTGTCACGCTGCCTAGTCGAAAAAACCACCCGGGAAGACAAGAACACGCTGGTGCGCTGGGTGATTTCCACCACCACCCTGCATCCAGCCGTGGCCACGCTCGCACGCGTCGATACTGCCGCGCGTGCGCGAACCAACCAGGATACGGCGCGTATCTTCGAGCGCCTGTTGACCGTCAGCTGCCTTGAGCAGACGCGCCAGGCGGTGCGTGTTGAAGGCGCAGCGGCCATCCAGACCGGTTTTCAAACCCTGGGACAGGTGGCCATGGCGGAATTGTTCGCGCATCCCAAGGTGGCGCAGGCGCTGGGCGAGCTGGATAGCCACATCGACGCGGACAAGCTGCGTCGCGCGCTCGATACAAGCCAATAACGTGTCCTGATACCCGCAAACAGGCCGGAACTTTGCGGGTGGCCAGCGTTCCACCAACAGGTTTTTTCAGGAGTTTTTCCATGCCCAGTTTGCTAGTCATTGCCCACGGCAGCCGCCGTGCTGCTTCCAACGACGAAGTCCGTGCGCTGGCCGCGCGTATCCGTGACACGACCGGCTGTGCGTACGAGCACGTCGAAGCCGCCTTCCTCGAACTCGCCGAGCCGCTGATCCCGGACGGCCTGCACGCGCTGGCCGCGCGTGGCGCGACCGACATCGTGGCGTTTCCGTATTTTCTGGCAGCCGGCACGCACGTGGCGCAGGACATCCCCGAAGCCATCACCGAATTCGCCCAGGCCCGGCCGGATGTGAAGGTGCGGCTATCTGCGCATCTGGGCGCGTCCGAGGCGCTGGCTTCGACGATTCTGGCGGTGGCCGACTGCGGTTCGGCCGGCATCGTGCCCTGCCGGCGTTTTGTTGACGGTGTGCCGGTAGCCTGCGGCTGCGCGGCCTGAAGCTATTGAGTCGGCATTCAATAACTTGAATGCCGAATCAATAACTAGCGGAGCGGACGGGCCGCCGCGTCGTCGCTGTTGCCCATCCAGGCAAACAGCGAGGCGCGCATCGCTTCCTCTACCGGCATGTCGATCGGGCGCACCCAGTCACGCGGTACGAACACGGTGTAACCGCCGATCATGTAGCCCATGGGCAGATAGACTGCCACGCGGTCGCCCTGGGTGAAACCGGCGGGCAGCTCGTCGAGCTGCTGGCGCGTCACCAGCCCGACCAGTTCCATCTCCTGCCCCGGCGGTTTCAGGGTAACGACCATCTGCCGTGCCCCGGTTTTTTGCGGCGAGAAAAAATCGGCAAAATCCTTGAACGAGCCGTAGATATTCTTCACCACCGGCAGATTGGTGAACGGCAGCTCGATCAGCGACAGCAGGCGAGCCACGCTGGGGTGCGAAACCAGGAATCCCAGCAGCACGATCCCGGCCACGCCAACCAGCAGCCCCAGGCCCGGCACATAGGCCTCGCCGAGCAGCGGGCGAACCAGTTGCGACGACAGCGATTCCATCCAGCCCAGAAAAATCGCCAGCAGGTAGATCGTGAGCCCGAGCGGCAGCGCGGTGAGCAGGCCGCGCAGAAAATATTGCGTAAGGAGCTTCATAAACAGGCGGGTCGGCCGGGCAGGCCGGCGATCAAAAGGTTTGCACAGCATAGCAGGGCGGTATTGCTAGAATTGGCCGACCCTTCTGACCCCTGGAACTCAACATGAAATCCTCTGCTTTGCTCGCGGCTTCGACCGTTGCCCTCCTCGCCGGCTGTGCCAGCGGCCCCACCGCAGAACAACAAGCCGCCATGGTCGACGACGCCCGCAAGGCTTCAGGCACTCTCGTCCAGAAACTGGGCGGCGAACTCAAGACGGCGCTTACCGACCAGGGCCCGGACGGGGCCATCGGCGTGTGCAAGACCCGCGCGCCGCAGATCGCCGCCGAGGTGTCAAAACAGTTCGGGGTGACGGCCACGCGTGTCAGCCCCAAAAATCGCAACCCTGCCGGGGTGCCGGACGCCTGGGAAGCGGAAGCGCAAGCCGGCCTGGAAAAGCGTCTTGCAGCGGGTGAAAAACCCGAAACCCTCGACACCTGGCAGATCGTCAGCACTCCCACCGGCAAGATGTTTCGCTACGCCAAGGCCTTGCCCGTACAACCGCTGTGCCTGACCTGCCACGGCGACCCCGCCGCGATTCCGGAGGGCGTGAAGGCCCGCCTGGCGGCCGATTACCCGCTCGACAAGGCGGTCGGCTACGCGCCCGGCATGGTGCGCGGCATTGTGTCGATCCGTCGGCCGCTGTAATCCGGAAAAATTTCGCTACGGGGCTTCAGACCCGGCACGCGCAGCCGATTCACTGGAGGAATTCCGGTGTTTCGTCGAAAGGGAACCGCTGTGCTGAATCGTCTGGTGGGAATGTGGTCGGGAAATCGTGACAACGGTGCGGCGCAGGTTCATCGCGACGCGCTTGCCAGACAGGACAGCCCGCCGGCCTCGCCTTCGCCAACGCCCACCAAGCCGGCTTCGGTCATGCGCCGCGAAGCCATCCTCGGCCGCGACCAGAAAGTGGCGGCCTATACCTTCATGCTGCGCCGGGCCGCAGACGCCGGGCTGGGGACGACGCTGCCCGAAATGCAGCGTCTCATCGACGACACCCTGCTGGGCAATCTGGCGCGTGCCGACATTCCCGGCAAACTGGGTTCACGTCTAGCCTTCGTTCCGCTGGCACCCGCTTCGCTGGATTTGCCGCAGATTTCGCAGTGGCCGGCGGCAGGCACGGTCTGGTTGCTGCAACTCGACGCGCGTCCGGTCGATGCCCCTGCGGTTGCGCACATCGACGCACTGAAAGCACTGGGGTTTGCCTTTGCCGTGGACGCCGAGGCTGCACTGCGGCCCGATGGCGCGGCGCTGTTCGAGCGTGTCGACTACGTGCTGCTCGATGCCAGCAGTGAAGACATCGCCGCGCTCACGGCGCGCATGTCGGCCATTTCCCGCCTCGCGGCCGGCAAGCGCTTTGTCGCCACCGGCGTGCAGACGCTCGAAGCCTTTCATCTTTGCCACAAGCTGCAATGCAGCTTCTTTTCGGGGCCGTTCATCACCCGCCACGAAACCCTGCAAGGCCCGGCCATGGGGCCGTCGCGCGCCAAGGTGCTGGATCTGATGAACCGCGTGAAGAGCGGGGCCGAACTCCCCGATCTGGCCAAACAGGTACAGCTCGACCCGGCCTTGTCTGTGCGCCTGCTGCGCTACGTGAACTCGCCCGGCATGGGGCTCATGAACAAGATCGGCGGCATCGAGCAGGCGCTCATGGTCATGGGCATGGACAAGCTCTACCGCTGGCTCACCGTGGTGCTCTTCACCGGCGGCGACAAGCAGACGCTCGACCAGGCGCTGCTGGAAAACGCCATGGTGCGCGGCCGCGTGGCTGAACAACTGGCGGGGCGTGCGCTGTCGGCCAAGGCGCGCGACGAAATCTTTGTCGTAGGCCTGTTCTCCCTGCTCGACGTGGTGATGCGGATGCCGATGGACAAGGTGTTGGCGCAGATTCCGTTGCCGGCCGAAATCACCGCCGCCATCCTCCACCGCGAAGGGCCGTACGCCCCCTATCTGGCGCTGGCGATAGCCGTCGAACAGGACGATACGCAGAGCCTGGAAGCCCTGGCAAAAACCATCGGCCGCGACGTCGCCGACATCGACGCTATTCACGGCGAAGCCCTCGCCTGGGCGCAGCAGATGACCGAGGATGCGAGCTGACGGCCGCCCCGAATCTGCGATGATGGGGGCATGTCCGCCTCGTCCTGGTTTGTCTACCTGCTGCGCTGCGCCGACGGCACCCTCTACGCCGGCGTCACCACCGACCCGGCGCGTCGGCTGACCGAGCACAACACCGGCGTGGGGGCGCGCTATACCCGCGCCCGGCTGCCGGTCGAGATGATCCATATCGAACCCGCAGACGGCCGCGCTGCCGCCTGCCGCCGCGAAGCTGCGCTCAAACGCCTGCCACGCAGCGCCAAGCTCGCGCTCGTTGCCGCCACGCGCGGCAAATAAGCCTGGCTCAGCCGCGTGCGCCAAAGAGATTCGGCGTGGCGCACTCGACGCGCCGGATCCAGCTTGAAAACGAAGTGGACGCCGCGACCTCGGGCAACGCCGCGGGCGGTGCAATCCCTCCGATTCCTGTCAGCGCATCGAGATAGCCCGGTTCGGGTGGCAGGCGCGCGATGCAGTTTGCACCGTCCAATTGCGCAGCAAGCGTGGCCGCGTCGCCCGCCCATACCGCGTCGCAGCGGCGGCGCATCCCCCCCAGCACGAAATCCCAGCGCCGCGCCGACCACGGGCGCGCGGCGTGTCGCGGGGTGTCGATCACACCGAGAGTGAAATCCGCGCCGCCCGCGGGCGTCCAGCCCAGCGCCCACGGATGCACCAGCGCGACACGCCGGCCGGCGAGCGGCGGCAGCGCGGGATTCGCGTGCCCCGGCGGCGCGGCGAACACGGGCGGCGGCGTCACATCGGGATGCGCGCCCGGCTCGTGCCCGGTGTCGCCGCCATGCCGTGCCCAGTCGTCGAGCGCCGCGTAGTCGGTGTCGATGGCGGTGCCGGGCGACGCCAGCGCGGGCGCGTACTTCGCCACGTTTTCGGCGTTGAACAGATAAGGCTTGGTGCTGAAAGTACCGGCGACCCACTGCCACGAGAGGTGGTTGCTCGCTGTGTCACCGTCGAGCAAATGCCCGAACATCCAGTCTGCCCCCGCGCGCCAGTGGACTTTGCGCAGGTGCACGACGTAACTGGCGAGCCACATGCGCGCGTGGTTATGCAGGTAGCCGGTGGCGTAGAGCCGGCGCACCGACGCGTCGATCACCGGCACGCCGGTGCGCGCTTCGAGCACGTCTGCCGGCAGTGCGGCGGCGTAGTCGTCGCGCAAGGCGGGACGCAGGTCGGCAAAAATCCGCTCGCCGGCCCAGCCGCGCACGTGGGCAAAGAAACCCCGCCACGCCAGCTCCATGCCGAGCTTGTGCGCGAGCGTCACGCCAAAGCGCTGCCGCCACGCGGCGAAGGCTTCGGCCTCGGTGATAAAGCCGTGGGTGAAATAGGGTGACAACCCTGTCACCGCGCCGTCGAGATGGTTGCGGGTGCGGGCGTAGGCGGCGGGGTTCACACCCAGCAGGCGGCGCAGCGCGGCGATGCGGGTGGGCGGGAAACGGTCGAGGTCGGCGCGCCGGGGCGAAGGGTGGCGGACGCGCAATGGCGCGGTTTCAGCGGGGTGATGCAGGCGGGCGCGGCTCATCGCGCGTCGTCGGTCGGGTGTGCTGCGGCGCGCGTCGCACCCAGCGTGGCGGCGCGCGCGCGGATCGCAGCGCGCTCGGTCGCATTCAAGCGCGCGAGGTTTTTCACCTGCAAGGCCATGCGCGGATTGCCTTTGAGCCTGGCCTCGTTGCGTAGCAAAAAATCCCAGTACAGCGTGGTGAACGGGCAAGCCGCCTCGCCAATCTTGAGTTTGGGATTGAAGCGACAGCCGCCACAGTAATTGCTCATGCGGGCTATGTACTGCCCGGTCGCGGCGTAGGGCTTGGACGCCATCACCCCGCCGTCGGCGAACTGGCTCATGCCCAGCGTATTCGGCAGTTCGACCCACTCGACCGCGTCCACATACACCGCCAGATACCATGCGTGCACCTGGCGCGGCGCGACGCCGAGCAAGAGCGCGTACAGCCCCGTTATCATCAGGCGTTGGATGTGGTGGGCGTAGCCGGTCGCGAGCGTCTGCGTGATCGTGTCGGCGAGGCAGGCCATAGCCGTGTCGCCGGTCCAGTACCACGCGGGCAGGTCGGCGTGCGCGTCGAGCGCGTTTTCGTCGGCGTAGCCCGGCATGTATTGCCAGTACACCCCGCGCACGTATTCGCGCCAGCCGAGAATCTGGCGAATGAAGCCTTCGGCGGACGCGAGCGCGACGCGCCCCTGCCGGTACGCAGTCTCGGCGGCCTGTACGACTTCATGCGGCGCGAGCAGTTTGAGGTTCATCGCCGCCGACAAATGCGCGTGGTACAGCCACGGTTCGCGCGTCCACATCGCGTCTTGATACGGGCCGAAGCTCGGCAGGCGCTCGGCGATAAACGCGTCAAGCGCGCTGAGTGCCTGCGCGCGGGTGACCGGCCAGGCAAAGTCGTCGAGCGTGCCGGGGTGGTCAGCGAAGCGCGTGTTCACGAGAGCAATGACCTCGCGCGTGATCGCGTCGGGTGCAAACTTGCTGCGCGGCGGCAGCATCCCCGGCCCGCGCGCGTCGAAGGCGTGGCGGTTTTCGGCATCGAAATTCCACGCCCCGCCGACCGGTTGATCGCCGTCCATCAAGACGCCGAAACGCCGCCGTTGCTCGCGGTAAAAGAATTCCATGCGCAGCGATTTGCGCCCGTGGGCGTGGTGCGCGAAGTCGGCGCGGGTGCAGTAAAAATGCCGGTCGCAGCGCACTTCCAGCGGCACGGCGTGCGCCGCACAGGTGGCCTGGAGGCTTTGCAACACGCGCCAGTCGCCGGGTTCGGTGACGATGACCTTTTCTGGACGATGGACGGTGAGGCTCACGGCGAGTGCGGTCGCAAAATCCGCGTGGATTTTTTCAGACTCGGCGTCGAGCCGGTGGTAGTCCAGCGGCAAACCTTCCGCGCGCAAATCCGCCGCGAAGTGCCGCATGGCGGCGAGAAACAGCGCGGTGCGCGCTTTGGCCGACCAGACATGGGTGGATTCCTCGGCGATTTCGGCCATCCACGCGCAATCGGTCGCGGGGTCAAAGCCGTCCCACGCCGAGGCGTCGCGGTTCAGTTGGTCGCCGAGGACGAGGACGAGGTTACGCATGGCGCTGCTTCCGGCACGCTGCCGAGCAATATTTCACTTCGTCCCAGTTTTTCGCCCACGCGCGCCGCCAGCTCATGGGGCGGCCGCAGACGGCGCAGGGTTTGGACGGGAGCCGGGCTTTGTTGCCTTTGTGGCCGGATGAGGCTGCGCGCATGGCGGGGTCAGAAATCGAACAGTTCGCGCTGCACGCCGTCGGCGTCCACCCCGCGCGGGGTGCGTGCACGGCGCAACGCTGTGCGGGCAGTGGAATCGGGCAGACCGCTTTTGCGCGAACCGTGCTTGTCGACGATGGCGGCGGCTTCCTCGCGCGTGGCGGCTTGCCGGCGCAGGCCGTAGAGCGCGTCTTTGGCGGCCTTCACGCTCGCTCCTTCGTCGACCACCGGCGCGGGGTAATCGTGGCCGATCAGGCAGCCCGACGCACGCTGGATTTCCGCCGGCATCGTCCACGGCCTGGCCAGATACGCCAGCGGCACGCGCGCGAGCTCGGGCAGCCAGCGCCGGCGGTACACGCCGTCGGGGTCGTGGTCGATGGCCTGTTTGGTGGGCGAATAGATACGCAGGGTGTTGATGCCGGTGGTGCCGGACTGCATCTGCATTTGCGACCAGTGGATGCCGGCCTCAAAGTCGAGGAACTGGCGCGCGAGAAACAGACCCGGCTCGCGCCAGTGCAGCCACAGATGGTAGGCGGCGAAGGAGACGAGCATGGCGCGCATGCGGAAATTGAGCCAGCCGGTGGCGCGCAACTGGCGCATGCAGGCGTCGATCATGGGGTAGCCGGTTTGTCCGGCGCACCAGGCGTCGAAGCGCTGCCGGTCGAAGTGCGGCTCGCGCAGACCGTCGTGCGCGCGCGAGAAATTGCGGGTTTCGATGGCCGGCTCGGATTCGAGCTTCTGCATGAAATGGCAATGCCATCTGAGACGGGAAGCGAAACCGGCAAGGCCATACGCGAAGGCACGATCCGAGGCATCGCCGGCACGGCGGCGGGCAATTTCAGCGGCGGTGGCCTGGTGTGTCCGGCGCAGCGAGAGTGCGCCGAAGGCGAGGTAGGGCGACAGCCGGCTGCTGCCCGATTCAGCGGAAAGCGGGCTGGAGATCGCGCGCCGATAGGGCCCGCCGCGCTCGGCAAGAAAACTGTCGAGCACGGCCAGACCGGCGCGCTCGCCGGCAGGCTGGATCGCACGGCCGTGCGGGGCGAGGCCGAAGTCAGCCAGCGTGGGCAGCTCGTTCATCTCAATGACCGCACCCCGAAACGTAGCGGGCGCATCGCGGACCGGCGCGTCCATCCGCGCCTGCCAGCGCGCGGCCCAGCCAGCACGCCGTGCGAGCCGTCGCACCACGCCGTGCTGCGGCATTTCTTCCCACGCCACGCTGCGCGCGCGGCACCAGTCGGCCACGGCAAGATCGCGCGCGTAGGTCCAGCCGGGGCCGGTTTCCTCGTGCGAGAGCAGATGGTCGAAGCCGGTTTCGCGGCGCAGTGCGTCGAATACGCTACGCACGTCGCCGACCCGCACCACCAGCGGCAGACCGCGCGCGGCGAGCGTGGCGCGTAATTCTGCGAGGCAGCCCAGTGCAAAATCCAGATGCTGGGGATCGAACTCGGGGCTTTGCAGCCACGCCGGTTCGATCACGTACACCGCCAGTGCGCGATGGTGAGCCGCCGCGCGGGCCAGCGGGGCGTGGTCGTGCAGTCGCAGGTCGCGCTTGAACCAGACGAGGGCGATCATGCGGCAAGCTTACTGGATGCCGGATTCGACAAATCCTGGACGCCCGGCAGGGCGGCAAAAAAGTGTCTCGCACATTCAGCCGGGGCTGGCCCAGCTGTCGATGCGCTCGCGGATCGTGGGCAAGGCTGCCTCGGCGGCCCGCCGGCCGGCGTCGATGGCAACGTCGGCGCGGTGGAATTCCATCAGCCCCAAACTGGCCAGCGGCGGCGTGATGAGACCGTCGGCGGGTTCACCGGCGAGCCGGCTGCGTGTGATGAGCACCTGCATGATGTTGATGCTGGACGCCAGCACGTCGAGCATGGCGGGCGGCGTGGGATCGTTGTTGCGTTCGATGCCGAGCTGGGCCATCACGGTGTCGGCGAGCGTGGGCTTGCCTGTCGGCGCGGGCGTGGATTTGAGATGGCGTCCGAGCAGATCGGCATTGAGGTCAACCGCAATGACAAAGTCCGCGTTCATCGCCCGCGCCAGCGATACCGGCACCGGATTCACCAGGCCGCCGTCGACCAGCCACAGCCCGTCGCGCCGCACCGGTGTGAACAGACCGGGCAGGGCGATCGAGGCGCGTACCGCGTCGGATACGCCGCCTTCGCGCAACCAGATTTCGCGGCCGCGCCCGAGGTCGGTGGCCACCGCGCCAAAAGGCCGGTCGAGTTCACGGATGTCACGGTCGACAAAATGCGCGCGAAAGAATTCGATGAGCTTTTCGCCCTTGATGAGTCCGCCGCCGAGGGTGAAATCGAGAAACCCCACCACGGTGTTCCATTTCAGGCTGCGCACCCAGGTTTCCAGACGGTCGAGTTCGCCGGCCACGTACGCCGCGCCGACCAGCGCGCCGATCGAGGTGCCGCATACGAGGTCGGGGCGGATGCCCGCGTTTTCCAGCGCGCGGATCGCGCCGATGTGCGCCCAGCCGCGCGCCGAGCCGCCGCCCAGCGCGAGACCGATGCGCGGGCGGGCGGGTGTCGCTTTCGCCTTCGCCATCAGTCGGCCTCGCGTTCGACGCCGCAGCAGGGCGTGGCGGTGTCCGCCGTGTCGCTGAGGATGGCACCGGTCACCGGGTTGGGGCGGAACACCGTGCAGCCTTTCAGGCCCAGCGCGTGCGCTTCGCGGTACAGATCCTGGAATTGCGCAAAGGGCAGGTCGGCATCGACGTTGATGGTCTTGGAGATCGCGTTGTCGACGCAAGGCTGTAGCGCGGCCTGCATCAGGAGATGCGCGCGCGGATCAAGCTGGCGCGCCTCGATGAAGGCGGGCGGCAGGCCGGCGTGGTCCTGCCGCTGCCACAGCCGGCAGGCGTAGTCGTCGACGCGGTGCGTCGTGTAGCGCCCGTCGGCACCCAGCACGCGACGTTCCGCTTCGGCGGCGAACACCGGTTCGATGCCGCTGGAAACGTTGTTCGCCAGGAGACTGATCGTGCCCGCCGGCGCGATCGCCAGTAAATGGCTGTTGCGTATGCCGTGCGCGGCGATGGCGTCGCGAATGTCCGCCGGCAGGCGTTGGGCAAAACCGCTGGCCAGCAAGGTGGCGGCGTCGAAGCGAGGAAACGCGCCTTTCTCGCGCGCAAGATCAATGGAAGTCCGGTAAGCCGCGTCGCGTACCCGGCGCATCAGGTCGGCGGCGAAATCACGCGCGGCGTCGCTGTCATAGCGCAGCCCGAGCAGCACCAGCGCGTCGGCGAGACCGGTCACGCCCAGGCCCACGCGCCGCTTGTCGTGGGCCTCGCGCGCCTGCGCCGGCAGCGGATAGCGCGAGGCGTCGATCACGTCGTCGAGCAAGCGCACCGCGACGCGCGTCACGTCTTCCAGCGCTGCGTGGTCGAAGCTCGCCGTCGATTCAAAAGGCGCGCGCACAAAGGCAGCGAGATTGAGCGAGCCGAGATCGCAGGCACCGTAGGGCGGCAACGGAATCTCGCCGCAGGGATTGGTCGCGGCCAGCGATTCGATGCCGGCCAGCGTGTTGTCGCGGTTGATCGTGTCGACGAAGAGCACGCCCGGTTCCGCCGTGTCGTAAGCCGCGTGCATCAGGCGCGTCCACAGCGCGCGCGCCTGTACCAGGCGATGGGTTTCGCCGGCAAAGACCAGTGGCCAGTCGGCATCGTCCGCCACCGCGCGCATGAAGGCGTCCGACACCAGCACCGAGCAGTTGAAGTGCCGCAGCTCGGCCGCGTCGCGCTTGGCGTCGATGAAGGTTTCGATGTCGGGATGGCCGCAGGCCAGCGTCGCCATCATCGCCCCGCGCCGCGCGCCGGTGGAGAGCATGGTCGCGCACATCGCATCCCAGATGCGCATGAACGACACCGGGCCCGAGGCAATGGTGCCGCTGGCGCGCGCCACCGTGCCGGCCGGGCGCAGCGGCGAAAAATCGTAGCCCACCCCGCCGCCGTGCTGCATGGTGAGCGCGCCTTCCTTTAGCGCGTCAAAGATGTGTTCCAGATCGTCGGCGAGTGCGCCCATCACGAAACAGTTCAAGAGCGTCACCCGCTTGTCGGTGCCCGCCCCGGCGAGAATGCGTCCGCCCGGCAGGAAACGGAAGCCATCGAGCACCTCGAAGTAGCGTTCGGCCCAGCCGGCCGCATCGCGTTCCACGGCTGCGATCGCGCGCGCCACCCGCCGCCAGCTCGCCGCGATGTCCGCCTCGCCCGGCGCGCGGTAGCGCGTCTCCCACACGTGGCGGGCGATGTCGAGCGCAAAGGGACAGGGTGTCGTCATGAGCCTTCGATGCGAAGCGGGCATGAGGCATTATCCGCCTCTCGCGTTACAGTGCATTCCATGTCCGAACCGGCCCACCCCTACGCCGCCCTCACCCCCGACGTCGCGCTCGACGCGCTCGACCACACCGGCCTCGTCGCCGACGGCCGGCTGCTGGCGCTGAACAGTTACGAAAATCGCGTCTACCAGATGGGCGTGGAGGACGCCGCACCCGCAAGGGGCACGCCGTCAGACGCTCGCCCTCCGGGCGGTCTTGGCGCAGCACCCGTGGTGGTGAAGTTCTACCGGCCCGGGCGCTGGACGAACGCAGCCATCCTCGAAGAACACGCCTACACCGCTGAACTTGCTGCGCGCGAGATTCCGGTAGTTGCACCGCTCGTCTTGAAGGGCGTCACCCTCCACACGCACGCGGGTTTTCGCTTTGCCGTGTTCCCCAAACAGGGCGGCCGGCCGCCCGAGTTCGACCGCGCCGGCACGCTGGAACGCATGGGGCGTTTTCTCGGGCGCATCCACGCCGTGGGTCGGCAAACCCCGTTCGTGCATCGGCCCACGCTCGACCTCGACACGTTCGGATATCAGTCGCGCGATTTCCTGCGCGCCGGCCACTGGCTGCCGCCCGACCTCGCACCGGCGTGGAACAGCGTCATCGACCACGCGCTCGACCAGGTGGCGCATTGCCATGCCCGCGCCGGCGACGTGCACCCCCTGCGCCTGCACGGCGACTGCCATCCCGGCAACGTGCTGTGGACTGACGACGGCCCGCACTTTGTCGATTTTGACGACTGCCGCAGCGGCCCGGCGGTGCAGGACTTGTGGATGCTGCTCTCCGGCGAACGCGAGCAGCAACAGGCGCAGCTGAATGACATCCTCACAGGGTATGAAGACTTCGCCGAATTCGACCCGCGCGAACTGCATCTGGTCGAAGCCCTGCGCACCCTGCGGCTCATCCACTACGCTGCCTGGCTCGCCCGCCGCTGGGACGACCCAGCCTTCCCCGCCGCGTTTCCGTGGTTCAATACCCAGCAGTACTGGCAGGCACGAATACTGGAATTGCGCGAACAGATCGCGCTGATGGACGAGCCACCGCTGGTGGCCTAGTATCCGCATTACGGAATTTCCGTAATGCGGAGAATCGAAATGCGTGAAACCCTCATCGTGTCCAATCGCGGCCAGATCACCCTGCCGGCCGACATGCGCAAGCAGCTTGGTATTGCGCCCGGTAGCGCCGTGATTATCGAAACGCGTAACGGCGAACTGGCGCTCAAACCCGCTGCGGTGCTGGAGATCGAACGCTATTCCGACGAGCAGATTGCGCAATGGGATCGCGAAGACACGCTGACCGCCGCCGAGCGCAAGCGCATTCTGGCCCGGCTGCAGAAAGCCTGATGCGGCTTTTTCTCGACGCCAACATCCTGTTCACGGCGGCGCACAACCCCAAGGGCAAGGCCGCGCTGGTGGTCGAGCTGGGCCAGGCCGGTCTGTGGCAACTGGCTAGCAGCGCCTATGCACTGGAAGAAGCGCGCCGCAATCTGGCGCTTAAATTCCCGGGCGGACTGGAACGGCTGGCTGCGTTTGCGCCAAGCCTGCGCCTGTCGCCCGATGCGGGTGAAGTCACGTGCCCCGAGGGTTTGCCCGACAAGGATTGCCCGATCTATCGGGCCGCGCACGCTTGCCGGGCGGATATCCTGCTCACGGGTGATCTTCGCGATTTTGGTTTTTTGATGAATGATCGCAGCAAGGCAGGCGGACTGCTGGTACAGACCGTCGCCGAATTCCTGAGTACACGTTGAAGACCACCCCGGTGGATTAAACAAGGCGAAGCACTGACATGTGTGGCATTGCAGGTGAATTCCGTTTCGACACCACCCCGCCGGGGGCGGACACCATGGCGCGTATGCTCGCCAAACTCGCGCGGCGCGGGCCGGACGCCGAGGGCCAGTATGCCGACGGCGCGGTGCGGCTGGGGCATCGGCGGCTGGCGATCATCGATCTGTCGGAGAAATCTGCGCAGCCGATGCTCGACGCGACGACCGGCATGGCGCTGGTGTTCAACGGCACGATCTACAACTACCCCGAGCTGCGTGCCGAACTCATCGGACGGGGCCACGTGTTTCATTCCGACGGCGACACCGAGGTGATTTTGCGGGCGTATCGCGAGTGGGGCGAGCAATGCGTCGAGCGCCTGCACGGCATGTTTGCGTTTGCGATCTGGAACCGCGAGACGCTGTTTCTGGCGCGCGACCGGCTGGGCATCAAGCCGCTGTATTACAGCGAAACGGCGGGTGCGTTCCGCTTTGCGTCCACGCCGCAGGCGCTGCTCGCGGCGGGCGGCGTGGATACGAGTCTGGACGCGGTGGCGCTGCATCATCACTTTACGCTGCACGCGGTGGTGCCGGCCCCGCGCACGCTCTACAACGGCATCCGCAAGCTCGCGCCCGGCACCACGCTGACCGTGAACGCGCGTGGTGAGCTGCGGCACCGGCGTTACTGGTCGCTGAAGGCCGAACGCCCGGCCGTCGCCAGAACCGAAGCGGAATGGACCGAGGCGATCCATGAAAGCCTGCGCCAGGCGGTGAAAAAACGCATCGAAATTGCCGACGTGAAGGTGGGCGTGCTGCTCTCGGGCGGGCTCGATTCCAGCTTGCTGGTCGCGCTCTTGGCCGAACAGGGCGTGCCGGATCTGATGACGTTTTCGGTGGGCTTTGAAGACCAGCCGGAGGAACGCGGCAGCGAGTTCGAATATTCCGACCCGGTGGCTGCGATGTACGGCACGCGTCACCACAAATACCTCATCCCCAATGCCGAAGTGCTGCGCCGCCTGCCCGAGGCGGTGATGCAGATGAGCGAACCCATGTTCGCGCAGGACGCTGTGGCGTTTTATCTGCTCGCCGAGCAAGTGTCGCAAACGGTGAAGGTGGTGCAGAGCGGCCAGGGTGCGGACGAGGTGTTTGGCGGCTATTTCTGGTACCCGCGCATGGCGGCGGAAACGCAAGGCAGTGTGCTCGACCGCTTTCGCAAGCATTACTTCGACCGCGACCACGACGAATTCCTCGACATGACCCAGCCGGCGTTTCACGGCAGCGATGCCACCGGTGAGCTCATCGCCGCGCATCTGGCGGAACCTTTCGCCGACGAATTCATCGACCAGGTATTGCGTATGGACACGACGATGCTGATTACCGACGATCCCGTGAAGCGCGTGGACAACATGACCATGGCCTGGGGGCTGGAAGCGCGCGTACCCTTTCTCGATCACCAGCTGGTCGAACTCGCCGCATCCATGCCGCCCGAGCTGAAACTGCAAAGCGAAGGCAAACACGTGCTCAAAACGATCGCGCGCGGCCTGGTACCCGACGCCGTCATCGACCGCAAGAAAGGCTATTTCCCCATGCCGGCGCTCAAATACGTGCGCGGCGAATTTCTCGACTTCATGCGCGACATTCTCGATTCCCAGGCCTGCCGCAATCGCGGGCTGTACCGGCGTGCGTATGTGGAAAAACTGCTCGCCGCGCCCGAGTCGCACCACACGCGCATCCAGGGCAGCAAGCTGTGGCATCTGGCGCTTACCGAATACTGGCTGCAAACCCATGCGTAAATGGATCGGCCTCGTTGCGCTGGCCTGTCTGCCCGTGTGGGCGCAGGATGCGGCGGTTCCCCCGGTTGCCTTCGACACCTGGCTTGCCGGTTTTCGCACCAGCGCGCAGGCGCAGGGCATTTCACCGGCCACGTTGGACGCCGCGCTCACCGGTGCGCAACCGGTCACGCGCGTGGTCGAACTCGACCGTCGCCAGCCCGAATTCCTGCAAACCTTTGCCGATTATCTGGGGCGGCGGCTTACGCCGGCGCAGATCACGCGCGGACAGGCCATGCTGGCCGAGCACGCCGCCTTGCTCGACGCCGTCGAAGCGCGCACCGGCGTGCCGAAAGCGGTGCTGGTCGCTTTCTGGGGGCTGGAAACCAACTATGGCCGCACGCTCGGCAGTTTCAACATTCCGGTTGCGCTGGCCACGCTGGCGTGGGAAGGCCGGCGCAGCCGCTTTTTCGAATCGCAATTGATCGACGCCCTGCGCATCGTCGAGGCCGGCCATGTGTCGCCCATCGACATGAACGGCTCGTGGGCCGGTGCCATGGGCCACATGCAGTTCATGCCGTCCACCTTCCGCGCCTATGCGGTGGATGGCGACGGCGATGGCCGCATCGACCTGTGGGGCTCGGTGGCCGATGCCCTGTATTCGGCGGGCAACTACCTCAAGGCGGCCGGCTGGCGCAGCGGCGAACCCGTGGCGCGCGAGGTTCGCCTGCCGGAAAACTTTGACTGGCGGCTGGCGCGTGTCAGCCATCGCATGGCGGTGCGCAACTGGGACACACTGGGGGTGAGGCTCGCCGATGGCGCGCCCTGGCCTGCGGTGGCCGGCCCGGCCGCCATCGTGCTGCCGCAGGGCTGGCAGGGGCCGGCGTACATGGTGTTCGATAATTTCGACGTGGTGATGCGCTGGAACCGTTCGGTGAATTACGCCCTGTCGGTAGCGCAGCTGGCGCAGCAGCTGGCGGGCGGTGCTGCCGTGGTGGCGGGCCCGGGCGAGACCGGCGCGCTATCCTCGGCGCAGGTATTGACGATGCAGCGCCAGCTGGGTGAACTGGGATTCGACCCCGGGGTACCGGATGGCCTGATCGGCCCGCGTACGCAAACCGCATTGCGCCGTTTTCAGCAGAGCCAGGGGCTGCCGGCCGACGGCTACCCCGCCCCCAGCGTGCTGGCGCGCGTGGCCGTCGTGCACAGCGAAGCGGCGGGTGCCGGGCGGCTGAGCCTTGCGCCTGCGCCACCCACGGCGTTCGACCCCCCGCAACCCTGATACCGGCGCCGGCAGAGGTTCAGGCGTGGCCTGCCTGTAGTCCTGCAGCCGCCTGCACGGCGGTATGTGCACAGTCATACAGCTCGCGTACCAGCGTGCGCATGTGTTCCGGGAACGCGCCCGTCATGTGCGCACGCAGTGCCAGCGTCATGGTCAGCGCCTGCAACAGATCACCGTCCGACAGTCCCTTTCCGGTGCGGGTTTCCCGGGTCAAGGCATCGAGCAGGGCCGTCACCACATCACCCACGTCTGTGGATGAACGTGTCAGCGGATGCAGCGGAAATTCAATCTCGAAGGTGCGACCGCTCTGGGTCACGGCGGTGTAGCTCAGCACAGTCATGGTCTCTCCTCGTGTCGTTATGGATGCAGCATAGGCGGCGCGGTCTGTCCGGTTGGCGCGCCGCGTGATATTTTTTGTCGATTGCCGCGATGGAGAAAAACCATGAGCACTGCCCGTAACGTGCTGGGCGACGCACTACAGATTTGTAGCCGCACGCCGATGACCGGATTTCTGCGCGATGGCCTGTGCCACACCGGCCCGCACGATCTGGGCAGCCACACCGTGTGTGCGCAGATGACCGAGGCGTTTCTGGAATACTCGCGCCAGCAAGGCAACGATCTCGTCACCCCGATCCCGGAAGTCGATTTCCCCGGCCTGAAACCCGGCGACCGCTGGTGCGTGTGCGCCACGCGCTGGCTCGAAGCCGCCGAAGCCGGCGTGGCACCGCCCGTGGTGCTGGACGCCACCCACGAACGCGCGCTGCGCCGCGTGTCGCTGGGGGACCTCACCTACCACGCGCTCGTCGAGTCGTCGTCGTGAGCCTCGTCTGCTGGAAGTGCGGCGGCAGTCTGGCCGGCCTGCCCTTGCCGCTGGGGCGGCGCGAAGTGTGCCCGAGCTGCCGCGCCGACCTGCACGTGTGCCGGTTGTGCCGGCATTTTGACGCCACCCGCGCCGGCCAGTGCCGTGAACTGGCTGCCGAACGCGTGGCCGACAAAACGCGAATGAACGACTGCGGCTGGTTCGTGCCGCGCCCCGAAGCCTATCGCGGCGGTGGCGCACCGATGGCGCAGGCCAGCCGCAGCGCGCTGGATGCGCTGTTCGGCACCCCGGCGGAGGGCAAGCCGGCCAGCGATACCCATACGGCCAGCGACGCCCATACGGCAAAGCCCAATCCGCTCGACGACCTGTTCAGCAAATAGCCCTGCGCCGCAGTTGCCGCAGCGCCTGCCATTCGTAGAGCGTGAGTCCGGCCCCGATCAGCGCGATGCCGGCCCAGCCGGCGAGCGGAATATGCTCCGCGTTCAGCGTCTGCCCCAGCAACAGGGCGGTAACCGGGGTGATGAGTGTGACCAGCGCCACCCGCCCGGCGTCGAGATGCCGGATCACGTAGTAGTAAAGCGTAAACCCCACCACCGATCCCATCACGCCCAGATAAACGATGGCCGCGCCCGCCCGGGCCGGTATCTCCACAGGCGGATGCCCGCCGGTTGAAACCAGCCAGGCCAGCGCAAACAAGGGGGTGGCGATGGCCAGCGACCCCGTGGTGAGCGCCAGCGACGACACCTGAACGTGCAGCCGTTTGATCCACACCAGACCCAGCGCCTGTACCGTCATGCCCGCCAGCACGGCCAGCGTGCCGAGTGTGCCCTGCCCGCCGCCCGGCCACGGCTGGTCGAAGAGGGTCCACAGCCCGGCCAGCGCAAACGCCAGGCCCAGAAATCGAATAGGCGTAAGTGTGCGCTCGCTCAGCCAGATGGCCGCAAACGCCCCGGTGGCCAGCGGCGACAGCCCGAAGATCACCGAAATCAGCCCCGAAGGGATGTGCTGCGCCCCCCAGTAGGTGAGCAGCATGGACACGAACAGCGATGCCCCGCTGATCGCAAACAGCCGCCACGCCTCCGGTGAAACCGGCAGACGCGTGCGTGTGATCCGCATCAGTCCGGCACACAGCACGAGGCCGATAGCCATGCGCGCCATCACCGCAAAGGCAAAATCCGGCCCCTGCACGCTCCACTGTATGCCCAGCGGCGTGGTTGACCAGATGAGGATGACGCCGAGGTAGGCGGCCGGAACAGACATGCGCGGGACAAATGAAACCGGCCGGAAAACCCGGCCAGCGAGCGCGCAACATAGCACGCCGACCTGCGTCGGCGATGACAGTCAGCGTGCGCGGCGACGGCGCACCGCCAGCATACCCAGCAACCCCAGTGGCAGCAGCGCCAGCGTGGCCGGCTCGGGCACCGCGCCGGGCGGGTCAACCAGAATGCTGTCGTTGGCGCAGTTTTGTGTCCAGTGGATATTGAAAGCCTTGCCGTCCCAGCCGCCAGCGTTCAGCAGCGACAGATCCACGCTCATTTCATAGAAATAGTGCTGATGACTCGCCCATTGGCCAAAGCCGTTCTGGCCGGTGGTGGTGAACGCCAGTGCCGCGTTGCCCAGATGTACGCCACCGAGCAGGTGGGTGGGATGCAATGGATCGGCCTGCGCCGGATTGTGCTGGCCGTTGGCATCCCACAGTCCCTGCGCCCAGATGGCGCTGCCATAGACCCCGCCCATCACGCCAAAGGCTTCTCGCCCACCTGGGAGCATGTGTTTGAAATTGATGCCTAGCTCGTAGCTGCCGTTCTTGCCAAAGTCGATGGCAAAGTCGCCCGCGCCGTAGCTGTTGGCACCCGGATTCTGGAGCGTGTTGGGATTGTGGCCGGTCGCCAGGGCGATGTAGAGCGTTTGCCCCTGGATCGTCGCGTAGAGTGCCTCGGCATCGTAGGCCTGTCCGCCATAGCCGGGGTCGAGCTTCTCCGTGTTCTGGTCTTCGATCGTGCGCTCGATCCCCGCCGTGGGCGTCCAGCCGGCCGCGCCCGCATAACGCGTCACGCCCCAGTCAGCCAGATTCCCGTCTATGACGAAAGCCTGTGCCGACCCCGCCCCCAGACTTGCCAGTGCAACCAACCCAACCAGTAAGTTCGACATGTTCCGCTCCTGAAATAAGTGCGGAAAACCGTGCAGGTTTCAGTCCTGTTTGCCAGTCTATTTAAAATCAAACACTTACGTGCGTATTGTGTCGCTCGTGCCGGGATAGTTGCAACGGTCTCCGACGCGGGTGACGAGAAAATGGCGGGTGTCAGCTGATGCGGGCGCAGCAAAAAAGGGGGCGTGATTTATGCCGCCGGTAAGCCCGCCAGACTGTCTGCGCTGATTTCACGCACATCGGCATCGTCGTCACCCTGACGCGTTTCGAGCCAGGTGCGTGCGGCAGAGTCCCCCGTCAAGCCAAGGTAATGGCAGGCGTCCGCCCGCACCCGCGCGTCGTTGTGTTGCGAGAGTGCGCCCAGACGCGGCAGCAGGGCGCGCAGGCTGTCGGTGCCGGCAAAGTGTTCCAGCAGCACGCCGGCCCCCAGACGCACGTTCAGGCTGGCGTCCACGTTGCCGACGATGGGCAGCACGGCCGCCAGCAGTTCCGGCTCGGTTTCGATCAGCGCCTGCACGCGCGGCAACTGGCCCTCTTTCAGCAACACGTGGAACCAGTCCGCCAGTCCGTCTTCGGTGTCGGCCCTGGCCGCCCAGTCAGCGAGTTCGGCGCGGCTCTGGCTGCCGAACAATTCGATGCGGCCGATGCGCGTCCACGGCACCGAGCGCACGCCAAGGCCCTGCGCGATTTCCGGGTGGTGTTCGATGTTGACGGCGTCGAGCTTGCCGATGGCACCCTGTTTCAGCAGGTCGGCCAGCGCGGCGAGCACGGCCGGACAGTGCGGACAGCGGGACGAGAGTAGTAGCAAAGCATCAGGCGCGGGCATGGCGTGGCGTGGTCGTAGATGAAGGAGCGGCGCGATAATGGCGTGCATGGAATTTACCATCCTCCCCGTTACGCCGTACCAGCAGAACTGCTCGCTGGTGTGGGACGTCGCCGGCCGTGCGGCGCTGATCGACCCCGGCGGCGAAACGCCGCGTTTGCTGGACGAAGTGGCGCGGCGCGGGCTCACGCTGGAAAAACTGTTGTTGACCCACGGCCATCTCGATCACGTCGGCGCGGCGGCAGAACTGCGCGATACGCTCGGCATTCCCATCGTCGGCCCGCAGCGCGAGGAACGGTTCTGGCTCGACGCGCTGCCGCAGCAGGCGGCGATGTTCGGCTTTCCGCCCATTGCGGCGTTTGTGCCGGACCAGTGGCTGGAAGACGGCGATACGGTCGAGGTGGGAAGCGTGCGCTTCGACGTGCTGCACTGCCCCGGCCACACGCCCGGCCACGTGGTGTTCTACCAGCCGGAATCGAAACTGGCGTTTGTCGGCGACGTGTTGTTCAAGGGTTCGATCGGCCGCACCGATTTTCCGCGCGGCGACCACGCGGCGCTGCTCGCGGCGATCCGCACCCAACTCTTTCCGCTGGGCGACGACGTGCGTTTTGTGCCCGGCCACGGTGCCATGTCCACCTTCGGCCGCGAGCGCATCGAGAACCCGTTCGTCGGACAGAGGTCGGAAGGTTGAGATACCCAGTCTTTACAGGGAGGTAAGGGAGGCACGGGAGGAAAACTTGAATCCTCCCTTACCTCCCGTCCTCCCTGTAAATAAAAAGCCTTACAGGAGACCGTCATGAAATCTCTTACCCTGATCCTTCCGGCGCTGCTCGCCACGTCTGCCGCCGCGCAGAATCTGTCGGCAGTCGTCCACCCCATTCCTGAAGCGCCCACGCTCACGCAGCAGGCGCAGGCCGTGCTCGACGACGTGATGAAGCGCGTGCCGCAGATCGACACCGCCGGCCTCGCCGCGCAACTGAAAGCGCAGCCCGAAACCGTGGTGATCGACGTGCGCCAGCCGGTGGAACTGGCGACGCTGGGCGGTCGCATCGACTCGCCCCGCTTCGCCAACCTGCTGCGCGGCTGGCTGGAATTCCAGATCGAGCAGACCGTGCCCGACAAAAACACGCCCATCGTCGTCTATTGCGGCGTAAGCCAGCGCAGCCCGCTTGCCGCCGAGACGCTGATGAAGCTCGGCTACACCCATGTCAAAAATTACCGCGACGGCTTCTTCAACTGGAAGCGCGCCGGTCTGCCGGTGGTGGCGACCGACGCCGCGCCGCGCTCCTTCCTCTACGCCCTGCCGCAGGAAGTCCTCCCCGGCGTGTGGTCGGCGATCGGTGCCACCGCGCCGGGCACCTACGAGAATTCCGGTCACAACAACAACCTGTCGTTCATCATCACGAAGGCCGGCGTGGTGGTGGTCAACGCCGGCGACAATTACCTGCTCGCGCAGAGCCTGCACGACGAGATCAAAAAGCACACCGACCAGCCGGTGAAATACGTGGTGCTGGAAAACGGCCAGGGCCACGCCATGCTCGGCTCCAACTACTGGAAAGAGGCAGGCGCGAAGATCGTCGCGCATCGCGACACCGCCAAATATATCGAGCAGGTCGGCTACGACGCGCTGGCAGGGATGCGCGCCCGCGCGCGCGACAAGGCCTACCGCACCGAGCTCGTGCAGCCCGACATCGTCTACGACGACAAACTGGATTTATCCATGGGCGGCGAGAAAATCGAGGTCTTGCACCTGGGCCGCGCGCACCACCACGGCGACACCATGGTGTGGCTACCGGAAAAGAAACTGGTGATCGCCGGCGACACCGCCTTCCACATCCGCATGTTGCCGATCTTCGAGGACACCGACACCGCGAGCTGGATTGCGGTGTGGGACAAGTTCGAGGCGCTGGGTGCCACCATTGTCATCCCCGGCCACGGCGGCCCCACCGACATGCCCACGGTGCGCAAGTGGACGCGCGATTACCTCGTTCATCTGCGCGCCAAAGTGAAAGAGGTGGTCGACGCCGGCGGCTCGCTCGACGACGCCTACAAGATCGACCAGTCGGCGTATCTGCATCTGCACACGGCGGATGAGCTGGCGCGCGGCAACGCCGGTCGGGTGTTCCGGGCGATGGAGTTTGAGTAAATCTCAGCTCAGCCCACCCAGGGCGACGGCTTTGGTGTCGAGATATTCGGCGATGCCGTCATACCCGCCTTCACGCCCCAGTCCGGATTCCTTGAGCCCGCCAAAGCTCACTTCGGCGGTGGAAATCAACCCGGTGTTGAGCCCCACCATGCCGTATTCCAGCATCTCGGCCACCCGCCAGGCGCGAGCAGAATCCCGCGTATAGGCGTAGGCGGCCAGGCCATGGTTGCTGTCGTTGGCCATGGTGAGGACGTCGTTTTCGCCTTCAAAGCGGATCAGCGGTGCGACCGGGCCGAACGTCTCTTCCCGGCACAGGCGCATGTCCGGCGTGCAGCCGGCGAGCACGGTGGGGGTGTAGAAGAGACCGCCGCGCGGGTGCCGGGTGCCGCCGGTTTTCAGCTGTGCGCCACGCGCCAGCGCCTCGGCGATATGCGCTTCCATGCGGTCGCGGGCGGCGGCGGAGATCAGCGGGCCGATCTCGGCACCGGGGGTGAAACCGTCGGCCACATTCAACTGTGCAACGGCTGCGCTGAATTTCTCTGTGAAACGTTCGTACACGCCGGCCTGCACGAAAATCCGGTTGGCGCATACGCAGGTTTGCCCGCCATTGCGGAATTTGCTGACGAGCGCGCCTGCCACGGCCGCGTCGAGATCGGCATCGTCAAACACGATGAAGGGCGCGTTGCCGCCGAGTTCCAGCGAAACGCGTTTAAGCGTGCCGGCGCATTGTGCGAGCAGGTGTTTGCCGACTTCGGTCGAACCGGTGAAGGACAGCTTGCGTACCCGCGGATGCGTGGTCAGCACGTCGCCGATGGTTGCGGCATCCCCCGTGACGACGTTGAGCACGCCCGGCGGCAGCCCCGCGCGCTGCGCCAGTTCGGCCAGCGCCAGCGCAGTAAAGGGTGTTTGCGAGGCCGGTTTGGCGACCACCGTGCAACCGGCCGCCAACGCCGCCCCCGCCTTGCGGGTGAGCATGGCGGCGGGAAAATTCCACGGCGTGACGAGCGCTGCCACACCGACCGGCTGGCGCAGCGTGAACAGGCGGCGGTCGGCCCACGGCGAAGGCACCACCTCGCCGGCGATGCGCCGCGCTTCCTCCGCGAACCATTCGATGAAGCTGGCGGCGTAGTCGATTTCACCCCGCGCCTCGGCGAGCGGCTTGCCCTGCTCGCTGACCATGATGACGGCGAGATCGTCGCGGTGTTGCAGGATCAGGTCGAACCAGCGGCGCAGGTGCTGCGCCCGTGCCTTTGCCGTCTGTGCGCGCCAAGCGGCAAACGCCGCGTGCGCCGCTTCGATCGCACCCGTGATGTCGTCTTGGGTGCAGCGGGGAACGTGGCCGACGAGTGCGTCGGTGGCGGGATTGTGAACGGGGATGCGTGCGGCGTCGGCGGCGTCCTGCCAGCGCCCGGCAATCAGCACCTGCTGCCGCAGCAGGGCGGCGTCGGCAAGTTTCATGCGCGACCGATAAGCATCACTTGCGCTCGCCCACCAGCCGCTCAAGCGCGCGCATGATCGCCGACGAATCGAGCTCGCTGTCGCCGGCACCCATCAGCGCGTTCATCTGCTGCGCGATGAGCGCGGCACCGGGCAGCGGGGTGGCGGTTTCCTGCGCGTTGTCCATGACGATGGCCATGTCCTTGTGGTGCAGTTTGGTCTTGAAGCCGGGTTTGTAGTTGCCGCTCAACATGCGCCCGCCGTGGACGTCGAGAATGCGGCTGCCGGCAAAGCCGCCCATCAGCGCCTCGCGCATCTTCAGTGGATCGACACCGTTACGGCGCGCCAGCAATATCGCCTCGGCGACGCCCTCGAAGGTGAGGCCGACGACAATTTGATTGCAGCATTTGACGACCTGCCCCGCGCCGTGGCCGCCGACGTGGACGACGCTTTTGCCGAGTACCTCGAACAGCGGTTTCACGCGCTCGAAAATAGGGGCTTCGCCGCCGACCATGATCGACAGCGAGCCTTCGCGCGCGCCGGCTTCGCCGCCGGAAACCGGCGCGTCGAGCATGTGCACGCCGCGTTCGGCAAGACTTGCCGCGATGCGGCGGGTGGCGGCGGGCGACACCGTGCTCATGTCGACGATGATGTGACCGGGCTTGGCCCCGTGCACCAGGCCGCGCTCGCCGAGAATGATCTGTTCCACGTCGGTGGTGTCGGACACCACGGTAAAGGTGATGTCGGCCTCGGCGGCCACCTCCATGGGGGTGCCCTTGCCGGTGGCACCCAGCACCAGCATGGGTTCGATGCGGTCGAAACGGCGGCCGAAGACATAGAGTTGATGGCCTGCGCGCAGCAGGTTTTCCGCCATGGGGCGGCCCATGATGCCGCTGCCGATGAATCCGATTTTCATGATGCGATGCCTTTCAACAAGCCCAGCCACAAGGGCAGCGTAACCAATCCGGCCAGCGTTGACCAGCCCATGATGAGGCCCGCCAGCCGGGCGTCGAGGCCGAAGCGGTCGGCCAGCGCGATGACCATCACCATGGTCGGCATGGCGGCTTCGAGCACCGCAGCTTCCAGCGGTTCGGTGAGATGGCCGGGCCACGCCAGCGCCACGCCCAGCGCAAACAGCGGCACCAGCGCGAGCTTGATCGCCAGCGCCACCAGCACGGCCCGGTTGGGCTTCAAATCATGCCAGGGAATGGTCAGCCCCAGCACGAACAGCATCAGCGGAATCGTCGGGCTGCCGGCCCAGCGCGCGGCTTCGACCAGCGGGGTGAGCGTGATGCCCGATACGTTGAGCGCGAGCCCGGCGGCAAAGCCCCATACCGGCGGCAAGGTGAGCCACATGCGCAGGAACGAGGTGTGTTCGCTGTGGTTGCCGCAGCGAAACGCAATCCACACCCCCAGCGACCAGACCAGCGGCGTGGTCGCGAGCATGTCGGCAAAAAAGGGATAGCGCGCACCGGATTCGCCGAACACCGTGGTGAGGAAGGGATAGCCGAAGAACAGCACGTTGCCGAAGCCGGCGGCAAGCAGGATGCTGCCCTTGGCCGGACACGACAGCCCGCGCCCCAGCGGGGTGGCAAACATCAGCAGCGCCGCCAGCCCCAGTCCGAACAGGGTGGCCGCGCCGAGCACCAGCGGCACCTTGACCAGCGCCAGATCGACCGTGGCGGTGGCGGCCACCGCAAAAAACAGCATGGGCGCAAAAAAGTTGAGCACCAGCTTGCTGATTTCGCCGCGCAATGCCACGGGGGATACGCCGGTCTGCCAGCGTGGCCAGATCGCGCCGGCGGCGATCAGCAGCGCCAGCGGCAGCAGGGTTTTGAGCAGGAGTTCGTGGGCGAGATCGGGTGACATGCGGACGCCAGAAAACAAAAAGGGCGGCAGGGCCGCCCATCATACCGATGCGCCGGGAGACGCGGACTCAGGTGCGCGAGGCGGGCGACACCGGCACGCTGGCCCGGTAGGCCCCCTGTCCACCCGATTCCAGCCAGGCCTTGATGCGGGCGGCGTCGCCGGCGCGGCTATTGTTTCCCCCCGCGTCGAGCAGCACGATGATCACGTCGCGCTGGGCCACGTTGGCCTGCATCACCAGGCAATGCCCCGCTTCGTTGATGAAGCCGGTTTTGGACAGGCCAATATGCCAGTCGTCCATGCGGGTGAGGCGATTGGTGTTGTGGAAGTTGACCGGGCGATACAGCACGCGAGCCTTCTGGCGCTTTTTCTTCAGCACCACGCGCTGGGTGCCCAGGTTGTAGCTGCCGGCCGTGCTGATCTGGCGGATTTCGGGATAGTGCTGGTAGGCGTGGTCAGCCAGCCGGGCGAGGTCGAGCGCGGTGGACTGGTTGCTGCTCGACAGGCCGGTCGGCTCGACAAAAAAGGTGTGTTGCATGCCCAGCACGCGCGCCATACGGTTCATCTGGTCGATAAAGCGATCCAGCCCGCCGGGTGCGCTGCGGGCCAGCGCGTGTGCCGCGCGGTTGTCCGAGGCGATCAGCGCCAGATGCAGCAGCTGGCCCCGTGTATAGCTCGCGCCGATGCCGAGGCGCGAGCCGGTACCCTTGAGCGTGTCGCGATCGGCGGCTGAAATGGTGATGTGTTCGTCCAGCGGCTGGCCGGCGTCCAGTACCAGCATCGCGGTCATCAGCTTGGTAATCGACGCGATGGGCGACTGCATGGCGGCATTTTTTGCCAGCAGCGGCTGGCCGCTGGCCTGGTCGTACACCAGCACCGATTGCGCCGAAAGATCGGGCATCGCCTGCGCCTGCGGGGTGGCAACGCGCGGCGTGCCGATCTGGTCGCTCCAGTGCAGCGAGGCGTGGCCTTCAAGGGCGTGGGCCGTGCCGGTCAGACACAAGAGCAGGAATCCGGTGAATGCAGTCTTCATGGTCGTCGCAATGGAATCGGAAGAAATGTAACAGAGCGGTTAACAAAGCGGACATTGCGACCAAAACTTGAAAACAACAGTTCGGGAAACTGCCGCAATAATTTTCCGCCCACAATTGACGGTGTATCAAAATTCAATATATATAGCAACGACATGCGAGAACTTCCGAACAAATTACTAAAGAAATCGGAGCTAATGGCCTGTCTTTCCGCCCCCGGAGTCGTGGCGGAGGCCCTGGAGCATCTGACGCGGGGCGAAGCCGCACGGGCAGAATTTTCTGCCTGCGTGCGCTGCGACCCCGTTCTCGCCCTGCGTGTCCGCCTGCTCGATGCGGGATTTGACGCCCAGTCCGACCTGTTGCGCGGCGTGCTGCTGGCCGCGCCGGTCGCTACCGGGCCGTCGCAAGCGGCGTATGCGGTGCGCTGGCGGCAGTCCATCGGGGTGGCGCATCTGGCGCAGGCGCTGGCTTTGCGCGCCGGCGTCGCCGACGCCGACACGGCCTGGATCGCCGGGCTTTGCCACAATCTGGCCGAATATCTGGATATTGACGCCGCGTCGCCTGCCGCTGCATCGGCGTGTCTCGTCGAACTCGACCACGACGGCTGGCTGGCCGACGCGGTGGCGTTTCATGCCGAGCCGCTGGCGCTCGGCCGGGCCGCGCATCCGCTGGTGCGGGTGACGCAGCTGGCGTATCAACTGATGGCGCGCGCCGGTGCGGTCGACAGCGTGGACGTGCGGGCGGCGCTGGCCGCCTTGCAGCTGGGAGCGGGCGAAGCGGCGCAGCTCTTGGCCGAAAGCCAGGCGCATACCCGGCAGATGGCGCAGCGTTTCGGCCTGACCGAAGCCAGTGCCGGCAGCGGTGGCAACGGTTTTGACCGGCTCGCCCGGCTGTACGCCGGCCAGGCCGCGCAATCGGCGCTGCATCAGCATTTTCGGCGGGCCGATACGCCGGGCGACGTGTTTGCGCGTCTGCGCGAAAGTCTGCGGGCGCTCTTCGGCATCGAACAGGCGTGCGTGTTTGCGCCCGCCCCCGATGGGTTGTTGCGGGTGCATTCGCTGCTGCCGGCCGTCAGTAGCCTTGCCGCGCTGGCGATCCCGCCGGACGACGGGCATTCGGCGCTGCCGCGCGCGCTGGCCCGCAACGCCCCGCAGCAATTTGAATGCGGCGAGGCCGAATCCGCGCTGGTCGATCTGCAGATTGCCCGCCTGCTCGGCGTGTCCGGTTTTTTGTGCCAGCCTTTGGCACTCGCCAACGGCCAGACCGGGGTGCTGGTGGCGGGGGATGCTGCGCCGGGATTGGGCGTGTCGCCCCTGTGGCGTCATCTGCTGGCCGAGTGTGCCGAAGCGCTGAACCCGCGCGGCAACCCATCCACCGCGTCCGTCGAGCCGCGTCCGTCGGTGCCGCCTGCCGCCGCCGAAGGCGTGCCGCGCGAGCGTGTGCGGCGCGCCATTCACGAAGTGGCCAACCCGCTCACCATCATGCGCAACTACGTCAACCTGCTGTCCGAGCGGCTGGGCAGCGACTCAGCGGTGCAGCGCGATCTGGACATCATCGGCGACGAAATCGAACGGGTTGCGCGCATCGTGCGCGGGCTGACAGCGGCCGAGGAGGTGGCCGCGCCCGGGGCGCAGATGGAGCTGGCGTCGGTCAACGGCATCGTGTCCGAACTGGTGCGCATGGCGCTCGGCACCTTGCTCGCCCCCAACAAGGTCACGGTGCAGATCGACCTCAACCCGGACGTGCCGCCGCTGCCGCTGAACAAGGATCTGCTGAAGCAGGTGTTGTTCAATCTGGCCAAAAATGCCGTCGAGGCCATGCCCACCGGCGGGCATCTCAAATTCACCACCCGGCTGGTCGACGTCGATGGCCAGCGCCAGGTGGAAATCGAAGTGGCAGACACCGGGCCGGGCCTGCCGCAGGACGTGGTGACGCACTTGTTTGAACCCGTCACCAGCCAGAAAGGCGGCGATCATGCCGGCCTCGGCCTGTCGATCAGCCGCAATCTGGTCGAGCGCATGAAGGGTGTGCTCGACTGCCGCAGCACGCCGACTGGTACGCATTTCCTGATTCGCCTGCCCACCCTGCAAAACGGGCAGGCCCCCCTCACAACAACACGCGTCGGGTCAATGTAACCCGACAAGAGGAGAAATTCATGACGCACAACCCCGTTGAACCCGAGCAGCGCAGCACCGTCAGCCCCTTCCCCGTCCGCCCCCGCATTCTGGTGGTCGACGACGAACCGCTCATTCTCGAAGGCCTGAAACGTCTGCTCGCCGCCCGCGAATACGAGGTATCGATCGCGGGCGGCGGTTGCGACGCGCTGATCGCCATCGGCAAGCAGCAGTTCGACGTCATCCTGCTCGACCTCGGCATGCCCGACCTCAACGGCAACGAGGTGCTGCGGTTCGTCGCCGACCGCAGCGCCGATACGCCAGTGATCGTGGTGTCTGGCGAATCCGCCATCGATGCGGCCATTCGTGCACTGCGCGGCGGTGCCGCCGATTTCGTGCGCAAGCCCTACGAACCGGAGGAACTGCTGCGCCGAGTTGACAACGTACTCACGCGCCGCCGGCTGGAAAAAGAAAACAACCATATCCTCCTGCGTTTGCAGCAGTCAGAAAAATGGCATCGTTTTCTCGTCAACAGCTCGCCCGATTTCATCTACACGCTGGATAACGAAGGTCGCTTCACCTTCGTCAACGACCGCGTCGAAAGCCTGCTCGGTTATCGTCGCGAAGACCTGATGGGCCAGCATTACAGCCTGGTCGTGCACGAAGACGACATCGCGCGCGCCGAGCACATATTCAACGAACGCCGCGCCGGCGACCGCAGCGCGCGCAACATCGAAATCCGCCTCAAGTGCAATCCCGGCGCGCGCCGGCCGCGTCTGATGAACGGCCGCTGCAAGTCGGTCGAACTCACCGCCACCGGTATGTACGACGAGGAGGCAAGTCCCTTCGAGCAACGCTTCATCGGCAGCTACGGCGTCGCCAAGGACATCACCGAACGCAAGCAGGCCGAGGAAACCGTGCACTTCCAGGCCTACCATGATCTGTTGACCGGCCTGCCCAACCGCGCGCTGTTCCGCGACCACTTGGGCCTCATGCTCGCGCAGGCCAAGCGCAACCAGAAACCGCTCGCCGTGCTGAGCCTCGATCTGGACCACTTCAAGGTCATCAACGATTCGCTCGGCCACACTATCGGCGACGAGCTGCTGCTCGCCGTGGGCGCGCGCCTGCGCCAGTGCCTGCGCGAAGGCGACACGCTCGCGCGCCTTGGCGGCGACGAATTCGCCGTGCTGCTGCCCACCCTGCTCTCGCGCGGCGACGTCGAGCACATCTGCCGCAAGATCATCCAGGTGCTGTCCAAGCCGGTGTATGTGAAGGGCCACGAAATCTACATCTCGGTGAGCATCGGCGCGGTGGTGGCACCCGACGACGGCGACATGATCGACAGCCTCATCCGCCAGGCCGAGATCGCCATGTACCAGGCCAAGTCGCAGGGCCGCAGCCGTCTCCAGTTCTGGGAATCCGGGATGCAGGCCCCCTATTCCGAACGGATGCAGATCGAAGCCGACCTGCGCCGGGCGCTCGCACGCAATGAATTCGTGCTGTTCTATCAACCGCAGGTTGATACCACCAACGGTGAGGTGCGCGGCTTCGAAGCGCTGCTGCGCTGGTGGCACCCGCAGCGCGGGCTCCTCACGCCCGCCGACTTCATCCCCGTGGCCGAAGAATCCGGCGTCATCGTCCCCATCGGCGACTGGGTGCTGCGCCAGGCCAGCGCGCAGCTTGCGGAATGGCGCAAAGCCGGCCTGCCGCCGGTGCGCCTGTCGGTGAATATTTCGGCGCGCCAGCTGGAAAACCCCGACTTTGTCGACAGCGTGATGCGCGCCGTGCAGGTGTATGCGCTCGACGGTCACCAGATGGAACTGGAAATCACCGAAAGCCTGCTCATGCGCGACTTCGAGGCCAATGCCATCAAGCTCGGGCGGCTGTCTGCCTCCGGCATCCGGCTCGCCATCGACGACTTCGGCACCGGCTACAGCTCGTTCAAATACCTGTCGCGCTTCCCCATCCACACGCTCAAGATTGACCAGTCGTTTGTGCAGGAGCTCGACCGGGAAGAAAACGTCTCCATCGTCAACGCCATGATCGCCATGGGACGCGGCATGAACCTCAACGTGGTGGCCGAAGGCGTGGAAACCGAATCCCAGCTTGCGCGCTTGCAGCAGATGCGCTGCCACGAAATGCAGGGGTACTACTACAGCGCACCGCTCTCCGGCCACGAAGCGACGCATCTCTTGGGCAGTCGCGGTAACGGGTTCAGCCACGCCGGGCGGGCGGCGGGCTGAACAGGCGCGAGAAGCGAGTACCAAGCAAAACGCCCAAGCTGTGAAGGTTGGGCGTGGAAGATGGTGGAGAGGAGGAGGATCGAACTCCCGACCTCCGCATTGCGAACGCGGCGCTCTCCCAGCTGAGCTACCCCCCCGATCTGCGGCGGATTATAGCTGCGAATTGCGGGCGGGCAAAAGCGCGACCAGCCGGGCAGGCAGGTTGGGCAACAGCCGGGCGGCCAGCCAGCCGAGCAGCACGCCGGTGAGGTTGGCGAGCGCGTCGGCAGCGTCCGGGAGCCGGTTTGGCGTCAGGCCCTGCAAGCCTTCGACGGCGAGACCGAACAGCACCACAGCAAGCGCGAGCCGCCAGCGGCGAACCATCACGAGTTGTGCCCACCAGAACATCAGCACGCCATAACCTGCCACATGAGCGAGCTTGTCGGCGTGACCGCCGCCTTCGTCGAGCGTGGGGGGGCCGAGCGAGAAGACGAGGGCGAGCGCGACGCCGACCCAGCCAAGCAGCCGCCACGCGCGGTGAATCACACGCGCCCCGATCCGGGTTGACGCATCGTCCAGCGCAGCATGAGGACGCCGGCGACGATCATCGGCAAGGATAGCCACTGGCCCATGGACAGCCCCAGACCCAGGAGGCCCAGGAAGGCGTCGGGCTCGCGCGTGAACTCAGCCAGGAAGCGGAAGCTGCCGTAGCCGATGAGGAACGCAGCGGAAACCGCGCCGACCGGGCGGGGTTTCGCCGCATAGAGCCAGAGGATGACGAACAGCAGCACACCTTCGCCGGCAAACTGATACAGCTGCGAGGGATGGCGCGCGATGCCGTCGCCCGCCTGCGGAAAAACCATGGCCCAGGGCAAGGCCGGATCGGCGGCACGACCCCACAGTTCGCCGTTGATGAAATTGCCCAGCCGGCCGGCGGCCAGTCCCAGCGGCACCAGGGGCGCGATGAAATCGGTGACGGCAAGCCAGCGCAGTTGATGGCGACGTGCAAACAGCATCATCGCGACCAGCACGCCGAGAAAGCCGCCATGAAAACTCATGCCGCCCTGCCACACATACAGCACAGACAGCGGATCGGCCAGATACTCAGCAGGTTTGTAGAACAGCACATAGCCCAGCCGGCCACCAACGATCACACCCAGTACGCCGTAGAACAGCACGTCGTCGAGCATCTTCGGCGTCCAGCTGCTCCATGGGCGATGGGTGATGCACCAGCGCCCGAGCAGGATCACCTGCACGAAGGCGACGAGGTACATGAGGCCATACCAGTGGATGGCGACCGGCCCGAGTTGCAGGGCGACGGGGTCGAATTGCGGGTGTATGAGCATGAGGTGACCGGGTTGAAGCGGCGCGGGTAAAATATCCGGCCGATTATAGATTGCCTGAGTGACCGCCATGCCCGCATACCGTTCCTGGACCACCACCCAAGGCCGCAACATGGCCGGCGCCCGCGCCCTCTGGCGCGCCACCGGCATGAAGGACGGCGATTTCAACAAGCCCATCATCGCGGTGGCCAACTCGTTCACCCAGTTCGTGCCGGGGCATGTGCACCTGAAGGACATGGGGCAACTGGTTGCGCGCGAGATCGAGGCCATGGGCGGGGTGGCCAAGGAATTCAACACCATTGCAGTGGACGACGGCATCGCCATGGGCCACGACGGGATGCTGTACAGCTTGCCCTCCCGTGACCTGATCGCTGATTCGGTCGAATACATGGTCAACGCCCACTGCGCCGACGCGCTGGTGTGCATCTCGAACTGCGACAAGATCACGCCGGGGATGCTCAACGCCGCGTTGCGCCTGAACATCCCGGTGGTGTTCGTCTCGGGCGGGCCGATGGAAGCGGGCAAGGTGGTGTGGGACAAGCAGACGATCAAGCTCGATCTGGTCGACGCGATGGTGTCCGCCGCCGACAGCCGCGTCACCGACGAAAAGGTCGCGCAGCTCGAACGATCGGCCTGCCCCACCTGCGGCTCGTGCTCGGGCATGTTCACCGCCAACTCGATGAACTGCCTCACCGAGGCATTGGGGCTCAGTCTGCCGGGTAACGGCTCGCTGCTCGCCACCCATGCGGATAGAGAGAACCTCTTCAAAGCCGCCGCGCGCCTCATCGTGCGCAACACCCGCCGCTATTACGACGACGGCGACACTTCGGTACTGCCGCGTTCCATCGCCAGCTTCGATGCGTTCGAAAACGCCATCGCGCTCGACATCGCGATGGGCGGTTCGACCAACACCGTGCTGCATCTGCTCGCCGCCGCGCACGAAGCCGGCGTCGATTTCAAGATGGCCGACATCGACCGCATGAGCCGTCGCGTGCCGCATCTCAGTAAAGTCGCGCCGTCGATCCAGACCTACCACATGGAAGACGTGCACCGCGCCGGCGGCGTGATGGCGATTCTGGGCGAACTCGAACGCGGTGGGCTGGTGCACCGCGACGTGCCGACCGTGCTGATGCCGTCCCTCGGCGCGCAGATCGACACCTACGACATTCGCCGCACAGGCAACAAAGACGTGCTCGACTACTACCGCGCCGCGCCCGGCGGCGTGCCGACGCAGACCGCGTTTTCGCAAAACCGCCGTTTCCCCACGCTAGACACCGACCGCGTGGGCGGTTGCCTGCACGACATCGAACACGCGTATTCCAAAGACGGCGGTCTCGCGGTGCTTTACGGCAATCTCGCTCTGGACGGCTGCATCGTCAAAACCGCCGGCGTCGACGAACACATCCTCAAATTCTCCGGCCCCGCGCGCGTGTTCGAATCGCAGGACGCGGCGGTGGACGCGATCCTCTCCGACAAAATCGTCGCCGGCGACGTGGTCGTGATCCGCTACGAAGGCCCGAAAGGCGGGCCGGGAATGCAGGAAATGCTGTATCCCACCAGCTATCTCAAATCCAAAGGCCTGGGCAAAGCCTGCGCCTTGGTGACGGATGGACGTTTCTCCGGCGGCACCAGCGGCTTGTCCATCGGCCACGCCAGCCCGGAAGCGGCAGAAGGCGGCACCATCGGGCTGGTGATGGAAGGCGACACGATCGACATCGACATCCCGAACCGCACGCTCAACGTGCGCGTGACCGAGGCTGAACTCGCGCGCCGCCGCGCCGCGATGGACGCACTCGGCGCGGCGGCGTGGAAACCTGCCGCACCGCGTCCGCGCAAGGTCAGCCAGGCGCTGCGCGCCTACGCCGCGATGGTGCGCTCGGCGGCCTTCGGCGCGGTGCGCGACGTGTCGCTGATCGAGCATCCGACCGAGGCACAGGAACACGCCGACCCGCTCTCGCACTTTGCCATCCCCGGCCAGCTGAGCTTCCGCGAAGGCGCGGGCGGCCTCATGTTCGCCGACATCGACAATGCCGCGGGCCGCGCAACCGTCTGCCTGCAAGGCGCGCACCTCGTTTCCTTCCGCCCCAAGTCGCAGCAAGAGCCGGTGGTGTGGGTGTCCGACGCCGCCAAATTCGGCCCCGGCAAATCGATCCGGGGCGGCGCGCCGGTGTGCTGGCCGTGGTTTGGCGCGCACGCCACCGAGCCGGGTTTCCCCGGTCACGGCTATGCTCGCACCGTCGCCTGGGAAGTCGTCGGCAGCAAGAAACGCAGCGAAGTGCGCACCGAACTCAGCCTGCGCCTGATTCCGACCGATGCGACGCTGAAGCAATGGCCGCACGCCACCCCGGTCACGCTCACGATCGTCGTCGGCGACGCGCTGGAAATGACGCTTGCCACGCGCAACGACGGCGACGCGCCGGTGCAAATCAGCGAAGCGCTGCACACCTATTTCCGCATTTCCGACATCGGCGGCGTCACCGTCTCCGGGCTGGAAAACACCACGTTCTACGACAAGGTCGCGGACATGAAAAAGTCCAAGTCCGAAAACGCCATCGCTTTCACCGGCGAAGTAGACCGGGTGTACGTCAAAACCGGCGCGGACTGCGTCATCGACGACGCCGGGCTCAACCGCCGCATCCGCATCGCCAAAACCGGCGCGCAGTCCACCATCGTATGGACGCCGTGGAAAGAGAAGGCCGACAAGATGGGCGACATGGGTGGCGTCGAGAACGCAGGGTGGCGCGAAATGGTGTGCGTGGAATCCGGCAACGCGATGGACGACATCGTCACCCTCGCCCCCGGCGCGACCCATACGATGACGGTGAAATACAGCGTCGAATCGCGCTAAAACAAGGCCATGCGAGCGATTCTGGTCGCCAATCCCAAAGGTGGCAGCGGCAAGACCACGCTGTCGATCAATCTGGCGGGCGCGCTGGCGGCACAGGGCAAGCGCGTGGCCCTGCTCGACCTCGACCGTCAGAAATCCGCGACCACCTGGCTTGCCCTGCGCGACATGGCCCTGCCCGACATCGATCTGGTGCAGGACGGCCACAAAACCGACGTCGACTGGCTGGTGATCGACTCGCCTGCCGGCCTGCATGGCAAAAATCTCGAGCGCGCGTTAAAGCTGGCGCACAAGGTCGTCGTGCCGATTGCGCCGTCGCTGTTCGATATCCGTGCAAGTCAGGCATTTCTCGCGGCGCTCAATCAAGAAAAAGCGGTGCGCAAGGGCCATGCGTTTGTGGGGGTGGTGGGGATGCGCGCCGATGCCCGCACCCGGGCCGGGGTGACGCTGGAGCAGTTCATGGCCCAGCAGGATCTGCCGGTGCTGGCCTGGTTGCGCAACACGCAGAACTACGTCAACGCCGCGTTCGAGGGTAAAAGTCTGTTCGACCTGCCGCACCACGTCGTCGAGCGCGATCTTGCGCCTTGGACGGACGTGATGCGCTGGCTCGACGCCTGACCGGGGTCAGTGCGTGGTCGGCTTCATCAGGTTGACGACCTGGGGTTTCACCACGCTCTTGGTCGACGAACACGAGCCGTCTTCCTGCACACCCAGTTGGCGCTCGGCTTCGGTCAGCAGATTGATCACATCCACATAGAAACGGTCGTTGGCCATCATGCGGGCGGTGCGGCCGCCTTCGTTGGGCGCGAGCACATCGGCTCCCCGGTTGATGAGGCATTCCACCACCGAGGCGTCGCCGCCGCCGGCGGCCAGCATCAGCGGGGTGATGCCGAAGAAGATGCGGGCGTCGAGGTTGGCCCCGGCGTCAGCGAGCGCATCCACGACTTCGACATAGCCGCGTTCAGTTTCGCCGTTGTAAGCGGCCCTGGCCAGCGCCGTCCAGCCTTGCGGCGAAGCCGCGTTCACGTCTGCACCGGCGGCGATCAGCGCCTTGACGACGGCGATATGGCCGGCTTGCGCCGCCAGCATGAGGGCGGTTTCGCCGGCTTCATCGGTGGCGGCAGGGCTGGCACCCGCTGCAAGCTGGGCTTGCAGGCCGGCCAGATCGCCCGCACGCGCGGCATCGAAGAGTTCCTGGGACATGGCGTGCTCCTGGGTAAGTTTTCAAATGACAGGGGATGCCGCGAGCGTACAATTGTTGACCTATTTAATCAACTATTGCCCGCCCAGCTTGCCTCATGCCCAATCGCCTCGCCACCGAGCCCAGCCCCTACCTTCAGCAACACGCCGAAAACCCGGTCGACTGGTATCCGTGGGGTGCCGAGGCGCTGGAAAAGGCGCGCCGCGAAGACCGGCCCATCCTGCTGTCGATCGGCTATTCAGCTTGCCACTGGTGCCATGTGATGGCGCACGAGTGTTTTGAAGATGCCGACGTGGCGGCCGTGATGAACCGCCTGTTCGTCAACATCAAGGTCGACCGGGAGGAGCGGCCCGACCTCGACCAGATTTATCAGGCCGCGCATCAGTTGCTCGCGCAGCGCAGTGGGGGCTGGCCACTGACGGTGTTCCTCGCGCCCGACCAGACGCCCTTTTTTGCCGGCACCTATTTTCCCAGGACGGCACGCTACCGTTTGCCCGGCTTTATCGACCTGATGGAAAACGTGGCCGCAGCCTGGCACAGCCAGCGCAGCGACATTCAGCAACAGAACGAAGCGGTGCGCGAGGCCCTGGCCTCAGACAGGGTGAACGCCTCCGCGCCTGTCTCGCTGGACGCGGGGGTTTTCTCCGAAGCGCTGCGTGAACTGGACGCCGCCTTCGACCCGGTGTGGGGCGGTTTTTCGCGCGCGCCCAAGTTCCCCCGCCCGGGGGAGCTGTTCTTCCTGCTGCGCCAGGCGGCGCGGGGCGACGCTCGGGCGCGGGAACTGTCCTTGTTCACGCTGAAAAAAATGGCGTCGGGCGGGGTGGTCGACCAGCTGGGCGGTGGATTCTGCCGCTATTCGGTCGACGAGCAGTGGGCGATACCGCACTTCGAAAAAATGCTCTACGACAACGGGCCGCTGCTGCACCTGTATGCCGATGCCTGGGCCCTGTCGGGTGAACCCCTGTTCCGGGAGACCGCCGAAGGCATCGTCGATTGGCTACTGCGCGAAATGCGCGCGCCGGAAGGGGGTTTTTATTCGGCGCTGGACGCCGATTCCGAGGGCGTCGAAGGCCGGTTTTACGTGTGGACACCGGATGAGGCGCGCGCGGTTCTGGGTGCCGACGAGTTTGCCGCCGCCGCCCGGATCTATGGCTTCGATGCGCCCCCCAACTTTGAGGACGCACACTGGAATCCGGTGCTTGCGAAATCGGTGAGCGACGTGGCCGCCGAACTGGGATGGTCCGAGTCAGCCGTCGCAGCCAAGCTGGCGTCGGCGCGTGCGCGCCTGTTTGCCGCGCGCGAAACCCGCGTGCGGCCGGGGCGCGACGAGAAGCGACTCACCAGCTGGAATGCCCTGATGATCGCGGGACTTCTGCACGCCGGCCGCGTGATGGGGCGGCCCGACTGGGTGGCCGAAGCCCAGGCCGCGCTGGATTTCCTGCATGCCCAACTGTGGCGTCATGGCCGGCTTCAGGCCAGTTACCAGCATGGCGAAGCCCGCCTCAACGCCTATCTCGACGACTATGCATTCTTGCTGCACGCCCTGCTCGAAAGCCTGCAGGCAGGGTTCCGCGCAACCGACTGGCAGTGGGCGCACGAAATCGCCGATGCCCTGCTGACGCATTTTGAAGATGACCTGGCAGGTGGTTTCTTTTTTACCAGCCACGACCACGAAGCGCTCATCGCACGGCAAAAACCCGCACACGATGCCGCCACCCCTTCGGGCAACGGTATCGCGGCGTTTGCCTTGCAACGGTTGGGGCACCTCGCCGGCGTACCCCGCTTCATCGAGGCGGCGCAACGCTGTCTGGTAGGCCTCGGCGCACAGTGGCGTCAGCACCCGGTTGCCTACCCCAGCGTGCTGGCAGCCCTTGACGAAACCCTTGATCCGCCCCGAATCATCGTGCTGCGCGGGCCGGAAGACGAATTGCGGGCCGCCGCCGCCCGTTTGGCAAACACACTGGGCCCGCGCGATTTGCTGCTGAGCTTGCCGAACGGCTTGCGTCTGCCGGAGCCGCTCGCCCAACCCGAGCCGGACAAGGTCACGGCCTGGGTGTGCGCCGGCGCGGCTTGCCAACCGCCGCAAACCGATCTTGCGGCGTTGTAGGCGTCTCGCGCCGTTGTATCAGTGTTTGCTGGTTGGAACCCGGCGCGCGTGTTGCTATCAATAGGGTGTTGGTTGTTTTTTTCGTCGAACCTTGAGGAGGGATCAATGAATACGCACCCCGAACACGCTGTTTACCACCCCGAAGCCGCGCGCATGGAATTGCCGGCCATCCACGGCGTCGCGCTGGATCGGCCCTGGCACTGGCTCAAGGCGGGTGCGCAGGACATGAAGCTGGCCTGGCGATCCAGTCTGTTTTACGGCGTGATTTTTGCCCTGCTGGGCTATGCGCTGGTGCACGGAGCCTGGGACAAACCGCATCTGGCGATGGCGCTGACCTCCGGGTTCCTGTTTGTTGCACCGGTGCTGGCCACGGTGTTCTATTTCATGAGCCACCGCATTGAACATCACCACAAATTGCCGTCCATCTTCACGCCGCTGCTTGCCTGGCGGGCCAATCCGACTTCGCTCGGCCTCTACGCCCTGATGCTGGTGTTTGTGCTGTCGTCGTGGGAGCGCCTCTCGGCCATCCTCGTCGGGCTGTTCCTGAACGGTTCGGGAATCGGCAACCTGGGTGAACTGCTCACACTCGATGTGGCCGTCCAGCACATGGATTTTGTGCTTGCCTACCTGGCGTTCGGCGGTGCGCTGGCGCTGATGGTGTTCAGCCTGTCCGTGGTATCGCTGCCCATGCTGATGCACCGCAAGGTGGATTTTGCCACGGCGCTGGTCACCAGCTTCATGACCACACGCCTGAATCTGCCGGTTATGTTGCTTTGGGGCATCATCATCGCGGCGCTCACCATCGTCGGCTTTGTCACGGATTTCATCGCCATGGCGGTGATCTTCCCCTTGCTGGGGCACGCCAGCTGGCACGCCTACCGTGAACTGGTCGAGCGCGAATAACAAAGTTTTACAGGGGCTTGGTAGCAATTAACCAAGCCCCCGGGTTGCGCAAGAGGATTATTTGCTTAATATTCCAGTCGCGATGATGTGATACCCCGCGAACTTCAACTTTCGGAGACTGAACATATGAAAAGCTTTGTGATGACAACCGTGACTGCTGCCCTGCTCGCCATGACCGGTATAGCCTCTGCTGACCAGGCGCTGGCCCAGAAAAACGCCTGCATGTCCTGCCACGGTGTCGACAAGAAAATCGTCGGCCCGGCATTCAAGGATGTGGCCAAGAAGTACGCTGGCGACGCCGGTGCGCCGGCCGAATTGCTGGCCAAGGTCAAAGCGGGTAGCAAAGGCGTGTGGGGCGCGGTGCCGATGCCGCCCAACCCCCAAGTCAAGGACGAAGATGCCAAGAAGATCATTGCCTGGGTGCTGAGCCTGAAGTAATTTCTGGCTACCTGCACCGACAAGGGCCGGCGCGTTTGCGCCGGCCCTTTGCTTTTGCGGCTGCCGTTTGCCCGGCAAGTTTGTTATTGTTGCGGCAATAAGACACATCAGGGGAGCCGGTGGTGAAACGCATTTTCTTCTTGGCATTGTCCGTGGGCCTGCTGCCCTTGACGGCACAAGCGGCCGAGCCGGGCAACATAGATGCCTTTTTTGGCGTGGTGAATGCTTATCTCGCCAGCGTCATTTTCTTCGACGTGTTTCCAGGCGAGCCGGCCATGCCCTTCATCGTCGCCTGGCTGATCGTGGGGGCCGTTTATCTCACGCTGAGACTGTCTTTTGTCAATCTGCGCATGATGCGGCACGCGTTCCGGGTGATGCGGGGGAAATACCGCACGCATGAGGACAAGGGGGAGGTCAGCCCATTCCAGGCACTCACGACGGCACTGTCGGCGACGGTGGGGCTGGGCAATATTGCGGGCGTGGCGATTGCCATCTCGATCGGCGGGCCGGGTGCCACCTTCTGGATGATCGTGGCGGGTTTTCTGGGCATGACCACGAAGTTCACCGAGGCCACGCTGGCGCAGCGTTACCGTGAGGTGCGTCCGGATGGCCGCATCATGGGCGGGCCGATGGAATATCTGTCCAAGGGCCTGGCTGAGTTCAACTGGCCGCGCACCGGCAAATTTCTGGCTGGTATGTTTGCCGTTTTCACCGTACTGGGTTCGTTTGGTGCTGGCAGCGCTTTCCAGGTGAGCCAGTCGCTCGGTGCGGTGCAGGAGCAGATTCCCTTCTTCAATGAAATGCCGATTGCTTACGGGCTGATCATGGGCGTGGCGGTCGGCGTGGTGATCATCGGCGGCCTGCGACGCATCGCGCATACGGCCGAAGCCGTGGTGCCGACCATGATTCTGGTGTATCTGGCGGCCTGTCTATGGATCCTCATCGGCCAGGCCGACCAGATTCCTGCCGCGCTGGGCAAGATCGTCACTGAAGCCTTCGCACCCATTGCCGTGGCGGGCGGCATGGTCGGCGTGCTGGTGCAGGGTTTCAAGCGTGCCGTGTTCTCCAGCGAGGCCGGCCTCGGTTCTGCTGCCATTGTTCATGCCACCGCGTCGGTCAAGTATCCGGTGCGCCAAGGCATGGTGGCGCTGTATGAACCCTTCATCGACACCATCATTATCTGCACCATGACCGCGCTGGTCATTATCGTGACCGGCGTCTACGCAGACCCGGCGACCCAGGCCATACGTGATGCCTCAAAGGGCGCGGCGCTCACTTCTGTGGCCTTTTCTACAGTCTCGGACTGGTTTCCGGTGATTCTTACGCTGTCAGTCGTGTTGTTTGCCTACAGCACCATGATTTCCTGGTCTTACTACGGCGAGCGCTGCTGGGCTTACCTGTTTGGCGAGCGGACTTCGATGGTTTACCGGACGCTGTTTCTCGTGTTCATTGTGATCGCCTCCGTAGCAAGTGCAGCCAACATGGTCGATTTCACTGATTTACTGGTGTTGGCCATGGCCTTTCCCAACTTTATCGGCCTCTACTTGCTCAGCGGCAAGGTGCGCGCAATGCTCACCGACTACCAGACACGCCTGCGACACGGGGATTTCGAGCGCGAACGCTGACCCGCCTCGCCCCGACTACAGCCCCCGGTCACGGGGGCTTTTTATTTCGCCCGGGCTCGTTGCAGAGTGACAACGGCTTGTCTAGTACATTCCGACCGGTGGTCTGTTCATGCTTATTTACAATAAACAGAATGTGCTAATATTCTTCTCGCTCATTCGGGTTCCTTATTCGAGCGATTCGTTTGTCAATAAAAGTTAGTCACACCAGCCGTTTATTTTTTAACTTTTTTCCCTCAGGAGTCACCATGACCATCGCAAAACTGACCGCTGCGCTGATCGCCGCTGCCGTTTCTTCCGCCACCTTTGCCAACGGCACCGCTCCGGCTGCCGCTGCCACCCCGACCAGCGCTGATGCCTGGGTAGCCAAGATGACCGATCCGACCCAGAACGCTTCCGCGTTCAAGGATCCCAAGACCTTCGTGCCCTGGATGATGGCCGTGACCGATCCCGCCACCGCAATGGCCATGACCAACGCGATGATGAATCCGCAGACCTCGATGAACATGATGACCGGCATGATGAACCCGGCCACCATGGCTAATTACATGCAGTTCATGGACCCGGCCGTTTCCATGAAGTGGATGGGTGCCGCAATGGACCCCAACTTCTACACCGCCGCCATGACCCCCTTCATGAACCCCAACCTGTACATGAAGTGGATGATGACCCCGATGGATCCCCGCGCCATGCAGATGGGCATGCAGATGATGAACCCCGGCATGTACACCAACTGGATGATGGCCCCCATGAGCCCCCAGGCCATGAACGCCATGATGGCCCCCATGAACCCCGCCACCTACACCAACTGGATGGGCGTTATGGCCAACCCCGCCACCTACGGCACCATGGGCGCGTTCGCCAACCCCGCCACCTACAGCAACGCTGCTCAGGGTTTCAACCCGATGATGTTCATGGCACCGATGACCGGTGGCTATGCTGCTGCGCCGGCTGCACCCGCCCAGAAGTAATTTTTCTGGTCGCTGAAAACCCCCGGCGTGTGCCGGGGGTTTTTGTGCTTTGAAACGACATGGATATCTCCCTGAATTCTGGAGTGCGGATGATGTTGCGATTTTTGCTGGCTTGTCTGGCCGCGCTGCCCATGACCACGGCCTGGGCGGATGGCGATCGTGAAAGCGACGCCGCTGCACGCTTGGCGAAAATGTTGGATATGAGCAGCAATGCCCACCTGGCGCGCGATTCTGCACAGGCGCTCGACCTGATGGATGCCATGACGGAACCCGAGTTTCTCGTCGCGGCCATGGCCATGAGTGGCAATCCCGAAGTCTGGCTGAAAGCCATGGAGCAGGCCGGTGCGCCCGGCGTACCCAAAAACCTCGCTCAGATGGCCGATCCTGCCATGATCGCCGAATGGTTCTATTCGTCGATTGATCCGCAGTTTCAGCAGGCAATCGTGAGTCGCATGCTCGACCCCAAGAAACCCCAGCGCTGGATGCAGGCCATGTCCAATCCGCGCTTCTACATGAACGCGCTGGCGGTGATGCCGACAGCGCCCATGCAATGGATGAAGGTCACGGCCGATGGCCGCATGATCAACCCCATGCAAATCTGGTTTGACCCCAAAACCTATCTCAACTGGATGCGCCTGCCCGAACCGGCGGCCGGCAAAAAAGCCGACAAACCCGGCGTGGTGCCAGCCTGGAAACCGCCCCAGCGTTATTGAGCGTTACGGCTAAAGCGGTACAGGGCGCGTTCCGTCAGTACGGCGTCCAGCGGCATGTCCCAGGGATCGTGGGGCAGCGCCTCCACCTTCTGGCACTCGAATGCCACCCCGATCAGGCGTGGCTTGCGCCAGTGCCGCCGGTGACGCATGAACGCCAGCGTCGCATCGTAAAATCCCCCGCCCATGCCCAGCCGGTGTCCGGCTGAATCGAACCCCACCAGCGGCATCAGCAACACATCGAGCTGACGTGCCGGTCGTGGCCGTGCGTCGATGGGCTCGGGAATACCATAACGATTGGGCTGCATCCGGGTACCCGACTGCCAGCGGCCAAAACGCATCACCCGGCCGCGTGATGGCAACACCGGGAGTGTGCACTCACGCCCCATCCACAGCGCCTGATTCAACAGGGGCGTCACATCGAATTCCCCGTGCTGGGGCAGATAAAAGCCAATGCGTCGCGCGCGCAAAAGCATCCCTGCGCGCAGGGCCAGCCGTGCAGCCGCACGGGCGGCGTGCTTGCGGAAATGGGGATGAATTGCGTTGCGTGCGGCCTTGAGCTGCCGGCGGAGTGCGGATTTGTTCATCGAATAAGGGCTCCCCGCCTGTGCCGTACCTACCGCAGACTCTTGAACCTGGGTTCAAGGCGGCCACACTCAAAGGCGCTTTGGGCGCATGAAACGTGTCACGCGCACACCCGCGCCGGAATAGAACGTGGCCTTGCACGTATGCATTGGTTCAGAGAAATTGCAGCGGGCCTCGAACACCGCAGGGAGCCTGTGCGAGTTTAGAAGAGTTTGTCCTGATCTTCCAGCACCGCGTCGAGCAGCGTGTTGCAGTGCCCCAGCTTCGCACGCGCTTCCTCGACCATGCCGCCGCCACCCTTGGTCAGGAGGTCATGCGCCATATTCAACCCCGCCATGATGGCAATGCGCTCGGCACCGATCACCTTGCCCTGATCGCGGATCGCCCGCATCTTGTCGTCCAGATAATCCGCTGCGGCAACCAGCGCCCTTTCCTCTTCGCGGGTGCAGGCCACCTTATAGGCGCGGCCAAGAATATGGATTTCTATGGAGCGGGCAGCCATCAGGCGTCTTCCGGCAGCGTGTTCAGCAAGGCAGTGAGGCGGGTTTTGGCCGACTCCAGCCGTGTCGTGAGTTGTTTGTTGTCCTGTTGCGCGCCCAGCAGTTGCTGGCGCAAGGCGATGTTCTCGCGGCGCAGGCTGTGGCATAGCTCGGCCACCTGGCGAATTTTGGCTTCGAGCGTATCGAGTTCGGCGTGCATGGCGGAAGACTATAGGGCGACGCGCGCAGGGTCAATCGCGCAGCTATAATGCGCGCCTTCAGGTGCCGACGCGGCGTTCAGCCGCCGAGGATAAACGGGAAACAGGTGCGCGGACTGCCTCCGCCATGCCTGTGCTGCCCCCGCAACGGTAAGCGCTAAACGGTGCATCACACACGCCACTGGGTTGCTCGACGCTGATTTTCTGCTTTGGAAAATCAGACAAGCCCGGGAAGGCGATGCACTTCAGGCGCGAGCCCGGATACCGGCCTGAGCCCTGCCTTTGCTGGCAGGGATCGTGCAACGCGCCTGCGGGGAACCAGGCGCTCCAACCGGAAATCATCATGCGTCACACTGCTCTTGTCCTTGCGCTCGCCGCAAGCTTTGCCGCGTCTGCGGAGCCCTTGCCCAGCTTCGTCGGCGAAACCGTCGTCGTCACGCCCACCGGCACGCCGCAGGCGCTGGCCGCGCCGCTCCAGCACACCAGCGTACTTACACGCGCCGACATCGACGCCTCGCCCGCACCTGACCTGGCGACCCTGCTGCGGCAGGAGTCAGGCGTCGAAATCGCGCAGACCGGTGGGCTCGGCGCGCAGGCCGCCATTCGCATTCGCGGCTCGGAATCGGACCATGTGCTGGTGCTGATCGACGGCGTGCGCGTCAATTCTGCGAGTACCGGTGCCACCGCCATCGACCAGATCATGCTCGACGAAATCGAGCGCATCGAGATCGTGCGCGGCAACGTATCGAGCGTCTACGGTTCCGAGGCCATCGGCGGTGTGGTGCAGATCTTCACCCGGCGCGGCAGCGGCGCGATCAAGCCGGCCGTGCGGGTGGGGCTGGGCAGCGACAATGCCCGCAAGCTTGCCGCCTCGCTCAGTGGCGCGCTCGGCGACACGCGCCTGCATCTGGGCGTGGTGCGCACGGAAACCGACGGCTTTTCCAGCGCGCGCGCCGAATTCGTGCCCGCGCCTTTTGTGTTCGCGCCCGCCGACCTCGACGATGACGCCTACCAGAACACCACCTTCAACCTGGCCCTGTCGCACCGGCTCGACGCCAACCATGATTTTGGCCTGACGGCTTTTGAATCCCGTGGCGATGCGGAATTCGACGGGACCTCGCGCAACCACAGCGAACAAACCCTGCGTGCGCTGTCGCTCTATAGCGAGAACCGCTGGTTGCCCGGCTGGAGCAGCCGCGTGCAGCTTTCGCAAGGCACGGACGATCTCGTGTCTGATTTCAATGGCGCGCCGGGTGACCGTTTCCGCACGCAGAACCGCCAGTTCGCCTGGCATAACGTCGTCGAGGCCGGCCCTGGCAGCCTGCGTCTCGGCGTCGAAGGCCTGTGGCAGCGTTTCGATTCCAACCAGGCCTATAACGACGATGCGCGCCGGGTCGGCAGTGTATTCGCGGGCTATCTCGCGTCGGTTGGCGCACACGACGTGCAGGTCAATCTCCGGCGCGACGCTTACAGCGACGTCGGCGGTGCCACTACCGGCCTCGTCGGCTACGGCTACCGTTTCAGTCAGACCTGGCGCGTATCGGGCAGCGTCTCCACCGCGTTCCGGGCCCCCACCTTCAACGAACTTTACGGGCCTTTCGGCAGCAACCCCGCGCTTGACCCTGAGCGCGCGAAAAGTGCCGAACTCGGCCTCACCTACAGCGGGGCGCTCGGGCTCGCGCGGGTTACTGCCTTTGCCACCCGCACGCGCGATCTGATCAACTTCGTCCCGCCCACGTTCACCGCCACCAACGTCGACCGGGCAGAAAACCGTGGCGTCGAAGTTTCCTGGCACGGGCGCATCGCCGGGCTCGACGCGCGTGCCGCCTTCACTGCGCAGAACCCCGAAGACCGGGCTACCGGCCTCGGCTTGTTGCGCCGCGCCGACCGCTTCGGCAGTGTCTCGCTGGGTGGCGAACTCTCGGACGCCCTCGACTGGCACGCCGAAGTGCTGGCCTCCGGGGCGCGGCCGGATGTGCACGCCACCACCTTTGCGCGCACTACCGTGCCGGGGTACGCCGTACTGAACCTCAATCTGGGCTGGCAGCCGGCGCGCGACTGGAAGCTCACCGGCAAGCTTTTGAACCTGTTCGACAAGGATTATTCGCTGGTGCATGGCTACAACACCCAGGGCCGCGCCGTGTTCGTCGAACTCGCCTATGCGCCGAAGTAAGTGCCGGGTGACGGCGTTTGCCCGTATGCTCTTCGCATCCATGCCGCCGCCCGAATGCTATGACCCCATCCGACCCTGAGCGTAACGCCCGCCATCAAGCCCGCATGGCGAAGAAGAAATCCGTCGTCGATGCCGCCATCGACGCGGCGCAGGACGAACGCGGCCTGCTGCTTGTTGTCACCGGCAACGGCAAGGGCAAGAGCACAGCGGCGTTTGGCATGGTCGCGCGGGCACTCGGCCACGGGCTGAAGGTGGGCGTGGTGCAGTTCATCAAAAGCCGCACCGATACGGGCGAAGAGGCGTTTCTGGGTCAACACGCCGAGTGGCATGTCACCGGCGACGGCTTTACCTGGGATACGCAGAACCGCGAACAGGACATCGCCACCGCCGAACGTGGCTGGGCCATCGCCGCGCGGATGCTGGCCGATTCGGCGTATCAGCTGGTGGTGCTGGACGAGCTCACGTATCTGCTCAATTACGGTTATCTCGACCGCGACGCCGTGCTCGACGCGCTTGCGCAGCGCCCCGACATGCAGCACGTCGTCGTCACCGGCCGCGCCGCGCCGGCGGATCTCATTGAACTGGCGGATACGGTGTCGGATATCGCCGACGTGAAGCACGCCTTCCGTGCCGGCGTAAAAGCGCAACCGGGCGTGGACTGGTAAGCCCGCGCCCGGGAAAGGCGTCAGCCCCGGCGCAGCAGCGAACGCTTGAAGAGATTGAGCCAGGCGTCGTTCATTTTCACTTCGTGGGCAATCTTTACCGACGCCTGCTTGCCGTCCACAAAGCGCACCTGGTGCACCAGCCCCAGCCCCTTGTCCTTGCCCACCGTCAGCGCGTAGAGATTTTGCTTGCCGGCCAGATAGCGGGCGATGGCCGGGTCGGCCTGCGAGGCTTTTTCTGCCATGCCGCTCGCCCACACCGCCAGGTGGAAGAAAATCGCGCCCTGGTAATCGGCCTTGGCCAGCGCGGCCAGCGTCGCCTGCACCAGCGCGGCGTTTTCCTGCGGCGGTGTCTGCCCGCCGAACATCAGGCCGATCACGTCCTTGCCCGTGAGCGTGCCGACCACCTGGCCGGCGTCGCCGGGCGCAGCCAGCGCGCCAACCAGCAAGGCACCGTCCTGGTTGTTGTGCGCTACGGCTTCCCCTGCCGCCGCGCCGGTGAGCGAGGCGCAGATGGAACTGTCGTTCACCATGTAGCCCACCGTCTTCGCTTTCAGCACATTGGTGAGCGTGAGGCCGATGGCCTGGCCGGTGTAGCTGCGCAGGGTGTAATGCTCGCCGAGAGTCAGCGGGGTTTGCATCACGTCGCCGGCAAAGGCGGACAGGCTGGAAGCCGCGAGCGTGGCGGCGAGAAGGGTGCGCGAGAACATGGGGAGCCTTTCGGGAGGAAGATAGTATAAACATACTATATCTGCCCGATGTGACGGTTTGACGAAACGGCGCTGCGGCCAATTGCCGCACCCTGTCATCATCCCGTAACCGCTGCGTCTTACAACGCGGGCTTGTCCTTTACGGAGCCTGCCGTGCGTATCCTGATGGTGTCCGACGTGTATTTTCCGCGTGTCAACGGCGTCTCCACGTCGATCCAGACCCTGCGCCAGGCGCTGGCGGCAGCGGGGCATGGCAGCGTACTGGTTGCGCCGGAGTATCCCGGTGCACGCGCCGAGCCAGATATCGTGCGTGTGCCCGGCTGGCAAGTGCCGCGTGACCCGGAAGACCGGCTAATGCATTTGCGCGCGCTGGCCGCCGCGCTGGATGGCCTGAACCCGGCCGATTTCGACCTGGTGCACATTCACACGCCCTTTCTTGCACACCGCGCTGGCGTGCGCTGGGCGCGCAAGCACAATCTGCCCAGCGTCGAGACCTACCACACGCTGTTTGAAGAATACTTTCACCACTACCTGCCATTTTTGCCCAAGGCCTGGCTGGCAGCGGCGGCGCGACGGATTTCGCGCAAGGAATGCGACGGCGTCAGCGCCGTGATCGCGCCCTCGTCGGCGATGAAAAACGCGCTCGAAACCTACGGCGTCACCAGTCCCGTCCACATCATTCCCACCGGCATCCGCATGGCCGATTTTGCCGACTGCGACGGCGCAGCCTTCCGCGCGCGCCACGGCATCGCGCCCGAACGCCCGGTAATGGCTTACGTTGGCCGCGTGGCCTTTGAGAAAAACCTCGACTTTCTCCTGCACGTCACCGAAACCGTGCGCCACAAGCGGCCCGACGTGCTGTTCGTGGTCGCCGGCGAAGGCCCGGCGCGCGCGCGTCTCGAACGCGCCGTGGCCAAGCGCGGCCTCGCCGACAACGTGCGCTTCGTCGGCTATCTGGAACGCAAGACCGAACTGCCGGCGTGCTACTGCGCGGCGGATGTGTTCGTGTTTGCCTCCAGAACCGAAACCCAGGGCCTGGTGCTGCTGGAGGCCATGGCGCTCGGTGTGCCCGTCGTCGCGCTCGCCGCCATGGGCACCCAAGACGTGCTGCAAGAAGGCGCGGGCTGCCGCATCGCGCCCGACGACCCAGCCGGATTTGCCGCCACCGTTCTGCCGCTGCTCGACGACCGCGTTGCCGCGCGCGCGTTGGGGGAGACTGGCCGCCCCTACGCGGCAGGCTGGAGCGAAGGGCGCATGGCAGAAGCGGTGTTGCTGCTTTACCAGCAGCTTGGCCGGGAGGATGGCCTGCGCGCGGCATAATGTGGGGGTGACCGAATCCCCCGCTTACATCGGCCGTTTTGCCCCTTCGCCCACCGGCCCGCTGCATTTCGGCTCGCTGGTCGCCGCCGTGGCGAGTTGGGTCGATGCGCGCGCCGCCGGCGGACGCTGGCGGGTGCGCATGGAAGACCTCGACCGCCCACGCTGCGTGCCGGGTGCCGCCGACACGATCCTGCGCCAGCTCGACGCCTATGGTTTGCACTGGGATGGCGAAATTCTTTACCAGTCGCAGCGCGACGCCGCCTACGCCGCCGCGCTCGATCAATTGATCGCGGCGGGGCAGGCCTACCCCTGCGCCTGCACTCGCAGCCAGCTCGCCGCCGCGCCGAAGAACGCCGAAGGCGAGACCGTGTATCCCGGCACCTGCCGGGCCGGATTGCCGGCGGGCGTAGCCGCGCGCGCGTGGCGGGTACGGGTGGGCGAGGTGAGCGCCTGCTTTCAAGACAGGGTGCATGGCCGTTTGTGTCAGACACTCGCCGGCGAAGTCGGCGACTTCGTCGTCCGTCGCGCCGATGGCCTCTTTGCCTACCAGCTCGCGGTCGTGGTTGACGATGCCGCGCAGGGCATCACCGACGTGGTGCGCGGGGCCGACCTGCTGTGGAACACCCCGCGCCAGATCCACCTGCAAACGCTACTCAAATTCCAGACGCCGCGTTACGCCCACGTCCCGCTTGTCGTCAACGCCGCCGGCCAGAAACTTTCCAAACAAACCCTCGCGCCCGCCCTGCCCGAAGCCGGGCGCGGCGCAGCGCTCGCCGGGGCGCTCACCGTCCTGGGCCATTCGCCCCCAGATGAATTGCAAGGGTCTTGCCCTGACGAGCTTCTCAAGTGGGCAAGCGCTCACTGGCGAATCGCCAATGTGCCGAAGCAGTCGGTCATTGCCAAGCCTGCTGCCTAGCTGGACAATCCACCCCACCCTTGACGCGATACGTCGCACGAAAAATGGCCCACCTCCCCTCCGCCGTCGATCAAGTCCTGCGTGTCCACGCCGGGTTCATCCATGCCGTCGTCAACGCCCTGCGCGACCGCAGCCAGTTGCCCGACCTGATGAAACAGCTCGACGCCGCCGAACAGGCCGGCTGGGCGCGGCTGGTCGGCGCGGTGCGCCACGTCGTCAATGGCCGCCGTGACCCGTCGATCAAGCTGGGGCTGGACGAAGAAGACGCCATCCTGCTCGACGCCATCCTGCGCGGCATCGACAACCCCGCCACCCTGCCGCCGCTGGATGCCCAGCCCGACGGCAGCACCGCCGCGCCGGGGCTCGCCGCGCTCATCGACGCCTCGGCGCGCGGTGACGCGCAGGCGATGTCCGTGCTCGCCAACATGGCCGAACAGATGATGAAGGCGGGCGGCGACATGGCGCTCCTGGGCGGGCGGATGCGGCGGTTGTTGAATGGCGAGCGCGACGCCGATCAGCTGATTGCCGGCATGGGGCCGCTCGGACGCGAGCTGATGATCAGCCTGCTCGACGAACTGGCCAAGCTGCGCCCGCAATAATGGCCAAGGCAGGCACGGCTGGACAAGCGCGCGCAGTTTCGGCTAGAATGCGCGGCTTTCCGCGACGCCTCGCGGCAAAGAAGGTGATGTAGCTCAGTTGGTTAGAGCATCGGATTCATAATCCGGGGGTCGGCAGTTCAAGTCTGCCCATCACCACCAGATTTCCCCTCTGCTGGTCATGTCCGGCAGTCCCCGCCCCCAGTTTCCTCACTGCCCCGGCGCCATGAAAAAGCTCTACATCAAAACCTTCGGCTGTCAGATGAACGAGTACGACTCGGACAAGATGGCCGACGTGCTCGGCGCGGCCGAAGGCTACGTCAAGACCGCCACGCCCGAAGACGCCGACGTGATCCTGTTCAACACCTGCTCGGTGCGTGAAAAAGCGCAGGAAAAGGTGTTCCACGACCTGGGCCGCGTGCGTCAGTACAAGCAGGCCAATCCCAACGTCGTCATCGGCGTCGGCGGTTGCGTCGCCAGCCAGGAAGGCGCGGCCATTGTCGCCCGCGCGCCGTATGTCGATGTGGTGTTTGGCCCGCAGACCCTGCACCGTTTGCCGGATCTGATCGCGAAAAAACGCAAAACCGGCAAACCGCAGGTCGATATCAGCTTTCCCGAGATCGAGAAGTTCGACCACCTGCCGCCAGCGCGGGTCGAGGGCGGTGCCGCCTTTGTGTCGATCATGGAAGGCTGCTCCAAATACTGCACCTTCTGCGTGGTGCCCTACACGCGCGGCGAGGAAGTGTCGCGGCCGTTTGACGACGTGCTCGCCGAAGTGGCGGGCCTCGCGGCCAAAGGAGTAAAAGAAGTCACCCTCCTGGGGCAAAACGTCAACGCCTACCGGGGCGCGATGCACGACGGCGAGATCGCCGATTTCGCGCTGTTGCTCGAAGTCGTGCACGAAATCCCCGGCATCGAGCGCATCCGTTACACCACCAGCCACCCGCGCGAAATGACCGAGCGGCTCATCGCCTGCTACGGCACACTGCCCAAGCTGGTGTCGCATCTGCATTTGCCGGTGCAGTCGGGTTCCGACCGCATCCTGGCGGCGATGAAGCGCGGCCACAGCGTGCTGGAATTCAAATCCATCGTGCGCAAACTGCGCGAACAGCGGCCCGACCTCTGCCTGTCGTCGGATTTCATCGTTGGCTTTCCCGGCGAAACCGAGGCCGACTTCGCGGCGACGATGAAGCTGATCGAAGACCTGAACTTTGACGCCAGCTTTTCCTTCATTTACAGCAAGCGCCCCGGCACGCCGGCGTCCGACTACCCGGACGACGTGAGCGCAGAAACCAAAACTCAACGGTTGATGCAGTTGCAGGCGCAGATCGAAGCGCAGGCGCAGGTCGTGAACCGGCAAATGATCGGCACCGTGCAGCGCGTGCTGGTCGAAGGCCACGCGAAGAAGAACGCGGATGAGCTGGCCGGCCGTACCGACAACAACCGCATCGTCAACTTTGCCGGGCCGGCGCGACTGATGCACCGCTTTGTGGAAGTGCGCATCACCGAGGCGCTGCCGCACAGCCTGCGCGGCGAAATCGTTACGCGGGAAAGTACCGTCGCTTGAAGACCGGCATCGTCGAACTCAAGCTCGCGCCGGAAGACAACCGCCGGCTCGCCAACCTGTGCGGGCCGCTGGACGAGAACCTGCGGCAGATCGAGGCGGCGTTCGACGTGACCATCGCCCGGCGCGGCATGAGCTTCCGCGTCAACGGCGATTCCGCGCAGGCCGAGAAGGGTGCGCAGGCGGTCGAGCATTTCTATAACCGCGCGCACGATGCGCTGTCGCTCGACGACATTCAATTAGGCCTGGTCGAACTCACGCGCGGCCGCCCCGACGAGGGCGAAGGCCCGCATCTGCGCACCCGCCGCGCCGAGCTGCGCGCCCGCACGCCCGGCCAGCACGGCTACATCGAGAACGTTCTTTCGCACGACATCACCTTTGGCATCGGCCCCGCCGGTACCGGCAAAACCTATCTCGCCGTCGCCTGCGCGGTGGACGCGCTGGAGCGCGAACAGGTCAAGCGTCTCATCCTCACCCGCCCGGCGGTCGAAGCCGGCGAGCGCCTGGGGTTTCTGCCCGGCGATCTCACGCAGAAGGTCGATCCCTACCTGCGCCCGCTGTACGACGCGCTCTACGACCTGATGGGTTTCGACAAGGTGACGCGGCTGATCGAACGTCACGCCATCGAGGTTGCGCCGCTGGCTTTCATGCGCGGGCGCACCTTGAACCACGCCTTCATCATCCTCGACGAGGCGCAGAACACCACGCCCGAGCAGATGCAGATGTTTTTGACGCGCATCGGCTTTGGCGCGCGCGCCGTCGTCACCGGCGACCCCACGCAGATCGACCTGCCCAAGCACGTCAAATCCGGCCTCATGGATGCGGTCGACACGCTCGCCAACGTGCGCGGTATCGGCTTCACCCACTTCGGTTCGGAAGACGTGGTGCGCCATCCGCTGGTCGGGCGCATCGTCGATGCTTACGCCGCGAAGCGGGCACTGACGGATAAATGAGTGTGGAATTCAGCCTGTCGGTGCAATACGCCAGCGAGGCGAGCGACTTGCCCCCCCGCGCACAGGTGCGCCGCTGGGTCGCCGCCGCGCTGGAGCACCCCGCCGAGATCACGGTGCGGATTGTCGATGCGGATGAGGCGCAGGCGCTGAACCAGGATTTCCGCAGCAAGGCCTACGTGCCCAACGTGCTCACGTTTGAATACGGCGAGATTTCCCCCGGCGTGCTCGGCGGCGACGTGGTGATCTGCGCGCCGGTGGTCGAGCGCGAGGCCCGCGAACAAGGCAAATCGCTGCACCAGCATTACGCGCACATGACGATCCACGGCGTGCTGCATCTCCAGGGCTACGACCATCTCGACCCGAATGAGGCCGACATCATGGAAAAACGCGAAGCCGCTATACTGAACCGATTCCGAATCCCCAACCCTTACGCCTGAACATGGAGTCCGAGAGTAGTCCCAGTCCCAAACCCAGCCTGATGGAACGCATTTCCCACTGGCTGATGCGCGAACCCGAAGATACCGAGCAGCTGATCGAACTGCTGCACGGTGCCTATGAAAACAGCCTGATGGACGCCGACGCGCTGGCGATGATCGAGGGCGTGTTGCAGGTGTCCGAAATGCGCGTCGGCGAGATCATGATCCCGCGCAGCCAGATGGACGTGGTCGACATCAACGATCCGCCCGAAACCTTCATCCCCTACGTCATCGAAACCGCGCACTCGCGTTTTCCGGTCATCGACCGCGACCGCGACGACGTCATCGGCATCCTGCTGGCCAAGGATCTGCTGCGTCACTACGCCGAATCCGACAATGATATTCGCGGCATGTTGCGCCCGGCGGTGTTCATTCCCGAATCCAAGCGGCTCAACGTGCTGTTGAAGGAGTTCCGCTCCAACCGCAATCACATTGCGATTGTCGTCAACGAATACGGCGGCGTCGCCGGGCTGGTCACCATCGAGGACGTGCTGGAGCAGATCGTCGGCGACATCGAGGACGAATACGACTTCGACGAAACCGAGGACAACATCCTGCGCGAAAAGGACGACGTATTCCGGGTCAAGGCGGGGGCGGAAATCGCCGACTTCAACCAGACTCTGGGCGCGAGCTTTTCCGACGAGGAGTACGACACCGTCGGTGGGCTGGTCGTGTCGCGCTTCGGCCATTTGCCCAAACGCGGCGAGAGCGTGAGTTTCGACGGCTTCGAGTTCACCGTGCTGCGCGCCGACAGCCGCCGCCTGCACGCGGTGCGGGTAACGCGGCAGGTCACCCCGGCGTAAGTCTCAAGCCGTCGCTGCGAGCGGCAGGCGCAGGTTCGCCGCGAGACCGTGTCCGCCCAGGCCCGCGCTGAACGCCAACCGCCCGCCGTGGGCGCGCGCGATTTCTTCGACGATTGCCATACCCAGCCCGCAGCCCTGGCCGCAGGCCGCCGTGCCGCGCACGAAACGCTCGGTCAGATGCAGCCACTCGGCAGGGGGCACGCCGGGCCCGTCGTCGGCCACGCTCAGCACGATCTCGTCGCCGTCGGGCGCGACTCGCATCAGCACGTTCCGCGCACCGCCGCTGTGCTGGATCGCATTGTCGAGCAGGTTGCCGAGCGCTTCTTCCAGGCTGAAGGCGTCGGCGCGCACACTCAGTCCCTCGGCACCTTCGAACGACAACTCCAGCCCGGCGTGCAGCAGACGCGGTGCCCAGTCGGCGGCGATACCGCGCGCCAGCGCCGACGGATCGAGCAGGGCGCGCGCGCCTGCCCGGCTGCGGTTTTCGGCACGCGACAGGGCGAGCAACTGGTTGACGAGGCGCGATTGGCGTTCGATGTCGCCCATCAGGCTGGCGTAGCTCGCGCTTGGCGTATCGCCGCACAGGAGCTGGATACGCGCTTGGAGTGCGGCGAGCGGGGTGCGCAACTGATGTGCGGCGTCGGCCAGAAATTGCTGGTTGAGCCGGTGCAGCTGACTGACGTCGGCGAGCAGGCGATTGGTTTCGGCGAGCAGCGGACGCAGTTCGTCCGGTACGGTGATGCCGGCGATGGGGGTGAGATCGTCGGGCTTGCGCGCGCCGATCGCGGCGCGCAGGACTTCCACCGGATGCAGACCGGCGCGCACCGCCGCGCCCAGCCCCCAGACGATGAAAACGAGCAGGGCGAGCATCGGCAAAGCCATTGCGGCGAGCACTTCTTCGGCCAGCCGGGTGCGCTTGGCCATCGTTTCCGCCGCCATGATCGCGACCTGGCCGTGGGCGTGCGTACCGCGCAACGACAGCCCGTAGACCGCGACACGCACAGGCTCGCCGTTGTAACGTACGGTGTGGAAGCGGATCGGATGCGGCCCCGGATGCAACGGCGGCCGCAATAGCGGTAGCGGTGCATTCTGCGCGATGGTGACGCCGTCTGGCCCGACCAACCGGAAATACAGCACGTCGGTGGGGTCGAATTCGAGGATGTCGCGCGCTTCTTTTGGCAGATTGACCTCGACCCGCCCCCCGAGCACCCGCACCTGATCGGCCAGTGCATAGGCGCGACGGGCCAGCGCGCGGTCGAAAGCCAGATTGGCGAAATGCAGGGTTCCGTAATACGCGCCCACCATCGCCAGCAACATGGTCGGCAGCAGCAGCCACAGCAAGCGGCGCTTGAGCGCGCCGGCCAGGCTGGTCGACGCCTCAAACAGCGGCATCGGCTTCGAGCAGATAGCCCAGCCCGCGCAGGGTGCGGATACCGACACCGCTGCCTTCGAGTTTGCGTCGCACCCGGTGGACGTACACTTCGACCGCGTTGTCGCCGAGCTCGCCGTCGTCGGCGTCCATGTCGGCGAGCAGCGCTTCCTTGCTGACAACGCGACCCACGCGCCGCATCAAGAGCGCAAGCACGGCGGATTCGCGCGCCGAGAGTGTCAGCGGTGCGCCCCGGCACACGACCTGCCGGGTTTGGGGGTCGAGGCTCAGTGCGCCGACTTCGATCCATGCGCCGCGCTCGACTTCGGTGCGCCGCAGCAAGGCGCGCAGGCGAGCTTCCAGCTCCATGAAGTCGAAGGGTTTGAGCAGATAGTCGTCGGCACCGGCGTTGAGCCCGGCGACCTTGTCCTGGATCGCGTCGCGTGCGGTCAGAATCAGTACAGGCAGGTTGCGGGTGCGTTGTCGCAGGCGCTTGAGCACGTCCATGCCGGGCAGACAGGGTAGGCCGAGATCAAGTATCACCGCGTCGTAGCGCCGAACCTGCAACATGCTGTCGGCGAGCTGGCCGTCGGCTGCGTGCTCGGCGGTCATGCCCATGCGGGCGAGCCCGCCGAGCAGGGTTTCGGCCAGAGTCTTGTCGTCTTCCACCAGCAGGATGCGCATACCGGGATTGTAATCAGGCCGGATGCCGCGCGGCGGAGTCTGCTGGAATTGTAAGTCTGGTGTAAGCCGGCGCGCCTAAGATGCGTTTCAAGGCAAAGCAAACAGCGCGCCCCGGCGGTAAATCACCGCACTTCCCTTTACTGAACTGGAGATGAAACGATGAACAAGCTGATGGTTGCGATTTTGGGTCTGGCGTTTGCTGGTGCTGCGATGGCTGCCGAGAAGCCTGCAGCCCCGATGGACAAGCCGGCTGCTGTCGCCGAGAAGCCGGCTGCCGCGCCGCATAAATCCTTGCACAAGTCACACAATAAAGCCGAGAAAAAGGCTGAAGCTGCTCACGCTGGAAAGTGATATTTGGTTGTCTCTGGCCATGGTGTTCCATAGCTGATCGACGCCACACCACGACAATAGGACGCTTCGGTGTCCTATTGTCGTGGTGTGGGATCCGCAGTTGAGTTTGCCCGCGCATTTCGGGCGCAACCAGATTGAGATGCTTCAGAGCGTGTGCTGCCGATCGCCGCGCGCGAACCCGGCGAGCGCGGGCACTTCGCCCTTCGTCAGCGCCATTACCTTGAAAAGTTCGCCCATTTCGGCGGGCGACACCAGCCGCTGCACGGCGTTGGCCTGCGGCAGGTAGGCCGCCGCGTCGGTGGGGGAAATGTCCGTCAACAGATCGGTGAGGCCGCTGCCCAGCAGGAAGGCGGCCTGGCTGGTGAAGCCGGCGAGCACGAGGCCGGCCGCCATGCCGGCCCGGGCGGCCGCGCTGAAATCGACGTGCGCGGTGAGGTCGGTGAGGCCGGGCAGATAAAAAGGGTCGTCGAGCGCGTGGTGGCGGTAGTGCGCGCGCAGCGTGCCCATGTGCCGCTGCGGGTGGTAGTACTCGTGCGCGGAAAATCCGTAGTCGATCATCAGCATCAGGCCGTGCTGGAGACTCGCGCCGAGCGAAGCGATCAGTGCGTCGGCGGCGAGGTTGATTTCGGACACGTAGGGCGGCACGAGGTCGAGGGCCTGGGCGCGCACGGTGAGCGCAGGATCGGCGATGTGGTGGTCTTCCCAGTGGAAGGCACCGTCGCGGACCGCAACACCGCGTTGCAGCGGGCCGGTATCCGTCCAGTGCACCAGTTCGACCGGTAGCGCGTCGAGCACCTCGTTGCCGAGAATCACGCCGTTGAACTGTGCAGGCAGCGTGTCGAGCCAGACCACGCGATCCAGCAGGTGCGGCATGCTCTGTGCCAGCGTTTGCCGCTGGCGTTCGGCGAGATCCGCGCTCACGTCGAGGATGGCATAGCGTGCGGGCAGCGCGGCCATGCGTTCGAGTTCGCCCAGTACATCGGCCGCGAGCTTGCCGCTGCCGGCACCCAGTTCCAGGATGTCGCCGCCGGTGGCGGCCAGCACCGGCGCGATCGCGCGCGCCAGCGTGCGGCCGAACAGCGGGGTCAATTCGGGGGCGGTGACGAAATCGCCGGCCGCGCCGAATTTGGTCGCGCCGGCGGCGTAGTAGCCGAGGCCGGGCGTGTAGAGCGCGGCGTCCATGTAGCGCGAGAAGGGAATCCAGCCGCCCGCGTCGGCGATCAGCGTGGCGATGTGTGCGGCCACGCGCGGGCTGTGCGCGAGGGCGTCGGGCGAGGGGGCAGGGAGCATGGTTTCGGGGATAATGCGGACTCTCCCGACTATAAAGGCGAATTCCGATGCATGGCAAAGTCGTGCTGATTACTGGCGGGGCCAAGCGCGTGGGCGCAGCGTCCGCGCGCCTGCTGCACGCGGCCGGGGCCAACCTGATGATTCACTACCGCAGTTCGGCGACCGAGGCGCGTGCGTTGCAGGCTGAGCTCAATGCCCTGCGCGCCGATTCGGTTGCGCTGATCCAGGCCGATCTGCTGGATATAGGCGGCCTGCCGGCACTGGTGAACCAGACCATCGCCACCTTCGGCGGGCTGGATGTGCTGCTCAACAATGCGTCGAGTTTTTACCCGACCCCGGTTGGAAGCATTCAGGAAAAAGACTGGGTCGATCTCATGGGCAGCAACCTCAAGGCACCACTGTTCCTGTCGCAGGCTGCCGCACCGGAACTGAAAAAGCGCCGCGGCTGCATCATCAACATCACCGACATCCACGCCGAGCGGCCGATGAAGAGCTACGTGGTGTATTCGGTGGCCAAGGCCGGGCTGGTTGGGCTTACCAAGTCACTGGCGCGCGAACTGGCCCCCGAGGTGCGGGTGAACGGCATCGCACCGGGGCCGATCATGTGGCCGGAAGACGACGCCAATTTCGACGAGGTGTCGCGCCAGCGCATTGTGTCGCACACCATGCTGAAGCGTGCCGGCGACCCCAGTGACATTGCACTCGCCGTGCGGTTCTTTGCCATGGATAGCGGCTTTGTCACCGGCCAGATTCTGGCCGTGGACGGCGGGCGCAGCGCCAAGCTCTGAGGGTTTACCTGCCGAACTCAGGCACCCACGATGGCCGGTGGTCGTCGAAGTCGTCCAGATGTCCGTTTGCCCTTAGCGCATGCAGGCGTGCCAGCACGCGGCGTGCGCCGAAGCGCAGGAAATTGCGCGCCAGCGACCGGCGACGCGGCGTCGCCGGATGGCGACATTGGCCCGCGCGCGCGATCGCGTTCACGATGCGCGACCGCCGGCCAGACCACGGGCGGACGACAACGGCTCCAGATTCAACGCCGTGTCGGCAGCCGGCTCGGCGGGCCTCGGTACTTCCCGCACGCCGGCGCGCGCGGAGCCGGCGTCGTGCATGGCCACGTTGCCGGAAATGATGCCGCCTTCCTCCACCATCATCGCGCCGTAGCGGATGGTGCCGTTGACGCGGCCGGTGGCGTACACCACCAGGCGCTTGCGCGCGGTGAGCTCGCCCTCGAAGGTGCCGCGCACTTCCGCCACGTCGATCTCGGCCGTGCCGGAAAACACGCCGCCCTCGGCGATGCGGATGTCGCGGCTGTTCATCGAGGCCTCCACCCGGCCTTCCACCACCAGGATTTCGCAGTCGGTGATTTCCGAGCCTTTCAGCTTGATGTTCGGGCCGACGATCAGTTTGCTGCCTTCGTCGTTGGTCGCCGGCTTGGCGCTGCCCGTCACGATGCTTTCGTCGCGGCTCGGTTCGGCGGTTTTGCCGGCTTCGAGCGTGCGGTTGTTCGCGTAGGTGGAAGCGCTGGGCCGGTTCGAGTCGGGACGTGTGTTGGCGGACGTGCCGGGATGCATGAGGGTCTTGAGCATGGCGATCTCTTTCAAAAACGGGTTGAAACGCTCTGGTGTGCTTGCGCCCGGAACTGGGCACGAAAACAGCAGTGCAAGCGGCGGGCCAGCTCGATAAGCTATTGAATCAACATGAAGTTGGAAGAAATGGGCGGGCGCGGGATGCGCCTGGGAACGCCTTTGATGTCGCCTCGCGGCGACGCTGCCATGCGCGAGGCTGGATAAATCTTCAACAAAACAGTCAGATAGATGCGATCTTCGCTGTCGCTGCACAACGACACGCGAACGGCCGCCTGTGGGTTTGGGTTTGGGTCTCGGGGCGCGATATGCGGGATGCCGCCGGCTGCATCATTCGCCGTGGCGAACACCCGGCGCGTGCCGAAGCGGTCGGCCATCCAGCCGCTCACCGGAATCCCCACCGCCAGGCTCAGGATGTAGCTCGTCACCACCGCCTTCAGGCTCAAGGGCGTTGCGCCCAGACTTTCAGCCATCGCCGGCACCGCCGTGTTCACGATGGTGGTGTCGAGTTGTTCCATGAACAGCGCCACGGCCACGATCCAGAGCAGGGTGGCTTTGGCCGGGGAAGAGGTCAAAGCGGCGGGAGGAACAGGCGCTTGTGTCTGCCGCCGTTTACGTCAGGTACAGAGGGCTGGTGTCGGGAAGCCGAATCGACGCGGCTTCCGCTCAATCCGGTTTCTGTACCCAGAATTGATACATGCTGAAAAAGGTAACCGGATTGTCCAGTGCGAAGACGTGCCCTTGCGCAGGATCGAGGGCGGCCGGGTCATCCGGATAAGGCTGCCGGGTGGCACCGAGCACGTGGGGCTCGGCTTCAAGCCCAGAAACTCGAGGCCGTTCTCACGCAGGAATGCGGCAATTCCGGACCGTGCATCGGGCGTTCCAGCACGTGGAAGAGCAGGTCGCGGCAGGTGCTGGTGCTGTAGGAAACGGTCATTTTCAGGAGATTGCCCGGGCCCGCTTTGCCGCCCAGCCCGGAACCGGCGGCTCAGCCGGGCATCTTGGCCGCGATGAGGCGGGCCCTGATGCTTGCCGATGAATAACCTGCCGGGGGGTGCGCCGGATTTACAGACCCACCGCCTGTGCATGCACGCCGTGGTGCCGCACATCGTTCACGATTTGGGATATGCGGGTGGCATCCGAATCGTAGATAACCTGCACCAGGTGCGGCGTGGCGGAACGATGCCCCACCGAAATGACGCCCTGGCCTTGCCGGATACTGTTTTCGATCGAATCGAGCGCAGCCGCGTTCAGGGTTTCGTCGATGTGCACAATGAAATCGGTGGTTTGCATGATGTTCTCCTTACAGGGTTGAGACATCCTGCGCGGGTGAACCTGCTCCGGTTAGCCGCAGAATGTAAAGCCCATATTAGGTGGCACGGAGGAGGCTGTCTTCGTCCATACGGATGAAATAGAAATTCTTTATCGCGACCCGGTTTCCCGGGGGCGCGACTGGCCATATCCGGAATACAGGCTAGATTGGCAATAGTCTGCGACTGCGGCGCGCCCTGCTGTGAAACCGGGAGGCGTGATGAAGGAAGAGGATTTTGATCGTCTGGTGGGCTTGATTTACGACTCGGCGCTCAACCCTGGCGTATGGCGGGATACGATGGACGATCTCGCGCGCCAGCTCGGGGCAGACACCCTGCACCTGCTGGGCGGTGGCCGGGCGCAGGTAGCCGCTCCGGGCGTCGTGATGCACGCCCCCGGGCAGCCCCCGCTTGAAGCCGAGCACGAAACGCTGCTGGCACGGCTGATTCCCCACTTCAATCGCGCCCTGCGGCTGATGGAGCACACCCAGTTCAGCCGCCTGGCCGCTGCCGGTCAGGATGTGGCTCCGCTGGGGATCATCGCCGTCGACAAGATCGGGCAACTGCTGTATTGCAACCGCAACGGCGAGGCCCAGCTGAAAGCGGAAGACATCATGCGGATCCAGAATGGCGTTCTGAGGTGTGTGAACGAGCGCGCGGAGAAAGTATGGGACGATCACCTGAGTGCCGTCGTCAAAACCGGTCGCCCGGCCAATCTGCTGCTCAATCACAGCGCCACGCCGGACAAACGCTACAGCGTGACGCTGACACCCCTGCCCAAACACAGCGTGCCGTCCGTGGCCGACGAGGCGGAAGGCGCGCTGTGCCTGATCGTTCCGCTCGACCATCGGCGGATGGCGACCACCCACCAGTTGATGCAACTGTTCGGCCTGTCGGCTGCGGAAGCCCGACTGGCGCGTGCGCTGGTCGCAGGCGACACGCTGGAATTTTATGCGGCTGAAAACGGCCTCAAGCTGTCCACGGTCAAATGCCAGCTGCATGGGGTGTTCGAGAAAACCGGTGCTGATCGTCAGGCCGCGCTGGTGCGTCTCATCGCGGGCATCCCTGCCGTGCGGGAGCCGGGTCATTGAGGTGCCCGGATAATGCTGAGGTTGCACAAGGGGCGTTCGGCGATGAAAAACGAGGAATGAGCCAGGGCATCGCTCCGTGTCACAGACATGAGCCCGCGTAAGCGGCGGGGCTGGAGTAATAAGCACAGGCTACACGCTGGCTCGCTGCCGTCATTGGCGGCGATAGGCTCGCATCGTTGATCTGGCTCTGCGCTGCGCACGAAACTCGGCATTCCGCCGGGCATAATGGCGCGATGCGAACCCTGAATTTTCTCGCAAGGATGCTCGTCGGCTGGTGCGCAGTGGCGCTGGTGCAGGCTGCCGCGCTGCCGCCGGCGTTTGTGGCGGCGCTGGAGCGGGCGGCGATTCCGCTGGATCACGTAGCGCTGGTGGTGCAGCCGCTCGACGCCGACGCTGCCTGGCTTACCCACCAGGCTGACGCTGCGCTCAACCCCGCGTCGGTGATGAAACTGGTGACGAGCTACGCAGCACTGGCGCAGCTGGGGCCGGCGTATACCTGGACGACGGAACTCTGGGCAGATGGCCCGGTGGCGGATGGCCGGCTCGACGGTGCGCTGGTCGTGCGCGGGCAGGGTGACCCTGCGCTTACGCTGGAACGCGTGTGGCTGATGCAGCGCGCGCTGCGTGCACAGGGGGTGCGGCAGATTGCGGGCGGGCTGCTGCTCGACACGCGCTATTTCGATTTGTCCGAAACCGATACCGGTGCGTTCGACGGCGAACCGTTCGCCCCCTACAACGCGCCGGCTGGCGCGCTGGTGGGCAATTACAACGCAGTGGGCGTGCGGGTGCAGCCGTCCGCCACGGCGGTGACGATCAGCCTGGATCCGGCGTTGCCGGGCGTGGCGTTGAGCAACCGTGTGCAACTGGATGAGGCTGCCGCGTGCAATGGCTGGCGCGACGCGTTGACGCCGGTGTGGCTCGACGCGGCCCGGAGTGAACTGGCGATCGAAGGCCGCTACCCGCGTGCCTGCGGCGAGCAGACCTTGAGGCTGAGCCTGTTCGGGCCTGCCCACACCTTCAGTCAGATTTTTCGTGCGCTGTGGGCCGAATCGGGCGGCACCCTTGGCGGCCCCACGCGCACCGGCGACGCCCCGGTCAGCCCGCCCCTGCTGCGCTTTGCTTCCGAGCCGCTGGCCGATGTTGTGCGGCGGCTGAACAAGCATTCGAACAATCTGATGACGAAGAACCTGTTCCTGACGCTGGGCGCAGAGGCCTACGGTGCGCCGGGCACGCCGGAAAAAGGGGCGCAGGCGGTGCGGGCCGCACTGCGTCAGGCCGGCATCGCCACCGGCAAGCTGGTGCTGGAAAACGGCGCGGGCTTGTCGCGCATCGAGCGTGTGAGTGCCACCTTGCTCAATGATTTGTTGCGCGCGGCCTGGAAGAGCCCGTGGTACGCCGAATTCGAATCGGCCTTGCCGATTGTGGGGCTGGACGGCACGCTCGCCCGCCGCTTCAACGGCAGCGCGGTCAACGGCCGGGCGCATCTCAAAACCGGCACGCTGCGCGATGTGTCCGCGCTGGCCGGGGTGGTGCACACCCGGGCCGGGCGGCGTGTTGCATTCGTCCTGCTGGTGAACCATGCGAATGCGGCGCGGGCGACCGAAGCACAGCAGGTGCTGCTGGAATGGACGGCCGCCGGCGGGGTGATGGAGGCGCGGCCATGAACCCCGCTGCCGTCCGCGTGACGGGGGCGGGACAGATCACCAATCCCCCCGACTGGGCGCGCTGGATGGCGCAGGACGCCGACGGCACCTGGTGGTGTTACGAGGCCGAGCCCAACCAGCAGGACCGGGGCTGGTACGAAAACGAGGTGGGGAGAATCCTGCGTTTGGGGCAGGCTGCGCCGCCCGCAGACTGGACTTTGACGCTGACCCGGCTGCCCTGACCCGGGGGATTACCGCACCGCCCGTGCAATGAAGCGCGCGAGCACGCGGTCGCCGTTGCGCAGTTCCAGCGTATTGCCGTCGATGCGATAAGCGGTGGTGCTGGCAAAGGCCGCGTGTAGCGCGTTTTCCTGCGCCATGAGGGGCGGCGTGCAGGCCATGCGCGTGCTGGCCAGCGGGCCGATGCCCAGCTGGCCGCGTGTGCCGAGGGCGTAACGGCCCATCAGTTTGTTGCAGCCACTGCCGCCGCTGGCAAGGCCATCGAGCAACAGCAGATGGGCTTCGCGTTCGCCCGGTTGGGCGCGGGCAGGCTGGTTGTCCAGCTCGCTGAGCATCCAGTAGGTGTCTTCCAGCGTTGCCTGGGGGCGTGACTCGCCGGCTTGCGCGAGGCGCAGGCTGATGCGGCGGGCGGCATCGCCGGAGAGGGTCTGCACACCGGCAAACAACAGTTCGCCGCCGCCGCTGATGAGCGTGGCGCGCAGCTGATAGCTGCGTGCTGTGCTGAGATCGGCAGCGTGCACCGGTAGCTCGAACGAGAGCGGTACCTGACGCCCGCGTGTGGCAAGCGCCAGCCGGGCCAGACGGCCACCGCGCGCGTCCGGCGTGGTGTCGATCAGTTCGACCGTCAGCGTGGCGTCGGCAGGCAGCGTCACCCGTTCCTGCGTGTGAACGTCGCCGCTGATGCGGGCGAGGGCAGCAGCGTGCGCGGGCGCGGCCAGCATCAGGATCAGCAGGGGCAAGCCGCGCGCGATCATTGCGTTTCCCCGGCAATCTGGTGCGTCCACGCCATCGCCTCGATTTCGGCGGCAGTCAGATCGGACAGGGACAGCCCGCCTGCTGCTTTGAGCAGGGCGAGCGTGTTGCCCAACTCGGCTTGCTCGACGCTCTCGACCAGATTGAGGAGTGCGCCAAGCATCCCCTCGCGACGCAGCAGGGCGGCGTTCATCGCATCGCCGAGATTGAGATCCTGCAGGATCTCGGCGAGCGGCTTGCCGATCACGGTTTCGATCAGCGAGAAAATCCCGGCCATGAAGGCCTGGTCGCGCAGCGAGGCGTCGCCACCCTGGCGCTGGGCCAGTAGCTCCATCATGCGGCCGCGCGCAGCGGCCATCAACAGCAGCGGGCTCGGGTAAGGCGTGCCTTCCGGCAGGGTGAATACCAGCAGTTGCAGCCAGCGCTGCAGAGATTTGCGGCCGAGCAGCATGATCGCCTGCGAGACGGTTTCGATCCGGCGCGTTGCACCGCCGCCGGCCGAATTCACCAGACGCAGCAGGTTGTAGGTGAGGTTGGCATTCTGCTTGAACACCCGCTCGATTTTGGCGGTGTCGGCGTCGGCCAGCACCAGATCAAGCAGTTCCAGCAGCGCGAGTTGTGCCGGGTTGGCGCGTTTTACGCTGAGCACGGCCGGGCGGGCAAAGAAATACCCCTGGAACAGTTCAAAGCCCAACTCGCGGCAAAAATCGGCCTGTTCCATGCTATCGATTTTTTCGGCCAGCAACTGTACCGGCCATTGCCGAAGCTGCCCGACAATCGCCCGCAGGGTGTCGGGCGTATGCTGCAAAAGATCGATCTTGACGATGTCGGCCAGCTCGAGCAGCGGACGGAAACTGTCGTCGAACACAAAATCGTCCAGCGCGATCCGGTAGCCCATCGCTTTCAGCGCGCGGCAGCGATCGACTACGGCGTCGGTGACGACCACGGTTTCCAGCAATTCCAGCACCACCTGTTCGCTCGGCAGCACCTCGATCATGTCGGACAGCAGCATGTCGGCGCTGACGTTGATGAAGCCGAGGTGCGACCCCAGCACCGCCTGGGCCCCCATTTCGCTGAACGCATGCTGGATCACATGCGCAGTGGCCTGCATGTCATCGGTCACGCCGGCGTCGGGCGTGTGGCCGGCACGGAACAGCAATTCAAATGCAACAACGCGCTGCTCGCGGTCGAGGATGGGCTGGCGCCCAAGAAAAATTTCCTGGGTCGGTAGGGTCATAGGCCGAGCTGGCTCCAGAGTGCGTCGACACGGGTCTTGACGGTGGCATCCATGACGATGGGCGTGCCCCATTCGCGGGTCGTCTCGCCCGGCCATTTGTTGGTCGCGTCGATGCCCATTTTGCTGCCGAGGCCAGACACCGGGCTGGCAAAATCGAGATAGTCGATGGGCGTGTTTTCGACCAGCAAGGTATCCCGCGCCGGGTCGACCCGGGTGGTCAGCGCCCACATCACCTCCTGCCAGTCGCGCACGTTCACGTCGTCGTCCATCACCAGAATGAATTTGGTGTACATGAACTGGCGCAGAAAACTCCAGATGCCGAACATCACCCGCTTGGCGTGGCCGGGGTAGGCTTTTTTCATCGAGACCACCGCCATCCGGTACGAGCAACCCTCGGGCGGCAGGTAAAAATCGACGATCTCGGGAAACTGTTTTTGCAGCAAGGGCACGAACACTTCGTTCAAGGCGACGCCGAGAATCGCCGGTTCGTCGGGCGGTTTGCCGGTGTAGGTGCTGTGATAAATCGGGTCGCGGCGCATGGTGATGCGCTCGACGGTGAAGACCGGGAAATGATCCTGCTCGTTGTAGTAGCCGGTGTGGTCGCCGTACGGCCCCTCCAGGGCCGTCTCGCCCGGATGGATCGCGCCTTCGAGCACGATTTCGGCGGACGCGGGAACCTGCAAATCGCTGCCGAGGCACTTCGTGACTTCGGTTTTTGCGCCGCGCAAAAGCCCCGCAAATTGATACTCGGAGAGCGAATCAGGCACCGGCGTCACCGCGCCCAATATCGTCGCCGGGTCGGCACCCAGGGCGACCGCGACCGGAAACGGCTCGTCCGGATGCGCCAACTGATGCTCACGAAAATCCAGCGCGCCGCCGCGATGCGCGAGCCAGCGCATGATGAGTTTGTTGCGCCCGATGACCTGCTGGCGATAGATGCCGAGGTTCTGGCGTTTTTTATGCGGGCCGCGCGTCACCGTCAGCCCCCAGGTCACGAGTGGTGCCACGTCGCCCGGCCAGCAGTGCTGGATCGGCAGTCGCGCCAAATCCACATCCGCGCCTTCCCACACCACGTCCTGACACGGCGCGCTCTTCACCTCTTTCGGTGCCATGTTCAAGACCTGCTTCAACACCGGCCATTTTTCCCACGCGTCGCGCAGGCCCTTGGGCGGCTCGGGTTCTTTCAGGTAGGCGAGCAGCTTGCCGACTTCGCGCAATCTGGCCGGGTCGTCCTCGCCCATGCCGAGCGCGACGCGCTTGACCGTGCCGAAGAGGTTGGCGAGTACCGGTACCGTGTGCCCTTTGGGTTTTTCGAACAACAGCGCCGGGCCGCCGGCGCGCAGCACGCGGTCGGCGATTTCGGTCATTTCCAGATAGGGATCGACTTCGACGGCGATGCGTTTCAGCTCGCCCTGTTGTTCGAGTTGCGCAATGAAGTCGCGCAGGTCGCGGTAAATCATGAGCGGATACGCTGCAACAGTTGTGTGGTGGAAGTCTGGTGGCGGAAGGGAATCGAGTGCACGCTGCCGCCCCAGGCCGTGACGTCGGCTGCGCCGACGATCCTGTCTGTGGCCCAGTCGCCGCCTTTCACCAGCACGTCGGGGTGCACGGCAAGAATCAGATCGAGCGGCGTATCGGTGTCGAATAGCGTGACCAGCGACACCGATTCCAGCGCCGCCAGCAGCGCCAGCCGGTCGTCCTCGCGGTTAATCGGGCGGTCGTCGCCCTTGCCCTGGCGTTTCACCGAGGCATCGCTGTTCACGCCCACCACCAGCGATGCGCCCAATGCGCGGGCTTCGTCGAGATAGCTCACATGGCCGCGATGCAGAATGTCGAAGCAGCCGTTGGTGAACACCAGCGGGCGCGGCAGCGCGGCGAGGGCAGTGGCAAGCGTCTCCGCGCCGACAATCTTGCGCTCGAAGCGGAGGCCGCTCATGGCGATCAGTTGATGTATTCGAACAGGGTGACGACCTTGGTGACGCCGGCCGTGGTGCGGGCAACGTCGGTGGCGGCCTCGGCCTCGGCCTGGGTCACCAGCCCCATCAGATACACCACGCCCGCTTCGGACACCACCTTGATCTTGATGCCGGGTACGCGCTCGTCGCGCAGCATCCGGGTTTTGACCTTGGTTGTGAGCGCCACGTCGTTGGCGTCCGAGGTGAGCGAGGTCACGCCGGAAATCGTCAGTTCGTTGAACACCGTACGCACGTCAGGAATGCCCTTGATCACGTCGGTGGCGCGCGCGCGGGTGTCTTCGTCGGGCACCTGGCCGGTGAGCAGCACCTGGCGGTTGTAGCTGGTGGCGGAAATATTGTCGGTCTTTTGCGGGAAGGCTTCGCGCAGCCGGTTCATGGCGCGAATCTCGATTTCCTGGTCGCTGACGTAGACGCCGGCGGTGCGGCGGTCGAGCGCGACCGAGGTGCCGACGGCGGCCCCGCCGACCACGGCGGTGGCACAGCCTTGAAGTTGCAGCACGGCGAGACCGGCCACGGCGAGGGGAATCAGTTTGTTCATTCTTCAACTCCTAATAAAACGCTGTCCACTGCATCGCACAGGCAATGAATGGTCAGCAGATGGACTTCCTGGATGCGCGCCGTGGATTCGGCGGGCACGCACAGGAAGACGTCGGTGTCGGTCATTTGTTCCGCCAACCGCCCGCCGCTGCGGCCGGTGAGCGCAATCACCGCAATGCCGCGCGCGTGCGCCGCGTCCACGGCAGCGAGCACGCTGGGCGAATTGCCGCTGGTGGAAATGGCGAGCAGTACGTCGCCCGGCTGGCCCAGCGCTTTTACCTGGCGCGCAAAGATCTGCTCGTACGCGTAATCGTTGGCGATCGAGGTGAGCGTGGAGGTGTCGGTGGTGAGCGCAATGGCCGCGAGCCCGGGGCGTTCCTGCTCGAAGCGGTTGATCATTTCCGACGAGAAATGCTGGGCGTCGGCCGCCGAGCCGCCGTTGCCGCAGGCAAGGATCTTGTTGCCTTGCGCCAGTGCATGGATCATCAGGCGCGCGGCGGATTCAATGGGCGGTGCCAGCGCGTCGGCAGCGTCGAGCTTGGTCTGGGCGGAAGCCTGAAAGTGGCCGTGGATGCGGTCGGTAAGCGGCATGGGCGGGCGGGATGGGAAAGAGGCCGGATTATCCCATATCGTCGAAGGCGTTCCGCAACCAATCCGGTTGGGTGCCGTCGCGCATCGCCACCACGTCGAAGCGGCACGGTGGCAGGGTTTTCAGCGCGGCGAGATAGGCGCGGGCGGCGGCCAGCAGTTTTTTCTGTTTGGCCGGCGTCACGCTCGCCGCGCCGTCGCCGAAGTCGCGGTGGTTGCGCAGGCGCACTTCGACGAACACCAGGGTGTCACCGTCCTGCATGACGAGGTCGATTTCGCCAAAACGACAGCGCCAGTTGCGGCTAACGGGCACCAGCCCCTGCTTCTTCAGCCAGGCTTCGGCACGCGCTTCGGCGGATTGGCCCAGCAGGGTTTTCAACATCTGCGACAATGCCGGCACATGAACGATACGCCGCATCATACCCGCCTGCCGCCCGCGCTCTACGTCGTCGCCACGCCCATCGGCAACCTTGGTGACATCACGCTGCGCGCGCTGGAAACGCTCAAAAGCGTCGATCGCATCGCGGCGGAAGACACGCGCGTGTCCGGGCAACTGCTCGCGCATTTCGGCATCCAGAAACCGCTCGCGTCGATCCGCGAACACAACGAGCGCGAGGCGGCAGAAAAAGTCGTCGCCTGGATCGCAGCCGGTGAGGCCGTCGCCTATGTGTCGGACGCCGGTACCCCGGCCATTTCCGATCCGGGTGCGCGGCTGGTGGCGGCAGCGCGTGGCGCGGGCCATGCGGTGGTGCCTATCCCCGGTGCCTCGGCGGTCGTCACCGCGCTTTCCGCTGCCGGTGTAGCCCCCGGGCCGTGGCTGTTTCACGGCTTTCTCTCGCCCAAGGCCGGCGCGCGCGAAACCGAAATCAAGGCGCTGGCCGTCTTGCCGGCGTCGCTGGTGTTCTACGAAGCGCCGCATCGCATCGTCGAAACGGTCGCGGCGCTAGCGGCCCTGCTGGGCGAGCGCACGCTCACGCTGGCGCGCGAACTCACCAAAAAATTCGAGACCATCCACACCCTGCCGCTGGCCGACGCGGTGGTCTGGTTGCAGGCCGACAGCAACCACACGCGCGGCGAGTTTGTCGTGATCGTGCATCCGCCGGCGGATGCCGAAGCCGCCGGCGACCCCGAGGCGCTGCGCGTGCTCGACATTCTTGCGGCGGAACTGCCGCCCACGCTCGCCGCCAAACTCGCCGCTAAAATCACCGGCCGCACCAAGGCCGAGCTTTACCAGATGACGCTCAACAACAAATGACGTCCAGATATTCATGACACAGACCCTGACGATCACCCGCCCCGACGACTGGCACATCCACTTCCGCGACGGCGGGGCCATGCACAGCGTGCTGCCCGACACCGCGCGGGTGTTCGGCCGCGCCATCGCCATGCCCAATCTCAAACCGCCGGTGACGACCACCGCGCTGGCGGGCGAATACCGGGCGCGGCTGCTGGCGGCGGTGCCGGCCGGCGTGCGCTTCGAACCGTTGATGACGCTGTATCTCACCGACAACACCACACCGGACGAAATACGGATGGCGAAAGCCAGCGGCTTTGTCCACGCGGTGAAGTACTACCCGGCCGGCGCGACGACCAATTCCGATTCCGGCGTCACCGATCTTGCCCGCGCCTACAAGGCGATTGCGGCGATGGAAGAAGTGGGGATGCCGCTGTTGCTGCACGGCGAAGTGGTCGATGCCGACATCGACGTGTTCGACCGCGAGGCCGTGTTCATCGAACGCCATCTCACGCGGCTGATGCGGGATTTTCCTGCACTGAAGATCGTGCTCGAACACATCACCACCCGTCAGGCGGCCGAGTTTGTGGCGACTGCACCCGGCAATGTGGCGGCGACGATCACCGTGCACCACCTGCTGTACAACCGCAACGCCATGTTCCGGGGTGGCATCCGCCCGCATTTCTACTGCCTGCCCATACTCAAGCGCGAATCGCACCGGCAGGCGCTGGTGGCGGCGGCCATCTCCGGTAGCGCCAAGTTCTTCCTCGGCACCGATTCCGCGCCGCACGCCACCGGGGCCAAGGAATCGTCGTGCGGGTGTGCGGGCATCTACACCGCACACGCCGCGATCGAGCTTTACGCAGAAGCCTTCGAGGACGCCGGCGCGCTGGATAAACTGGAAGCGTTTGCGAGCTTTTACGGCGCGGATTTCTACGGCCTGCCGCGCCACGCCGACACCATTACCTTGCGTCGTGAAAGCTGGACAGTTCCGGCGAACCAGATGCTGGGCAGCGAAACCCTGGTTCCGTTGCGGGCGGGTGAATCGGTGCGCTGGCGCGTGACGCTCAATGACGCAAATCATTGAAAGCGTAAATTTTCACGGACATGTGCCGGGGAAATTTTCTGCTGATTTTTCGCGGATGCGAATAAATCAGCGTTAACCCAGCACAATAAAACGGCAGACCAGGAGGGTCTGCCGTGGTCGGAAGCCAGCCTGCACTTCCAGGAGGCGCGCGGCCTTGCACCGCGCGGAGGAGGGCTTACGGGAAGGCCGGGATCGTCGGCTCCACGCCGGCGTTGCGGGCTTCGGGGTGATGCGTGCTGACGAGTGCGCGAATTTCGTCCGCGCGCCCGGCCGGGGCGTCCACCATCATCAGGATATGGCCGGCTTCGAGCGCGGATTCGAAGCGCTTGAGTCGGGAGTTCGGAATCGAGCTGGCCACCATGCTGGCGACCCAAGCACCGAACGCCGCGCCGATGAGCGCCGTGAGCAGAATGGTGACGAGTTGCAGATCGACGCCTGCGGGCGGGAAAAACACCGCCACCAGCCCGGCGATGATGCCGATGCCGCCGCCGAGGGCGAGACCGGTTTCGGCCCCGTGGACAAGGTCCGAAGTTTGCAGGATGGAGGCCTCGTGCAGACCGGTGAGCGCGACCCCTTCGCGGGCCATGACGTGAATGCGGGAATCCTCGATGCGGGCGAGCAAGAGCTCGTCGCGGATGTGGCGGGCGCTGGCCGCGTCCGGCACGGTGAAATACAGGCGTCTTTTCATGACGGTCTCCTGACGGGGCGCGAATCGCGCCGGTCACTTTGGCTTAGCAAATCGCCGGCGTGAGTCAAGGCCGAATATACTGTCGGCGGGAAAGTTGGCCAGGCAACCGCTGCCGATGCATTTCCGGATGCGTGCGGGAGAGGAAAGTCCGGGCTCCACAGAGCAGGATGACGGCTAACGGCCGTACGCCGCGAGGCGAGGAACAGGGCCACAGAGACGAGTAAACGCGGGTGGGCGCAAGCCCGGCTGCGTGGACGTGAAACGCGGTAACCTCCATCCGGAGCAACACCAAATAGGCAGACGTTGAGGTGGCTCGCCGAGTCTGCGGGTAGGTGGCTTGAACCGGCCAGCAATGGCCGGTCTAGAGGAATGGTTGTCCACGACAGAACCCGGCTTATCGGCTGACTTTCCCCCTATTCTTTTTAATTCATTTAGTTAGCGTTGGTATCTAAAAATTAAAATATAAAAATCTCTTAGCCAACGGTTTTTTCTGGGTTTTTTCCAGAAACTTATCCACAACCCTGACCCGCCCCTAAGTCTTTGAGACTTAGGGGTTTTTTTACGATTCCGTCTTGACCCCCCACAAAACTATCCCTATAGTGGGTGAAGGTGGTGAACGGTGGGAATTTGTGGGAAACTGCGCTCCGTTCCATCGTGCCAAAAACGAGAGGGGAGACATGTTTCGGGGAGTGGCGACAGTCAGTCTGGATAGCAAAAGCCGGCTTGTGGTGCCGGCACGCTATCGCGACGCCCTTCTCGTCAACGGCGGCGGGCGCGTGGTCGTGACCGCCGACCCCACGCAGTGTCTTTTGCTCTATCCCCTGCCCGAGTGGGAGCCCATCGAGAAAAAACTCAACGGGCTGTCCGACTTCAACCCCCGCACCCGCAGTCTCAAGCAGCTTCTTGTCGGCTACGCGCACGACATGGACATGGATGGGGCCGGTCGTATTCTGCTGCCGCCCATGCTCAAAAAATTTGCCGAGCTCGACAAGAACGTGGTGATGGTGGGGCAGGGCAGCAAGATCGAGTTGTGGAACGAGGCGCGCTGGGAGGCCAAGGTCGGCCAGGCGCTGGAATTTGGCGGCGACGACGCGCTGCCGCCCGAGCTGGAAGGTTTTACGTTGTGAATGAGCCCGCCCATGTGCCGGTGCTGGCACAGGAGGCGGTGACGGCGCTGGCAATCCAAGCGGAGGGGGTCTATGTGGACGCCACCTTCGGGCGCGGCGGCCATAGCCGCCTGATATTGGCGCAGCTGGCGGCGGCAGGCCGGTTGATCGCGCTGGATCGCGATCCCGATGCCATCCGCGCCGGCGCGGCGCTGGCCGACCCCCGGTTGACGCTGGTGCGGCGTGCGTTTTCGAATTTGGGCACCGTGCTCGACGAACTGGGTGTGGCGCAGGTGAACGGAATTCTGCTGGACATTGGCGTGTCGTCGCCGCAGCTCGACGACGCCGCGCGCGGGTTCAGCTTCCGGGTCGACGCGCCGCTCGACATGCGCATGGACCCGGAATCGGGCCAGTCCGCAGCGGACTGGCTGGCGACGGCGACGGAGGGGGAAATCGGTGAGGTCATCCGCAACTACGGGGAAGAGCGGTTTGCTCGATCGATTGCGCGCGCGATTGTGGCGGCACGGCAAAACACGGCACTCCGCACAACGGGGCAACTTGCGGGGCTCATCGCGGCTGTCGTCAAAAAGCGCGAGCCGGGGCAGCACCCCGCCACGCGGAGCTTCCAGGCTCTACGGATTCATCTCAACCGCGAACTCGAAGAATTGAGCACCGTGCTGCCGCAATGCGTCGATCGCCTCCTGCCCGGGGGGCGGCTCGCCGTCATCAGCTTTCATTCGCTGGAAGACCGCATCGTCAAGCGTTTCCTGCGCGACGAAGCGCTGGGCGAACAGCCGCCCGCGCGGCTGCCGATTCCTGCGGCGCAGATCAAGCCAGGGCGGTTGGCACTCATTGGCCGTGCGCAACACGCAAGCGACGCCGAAGTGGCGGCCAACCCACGTGCCCGCAGCGCCGTGCTGCGGGTGGCGGAGCGCCGCGCATGAGCCGCATCAACATCGTGCTCGCCCTGCTGCTGGTCGCGTGTGCGCTGGCGGTCATTCAGGCGCAGCATCGTTCGCGCACCTATTTCATCGAGCTGGAAGGACTGAGAAAAGAAGCGCGCGCGCTCGACGAGCAATGGGGGCAGTTGCAGCTCGAGCAGAGCACCTGGGCCAACCCGGCACGGGTTGATGCCGTGGCGCGCCAGCAGATCGGGCTACTGGCACCGGCGCAAGACCGCATTCACGTTGAAAACGGGGTGGAGGCACCGTGAACTACCAGTCGCGCAAACTCCTCAAGCTGAATCTCGCCCCCTGGCGGCTGGCCACGGTGGCGGGCCTGCTGCTGGGCGGGTTGACGATGGTCGGCGCGCGCGCGTTCTATCTGCAAGGACTCAACACCGATTATCTGCAAGGCAAGGGCGACGCCGTCGCCAACCGCAGCCTGACGCTGCCGGCGCATCGCGGTCAGGTGTCCGACCGCCACGGCCAGCTGCTGGCGATCAGCACCCCGGTGGAAACGCTGTGGGCACGCCCTGCTGACCTCGAATTGACGGCCACGCAAAAAACACAGCTGGCCGCCGCACTCGACATGCCGCTGGCGGCGCTGGAAAAGCGTCTCGCCCACCGTACCCGCGGCGAATTCAATGTGAAACGCCCGGTGACTCCGGAGCAGGCCGCGAAGATCGCCGCGATGGGCGCGCCGGGGCTGGTGCTGCGCCGTGAATTCCGCCGTTACTACCCGGCGGGCGACGTGGCCGCGCACGTGGTCGGCTTCACCAATATCGACGACGTGGGCCAGGAAGGCGTCGAGCGCGCCTATCAGGACTGGCTCGCCGGGCGCGCCGGCGAGCGCCAGATCCTGCGCGACCGGCGCGGCAATGTGATCCGCGACCGCGCGCCGATCAAGACCGCGCAGATGGGCGGCAATCTGGCGCTGGCGCTGGATCTGAAAATCCAGTATCTCGCGCATCGCGAACTCGCCGCCGCCATTGCCAAACACAAGGCTCGTGGCGGCAGCGTGGTGGTGCTCGACGCGAAAACCGGCGAAATCCTCGCGCTCGCCAATCAGCCCAACTTCAACCCCAACAACCGGCGCAACTACCAGCCTGAGCCGATGCGCAACCGCGCGGTGATCGATACCTTTGAACCCGGTTCGACCATCAAGCCCTTCGTCGCCGCCGCCGTGCTGGAGCGCGGCCTGTTCCGCCCCGACAGCGTGCTCGACACGCCCGAAACCTATCGCGTGTCGACCAAGCTGGTGCGCGACGTGCACCCGCATCCGCAGATGACGGTGACCGAGATCATCCAGAAATCGAGCAACGTCGGCGCGGTGAAGCTCGCCATGTCGCTGACGCCCCACCAGTACTGGGATGTATTGCACCGCTCCGGCTTTGGTGAACTGCCCGGCTCGGGTTTCCCCGGCGAGACGGCGGGCCGCCTGCGCGACGCGGCGACCTGGAAGCCGGTTGAGCAGGCCACGATGGCCTACGGTTATGGCCTCTCGGTGAGTCTCCTGCAACTGTCGCGCGCCTATATGGCGTTTGCCAACGACGGCGAGGTGATGCCGCTGTCCTTCCTCAAGCGCGAGCCGCAGGAGGTCATCGGTGAGCGTGTCTTTTCGCCGGCGGTGGCGCGCGAGGTGCGCAGCATGATGGAGGCCGTCACCCAGGAAGGTGGCACTGGCCTGCGCACCCGCGTGCCGGGTTATCGCGTGGCCGGCAAGACCGGCACCGCGCACAAGCTGGTCGACGGCCGCTACGCGCCTGATCGCTATCTGTCGTCGTTTGTGGGCATGGCCCCGGCGTCGAATCCGCGCCTCATCATCGGCGTGGTCGTCGATGAGCCGTCCGACGGCGTGTATTACGGTGGCAGCGTCGCCGGCCCGGTGTTCGCCCAGGTGATGGCGGCGAGCCTGCGCCAGCTGGGGCTGCCGCCCGATGCGCCCGAGACCGCCACCCGCATGACGCAGAACGCCACCCGGCCGGGAGGCGGCGCGTAATGGCCAAGTCCGCTACCCGCATGCCCGCCGCGCTCGCCATCCGCGAGTCGGTGCCGCATATTCTGGAACGCCTGGGCGTACCGGTTGCCGAGCTTGTCAACGACAGCCGCCGCGCCGCGCCCGGCGTGGTGTTTGCCGCCTATCCCGGCGAAACCCGCGACGGCCGCGACTACATCGCCCAGGCCGTGGCGCAACGCGTCGACGGCGTGCTGTGGGACGCCGATCACTACCAGTGGGATCCCGCGCTGCCGGTGGCGAACGCCGGCGTGGTCGACCTGCGGCATCGCATCGGCGAGATCGCGGCGCACGTCTACGGCGAGCCGTCGCGCGCCATGCACATGGTCGGGGTCACCGGCACCAACGGCAAAACCTCGGTGGCGCACTGGGTTGCGCAGAGCTTCTCCCGGCTGGGGCGCAAAACGGCGGTCATCGGCACGGTCGGCAACGGTTTCCCCGGTGCCTTGACGCCTGCGCTCAACACCACGCCCGACGCCATCGCCCTGCAACAGCGGCTGGCGCATTACCGGCAGCAGGGCGCAACGGCCTGCGCCATGGAGGTGTCCTCGCACGGCTTGGCGCAGGGTCGCGTCAACGGCACCACGTTCAAGGTGGCGGTGCTCACCAATCTGTCACGCGACCATCTCGATTATCACGGCAGCATGGAAAACTATGCCGCCGCCAAGGCCCGTCTGTTTGCCTGGCCGGGGCTGGAGAGCGTGGTGCTCAATGTCGACGACGCCTTCGGCCAGCAGCTCGAAGGCGAAACCCGCCCCGCGCGCGTGGCCGGGTATGGCTTCACCCGTGGCGCGGTGGTCGGCGAAGCCTTGCGGCTGGGGCGTGCGGGCCTGGCGATGAAGGTGCGCACCGACTGGGGCGATGCCGACGTGGCGGCACCGCTGGTCGGGCGCTTCAACGCCGCCAACCTGCTCGCCGTGCTCACCACGCTGCTGGTGTCGGAGGTGAAACTCGACGACGCCGTCGCTGCGCTGGCGCACGTGGTGCCGCCGCCTGGTCGCATGGAAACCCTGGGCGGCGGTGCGCACCCGCTGGTGGTGGTCGATTACGCGCATACCCCGGACGCCCTCGAAAAAGTCCTGGCCGCGCTGCGCGAAAGCGTGGAAGGCGGCCGCCTGGTGTGTGTGTTCGGCTGCGGCGGTAACCGCGACCGTGGCAAGCGCCCGCTCATGGGCGAAGCTGCGGCCCGTGCGGCCGACGAGGTCTGGATCACCAGCGACAACCCGCGCCACGAAGCGCCGCAAGCGATCATCGACGACATTCTGGGCGGCGCGCGCGGCGTCGGGGAAAAACAGGCCTTGCACGTGGAAGTAGATCGCGCGCGGGCCATCTTCGAAGCCATCGGCGGCGCACACCAGGGCGACATCGTGCTGATCGCCGGCAAGGGCCACGAGGACTATCAGGAGATCGGCGACGAACGTCAGCCCTTCTCCGACGCGGCGATGGCCAGAAAGGCGCTGGCGGCATGGACATGAGGCTGAAGCTCTCCGAGGCGGCGGCCCTGCTCAACGTGCCGTTTGCCGGCGTGGATGCCGAGATCCTGCGTGTCTCCACCGACAGCCGTGCCCTCCGCCCGGGCGATTTGTTCGTGGCCTTGCGCGGCGCGAATTTCGACGGCGGCGCGTTTGCCGCCGAGGCGCTGCGGCAGGGCGCGGCCGGCGTCGTGCTCGATGCGGCGCAGGTGCCCGAGTTGCAGCAGGCGATCCGGGTCGCCGATACCCGGCTGGCGCTGGGCCGGCTCGCGTCGGGCTGGCGCGGGCGTTTCAGCCTGCCCGTGGTGGCGCTCACCGGCAGCAATGGCAAAACCACGGTCAAGGAAATGCTCGCCGCCATCCTCCGTGCGGAAACCGGCGACGCCGACGCGGTGCTCGCCACCGAAGGCAACCTCAACAACGATATCGGCGTGCCGCAGATGCTCTTGCGCCTGCGGCCGCAGCATCGCTTTGCCGTGTTTGAAATGGGCATGAACCACGCTGGCGAGATCGACTATCTCACCCGTCTGGCGCGGCCCGACGTGGCGCTGGTGAACAACGCGCTCACCGCGCACATCGGCAATCTGGGCAGTGTGGAAAACATCGCGCGCGCCAAGGGCGAAATCTTCAACGGCCTGGCGGACGCCGGCATCGCCGTCATCAACGCCGACGATCCGCACGCCGGGCTCTGGCGCGCCGCCAATGCCCATCGCGTCGTCGTCGATTTTGGCCTGCACCCTGACGCGCGCGTGCGCGGTGAAATCGAGCCGCGCGCGTTCGGTTCGCGCCTTGCCGTGCATCTGCCCGGTGCCACCCTCGACATCGAACTGGCCATGCCCGGCACACACAACGCGATGAATGCACTGGCGGCGGTGGCGCTGGCGTTCACGCTGGACGTGGATCATCGCAGCATCGTCGCCGGGCTCACCGGGTTTGCCGGCGTCAAGGGTCGGCTGCAACGCAAGCCGGCGCTGCACGGCAGCACCCTCATCGACGACACCTACAACGCCAACCCCGATTCGGTGAAAGCCGCGCTGGCGGTGCTGGCCGCGCAGCCCGGCAAAAAGCTGCTGGTGCTGGGCGACATGGGGGAACTGGGCGACAACGCGGCCGCAATGCACGCACAAATGGGCCTGGCCGCGCGCGACGCCGGCATCGACCGCCTGCTCGCGCTGGGCGAGCTGACGCGGGAAACCGTCGGCAGCTTCGGCCGTGGAGCCGTGCATTTCGACCACATCGAAGACCTGTTCAACGAACTCGAACCCCTGCTCGCCGCCGACACCACCGTGCTGGTGAAAGGCTCGCGCTTCATGAAGATGGAGCGCGTGGTGAATCGCTTCCTGGAGACGCACTGACATGCTGCTGTGGCTATTCCAACAACTGGGTCAGGATGTGCGGGCGTTCAACGTCTTCAACTACCTGACGCTGCGTGCCGTGCTGGCCACGCTCACCGCGCTGACGATTTCCTTCATCGTTGGCCCGGCGGTCATCCGCAAACTCACCGCACTGAAAATTGGCCAGTCGGTGCGCAGCGACGGCCCGCAGACGCATCTGGTCAAATCCGGCACCCCGACCATGGGCGGCGCGCTGATTCTGGTGTCGGTCACCGTGACCACGCTGCTGTGGGCCGACCTGTCGAACCATTATGTCTGGGTGGCACTGGCCACACTCATCGGCTTTGGCGTCATCGGCTGGGTCGACGATTGGCGCAAGGTGGTGGAAAAGAATTCGCGCGGCCTGCCCAGCCGCTGGAAATACTTCTGGCAGTCGGTGATCGGCCTGGCGGTCGCCGTCTACCTGTGGCAGAGCGCCAGCCAGCCGTCGCATACCGAACTGATCCTGCCCTTCATCAAGCACGGCACCATTGCGCTGTCGGCGTTTGCCTTCATCGCGCTCACCTATTTCGTCATCGTCGGCGCGTCCAACGCGGTGAACCTCACCGACGGCCTCGACGGTCTGGCGATACTGCCGACGGTGATGGTCGCCTCCGCGCTCGCCATTTTTGCCTACGTCGCCGGCAACGCCGTGTTTTCCAAATACCTGGGCCTGCCCTTCGTGCCGGGCGCAGGCGAGCTGGCCATTTTCTGTGCCGCCATGGCGGGGGCAGGGCTGGCTTTCCTCTGGTTCAACGCCTACCCCGCCGAAGTGTTCATGGGCGACGTCGGCGCGCTGGCGCTGGGCGCAGCGCTCGGCGTGGTCGCCGTCATCGTGCGGCAGGAAATCGTGCTCTTCATCATGTGCGGCGTGTTCGTCATGGAAACGCTGTCGGTCATGGTGCAGGTGGCGTCGTTCAAGCTCACCGGCAAGCGCGTGTTCCGCATGGCACCCATCCACCACCACTACGAGCTCAAGGGCTGGAAAGAGAATCAGGTGGTGGTGCGGTTCTGGATCATCAGCATGATGCTGGTGCTGATTGGCCTGGCGAGTCTGAAAATCCGGTGAACTACGACAGCCTCAAGCTTGCCGGCAAAAACGTCCTGGTACTGGGCCTGGGCGATACCGGCCTGTCGTGCGCGCGCTGGCTGGCGGCGCGCGGCGCGCGGGTCAGCGTGGCCGACAGCCGGGTTGCACCGCCGCAGGCCACGCGGCTTGCCGCGATGTTGCCGGGCGTTCCTCTCACCACCGGGCCGTTTGATCCCGAGCAGCTGGCTAGTGCCGGGCTGCTCGTGGTGAGCCCGGGTGTGCCGCTGGCCGAGCCGGCCGTGGCGGCCGCCATCGCAGCCGGAGTGGAAGTGGCGGGCGATGTCGAGCTGTTTGCGCGCGCCATCCAGGCGCTCAATACGCAGCGTGAACACCCCATGCGCGTCATCGCCATCACCGGCAGCAACGGCAAGAGCACGGTCACCGCCATGTGCGGCGACATGTGCCGCATGGCCGGGCTGGAAACCTGCGTGGCGGGCAATATCGGGCTGCCGGTTCTGGATGCGCTGTACGAAATCGAGCAGGGCTTCGCGCCCACGCCGCAGGTCTGGGTACTCGAACTGTCGTCTTTCCAGCTCGAAACCACCGCCAGCCTCGACGCCGACGCCGCCACCGTGCTGAATTTGTCGGAAGACCACATGGATCGCTACGCCGACATGGACGCCTACGCCGCCGCCAAGGCGCGCATTTTCAGCGGGCGCGGCGTGCAGGTGCTGAACCGCGACGACGCGCGTTCGATGGCGATGGCCTTGCCGGATCGCCGCGTCGTCAGCTTTGGTCTCGACCGCTGTCCGCGCAACGAAAATTTCGGCCTTTGCGAGGACGAGCTTTGCCTCGGTGGCGACATGCTGATGCCGATCGCTGCGCTGCCGGTCGCCGGCCTGCACAACGCGGCCAATGCACTCGCCGCGCTGGCCTTGACGCGCGCGCTCGGGTTGCCGATGGACGCACTGCTGCGCGGACTGGCCCACTTCAAGGGGCTGCCGCACCGGGTCGAGAAAGTCGCCGAGATCGACGGCGTCACCTATTACGACGATTCCAAGGGCACCAACGTCGGTGCCACCGAAGCGGCGCTCTACGGCATGGGTGCGCGCAAGGCGGTGGTCATCCTCGGCGGCGACGGCAAGGGACAGGATTTCGCGCCCCTGAAAGCGGCGGTCGAAGCCAACGCCCGCGCGGTGCTGCTGATCGGCCGCGACGCGCCGCTGATCGAGGCCGCGATCGACGGCTGCGGCATCTCTGCGTATCCCGCCGCGACCCTGCCCGAAGCGGTCGCCAGCGCGCACCGGCTCGCGCACCCCGGCGACGCCGTGCTGCTGTCGCCGGCCTGCGCCAGTTTCGACATGTTCCGCAACTACACCCACCGCGCCGAAGTCTTCGTCGAGGCGGTGAAGAGGCTCGCGGCGGAAAGGGGCCAGGCCTGATGCTCTACACCGCGCGCGCACCCAAGCCTTCCGCCGAGCTCGATTTCGGCCTCTTGTGGCTGGCGCTTGGCCTGCTCGCGATTGGCTGGGTGATGGTGTATTCCGCGTCCATCGCCATCGCCGAAGCAGCCAGGTACACCGGCCACAACGGCGAGTTCTATCTGGTGCGCCAGGGCATCTTCATCGTGCTCGGTCTCGCGGCCGGCGCGCTGGCTTTTCAGGTGCCGATGCGGGTGTGGCAGCAGGCGGCACCCTATCTTTTCCTTGGCGGCCTGCTGTTGCTGGTGGTGGTGCTGGTACCCGGCATCGGCCGCGAGGTCAACGGCAGCCGGCGCTGGATTCCGCTCGGCTTCGCCAACCTGCAACCGTCCGAACTGATGAAGTTTCTGGCCGTGCTCTACGCCGCCGACTACGCCACCCGCAAAGCGGCGCTGATGCACGATCTCAAGCGCGGCTTCCTGCCGATGGCGGCGGTCATGTTCATCGCCGGCGTCTTGCTGCTGTCGGAACCGGACTTTGGTGCCTTTGTGGTGATCGTCTCCATCGCCATGGGCATTCTCTTCCTCGGCGGGCTCAACTGGCGGCTCTTTGCGGGACTCATCGTGGTTTTGCTCGCCGGCTTCGCCGCGCTGATCCTGAGCTCGCCCTACCGGCGCGAACGCCTGTTCAATTTCCTCGACCCGTTCAAGGATCCCTACGGCAGCGGCTACCAGTTGTCGCACGCGCTGATCGCCTTCGGGCGCGGCGAATGGCTGGGGCTGGGGTTGGGCGGCAGCGTGGAAAAACTCTTCTATCTTCCCGAGGCGCACACCGACTTCCTGCTCGCCGTGATCGCCGAGGAATTCGGCTTCGTCGGCGTCGTCGCCGTGCTCTGCCTGTTCGGCTGGTTGATCGCCAAGGCCTTCTTCATCGCGCGCCGCGCCGCGCAGCTCGAACGCAACTTCTGCGCGCTGGTGGCGGCGGGCATCGGCATCTGGCTGGGCGTGCAGTCGCTCATCAACATGGGCGTGAACGTCGGCCTGTTGCCGACCAAGGGTCTGACCCTGCCGTTTCTCTCGTTTGGCGGCAGCGGCATCGTCGCCAACTGCCTGGCGGTGGCGGTGCTGTTGCGCATCGACTGGGAACACCGGCAGATGATGCGGGGGAAAACTTTCTAATGATGATCTTGAACCGCATCCTCTTCCCTCTCCCCCACCCTCTCCCGCTTGCGGGCGAGGGGGCAAACGCGTGCTGCGCACGTCCAAACCGATTCACGATGCGGGGGAAAACCTTCTGATGGCCGCCGCAAATCGCACCCTCATGGTCATGGCCGGCGGCACCGGCGGTCACGTCTACCCGGCGCTGGCGGTGGCCGACGCACTGCGCGCACGCGGCTGGAACGTGTTCTGGCTCGGCACGCGTGCAGGGCTGGAGGCGCGCGTGGTACCCGCCGCCGGCATCGACATGGTGTGGGTGGCTATGGGCGGCGTGCGCGGCAAGGGGTGGCTGCGGAAACTGCTGTTGCCGGCCATGCTGCTGCTTGCCTTTTGGCAAAGCCTCTCGGCGATTCTCAGGCGCCGCCCCGACGTGGTGCTGGGCATGGGCGGCTACACCGCGTTTCCCGGCGGCATGATGGCGAGTCTGCTCAACAAGCCGCTGGTCGTACACGAGCAGAACTCGGTCGGCGGGCTCACCAACCGCGTGCTCGCCTGCCTGGCCGACCGCGTACTCACCGCCTTTCCGCAGGCGTTCACGCAAACGCGCGACAAGCCGATTCCCTGCCGCACGGTGAAAACCGACTGGGTCGGCAACCCGGTGCGCACCGACATCGTGGCCGCCGCCGGCGACGAACGTGCCCAGCGCAGCGGCCCGCTGCGGCTGCTGGTGGTGGGCGGCAGCCTGGGCGCACAGGCGCTCAATGTGCTGGTACCGGAAGCGCTTGCCCTGTTGCCGAGCGACCGGCGTCCGCAGGTCGTCCACCAATCCGGCCGCCAGCATGTTGATGCCCTGCGGGCGAACTACGCCGCTACCGGTGTGGACGCCGATGTGCGCGACTACATCGAGGACATGGCCGCCGAATACCGCGCCTGCGATTTCGCCATTTGCCGCGCCGGCGCGATGACCGTCGCCGAGTTGGCCTGCGCCGGCGTGCCCGCCGTGCTGGTGCCGTTTCCGTTTGCGGTGGACGACCACCAGACCGGCAACGCCGAATTTCTCAGCGCAGCCGGCGCGGCCTGGCTGATGCAACAGAAAGACCTGACCGCCGAACAACTCGCCGCGCGCATCGGCGGGCTGGATCGCGCCACGCTGGCGGCCATGTCCGACAAGGCACGCGCGCTGGCGAAACCCGATGCGACGGCGCGGGTGGCGGATGTTTGCGAGGAGTTGGTGCGTGGATAGGCATTTTTACAAAGAGGACAGGAGGACAAGAGGAAAACCACCTCGGGGGTCTTTTCTTGTCCTCCTGTCCTCTTTGTTCAATCCTGCCGACGCGGGATGCCAGCCGGGGAGGACGCGGCTGATGCGGCACGCGGTTAAACACGTTCACTTCGTCGGTGTGGTCGGCCCGAGCAGGGAGCAGGGTTCCCGCTTGCGGGATGCGACCGGCCGCGAGGGACGCCGGATGCCGACGTCGGGCGCGGACAGGGGAGGGCGCGGCTGATGCGGCACGCGGTTAAACACATCCACTTCGTCGGCATCGGCGGCGTCGGCATGAGCGGCATCGCCGAGGTGCTGCTGAACCTGGGCTACGTCGTGTCGGGCTCCGATCTGGCCGACAACGCGGTGACGCAGCGTCTGGCCAAGCTGGGCGCGCGCATCCATCGTGGCCACGCGGCGGAGCATATCGCCGGGGCCGACGCGGTGGTGACCTCGACGGCGGTGCAGGAGGCCAACCCCGAAGTCGTCGCCGCGCGCGAGAAGAAAATCCCCATCGTGCCGCGCGCGCTGATGCTCGCCGAGCTGATGCGCCTGAAGCAGGGCATCGCGATCGCCGGCACGCACGGCAAAACCACCACCACCAGCCTCGTTGCCAGCATACTCGGCGAGGCGGGCATGGACCCCACCTATGTGATTGGTGGCAAACTCACCGCCGCCGGCACCAACGCGCGGCTCGGCCGTGGCGACTTCCTGGTCGCCGAGGCCGACGAGTCGGACGCGTCCTTTCTGTATCTCACGCCCGTGATCGCGATCGTCACCAACATCGACGCCGATCACATGGACACCTACGGCCACGATTTCGAGAAGCTGAAAACGGCCTTCGTCGATTTCTGCCAGCGCCTGCCGTTCTACGGCATGGCGGTGCTGTGCATCGACGATCCGCACGTGCGTGAAATCCTGCCGCGCATCACCAAGCCGATCACCACCTATGGCTTCAGCGAGGCGGCGCAGGTGCGGGCGATCGACCCGCGCTTCGAGGCGGGGCGGATGCATTTCACCGTGCAGCGCGAGGGCCTCGCCGACCTCGACGTGGTGCTCAATCACCCCGGTATGCACAACGTGCTGAACGCGCTGTCGGCGATTGCGGTGGCGACCGAGGTGGGCGCACAGGACGCCGCCATCGTGCGTGCACTGGCCGAATTCCACGGCGTGGGGCGTCGTTTTCAACGCTACGGCGAACAGCCGGCGAAGGACGGCGGCCACTACTGCCTGATCGACGACTATGGCCATCACCCGGTGGAAATGGCGGCGACCATCGCCGCCGCGCGAGGGGCGTTTCCGGGTCGCCGGCTGGTGCTCGCCTTCCAGCCGCATCGCTACACGCGCACCCGCGACTGCTTTGAGGATTTCACCCGGGTGCTGTCCGAGGTCGATGCGCTGGTGCTCACCGAAGTCTATCCGGCGGGCGAAGCGCCCATCGTCGCCGCGGATGGGCGGGCGCTCGCGCGTGCGGTTCGGGTCGCCGGCAAGGTCGAGCCGGTGTTCGTCGAACAGGTGGCGGACGTGGCCGCGACCCTCGCCGAGCTCACCCGTGACGGTGATGTGGTGCTGGTGATGGGCGCGGGCAGCATCGGTCAGGTTGCACCCGCGATCGGGGGCCAGCATGCGGCATGACTACCGCATGAACGAGCCGGATATCGCCGCAGGCGGTAGCCCCGTCCTGCGCGGCGAGTTTCTCTACAACGAGCCGATGAAAAAGCACGTCTCCTGGCGTGCCGGCGGGCCAGCGCAGCGCGTTTACATTCCCGCCGACCTCGAAGACCTCACCTGGCTGGTGCGTTCGATCCCGCAGCGCGAGGACATCCACATGGTCGGGCTGGGCAGCAACCTGCTGGTGCGCGATGGCGGTGTCTCCGGGGTGGTCATCCTGTTGCACGGGGTGCTGAAAAAATTGTCGGTCGAATCGCGTACGAGCGGTTTGCCCCCTGCGCCGGAAGACCGCGAAACCGCGCTCATCTATGCGCAGGCAGGCGTCGCCTCGCCCAAGCTTGCCCGCTTTGCAGCCAGACATGATCTGGTCGGTGGCGAATTCTGGGCGGGCATTCCCGGCACCGTGGGCGGCGCGCTGGCGATGAACGCCGGCTGTTACGGCAGTGAAACCTGGGACAAGGTGGTACAGCTCGAAACACTCGACCGGCGGGGGCAGATCAACGAACGCCTGCCTTCGGATTACCTCACCGGTTATCGCCACGTGGCGCTGAAGCAGCCACAGCAGGAGTGGTTCATCGGGGCCTGGTTCCGGCTGGATCGCGGTGACGGTGCGGCCTCGCGCGAGGCCATCAAATCGCTGCTGCAAAAACGCATCGCGTCGCAGCCATTGCAACTCCCCAACGCGGGCTCGGTGTTCCGCAATCCGCCGGGTGACCACGCCGCGCGCCTGATCGAAAGTTGTGGCCTGAAAGGCTTTCGCCTCGGCGACGCGCAAGTGTCGGAGAAACACGCCAACTTCATCGTCAATATCGGCCAAGCGACGGCGACCGATATCGAACGTTTGATCGAACACGTGGAAAACACGGTGGAAGCGCGCACCAATGTGCGGCTGATCCGTGAAGTGCGCATTATTGGAGAACGGCAGTGAATCAGAACGACCGCGCAAAGCGCCTGGGTAAAGTCGCCGTCATGCTGGGCGGCACCTCGGCCGAACGCCCGGTGTCGCTCAACAGCGGCAATGCGGTGCTCGCCGCGCTGCAACGCCAGGGGGTCGATGCACACCCCTTCGATCCGGCCACCCGCAATCTGGGCGATCTCATCAGCGGCGAATTCGACCGCGTCTTCATCGCCCTGCATGGCCGCTACGGCGAAGATGGCTGTATGCAGGGCGCGCTGGAACTGCTTGGCATCCCCTATACCGGCAGCGGGGTGATGGCCTCGGCGCTGGGCATGGACAAATGGCGCACCAAGCTCTTGTGGCGCGCGGCCGGCCTGCCCACCGCCGACTGGGCGATTCTGACCGCCGACAGTGATTTTGCAGCGGTTGAAGAACAGCTCGGGCTGCCCATTTTTGTGAAGCCCGCGCGTGAAGGCTCCAGCATCGGCATGAGCAAGGTCACCGCGCCCGGCACGCTGAAGGCCGCGTACGAAACCGCCGTCGAGCACGATGCCCTGGTGCTGGCCGAAAAATTCATCGACGGCCCCGAATTCACCGCCGGCATCCTGGGCGATACCCCGCTGCCGCTGATTCGTCTGGAGCCGGCCAAGGAAAAAGCCTTCTACGATTTCGAGGCCAAATATCTGCGCAACGATACCCAGTACCACTGTCCCGCCGGCCTGCCGGCGTCACAGGAGCAGGCGTTGCGACAGCTGGCGCTCGACGCTTTCCGCCTGCTCGGCGGACGGGGATGGGGGCGGGTTGACATCATGCTCGACCGAACGGGCAAGCCCTATCTGCTCGAAGCCAATACCTCGCCGGGCATGACCGACCACAGCCTGGTGCCCATGGCCGCACGCGTTGCGGGCAGGGATTTCGACGCGCTGTGTCTTGCCATTCTGGAGCAGACGCTGTGAGCAAAGCCGCCGAGCTCGACGCCCATCCCCTCTGTCAGGTCGCGCGCGTGCTGACCTGGGGTGCGCTCGCGCTGCTGGTTTATGGCGCGCTCGCCTGGCTGGTCGCGAGGCCCTGGTTTGCGTTGACCACGCTGGACGTGAAAACGCCGGTGGCGCATGTGACCGAAGCGCAAATCCGGCTGGTGGCCGAGCGCCGCGTGCGGGGCACGTTCTTCACGGTCGATCTCGAACGCGTGCGCGAAAGTCTGGAAAAACTGCCGTGGGTGCGCGAGGCGCGCGTGGAACGCCGGTGGCCCGATACGCTGGTGGTGTCGCTGGTCGAGCATGTGCCCGTGGCCCGCTGGAACGATGCCGCGCTGGTCGACAAGGAGGGCAGGGTGTTTGCCGCGGCCGTGTCGGGCAAGCTGCCGCGTCTGTGGGGCCCGGACGACGCCAGTACCGAAGTGGTCGAGGCCTTTGCGCGACACAGCAAAGCCTTGCAGCCGCTCGGGTTCAAGATTGAAGAATTGCGCTTGAGCCCCCGCCGTGCCTGGCGGATGCGGCTCGATACCGGGATGCAGATTGCGCTGGGGCGCGAGCTGACCGATGCGCGGCTCGCCCGTTTCGTCGCGCTGTACCCGCGTGTGTTTGCACCTACGCAGGCGGCCGATGGCACCCCCGTCGCTGCCCTGGCACCGCAGACCATCGACCTTCGTTATCCGGATGGGTTTGCCATCCGTATGCCCGATAGCCGGCCGCCGGCGAGTTTCGCACCGCCTGCCCAGGCTGCCCCCCCTTCACCGAGTACAACATGAGCAAACCCCGCGATCCCAAGAACCTCGTCGTCGGTCTCGACATCGGCACGTCGAAGATCGTCTGCATCGTCGCCGAGGTCAACGATGAAGGCGGCCTCGACATCATCGGCATGGGCACGCACCCGTCGCGCGGCCTGCGCCGCGGCGTGGTGGTCAACATCGAAGCCACGGTCAACGCCATCCAGCGCGCGCTGGAAGAAGCCGAGCTGATGGCCGACTGCAAAATCCGCGAGGTGTACACCGGCATCGCCGGCAGCCACATCAAGAGTTTCAACTCGCACGGCATGTTCGCCATCAAGGACAAGGAAATCTCCCAGATGGACGTCGACCGCGTGGTGGAAACCGCGCGCGCGGTCAATATCCCGACCGACCAGCAGATCCTGCACACCATCCCGCAGGAATTCATCGTCGACGGCCAGGAAGACGTGCGCGACCCGCTCGGCATGAGCGCGGTGCGGCTCGAAGTGAAGGTGCATATCGTCACCGGCGCGGTGTCGGCCGCGCAGAACATCATCAAGTGCGTACGCCGCTGCGGGCTCGAAGTCGGCGACCTGGTGCTGCAACCGCTCGCGTCCGCCATGGCGGTGCTCACCGAAGACGAGAAGGAACTCGGCGTGTGCCTGGTCGACATCGGCGGTGGTACCACCGACATCGCCGTGTTCACCAACGGCGCGATCCGCCACACCGCCGTGATTCCGGTGGCGGGCGACCAGGTCAACAACGACATTGCCGTGGCGCTGCGCACGCCACCCAAGGAAGCCGAGGACATCAAGATCCAGTACGGCTGCGCCTTGCGCCAATTGGCCGACGCGCGCGACATGATCGAGGTGCCCGGCATCGGCGACCGCCCGCCGCGCACGCTCTCCCGCCAGACGCTGGCCGAGTTCATCGAGCCGCGCATGGAAGAGCTGTATTCGCTGGTGCAGGCGGAACTCCGCCGCAGCGGGTTCGAAGAACTGCTGTCGTCGGGCATCGTCATCACCGGCGGCTCGGCGGGCATGCAGGGCATGGTCGAACTCGGCGAAGAGGTGTTCCACATGCCGGTGCGTCTGGGCTGGCCGCGCTACGAAGGCGGGCTCGCCGAGGTGATGCACAACCCGCGCTACGCCACCTGCATGGGCCTCTTGATGGCGGGCCACGAAGCGCGCGGGCGTGATGCGCCGAAGCTCTCGGGCAACAGCTTCAAGGACGTGCTGGAGCGCATGAAGAACTGGTTCAAGGGGAATTTCTGATGACGTGCCGCCTGGATGGAATGCGGCCGGCATCGAAACAGGTTTTGACGGTCGTGCCCGATGCCCAGGGACATCGCGGCAAACACGTCAAAGATTTTTGGGTGTGGGTTTGTTTTTTTGGCATTGAAGGAGGAAGCAAATGTTTGAACTGATGGATGTAGATACCCAGGATGCGGTCATCAAGGTGATCGGTGTGGGCGGTTGCGGCGGTAATGCAGTCGATCACATGATCACCTCGGGCTTGAGCGGCGTGGAGTTCATCGCCATCAACACCGACGCACAGGCCTTGAAGCGCAACCAGGCGAAGATGCAACTGCAACTCGGCAACGGCGTGACCAAGGGTCTGGGTGCCGGGGCCAACCCCGAAGTGGGCCGCGAAGCCGCGCTGGAAGACCGCGAACGCATCGCCGAAATGATCGACGGCGCGGACATGCTCTTCATCACCGCCGGCATGGGCGGCGGCACCGGCACCGGGGCTGCGCCCGTGGTCGCCGAAGTCGCCAAGGAACTCGGCATCCTCACCGTGGCGGTCGTCACCAAGCCTTTCATGTTTGAAGGCAAGCGCGTGCGCGCCGCTAACGCCGGCATCGAGGCGCTGGCGCGTCACGTCGATTCGCTCATCATCATCCCCAACGAAAAACTCATGCAGGTGCTGGGCGACGATGTGTCGATGCTCGATGCCTTCAAGGCGGCGAACAACGTGCTGCACGGCGCGGTCGGCGGCATCGCCGAAGTCATCAACTGCCCGGGTCTGGTCAACGTCGACTTTGCCGACGTGCGTACCGTGATGAGCGAAATGGGCATGGCGATGATGGGCTCGGCGCAGGCTGCGGGTGAAGACCGCGCCAAAATTGCCGCCGAACAGGCCGTGGCCAGCCCGCTGCTGGAATCGGTCGATCTGCGCGGTGCACGCGGCATTCTGGTCAACATCACCGCCTCGTCCAGCGTGAAGATGCGTGAAATCCACGACGTAATGAACACCATCAAGGAGTTCACTGCCGAGGAAGCCACCGTCATCGTCGGCCAGGTGCTCGACGACAGCATGGAAGACGCGCTGCGCGTGACCATGGTCGCCACCGGTCTGGGTAACCCCGTCGCCCGCCAGCAGCCCAAGCCCATGCAGATCATCCGCACCGGCACCGACGACATGCCGATGATGGTGGGCGCAAGCGAGGAACTGCCCAGCGTGATGTCCTCCAATCGTCGTCGTACCATCCAGGCCATGTCCGATTCCGGCATCGACACCCTGGACATCCCGGCTTTCCTGCGCAAGCAGGCTGACTGAACCGGGCACGAACCGAACCCGCGTGTGCCGGCCGTAATGCGGCACACGCGGATTCGGCGCGTTGCGTGTCAGAGGTAAAATGCCCGCATGATCAGACAGCGCACTCTCAAAAGCCCGGTTGCCGCCACCGGCGTTGGGCTGCATTCCGGCGTCAAGGTCGAAATGACCCTGCGTCCAGCCGGGCCCGATACCGGCATCGTGTTCCGCCGCATGGATCTCGATCCGCCTGCGGAGCTGAAAGCCGATCCTTTCCTGGTGACCGATACCCGGCTGTGTTCTTTACTGGAATCGGGCGCGGCCAAGGTCTCCACTGTCGAACACCTCATGTCCGCACTGGCGGGCCTGGGCATCGACAATCTCCTGGTCGATCTCACCGGCCCCGAAATTCCCATCATGGACGGCTCGTCCGCCCCCTTCGTCTTCCTGTTGCAGTCTGCCGGCATCGTCGAGCAGGATGCCGCGAAACAATACGTGCGCATCAAGCAGCCCATCGAGGTGAAAGACGGCGACAAATGGGCGCGTTTCCTGCCGCACAACGGTTTCAAGATCGAATTCACCATCGACTTCAAGCACCCGGTCTTCGAGAAAAGCGGCAAGACCGTCAGCATCGATTTTGCCGACACCGCCTACACCAAGGAAGTCGCCCGCGCGCGCACTTTCGGTTTCATGCACGAGGTCGAATACCTGCGTAACAATGGCCTCGCGCTCGGCGGTTCGCTCGACAACGCCATCGTCATGGACGAATACCGCGTGCTCAACCAGGACGGTCTGCGCTACGACGACGAGTTTGTGAAGCACAAGGTGCTCGACGCTATCGGCGACCTGTACCTCCTCGGCCACCCCATCATCGGGGCTTTCGAGGCCTATAAATCAGGGCATGCGCTCAACAATGCCCTGCTGCGCGAGTTGTCGCAGCATCAGGAAGCCTGGGAGTTCGTCAGCTTCAACCACGAAGAAGACGCACCACCCGCCTACCTGCGCCTGCACCCCCTCGCAGTCGCATGATCGTTCTGCGCCTGCTGATCGTCGCCCTCCTGATTGCAGTGGTGGCGCTCGGACTGGCATGGCTATTTACCGGCCAGCGGAAATATCTCGGGTACATCGGCCGCGTGCTGCGTTTTGCACTGGTCGTTGGCGTGATCGCAGCGCTGTTTTATGGGGTGGAGCGGCTGGTGTTGCGGTGAGCGTTACAAACGCTGCCGTGGGGTTGTGCTGAGCTTGCAAAGCCTTGAGAACCCGGGGCCGGTGGGGGAGAACTTAACCGCGCGGTTGACGCAGACCTATCGCGGCTTGATGAAATCAGCGCGGCTCAGCGTTTCTCAACAAGATGTCCTGCTTCGAGCGGATGGCCGCAATAGAGACAGGCATGAAATCGGGTATGCGTTGTACGTCCACACTGCGCACACGCTACAGGTTGCCCGGTGATCTTTCCGTCCTCGCGGCCATCCCGGGCGTCAATTTCTGCAATCCGGGTTTTGATGTCGGCCTCGGTAAGGCCGGTTTTTTCGCTCAACAACTCCCACAAGCCCTGGGTGATGATGGCCAGTCGGTCTATCTTGGCTTCCAGCCTGATGACCTCTTTGTTAAGAATCTCCGCATTGCCTTTCGCGTGGTAGTTCGCGGCCTCCGCGGTTGCTGTCGCACTGGCAATTTGGCCTTGCTGAATCAGATCCCAAAGCATTTGAAATGGTGCCTGTCGTGGTTCGTGTAGGGTTGAATACTACGGCATCGTCAAGCGTGCGGGCTTGTTTGTAGCTACTCAAGTACCCCCTTGTCAATGACGCCAGTCGGAGCCTGTGTTTTCAAGTTTTGCGGTGGTGGCGAAGCAGGTTTGCCAGTGCGTCCTTGAGCGGGCCGTCTTCAATGCCGATTTGTAGCTGGGCAAGGCCGGCCAGCGCGGTATCGGGGAGCCCGGGTTTGTCGGCGGGCGGCGCATACGGCCCGAGCAGCTGGGGGTCAACCACGACGCGCACCGCCTGGACGGTGACGCCGCGTGCACCAAGTGCAGTGACGAGCGCGTCGGTCTGCTGCCGCAGCCGGCTGGCCTGCGCGCCACTGGCGCAGGCGAGCGACAACACGCCGTCCTCCAGGGTGCGCACGCGAACATGGCCGGCCAGCGCGGCGGGCAATGCCCGATCCAGCGCGGCCTGGAGCCTGAGCAGACCCTGCGCGCGTGTCGCCACGCCGGCGGGCATTTGCCGGGCCAGCAGGTTGGCGAGACTTTCTGCGCTCACGAGCTGGGAACTCCGTCCAATGCCGGGGCTCGCATACGCGTCTTGCAGGTGTCACGGCCGGGCCGGGTCGCCATGTTAAAATTCAACGATTTACCGCGTCCTGCGGGCATTCCGGGTTCCTCATGCTGCAATCCCTGTTCAAGAAAGTCTTTGGTAGCCGTAACGACCGGCTGGTCAAACAATACCTGCAAAAGGTCAAGGCGATCAACGCGCTGGAACCCGCGATGGAGGCGCTCACCGACGCCGAACTGACCGCGAAGACCGGCGAATTCCGCACCCGGCTGGAACAAGGCGAAGCGCTCGACAAGCTCCTGCCCGAAGCCTTTGCCGTGGTGCGCGAAGCCTCGAAGCGCGTGCTCGGGATGCGCCACTTTGACGTGCAGCTGGTCGGCGGCATGGTGCTGCACGCCGGCAAGATCGCCGAGATGCGCACCGGCGAAGGTAAAACGCTGATGGCCACGCTGGCGGCCTATCTCAACGCGCTGCCCGCCAAGGGCGTGCACGTGGTCACGGTGAACGACTATCTGGCGCAGCGCGACGCCGAGTCGATGGGCAAGCTGTACGGTTTTCTGGGGCTCTCCACGGGCGTGAATCTCTCACAGATGCCGCACGACCAGAAGCAGGCCGCCTACGCCTGCGACATCACCTACGGCACCAACAACGAATACGGCTTCGACTACCTGCGCGACAACATGGTCTACCAGATGGCCGACAAGGTACAGCGTCCGCTGGCCTTCGGCATCATCGACGAAGTCGACTCCATCCTCATCGACGAGGCGCGCACGCCGCTCATCATTTCTGGCCAGGCCGACGACAACACCGAACTGTACATCCGCGTGAACGCCGTGCCGCCGCGTCTCGAACGCCAGAAAGAGGAAGAAGGCGAGGGCGATTACTGGGTGGACGAAAAGCAGCGGCAGGTGCTGCTGTCCGAAGCCGGCCACGAAAAGGTCGAGGCGGTGCTGAACGAGCTGGGCCTGTTGCCGGAAGGCGGCAGCCTCTACGACGCCAGCAATATCATGCTGATGCACCATGTGTACGCGTCGCTGCGGGCGCACGCGCTGTTCTTCAAGGACCAGCACTATGTGGTGCAGCCCGGCTCGGACGGGCGCGGCGAAGTGGTCATCGTCGACGAATTCACCGGCCGCCTCATGAGCGGCCGCCGTTGGTCGGAAGGCCTGCATCAGGCGGTGGAAGCCAAGGAAGGCGCGGCGATCCAGAAGGAAAACCAGACGCTCGCGTCGATCACCTTCCAGAACTACTTCCGCATGTACGAAAAACTCTCCGGCATGACCGGCACGGCGGACACCGAAGCCTTCGAATTCCAGAGCATCTACAGCCTGGAAACCGTGGTGATCCCCACCCACCGCGCCATGATCCGCAAGGACGAGCACGATCAGGTCTACCGCACCGGCCGCGAGCGCGACCAGGCCGTGATCAACGACATCCGTGCGCGCAACGCCAACGGCCAGCCGGTGCTGGTCGGTACCACTTCAATCGAGGCCAACGAACATCTCGCGGCCGAGCTGAAAAAAGCCGGCCTGCCGCACAATGTGCTCAACGCCAAGCAGCACGCGCGCGAAGCCGAGGTCATCGCGCAGGCGGGTATGCCGGGCGGCATCACCATCGCCACCAACATGGCGGGCCGGGGCACCGACATCGTGCTGGGCGGCAGCATCCAGAAGGATATCGACACCATCCAGGACGACGTGGCGCTGTCGGACGCCGACAAGACCGCGAAGATCGCCGCGCTCAAGGCCGACTGGCAGGTGCGTCACGATGCCGTGCTCGCGTCCGGCGGCCTGCACATCATCGGTACCGAACGCCACGAATCGCGCCGCGTCGACAACCAGCTGCGCGGCCGCTCCGGTCGCCAAGGCGACCCCGGTTCCAGCCGTTTCTTCCTGTCGCTGGAAGATCCGCTGCTGCGCATCTTTGCGTCCGACCGCGTGGCCGCGATCATGAACCGGCTGAAAATGCCCGAAGGTGAAGCCATCGAGCATCCGTGGGTGACGCGTGCGATCGAGAACGCGCAGCGCAAGGTCGAACAGCGCAACTTCGACATCCGCAAGCAGCTGCTCGAATACGACGACGTGTCGAACGACCAGCGCAAGGTGATTTACGAACAGCGCAACGAATTGCTGGCCAGCGAGAACATCGCCGACACCATCCGCGCCATGCGCGACGACGTGATCAACGAGGCCATCAACCTGCATATCGCGCCGGGCAGCATGGACGAGCAGTGGGACGTGCCAAGCCTGGAAAAATCGCTCGCCGCGCAGTTCAGCCTCGACCTGCCGCTGCAGTCGTGGCTGGACGCGGAAAAGACCTTGGACGAAGACGGCCTGCGCAAGAAAATCTGCGAAGCCGCCGACGCCGTGTACCGCGAAAAGGAAACACGGGTGGGTGTGGACGGCCTGCGCCAGTTCGAACGCGCCGTCATGCTGCAAAGCCTGGACACCCACTGGCGCGAGCATCTGTCCGCGCTGGATCATCTGCGCCAGGGCATACACCTGCGCGGCTACGCGCAGAAACAACCCAAGCAGGAATACAAGCGTGAAGCCTTCGAGCTGTTTTCTGCCATGCTCGCGGGCATCAAGGCCGAAGTCACCCAGATCACCACCACCGTGCAGGTGCGCGCGCCCGAAGACGTGGCGGCAGTGGAACTGCACGAGCCGTCGGGCATGCAGTTCGAGCACACCGAGTACGATGAGGCGCAGGATTTCGCCGCCGCCGAAGCGGCCGCCGCATTCGAGACAGGTGCCGCGCCCGCAGCCGATGCCTATCCCAAGGTCGGCCGCAACGATCCCTGTCCCTGCGGCTCGGGTAAAAAATACAAGCATTGCCACGGCAAGCTTGCCTGAGGAGATTCGCCATGCCGTATTACGTATTCCGCCTGGGCATGTTCAAGGTGCTCGAAAACAAGGGCGAGTGGGCCAGCTTCAAGGAAGCCAAGGCGCAGGTGAACGCGCTGCGCAAAACGCTCGATCCGAAGAGCGGCGATCAGTACAAGATGATCTTTGCCGAGAACGAAATCGCCGCCCAGGACACGCTTACCGCCGAGCGCGAACTGGATAAAACCCTCTCAGGTGATGATTGGTAATCAGGCGCTGCGCTTGGCATGGGTTGGATGCCCTCAAGAATCGTAGCGAGCAGGGCGTCTACCCGCTAGGGGCAGGCCGTGGTTGTAAAGCCGCTGAAGCGGCAACAACCACGCTCAGCCGGGTGCGCACGGAGCGGAGGAACCGGAATGTACTGGATGTACATGAGGATTCCGAGCACCGTACGCGCCCGGATCACGTCCGCGCAGTAGATTATTGAGGGCATCCCATGGCGGAATACAACGAAGACGCTTACAAGCAGGCCCGCAAGGCTTATATCGAACACAGCTGCCCGTTCGAGCGGGCGCTGTTGTCGCGTTGTGTCAGCTGTGCGCGCTCGCGCAAGATCAACCTCGCCGAGCGCGAAGCCATCGCGTGTGGCGACCCAACCGCGCGCGAGCACTGCCTGGCGTTCTATCAGGCCGTCCACGAAAACGCCCAGTTCGCGCTGAAGATCGCGCCGGGCACGCCCTGGCCATTTGGCAAGGAAATCCGCGCGCAGTGCGGCGGCGTGCGCGGGCTGGCCGCGTCGCAGGGTGCAGCGGGCGACGACACCACCGATGTGGCCGCCACCGTGCAGCAGGCCCTGCAGACTGCCGGCAGCGTCGCCGGCTTTCCGTATTCCGAAATCATGCGCGCGGTGGTGCATTACGAACCGCGCAAGCGGCGCGGCTGAGGAACCTCGCGTGCCCCGTCCGGGTCATTCTGCTGTTGTTTATACTTTGAACATGCGCGCGCACCTCCATCGCCTCCTGCTGCTGTGCCTGATGCTGGCCCTCCCCTTGCAGGGCTATGCGGCGGCGTCGATGCTGTCCTGCGCGCTGGCGCACGGTGGGGTGCCCGCAGCGGTGGAAGCCGCCACGCCCTGTCACCAGAGCGCCGAGCCCGAGCCTTCGCCCGAGCGCCACGACTGTGCGCATTGTGCGATGTGCATGCTGGCGTCGGCATTGCCGATTCCGGTTGTGGCCGCCTTGCCCGCCGATGCGACGGTGCGGGCCTATGGCATACGTCCCCCGGCCAGCATGGCCACCCATCTGCCCGACGGTCTGGAGCGGCCACCGCAGCCCGCCCTCGCCTGATTCCGTTCGCCGCTATCGCGGCATTGCGTAACCACGCGCAGCCCCGGGCTGCGCAGCGAGGACACCATGAAGATTCTCCTGACCCCACGCCGTCTGGCGTGCTCGGCCGCGGCGCTTGCGCTGGCCGCCGGGCTGGCGCACGCCGAGCCCCCCCCGACCGCCCCCACCGACACCGCTGCCCCCCTTGAAGCCTATCAGTCGTGGCGCGACGCGCCGGTGGCCGACTGGCGCGCCGCCAACGAACGCGTCCACGCGGTGGGCGGCTGGCGCACCTACCTGCGCGAATCGCAGGGCGACGCCGCCAGCGGCGACGACCCGCACGCGCATCACCACCATCATTGAGGGGTCAGCCATGATTTCAAGTTCATTGCGAATCACCCCCCTGGCGCTGGCCGTGGCCCTGCTGGGCGGCTGCGCCAGCCTGTCGGACGACCGGGGCTTTGCAGCCGTCGAGGCTGACGTCGCCCGCCACCTGCCGCACAAACCCGTCTGGACACGCGACGCCGAATCGCGAGCCGCAGCCGACGCGCGCATCGCCGAACTGCTCGCCGAGCCGCTCACGGCGGACGCTGCGGTGGAAATTGCACTGCTCAACAACCCCGGCCTGCAGGCGGCCTACCACCAATTGGGATTCGCCGACGCCGAACGTGTGCGCGCCCTGCGTCTGCCGAACCCCGGTTTTGCCATCGGCCGGCTCACGCGCGGCAGCGAAGTGGAATGGGAGCGCAGCCTGCATCTCAGTCTGGGCGCGCTTCTCGCCATGCCGCTGCGCGCCGGCGTCGAAGCCCGCCGGTTTGAGGCGACGCGGCAGCGGCTGGTGCGCGACACGCTGGCGGTCGCGCACGATGCGCGGCGTGCGTGGATCGCGGCGGTTGCCGCCGACGCCGGCACGGCCTATCAGCGGCAGGCGATGGACGCGGCCGAAGCGAGCGCCGAACTCGCGCGCCGCATGACCGAGGTGGGCAACTGGAGCGCCCTGCAACGCGCGCGCGAACAGGCCTTCTACGCCGATACCGCGCTGGCCGTGGCGCGCGCCGAGCAGGCACGCATGGCCGCGCGCGAGCGACTGCTGCGGGTGCTGGGTCTCACCGAGCCGGCACGGCTCACGCTGCCCGCGCGTCTGCCCGAGCTGCCCGCCCGCCTGCCGCAACTGACCGAGGTGGAACAACGCGCGATCGACACCCGGTTGGATCTCGCCGAGGCGCGACTCGCCGTCGAGGCCCAGGCCGGTTATCTGGGCCTGACGCGGCGCACCCGCTTCATCAACGTGCTCGATCTTGGCCTCATCAACAACGGTTCCAACGAAGCACCGCAACAGCGCGGAGTGGAAATCGGCTTCGAGTTGCCGCTGTTCGACTTTGGCAGCACCCGCGTGGCGCAGGCCGAGGCGCTCTACGGCCAGTCGCTCGAACGCGCGCGCGAAGTCGCGGTCAACGCGCGTTCGGAAATCCGCGAAGCTTGGGCCCTGCGCGCCAGCCAGTACGCCATTGCCCGGCATTATCGCGACGAAGTGGTGCCGCTCAGGAAGCGCATCTCCGAGGAAAACCTGCTGCGCTACAACGGCATGCTGATCGGCGTGTTCGAGCTCCTGGCCGATGCGCGCGTGCAGATTGGTGCCGTCAACGCCGCGCTCGACGCCGAGCGCGATTACTGGCTGGCCGAAGCCGACTGGGCGATGGCGCAGCTCGGCACACCCGGCAAAATGACCCTGACCCCCGCCATGACTGCTGCCACCGCCGACGCCGGCGGCCACTGAACCTAAAAACCGCAGTTGACCGCTTACCACACTTGGAAACGCCACATGAAACCTAACCATTCTGCCTTCGATAGCCGTCACCGTTTGGGTGAACACGCTACGCACCCGCTAGCGCGTCCGGGCAAGCGCCTGGCTTTGTCGCTCCTCGTTGCAGGCCCCGGCCTGCCGCCTCGTCGCTTCGCGCCAGTCACTCGCCCAAACGCACCATCGGGCGCGTCCAACTGCGGTTTTTAGGTTGAAAGGACACCCCCCATGACTTCAAGACGTGATTTTTTCAAACTCGCCGGCGGGGTCGCCGCCGCCAGCGTCGCCCCGGCGGCCATGGCTCGCTTGCCCGAGCTGGTGAGTCAGGACTCACCCGCAACCCAGCCGCCGCTTGTGCCGCCGAGTGGGCGGCCCTACAACCCGGTGGTGACGCTGAACGGCTGGACGCTGCCCTGGCGCATGAAGGACGGCGTCAAGGAATTCCACCTGGTCGCCGAACCCGTGGTGCGCGAAATCGCGCCCGGCATGAAGGCGCATCTGTGGGGCTACAACGGCCAGTCGCCCGGCCCCACCATCGAGGTGGTGGAAGGCGACCGCGTGCGGCTCTACGTGACCAACCGCCTGCCCGAGCACACCACCATCCACTGGCACGGCCAAAGGCTACCCAACGGCATGGACGGCGTCGGCGGGCTCACCCAGCCGCACATCCAGCCGGGCCAGACCTACGTCTACGAATTCGTCGCACGCCGGCCCGGTACTTTCATGTACCACCCGCACGCCGACGAAATGACGCAGATGGCGATGGGCATGATGGGCTTCTGGGTCACGCATCCCAAGGGCCGGCATCCGCTCATCGACCCGGTCGACCGCGATTTCTGCTTTCTGCTCAACAGCTACGACATCGAGCCCGGCAGTTACACGCCCAAGGTCAACACCATGCTCGACTTCAACCTGTGGACGTGGAACAGCCGCGCGTTTCCCGGTATCGACAGCCTGAACGTGCGGCTGAACGACCGCGTGCGCATCCGCATCGGCAACCTCACCATGACCAACCACCCCATTCATCTGCACGGCGTGGAATTCGAAGTGACCGGCACCGACGGCGGGCCGACGCCGAAAGGCTCGCGCTGGCCCGAAGTGACCACCGACATCGCCGTGGGCCAGATGCGGCAGGTGGAATTTCTCGCCGACGAGGAAGGCGACTGGGCCTTCCACTGCCACAAAAGCCACCACGCCATGAACCCCATGGGCCACGGCGTGCCGACGATGATCGGCGTCGATCACTCGGGGCTCGCGAAAAAGATCACCCGGCTGGTCCCCGACTACATGGTGATGGGCGAGCGCGGCATGGCCGACATGAGCGAAATGGAGATGCCGCTGCCCGACAACACCCTGCCGATGATGACCGGCCAGGGGCAATTCGGCCCGGTGGAAATGGGCGGCATGTTCACCGTGATGAAGGTGCGCAAGCACCAGAAGCGCGGCGATTATTCCGACCCCGGCTGGTACCGGCATCCGCCCGGCACCGTCGCCCGGCCGGTGGACGCGCCGGTCGACGCACCGCGCGCGCCGCAGGCGGCGTCCCCGCAGGGGCAAGCGGGCGATATCGAGGTCAACGTGCGCAAACCCGCCGGCCACAGCGGCCACGAACATTGAACCGCCTCATCACAAAGGAAAAAACATGCACACAAGCCTGCGCTACGCCGCCCTGTTCGCGGCGCTCATCCTGGCCACGCCCGTCCATGCCCACGGCGAACGCCCGCACGCCGCACCTGCGGTGGCCGAACAGACCGCCTGGGGCATAGCCGGACAAGCCGCCGACGTCCGCCGCACGGTGGACATCGACATGACCGACGCCATGCGCTTCACCCCCGACACGCTCACGGTACGCGAAGGCGAAACCGTGCGCTTTCGCCTCCACAATCGCGGCCGCATGTTGCACGAAATGGTCATCGGCACGCCGGACGAGCTGGCGAAACACGCCGCGCTGATGGCGAAGTTTCCCGACATGGAACACGACGCGCCCTATATGGCGCACGTCGAACCCGGGCAGACCGGCGAAATCGTCTGGCATTTCAACCGCCCGGGCCCGTTCGAGTTTGCCTGTCTCATCGCCGGGCATTACGAAGCGGGCATGCGCGGCACCCTCCAGGTGGAAGCCGCCGCACCGGTCGCCGCGTTCTCCGAAGGCGTGGTACGCAAAATCGACGTCGCCAATGGCCGCCTCACCCTGCGCCACGGCCCCATCGCCAATCTCGACATGCCGCCGATGACCATGGTGTTTCGCGTGACGGACACCGCGCGATTGGCCGAACTGAGGCCGGGCGACACGATCCGCTTTCGCGCCGAGCGCATCGACGGCGTGATCACCCTGACCGAATGGCAGCGCGTGCCCTGAGCGCCACATATTAGAAAGAGTTAATATGCCGGGCTGTATCGCCCTTCCTACCCTTTACCAGGAGAGACCTTCATGTCCATGACCCCGATGGAACTCGTCGCCGAAGCCAAGGCACAAATCAGCGAAATCGACCTCGCCACCGCACAGGCCGCCCTGCCGGACAGCCTGCTGCTCGACGTGCGCGAACCCGCCGAATTTGAAGCCGGCCGTCTGCCCGGCGCGGTCAACATCCCGCGCGGCCTGCTCGAATTCAAGATCGGCGACCATCCGCAGCTGTCGAAGAAAGACGCCGACATCCTCATCTACTGCAAGACCAGCGGCCGCGCCGCGCTCGCCGCGCTGAACCTCAAGCGCATGGGCTACACCCACGTGCGTTCGATCCACGGCGGCTTCGACGCCTGGAACCAGGCTGCCCTGCCGGTGGAAAAAGAAGCGACGAAATTCGGCGACTGAACCGCGCCGTATTCGATCAATGCCCCGGTGCAGTTTGCCGGGGCGTTTTCTTGTGTGCGGCCGGGTAAACGCACAGCCGCGCCGGCAGCTGTCGTGCAAAACCGGGTGACGCCGGGTGGAAGTTCAAGCGGGTGGAGCCGATTCCGCAGGGGGATTGGGGGTCGTGGGGTGCGGGGGTCTTGAAGGGCAATCGAATCGTGCGCCCAGGCCCACGCCGCCTTCGGCGTTGGGCAGGCCGTCTACCAGTTCAAAGTGTGCCTGGGCACGCTGGGCAATCCGCTCGACGATGGACAGGCCCAGCCCGCACCCTTCGGCATCGGTTTCGCCGCGCGCAAACCGGGCGCGCAGCGCCGTGCGCGCGGCGGGACTCAGGCCCGGCCCGCTGTCGCGCACGCTGAGTTCGACGCGCTCGCCCGTGCAGTGCAGGCGCACGGCGATGCGCGCCCCCGGCCCGGCGTAGTTCACGGCGTTGGCGATGAGATTGCGCGCGACGATTTCCAGGCGGGTGCGATCGAGGGCAGGCGCGCAATCCGGCTGACTCTCCAGGGTGAGCGTTTGGCCCCGCGTTGCGGCGAGCTCGCGGTAGGGTTCGCAACACGCATCCAGCAGGGCGGCGGCCGGGTACGCCGCCGACGCGGGCGGCTGGCTGTGTTCGACGCGTGCGAGGGTGAGCAATTGCTCGACCAGATGGGTCATGCGATCCACCCCGGCCACCACCTGCGCGAGCGCATGGGCTTGCGCCTCGCCCGGTTGCGCGCGCCGGGCCACTTGCGCCTGGATTTTCAGTGCGGCGAGTGGCGTGCGCAGTTCGTGCGCGGCGTCCGACGTAAAACGCCGTTCGCTGTCGAGTGCAGTGGACACGCGGTGCAGCAGGGTGTTGAAGGCCGCGCGCAGCGGCGCAATTTCCTGCGGCAGCGGTGTGTGCGTATCCAGCGGCGTGAGCTCGTCCGGGCCCAGGGCGCGCACGGATTCGGTCAGGCTGTCGACGGGGCGCATGGCGCGGCTGACGACCTGGCTGACCAGCAGGGCCATCAAGGGCAGCGCCAGCAGGAAAGGGATCAGCATCGTCAGCGCGGTTTCGCGCGCCAGCCGGTCACGCGCGCTGTGGCGCTGGCCGACCACGACGGTGTAGCGGCTGACCGGGTCGTGGAGCGAAAACAGGCGCCAGTGTTTGTTCTTGTGGATGCGGCTGCTGTATCCGTCGGGGATGGGCAGCGCGAAACCGGCGTGTTCGGGCGAGGTGACGAGGCGTTCGCCGCCTGCGTCTCCGTCGCGCCGGATTTCAAAGGCTATCGGCACGGCAAAACGCCGGGTCTGCTCGCGTATGCCGGTGGCGAAACGATCGAACTCGCCACCGACCGACAGGGTCAGCAGGGTTTCGGCGAGCTGGGCCAACTGGGTGTCGAGCAGTTCGTCGGCCTCGTGATGCGCACGCTGATACACCGCCGCCATGGAAACCAGGCCGACCCCCAGTATCGACAACACAACCAGCCAGATGAGGCGACGGCGCAGGGAGTAGGCGGCGCGGGTCATGCGTCGCCCAGGCTGTAACCCACGCCGCGCACGGTGCGGATCGTGTCGTTGCCGAGTTTTTTTCGCAGGTGGTGGATATGGACTTCGAGCGCGTTGCTGTCGACCGCGTCGTCCCAGGCGTAAAGCTGCTCTTCGAGCACGCGGCGGCTCATCACCCGTCCGCTGTTTTCCAGCAGCAGGTGCAGCAGATTGAATTCGCGCAGCGTCAGATCGACAGCCTGCCCGTTGCGCAGCACCGTGCGCGCGGCCGGATCCAGCGTGAGTTCGCCCCAGCACAACAGGCTGGCCGGCCGGCCGTGTGCACGCCGCACCAGCGCGCGCAGCCGGGCGGCCACTTCGTCGAGATCGAAGGGTTTCAGCACGTAATCGTCGGCCCCCAGATCGAGCCCTTTTACCCGGTCATCCAGCTGGTCACGCGCGGTGAGGATCAGCACCGGGGTGGCGTCCTGCCGGCCGCGCAGCCAGCGCAACACGGATAAACCATCGCGTTTGGGCAAACCGAGGTCGAGTACCACGGCGGCAAAGTGTTCGGTGGTGAGCGCGGTGACGGCGGCTTCGCCGTCGCGCACCCAGTCAACCGCGTAGCCGGCCTGGATGAGGCCGGCCTTGAGACCGTCGCCCAGCAGACGGTCGTCTTCAACCAGGAGCAGACGCATGGGAATGGCAAGGGGAACGCTGACCAGCGGGAGCATAGCAGGGTGGGTGCGTGCGTTTGTGTCTGCCACTCATTCCGGCCGGTGGCGCAGTTGTCCGTCACGCACGCGCCGCGCCGCTTCCTGATAAAACCCCACGGCAGCCCCGACTTCGGCACCGCCTGCCGGTAACAAGGCACCCAGCTCATCCTGCGCGTTTACCTGCCAGTCTTCGATTTTGCGGCCCGGGGAAAGCACCACCAGACGATCCGGCGTGAGATAGCCCAGTTTCTGGTAAGTGGCGATGAAGGCGCGGCCCGCGTCCGGATAGGTGCGTAACACGCTGCGCCCCATGAAACGCTGGCGCTCGGGCAGGTTCAGCAGGTCGAGCACGGTGGGCACCAGGTCGATCTGGCTCGCCAGCCGCGTATCGGTGTGCGGGGCAAGGTGCGCGGGGGCATAGAGAATCGCGGGGATATGGTAGTTCTCCGGCGGCAGGCTGGTGCGCCCCTTGCTGGAGGCGCAGTGGTCGGCCACCACCACAAAAAGTGTGTCCTTGAACCAGGGTTTGCTGCGCGCGGCTTCGATAAAGCGGCCCAGCGCCCAGTCGGAATATTTCACCGCACCGGGCCGCCCGCGCGACAGGTCGATGCGGCCATCGGGAAACGTGAAGGGCGTGTGGTTCGAGGTAGTCATCAGATGCATCAGGAACGGTTTTCCGCTCGCCGCATCACGATCCATCAGCTCCAGCGCGTAGTCGTACAGATGCTCGTCGGCGAGCCCCCAGATATTGCCGAAGCCGCGATAGCGCTCGGGAAACTGGCTGCGATCAACCGGCTGGTAATGGTTGCCCGAAAAATACGTATCCATGTTGTCAAAACGCGCGTAGCCGCCGTAGATAAAGCGGTTGACGTAGCCATGGTCGGCCAGCACCGCGCCCAGGGTTTCCAGATTCTGGTTGTCTTCGCGCCAGATGAGGGAATGCCCGGGCAGCGGCGGAATCGCCAGCGACAGCGCTTCCAGCCCGCGCACGGTGCGGTTGCCGGCGGCACGCAGATTGGCGAGATAAAGGCCGGAGTCGGCCAGGCGGTCGAGGTTGGGCGTGAGTCCGCGCGTATCGCCGCCGTGCGCCATGTAACTGGACGACATACTTTCCAGCGTGACGATCACAATGTTTTTCGGCGCGCTGGCCTGCACGATGCGCGGCCCTTCGGCCGGTACCGGCAGCGGCGCACCGGGGCGCGTGGCGTAAAACTCGAAGTAGTCGATGCTGTTGTGGGTGTAAGCGTAGCCAAAGCTGTACAGGCCATTGGCCGAGAGTTCTTTCTGGTATTCGTTGGCACCCTGCTTGAACGCCATCGGGCTCAACATGGCCACGCTGGCGGCCAGCCCCGCGCTGGCCAGCCATATCCCGATGCGCGCACTGCGCGCCACCGTCGGCGCGGCAGCACGGGCCAGATAGCGACGGCTGGCGGCAACCGCCATCACCACCCCCAGCGCGAGCAGGCTGAGCAAGGTGGCCACCGGAAAACTCTCGCGGATATTGCCGACGACCTCGTGGGTGTAGATCAGGTAATCGACGGCGATGAAGTTGAAGCGAACGCCGAATTCGTCCCAGAAAAACCATTCGGCCAGCATGCCAAAGCCAAACAGATACAGGCCCAGGCCGGCCAGTCCGTAGACGAAGGCCAGGCGGATGCGGCCCGGCGGGGTGCGTCGCGTGCCGAGCAGACTTTCGAGTGCGAGCAGAAGCGGCAGCAGCACGGCAAGCGTCATCAGATCGAACAGCACGCCGCGTCCGAGCACGCCGAAGAGCGAAACCGGATCCAGCTGGGCCGCCTGCCAGGTGGTCAGCGCGAGCACCCCCCGCAGGCCGCTGTGCAGAATCAGGAAAGCGCCGCCCCACCAGAGCGCAAGCGGATAAGCGCGGGTGATCGGGCGAAACAAGGCAAGCCGGGACATGTACACTCCTTTTGCCCGCCAGCTTGGCGTGACCAGCTTAAGACTGCCTTAAGGAAGCGCTGAACAATTCACTTTTGAGTACGTTTCAACGCGTTCCTGGATAAACGAACCGTCAAGCCGCCGGTTTTTCTGGTTATTCGGTGGATGTTGGCAAGATTTCTTGCCATTCCCC